>MKTS01000008.1 GCA_001898335.1 Mucilaginibacter sp. 44-25 | reverse complement strand
CAGTCGAAGGCTTTTTTGCGTTAAGAACTTTTTTCAGTTACTAACTGCACGCAAATCCTTCGATAAAATTGCCAAAGAAATACCTGTAAATTCGCAAAATGATCCGATTGATATTGAGCATCCTACTGTTGTTAACAGCTTTACTGATACTGTTTCCCGCACCGGAGTACCATTTGTGGTTGCTTGCCGTTATCGCCGGCGAATACTGCTGGGTGCTTGCGCTGGTAGCGCTTATCATATTCGCTTCGGGCCGACGGGCTGACGAAAATTTTATTACAGGCAGCATCATCAGTGCCATAGCCTTCCTGATATTTATCCTTCCAATTTTTCAGGCCGTTCGCATCTCCGGGAAATTAACGGGCGAGCTTGATAAAGAATTGCCGGAAAAAACCAATTCGGAAACTGTAGTACCTTTTGCCGTAAAAAAGCTTTTTGATAAAACACCCGAGGTAGATCACTTTAGGCGTACTTACGCTAAATACGCAGACACCTCGTTAACCCTGGACTTCTACCCAAGTAAGATTCAAGGAAGCAGGCCTTGCGTCATCGTAATCCACGGAGGCTCCTGGAGCAGTGGCGACTCGCAGCAATTACCGGAGTTGAATAGCGTACTGGCTACCAATGGCTATAATGTTGCCTCTATCAACTACCGCATGGCGCCGAAGCGGAAAAGCCCCGCGCCAATTGAGGATGTGGAAAATGCGCTTAAATACCTGCGTGCGCACGCTGCTGAATTATCTATTGATACCAGTGCGTTTGTTTTACTTGGCCGTTCGGCAGGGGCGCAGATCGCACTGGTGGCTGGATACACACTAAAAAACGAGCACATTGCCGGGGTTATTGATTTCTATGGCCCTGCTGATATGGTGTGGGGTTACTCAGTACCTTCGAGCAGGTTGATCATGGATTCGCGGAAGGTAATGGAGAATTACCTGGGTGGTACTTACAATAGCGCACCGAAACAGTATGTAAATAGCTCGCCTTTATCGTTTGTGGATAGCTCGGTGCCGCCCACACTGATCATCCACGGGGCCAATGACGCGCTGGTGGCTTACGAACACAGCCGAAGGCTAACCGAGAAATTACAGCAGGCCGATGTGCCACACTACTGGCTTAGGCTGCCCTGGGCAACCCATGGTTTCGATTATAATATTAACGGGCCAGGTGGCCAGTTGTCTACCTATGCGGTGTTGCGGTTTATGAATGCTTTAAGCCGAAAATAGACTTTAGAGTCGTGCTTTTATTTAACATGTTATGCTATTTATCCTTCAATACTTTGCATTCATGTCAGCTGATACTGCGATCAAACCTTAATAGACCGCGTATGTGGGCCCCAAACTAGCCAAATGATCAATTAAATTACAGCAGTGAGCAGACAGGTAATATATTACATATCCTTTTGGATGATGATAAACTGAATAAGAGTTTATACCAGAGATTATTTGCTTAAAAAGCCAATCATGCTGCAAGACTTCTAATGTGATCAACTTTAAAAGGGAATTACAATATTATTTGTAAAAAATTAAAAATATTTTTTTAAGTTTGTTATGCATGATGGATTTCGTGCATCTACAGGGATTGTAGATTTAGCCTGGATAGGCTACAGGTATTATGATTGGAAAGTCATTAGGAATGAACGAGCTGATAGCTTTCTTCCATAGTATTTATTTAGCAACTTCTCGTTCGGTAAATAGTATTATGAACACAAATTTAATTATCAAGTTAAACAGTACAACCGGCTTACAAGCTTCACCTGAAAAGGTAAAAATTAATAAATTATCTTCAAGCATTTCCCCGTTAAACTTCATTAAATTACTTAAAGAAGCTGATAATAAGGTGAATCCAAGAATTGCTAATGTTAATAAAATTACCAAGGGAATTCATGAAACATTAAAAAATAGCCCTGAATTATATTTTTACAAATCTAAGGGTTTATTGATAGCAACGCAGTCATGCAAAATTCTTGATAGAAATCGGGTCGAATTAAGCTTCGAGGATCCCGAACATGAGGGTATCATGGATGGAGGGCACAACACTTTTGCTGTTGGGATTTATATAATTAGCGAACTCTTTGGGACAAACATAAAAAAATGGGATGATTGCAAGATGTTTTGGGACGCTAATTATGATGAGCTGTTGACACGTTTTAAGGAAAGGGAAGAGGAATTTAAATTTTCAATTCCTATTGAAATAATCACACCTAACGAGGAAGACGGAGCATTAGAGGAGTACTATGAAAACTTATCGGAAATATGTTCGGCAAGGAATAATAATGTTCAGTTGACTGAAACTTCTAAAGGGAACCAAGTCGGTTTATATGATTTATTGAAAGATTTATTGGATGGTGAATTTGACGTCATATGGAAAGCAGGCTATAGTGGAAAGATTAAATCTGAGGATGTAATCAGTTTAGCTACTATACCTTTGATTTTTTTAAGAGAAAGGGGAAAAATACCGTCTGATATAAAAAGTTTAAACAAAATAAGTGTTTATTCTCAAAAGAGTAAATGCGTTGAGTTCTTTAATGATGTGGTAGGCCATGAGTCGATCTCAAAGTATGAGAATGGGAAATATGTTTTACAAGACGAACTTGTTAAATCAGCATTGCATTTGACAAAAGATATTCTTAAATTTTTTGATAGGATGTACATTGAGTTTCCTAACTTATACCACGATGCATCTCCTGGTAAGTTTGGAAGAATTTCAGCAGTAGTAAAAACAGCAACAAGGGTACCATTCTTATCCACAGATATAAAATCAGACTATCAATATCCTTTTGGTTTTTTTGTACCATTGATTGCTGGCCTTACGGAATTGATGAAAATCGAGAATAATGCTGTTCGTTGGAAGATTAATCCAAATCAAATTGATCTCAGCAAAATTGATTTAAGTCAATATGTAAATATTATAAAATTAGTAAGCTTTGACCCTCAAAAGGTGGGTAAGCAGGACGTCTTTTATAAAGAAGCCGAAAACGCATTTGGTAATCTTTAATAATAAATAATTGAGCCTGACTTAAAAGTCGGGCTTAATTATTTAAGCAAGTCCACTTAGATGCTTACGTATCATATCAATAGTATGATTTCTAATAATTCTTCCCATGTATATGGAAAGAATGGTCAGTATGAGTTTGTCGAAGACTTTTTATGGTGAGTATAGTTCAAGATGATAACCATCACACGGTCATAAAAGACAAAAAAAATCCCCGCTTAATTGATCAGCAGCTTGTAGCCCCGGCCATGTACGTTAATGATCTCAACGGCGGGGTCATCTTTAAGGTACTTGCGTATCTTGCTTAAGAATACATCCATGCTGCGGCCGTTAAAGTAGTTGTCATCGTGCCAGATGTTTAAAAGGGCTTCTTCGCGGGTAAGTACTTCATTGCGTTTAAGGCACAGCAGGCGCAAAAGTTCAGCCTCTTTGGTAGATAGTTTTTGTATGGCATCTCCCCGGGTGATGAGCTGTGTGGTGTAATCGAAATTATAACTGCCCAGTTTAAATTGCGATGGGCTGTTATCCTCTTTTTTATCGCTTTGCTCCGCGCGTTTTAGCAGCGCGTTAATACGAAGCAATAATTCTTCGATACGGAAGGGTTTGGTGATATAATCGTCGCCACCAAGATTAAAAGCCTGGGTTTTATCCTCTATCATAGCTTTGGCCGTAGCAAATATGATGGGCACCTGCGCGTTCACTTTACGGATGTCTTTACCGAGCGTGAAGCCATCTTTTTTGGGCATCATCACATCCAGTATCACCAGGTCATACGCTTGTTTGGTGAAGGCTTTAAGGCCTTCGTCGCCATCCTTACACAAGGTAACATCAAATTTGCCTTTAAGCTGCAAATAATCCTGCAACAGTAGCCCAAGATTCGGATCGTCTTCAACCAGTAGTATTTTCTTCATGTATTTAGTAGGTAAGTCCGGACGTCGGCAAGCCCGGAAGTGAGGGTATGTAAATATTTTCCTTACTTATCGGACTTACTAACTCTTAGAGTTGTTACACTGCTGCAAATTTTAATTCAAACTCAGAACCCTTTTCTTTTTCAGAACGCACGCTGATAGCGCCTTCCAGCCTTTTCACGATGGTGTTTACATAGCTTAAGCCCAAGCCAAAGCCTTTTACATCATGGAGGTTGCCGGTAGGTATACGGTAAAATTGTTCAAATATCTTTGATTGCTGATCGCGGCTCATGCCTATGCCTTTGTCGGCAACTTTAATCACCAGTTCGTTGTTCTTATTAAAAGTAGTTATGGTAATCTCGGGCACATCTTTGCTGTATTTAACCGCGTTATCTATCAGGTTGTACAAAACATTGCTAAAGTGAAGCTCATCAGCCAGTATCATAGGGTTCTGCGCGTCCAGGTGCAGGTTAGTAACCGCATTGCACTTTTGCAGCTTAAGTGCCATACTATCCAGTACAACGGAGATCAGCTCGTTCACGTCTAACGGTTTCTTATCCAGCTTGAAATCATTTTTCTCTATACGGGCAATGTTCAGTACCCGCTCTATGTGGCTGCCCAGTCGTGCATTTTCTTCATAGATGACATTAGCCAGCCGTGCTACCCTGGTTTTATCGTCTGCTATCTCCTCATCCTTTAAAGCCTCGCTCGCTATCATGATGGTTGATACAGGAGTTTTGAACTCGTGGGTCATGTTGTTGATGAAATCGATTTTCATCTCTGATACCTTTTTCTGCTTAATGATGGAAAATATGGTGTAGCCGAAGCAGAAAATTAATACAAATAACAACGCGGCGGTAGTGCCCATAGTCGCCGTCATGTTGCCGAGTATGAATGATTCTTTCTGCGGAAAGTATACCCTGATCTTCCCAGGGTCGGTAAGTAATTCGTTATTAAAAATAGTTTTCTGATAAGTATTGGCCGGCACAAATTTGGGTTTTTCGCCACTCATGTCCATCGCTTTAGAAAACAGGAGCGAATCCTTATTGGCCATAGCCACTTCATAGCTAAAAGGCAAAAATATCCCACGATTGTGCAGTTCAAACCGAAGCAGCGAATCTATCCAAAAGATGTTAAGGCGTTTGTACAACGGTTCGTCAGACTTACGGTACTCTTCGGCAATGTTTTCGATCACATTTGAGGATTGTTTGGCATTGGGCGTATTGGCAATAGAATCGGCCGCGAGTATCTTTTTGATCTGTGCTAACTGGCGTTCTTTTTGGAGGCGTTGCTGCTCGCGCACCCAAAGCGGGTTAAGCTGTGGTGCCGCAATAAGCTGTTTGCCAAACTGAGGGTCTATGTAGGTAGCATACAGGGTATCGTACTTATGCAGCCTGCGTTTTACCGGTTTGGGGCCTTTAACAATTTCGGGTATAAAGCGGCCATGCACGTCGCCAAATTCATCGGTATATTCTTCAATACGTATGCGCAGGTTTACTGATCCCTGCTGCATCAGCGCGTTAATTTCGTCGTCCTGCTTCTTGTGCAATATCATACGGCGCAGGCTATCGCGCAGCATGGCCAGTTTACGCTGGCGTTTGCTGGTTGTTTTAGCCATGAGCGAATCCTGTGGAGATATTTTTTTACCGTTGATGCTGATCTCGTTATGCTTATCCATATTATTGAAGGCAAACGAGCGCTGGGTTTTAGCATTAATAAAGTTGATGGCATCCTGCTTGGAAACTTTGGTTACCACACTGTTTAGCGCTTCGTTAACAGATTGGTTAAACATCTCTGTTTGCATCTGGTACGATTGGCGCAGAAAGTACAACTGCATGGCTACCACCCCAAGCAGGGCAAAGCCCATTAAGCCAATAATCAGTGCTATACTTTTCTTTTTCATGCAGTAACAAAAATATCTGATTTTGCACTGCTAAAAATGCTTTTAACAAATTTTAACAAATGTTTACTGAGGATTTAAGATATTGGTTGATAATGGTTTTATACCTTTGTCATGCTAACCCGTAAACACAATGAAAAGACCAATCCAATACGGCTTCGAGTTTATTTTTTCCATTAGTTTAATACTGATCATGGCATTGCCGCCATTTGTGCTGGCGCAAAGCAGGAAGAGCATCGATATCAGGATCATGAATGGCGATACTATGGTAAATGGTAAGGCTATAAGCGCTTTAAGCACTGCAGAACGCGCCGATGTGCTGGCTGCCATTAAGGATGCGCCTGTACCTCCGCCAACACCGGGTGCCAATACAGGTATGATGCTTAAGCAGAATAATAACCAGAAAACCATTGTTATTGAGCGGAATATTGTACGTAGTAACGCAGATGCGCCTGAAGCAGAAAAGCGGGTAAGTGTAAAACGCCTCAGAACCGATAGCGCCTTTACCTATCACCTGGATACTGACCTGCCGCAAATGGATATGGTTCCACTGCCCGGAAACAGGCCTGCCCATTTAATTAAACTCACAGCTAACAGCCAGAATTTCAATTTTACCAATACCGACAATGACGGCATCGGTACTAATATACATTACACTGTTACTGATGCACCAGCTGAAAAATTGGTGGCTATATCGGGCGTGAGTAAAACCGCAGACCTCCTTACCGATCTTAACATGGGGTACGAATTCACTACAGGGAAAACTTTGTTGAATTTAAACTTTCTATCGGCAGGGCAAAAGGAAATTACCTTTTACGGACATGCTGGTAGTATTATTTGGACGGATAAATCTGCTGCTTTAGCGTACAGCAGGAAATTTGCTTTGCCGGTAAATGGGCTGTATTACCTGCAAGTAAAGCAAGGCAACAAAGTGACATTGAAGAAGATAGTTAAAGAATAGCTCATAATACCGTTGGCTGAAGCCGACGGCAATGATTTGGAAATATTCCATTAACTACACCCTGGCGAAAACTAAATATATCATAGCCGTTGACTTCAGTCAACGGTTAACAGACAAACTCCAATGGCTTTAGCCAAAAATAAATATGCATAGGCTAACATATGCCGTTGGCTAAAGCCGACGGCAATGAATGCATGTAGTTGTTACTAATCTTGACGAAAAAGCTAAGCGATATCATTGCCGTTGACTTCAGTCAACGGTTTACAAACAAAGTCCAATGGCTTTAGCCAAAATGTTGAATAAGCCAGCATACATCTTTTACATTCATTATACTGCACAAACAAAGAAGCCCATCTGATATCAGATGAGCTTCTTTTATTTCGTTGGTCTGCTTACTGCAAACTCAAAACTGCAAACTAATTAGAATGGCAGATCGTCATCATCAGGCGTAGAGCTTATGTCGGCCGGAGCGGCGTACTCAGGTGATGAGCTGCTGCCAGCGCCACCAAGCGCGTTAATTTTCCAAAGCTGCAAAGAGTTGAAATATGATTTTTTACCCGTCTTATCCGTCCATGGGCGACCTTTCAGGTTAAAAAACACTTCTACATCATCACCTACTTTAACGTTATCAAGCAGGTTGCAGCGGTCTTGTATAGCTTCAAATTTTAAATATTCAGGGTATTGCGGGTTCTCGATGTATTCGAGAATCAGTTCTCTCTTCTTTAACGACTCGGTTACCTGTTGGGTTGCCGATACTTCGTGTACCTTGCCTTTAACTTCCATGATTTCAGAAAAATGATTAAAATGTAAAGTTAATAACCTCAAATTAAATAGCGGCGTATTTAATTCATAAATTCGCGAAATAATTATGCAAGTTTTCCACACACAAAGTAAGATCATCATTACCTGTAACAAACGCCTGTCGCCTTATTTGCAGCAGGAGGTTGAAGCGCTTGGTTACAAGCCATCGCGCGTTTTCCCTACAGGTGTTGAGCTCCAGGGCACCATTACGGACACTATCCCGCTTAACCTGAATTTGCGCTGCGCCAGTCAGGTATTATACCTGTTAAAAAGCTTCGAGGCGGCCGATCCCCAGGAATTGTACAACGAACTGGTTAAAATAGAATGGGAAGAGCTGATAGATTTTACCGGTTTTTTTTCGGTGACCTCTAACGTAAACAACCAGCATATTACTACGCCATTGTTTGCCAATGTTAAGGTGAAGGATGCCATTGTTGACCGTATAAAAGATAAAAAAGGCATTCGCCCTAACAGCGGTGCCGATGTCAACAAAACAGTAGTACACCTCTACTGGCAGGATAACAAGGCCGATGTTTTCCTGGATACCTCCGGCGAAACACTTGCCAAGCACAGCTATCGTAAAATACCGGGTAAAGCGCCTATGCTGGAAGCCCTGGCCGCGTCAACCATTATGGCTACCAACTGGGATAGGAACAGCCACTTCATTAATCCCATGTGTGGTTCAGGTACGCTGGTCATAGAAGCGGCGTTACTGGCTACTGATAAGCATCCGGGCCTGTTCCGCATGAATTATGGCTTTATGCACATATTAGGGTATGATGAGCAGGCGTTTTTTACCGAACGCCGTAAACTGAAGGATAAAGCTAAAAAGGCAGTAAACTTTAAAATTATTGCGACAGATATTTCAGCAGATGCCGTTGATATAGCCCGCCGCAACGCGAATACCGCGGGCGTAGAACATTTGATCGAGTTTGACGTTTGTGATTTTGAACTAACTGAAGTACCCGAAGGTGGTGGCGTAGTGATGTTTAACCCGGAATACGGTGAGCGTTTAGGTGTGCATACCAAGCTGGAAATTACTTACAAACGCATAGGCGATTTCCTGAAAAAGAAATGCCTGGGTTACCGTGGGTACGTTTTTACCGGCAACCCGGATCTGGCTAAGAAAATTGGGTTAAAGGCCAGCCGCAAAATTGAGTTTTACAATGGTAAGCTGGATTGCCGTTTATTTGAGTACGAACTATATGAAGGCACCAAACGCGAGCCAAAAGAAGATTAAATGAAGAAATTACTTTTTATAGCCTGCATATTTAGCTCATTGTATTGCAGCGCGCAGCAGCAACTGGCTTTTCCTTTCCAGGGGGGCGCCCCGGTTATGACCCGCTTTTTTAAAGACAGCCTAACCGTGGGGCCGGATATTATTTCTAAAAAAGCCACGGGTGTAGCGGTACTGAAATTTACTGCCGACATAAACGGCGTGGTGCAAAAAATTGTGATCTATTATGCCGATGATTACCTGATCACACTGCCGGCTATTGACGCGCTGAAGAAATCAACCAAAAAGTGGATCATCCCGGACAAAGAGAAGTTCCATGATTTTATCATCCCTTTCTCTATCAATTACAACGCACCAGCAACCGGTGTTGCGGAGGTGCAAAAGGCCGCTTATGATTTTTACAAACGCCGTAAACCCATCATCGCCCGCGACCAGATACCATTGAACGCCGCTACACTACTGCCTACTGTGGTGGTAAACTATGACGTAAAATAACCCGGTCCGCAGTATGATATATGTAGTTATAGCGGTAGTGCTACTGGTAGGCTATACCCTTTTCAACGCCCGGCGCAGGAAACGCGGCGGCCTTACACAACATATCCTTAACGATAAGCAAAAGGCGTTGCTGGCGCAGCATATTGATTATTATAATAACCTTTCCGTTGATGACAAGGCTTATTTTGTAGATAAGATTGAGCAGTTTTTAGATGCTGTAAACATTGAAGGTGTTGGCCTCGAAATAACTGATACCGACCGGCTGATGATTGCTGCCAGTGCGGTAATACCCATCTTCCGGTTTAAAGACTGGAATTACCGCAACGTAACCAACGTTTTGCTTTACCCCGATACCTTTGATAAGGACTATCAATTTGAAGGCAGCGACGAGCGCAATATTATGGGTATGGTGGGCAGCGGCTATATGAACGGACAAATGATACTCTCCCGAGCGGCGTTGCAAAAAGGTTTTTCTAAAAACAGCGGCAAGGAAAATACCGGCATACATGAGTTTGTACACCTGCTGGATAAGGCCGATGGTGCTACAGATGGCATACCCGAAGGTTTTTTACCACACGAGTACATTAAACCCTGGGTGCAGATGATGCACCAGGAGATAGGACGTATTCAGTCAGGACATTCTGACATTAATCCTTACGGGGCAACCAATGAGGCGGAGTTTTTCGCGGTAGTTTCCGAATACTTTTTTGAGAAACCGGAACAGTTACAGGCCAAACACCCTGAACTTTACGAGCTACTCACTAAAACCTTTGGGCAAGACCCGGCTAATTATTGATTGGTATTAACAACCTCAAACTCATTGTATTCGGTAATGATCTGTTTGAGCTTTCCGTTGCTGAATATCAACCTCACGTAATTACGTCCGCTTAGGCCGGGTTTTATATCTTTAAAGATATAAAACGACCATTCGTTATAATTACCCATATCGGGGTCAAAGCCTTTGTTTAGTAATTTGTAGGCCAGTGTAATGGTATAATCTGCATAAGCAGGCAGTTTGTATATGGCCAGCAGTTTGTTATAAATATTATCCACCGGTTCGTTACCAACTACGGCAGATCCGTCAGCTGCGGTTTGCGGCCATTTCGTTACAGGTGATGGCACAGCTCCGGTAATATAAGTTACTTTATCCGCGTCATAAACTATGGAAGCACCATCAGAGCCCTTTTGCAGGTTGATCATGCCGTAAAACCTATATCGCTGCTGTATTTCCTCCGGTTTAGTAAAGGTGAGTTTTTGGCCGGGAACGTCTACATTTTCAAAATTATTCTGTTTTGCTGATACCTGTAGCTGCGTATAAACATCCGAGGCAGAACTGCCTATCCTGATGCCCCATTTGCTGCCGGATGTGGTGGTTTCCGTGCGGGGTAAGGTGTTATCTTTCTTACAGGCAAATAAAAATACGGCGGGAATAAGTAACAGTAATAATTTTTTCATGTGCTTTTGGAGTTTAAGTTAATGTAATTACGCAGGCCAGGCAGCAAACGCTACAGCTGCAGATATTGATTCTTTAAACGCTGACGAATGATATATGAAACGCAACAGCATATTTTCATAAACCGGTTAAAAAAATTATTTTGCAGCATCTGTCTTAATGAGATTTTTTAAACGGCCGGTACAACCACAAGATAACAGCGATGAGCAACTGCTTAAAGCCTACCGCGATACCCGCGACCTTAAGCTGCTGGGCAAACTATATGAGCCCTATATGCCTTTGGTTTATGGTGTGGCGTTAAAATATTTTAAGGAGGCGGAGGCTGCGAGCGACGCGGTAATGGCCGTGTTTGAAGAGCTGGTACGGAAAGTGCATCAGCATGAAATAAAGCATTTCAGGAGCTGGCTGTACGCGCTAAGCCGTAATTACTGCCTCATGCAATTAAGAGCGGGTAAGAAAATGGAAACCGTGGGGCTCGAAGATTTTATGGAATTTACCCCGGTTTTGCATCCTGATACGGAAGACAAAGAACAAGCTATGCAGGCACTTGAGCGTTGCATGGAGAAGTTAACGCCTGCACAACAGCAAAGCGTTCAATTATTTTATTTGGAAGAGAAATGCTATAAAGAAGTTGCTGACGAAACGGGTTTTAGCATGAACGAAGTGAAAAGTTATATCCAGAATGGCAAACGCAACTTAAAGATCTGTTTGGAGAAGAACGGTGAAAGATAAACGTACCGACATATTGAAGATACGGCAGTACCTGAAAGGAGAACTGAGCCCGGAAGCCATGCACCAACTGGAGCGCGAGGCACAGGCCGACCCTTTTTTGATGGACGCGCTGGAAGGGTATGCCGATACGCCTGATCATGAACCAGAGCTTGGTGGGTTGCAAAGTCGTCTGCAGGAACGGATATCAGGTACGCGGCCAACCCGCAAGCTGATACCCTGGCCGGTAATTGCCATAGCTGCTTCGGTTACGGGCTTTGTTATTATTGCAGGGTTATTTTTTTATAAAGGAGATAAGCCGGGCGATATAAAGAAAGAGTTATTGGTTAACCAGGAAAAACCTTCTGTAGCGCCTTTAACCAAGCCGGACAGTACTGCGACGATCAGCAGGGTGCCAACCGCTCAGCCCGAAAAGGAAAAAAGCAGTACGCCTGTTGCACCTATGGAGCCGAAGCAAATGGCGATAGTAATGCCGCCGGTTGTAGCCACCCAAAAGGCGGATAGCGTTGCTGCTAACGGTTTTTATTCCGCGGAAATGGCTGATAAAAAGCCGGCAGGTACATTGGCTACAATCAAGCCCCGGATAGACACTATTTTAGGCGGCGCTCATGTGGCTGTTAACAAAACTGCTTCCCAGCCGGTAACTGTGTTAAGTCGCGCGGAGGGAGCAGGATATACACAACCAGATGCCCGCAGTACCAACGCGGCTTATTTAGCAGCGAACTTGCCGCCTGCACTAAGCGGCGTAGTGCTGGATAAAGCGGATGGCTCGCCTATCCCCGGTGCCACGGTGAAAATAGCCGGACAAGCTTCGGCCACGCAAACAGATGCGAATGGCCGGTTCTCACTTAGGCGCTCAAAAGCAGGTGAAGATGTAACGGTTAATTTTTTAGGCTATAACAGTAAAACGCTGAGTGCCAAAAACGGCGATAGCATAAAAGTAGAATTGGAGCCCAGCAACAATAGCCTGGCTGAAGTAGTGGTAGCCGCTGATAAACCGGCTAAACGCAAAGCCGAACCAACTACAGGTATGCCGGCTTATCAGCGTTATCTCGATAAGAATGCCCGTTTGCCCGGTGTGGCCGGCACCGTTACCCTGCAATTTACGGTTGATAGCAAAGGCGCCTTATCCAATTTTAAAGTGATCAGTGGCTTGGGTAAGGCAGCCGATAATAAAGCCATTAACCTGGTTAAAAACGGGCCCGGATGGTTACCCAGTTCCGCAGGTATAACCGAAACTGTAAAGTTAGCTATACAGTTCCGGTAAAAGCTTATAGGTATTACCGCTTGTTCCTGTCGTAATATCCAAATATCTTTTGTAATAGAGGTGTGGTGCGTGCAGAAAGGTTCTGCCGAATATTCAATTCTTCCTGGGCAATCACCACAAATAAGCCATCAATGGCTTTTTGCGTCACGTAATCGCTAACGTTGGGGTTCACCTTAGTCACCAGTGGTATACGGTTATAGGCCGCGGCCGCGTCGCTATAATATCGGGTTGCGCCCACTTTGTTGAGGCTGTTCTGAATGACCGGTTTAAAGCTTGCCGCCAGTTGCAGGGTAGTAGTACGTTTAAAATATTGTGTAGCGGCATCCTGCCTGCCCAACAGGATATTGGTGACATCCTGTAAGGTCATCTGTTTAATAGCGTTAATAAATATAGGTTTAGCCTGGCCTGCCGCATCCTCCGCGGCACGGTTAAGTGAAAGTATTACATTATCGGCCAGCTTGCCCAGGCCTATGCTGCGTAAGGTGCTCTCCACCTTTTGCGCCTCAGGCGGAAAAAGGATCTTAACAGCTGCGTTTTTAAAAAAGCCATCAACAGCCGATAACTGGTCTGAACTTTTATCGGTGCCCAATTCAAGCGCCTGTTTTAAGCCATTGCTTATTTCCAGCTGGCTGGGGTTGCCATATTGCTGTACCGTGCTTTGGGCTACCTGGTTAAGCGTATCACAGCTGCTAAAACCAACAAAAATAAAAGGGATAAGTAAAAGGTTTTTTTTCATAAGTGGCTTTAAAGCAAAATTGCTGCCAACAGGTGGCAGCAATTTGCTATGGTTTTAGTTTTGAGTGTGCTTTAAATGTGCCTTACCAAACAGAACACCAAGCCGGCTATAACGGCTGATATAGGTATGGTAATGATCCATGCCCAAACCAGGTTAATGGTAACACCCCAGCGTACTGCTGATACACGCTTGGTTAAGCCAACCCCGATGATAGAGCCGGTAATGGTGTGCGTGGTTGATACCGGGATAGCAAAGTGCTCGGTAATAAATAAGGTGATAGCGCCCGCGCTTTCCGCGGCAACACCTTCCAGCGGAGTTATTTTGGTGATCTTTGAACCCATGGTTTTCACAATCTTCCAACCACCAGACATGGTACCTAAGGCGATAGCAGAGTAGCAGGCCAGCGGGATCCAGTCGGGCATTTCGGCACCACTGCCAATAATTTTGGCGGCAATAAGGCTTACATATAATATACCCATTACTTTTTGCGCATCGTTGGTGCCGTGGGCAAAGCTTAACGCGGCGGCTGATAATAGCTGCAGGCGTTTGAACCAGCGCTCGGCTGTGGCGGGTTTAGCGCGTTTACAAATGTGTAGTATAAGAATGGTAACCATATAAGCAATGAACAAGCCTATAAACGGGGCAAGTACAATGTAAGCGATAATGGTTAATACATAGTGGGAGTTAATGGCTTCAAAGGCGTGTTTGCCCAGGAACAGGGCATTGGTGATACCGGCACCCGCGAAGCCGCCAATAAGCGTATGCGAGGAGCTGGATGGTATACCAAACCACCAGGTAATTAAATTCCAGCTGATGGCGGCTATAAGCCCCGCTAATACCACATGCAGGGTAATAAAGTTCTCGTGAACGGTTTTGGCAACCGTATTGGCTACCTTGTGGTCTTTAATAAAAAAATATGCTGCGAAGTTAAATACTGCTGCAAGTAATACCGCCTGGAAAGGCGTTAACACCTTGGTTGATACAATGGTGGCTATAGAGTTAGCCGCATCATGAAAGCCATTGGTATAATCAAATAGGAGCGCAAGTACAACAACGGCAACAAGTAGGGTAGTAACCATTTACTTACGCGTTTTTGATTAATATTGATTCCATTACGTTAGCCGCGTCTTCGCACATATCGGTAGCGGTTTCCAATGCCGACAAGATCTCCTTGTATTTAATTAAACGGATAGCATCGGTTTCATAAAGGAAAAGGTCGGCAACGGCACGGTCAAACACGTAATCGGCCTGGTTTTCCACGCTGTTGATACGGATGCATGAATCGGCAATGGCGCGTACGTTACGCAGGTCTTTCAACTCACGAACAGCTTTCTCCAGATCGTTAGCCGCCTGCAGGATCAATTCAGAAAGCTTTTTGATATGCTCGTTATAATCATCGATCTTATACAGGTTCATGCGGTTGGCCGCGCCATGTATATAATCGGCAATATCATCAATGGCAGTAGCCAGTGTGTGGATATCCTCACGATCAAACGGGGTAATGAAATTTTTTCCTAATTCAAGATAAACCTGGTGGGTTAGCTCATCACCTTTGTTCTCCAGCTTATCAATTTGCCTGAAAAGCTCTTCGCGTGTAGCAGGGTTGGTAGAGTTAACCGCCTCAACCAAAACGGTTGACATGGCTACCACATTGCTTGCTGCCTGTTCAAATAAGGGGAAAAAGGTTTTTTTGTCCTTGGGTACAAAGTACTGGAATATACTGTTAAGTGACATTTTACGCTTTAAATTTGTGTAAAGGTACGGTTGCTATGTTAAGTTAATGTTAACTTTTTAATACAGGTATATTGGCGAAGGGCAGCGTTTGCTTGCTTATCTCTAAAGTAAAGCCAAATGTCGACCCTAAACCCTCTGTACTGCGCACATTAATGGTTTGCTGGTGGGCCTCAATAATGTGTTTTACAATAGCCAGTCCAAGCCCCGAACCACCAATTTGCCTCGATCTGCTGGTATCTGTACGGAAAAACCGCTCGAACAAGCGGGGGAGGTATTTTTCTTCTATGCCTATACCATCGTCAGTTACTTCTATTAAAACCTGGTCATGCAGGGGGAACATGCTTACCGCGGTATGCCCGCCTTCGCGCCCATATTTAAACGAATTATCTATCAGGTTCACCAAAACCTGCCTTATCTTTTCCCTGTCGGCATTTACAAATATGGGCTCATCATATTTTTGTTTAAATGTGAGCTTAATATGGTGCTGCTTGCTCTTTAATTCCAGCGATTCAAACACTTCTTTGATGAGGTCATTGATCTTAAAGCGGGTATAATTAATAGGGATCTCGCCGCTTTCGAGCTTGGAGATCTCATCCAGGTCATTAATGAGATAACTCAGCCGATCCACATTCTTTGATGCTTTCTCCAGGAATTGCATGGCCATTTCCTTGTCCTCAAGTTCGTCGTCCTGCAAGGCTTCAATATAGCCCTGTATCGCAAACAAGGGGGTTTTAAACTCGTGGGAGATATTGGATAGGAAATCGCGGCGAAATTTTTCCTGTTTTTTCAGATCGTCTATCTCTGATTTTTTCTGGCGCGCCCATTCTTTTACTTCCTGCTCCACATCATTAATCGGGTCGGCTGTTACATGCTCGCCAAGTGCGTCGCGCAGGTCGCGGCCCAGTTTAAGATTGTGGATGAGCTTATAAATAAGCTTGATCTTGGAGTAGATGTATTTTTCGATGAGGTAATAGAACACCAGGTAGCTGGTAATGAAGGTGACCAGGAAGGTGATCATCATATCATACCACTTGTGCTGGAAATAATAGTTAACGGCCGATAGGGTAATGGCAACCGCGGCGGCGTTTATTAAAATGAGAACGCGCAATTTCATAGCATAAAGTTACTATAAAACCGCGCGTTCGAGTGTTAAAAAAACGTTATTATTTGCCTGTTTCGGCTTCAATATTAATGGTTACCTCATCGCTCATGGTCATGCTGCTGCCACCGATACCAAAATCGCGACGGTTAATTTTGAAACTACCCTTGAACAGGTACCCGGCATTGAGTGCGGTATAAGTAAAGGGCACTTCAACGGGTTTTGTTTTGTCCTTAATAGTAAGGTTGAACACACCGATAAAGCCGTTGCCTTTTTTCCTGAACGCGGTTGAGCTCATGGTGATCTTTGGGTATTTGGCTACATCAAAATAATCCTCATTACGCAAATGGTTATCGCGCATGTTATTATCCGTATTGATGGATGCCGCCTCGGCAACCGCGGTGATTTTACCGGCATTAAGGTTTGCAGGGTCAAAAGCAATGTCGGCCTGTACCTTATCAATAGTTCCGCCGGTTTTAATGCCCAGGTTTTTGAGCTCAAAACTTATTTTCGCTTTAGTAAGGTTGTTACCGGTTTGGGCAAAAATAGGCGAGGTAACAAGCAGTAAAACAACGGTGATGATCTTCTTCATGATGTGTCAGACTTGATATATCTCCAACGGTTTAATTAAAACTCTACGTGTGCCCTGAGCGAAAATACGTTAACCGGCCCACGGTCGCGGTTATAGGCCGGATGCTCTATAAATTGGTAATCGGGGGATAGCCATACTTTGTGCTGGTAGGCGTTTACCTTGTAATAAAGCTCGGCTATCAGCTCTGGCGAATAGTTCAATTGGCCGTCACCAATAATAAAACCATATCCGCCTGCCGCCAGGTAATCGCGATGATCTTTAGAGATACCGTTGCCTACAAAGGCCAGGCCCAGCTCGTCATCGTCGCGGTGCCATGAGCCGCCTTTCCATACCGCACCCAGGCTTATCGAGCGGTCGATCTCGGTAAAAGCCCATGTTTCGGTTTTACCGTCATTATAGCTGGCTTTGGCAAATACGCCAAAGTTTTTGGTAAGGTACTGGTCGGCATTAATGCCAAAACCATATTTATGGCGGCCGTAAGCCTGCGTAGCATCTACATCAGGCGCTGCCGGGTTTTGGTTCAATGCCAGCCTGTACGAACCCATTTTGCCGTTGTTGCGGTAACCTAATAGCCTGAGTGTACCTTTCTGCTCGCTGCTGCCCAGGGTATAGCGCCTCTCGTATTCTAAAGTTTGTGTATTAGCGCGGCTAATACGCTGGTCCCATATGGAGCCATTAGCTGTGGTAGTAGTAAGTGTGTAGGCGAAGCGCAGGGCCCAGTTAGGCTGCCCAAGTTCGGCCATGGCGCCAAGCACATAGCCACGGGTATTGGCAGGGTAATCCCAGGCGGCATTATCCATCAAACTCCAGTTCATGAACTGCGAGCGCGGGTCGTGGCTAAACTCGTTGATGTCAAAAAAATCGGCCATGCCAAATTTACCTACCGTAACTTTAAGGTAGCGTTTGCTTTTTAACCCCGCCAGTTGGTTTACCTCATCGGCTACGTATTCTTTATCGTTACCCCACTCAAAGTTTTGGGTGAAATACAAACGGGCAATATAAATTTTAGGCTCGGTAGTGCCCACACGGAAAGTTTCGCCGTTGGGGAAGCCTGCTATACCTAATGTTTTACTCAATCCGGAACCTCCCGATAGTTCGGGATTGAAATAAGCTTCCATACCTTTCCATAACCTGGCACCGCCAAAAAGGGTAGTAGTGATAGAGCTTTGTGTTTCGCCACCGGGCAATAAGCTATTGGTGCCGGTATACGGCGCACTGAACGATGGCTTAAACTGGGTGATTACCGTTTGCTGGAAATGCAGGTTGAACGGTTGGTTTTTGGTGGTGTCCTGCGCGGCGGCGCAAACGGTAACCAGTAGCGGCAGGGCTATTAAGAGTAAAAATTTTTTCATGTACAAGGGGCTTACAATAATTATTATTCGGGTGAAATTTCGCTATAGAATTGCTCAAGAAATTGCTCCATAAAGTTATGCCTTTGCTGTGCCATTTGCCTGGCAGTGGCTGTATTTATTTTATCCTTTAGGAGCAGTAGTTTCTCGTAAAAATGGTTAATGGTGGGTGCAGTAGTATTTTTATACTGCTCTTTGGTCATGTTTAAATTGTGTGGTATATCGGGGTTGTATATTTCACGCCCTTTATGCCCGCCGTAGGTAAAAGCCCTTGCTATACCTATAGCGCCAATGGCATCAAGGCGGTCGGCATCTTGCACAACAGCCAGTTCTTTTGAATGAAAAGTTACTTCACCAAAACTCGCTTTGAACGACATGTGCCTGATAATTTGCTGTACTTGTGTGATGATCGCTTCATCCACGCCCTGGCTTTTTAGGAATTTCGCGGCGGTTGCGGGGCCTATCTCTTCATCGCCGTTATGGAACTTGCTATCGGCAATATCATGTAATAACGCGGCAAGCTCAACAATAAGCAGATCACAGTCTTCATGCCGGGCAATATACCGGGCATTGGTCCATACGCGATCGATGTGCCACCAGTCGTGGCCCCCTTCGGCATGTTTAAGTGTTTCCTTTACAAAGGCAACGGTGCGGGAAATAAGGGTGGCGTGATCCATATATTTTTTAAAAGCGCAAATATAGGGATCACGCGCTTCCTTTTATGAAATCAATTGCGGCAAAATTATGCCGCCTCGGCCTTATTGTATTCAATAAGGTCGGCAAGGTTAGTTTCCAGTATTTCGGCTATCTGGAATAATCGCTCTACTGTAATTTTGGTGTAACCCAATTCAATCTTGCTATACGCGTTCTGTGAGATCTTTAATTTAGCTGCCAGGTACTCCTGGGTATAGTTTAATGTTTCACGTTTCCTACGTATGTTTGCTGCAACGGCTTTAACTTTATTACTTAGTGTAGTGTTCATATATCTGCAATTGATACTACTAACGAGAATATCAATTACATGGATTTAAGAAAATATCTTACTTATTAAATATTTTTCAAAAAATCGTATATTAAGGTATAGTCAATCGATTGCGTAAAATTATTACCGCTTATAAATAATACCTGTTTAGCCAATAGTTTTTGTTAATAATATGTTTATCATCCCTATAGTATTAACATTTAAACAGCAGAAATAACCAAAAAAAAGCGGCGAGATAATTCCCGCCGCTTTAGCTTTTTCCTCTTTATGGAATAAATTATATCAGCAGCCTAACAGGCTCTTCTAATAATGATTTTAGTGTTTGCAGGAATGCTGCAGCTGTAGCACCATCCACCACGCGGTGGTCTGCGCTAAGCGTAACCTTCATAATATTACCTGGTACCACCGCACCGTTCTTAACTACCGGTACTTGTTGTATACCGCTAACGGCAAGGATACAAGCGTTAGGGGTATTAATGATGGCGGTAAACTCGTCAACACCAAACATACCTAAGTTTGATATGGTGAAGGTAGAGCCTTCCATTTCCGCAGGCTGTAATTTCTTAGATTTTGCTTTACCGGCAAACTCTTTTACCTCGGCAGAGATGTGGCTTAATGATTTACCATCGGCAAATTTGATAACCGGTACCAATAAACCTTCGTCAACCGCAACCGCTACACCTACGTGTACGTGCTGGTTGGTACGGATGGTATCGCCCTGGAATGATGAGTTAATGGCAGGGTGCTGGCGCAGGGCAACAGCAACAGCTTTAACCACAAAATCATTAAATGATATTTTAACCGGGGCAATGTCGTTCATTTTAGTACGTGCAGCAATTGCCTGGTCCATGTCTATCGACATGGTAACATAGAAATGCGGCGCGGTAAATAAACTTTCGGACAGGCGGCGGCTGATAGCCTTACGCATTTGCGTAACCGGCCTTTCGCTGAATTTCTCTTCGCCGGTAAAGGTTGGCAAAGTAACCGGTGCTTTTTCCGCGGCAGGGGCTGATGCACCTTGCGCTGCAGGAGCGCTTTCCGCAGGTTTTGCAGAAGGCGTATAACCTTCTATATCCTTCTTTACAATACGGCCGCCATCGGCAGAGCCTTTAACATCATTTAAGTTGATGCCTTTTTCTTTAGCTATCTTACGTGCTAACGGAGATGCTTTTACGCGGCTATCATCAGCGGTTGAGCCATGGGCTTCGTTTGAAGCGGCAGGTGTAGCAGCTTCGGCAGCAGGTGTTTCTTCCTGCGCAGGTGCTGAGGCTTGCCCGTCGGCGCCATCTGCATTATCCAGTAATGGCTGTATGTCTGTTCCTTCTTTACCTACTATGGCAATAATATCATTAACCTTGGCCGCTTCACCTTCTTTTACACCAATGTATAGTAAGGTGCCAGCCTCATAACCTACTACTTCCATAGTAGCTTTGTCTGTAGCTACATCGGCCAATGAATCATCAGCTTTAACCTTATCACCTACTTTGAAGTTCCATTTTTCAATGGTACCCTCAGTCATGGTATCGCTCAACAACGGCATACGTATTACGGTAGCCGGGATGCTTGATGTATCTACTTTTGGTTTTGCTGAGGCAGATTTTTCCGCAGTAGCAGCCGGTTTTGCGTCCTCGGTTGCAGCAGGTTTTTTATCTTCTGCCGGTTTTTCTTCCTTAGCCGGCGCAGCTTTGCCTTCGCCGTCTAAAAGCGCTTTATAATCTTCACCCTCTTTACCTAAAACGGCAATAACGGCATCAACAGGGGCGGCGCTGCCTTCCTGTACACCTATGTACAGCAATACACCATCCTGGTACGATTCAAAATCCATGGTGGCTTTATCAGTTTCAATCTCGGCCAAAACATCGCCTGATTTTACCTTGTCGCCAACCTTTTTATGCCATTTAGCCACCACACCTTCGGTCATGGTATCGCTCATTTTCGGCATTTTAACTACTTCAGCCATATATCGTGATGAATTTTGTTAATGTTGTGATCAGTCAAATAATTAGTCGCGGATGTACGGATAATTATCCTGCACATAAACATCCGTATAAAGCTCTGATGCCTCAGGCCATGGCGACTCTTCAGCAAATTTAACTGCTTCATCTACCTGGGCTTTTACCTTTGCTTCAATCTCTTCAAACCATTGATCATCGGCATAGCCGTTTTTCTGGATAGCGAGTTTGGTGATCTCGATAGGGTCTTTGGCTTTATAGCTTTCCAGCTCTTCTTTAGTGCGATACTTTTGCGGGTCGCTCATGGAGTGGCCTTTAAAGCGGTAAGTACGCATTTCAAGGAAGGTAGGGCCTTCGCCGCGGCGTGCGCGTTGCACAGCCTCGTCCATAGCGTTATGAACAGCTACAGGGTCCATACCGTCAACCGGCGATGAAGGGATACCGTAAGGTAAGCCTAATTTATAAATATCAGTTTGCGCGGTGGTACGCTCTACAGAGGTACCCATGGCGTAACCATTATTTTCGCAAATAAATATAACAGGCAGTTTCCAAAGGGCAGCCATGTTAAAGGTTTCTGTTAAAGCACCCTGGCGAACGGCGCCATCACCCATGTAGGCGATGTTTACGTTATCGGTGCCTTTATATTTTTCGGCAAAGGCTATACCCGCACCCAGTGGTACCTGGCCGCCAACAATACCATGGCCGCCGTAGAAATGGTTTTCCTTGTCGAACATGTGCATTGAACCGCCTTTACCTTTTGAGCAGCCTGTGGCTTTACCGTACATCTCTGCCATGATAGCGTTTGGCGATGTGCCTTTGGCTAAAGCATGCGCGTGGTCGCGATAAGCAGTGATCATGCTATCCTCATGACGGATAACAGACATGGCGCCGGCTAATACAGCTTCCTGGCCGATGTAGAGGTGACAAAATCCGCGTATTTTTTGCTGACCGTATAATTGACCGGTCTTTTCTTCAAATTTACGCATCAACAGCATAGACTCATACCACATCAGGTAGGTGTCTTTAGTTATTTCGATTGAACTCATTTATTAAATAAAGTTTCTATGAGAAAGTGCAAATCTAATTATATCCTGCAAATAACCGAAACTGCAACAAATTTGTTGTGAACTTTAACTGCCTTAATATTAAATATTAGGTTAAACAGTATTTGTTAAAACATATTTAAGCCAAATTTCGTTTTGGGGTACCGATAACCGGCATTTTGAACTGGGGTAAAAACCTCAATTTACCTAATAATCTTTTCGTAAAAAAATTATGCATGCATAACTTAATGGGGTATAACCAAGCACTTAATTTTACCGTAAAAGGAGATTTGTTAACAACGGTGCAAAAAAATTTACTTAAACGATTTTAAAATATTATTTGTAGATATCGTTTAAATAGATAGTTTTGTATCCAACAATAGACATACTGTCTGATTTAATAAACATTTGTCGCCCTAATTCGACAAAATAAAGTGATTAAATGAAGAAAATTACAATTGCTATTGCTCTAATTTTGAGCTTTTTATGTGCCCAAGCTCAAACAAAAAATGTTCCAACTCCTGCCGCTGCAGATGCTGAGCAGGAAAGTTTAGCTAAAGATTATTTATCGCAAATTATGGGTGTTGCCGTATCGGCCACATCTAATATGAAACTGTTTCACTTTGTTTACGACTGGATAGGTACGCCATATCGTTTTGGTGGCAGCTCACGTAAAGGTATTGATTGCTCTGCCTTTACCAAGCAGTTATACAGCGATGTATTTAACATGTCTATCCGCCGTAGTTCACGTGATATTTTCAGCATGGTGAGCCCGGTAGGCAAAGATGAACTGAAAGAAGGCGACCTGGTGTTCTTCAAGATACACAGCCGCAGCATTTCGCACGTAGGTATTTACCTGGGTAACGGCAGATTTGCCCATGCTTCATCACGTGGTGTTGCCATCAGTAACCTTGATGAGGCTTATTACAGCCGTTATTTTTACAAGGGCGGGCGTATATTAGAATCTTTTAAAAATGAATTCTCGTCGGCTTCGGTTGATGATAAATTTGAAGAGAAACCAACCAACTAACTAATTTTATACCTGAATTAATTAACAGATCCTTTCACTAACTATGAAAGGATTTTTTTTTGAATAACGGCATGTTCTCAAGATGGTTAGTATGTTTTATAGTGTTGCTGGCTTTTGGTTGCAGGCACGCAACAGTGCCTGTACAGTCAGAAGAGAAAAAAGGCAATAGCCCCATCAAAACCTAAAGCCCCAAAGGAAATCTTAAATGACAGCACAATAAGCATTGCCGCAGTGGGCGATGTGATGCTGGGCACCTCGTACCCTGATAGTGCCGCCCTGCCACCTGACAGCGCCCGCGGAACTTTCAAACACGTGGCGCATGATCTCAAAAGTGCTGACATTGTATTTGGCAACTTAGAGGGTGTATTGCTGGATAGCGGCGCCCCTGTTGATTACAAGCTGCATATGCGCAGTAAAAGCTATTTGTTCCGCATGCCGGAAAAATATGCCGGCGTACTCAAGCAAGCCGGGTTTAACCTGCTCAGCGTAGGTAACAACCATTCTAACGATTTTGGCAAGGCCGGGCGCGACCGCACCATAGCCTTATTAGATAGCCTGGGTATCGGCGTGGCCGGCTTCAGGACGCATCCCTCAAAAATAGTTACTCATGGAGGCGTGCGTTATGGCTTTTGCGCTTTCTCGCCTAACTCGCAAACGGTGCCTATGCTGCAAACAGGTTATGTTAAAAGCATTATAGCCGACCTTAAAGCTAAGAGTGATATCGTGATCGTATCATTTCATGGCGGGGGTGAGGGTACAGATTTTGAACATGTGCGCGATTCTACAGAAAAGTTCAGGGGCGAGAATAGGGGAAACGTATTGCAGTTTGCCCATGCAGCGGTGGATGCCGGTGCCGACCTGGTATTAGGCCATGGCCCGCATGTGGTAAGGGGCATGGAGCTGTATAAAGAGCGGCTGATCGCTTATAGCCTGGGCAATTTTGCCACCTACAAAGGGGTAAGCATAAGCGGCATATGCGGCCTGGCACCTTTGTTAAAAGTTAAACTTAGCAAACAGGGTAAATTTTTAAACGGGCAAATTTGCTCGTACCGCCAGGCACATGCAAGCAGCGTATTGCCTGATACACTTAACAGAGCTGCAGCGCGTATTAAATACCTTACAGAGGCCGATTTTACTAAACCCGGCATTACCATTACTCAATCGGGTAAGATAATGCCGGTAATATCAGATTAAGCTTCGTCTTTAGTGCCCCTTATCAGGCTGATACCGGTTGAAAAGAAAATGATAGCAATAATGCCAACTACCACCAACGTGGTTGGGGTGCCGCTATGCTGAATGATCTGTACACCTGTGTACAGCAAGCCTACTACTCCCAAAATAGTGAGTATAGTGCCAAAAGTCCGTTTTAAGTTCATATGTAGTGTGGGTTAATATAATTTTATCACACATTAACCAAATTTCGATAAACATTGTTTTAGAGCTATTTATGATTCACACTTGCAAAAGCCAAATATAAATGTGTAATTTTCGCCATCTCTTAATATGATTTACCAATAAATTACGTTAGAGATGATGTAAGTGCCTCGCATTTACATTGTGATAAGGTTTAGGTTGAAAGTCCCCGGACAGCGAGTGTCCGGGGCTTTTGTTTTTAAGGCGTTTTGTAATTCGACCTTCAAATGCGCATTTTAGCCATTGTTGTGATATTTTTTATGAGTGAACTAAAAGAAAACCTGCACGCCCTATGTGCGGCTTATGTGCGGCAGCGGATGCAGGCGGCAGAGCAGGCCATAGCCGAAGCGCAGCAGGCACAAACCGATGATACCAAAAGCAGCGCCGGCGATAAGTATGAAACCGGCCGCGAAATGGCGCAGCAGGAAACCAACCGTAACCTGGCGCAGCTAAACGAGGCCAATAAATTGATGGTAGCCTTAAATCACCTGCCGCTTAACGGTACGGGAGAAGTTGCCGAAGCAGGCAGTATTGTACATACCAATAACGGGAGCTTTTACCTGGCCATTAGCGCGGGTACTATCGCCTATGCCGGGAAAAGCTATATGGCCATATCTCCGGCATCGCCGCTTGGCCTCGCGTTAAAAGGGAAAAAGGCCGGCGACCAGTTGATTTTAAATGGTAAATCGTACGAAATTATGGCTGTTGAATAGTTTAAAAATCGCTAACCCGTTTATTTTCAAAAAATAAAAACATTTAGTTTAATAAATATTTGTACAATTGATGATTTTCTATTCTATATTTGAAAAAACAAAACTAATGCCGGGTAACAAACCGGTGTGCTAAATTAAATTTTTAATGAACATATTCGTTGGAAGCCTTCCGTACTCTTTACAGGAAGCAGATTTACAAGAGCTTTTTGAAGCTTATGGTGAAGTAAGCACCGTTAAAATTATTATTGACAGAGAATCCGGAAGAAGCAAAGGTTTTGGATTTGTTGAAATGCCGGATGATGAAGCAGCTCAAAAAGCGATCTCAGGCTTAAACGGATCAGAAATAAGCGGCCGTTCAATTGCTGTTAGCCAGGCCGAAAACAAAAAACCTGCCGGTGGTGGCGGTTTTGGCGGCGGTAACCGCGGTGGTGGTTACGGCGGCGGCGGCAACCGTGGCGGTGGCTACGGCGGCGGTGGCAACCGTGGTGGTGGCTATGGCGGCGGTGGTAACCGTGGTGGCGGCTACTCTAAAGATAACAACAGGGGCGACGACCGTTGGTCATAATATTTAAGCAAAGGCACCGGTAACCCGGTGCCTTTCTTTATTGCTACAAACACGCTGCTAACCCCGGCGTGCTTTTTTATGCACCAAACTTTGGGGCAAACAACATTGTTGTTTGCTGCGTTTTATGGCAAACAAAGTAGAAGGCTGTTAGCCGCTTTCATACTTTTTGCTATTTTTGTGAAAAATCAGAAACCCGATGAGCGAACTCATTAAGAAACAAGTAAATGATGCAAAAGCTTTAATGGAAAAAGCTATTGCCCATACAGACAGTGAATTAAACAAGATACGTGCAGGTAAGGCCAGCCCATCTATGCTGGACGATGTTGTGGTTGAATACTACGGTACGCCAACCCCGCTAAGCCAGGTAGGCAGTGTTACCACTCCGGATGCCCGTACTATTGTTGTACAGCCTTGGGAAAAGAATTTATTACCCGCTATCGAAAAAGCTATCAAAGAAGCTAATCTTGGGGTTAACCCACAGAACGATGGGGTAATTATCCGCATCAATGTACCTCCTTTAACAGAAGAACGCCGCCGCGACCTGGTTAAAAAAGCCAAGGGCGAAGCTGAAAGTGGTAAAATAGCTATCCGCAACATCCGTAAAGATGCTAACGAAAAAATTAAAAAATTGAAATCAGAAGGTGTTTCTGAGGATGAGATAAAAACAGGCGAAGGCGAAGTGCAAAAGCTTACCGATGCTTACATTGTAAAGGTTGACCAATTGACCGAAGTGAAAGAAAAAGACATCATGACTGTTTAATATCGTCATGAACATGATATGAAAGGGATGGCCTACAAGCTATCCCTTTTTTGTTTATAACGGACAAGTTGCTTATAACCTTATTGTCAAATTAAAGCAAATGAAACACATAGGACTGTTCCTTTAGTATTTTTGCTGGCGAAAAAAATGAATATACTTATCAGTTACCTAAAGAAGCATCGCTGGATAGTTGTCCTGGCCTTGTTTTTAGCAGCCATGAACATTGGCTTTTCACTGCTTGACCCCTATATCACCGGTCGCATTGTTGACAGTGTTATTGAAAAGCGTACCAGCCTCAACGAAAATGAATATTTCCACCGGGTAATTACGCTGGTAAGCATGGCTATTGGTGTAGCCATGGTATCGCGCATTGCCAAGAACTTCCAGGATTATTTTACCAACATTATTACGCAAAAAGTTGGCGCCGAAATGTATGCCGATGGTCTTAAGCACTCGCTTGAACTGCCTTACCAGGTTTTTGAAGATCAGCGCAGCGGCGAAACCCTCGGTATACTGCAAAAGGTTAGACTGGATTGCGAAAAGTTTATCACCTCTTTTATCAGCATCCTGTTTGTATCCATCATCGGGATGGTGTTTGTAATGGTTTATTCGGTATCGGTAAGTTACCAGGTGCTGTTGGTTTATGTAGCGGCTATACCTGTTATCTCATTTGTGAGTATGGCCATGAGCAGGCGTATCAAACGCATACAAAAAAACATTGTAAAAGAAACCACCGCGCTGGCCGGTTCAACTACCGAATCATTACGGAATATTGAGCTCATCAAAAGCCTTGGCCTGGCCAAGCAGGAAATTAAGCGCCTTAACGCTACCACCTACAAAATATTAGACCTTGAGCTAAAGAAGGTAAAATACGTGCGCAGTATGAGCTTTGTACAAGGCACAACCGTTAACCTGGTGCGTAGCGCTATGGTGGTAGTGCTGCTGATGCTTATCTTCCGCGGGAGCATATCACCGGGGCAGTATTTCAGCTTCCTGTTTTATTCGTTTTTCCTGTTTAACCCTTTGCAGGAGCTTGGAAACGTAATTTTAAGCTGGCGCGAGGCGGAGGTATCATTAGCTAATTTCAAAAATATCCTGAGCATCCCTATCGATAAAAAGCCCGAAAAACCTATTCTGCTGGAA
Source organism: Mucilaginibacter sp. 44-25 (assembly GCA_001898335.1). Lineage (GTDB taxonomy): Bacteria > Bacteroidota > Bacteroidia > Sphingobacteriales > Sphingobacteriaceae > Mucilaginibacter. The sequence goes on along the minus strand of MKTS01000008.1, from coordinate 72,930 downwards.
AAGGTGCAGCAACTAACATTTACTGATGTGAGCTTTAAGCACCTTACGGCCAACCGCAATGCTTTAAACCATATTAGCTTTAATGTTAACACGGGCCAAACAATCGCGTTTGTAGGCCCGTCAGGATCAGGAAAGACCACGCTGGTAAAATTACTGGTGGGGCTGTACCAGCCCATGCAGGGCGATGTGCTTTATAACAACACACCCAGCAAAGAGATTGACCTTGACCAGTTACGTGAACGCATTGGTTTTGTAACGCAGGACACCCAACTATTTTCGGGCACCATCCGTGAGAACCTGCTGTTTGTGCGCCCTGACGCTACCGACGAGGAATGTTTGAACGTATTGCAGCGGGCGGCATGCCAAACACTAATGGCCCGTGCAGACAAAGGCCTGGATACCGTAATTGGCGAAGGTGGTGTTAAGGTATCGGGTGGCGAAAAGCAACGCTTATCCATTGCCCGTGCATTGCTGCGCAAGCCGGATATCCTGGTGTTTGATGAAGCTACCTCATCACTCGATTCTATCACCGAAGAAGAAATTACAGATACCATACGTGATGTATCTGTACTGAACGATCACGTTACTATACTGATCGCGCATAGGCTTTCGACCATTATGCATGCCGACTGTATCTACGTGCTCGAAAAAGGAAATATCATAGAGTCGGGCAAGCACCATGACCTAATAGACCAGAAAGGTTTGTACTACGCCATGTGGCGCCAGCAAATAGGTGAGAAGCATGAGATAGACGCGTAGTTCGCATAAACAAGAAAGCCCTGCTGTATCAGCAGGGCTTTCTTGTTAGCTTATCTTTTACTTTACCAGTGTACCTATCGGTTCACCTTTGGCGATCTTCATGAAGTTGCCTTCTTTATTCATATCAAAAACGATGATAGGGAGCTTGTTCTCCTGGCATAGGGTAATGGCGGTCATGTCCATTACGTTTAAACCTTTATCATACACTTCCTGGAACGATATCTCGTCGTAACGGGTAGCGGTAGGGTCTTTCTCCGGGTCGGCAGTGTAGATACCATCTACACGGGTGCCTTTCAATACCACATCGGCCTTTATTTCAATAGCACGTAAAGAGGCCGCGGTGTCTGTAGTAAAATACGGATTACCGGTACCGGCACCGAATATCACGATCTTATCGCACTCGAGATGGTGCATGGCGCGGCGGCGGATGTATGGCTCGCATATCTGCTCCATTTTTATGGCCGATTGCAGGCGGGTATCTACCCCAATGCTTTCCAGGGCGTTTTGTAATGCCATACAGTTAATAACGGTTGCCAGCATGCCCATATAATCGGCCTGGGCACGTTCCATTCCCGACTTCTCGGCGCTTAAACCGCGAAATATATTGCCACCGCCAACTACAATAGCAATTTCAATTCCCTGATCTTTTACGGCTTTTATGTCCTGCGCGTATTGCAGAACCTGCTTATTATCAATACCATATTGGCGCTCACCCATGAGTGATTCGCCGCTAAGTTTTAGAAGTACTCTTTTGTATTTCATTTACACGGAAGATTTACCAAAAATAGAGAATAAATGGTATTGTTAAAATTTTATATGTTAATGGTTAAGTAATTGCCCTGTAACACAGTAGCAATTGTTTCATAATGAGCGTTAAAAATAATCAGGTCGGCATCAAGGCCTTCAATAATGCGTCCTTTACTTGCCTTTTTTGCTAATTGTGCCGGATAGAGCGAAGCCATGTTAACCGCTTCGGCCAGTTCAATTCCCACCTTTTCCACACAGTTTTGTACCGCCTTTAGCATGGTTAAGCTCGAGCCGGATAGTGTGCCGTCAGGCATTACATACTTGTCGCCTTCTAAACGGTGCTGGTAAGTGCCTTCAGTAGCGGCAGTTACCGCGTCTGTGATCAGGAATAACCTATCGCCCAGTTCGCGCTTGGCCAGGCGTATCATAGGCCAGTCAACGTGGTTGCCATCGGCTACGATGCTGGTATAGGGGCGTTCCTCAAATATGGCGGGGATGTAACCGGGCTCGCGGTGGTGCATTTGCGGCATAGCGTTAAACAGATGCGTAACGGCGGGAATAGGTTTGTTCAGGAAGCCCTTACCTTGCTCGTAAGTGGCATTGCTATGGCCTGATGAAAGGATGATGCCCTGTGTATGCAGGTAATCGATCACTTCGTGGTCCTGCAGCTCAGGCGCTATAGTTATCATGCTGATCACACCTTCGGCACGTTCTATCCAGCCTTTAACTTCTGCTAAAGTCGCTTTTTTAATATACTTTTCAGGATGCGCGCCGCGTTTGGCCGCATTGAGATATGGCCCCTCCAGATGCACGCCCCAGAAATTGCCGCGTGCATTAGCACGGTATGCTTTTGCCGTGTCGATACCGGCCTCTACAATATCGTTGGTGTTAGTACCTATGGTGGCGAAGAAGCCGGTGGTGCCTTGGTTAAGCAGGTCGTCTTCCATCCGCTGCAGTGCCGCTATTTCGGGCTTGCCGGCAAATAGTTTACCGCCGCTGCCATAGATCTGCAGATCTATAAAACCGGGCGCCAGGTAAGCACCGTTAAGATTTTTCTTAACCGCATCAGCAGGGATGGACTGCTCATTAACTATAGCTTTGATCTTGTTGCCTTCAATTAAAACTGCTTTTCCTTCGGTAATGGTGCCGTTGGTAATGAGTTTAAGGTTATGCAGTGCTGTGCTCATGGAAGAAAGCCCCCTCTAAATATCCCCCGTTAGGGGATACTTTTTGTTTTAAATTGTGAATGTCCCTTTTACAACAAAGCCCTCCCTACCGGGGAGGGTTGGGTGGGGCAAACAAAAAAAATCCCCCTCGGTAAGCCGAGGGGGTTAATATAATTAAGCTCCTAAAGCAACTCGCTTAAACGCGGTAACTGTAAGGCCTTTTTCAACTGTATCAAGGAACTGGCTAACGTTCTTAGAAGAATCCTTAACAAACTCCTGGTTTAATAAAGTTGAGTCTTTGTAGAATTTGTTCAGTTTACCGGCGGCGATCTTTTCAACCATTTCTTCCGGTTTACCTTCCGCACGGATCTGATCTTTAGCGATAGCTAACTCACGCTCGATAGTAGTTGAATCAACACCGTCTTTATCAACCGCAACAGGGTTCATAGCGGCAATTTGCATAGCTACGTCTTTACCTGCTTCGTCAGCACCGGTAGCAGCTTTGTTTAAAGCTACCAACACCGCTAAACGGTAGTTACCGTGGATGTAAGCAACAACTTTCTCGCCTTCCAGCACTTCGTATTTAGATACGCCGATCTTTTCGCCGATCTTACCTGTTTTGTCAACAGTAGCATCGCCAATTTTAACGCGTGAGTTCTCAACGTCAATTTCTAAAGCATTAAGTTCTTCAAGCGATTTTGGGTTAGCCTGTACAGCAGCGTTAGCAATCTCGTTACCAAAAGCAACGAATTCAGCGTTCTTAGCCACGAAGTCGGTTTCGCAGTTAAGCTCGATGATCACACCACGTTTGCCATCTTCTGAAGTACGCGCGATAACCACACCTTCGTTTGACTCACGGTCCTGGCGGCTTGCGGCAACTTTAGCGCCTTTTTTTCTTAAGTAATCAATTGCAGCTTCAAAATCACCATTGGTTTCAGTTAAAGCTTTTTTGCAATCCATCATACCCGCACCGGTTTGCTGGCGCAGTTTATTTACGTCTGATGCAGAAATTTGTACTGTAGACATTTGTTTTTTATGTTAAATGTTATAAAGTTGAAAGGTTACAAGGTTGAAACATTAAAACATTCCAACCTTGCAACCTTACAACATTAAATAAATATTACTCTTCTGTAGATTCAGCAGTTGGGGTACCAGCCTCAGCTTCTTCGGCTACCCTTTTTGCGCCACGTGCGCCTGAAGTTGCTTCAGGAGCATCAGCTTTCGCTTTTGCAGCAGCTGCTTCTTTTTCAGTTTCGTCTTCTTTCTCGCGTTTGCGCTCATCCAAACCTTCTTCGATAGCTTTGATGATGATACCGGTGATCAAAGAGATCGATTTGGTAGCGTCGTCGTTAGCCGGGATAGGGAAGTCGATGTTAGATGGGTCAGAGTTAGTATCAACCATCGCGAAAGTCGGGATGTTCAGCTTTAAAGCTTCTGATACGGCGATGTGCTCTTTTTTAACGTCGATGATGAATAATGCTGCAGGTAAACGGTTAAGATCAGAGATACCACCTAAAAGGGTTTCTAATTTAACGCGCTCGCGCTGTATCATTAAACGCTCTTTCTTAGAAAGGATAGCGTAAGTACCGTCTTTAGTCAGTTTATCGATGTTTGACATCTTTTTGATTGACTTACGTACGGTAGCGAAGTTGGTTAACATACCACCTAACCAACGCTCGGTGATGTATGGCATGTTTACGCTTTTCGCGTAATCGGCAACAATATCCTTAGCTTGTTTTTTGGTAGCTACGAATAATACTTTGCGGCCTGATTTTACTATTTGTTTGATAGCAGCAGCGGCTTCTTCAACCTTTGCTAATGTTTTATTTAAATCGATAATGTGGATACCGTTACGCTCCATGAAAATGTACTGAGACATTTTCGGATCCCATTTGCGGGTAAGGTGACCAAAGTGTACACCTGCATCCAGTAAATCCTGATATGTTGTTCTTGCCATTGTTTGTGTCCTCCTTTGATATTAACGTTTACTGAATTGGAATCTTCTGCGAGCTTTTCTGCGACCTGGTTTCTTACGCTCAACCATACGGTCGTCACGTGTCATTAAACCTTTAGCACGCAGAGCCGGTTTTTTCTCCGGATCCAGTTCAACAATGGCTTTAGCGATAGCTAAACGAACGGCCTCGGCCTGTCCTTTTACACCACCACCTGCTACGTTTACTTTAACATCAAATTTACCTGCAGAACCAGAAACCTCTGTAGACTGGGTAACAATGTATTGTAAAGGCAAAGTAGGGAAGTACTCTTTGTAATCTTTACCGTTAACGGTAATAGCGCCATTACCCTCGCTTAAGTAAATGCGGGCAACAGCGGTTTTTCTTCTGCCTGAAGTGTTAGTTGTTGGCATTGTGTTTTTTCTCCTTTTAAAATTGAAAGTTAAATGGTTTTAGGATTTTGAGCGGCGTGTGGATGCTCGGCACCAGCGTAAACATGCAGGTTGCCATAGATAGCACGGCCCAAACGGTTTTTAGGTAACATACCACGAACCGCTTTTTCAATTACGCGCTCCGGATGTTTTGCCATTAACTCCTTAGGAGAAATGAAACGCTGACCACCTGGATAACCAGTGTAAGAAACATACTGCTTGGTAGCAAATTTGTCTCCGGTCAGTCTTACCTTGTCTGCATTAATAACGATAACGTTATCACCGCAGTCTACGTTTGGGGTGAATCCTGGCTTATGTTTACCTCTGATCATCATAGCGATCTTAGTACACAAGCGCCCCAAAATCTCATTGTTAGCGTCAACAACAACCCATTCTTTATTAACGGTTTTCTTGTTGGCTGAGACAGTTTTGTAACTTAACGTATTCACTTGCTTTAAATTAAATAATTAAACGTTTTTGTAAACCCCGTATTTTCGGGACTGCAAAGATACGCTTAATTGTTTAATTTACAAGTAGGTTGTGATTTATTTTGGAGGAGAAAAAGTGGGCTGTTATTTCGTAAAGCTACTGAAATGCTAAATTTGCTTTTACTTGGAATGTATGCGTTAAATTTACCTTAGCTTTCTATGTGGGTTACGGCGGGTATGAAATACAGATACTATGAAAATCATTTTTTTGTGCTCATTTATTCGAAATACTATCAAATAAGGAAATATCTCCGTGTTGGCTTGTCGGAAATTTCCCTGTTTTTCATAGATCAAAGGATTGCTTTGTACAAAAGATATCTTTTTGTAGACCTCATTTTCAAACTTATCGCCTAAGCCTATTTGCTGTTTTTCATACCACGCCCATCCATCGAATAATTCATATCGCGCTTTGTCAGAAAATTGAATTAGGTAAGTCACGTAATGTCTTTAGTCGTTTCTTGCTTCACGCTTACGATCGTGCATGAATGACCTTACTTCATCTATAGAATATCCTTTATCTATGCCTGCTTCAAATCGTGTATATCGGTCTTCTAACTCCGCAACAAAATTTTCGTCCTCATGCCATTTATACTCTGTGGAAATCTCACTTTCAACAAGCGTATAGATCGCTTTCACTTTCTCATCGTCGGCTATATTGATATAGTCGTGTAATTTTTTCCTTATCGCTGCTATGGTCATGGTATTTGTGTCTTTAACAAATTTAACTATTTGAGCAGACTATATCAACGTTTCTCAACCCTATCGTAAAACCCGCCGAACGAATTCATTTTCACGGCATCCTCGTTAAAGAAATCTCCGGGGAAGCCTAATTCAATTTTGCTGACTTCGTCCAATTTGGCAATATGCTCAGGCGTTAGTGTTACATCAACTGTCTTGAGGTTGTCTTTTAACTGATCTACCTTGGTAGCGCCAACAATAGGTATGCATTGGAAACCTTTGCTCATAGTCCACTGCAGGGCAACATGGCTTTCTGATACGCCTAACTCCTGTGCTATTTCCATCACCACGCGGGTTATCTTTTCAGCTTTATCATTCAAGCGTTTGCTGTCGGGTTTAATGCGTCCTTTCTCGCCCTTTAGGTATTTACCCGTTAGCGCGCCGCCGGCCAATGGTGCCCATGGTGTAACCGTCATGCCGAAGTGTTTGGCCATCGGTATCAGTTCGCGTTCGGCGGTACGGGCCAGCAGGCTGTATTCCACTTGTAAGGCAATAAACTGGCTCCAGCCCATTAGCTCGGCCAGGGTGTTGCCTTTGGCTACTACCCATGCGGGAGTATCGCTTATGGCGGCATAGGTAACCTTTCCCTGGCGAATGAGGTCGTCCATGCCACGCAGCACTTCGTCAATAGGTGTAATATCATCCCAGATGTGCAGGTAAAGCACATCAATAAAATCCGTTTTTAAACGTTTGAGACTTTCCTCAACGCTGCGCATCATGTTTTTGCGATTGTTGCCGCTGGCGTTTACGTTGGTTTGGTTATCCTTTAAGGTATACTTGGTAGCTACCACAAAATGGTCGCGGTCGTGGTTGCTCAGGTAATTGCCAATGATCTTTTCGCTGGTGCCTAATTTGTAAATGTTGGCGGTGTCTAAAAAGTTACCACCTGCCTCGGTATAGGCATCCATAATTTTGAAACTGGTATCAGCATCAGCGCCCCAGCCGGCCTCGGTGCCAAAGCCCATGGTGCCTAAACAAAGTTCGGATACTTTAAGGCCCGAGCGGCCCAGCAATTTATATTTCATGGTGTGTAGTGTTTATTAGTTAACGGCAGTACAAAGCTGCTGTTTTAAAACATTAAATAAAAGGTGCTTTAAACAATCCCTGCTGCCAGTTTGTAAATATTAAAACACATGAGCAAATGAAGATCATCACCCTGCATAAACCGATAGCAACCGAAAAGCTGTATAACCACATTAAAGACCAGCTTAACCCGCTGTTTCGTAAACAACGCCAAAGCGACCTTGAGTTTCTTGTTGAAAATACACCGGAAGGTATCAAGATACTTCAGCCGGAATTTTACGATGGCCCTTTATATACCATCGCCGTTCAGGACGATGAACTGTGGATAACCCGCAATGAGAATTATGTGGATGATGTAAATTCCGTTACCATTGAATCCATTCTGAATTTGCTTTTTGATGATCTATCAGGAAAGTTAGGAACGGATCTGGTGGAGGAAGGGTAATAAAAAAGCCTCTTCGCAGAGGCTTCAATAATTTTTTATCCGTTTATCCAGCTGAACTTGTATTCCAGCATAGGGTTCTTCATCCGGTCGGCTACGCGCAGTAACCTATCCGGCAGGGCCATGATGTAGTCGCGGGCTTTTTCACCGTCCTCTTTAAGGTCGGTAACGCTGGCAATGTGCCAGTCGGTTATTAATTCTTTTAGTATGTCTACGTAATCAATTGCTGTATAGATTCCCAGGCGTTGAGCTGCATCTGTAAAGTGTCCAAAGGTTTGGCCGATCTTTAAGCCTACTTCACGAAGGAAATGCGCCGGCATTACAATTTTTTTACGCATCATGTCCTCAAAGGCCAGCATAGCTTCGTTGGCATCAACCTCAAAAGTACGCTCGATAAAATATTTGTAAGCTTTAGCATGGCGGGCCTCATCGCCGGCAATAACACCACACATTTTTGACAGCAAAGTATCGCCTGCTTTTTTTGCCTGCGATGCCACCCTGCGGTGCGATACGTTGGTGGCCAGTTCCTGGAACGAGGTATAAATAAAGTTACGGTAAGGATCGTGCCCGGTGCCTATGTCAAAACCATCGGCAATAAGGTATTGGGTTGATACTTCCATGGCGCGCATATCAACGCGGCCGGTAAGGTATAAGTATTTGTTAAGCAGGTCGCCGTGGCGGTTCTCTTCGGCGGTCCAATGGCGGGTCCACTTCATCCAGCCGCCTTCCTCGTCATCGCTAACACCTTCAACCATGGTTAACCATGATTCGTAGGTGGGCAGCGCTTCTTCGGTAATGGTATCGCCAATTAAAACCGCTACCAGATCATATGACAGGCCCCTCGCGCTTTCCTGTAATTCTTTTATCTCACTGAAAAACGTATCTCTTGACGCATCAGGCAAAAAGTCTGACGGCTGCCAAATGGTATCTATAGGCTTTAAGTACTCATTCATCTTTTCCAGCATGAACTTTTCTATATGCTTCATTACCTCTCTGCGTTTTTCTTCGAAAAATTTCATATATCCTAATTGATGTGCAAAGTTAATTATTTTAATGTATTTTATTTAGAACCATTATAACCTATCGCCTGTTTCATACAGTCAGGCAAATTGTTAAGTGAAGGTTCGCCGCTAAAAATACTGAAATTGCTGTTATAGTCCCAAAGTATGCCGGGGATGCCCATTTGCTTTAGATTTTGCCTTACTGCCTTTATATAGCGGCAACGGCTATCGAGGTCGGCATATTTATTATATACGCCATATTCGCCGCAAATAATAGGTACACCGTACTTATTACCCCACTGTTTGGCAATCTGCAGCTTGTCATGCACGGCCTGGGCGTTGCCATCTTTAGCATACTGGTAATAATTAGTTTCGCCCCAGGTACCTTTGGCTTTGGGGTTGATGGGCGGGTAAAAGGCGGCATCATAGGGGAAGGGTATCCCGGTTGTGGCTGCCTGCTCTCCTACCCAATCCGCGCCCTGGTGGGTAAATAAAAAGGGTTCATAAAAATGGAACGTGTAGATGATGTTCTCGTCGGCCAGCCGCTCCATTCGGCTCAGCTCATATATGCTGTTAAAGTTGGATGCCCCAACCAGCAAAGTGCGGCGCTTATCCGCCCGCCGTATGGCCGTTACAATATTATAAGCGGCATCATGCCACACTTTGGGGTCCATGTGTGGCGGCTCGTTGTAAATCTCAAAAAAAACTTTATCCGGATTTTCCCGTATATATCTCCTGGTTAACTTTAACCATAATGAAATTATTTTGGGAGTTTCGGTTAAATAGTTATTATCTGTAAGTTTACCGTAGTGAAAATCTATAATGATATTAAAACCATACTTATTACATTGTTTCAAAACATCATCAATTTGTGCAAATACTTTCTCATCGGAAATCCCGCTATCTTCAAAGTATTCAAAGGCTACCGGTAGCCTCAGCGTGGTAATGTTTAATTTTTTCAAAAGCTCAAAACCTGAGGGTTTAATAGGATTTTCATCTAAAACTTTGCTATTCCAGGTTTGTTCGAGCCAGGAAAGGCTGATGCCATTATTAAGCGAGCGCGCACGCATGAAGGCTGTTTGCCTAATGCTCTGCTGCGTTGGAGTGCTTTTTGCATGTGCGGGTAGTACATACATGGCAAGTTGTGCCAATGTTGCCAAAAATGGCACTGCCATATTTAAAAACTTATTTCTCACAATTCTTAATCACCCCTATTGAGAGTTGACTATATAAATAATAAAGGATACAAATGTTTGTTCAAATTTCAAAAGAGGAATATAAAAAGGAGATATCAAAAAAAGCCTGGTATCAAACTAATAATATTATCTGGACAATAATATTTTTATATCCCATATTCAGCGTTGTTGATTTTATATACGCCCCTAACATATGGCTGCAGTTTTTAATTGTGCGTATTATTACTATATTAATTATATATGGTTTATACAGCCTTTTCCAGGCGCGTAAATATAACTACCGTACCCTGTTGCATATTTGTTTCTTTATCCTGTCGGCAACCTGCGCTTTGCTTTGCAACATCGTAAACATACAACAACAAACCACCTATTATTTAATATATGCCGTGGTTATCCTGTTTTTTAACCTGCAGGTATTTTGGGAACCCATCAATTCCATAGCGCAAGGCCTTATCGCTTTGTTGCTGCTGGCCGTTTTTTATAATATTTTCAGCGAGTACAGTCTTGATATGGTCATCAATAACGGTGGCTCCATGTTCTTTATTATCGCTTTCTTATCGTGCCTGGTACCCAACGCGCGCTACAAGGTAATTGCCCGCGACGTGCGGTCGCAGATATTGATAGAAAAATCAAACGAGCAGTTAAAGGAACAAAACCAGAACATCAACGAGAAAAATAACATTATTGACCGCCAGTATGAGCAGCTGCGCAAGCTTGACGATCAAAAAAATAACTTCATTAACATTGCCGGGCACGACCTTAAAAACCTCATAGGCCAGATCGTGATGAGCAACAACATGCTGCGCGAGGAAGATTACCGGCTGAGCAACGACCAGAAAGAGTATTCCAGCTTTATTGGTGAGGCATCAGAGAAAATGCAGTATATGCTTAACAAGCTGATGGATGTGAAGGAGATAGAGTCGCCGGACATGAAGTTTAACATGGAAATATTTGATATTAACCATGAGGTAACACAGGTGTTTAGAGGGTTGCAGGAAACCGCTAACATGAAGAATATCCACCTGGTAGATAATATCCTTAAACTACCGCTTAATGTAAAACTGGACAAAGTTTTTGTTGGGCAGGTTTTCCAGAACTTACTTTCAAACGCTATTAAGTTTTCGCAAACCAATAACAGCATAAAGGTAGTTACCAGCCTGCAGCGCCAGAAGTTTGTATTTGAAATTATAGACGAAGGTGTACCCATTGGGCAGGACGAACTGGATATGATGTTTAACAAGTTAAAAACGCTTAACGAAGCATCGGGCAATATAGAAAGCCGGCTTGGACTGGGCCTTTCCATTGCCAAACTCATGACACAAGAACTTGGCGGCGAACTCACTTACCGCAGCAACGATAACGGAAACTATTTCAGGGTAGAGTTCTACGTAATAAATTAATAAGCTTATAATATCGAAACTAACGCTATAATCTGATGAAAAGATTTTTCACTCTTCTGGCTTTTTTACTTTTAACCGCGGGGGCATTTGCGCAAAACTTCAAGATCATCTCATTTAAGGCAATGGGCCATAATGATGATGAGCCTATTTTTGGTATGAGCGGTGCAACCTCTTTCTATTTTAAAATTACGCCGCAATATGAGATGAATGGCAGTAAACTGGTGTTGTTTATTGAGCCTTCTCAAGCGCTTATTCGTGAAAAATCATACATCAACCTTTTTATAGGCACAAAACCGGTATATAGCGGCCATTTAACAAAAGACTCTATACAGCGTATACAAATTAACCTGAGCCGTGCCGATGTGCCTGCTGATAATTATCTGAAGATACAGGTGAAAACGGCACTTTCTATTACTGATGACCAGTGCCGCGATTTAGATAACCCCGCCATGTGGGTGAGAGTTAAGAACTTCTCGCACCTTGCCCTGGTAAAAAGTAATAAGAACTTTTTTAATAACGTAAACATCAGTAATTGCTTTGATACCAAAACCGCCATTGTATATAATACCAACCCTACCCTGCATGACCTTAAAGCGGTAGCCTGGGCTTACTCGCGTTTGAAAAAAACACAGCAGCGTAACATTGGCGTTTACCAGATAGATCAGCTGCCTGATAGTGTGCGTAATTATATCCTGGTGGGTAACATCAACTCATTACCTGCCGATAAGCGCAGCCTTATTAAAGTTACCCCGCAAAGTAACCAGGGCTTGCTTTACCTCAATAAATCTGTTAGCACTGTAATGGATACCATTACCAATATGGTAAACGTAAACGGAAAATTTGTACCGACGAGATCTGTATCGCAGGAAGTTGTGCCTACCGAGATATTATTTGTTACCGGTGGCGACGATGCCGGATACGAAAAAACCATTACCGCCCTGGGTAACATGAATGTGCTTAACTCTACCTTTGGCGACTACCTGCTGGTGAATAAGGCGCAAAACACCTTCTTTAAAACCATTGATGAAAACCGCTCTAAACTATCATTGAAACAGATAGGCGGTACCAGCGATTTCTTATCGGGTATTGGTTCATTAAAAAGCGCTTTCAACTTTAAAAATTCAGACTTTAGCTTTACACCAAAAGAGGTAGAAATACGCGTAGTGGCCAACTATAGCAGCCTTAACCCCGGCGATCGTGGTTTCTTTAACATCTACCTAAACGGGTTGCTGATAAGCAGCGAAAAGCTGGATGCATCAGGTAAGCTCAATACCGCGGTAACCATTAACCGTTACCAGCACCATAAATACAATACGCTGGAGTGCGAGTTCCGTTTTTACCCCAACAGCGGTAACTGTAAAAACAGCTTCACCAATTTCTTCGCCGAGATTGATGTAGACAAATCATACCTGGAATCAAAAAATCCGTTTATCACCAGCGACCTGAGCTTTTACCAGTACCCTGAAGCTTTCAACAGCGGTAGTACCCGTATAGTGGTATCAAAACCTTACGCACGTTATGCTGCGGGTGCTATGGGCGAGATCATTTATGAGCTAAATAACAACATCAACGCTAATAATTTCCCTGAGTTTTCTTATTCTGATGAAATGACAGCCGCTGATCTGAAAAAGAACAACATCATAGCGCTGTTAAGTAAGGATGATAAGATGATGAAGGAGTTTCCTGACGCGCCTATCAGTTTCGAGCGTAATTTCAGGCTGTACAATACGGATAATAATACGGTGGTTTATTCCCTGTCAGATACTACGTCAAACGGCCTGGCACAAATATTTTACGGGCGAAGCAACAATGCCACGCTGGTGTTAACCGCTACGGGCAAACACCTGGCCGAAGCTTTCCTGGCGGCGTCCAAGTCAATTACTGAGCAATTGTCTACGCTATCGAGCAACGTTTGTATATCCGATGTAAATAACAATAAATACTTGTTCAACATCAACAAATCAAGCGATAACCTCGAATATATTGATACCAAGAGCGCTTTAACCCGTTTCTGGGATACATATAACCTGTATATCCTGTTAGGTATATTGGTACTTATCCTGTTATCGTTCCTGTATATACGTTCACGCGTGCAAAAATCACAGGAGTTGTTTAACGACTAATAACGGCTCATTACATAAGCTGATTGTAGCTGAGGCAAGGGTTAATTATATATACAGAGGGTTTATTAATGAGCATATCTATTCCTGACTTGTTGGTTAATGACAGGTTTATTACCGCCGGCGAACGCGATGCTATTGAGGCATACGCGCAGGAGTCGGGCTTGTCATTCATCAAAATTGCGCTTACATCGGGATATATCTCTCGTAAAAACTATGAGCGTTCGCTGCTTAACGCGGGTGTCGCTATTAACGAGCAGCCGCGCGAAGAGGCGTATGACCCTGATGTGCTCAGCAAGATAGACCTGGTATTTGCCCATGAACGCCTGGCCGTACCCCTGCGTATAGAAAATGGTAAGGTAGTAACATTAATGGCCGCGCCGGATGACCAGCTGGTGCATGATTTCATTAAGTTTACTTATGATATGGAGCCAGAGGTAGTGGTTACCTCTGACTTGGATATTACCTGGCTGAGTAATAAATTATTGGGCGAGCGTTACGTAAAATCAGCCGTGTTTGAGCTGATGAAGCGCGACCCCGACAGCTCGGCTGTAGTAACTTTTTCTACCGCTCAGCTCATCTTTATTTTTGTGTTGATAAGCCTTGTAGCTATTGGCCTGGTATTAAGCTTTAAAAACACATCTATTATTATTAATGTGCTTATCAGCTCGTTCTTCCTGGTAGCCATTATATTTAAAATGTTTTTGGCGCTGGTAGGTTCGAGGTTTGAGTTGCACCAGGCAGTAACCCGCGAGGACCTGCGGCAATTAGATGACGACGGACTGCCTATTTACACCATATTGTTACCGGTTTATAAAGAGGATAAGCTGATTAAAAAGCTGATCTGGAACCTGCAGTCGATAGATTACCCGCGCCACAAGCTGGATGTAAAACTGCTGATAGAGGAGGACGACGATAAAACGTTTAACGCAGTAAAGAACCTTGATTTTCCGGCAATTTTCGAGGTAATTGTAGTGCCTTTCCACATGCCTAAAACCAAACCCAAGGCGTGTAACTATGGCCTGCACTTTGCCCGCGGCAAATACCTCACTATTTATGACGCGGAAGATATTCCGGACACCGATCAGTTAAAGAAGGTGGTAGCGCTGTTTGGGAAGCTGCCCGAGGAATATATTTGTGTGCAGAGCGCGCTAAATTATTTCAACCGTAACGAGAATTTCCTTACCCGTATGTTTACGCTGGAGTACTCATACTGGTTTGATTATATGTTGCCGGGCCTCGATACGCTGGATATCCCTATCCCGCTTGGAGGTACCAGTAATCACTTTAAATTACAGGAACTGGTAGAGCTGGGCGCATGGGACCCCTTCAATGTAACAGAAGATGCCGACCTGGGTGTACGCGCTTATGCCAAGGGCCATAAAATTGCCATTATTAACTCCACCACGTACGAGGAAGCTAACAACGAGCCCTTTAACTGGATACGCCAGCGCAGCCGCTGGATAAAGGGCTACATGCAAACCTACCTGGTACACATGCGCGACCCGGTTGCTTTGTGGCGTGAGATAGGCTGGCGGGGTTTCCTGGGTTTTAACTTTTTTATTGGTGCAACGCCTATTACCTTTTTGGTGTACCCGCTGTTGCTGCTGATATTTATATGCTATGTGGTGTTTGACCTTTCCACCATCCGCAGCTTGTTTCCGGATTGGGTGCTGTTCATGTCTATATTTAACCTCATGGTAGGTAATATCCTGATGATATATGTGAACATGATAGCGGTTTTTAAGCGCCGCTATTATGAGCTGATATTGTTTGCTATTGCTAACCCTATTTATTGGTTAATGCACTCCATATCGGCCTACAAAGGCTTATATCAATTGGTGGTAAAACCATTCTATTGGGAAAAAACCAATCATGGTTTAAGTAAGGTGAATAACCCAACTAACCTTGTTAAGTAAAACATGAAGATAGCAGATTCGGTATACTTATTTATTATAACCCTATTCCTGGTGGTATACTACCTGGTATGCGCGGTTTATTTAAATAAGCTTAATTACTACAACCACGAATCGCTGTTTTATATAGAGAAAGCCAAAATAGTTTTTGAAGGTTTAGGCAACAGGCTAAAAACAATGGGTTTAACAGCGCCATTGATCCCTTTTTATGCCACCTTTTTGTTTACGCCGTTAAGCTATACACTGGCCCCTGTACTGGCATCAGCCATAGGTACTGCCGTATTGTTTAATATTATAGCGAGCACGGCTGCTAAAAGGCTAAAGGATAACGGTTATGTACTGCTGCTTTTAGTTATTTTTCTTTTCCACCCGGGTATCATTTACACGGCTGCTTCGGGCAAGAGTATTTATCTTATCCTCATATTCTTGTTCCTGTTCTTTCTTAACCTGTTTAAGTTTTACCGCTCCAATACAACGTTCCACGTATCTATAGCCAGTATCAGCCTGGTAGGGCTTATCTTTTGCGATTATAAGTTTGTATGGCTTACCCTTTTCTTTTTACCGCTTATATTAGCTATTACCATTCATAGCTTAAACCTGAGCGAGAAAGAATCCATATTCAGGCTTTTTATAAGTTTTAATAGCCCGTCATTGCGACGTAAACTGGCCAATAAAACTTTCGCGTTGTACATCATTCTGTTCAGCCTGCCATTAGTGGCTGTTTTATGTTATAAATTACTTAACCTTACCCATGCCAGTGATCTGAATTATTTTTCAGAAAGCCCCTATGCTACATGGAATGTGCTGATCGATAAATTGAGCTTTGACCAGCAGAGTACCAATACCTATTATCAAATACCTGAAATATCATTACTGTTATCTGCCAGGGTGGTGCTTTTCGCACCCATGATAGTTATCGCCATATATCTTTTCCGCGAGAGTACCTACCAGGTGCTTACCATACTCATCCCTTTTGCGTTTATTGAGTTTTTGCACATTAAATACGACAAGGTTTTTTTATCCTACCAGTATTACCTCATATTTATGATACTGGCTTACTTGTGTGTGGTAATGAAGGCCCACACCGTTAAAAACCAGCGTATGTTTAAATTATTATTACTGACCGTTGTATTGGTGCAATTGTATTCGGGCTGGTATTACCTGCGCAACTCAAGCGTTGATGAAGAAAAGAAGTTTACCAAAGTACTGGTTGACCGTACCGAAGAAAACATAGATACCGAGAATATTGATATTGCCAATTACCTGAACAGCCTGCCTGTAGACGCGCACGTTTTGGTTGATGACGCTATTGCTTACCCTATTGTAGCATTTGTAAAGGATATTAAGCCCATTATAATGCCTTATGAGGGAAGTTTCCTGAGTGCGCTGGAATCGCCTGATAAATATGTGGATTATATAGTGGTATCTACAGCACGTAATGCCGAGTCGGGATATACGCAGTTGAATAATAAATACATTACCATCATAAGGCGTAATATTTCCAACCTCAACTTCCGCAAGGTATATGAAACGGATAACTGGACGGTTTACCGGGTAATTACCAACGCTACAGGCAGCGAATTTGGTCGTGCTATTGGCAGGTGACCGGTTTACATATCTTTCTGTAACCGCATTATAACAGCATATGGCAGTTCGTTTAAATGGTCATATGTATCAAAAATCACGTTATTAACTATTTTTACGGCAATTAGATGCAAACCTTTTAAAAAAGGATAAATTTAAATACACCTGTTATTTTTGGGTATATTATTGTTTTACTGACAGTTATACTAATTATAAGCTGTTTAACCTGCTATGATATAAAATAATCAGCCGGCATGGCATGCCTATTGCAAAACCCTGTAAAAACAATAAGCATATGAAAAAGATTACTTTACTATTCGTTTTAGCCGTAGCATTTTGCGTGTCTGCATCGGCACAGATCCAAAAAGGGAACGTTTTAATTGGCGGAAACCTGTCAAACATCAACTTAGGCTTAGATGACCCAAAGGTATTCAGTTTTGAAATTACCCCCAAAGCGGCATGGTTTATCCAGGATAACGTTGCATTGGGTGGTTATGTAAACTTAGGGATACAAACTGCCAAAGGTGCCCCAACCACAACTACTTATGGTGTTGGCGCTTTAGGTCGTTATTACACCGGTAAAGATGTTGAAGTATTGCGCCATGGTCGTTTCTTCGCGGAAGGAACTGTAGGTGTTGGTGGTACTAACGTGAGCGATGGCGGCGGTAAAACAAACGGTTTAAACTTAGGCGTTGGTCCGGGTTTCGCTTACTTCGTAACGCCAAACATTGGTTTGGAAACCTTGCTTAAATACAATGGTCTGGTAGGATTTGGTAACCAAACTTACCAAAGCAACCTTAACCTGTCATTTGGTTTCCAGATCTATCTGCCGGGTAAAAGCACTGCAAGAAAAGTGGAGAATGATGTTAGATAGTTAAATCTATCGTGTTGAGTGTACAAACGGGCGGTAACTACGGTTACCGCCCGTTTGTTGTTTAAAGCATGTGTAACAACTTTGTTAGCGGACTGCACTGGGGTTTTGTAAGGCTATTTTATAAGTTTGTTGTAAACTATAACTGACTTATACATGAAACTAAAACTACTTTACACGGCTCTGGCATTAACAGGCCTTACCGGTACAGCCCTCTCGCAGGAGACGGTTGACCAGGCTGCTGTTGCCAAAATCAGAGAAGAGGGCCTCAACCATTCCAAGGTGATGGAAACGGCCTTTTATTTAACTGATGTATCCGGCCCACGCCTGGCTAACTCGCCGGGTTTAAAACGTGCGCAGGACTGGGCGGTTAACCAGTTAAAAACCTGGGGTATGGCCAACGCCAAACTTGAACCCTGGGGCAAGTTTGGCAAAGGCTGGGAAGTGCAGAAAAACTACGCGGCCATCACAGTGCCATATTACCATGCCATCATTGCCATTCCTAAAGCGTGGACACCCGGCACCAATGGCCTCATCAAAAGTGAAGTGGTACTGCTAAAGGCTGATTCTGTTGCCGAACTGAATAAATACAAAGGCAAGCTGGCCGGAAAGATCGTGATATTTGATACCAAAAATACTTTGAAAAGGTCTGAGAAACCCGATCTGGAGCGCTACACAGATGCTCAACTTACCGAAATGGCCAACGCCAAACCCGCACCCCGCGGCGAACGCCGGGCCTTTGACCCCAACTCGCCGCAACTCGCGGCCATGCGTAAAGCAAGAGCTGCGCGTGCCGCTATCAGCCAGTTTTTGGTTAATGAGAAGGTGGGCTTGATATTAGCACAGGGCCGTGGTACCGATGGTACTACTTTTACCACCAACGGAGCCTCTTATGCTGATACTGCCAAGGCCGTAGCACCCGAACTGGAAACCAGCGGTGAGGACTTCCTGCGTATTTTGCGTTTAGTGAAAGCCGGCCAAAAGGTAGAGATGGAGGCCGACATTAAAACACAATTTATTACCGATGACTTGCAGGGTTATAACGTTATTGCCGAAATACCGGGTACTGATAAAAAACTGAAAGAACAGGTGGTAATGATAGGTGGCCACCTCGACTCGTGGCATGGTGCTACCGGCGCTACAGATAATGCCGCAGGCAGCGCGGTAATGATGGAGGCTATGCGCATTTTAAAAGCCATTGGCTTTAAACCAAAGCGCACCATCCGCATAGCTTTATGGAGCTCAGAAGAGCAGGGCTTGTTTGGATCTCGTGGTTATGTAGCTACCCACTTTGGCGATCCTAAAACTATGGAATTAAAACCGGAGCAGGCTAAGTTGGATGCTTACTACAATTTAGATAATGGTACCGGTAAGATCCGTGGTATTTACCTGCAAGGCGATAGCGCTGCAGGCCCTATTTTCCAGGCATGGTTAAATCCATTTAAAGACCTGGGCGCGGGAACGGTTACCATTGGCAACACCGGCGGTACCGATCACCTTTCATTTGACGCCGTTGGCCTGCCGGGCTTCCAGTTCATACAGGATGCCATGGATTACGGTACCCGTACCCACCACAGTAACCAGGATACCTATGACCGCCTGAGCGAGGATGACCTCAAACAGGCTGCTACCATCGTCGCATCGTTTGTGTACAATACATCAGAACGTAAAGATATGATCCCGCGCAAAGAGTTGCCAAAGGCACAACTTGCGAGGAATTGATTACAAGAAGAGCGATGATCTCTCATCGCTCTTCTTGTTTAGCAATATAGCTGCTTACATTATTATTTTGGCTAAAGCCTTTTACATTGGGCACAATGCCCGCCCCATAAATGGGACGGCAATGAAAATGGCTTTTTGATTAATCATTGCCGTTTGCTTCAGCCAAATGGTACTAAAAGAGCAATGAGTAGTCATCGCTCTTCTTGTTTAGCAATATAGCTGCTTGCATTTATTATTTGGCTAAAGCCTCTTACATTGTACACAATTGCCGCCCCATAAATGGGACGGCAATGAAAATGGCTTTTTGATAATCATTGCCATTAGCTGAAGCCAATGATACTAAAAGAGCAATGATTACTCATCGCTCTTCTTGTTTGGGAATATAGCTGCTTGCATTTATTATTTGGCTAAAGCCCCTTGCATTGTGCACAAGGCTCGCCCAATAAATGGGACGGCAATGAAAATGGTCATTTGAGATGTCATTGCCGTTGTCTTCAGCCTAAATGGTACTAAAAGAGCGATGAGTAATCATCGCTCTTCCTGTTTAGCAATATAGCTGCTTGCATTATTATTTGGCTAAAGCCTCTTACTTTGGGCACAATTCCCGCCCCATAAATGGGACGGGAATGAAAAATGGTTATTTGAGATATCATTGCCGTTGGCTTCAGCCAACGGATTAGAAAATCCCAATAGGGCTTTAGCCGAAAATTGCTCACATTGCATGAATCAATGCATGCAATGTGCATTTAATTCTTACACAATATAATAATGACGGGTTTATTTATCGTACATATCAATCGTATCAAATAAGGCCTTCTTTAGTTGATAAATATCATTTAAATCGGAAATCTCTGTCTTCACAAATGATTTATTGCTATCAACTATTGAAATGGATTTTTTCTTTTCACTAAAATAAAATCGGCAAATTGGCTTTCTGTTATTATCATCTAATAGGATCGCACAATAGCTTAAAGCATCTCTCATCACAATACGTTTTGCGTTTATCTTTTCTGATAATATTGCTCTAACAATCATATGACCCATAATCTCATCTTCAGATGTTACAACACCATCGGAAGATTCTTGTTCTGCCGGAGTAATTGTGGTAAGAGGCTCTTCATTTTGGGTTTCTTTTTCTAAAGCCGACTTAAATCGTTCATTCAAAATATCGCTTATGTATAAAGAGCAAGCTTTTTTGGTAATAAGCTTAAATTGCTCTAAAACTTTTTGAGTAATGGTGCCGGGGTAAACTTTCCTTGTAAAATATTTTACAAATTCGTCAGATGGGTCACCAAATTCCTCATTCAATGAATGCTTTATCTGGTTTAAGTATTTTAACTCACTTGCTGTGTTAGTTATGTTGCCAATGTCGAAATATGACTTGTGGAATTTCTTCAATTCGACGATTTCGTTGTCTTTGATGTCAGTGATTTTAAACTCAAAAAAAGGCTTTTCGTCCATTTTGTTTGGAGTTATCAAATCTGTATAAAACCTGAAATTTATGCCATTTGTCAAAAGGCCGAATTTTGCATCCGTCGTATGAAATATCTGAATAGCTGTGAATTATGGGGGTTCAGATCTTGGGTGTAATGTTTGCATTCAATCAGCAAAATTGGTTTCCCATCAGTCATTATAGCATAGTCGACCTTTTCCCCTTTTTTAATGCCTATATCAGCAATAAATTCTGGATTCACTTCAAAAGGATTGAACACGTCGTAGCCCAATAGTTGAATAAAAGGCATAATCAAGGCATTTTTTGTAGCCTCTTCAGTTTGAATCTGCGTGCAAAGTTTCTCAACTCGCGATGCAAATTGTAAAATTTGATCTTTAAAGTCCATTGTGTCAGGTTTAGATTAATTCCTGAATATAGCCTTAATAATCAAATAATTAAAAATTTTTGTAATCTGTTATATGGAGATATGATGTACTTTAACCAATAAGAGCGATGGTCATCCATCGCTCTTGTTATATTTTATGAAGCAATCGTTTGCGCTGCTTCTCTGAGTATGCCGTATTGCTTAACCCGGGCGGCTATTGATGCTGCATCGTAACCGCATTCGGCCCATAGCTCGGGTTGTTCGCCGTGTTCTATAAATTCATCCGGGATGCCAAGGCGTATCACTTGTGATTTGTAATTGTTATCGGCCATAAATTCTAACACTGCCGATCCCATGCCACCTTCAAGGCAACCGTCCTCTATAGTTATTACGTACGGATATTTCTGGAAAACCTCGTGCAGTAAAGCTTCATCAAGCGGTTTCACAAAGCGCATATCATAATGGGCCGGGAAATAACCTTCAAGGTGTAACTGCCCGGTGGCTTTAACCACTTCGTTGCCAATGGCACCTATACTTAATATTGCCACTTCTTCACCGTCGCAAATTTTGCGGCCTTTGCCTACAGGTATGGCTTTCATTGGGCGTTGCCAGTCAACCATTACGCCGTTACCACGAGGGTAACGTATTACAAATGGCCCCATATCATCCTGCTGGGCGGTAAACATCAGGTTGCGCAACTCTTCCTCGTTCATCGGTGCAGACACCGTTAAGTTAGGGATGCAACGCATGTAAGCCAGGTCATAAGCGCCATGATGGGTGGCTCCGTCTGCTCCGGCAAAGCCGGCACGGTCAAGGCACATCACTACGTTAAGCTTTTGTATGGCAACGTCATGTATCACCTGGTCATAAGCCCTTTGCATAAAGCTGGAATAGATGTTACAGAAAGGAACCAAACCTTGGGTAGCTAAACCGGCACTAAAGGTAACAGCGTGCTGCTCGGCAATGCCTACGTCAAACGCGCGGTTAGGCATGGCTTTCATCATCAGGTTTAATGAACAGCCTGATGGCATGGCCGGTGTAATCCCCATAATTTTAGGGTTAGCTTCAGCCAGTTCTATAATGGTATGGCCAAACACATCCTGGTATTTAGGCGGTTGTGGCTTATCATATTTGGTCTTTTTTATCTCACCGGTAATCTTATCGAACAAACCGGGTGCGTGCCATTTGGTCTGGTCTTTTTCTGCCAGTGCATAGCCTTTACCTTTTGTGGTAATGCAATGCAGGAGTTTAGGGCCGGGTATATCGCGCAGGTCGCGCAGTAATTTTACCAGATGTTTTACATCGTGGCCGTCAACCGGGCCAAAATAGCGAAACTTAAGCGCCTCAAAAAAGTTGCTGCGTTTAAGTAAAGTGCCTTTGATGCTTTTCTCGATCTTCTTAGCGATCTTAAAGGCATCCGGCCCCATCGATGAGATCTTTGACAGCACCGTAGCAATATCATCGCGGAAACGGTTATAAGGCTTTGATGTGGTAATATCGGTAAGGTATTCCTTTAATGCACCCACGTTAGGGTCTATCGACATATTATTGTCGTTAAGGATCACCAGTAGGTTAGAGTTTTCAATACCGGCGTGGTTGAGCGCCTCAAAGGCTAAACCGGCGGTCATGGCACCATCACCAATAACGGCAACGTGCTGGCGGTCAGTTTCCCCCTTGTATTGAGAGGCCACGGCCATACCCAAAGCGGCAGAAATAGAGGTTGACGAGTGCCCCACGCCAAACGTATCAAAAATGCTTTCGCTGCGTTTTGGGAAACCGCTTATACCACCGTAAACGCGGTTGGTATGGAAATTATCCCTGCGGCCGGTTAATATCTTGTGGCCGTAAGCCTGGTGGCCTACATCCCACACCAATTGGTCGTAAGGGGTGTTTAACACATATTGTAGCGCTACTGTGAGTTCTACAGTGCCTAAGCTGGCCGCGAAATGGCCACCATTAACCGATACTACGTCAATAATATATTGGCGCAGTTCGTTACAAACTTGTTCAAGCTGGTCTTCTTTTAACTGCTTAAGATCAGTAGGAAAGTTTATTGTACTTAAAAGTTCACCGGCGGGTACCTGCATTTAATTATTTCGTGACTGTAATATAACTTACAAAGTAAGGTAATTTAATTGGAATATATTAAAGGTAATTATTGTTTTGCTATTTGTGATTTATATTTTTTTACAGCTAAATAGCTGTATTTTTGACAAATGACCGATGACGCGTTCGCCATAAAATTACCGCAGTTTGAAGGGCCTTTTGACCTGCTGCTGTTTTTTATTGAACGCGATGAACTGGACATACACGACATTCCCATTGCCCGCATTACCGACGATTTCCTGAACTACATTCACCAGATGACCGTGCTGAATATGGAACTGGCGAGTGAGTTCATATTTGTTGCGGCTACCCTGATGCGGATAAAAGCGAAAATGCTTTTGCCCCGCCACAACACCGGCGACGAGGAAAACGAGATAGATACCAAAGAAGGGCTGATCCGTAAACTGATCGAATATAAAAAGTTTAAGGTTTTGTGCGATGAACTGCGCCCTTTTGAGGAGGAGCGTTTTAAACAGGAAAGGCGTGGTAACATAAAAGCCGATCTGGAGCAGGTAGAGAAAGTAGCCGTACCCGGCGAAGAACTATCAGAACTGAACCTCTACAAGCTGATGATTGTATATCACCGCCTCATGCGTAACTACAATACACGCAGCCAGGAAGTGCACCACACGGTAGTGCAATATCCTTATACTATTGAAAAGCAGAAAGAAGCTATCAAGCATCTGCTCAGCATTAACAAAAAAATGGACTTTAAGCACATTGCCGGCAACAGCGAAAACAAGGTACATTTTATCTACAATTTTTTAGCCGTACTGGAGATGCTGCAACAGGAAGCCATAGAGATAACTATTGGCCTGGGCTTTAATAACTTTTGGATTGAACCTAAAGCGGGAAGTTGAAATATGAAAAAAATGTCATTGCGAGAATCACGATGAATATCGGGATACGCGGCAATCTCATCAGCAGGTCAAAAGCTTTTACTTCGTATGGTTATGGTTTTTGGTACTGCCAGCTTTCAGCTTTGGACTTTTAGCTTTCGGCTTTAAAAATGCCTTCGACTTTTAGCTCCTTAATCCCTAACTTAGCATCGTTTTTTAAAACACCATAATGAAAAGAGATAAATTAATATTCAAGCTGTTAGAAGAAGAGCAGCAGCGCCAGGAAGAAGGCATTGAGCTTATCGCATCAGAGAACTTTGTTAGCCGCCAGATAATGGAAGCGGCTGGTTCTGTGGCTACCAACAAATATGCCGAAGGTTTGCCGGGCAAACGCTATTACGGCGGCTGCCAGGTGGTTGATGAGATTGAGACCATTGCCATTGAGCGTGCCAAGCAATTGTTTAATGCTGAATGGGCCAACGTACAACCCCACTCAGGTGCCCAGGCCAACGCGGCGGTTATGCTTGCGGTGCTTAACCCCGGCGATAAAATATTAGGATTTGATCTTTCACATGGTGGCCACTTAACCCACGGCTCACCGGTAAACTTTTCCGGTAAATTATATGAGCCGCATTTTTACGGTGTGGTAAAAGAAACCGGCTTAATTGATTATGCACAATTAGAGCGCGTTGCTTTAGAGCAAAAACCAAAACTCATCATCTGCGGTGCTTCGGCCTATTCACGCGATTGGGATTATGCGTTTATCCGCAGCGTGGCTGATAAAGTTGGTGCTTTGGTACTGGCTGATATTTCGCATCCGGCAGGTTTAATTGCCCGTGGTTTATTAACAGATCCGCTGCCGCATTGCCATATTGTTACCACCACTACCCACAAAACGCTGCGCGGCCCGCGTGGTGGTTTAATTATGATGGGTAAGGATTTCGAGAACCCGTGGGGCTTAAAAACACCAAAAGGCGAGATCCGTATGATGTCGTCATTGTTGGATATGGCTGTTTTTCCCGGTACACAAGGTGGCCCTTTAGAGCATATTATTGCTGCCAAAGCGGTAGCTTTTGGCGAAGCACTGTCTGATAGCTACATGAAATATATAGCCCAGGTAAAACTTAATGCCGCTGCTATGGCTAAAGCGTTGGTTGCCCGCGGTTATGAGATCATTTCAGGCGGCACTGATAACCACCTGATGCTGATTGACCTGCGTAATAAGAACATTACCGGTAAAGCGGCTGAGAATGCCCTGGTAGAAGCCGATATCACCGCAAATAAAAATATGGTGCCATATGACGATAAATCTCCGTTTGTTACATCAGGTATCCGTTTGGGTACGGCTGCTATTACTACCCGTGGTTTAAAAGAAAAACATATGGAAACCATAGTAGATCTGATAGATGGCGTAATTAACGATCCGGAAAATGAAACTTCTATTAAGAAAATTCGTAAAAAAGTACATAAATTAATGGAGGATTTTCCATTGTATCGGGAGGATTAACTTAACTAATGATTAAAGCGGATCTGCAACATCCAGAAGAAACAGAACGGCAGCGTTTGGCCGCGCTAAATTCTTATGATGTTTTAGATACGCCTCCCGAAAAAGAGTTTGATGCCATAGCCCGCCTGGCATCCTATATATGCCAGGCGCCATTGGCTTTTATCACTTTTATTGATGATAAAAGGCAGTGGTTTAAGGCAAAAATAGGGTACGACATTGATTTTATTCCGCTTGAAAATTCTTTTTGCAGGCACACTATTCTTAATAGCCATCTTGTTGTAGTACCCGACGCTTCAAAGAACGAATTGTTTTGCGAAGCGGACATTGTGAAGGGTGATTTTGGCGTACGCTTTTATGCCAGCGCACCGCTGATAGACCCCCAGGGATACCGTATAGGAACCCTTTGCGTTTTTGACCAGCAACCTAAAGACCTCACCGATGAGCAGCGCGACGCGCTCACCACGCTGGCGGGCGAGGCTATGTCGCACCTGTTGTTACGCAAGCAAAAAAAGGAGCTGGAACAAAGCCTCGAAGTACACAAGCAATATTCGACCCTTTTTAACAGTTCTGCCGAAATTCATTTGATCGCGGATGAAAATGCCCGCGTCGAATTTATTAATGATGCCGTTACATCCGTTTTGGGATATAAACCCGAGCGGGCCATAGGCCGGTCGCTGTGGGATTACGTGGTAGGCCACAACCGCGAAAAATACGCGCCCTTGATTGCCGAATCTATCAGGGCGCAAACTTCATTTGAGCTGGAAACAGAAACAGTTACGCGTAATGGCGAGATAAAGCACATCAGCTGGACCGCCCGCTTCTTGAATGGGAAATGGTATGCAAGCGGCCGCGATACCACTTACCAGCACCACCTGGTTACCGAAACCCGCGAGCTATCACTGGTGGCCAGCAGGATAAAGAATGGTGTGGTGATCAGTAATGCCAGCGACGAGGTAGTTTGGGTAAATGCCGCTTTTAAAGATATTACAGGTTATGGCCTTGATGATGTTAGCGGGCGCTTTCTGGGGGATGTGTTACAAGGTAAACCGGCCGATCATGCCGCTGAACGTAACATGCTCGAGGCGCGTGAAAAAGGCATACCTTATGAGATAGATCTGTCGCTGAATACCAAACAGGGGCAGCCTATATGGATATCTGTTAATAATTCCCCTATTTATGCCGAGGATGGCCGGGTAGAAAAGCATATCCGTATCATTATAGACATTACCAAGCGTAAACAAGCCGAACATAATGTAGAGATACTGTCGTTCGCCGCGCGTAAATCACCAAGCGGAATTTTCATAAGAGATGGCGAAGGCCGCATTGTTTGGATGAATGAAGCCATGGAGGGCATTATTGGCTACTCCCTTGCCGATCTGAAAGATAAAACCGTAGGCACATTATTAATAGGTGAGGAAACTAACCTGGCTGTTTTCGAAAGCGCGGTACAGGCGGTGAAAGAAAACCGCCCTTACGAGGTAGAGATAAAGATATATAAGAAAGATCGTTCTACTGCCTGGGTATATATATCTAATAGCCCCTTATTTAACGAGGACGGCGCTGTTGACCGCCAGATAGGAGTAATGGTGGATATATCTGAGCGAAAGAAAACCGAAGATCAACTAAAAATGCTATCGTTAGTAGCCAGCAAAGCCAACAGTGGCGTAGTGATAAACGATGGGGATGGCCGCGTGCAATGGGTAAACAACGCGTTTGAAAAAATAACGGGTTATACCCTGGCCGATATAAAGGGAAAACATCTGGGAGATTCACTAAAAGGCGAGCTAACAGATTTTTCTATTATTGAAAAAGCCCGCGAGCTCTCCGCCCAAAAGCAGTCTTTTGAGGTTGATCTGCTGATTTACCGTAAGGACGGGCAGCCACTGTGGATATCGGTGATCAACTCTGTTATCGTAGGGGAGAATGGCCGGGTAGAAAAGTATATCGAAACCATAATTGACATTACTGCCAAGAAAAAGGCCGAGTTGGAACTGATAGCGGCAAAAGAGGAGGCCTTGCAGCTGAGCCGTGCAAAAGATATGTTTATAGGGGTAATGAGCCATGAGATACGCACACCGCTAAACGCGGTCATCGGCATGTCGCACCTACTGCTGGAGGATAACCCGGGCGAGTCTCAAAGAGAGAACCTGGGCGTATTAAAATTTTCAGCAGAGAACCTCATGACCCTCATTAATGACCTGCTCGATTTCACCAAAATTGAAACGGGTAACATCGAGCTGGAAAAGGCTGCCGTTAACCTGCGCGATGTGGTGCAAAGCATTGTTGCATCGATGAAATATAAGGCTCAGGAAAAAAATATATCGCTAACATGCAGCGTTGACGATGGCGTGCCCGACACAATTATCGGCGACAGGCAACGCCTTGTGCAGATTTTGTTGAATTTGGTAAGTAATTCTGTTAAATTTACCAGCCGTGGCGGAGTGAACATCGACCTCAAGGTAATTGAACAACATAATGATACTGTGCGCATACGTTTTGGCGTAGCTGATACCGGTATTGGCATTGCAGAGGATAAGCTGGGGACGATATTTGAATCTTTTAAGCAGGCCGAAACCGACACCACACGTAAGTATGGCGGCACAGGGTTGGGGCTGGCTATAAGTAAGCGTTTAATAGAACTGCATGACTCACGCATCAACGTTGATAGCGTGTTGGGCGAAGGCTCGGTGTTTTGGTTCACTATTACGTTTAATAAATTAAAACAACGCCCGGTTAATAATAGCAATAAAGTGGATACAACGTTAAACATTAATGTATTAGTGGTTGATGACAATCAGATAAACAGGCTTTTGATCAATAAAGTGCTGAAAAAGTGGGGCGCCGCCGCGGATTTTGCCGAGAACGGGCAAGAAGCTATTGAAAAACTGGAAGCTCAACAAAATTATGATGCTGTGCTGATGGATATCCATATGCCTATCATGGGTGGTTTGGAAGCAGCCGGTATTATCCGTGCGAAGAACGAGCCTTATTTTCAAAAGTTACCCATCATCGCTTTAACCGCTTCTATGCTGAGCAACCAGATGGGCCAGATAGAAACCGCGGGTATGAATGATTATATCCTTAAACCTTTTGACCCTGCCACGCTGTTTGAAAAATTAAGCAGGTATCAGAAGCAATAGTTAGTTGATCAAAGATTTGTGATTAGAGATTAGGAGCTTTAATTACTTAACCAATCTCTAATAGATTAACCCTTACTCCGCGTAAGCAATGGTGGCTATGCTTAATTTTAGCCCAGGTATTTTTAACAGCGCGGCTCCGCAGGCCTCCAGCGTTGAGCCGGTGGTAATAATATCATCAACCAGTAATAAGTGTTTGCCGGCAAGACGGTCGGGAAACTTCACTTCAAAAACTTCCTGCATATTTTTAAACCTGGCAAAGCGCGATTTATGCGTTTGCGTTTCTGTAGCTACTTTTCTTACCAGGTTTCCGGTTTCAACTCCGCAGCCCAGTACGCTGGCAATACCTTCTGCAAAGTGCGCGCTTTGATTATAACCGCGCTCCTTTAACCGCTTTTTATGCAAGGGCACGGGTATTACCAAATCGGTATGGGCTATTATGGGATGGCTTTTTAATTGCATGCCGCTTATCTCGCCCAGTACATTACCAATTTGGGGCATATCCTTATATTTTAAATGATGTACCAGGTTTTGCACCCTGCCGCCTTTGTTGAAGTAATATAACGCGTACGCGCTTTCAATATTTAATTTACCCCAAAACTGTCGGGCTACTATATTATCGGCCTGCTCCTGAAAATTGGTAAATGGCAGGTTGTAGCGGCAATCGGTGCATATGATCTTTTCGCCTGCTACCAGGCTGGCATTACAGGCGGGGCACAGCCTCGGAAAAAGGAGCGAAACAAAATCGTTTAGGTAAGCGCGCAGCAATTGCATGGCTTAAGGTAAGCATCTTGAAGCATAGTTTCAAAAGCAAGAGTGAAACGCGCTAATTCTTCTTTTTTAATTTCTCCTTAAACTTTTTGTCCTCCTTTTCTTTTTCTTCCTTTGCTTTTTTCAGCAGCTTGTCCTGCTCCTTTTTGTCTGCAATATGCTCGCTGGCTTCCAGCTTTTTCTCTTGGGCTGGGCCAATGCCCGCGCAGTTTTTAATGCCATTAAGCAACACATGCCATATGGTTTTAAAGAAAGGGAAACTGGCCGGGCGTATGTAAATTACATTAGCCAGCCGCGGGGTTCTGCTGCCATCGTCGGGGTTATCATGTTTTAGCACAAACGTATTGGCCAGGGTAGAAATGAGTGTATTTTTGGTGTAGTCGGGCCTTAATACGTCCACATTAAGATCCTTGTACAGGAAAGATACCGTGCCTTTTGATGTTTTTTGTGTGCTGTTAACATTAAAATTAAACGAGGTTAATTGCCCCTTGTTAATTTTTACCATAGCCAATGGCATCAGCACCGGATTAACGGTAGTTAAATTAACTGGTGCAAGGCGGCCCTTATAGCTATAACTGTAATTGGCATCTGTAAGGTTAAAGGTGAAATGCAGGTTAAACTTTGCTTTACCCAAAAACAAGCTGCTGATATTAGCCGTACAGATGGGGTTTTTCTGTAGCAGGCTTTTACGGTTGGTAATGTTGCCGAACCTGCCATTAATATCCGTAAACTTTAACAAACCAAATTTCTTCGACTTGCCATTTCGTTCGGCGTAGGTGAAAGCCATTTGTTTAATAATAAGCGTATCTACATTAACAGGCATAGGCAGCAGATTTCTAACTGCCCAATTGGGAAAAGTAACCAGGCGATCGGTGGTTTTAGGAGTGCCATTGTAGTTGCTATACAGTTCCATTACGCCGGTATCAATTACCGCTTTATTTACACTAACAATTTGGGTTGACCGGTAAGCAGAAATGTCGAAATTATGGAGTGTTATGTTTTGCAGGTGCAGTTTGAAACGGTCTTTTTTGCTCTTTTGGAAAAATTCAGGGTAAGGTACCGGCATTAAGTCTATGCCACTAACGCTGAGCTTTTGATGCTGGGTGCTTAAGCTTACTTGCTTTACCTTAAAGGTGTAAAGCCCATCGGCAGACCGGCTGGTATAATTCCGTAGGGTGGTATTCACGTCCTTAAAAAATAAAAAACGACTGGTATCCTGCTGAGAGTCCTTGCTGATCAAAAGATCATTGCCAATAATGTCCAGATCTTTAAATGAAGTAACCAAAGGTTTTTTACCCGTGTAATTTGTGCTTTTCAAACGAATGTTACTTAAAATGATCCCACCCACACTTACAGCGCGGAAAGTCCCGGAGATTTTCTGGTAAAGGGTGCGCTTGTCTTTTCGCCCGGTATCGGGTTGGTTAGCATAGGTGCCGGAGGTGATCTCAGGCTGTTCAACCATTATTTTATCAATGTTCAGCTCGTTTTTAAAATAAATGTCGCTCAGCTTAACGCCGGTAATGATCACCCTTTGCACTTGCAAACTGTAAAGCGTATTGGGTACCTGGACGTTTCGCTTTTGCTTTTCACGATACAGCGATAGATTAGGTTTCAGTTGAATATCGTAAACGGTCGCTTTACCTTGCAGAATACTGATTTTTACGTTTCCCGGTTCAATACTGTATAAACTGTCACTGCCCTGTAATACAGCCGCTTGTAACTTCTTCGATAATTTAGAAGCCAGGTAACCATTTATGAAAATAGCGATAACACAACCAACTACCAATATTACGGATCCGGTAATGAGCAGCACTTGAGGCCACCTTCGTTTCGGCTTATTTGTTTCCATATAAGGTAGCTTGTATTTGTGAAGCGTATGTTTACAACAACAAAGAGTGGTAATTGTTAAATGCTGACAAACTGTCACGCTGTTAATTAAATTTTATGTAGGTTTGCAACCTAATTCTTAGTTTTTAAAATGGAATTTCTTACACCGGATAAAACGCACGATGAGAGCAGGCAGGGAGAGGCTTTAGTATTAGAGCCGGTTGAAAAAAACAATGGCCGTAAGCTATATATTGAGAGCTATGGCTGCGCCATGAATTTTTCTGACAGCGAGATAGTAGCTTCTATTTTAGCCGAAAAAGGTTTTGAAACCACCAGCGATTACAACAATGCCGACGTGGTGTTTATAAACACCTGCTCCATACGTGAAAATGCCGAAACGCGTGTGCGTAACAGGCTAAAAGAATTTGCCGGCGCCAAAGGTAAAAACCCGGGTATGGTAGTAGGCGTACTGGGCTGTATGGCCGAGCGCCTGAAATCTAAATTTTTAGAAGAAGAAAAACTGGTTGACGTAGTGGTTGGCCCAGATGCCTACCGCGACCTGCCTAATTTGATTGACCGGGTTGACGAAGGGCAGCGTGCTGTAAATGTGCTGCTAAGCCGTGAAGAAACCTATGCGGATATTAGTCCTGTGCGTTTGAATAGCAATGGCATTAACGCTTTTGTGTCTATCATGCGCGGGTGCGATAACATGTGTTCATTCTGTGTGGTTCCGTTTACCCGCGGCCGCGAACGCAGCCGCGACCCGCATTCTATAGTGGCCGAATGCCAGGACCTGTTTGATAAAGGTTACCGCGAAGTTACCCTGCTTGGGCAAAACGTGGATTCGTATAAATGGAATGCCTCACAATTGGCAGATGGCAGTGAGCAGTCTGCAGAGGATTTAGGTGAGGCTGCTGACGTAGTTAACTTCGCCAATCTGTTAGAGATGGTGGCATTGATCCACCCCGATCTGCGGGTAAGGTTCTCAACCTCTCACCCCAAAGATATTACGGATGAGGTGTTGTACACCATAGCTAAATACGATAACATTTGTAACTACATACACCTGCCGGTACAAAGCGGTAACAGCCGTATACTGGAGTTAATGAACCGTACGTACGATAGGGCCTGGTATATGGAACGAGTGGATGCTATCCGTCGCATTATACCGGATTGCGCCATATCTACAGATATTATTACCGGCTTTTGTACAGAAACGGAGGAAGAGCATAATGATACGCTAACCATGATGGACTATGTACAGTATGATTACGCGTATATGTTTATGTATAGCGAACGCCCGGGTACACTGGCAGCCAAGCGGTATGCCGATGACATACCGGAACCGATAAAAGCGATGCGTTTGAAACAGGTAGTAGCTAAACAACAGCAGTATTCATACGTGCGTTTGCAGCAACACCTCGGGCGTGTGGAAAGGGTGCTGATAGAGGGGTACTCCAAAAAGTCTGACAAGGACTATTGTGGCCGTAACGATAAAAACGCTATGGTGGTGTTCCCGGTACAAGAAGGCTACAAGCCCGGCCAATACGCCAATGTACTGGTTGAACGCTGTACCACAGCGACATTAATAGGGAAGATTATTTAAGAGGCAAGAAACAAGAATCAAGAAACAAGATCTGGCCGAGCCGCATGCGACATAATTTTAAAAATTTGAGAGTATGGGAAAAAGCGATGGATTTGGCCGATAAAGCTTTTGAGTATTGTAAAGACCTGCCGGCTAATGAACGATATAACTTAATTGATCAAATTAACAGGTGTTCTTGTTCTGTACCATCTAATATAGCAGAAGGTTCAGGAAAAAACACCAATAAGCACTTCGCGGAATTTTTAGCGATTGCAATATCATCTTCCTTTGAGCTTGAAACACAATTGCTAATATGTGAACGAAGGCACTATGGATCAGAAGATAAGTTACAGAACTGTTTACAGGTATTATCTGAAGTTCAACGAATGCTTTTTTCATTTCGTGAACGAATATTAAAAGCCGAAACACTTCTTGATTCTTGACTCTTGGTTCTTGATTCTTATGAAATATGGATATTCAAGAAATTAAACAACGCTTCGGTATCATCGGCAACTCGCCGTTGCTTAACCGGGCTATAAACATTGCCAACCAGGTTGCGCCTACTGATATTTCGGTACTCATTACCGGAGAAAGCGGTAGCGGTAAGGAAGTGTTTTCGCACATCATTCACCAGATGAGCCCGCGCAAGCATGGGCCGTTCATAGCGGTAAACTGCGGCGCCATACCCGAGGGGACGATCGACTCGGAACTTTTTGGGCATGAAAAAGGGGCTTATACGGGTGCCGTTGGCGAACGTAAGGGCTATTTTGAAACCGTTAACGGCGGCACTATTTTCCTGGATGAGATTGCCGAGATGCCGCTGGGAACGCAGGCACGTTTACTGCGCGTGCTGGAGTCGGGGCAGTATATCCGCGTGGGCTCCTCAAAGGTAGAAAAAACCAATGTGCGCGTAATAGCGGCCACCAATGTTGATGTTTATGAGGCGGTTAAAGCCGGTAAGTTTCGTGAGGACCTTTATTATCGTTTAAATACCGTACCCTTAAAGATACCACCATTGCGTGAACGTAAGGAGGATATATTTTTATTGTTCCGCAAGTTTACGGCAGATTTTACAGATAAATACCGCACACCGCCAATCCAGTTGGATGATGATGCCCAGCAGGTATTAGCCAATTATTCCTGGCCGGGTAATGTAAGGCAGTTAAAGAACATGGCCGAGCAGTTGGCTGTTCTGGAGCGCGACCGTGTTATTACGGCACAAACTTTACTGAACTACATTCCGCACGAAACAGGCAGAACAAACCTGCCCATGCGCCTGGATAACCAGCCTAAGGAAGATTTCTCCGAACGCGACATATTATACAAGGTATTGTTTGATATGAAGCGCGACATGATAGAGCTAAAGAAACTGGTTGCCGATATTATTGAGCATGGCGGTGTAAGCCCCGCTTACCAGGGTAACCCGCAAGCCATTACGCAGCTTTACCGTGATATTGAATTACCGCAGGCCAATATCAGCGAACCACAATTTACTTTACAGCAGCCCGTTAACTCTAATATAAATAGCGGCGGCAAGGATTTCGACATCACACACCATCACGAGGAAGTAGAAGAATCGCTTTCACTGGTTGAAAAAGAATCGGACCTGATCAGAAAAGCCTTGAAAAAACACAAAGGCAAGCGTAAATTAGCTGCTAATGAACTGGGCATATCCGAGCGTACGCTGTACCGAAAAATAAAGGAATTAGATCTGTAAACAGACCAATTAACATGAGTAAAAAGTTATTAGCAGGTGTTATGGCAGGGCTTGGTATAGTGGTTATGCTTTTTGCATCATGCTCATACAAACTGTCGCTAAATGGCGCTTCCATACCCCCGGGCCTCAAAACTATTGATATTGAGTTTTTCGAGAACAATGCCCAACTGGTAGTGCCCACTTTAAGCCAGTCTTTCACCGAGGCATTAAAGAACCGTATACGTACTACCACTAACCTGAGTATTGTAAGGGGCGAGGCTAATGCCACCATGAGTGGCGCTATTACCAGTTATACCATAGCGCCGGTATCTATACAGGCAACCACGGGCGGTGCGCCGCCTATTGCGGGAGCCAGCCGTTTAACCATATCTGTTAAAGTAAAATATACTTACGAAGCCGATAAAAAGCTTAGTTTTGATGAAACTTTTACGCGCTATGCTGATTATAAAGGTGATATAGCTTCGCAGGAACAGGCTTTAATTGCCGATATTAACAAGCAACTTACAGAAGACATATTTAACAGGGCGTTTGCCAACTGGTAATTAATAAACAGACCGACCAACGTGGATCAATATATAGATAACCGGCAAAAAGAGATTTTCTGGAACTTATTGGCTAATCCGGCTGATAACGGCGCATCCTACCTGCAAAGCCTTGAAAGGCTGACGAAAGATTATCCGCAAAGCGGTTTGCTGCAGGCTATGCTTGCCCGTGTCGCCGGCGAGTCGCAAATTGCCAGGGCTGCCACTTATGTTGCCCCTCGTATATTATATAAATTTGTGAATAACACCGCCGGGCTGCCTTTGGTTGATAGCAGCGCTATTATTGATTTGGTTATGCCGGTGGCTAAAAACCATGTTGAGCCATCGGTACAGGATAGCGGGGAACAAGCACAATATGTTGATACGGTTGTAACAGATAACGATATCCTTTCGGTGGAAGCACCCCTGCCAACAGTAAATGAAACGGCGGGTGCTGTTGTAACAGGTCAGGAAGATGAACGTTTATACGCTGCCAGTGAAGATAAGGAAAATGTTACTGATAGCGTAACTGAAATTGAAGCGCTGCCGGTAGAGCAACCAAACGAAGCTGAAAAAACAGAGATACCGGCGATTGAAGAAAGCCCGGATCTCGCGGATGCGCATATAGAACAAACTAACCATGAGGTTATGGCTCATGCTGAAGAGCCTTTAACACAGGAGCCTGTTATACCCACCGCGCCGGAAGTTGAGCAGCCTGCTGGCATTCATCAGGAGCAGCAAAATGTACCGGAGGCAGATAATGGCTACCGTTTCGCCTCACGCTTCCCTAAGCGCGATGTGCCTCCCGTGCAGCCGGCTGAGCAACCAGCAACCGACCAGCCTATTGAGGATGAGGTATACGATGAGATCGTAAGCATTGATGATATTGGCTTTGTCGCCACTTCTCAGAACGACTTTAAGCCTGAAATAACTACCGAACATCGTTTCAGCGAGCCTGACACAGTAGAAAATGATGATGATGCCGAACAACCTACGGCATTGTTTCACCAGCCTGACGCGCAGCCCGAAGCAGATACTGAAACGGGGAAAATACAGGAAGAAGAAGAAAAACTCATATTAGGCGGTATTGTAGGCGGCGACTATTTATTATTTGACAAAAAACTTGATGAACTACGGGCCGGAAACGGCTACAACGCTGCTGAGCGTAAGGAACCCGAACCGGCAGAAAGCGCGCCAAAGCATGCGGATACTCAGGCGCAGCAAATTGATGCCACCGCCCAGCCAACTGCCGAAAGCAAGGCAGATGAAGGCCGGGTAGCAAGATACGATGATGATAAAATGCCTTACACCTTTTTATGGTGGCTAAATAAAACCCGTAAGGAGCATGCCGAAAACCTGAGGCCTTATGCCCCGGTTAATCGCATGCAGGCAGGTAATGCTAAAGAGGCGGGTTTAGATAATTTAAAGCGGGCGGATGAACTGCAGCAGCAGTATTTCGAAAATATATTTAGCCTTACTTCTGTTAGCGGTATTGAGCGCGAAGATACTCCCGAACCGGTTGAGTTTGATCATACTAAAAAGGAAGACGTAATTATCGAACGGTTTATACAAACCGACCCGCAGATCAAACCACTATCGGCAGATAAGCTTGATAACGAGAACAAGGCCAAAAAGAGTTCGGAAGACCAGAACGAAGTAGTGACAGAAACCCTGGCACGTATCTATGCCGATCAGATGCTATACCATAAAGCCATAGCTACTTATAAAAAATTAATATTGAAATTCCCGGAAAAAAGTACGTACTTTGCAGCCCGTATTGGAGAATTAGAAAAGAAAACCAATTGATATAAAAAGAAATGTATTTATTACTCATTATTATCACCATTATTTTATGTGTGCTTTTAGGCCTCATCGTTCTCATACAAAACCCTAAGGGTGGCGGTTTGGCGTCAAATTTTTCAGGCTCATCACAATTAATGGGTGTGCAAAAAACAGGCGATTTCCTTGAAAAAGGTACCTGGGCTTTGGCCATTGGTATTATGGTATTATCATTGGTGATCAATGTATCGGTAAAAGGCGGCGCGCAAAAAAGCGACGATGGCACTTCAATAGAAAAATTGAAGCAAATTTCTAAACCATCGGCTACGCCTTCAACCACACCATTGAGCGTGCCTGCCGCGCCAGCTACTGCTCCGGCTCAAAAAACACCTTCTAAATAAGCAGGCTGTTTTCATCATACTGCAAAAGGCTTTGGCATAGCGCCAGAGCCTTTTGTGCTTTAAGCGGGCAAACTGACACGATGGCACGCTACTATTAAGCCGGTTTTATGCAAGTGTTACCCGCGACAGCTAAAAGTGACAATAAAACAGAAAAACATGCCAATTTTATACGGATAAGCCGCTTGGCATAATTGATGTTGATTGCAAAGCACAAAACTTAAATTATATAATTCAAAATAACATTACTATGTCATTAAACATTAAACCAAGTGCAGACAGAGTGGTTGTTGAGGCTGCTGCTGCAGAAACCAAAACTGCCTCTGGTATCTACATTCCGGAAACAGCTCAGGAAAAACCACAAAAAGGCACTATCGTAGCTGTTGGCCCTGGTAAATACGCTGATACCACCGGCACACTAATCCCAATGTCAGTTAAAGTTGGTGACCAGGTATTATACGGTAAATACGCCGGCACAGAGATCAATATCGACGGCAAAGAGTATTTGATTATGCGCGAATCTGATATTTACGCGGTATTTAATTAATTGTTGAAAGGTTGCAAAGTTGGAATGTTGTAACGTTACAATGATCCGATACAACCTTTAAACCTTACAACTTTATAACATTTAAACGAAGCTTAAAAAAATGGCAAAACAAGTTAAATATAATGTAGAAGCCCGCGATACTTTAAAACGCGGTGTTGATATCCTGGCTAACGCCGTAAAAGTTACTTTAGGCCCTAAAGGTCGTCACGTAATTATCGACAAAAAATTCGGTTCACCTGCTGTAACTAAAGATGGTGTTACTGTAGCGAAAGAAATTGAGCTGAAAGACCCTATCGAAAACATGGGCGCGCAAATGGTTAAAGAAGTAGCTTCTAAAACTGCTGATGTGGCAGGTGATGGTACTACTACCGCGACTGTTTTAGCGCAAGCTATTGTTACTGCAGGTATTAAAAACGTTGCCGCCGGTGCAAACCCAATGGATTTGAAACGCGGTATCGACAAAGCAGTTGCACAGGTTGTTGCTAACTTAAAAGAGCAATCACAAACTGTTGGCGAAGACAACAACAAGATCAAACAAGTTGGTTCTATCTCAGCTAATAACGACGAAGTGATCGGCGCGCTGATCGCTGAGGCGATGCAAAAAGTTGGTACCTCTGGTGTGATCACTGTTGAAGAAGCAAAAGGTACCGAAACTGAAGTTAAAACGGTAGAAGGTATGCAGTTTGACCGTGGTTACCTATCTCCATACTTTGTAACCAACTCTGACAAAATGGAAGTGGAATTAGATAGCCCTTACATTTTGATCTACGACAAAAAGATCTCTTCAATGAAAGAGTTATTGCCGATATTGGAAAAGCAAGTACAAACCGGCAAACCACTTTTAATTATTGCTGAAGACTTAGACGGTGAAGCTTTAGCTACTCTGGTAGTTAACAAGATCCGTGGTTCACTGAAAGTTGCTGCTGTTAAAGCGCCTGGTTTTGGTGACCGTCGTAAAGCGATGTTAGAAGATATCGCCGTATTAACCGGTGGTACCGTAATTTCTGAAGAGCGCGGTTACAAACTGGAAAGCGCTGACCTTTCTATGTTAGGCCAGGCTGAGAAGATTTCAGTTGATAAAGACAATACTATTATCGTAAACGGTGCAGGTGATGCCGACCAGATCAAAGCCCGTGTTGGTGAGATCCGTGCGCAGATTGAAACCACTACATCTGATTACGACAAAGAAAAATTACAAGAGCGTTTAGCTAAACTGTCAGGTGGTGTTGCCGTATTATACATCGGTGCTGCATCTGAAGTGGAAATGAAAGAGAAAAAAGACCGTGTTGATGATGCTTTACACGCAACCCGCGCTGCGGTTGAAGAAGGTATTGTAGCTGGTGGTGGCGTTGCTTTCATCCGTGCGGTGGCTTCATTAACTGACCTGAAAGGTGCTAACGAAGATGAGAACACCGGTATCCAGATCATCCGTCGTGCTATCGAAGAGCCTCTTCGTCAGATCTGCGAGAACGCTGGTATCGAAGGTTCTATCATCGTGCAAAAAGTTAAAGAAGGCTCAGCCGACTTTGGTTACAACGCACGTACCGACAAATTTGAGAACCTGATCGGTGCAGGTGTAATTGACCCAACTAAAGTAAGCCGTGTAGCTTTAGAGAACGCTGCTTCTATCGCTTCAATGCTGTTAACTACCGAGTGTGTGTTAGCAGATGAACCGGATGATGATAAAGCAGGTGCTCCACCAATGGGTGGCGGCATGGGCGGCATGATGTAATATCACAACCCCCGGGCCT
The DNA here is from genome assembly GCA_001898335.1 of Mucilaginibacter sp. 44-25. Taxonomy (GTDB): domain Bacteria; phylum Bacteroidota; class Bacteroidia; order Sphingobacteriales; family Sphingobacteriaceae; genus Mucilaginibacter. The sequence continues at coordinate 33,072 of MKTS01000008.1, read as the reverse complement.
TAAATCAACATTGATCAAAGGCCGGCAATTATATGAAAGCCCTGTATGGTAAAACATACAGGGCTTTTTCGTTAAAAATGCCTCTGTGTAGTTTGCGGGCATGTTTTGGGGTTCCGAAAGCTTATTTGCGCCGTTTATACAATTCAATTTTACCGCTACTTGTTAAATATTTGTTACATAATTGGGGTTAAGGGTCTTAGGCATAGGGTTTGCAAATGCTGAGGCATGAAACAGATAGTAGAAAAAAGGAAACATATACACAGCAGGATAGTGGAGTGGGTGCTGTTTAAAGGCCCTGAACTATTTGTAACCCTTTACAGTTAATAAATAGTATTACTTTTGGCTCCTGTTATGGAGCTTAAAGAATTTTACATCACTTTTCATAATTGGTTAATCAACCGCGGCCCTGTATATATCTTCGGCATCATTATTTTCCTGGTTGGCCTTTGGGTAATATCCTTTATACGCGCGAGGCTATTACAACGCATGAGCCACCGCAAGGTTAACTCATCTTTGCAGCCATTTATCATTAGCCTGTCCATAACGGCAATGTATGTACTGCTCATTATAAGCGTGCTGAACATTGTTGGTTTTGAGCTAACGCTGATCAATACCGTGATAGGCGCGTTTGGTGTGGCGGCAGGTTTGGCCTTATCCGGTACTTTACAAAATTTTGCGGGTGGGGTGCTTATATTGCTATTAAAGCCCTTCGCGCTTGATGATAGCATACGGGCACAGGGGCAGGATGGCAAGGTAACCTCCATACAGCTGTTTTATACCGTATTGCTTACCGCCGATAATAAAACGGTAATTATACCCAATGGCAAGCTGTTCAATGAAGTAATAGTGAATGTAACCCGTGAGGGTAAACGCCGCCTTGATTTTGAACTGAAGCTGGGCTATGTAGTAGATGTTGACCAGGTGAAAGAAGTAATTAACAAAGCGATAAAAGAAAATCCGCTGATATTAACCGAGCCGGCCACGCGCGTGGGTGTAACTTCGCTTGAACTGGATGGTATGCGGTTTACGGTAAATGTTTGGGTAGAGCCGGCCAATTATTTAACCGCCAAGATAGATCTGCAGGAAAAGATCATCAAAGACTTAGGCGCCGCGGGCGTTAAACTTCCGGGAACCTGATAAGCTATAGATCGGCCTTTACCACTATGTAGGGCGACAATGCCGTTCCATTGGCCGGTACCAGCTTGGTGAAAACTTTACCCGCCAGCCAGATAGCTTTAACAATAGCTTTTGAAAGCGGCTTTTGTTCCGATTTATTTTCCAGCCAAACGGTAAACTTTCCGTGGTAATAAACCTCGATATTTTTTAACCCTAATGCTTCACAGCTATTTCTCAGCAGGCTGAGGTCCATACTGTTGATGTTATGCTTATCGTAATTTTCTTTATCAAATTTCTTTTGTACCCAGCCGTTCACACCTTTAAAGTTGGGTAGGGTAATAAACAAAGTACCCCCGGGTTTAAGGAATTTAAGATGCTCATTAATAATAAACCGGGTATCGTTAAAATGCTCTATCAACCCGAATGATAATACCATATCAAACTTCTTTTCGGGTTGGTAGCTAAAAAGGTCTGCCTCGATAATATCAGTGTCGCCCGGTTTAAGGTCATTAGCGGCAAGCAGCTTATTCACCAGTTCGGGGTGGATAAAATAATCGAGCAGGGTGGTTTGCAGGTGCTGGTATTTTTTCAGGTAGATGGAGTAATAGCCGGGAAAGCCACCCAGTTCAATGGCATTTTTAGCGTTTTTTTCCGCTATGAGTTTACCTAAGATATCGCCGAAAACATAGTTAGGCTTCAGCTTAAATATCAATCCCTTACGCGATTCCCAAAACGATTTCCAGAACGAGCGGTCTGTTAAATTATTCTCCATTAAATATCATCAGTAAGGGCTTGCGCCACTTTTTTGTTCTCTAATATACGTGCCGGGTTACCCACTGCTATACAATTATCAGGCAGGCTTTTTACAACTACCGCGCCTGCGCCAATGCTTACGTTATTGCCAATGGTAATATCGCCAATGATGCAGGCATTGGCACCCACATCTACGTTGTTACCCAGGCGCGGGCAACGGCTGTAACTGCCGTCGGCCAGTTTTTTGTTGCCTATAGATACGCCGTTGCGTAAAATACAGTTGTCGCCTATGACCGCTTTATTGTTAACCACCAGGCCCTGGCCATGATAAAAAATAAAGTTACGCCCAATGATTAACTTGCGCGGTAGCTCAACGCCCAGGTGCCATTCCACAAAAAAGCGATAAAACATGAGGTACGGAAAAAAGATGATCTTGGTAAAAGTATAACGGTTAATGGCATTCACCAGCCTGAACATCGGCATCACCAAGCGGCCTTTAACGTTGCCGCGGTTAGCTTTCCAGTCCTGAAATATGTAGCCAAAAAAACTCATGAATATTACCCCGATTAAGGTTTGCCGTACTTTAAGCCGAATGAGGCATTCAAAAGTAAAATTTTTATTTTAGTATCGTTATACTTGCCCCAATAAATGAAGGTTGTATTAATAAACACATCTGATGCCGGAGGCGGGGCTGCTGAAGCTTGCACGCGCTTGTTAAACGCGCTTAGGCAGCAGCAGGTTGACGCGAAAATGCTGGTGCAGGATAAACGCCGCCATCATGCAGATGTATTAGCCGTTAACCAGGGATGGTGGGGGAAGTTGTGGGCAAAGATTAATTTTTTGCTGGAGCGTATTCCCTTTATGCTGTTTTATGAGCGCGATAAAACAGTGCGCTTCGCTTTTTCAAGTGCCAATGCCGGTACAGACATCAGTAAAGTACCGGTGATAAGGGAAGCCGATATTATACACCTGCACTGGACCAACTCCGGCTTTTTATCCGTTAATGATCTGAAAGCTTTATTCGCCCTCAACAAGCCTGTTGTTTATACCCTGCATGATATGTGGTTGTTTACCGGGGGCTGCCATTATTCGGGGCCATGCAATCATTTCAAAAATCAATGCGGCAATTGCTATTTTTTGCGCAACCCCGACGATAATGACCTTTCACATAGCGGCTGGCTGCGTAAAAGTAAGATGCTTAATGGCGCAGCAAACTTATCCATTGTAACCTGCAGCCACTGGCTGGGCGAAGTGGCCATGCAAAGCAGCCTGTTAAAAGGTTTTATGGTGCAGGCTATACCCAACCCTATTGATACTACGCTTTTCGCCCCAAAAGGAAAAGCGGAGATGAGGGCAAAATGGAAAATAGATACTGCGGCAAAAGTTATTTTATTTGGTGCAGCCAATATCAACGACCGGCGCAAGGGTATCAATTACCTGGTTGAAGCGCTTGCACACCTTAAAACAACAATGGGGGACGAGCCTGTTGAAGTGGTGATATTTGGTAAAAACAAGCACTTTGATACGTCTGTATTGCCCTTCCCTGTACAACAGTTGAGCACCATTACCTCACCCGAAGCGCTGGCCGAGGTTTACAGCCTCGCAGACGTGTTTGTATCTCCATCCATAGAGGATAACCTGCCTAACATGATTATGGAGGCAATGGCCTGCGCTACGCCGGTGGTGGCTTTTAATACAGGCGGTATTCCCGATCTGATAGACCATCAAACCAATGGTTATATGGCTGAGTTCCGCTCATCAGCCGATCTGGCTGCCGGTATGCGGATGCTGCTGACAACCCAGTCGTGGAATAACTATTCAGCCGCCGCGCGTGACAAAGTAAAAAGGGTATTTAACAACGAAAAAGTGGCCGGGCAGTATATTTCGCTCTATCAATCGGTACTTAAGTCTTAAAACACATGAAACAACCGGTACTCTCGGTCATCACCATAGTATATAACAACGCACGCGATATTGAGCGTACTATGCTATCCGCACTAAACCAAACATACCCCAATATTGAATATGTAGTAGTAGACGGCGCATCAAACGATGGTACGCTGGAGATCATTAAGAAATACGGGAGCCGTATCAGCAAATTGATCAGCGAGAAAGATAAGGGTATTTATGATGCCATGAACAAAGGCCTTGCCGCTGCCACGGGTGATTACGTGATATTCATGAACTCGGGCGATGAGTTTTACGACGCCCATACCGTGGAAAAAGTATTTGCTACCGCGGAAGACGCTGATATTTATTATGGCGAAACGGAAATGGTAAATGACGAACGCCAAAGCCTTGGCCGCCGCCGCCATAAGGCCCCTGAAAAATTTACCTGGCGTAGTTTTAAATACGGCATGAGCGTGAGCCACCAGGCCATCTACATCAGGCGCTCGCTGGTTGAGTCTTACGATCCCCAATACCAGCTAAGCGCCGATATCGACTGGATCATTAAGGCTGCTAAAAAAGCTAAGAAGATAGTACGTGTTGATAGCTATGTAGCTAAATACCTGGTAGGCGGTATGTCAAAAGCCAGGCACCGCCAAAGTTTACAGGAACGCTTTGATATTATGAAAAGGCATTATGGTTTAATACCTACCTTGTTTAACCACGCCGTTATTGCCTTTAACCTGGGCTGGTATTGGTTGCTTAACCGGCGCACTAATGATTAATTACCTGTAGCATTTTAAAGCCCGTATAACATAAAACAAGAACGGCGATGAGTCATCATCGCCGTTCCTGGTAAGCACTATGTGCTGATCATGCTTTTTGCGGTTGTTTCTTTTTCCATTCGCTGTAAGCGGCTCCGCCTAAGGCCAGCACTAATAATACCGAGCCGGCTAATGAAATGTTCTCGCCGGTGTAGTAAGATGCAGGGTGAAAGATAAATTCTACTTTATGATTACCTACCGGTATAGTGGCAGCGCGTAAAATATAGTTAGCGCGATAGTAAGGCTGCTCTACGCCATCGATCAGCATGGTCCAGCCTTTATCGTAATAAATTTCAGAGAATACCGCTACCTGGTTAGCCGTAGAGCCGGTTTGGTAGGTAAGGTGCTCCGGTGTATAGCTGGTTAAAGTAATGGTAGCGTTGGCGTCATACCCAAGCGGTTTGGCTTCAACAATTTTTTTGAAGCTTTCGTCAACCATTACCTCGTTTTTAGGATCAAAGCTGCTAATAGCCACCATTTCCTGGTCGGGGCCGTTCACATACTTAACACTTTTTACAAACCATGCATGGCCGCATGCCGTTGGGTTAGCCTGCATGTTGGCGGTACCTGTTTTTGGGTCGGTGGTGATGATATACTTGGTATTCAGCATATCCAATACATCATGGTTTACGCTTTTGCTGAACTGATTTTCAACGATCTCGTCAAAGCGGCGTAACCTTGCCGGGTGGAAACCACCTACTGTTTTATAAAAGTATGATGAGCGCGAATCATGGAACGGATCCTGCAAGCTCAGGTCCATTACCCTAAAGTCAGGGTCTTTATCGCGCATAATAAACTCATCCAGTTCGCGGGGAACGTAGGCTTGGTTAATCACATCAGCTGATACAAAGTTCTCATCTTTCAGGTAACGTTTGTCCACGCTCCACATATCTATCAGCACAATACCCATAAAGGCGATAGCTGCAAACGCGGGACTGATCTTCTGTTTGATCACTATCCAGGTTAAGCCAAACGCCAGGGCGATAAAAATGAAGGTACGTATGGCATCCTGCCTTTCAAGCGTCTGCCTGTCTTCAACAAGTGCCCCGGCAACCGAGTTAGCCATCGCTGTATCGCCTCTGAATGCCTGCGTAAGCATGCTGATGAGGTTTTGATGCTCAGGCGATTTAAAACTGAGGATGATACCCGGCAGCACGATCATCAGTAACGTTAAGCCGCCACTGATGTAAAAGGCCAGCTTGGTTTTAGCCCATATATAGGCTTTATCCGGATTCTCAAACACCTCGTTAAGCGCAAGGAAAGCTAATATAGGGAAACACAGCGCGGCAATCACCAGCGTTGATTCCACCGCCCTGAACTTATTATACATGGGGAAATAATCAAAGAACAGGTCTGAAATGAACGGAAGGTTTTTCCCGAATGACAAGAATATACTTAGCAGCGCCGCGCCAAGCAGCCACCATTTAATACGGTTTTTAACAATAATAAGCCCCAGTACGAATAAAAAGAATACCACAGCGCCAAAGTACCAGGGGCCGGCGGTGCTGGGCTTATTACCCCAATACAATGGTATCTGGGTAGATAACTGCTGTGCCTGCCCGGGGTCTATACCTTTATCAATAAGGGCTTTAGTTACTTTTGAGTCTTCGCCCAGAGTGGTAGCGCCACCGCCACCGTAAGCATTGGGTATAAAAAAGGTAAATATCTCGGTAGGGCTTTCGCTCCAGTTGTAAGCGTAATCTTTAGCTAAACCTGTGCTTGCCGCAGTAGTTTCGCTCTTCAAATTAGGTTTACCACGTATAGTGTATTTGCTGTACTCGTAGGTAGTCCAAAGCGAACCGGCGTTAACCAGTACAGCTATAATGGTACCTGCAAACAGGTAGGCAATGGCTTTAAAAAACGGCTTTGTGGCACCTGCTTTTATTGCGTGGTAAAGCTCAATACACACCAGGATAGCTATAGCCAGCAGCAAATAATAGGTCATTTGCACGTGGTTGGAGCGGATCTCCATGGCCAGGAAAAGCGCGGTTAAGGCAGAGCCCAGTAGGTAGCGGCCCCGCAGCGTCATGATAATACTGCCGACTATAGGAGCAAAAAAGGCAATGGCGTAGGCCTGGTTGGCGTGCCCGGCCTCTATATAAATAAAATTGTATGATGAGAAAGCGAAGGCCACCGCGCCGGCTGCGGCCAGCCAGGGTTTCAGCTTAAGCGTGCAGAACAGGAAGTATGCGCCAAACAGGTAAAGTAGTACGGTATCAACCGGGTTAGGGAAAACCGTTTTCAACACATCAATAACATAGGTGGTAACGTTTTTGCCGTATTTGGCCCATATCTGGTAGCTGGGCATACCGCCAAACATCTGGTTGGTCCATAATGGAGCCTGGCCGGTTTTCTCCTTTACATCCATTATTTCTTTTTGCATGGCCTTGGCCTGCAAAACGTCGCCCTGGTATAGTATCTTACCCTGCATAATAGGGTTTAGGAAATAGGCATAGGTAAGTACTAAGAAAATCGCTGCAACTATCAGATGCCCGCCATTACGCTTTATCCAGTTATTCATTTAAATTCTTTTAGGGAATAATATCTATAATTCTTTAAAATCTCCCAAAAATAAAAAATTGGATGAGATTAAGAACGATTAGTTTTGGCCTTAGCAATTGTGGGGCTGGCCGCGAAAGTAAAAGAAAAGAAATACCATGAACGCTATGCTCAGCGCGTAAATAAGGCCGTTGAGCCAGGTATATTCATCCGGGTTGCGCCGTATGGTGTATACATTGTATAAAGCCAGTATGGCTACCGCGCCCCAAAAAAAGTTATTGATAGCTGTGCAGCCTGTAAATAACTGTATCAATATGGCCAGTACAATGCAATTGGTGAGGATCAATAATACCGTTGGCGGCGTATTGTTATGGTTTTTCCTGCGCTTGTAAATTCCTTCTGGGAGCATGTGTTACTTAATTTCTTCGTAATCTACAAATTCTCCTTCAGAGTCGGGCACCGAGTTTTTCTTTGGCTCGGGCATATGGTCTATCCTTATTTTGCCATCGGGCCGTGGCTGGTTTTGCTGATAATAATTTTGCTGGCGCGCCTGTTGCTGCGCTTTGTTGATCGCGTTCTCGAACAGGATAGGCAGGAAAATGCGTACCAGGCTGCGAATGATATATAGCGAACAAATAGATATAATTAAAAAGCGTATCAAGCCCATGTTTTATTCAATAATTAGCTTACAAATATAACTATATAACGAAAAATTTATTTAGTTAGTTTACCTCTGCTGCACAGGCATCTTAGTCTACCCATCAAAGCCTTAATAACTGTGCCATGATAGGGCTTATATGTGTATTATTCCCTAATTTTGGTTATGCAACAACGCGAACAGATTTCGGTATTTGATATGTTTAAGATAGGCATTGGCCCGTCAAGCTCGCATACGCTTGGCCCTTGGCGGGCTGCCCAGCAGTTTGTGGAGTTGTTGCATGAAAAAGCTGTGCTTGAGCGGGTGGTTCAATTAAAAGTATTGCTTTACGGATCGCTGGCGAAAACCGGAAAAGGCCACGGTACGGATATAGCGATATTGCTTGGCCTCAGTGGCGATGACCCGGTTACTTTTGCAGTAGACCGCATCGACAGCAAAATAGCGGAAATTAGAGGCACGCACCGCATGGTGCTGGGCGGGACGCATGCCATTAGTTTTTATACGGATGATGACCTGCTTTTTCTGTTTACGGAAAGCTTGCCGTTCCACCCCAACGCGGTAACCTTTCAGGCGTTTCTGGATAACGAAACGGCTGTTTCGGCCACCTATTATTCTATCGGCGGCGGCTTTGTGGTGAAAGAAGGAGAACAAAGCCAGCACAGGGCCGAAGTTGACCTGCCTTTCCCGGTCGATACCGCCAACGAGTTGTTGCATTGGTGCCGTAAAACCGGCCTCAAAATATCTGAGGTGGTGATGGAGAATGAGCTGGCCTGGCGTAGCGAGCAGGAAACACGTAAAGGCGTGCTGGACATTTTTAGGGTAATGCAGGAGTGTATGTACCGGGGCTGCCATACATCGGGCTACCTGCCCGGCGGCTTGCAGGTGGCGCGCAGGGCGGCTGCGTTAAATAAGCGACTTATTAAAGGCATGCCTTACAGTGATTATGCCAGTTGGGTAACAGCCATGCGCCAAACAGGCAACGGTTTCCAGAATATTCTGGATTGGGTAAGCTGTTTTGCATTGGCTGTGAATGAAGAGAATGCTTCGTTTGGGCGGGTAGTAACCGCCCCTACCAATGGCGCGGCGGGAGTTATACCGGCCGTGTTACAATATTATATCTCGTTTTGCGATGGGTTTGATGAGCAGCGCATCATCCAGTTCTTGTTAACGGCATCAGAAATAGGCAGCATTTTTAAAAAGGGCGCTACCATATCGGCAGCGATGGGTGGCTGCCAGGCCGAGATCGGTGTATCATCAGCCATGGCGGCGGCGGCGCTTACCGAGTGCCTGGGCGGCAGCCAACGGCAGGTGCTTATGGCCGCGGAAATAGCCATGGAACACCACCTGGGCATGACCTGCGACCCTATTGGCGGCCTGGTACAGGTGCCTTGCATTGAGCGTAATACTATGGGCGCTATAAAAGCCATTACAGCCAGCCAACTCGCCTTGCAAAGCAACCCCGACAAGGCCAAGGTAAGCCTGGACGCGGTTGTGAAAACCATGTGGCAAACCGCGCAGGACATGAACTCCAAATACAAGGAAACCGCCGACGGGGGCTTAGCCATTAATATCCCGATAAGCTTGCCGGAATGTTAAGGATGGATTAAGGCACATATTGCTTATCGGTTACTGGCTCCAGCCAGTTCACTATGCCTTTCTCAGTATTAATACCGATGGCTGTATGTATCATTATATTGTCTGGCGATGCACCATGCCAATGCTTTACGCCCGGTAATACATTAATTACTCCGCCTGCTTCAACTTTCTGGACAGCCTGGCCCTCCTCCTGATAATAACAGGTACCTGTTTTGATAATGAGTATCTGATTACTGCCGTGAGTATGCCAGTTATTTCGGGTGCCCGGCTCAAATAATACATCGCTTATGATGCAATTGGTATCATTATCAGGTGTAACGAGGGGTTTTAGCCATGCCTTACCCGTGAAATATTCAGCAGATGCGGCCTTATAACCCTGCGCTGTTAATTCTTGTTCAGTATACATTCCCGTTGTTTTTACTTATAATCAATTTAGCAGGTAATTGTTGTAAGCTGCGTTAATTATAAATAAAGGCAGTTCTATAAATGCTTGATCACCTTTGCAGGTATGCCGCCCACAACAGTATCGGCCGGTACATCTCGTGATACTACAGCTCCGGCTGCAACAACTGCATTTTCACCAATGGTAACCCCGGGCAAAATAGTGGCTCCTGCACCTATCCAGGCATTGCGCTTAATTATAATAGCTTTACAAATAAGATTACGGCGTTCGGTTTTATCCAAAGGATGATTTTCTGTGATGAGATTCACTCTGGGGCCAATAAGTACATGGTCTTCAATAGTGATGCCACCAAGATCAAGAAATGAACAGGCGTGATTAATAAACACATTTTTGCCAATGCTGGTAAAACGGCCAAAGTTGGTGTAGAACGGGGCAAATATGGTAGTGCTTTTGTCAATATCCTGCCCTATAATGTCACCCAGTATATCTCTTACAGAGCCTGTATCAGTTGCTCCATTAAGTTGAGGAATAAGCGCAAGGGTGCGATCAACCACCTCTCCCACAAGGGCAAACTCAGGGTCATCGAGTCGTACTAAATCGCCGTTCTTTAGTCGGTCAAAAATATGCATCGTTATATTAGTTTCAGTAATCAAGTATAATAACCTGGTATACAATCAAAGTAACAATAAATCAATGCTTTTGATTAGCGATCAATTTTTTAGCGATTTTACAATCGCTTTTGACAGCCTGTCTACCCACCAACTATATATTTTGGGCGAGGGGTGCAGGTTATCGGTAGTTACAAACGCTTTATCGTCACCTGCATCGCGGGAGAGGTCGGTAATAGCTACATAGGTAGCGCCTGCCTCTTGGGTAATTTGTTTATTAATAGCGTTATAGGCGTCAATTTCCCCGGCAATTTTATCTCGGTTACGGCCGTTTGCGAAAGGTGTTACACCCCAGTCGGGTATGGAGAGCACAAATACATGTTTGCTGTTGCCTCCCGCGAAGGTGATAGCCTTTTTTAATATCTCGTTAAACTCTGTGCGATAGGTGGCGGTATCTTTATGCTGGTACTGGTTATTCACCCCGATAAGTAGGGTTACAAAATTATACCGCGCATTGCCCGCCTGGTTGTCTATCCCGGTGAGTAACTCATCTGTTCGCCAGCCGTTTTGCGCAATCAGTACCGGGCTTGCTACAGGGATATTTTTTTGCCTGAGCTTAGCCACTAACTGATAAGGGAAAGATTGGCTTTGCGCTACGCCACGGCCTACCGTGTACGAGTCACCCAGGGCAAGGTAGCCCAGGCTATCCGGTTGCTGTGCAAACAGAGTTCCGGCAAATAATAACAGGCAGCTGATGAGTACCGCCGGTTTCATGGCTTGATAATTTTTTGTACCTGCGGCAAAAGCTGCTCTACCCATAAGCCGTACATTTTGCCCGATGGGTGCAGTCCATCTGTAGCGATAAGCGAGACATCATTGGCGGCTAATCTTGATGATGGAGTGATGTCTACATAAGTAACACCCTGTTTGGCAGTTTCTTGTTTATTGATGTCGTTAAAGTGGTCAATATCGGCTGCCGTTTGAGCTGTATTGCCATAATTTTTACCGTATGGCGTTACACCCCAATCGGGAATGGAGAGCACAATTACATGTTGCTTATTACCACCCGCGTAACCGATGGCAATATTAAGCAGTTCGGCAAACTCGGTACGGTATTCAACAGGGCTATTGTGCCGGTACTGGTTATTTACGCCAATCAACAGGGTTACTACATCATAATCATGCTTTTGCAGGGCACGCTGGGTTATGCCTTGTTTTAGTTCGCCGGTGGTCCAGCCGGTAACGGCTATAATATCAGGCTTAACGGTGTTCCCCAACCTTTGGTTCAGCTGATAAGGAAACGATTGCTCCTGCGGCACCGCTTCGCCAATGGTATACGAGTCGCCGAGCGCCAGGTAGGTAAAATTACTTTTTTCGGACATGTTATTACTGTTTGCTGTTGTTTGCTGCCCTTGCATGTAAGGCTGCTTAGCGCATGCGGCACAGCAAAAAGCCAGTACGGTTAACCAAATTTTCATCCTATTATCTCCATACCAAAAAGTACGGAAATATGGTGTTTCAGGATTTGCTTGAGCTCATTTATATCCACCTCGTGGCCTAACTCAGCCTGCATAGAGGTTACAGCCTTATCATCAATACCACAGGGAACAATGTTCTTAAAGTAATCGAGATCGGTATTTATGTTAAACGCCAGCCCGTGCATGGTTACCCATCGGCTGCAGCGAACGCCCATAGCGCATATCTTGCGGGCGTGGTCGTTATCAGCATCCAGCCAAACGCCGGTATAGCCGGGGTAACGCTCGCCTTTGAGGCCATAATCGGCCATGGTGAGTATTACGGCTTCCTCAAGTGTACGCAGGTAAAGGTGTATATCGGTAAAAAAATTATCAAGGTCGAGGATAGGGTAACTTACTATCTGGCCCGGGCCATGATAGGTAATATCGCCGCCGCGGTTAATGGGGTAGTACACCGCTTGCTTCTCTTTCAATCCCTGTTCGTCAAGCAATAGATGATCTGGTTTGCCGCTTTTACCCAAAGTATACACATGCGGATGCTCGCAAAAGATCAGGTGGTTAGGGGTTAATATCGTTTCATCGGTTTCATCCCCCGCGAGAGAGCGGTTGCGCAGTTCGGTTTTTAACTTCACGGTAGCGCCGAATAGCTCTTCCTGCCTGTCCCAGGCTTGTTTATAATCGGTAAGTCCCCAATCTTCAAAAAGTACTTTTTTGTTCTTCATTTATCAGCCTTTAACATAACCGATCATATAATCTTCATACTGTAAATAGTTCACCTCGTACTTGAGGTTGATGTCGCTCTTGTGCAATCTGGCTTGCACAACATCATGGTGCTGAAACGTAAATGGCGACAGGGAGATATGATCAGCAAACGAAACTTCTTTTTGCCCGTAGCATTTATAAACCGCTTCCTTGGCGCACCAGCAAACGTATAGTTGCTCTATTTTTTTATCCTCACTAATAAAGGCCATTTCTTCGGCGCGCATAAATTTACCGGCTATGCGCTCCACCTTTTCTTTTATCTGTTCAATATCAATACCTACCGGGCTGGTCTTGCTGATCATTACGGCGGCATAATCAAAAGAGTGGCTCAGGGATATATGGTAGGGCAGGCTAACCAGGTAAGGCTTGCCATGCGCGTCAACCTTACAGTCGATATATTCATCGGTTCGTAACAGTTTGCGCAGCAGTACGCGTGTACCCAGCCAGTGCAGGTAGCGTTTGCTTTTGCTGAGTTTTTTGGTGAAGGCCTTTTCCTCGTCATCAAGCTGTAATTGCCTGTACAGTTCATCTGCGGTTTCCTCAATCCGCCAGAGTGCAAATTCTGTATCCTCATCAACCTGTTGCCGGTAAGCTATAGCCATTTGGTAAAATTGCGAAAAAGCGCGATGATTTATATCAACCGAATTTAAAATTATCCCATTGCGGCAGGTAAGGGTTAACGTATTAATAAGTAATTTTATCGCATGATCTTATCAGACAAGCGCATCCTCGAAGAAATTGAAAAGGGTACTATTATTATTGAACCCTTTAACCGCGAATACCTGGGCACCAACTCCTACGACGTTCACTTGGGTAAGCACCTGGCTACTTACAAAGATCGCGTGCTTGACGCTAAGCTGCACAACGAGATCATTAATTTTGAGATCCCTAAAGAAGGTTTTGTATTGCAGCCCAACACGCTTTACCTGGGTGTAACCATGGAGTACACCGAAACGCATAAGCATGTGCCTTTTCTGGAAGGTAAATCAAGCACGGGGCGCTTGGGTATTGATATACATGCCACCGCCGGTAAGGGCGATGTAGGCTTCTGTAATACCTGGACGCTTGAAATTTCATGCGCGCAGCCGGTAAAGATCTATGCAGGTATGCCCATAGGTCAGCTTATATACTTTGTGGTTGAGGGTGATATTGAAACCATGTACAATACCAAAAATAACGCTAAATATAACAAGCCTACCACACGCCCTGTTGAGAGCATGATGTGGAAGAATAAGTTTTAAGTACAACTAAAATTTAGGGTTACTAAATAGCGTTTTTATGTAAAGAGATAGCTATCTTAACACTATGATTTACCGCCGTAACCTTATCATTCTTTTCCCGCTGATTTTGTTAGCCGGCATATTTAGTTTTACTGCCGATGATGACATCATTAACGTGCTCACCAAACGCCTTGCTGAGTGGACGGATAAGCACCCGGTAGAAAAAGCTTATCTGCATTTCGATAAGCCCTATTATACCGCCGGCGAGGATATATGGTTTAAGGCCTACGTGTTTACCGGGCCCGACAGACAATTGCAACCCGATAGCGGTATCCTGAATGTTGAACTCATTAACGATGCCGATTCAATAAAACATTCCTTAAAAGTACAATTGCATAATGGATTAGGTTATGGGGACATCCCATTACCTGATACGATGCAGGAAGGTAACTACCGGTTACGTGCCTATACGGAATATATGCGTAATGCCGGTAGCGAGTACTTTTTTGATAAGACCATAGTTATAGGCAACATTATCACTAATAAAGTATTTACGCGGGCATCATTTAATTATCAGCAAAATCAGGTTGCCGCAACTATAAGATATACTGATGCCAACGGGGCCGCTTACTCAAATAAAGCAGTGAGTTATCACATAGCCGGACCTTCGGCTATTAATGTAAAAGGCAAAGCAATAACAGACGCGGATGGGAATATAAAAGTTGTTTTCCCGGCAACGGATGTAAAAAATGCAAACAATTCACGCATTGTTACCAGGCTTTCAGGTGTTGGGCAGGGTGGTGTTATAAAAAGCATTCCGGTAAGGTTTATGGCTGGTGTTGCAGATGTTCAGTTCTTTCCGGAAGGGGGCGAATTGGTTAATGGTATTGCAACCCGCGTAGCATTTAAAATTATAGGTACAAATGGTTTGGGCGTTGATGCAACCGGACAATTGGTGAATAGCAGCGGCAAACCAATTGTAGATGTTAGCACCACTCACCTGGGCATGGGTGTTTTTGCCTTAACACCGGAGGCCGGCCAAAACTATAAAGTAGAACTAACCTATGCAGATGGCTCAAAAGCAACAATACCATTGCCAAAATCAGCAAACGCCGGCACTGTAATGAATGTGATAGGTACCGATCCTAATCGTGTTATAGTAAGTGTTAAAGCAGCCCAGGCTGTTAGCGGCCAACTAAGCCTGGTAGCGCAGGCAAACGGCAAAGTTTATTACGCTGCTAAAAGTGCCGATGGACAGTCGGTATTTAATACGGTAATTCCTGTAAGCAAATTTCCATCGGGTATTGTGCAGTTCACGCTTTTTTCCGCGCAAGGCGAGCCACTTAATCAAAGATTGGTTTTTGTGCATGGTAATGATAGGTTGGATATTAAAGTAGTACCTAACAGCCAAAACCAGCAACCAGGCAAACCAGTCAGCTTAAATTTTGAAGCCAAAACATCAGACGGAAAGCCTGTACTAAGCAGTTTATCCGTAGCGGTTATTAATGAAAGCAAAGTGCCGGTTGACGAAAATAATGAGAATAACATTTTTGCGTCGTTATTACTTAGCGCTGATATTAAAGGCTACATAGAACAACCGGCCTATTATTTTAATGATGTAAATGAAAAAACACGTGCCGATCTTGACGTATTGATGATGACCCAGGGCTATCGCCGGTTTGAGTGGCAAGCGATTAAAAACGGTGTAGACGTACCCGATAAATTTCCATATGAGCGTACATTCACTATTTCCGGGCAGGTAAAAACACTTGGTGGGCAACCTGTTAAAGGAGGTAAAGTTGAACTGATAAACCTTTACGGAAGTTTCCTTAAAATAGATACCGTTACTGATGCCAACGGAAGATTTGCATTTCATGACATCATCTATCCCGATAGCATTAAATTTTTGGTGCAGGCGCGTAACGCAAAGAATAAGAGAGATGTGATGGTAATTATAGATACCATGCCTCCGGCAGCTACAGCTAATTATAAAGGTTTGCCCGACTTTAACGTAAACGCCGGGCAAAGCATTGCTGCTTATGCCCAAAACAGCAGGCAGTTTTATTTTGAACAAATGAAACTTGGCCTTGGCAACCATGTGATAAGTTTGGCAGAGGTTAAAATTATTGAGAAGAAAAACGCGCTTAAACATTCGCGTAATTTAAATGGGCCTGGCAATGCAGACCAGGTGCTGCTTTCTAAAGACTTTGGCCTTGGATGTATAAATTTGGCAGACTGTTTACAAGGACGGCTTACAGGAGTTTATTTTATAAATGGCAAGGCATATTCTACTCGTGGTGGGGGGCTAATGCTTATTGTTGTTGATGGTATGTATGGCGATGCCGACTTGATGAACACATTGATAGTTAACGATGTGCAATCAGTGGAGGTTTTACGAAATATAGGCACTGCGGGCATTTATGGTGCCAGGGGAGATAATGGTGTTTTGGTAATAACCACAAAGCGTGGAGATGAACCATCAGATTCCCCAAGGTGGTATGGTAGTAATGTAAAGCATTTTGCTCCAAAGGGTATTTATAAATCCCGGTTATTTTATTCACCCAAATACGATGCTAAGGGCAGTGATCGCCTTGCAGATCTTCGCTCAACTATTTTCTGGAAGCCAAACGTAGTAACCGTCAACGGCAAAGCAAACGCAGGTTATTTTAATGCATCGCCGGGCAACTATCGCGTGGTGGTAGAAGGTGTAGATACTGATGGACACATTGGCAGGCAGGTAATGCGTTATCGGGTAGAATAGTTATACCTGTAAGAGTATAAATTACTAAAGCATCATTTTTAATGTAAATGTGCTGTTTTTGAGTAAATTTGCAATACATATGCCAACTGAAGTACAGGAAGAAACCCTCACGCTTGAAGAGATACTGGCCGGGCTTAAAGAAATGCACCGCCTTATTTTATGGAATGACGACCATAATACCTTTGATCATGTGATATACTGCATGATGAAATATCTTGATTATAATGAGAGCCAGGCGGAGAAAATTGCCTGGAAAGTGCATAACGAGGGTAAGTGCGCGGTGTTGGAAGGCTCTTTTACCGAAATGGAGATCTATCGTAAAATATTACAGCAGGAAGGCCTCACCGTTTCTGTTGATTAAACGTTCCGCAGCTAAAGCATAAATAGAATTTTAATGTAAGATATATAGCAGGAACCAACCCATAGCGGTTGGTTTTCTGCGTTTATATATATACTATCTTCTAAATTTAAATTGTTTTTTTGACACTTAATCTAATAAAGGTTATATTGCAGTCTGTAAGAGATTTTAGAGATGCTTAAGCATGCACTTTTTTATTGTGTTTCTTACATTTTATCCTGCCAGTTAAACCATTTATGATAAAAAGATTAAGCATTAGCACTGTGTTAGCTGCATTGGCTATTTGCGCCATGCCGGGCCGGTCTAACGGTCAACAAAACCAACTCTTAAAAATAAAAGCCGGTAACATGGATGTTGCTGTGCAATTTTACTCGCCCGGTATTGTAAGGGTATTTAAAACGCCATCAAATCATCCTTACTCCAAAGCAAGCCTGGTAGTTATTAAAACCCCCGAAGCCACGCGTGTTGTTAAACAGCAAAACGGCAATGAAACTACTTTGCGATCGGCAAGCTTAAAGGTGACGGTTAATCGCCTCAATGGCCGCATTAATTTTTATGACCTTAAGGGGCGTATGTTACTAAAAGATAGTGCTACCACATTTACGCCGCAGGATGATGCCGGTAAGCCTTCCTACAACGTTAAAGGCTCATTTGTATTGGATAAAGCCGAGCCCATTTACGGTGTTGGCCAGATAATGGATAACAAGTTCAATCGCCGTGGCGCATCTTACCAGATGAAAAATGAAAATACGTTTACCTATGCGCCATATTTCATGTCGATAAAAGGTTATGGTGTTTATTGGGATAATTATTCCATATCCAATTTCTTTGACCAACCGGGCGAACTGGCCTTTAAAAGCCTGGGCCATTGTGCCGATTATTACTTTATGTACGGGGGCAACGCCGATGGTGTAATTAAAGATATCCGCAGTCTTTCGGGCAAAGCGCCCATGCTGCCCTTATGGGCTTACGGTTTTTTCCAGAGCAAGGAGCGTTACAAGAACCAGGAAGAAAGCTTAAACGTGCTTAAGAAATACCGCGAATTAAAAGTTCCTATTGACGTAATTATACAGGACTGGCGCTACTGGCCCGAGTATAAAGGCACCGACAGTGCATGGAACTCGCAGTTGTTTGATCCTGAACGCTTCCCTCAGCCTCAAAAATGGGTGGATGAGATCCATAAGCTCAACGCGAAATTAATGATCGTTACCTGGCCGGGCTTTGGCCCCAAAACCGACCAGCGTAAGGAGCTGGACAGTAAGAATATGATCATTAATTTTGATACCTGGCCACCAAACAGCGGCGCAAGGCCATATGATGTTTATAACCCGGCCGCGCTTGATATTTATTGGAAATACCTGAACAAAAGAATATTCAGCTATATAGGTAACGATGGCTGGTGGCTGGATTCAACCGAGCCGGATCATATCAATGTTAAGGAAACTGATTTTGACCTGCCTACCCATTTAGGTTCATACCGTAGCGTAAAAAATGCTTTTTCGTTAATGCATAACGGCGGTATCGCTACACATCAAAAAGCATTTTCAAAAAATAAGCGGGTAGTGTTACTAACACGCTCGGGTTTTGTGGGGCAGCAAAGATATGGTTCAAATACCTGGAGCGGCGACGTAGCTTCATCATGGGAGATGCTGCAAAAGCAAATACCGGCGGCGCTTAGCTATACTTTAATGGGCATCCCTAACTGGAACAGTGATATAGGCGGTTTTTTTGCCGGTAGCTGGATAGACGGCGGTGGTGCTAAAAATCCGGGTTTCCAGGAGCTTTACCTGCGCTGGATGCAGTTTGGCGCGTTTTGCCCTATGATGCGTTCGCATGGTACAGATGTCCCTCGTGAAATATTCAACTTTGGTAAGCCCGGCGACTGGTGCTTTGACGGGCAGGAAAAAATGATCAACCTGCGTTACCGCCTGCTGCCTTATAATTACAGTACCTCATGGGATGTATCAAAGAATGATGGTACGTTTATGCGCCCACTGATAATGGATTTCGCGGCTGATACCAAAACACATGAAATAGGCAGCGAGTATTTGTTTGGCCGTTCATTGCTGGTTAGCCCGGTAACCAGGCCCGATGTTAAAACCTGGCCGGTTTACCTGCCTGCGGGTACCACTTGGTGGGATTTCTGGACCGGCGAAAAGCACGCCGGCGGGCAAACCGTAAATAAGGATGTGCCTAAAGATATTGTGCCGATATATGTAAAGGCTGGTACCGTGTTACCATGGGGCCCGGCAGTGCAGTACAGCAGCGAGAAGAAGTGGGATAACCTGGAGCTGCGTGTTTACCCCGGCGCCAACGGAAGCTTTACCCTTTACGAAGATGAGAAAGATAGCTACAATTATGAGAAGGGTATGTACAGCACCATTGAATTTAAATGGAACGATGCTAAAAAGCAGCTTACCATAGGCAGCCGTAAAGGTAGTTTCCCGGGGATGCTCAGCAAGCGTAAATTTAACATATGTGTAGTTAAATCCGGTACAAACATCGGTATGGAGGCCAATGCGCCTGTAAAAACTATAAATTATATTGGTGGTGAAACGGTAGTTAAGTTATAATGAAAAAAGTTGTTATTCTATTATCGGCAGTGTTGTGGGTGGCTATATTGCAGGCGCAAAGCACTAAAAAAGCCGCTGTTATAAGTAAACCCAAATATGATGGCTATTTGTTCGCTTATTTTGAAGGTTCCGGGCCGGGCGAACTGCAGGAGCAGCTCCGGTTCGCGGTAAGTGCCGATGCCATACACTGGAAAGCGCTCAATAACAATCAGCCGGTGATACCCTCGCCGCAAATATCAGCGACGGGAGGCATTCGCGATCCGCATATTCTGCGAGGTAACCAAGATAAGGGGTTTTACATGGTGGCAACAGATATGTTTACCGTTAAAGATGGCTGGGGGCACAACCCGGGTATTGTAATGCTGCGCTCCAATGACCTGATCAACTGGACGCATGGTATTGTGGATTTGGAAAAAGACTATCCGCAACAGTTCCCCAACATACAATGGGTTTGGGCGCCGCAGACTATATATGACCCAAAAGCGGGCAAATACCTGGTTTATTTTACAGTGAAATTTAAAGATAATCCTGCGCTTGATTTTTACTGCGCCTATGCCAATAAAGATTTTAACGGTTTTGAGGCTGCACCCAAACTGATGTTTAAATCAAAGTATGGCGCTATTGATGGTGATATTATTTATAAAGGCGGCCTTTACCACTTTTTTTATAAAGGCAATACCAAAGATGCTGAAGGTAAAGAAGTGGCAAACGGCATATTGCAAGCAACCAGCAAAAGTTTGCAGGGCCCATGGGTAGAAGGTTTTAAATACATCGATGCTTACTCGGCCAGGCACATACCGGTTGAGGGTTCGGGGATATTTAAGCTTAATAACATGGAAGAATATATACTGATGTATGACCTGTACACCAGCCAGCGATACGAGTTTCAGCGGAGTGCAGATCTTTTCAATTTTACTCAAACGCCGGAGTCCTTTACTAAAGATTTCAACCCCCGGCATGGTACCGTGATCAGTATAACCCGTACAGAAGCGCAGCGACTAAATAACAAATGGGGCGGGGTGCCTGCTGAATTACTTGACAAATCCAATTAAGCGCGAATGATATCCAGGAAGATTAAAGGAATTTTTGCAGCCGGCTATATCATAGCAGTTCTTTTTGCGACTGATGCAGTTTTTGCACAGCAGGCGAAAGACTCGTTATATCATTTTACCTCATCGGGTAATCCTGTTATCAGGCATAAATACACGGCGGACCCTGCGGCCATGGTAGAGGGCGACACCCTGTGGCTATTTACCGGCCACGATTACGCCGGAGGCCAAAATGGCTATAAAATGAAGGATTGGTGCGTATTCTCTACTACCGATATGCAGCACTGGACAGAATACCCCACTCCACTAAAGATCACCGATTTTAAATGGGATAAAACCGGCGATGCCTACGCCGCGCAGGCCATAAAGCGTAATGGCAAATATTACTGGTATATCAGTACCAATGGCTCGGGTATTGGTGTGGCGGTGGCCGACAGGCCCCAGGGCCCTTATCATGATGCTATTGGTAAACCCCTGCTCACCAATGCCGATTGCTTTGCTTCAACCCATTACTGGACCTGTATTGACCCTGCCGTAATGATCGATAAAACCGGCCAGGCCTGGTTATTCTGGGGTAATGGCGTATGTTATTATGCCAAACTGAAAAACAATATGATAGAGATTGATGGCAAGGTGGGCAAGATAGATTTCCCGGGGTTTAAGTTTGAGGAAGCGCCATGGATACACGAGTATAAAGGCAAATATTACCTTTCATACGCATCCGGCCTGCCCGAGAAAACCGCGTATGCTATGGCCGATCGCCCGCAAGGGTCTTATCGCTACAAAGGCATATTAAATGAACTGGCCGGTAACTGTGGTACCAACCACCAGGCAATAGTAGCATTTAAAGGGAAATGGTACTTTATTTACCATAACGGAGGCATAGAGCGCGATGGTGGTAGTTTTAGCCGTTCGGTATGTATTGACCGCTTGTATTATAACCCGGACGGTTCCATGAAAAGAGTAGTAATGACCTCCGAAGGGGTTAAGCCTGCAAAATAGTTTCTCCTGAGATAAACATAAAAAAAGAGGCCTTCAATTGAAGGCCTCTTTTTTTTAATTCAGATAGGTTTTTAACGATACCGCCTGCCTGCTGCCACGAAGCCTTGC
Source organism: Mucilaginibacter sp. 44-25 (assembly GCA_001898335.1). Taxonomy (GTDB): domain Bacteria; phylum Bacteroidota; class Bacteroidia; order Sphingobacteriales; family Sphingobacteriaceae; genus Mucilaginibacter. Next base: position 11,420 of record MKTS01000008.1, on the reverse strand, counting down.
AAGGGCTTTATCTTTAATTTGCCTTACCCGCTCACGGGTAAGGTTAAACATATTGCCAATTTCTTCCAGGCTGTGCGCGTGCTGATGTTTAAGGCCGAAGAAAAGTTCCAATATTTCTCTTTCCTTATCGCCAAGTATGCGCATACTTTCGTTTACATCAATACTTAATGATTCATTCATCATATCTTTGTCTGTATCCGGATCAGCGCTCTTTAAAACATCAAGCAGGGTATTATCCTCATCAGCCGAGAAAGGCGTGTCATAAGACAAGTGCCTGCCCGAATTGGCCAATGAGCCGGTTATTTTTTCAACGGTAAGTTCAAGGTCGTCTGCCAATTCTTCCGGAGTTGGCTGCCTTTCATATACCTGCTCTAATTTAGATGCCGCTTTTGCTATTTTCGACAGGTCGCCCACCTGGTTGGCTGGTAAACGCACCATGCGCGATTGTTCGGCAATAGCTGCCAATATAGACTGGCGTATCCACCATACGGCATATGATATAAACTTAAAGCCTTTGGTTTCATCAAAACGTTTAGCTGCCTTAACCAGGCCCACGTTGCCTTCATTGATCAGGTCGCCAAGGGTAAGGCCAGAGCTTTGATATTGTTTGGCTACAGAAACCACAAAGCGCAGGTTGGCGGTAGTTAAACGCTCCAGCGCAGCCTGGTCGCCCTCTCTTATTTTTTGAGTTAAGATCACCTCTTCCTGTGCGGTAACCATCGGAATCTTGGCAATGTCTGACAAATATTGATTCAACGACGCCGTCTCACGATTGGTGATAGACTCACTAATTTTAAGTTGCCTCATTTGTTTAAATATTTAAAATGTGAATTTGCTAAAGATTCAGAGCCTTGTAATGCGCCAAAAGCTAAATGGTTCTCATTGAGATAACAGCGGGTTGCTGTATGCTTGCGGTTGAAAAGGAATTTTAAAATCTTCAGTATGCAAAAGTAAGCAATATCTTAAAAAATAGTGTCTCCTTAATGTCAGTATATTGCTGATATTCAAAGCAGAATTTATAGAGTTATGGTTGTGCAGGTCAGAAAGACGGGTCGAAATTAAAGCATATCGGGTTAGCTAATGCCACCATTTGCCCACTAACTGCTGCCCACCCCGGTAATTGAGGATAGGGCGTTTTTGGCCCTTCAACCATCACCCGGTAATACGTGCGGCCTGTTACAGCAGGCGTGTCGGTAAACTCTGCCACAGGTGCATTGCCGGTAACGGTATAAGTACCAAATTTCTCTCCGTTTTTAATGATGCTGATGGTGTATTCACCTTCAGGGAAATGATCGCAGATGAGTTTTACGCGGAAATTAACCGGTTTGCCGCTTGCTTTGGCGTTATCGCCCATCATCATATCCATTTGTCCATCCTGGTTAAGGTCGGCATAAAATTCAATTCTTGGTGCATAAGGGTTGGCGCTTACAGATACACGGCCATTGGTTAGGGCGTCAACTACGGCCTGTGCGGTCCGGTTTTTGGCAAATACCCAGGTGGTAGGAGTGCCCACATAGTTAACTTTTGCCTCGCCGCTGTTTTTGGTGGCTTTGTCGGGGCTGTCGGGCATGCCGTGGTGCGCGTCGCTGCCGCCACGACCGGTAAGTTTCCTGCCCGACGAAAGCATGTCGTCCCATATCATAATAGCATTGGCGTTTTTACCCCAAAGAGCAGAGTTCCACACCTCTATGGATTGCACCAGGTCATAAGAATAGCCGAAATTATCCTTACCGCTGGGGTGGTTGGCCGACAGGTGTACGCCAAGTTTGTTTTTTACTTTGGCAATGTTCACATCTCGCTGGTCGCGCACATCATATAACAACTGATGATCATAAGGCTTTGCCGAAAATACATTGCCATGCCCGCGCGTGGTGGTCCACTCGGCACCATAGAGCAACAAAAGTGAGTCGGATTTAAACTCCGGATCGGCCCAGGTATGGTGCGCCACATCGCCCTCTACGTGGTTGTCATGGTCGGTAATACAAACGTAATCCATCCCTACAGAACGTGAAAAGGAAATGATTTTGGAGATGGGGTTATTTGACGACTCCTTGCTATGGCGCGAGTGTACGTGCAGGTCGCCCTTGAGCCAAACACCGTCAGTAAGGCTGGCCGGGGGCGGTATAGTCGCTATCGGTTTAGCCGTCCACGGGTTAACATGTTTGGATTGTGCCGAGGCAAACTGGCATGTGAAAGCCAGTAATACCAAGAACTGACAGATAACAGAGAATTTGCGGGTAATGCTACCAAAGGAAGAATACATGTGATGTAAATGAAAGTGGATCTTTTTTTTGGCCAATATCCCGGGGTATAAAAATAACGGCGCGCAATAGTAGGCAAAGTGTGTAAAGCCATCTTTAGCTTACTATTATCTTTTTGCAGTTGCAGGGTTGAGCAGCCGGTTAGGGGCTTTGTCTTAAGTAAGCATTAATTCATCGTTAAGTAATTATTTAATAAAGCAGGCATGTGGGGTGTTTTTGTTGCGAAAATCATCAATAAGCTAATATTCAATTGATATTATGGCAATAGAACTGCCCTTACTTTGCGGTCAATTTAAATTGCACAAAAACTCCAAAAATTTAAACAGATTATTTATGAAACAATTTTACAAGCGTTTTTTAAATGATGGCAAAAAATACCCAAGGCAATTGCTGCTGATGGTGTGTGCTGTCATGATCAGCGTATTGCCGGCTATGTCACAAACCGGGAAAACTATAAGAGGTACGGTTACCGATGAGAAGCGCGAACCGCTTCCGGGCGTATCAGTTACCGTAGTGGGCACCAATGCCGGCGCCATGACGGATGCCAAAGGCCAGTATACACTAAATGTGCCCGGAGCCAATGCAACCGTACGGTTCAGCTTTGTAGGCTATTTATCTAAAGATGTAATTGTGGGTGCAGGCAACGTGATCAACGCTAACCTGGTGCCGGATGCCAAACAACTGAAGGATGTTGTAGTAATTGGTTATGGTACAGCAAGCAAACGTGATGTAACGGGTTCTATCACCACTTTAAAGTCCGAAGAGTTTAACGTGGGTGCTACCACTACCCCGGCCGAGCTTTTGCAGGGTAAGGTAGCCGGTTTAAATATCACCAAAAGCGGCGACCCTAATGCCGCCCCTTCTGTAATACTGCGTGGCCCGTCAACATTTCGTAGCGGCGCCGCAGAGCCTTTCTATGTAATAGACGGTGTTCCGGGTGCTTCAATTGATGTACTCGCTCCTTCTGATATTGAAACTATCGACGTTTTAAAAGACGCGTCATCAACCGCTATTTACGGTTCACGTGCGGCAAACGGTGTAATTATCGTAACTACCAAAAGGTCTAAATCGGGCCAGAGCCATCTAAGCTACAACGCTTACGCTACTATGCAGGAAGTATCTAAAAAGATAGATATGCTAACTGGTGATGAACTGCGTAAATACCTGGCCGATAACGGCGTGGCTCCCTTGGCAAAACCACTTGACGATAACGGTGCTAATACTAATTGGCAAAACCTGGTTGAGCGCAAGGGTTATTCACAAAACCACAACTTAAGCTATAATGGCGCCAGCAACAGTGCCGATTATGGGGCCAGTGTAAACTACTTTAAAAACGAGGGGGTGTTAAAACGTACCGCTTTGGAGCGTACCATATACCGTGGTTATGTTAACCAGCGTTTTTTTGACAACCGCCTTAAGTTAAGCCTTAACTTAACCAATAGCAATACCAACAGCGACGATATTTACCAGAATTATGTACTGCCGGCTATGCTGTTCTACCTGCCAACAGTGAGCCCGTTTAACCCTGATGGTACCTACAAAGAGAACTACCAGCGTACAGGTAGCGGTACTTTAAACCCGCTCTCGTTGTTAAACAACAATACCATTAAGAGTAATGATAATAAAACCCTGATCAATGGTATTGTGCAGGTAGACATTCTAAGGGGATTAAAATTCACGCTTAGCGGTTCGCAACAACGCGATCAGTACAACTACAATACTTACCTCAACAGCCAGTCGGGCCTGGCGGTAGGCCTTAATGGTGTAGCCCGCCGTTCGGCTTATCTTAACACCAATAACATAGTTGAGTCTTACTTTAATTATGACAGGGATTTTGGCCGCCATTCATTAAAATTACTGGCAGGTTATTCATACCAGCAAAACCGCACCAATGATGGTTTTGGCGTACAAAGCCAAAACTTTAGTAATGATAACCTTACTTATAATAACCTTTTCCTGTCAAACCCGGCATCGGTATCACAGATCGTGTTTGATAACTCGCCGATATCAACCCTGCGTTTGATCTCTTATTACGGCCGTGCGCAGTACCAGTTTGATGACAAATACCTGGTGCAGGCATCATTGCGTGATGATGGTTCATCGGCTTTTGGTGCTAACCACCGTTACGGTTTGTTCCCCGCGGCATCAGTAGGCTGGAGGATCATCAGCGAGGACTTTATGCAGAAACTGCCCGTATTCAGCGATCTGAAACTTCGTGCAGGTTACGGTGTATCTGGTAACAGTCTTGGTTTTGATGCATTCACCTCTCTATTGATATACGGTACCCAAACCAATAACGGCACCAGCAGCAAATTCCTGTCAAACGGAAACATTACCAACGCTATTGGCCCGGTACGTAACGATAACCCTAACCTGAAATGGGAAAGTACAGCTACCACCAACATTGGTTTGGATTTTGGCTTATTCAAAAACCGCATTACCGGTTCGATAGACTATTACATTAAGAAAACGTCTGACCTGATTTATACCGATTATCCGGTGTCATTAACCCAGTATTTCGTTCCTACCATCACCGCGAATGCCGGGAATATCAGCAACAAAGGTATCGAGGTGGTGTTAAACGCAACAGCGGTTAAAGCCGGTTCGTTTACCTGGAAAACATCTGTGAACGTTTCGCACAACAAGAACGTTGTGGAAAGTTTATCAAAGGGCCAGTTTAATCTTCCACTGTTTTATACCGCCCAGTTAGGTGGCAAGGGTCAGTCTGGTAACTTTAGCCAGGTTGTACTGCCTGGCCAGCCTATCGGTACTTTTTATTTATGGCATTACATGGGTAAAAACGCTAATGGCGTAAGTACTTACCAGAACGCCGCGGGTAACACCATCGCTACACAGCCTTTAACAACAGACCAGCGTGTAGCCGGTAACGCGCAGCCAACGGTAATTTACGGCTGGACAAACACCTTCTATTACAAGAACTTCGACCTGAATTTCCTGATCCGTGGCGTAGCCGGCAACAAGATACTCAACGCCACTTTGGCCAACCTCAACAACCCGGCTGATGCTAAACTGCAAAACATCCCGAGGTTTACACTGGGCGAGTCATACAAGGACATTAACGCGTACCTGATATCAGACCGTTTCCTGGAAAGCGGATCATACGTGCGCTTGGATAACGCTACGCTGGGTTATACCATTAAGCCAAAGATCACGGCTATCAAATCTATCCGCTTGTACCTGTCAGGCAATAACCTGTTTGTAATTACCAAATACAAGGGTATTGACCCTGAGGTAAACCTGGGTGGAGTAACACCTGGTATTGATAATAACAATTACTATCCTAAAACGCGTACGTTCTTATTTGGCTTAAACGCGTCGTTTTAATTTATTCAATAGCAATTAACATGAAAAAGATATATACAGTATTAGCAGGATGCGCGGCAGTAATAGCCGTTAGCTCTTGTACTAAGTTAGATGTGCCGGTAGAGTCGCAATACACAAAATCTAACTTCCCTGTTACCACGGCAGATTATAACGCGCTTACAGGTACCATGTATTCCAACCTTTCGTCAAACTTCGCGGTAAACTACTGGAGGCTTCAGGAGCTTTCAACAGATGAGGCCATTATACCGGCCCGTGATGGTAACTTTGACGATGGTGGCCAGTACCGCCAGTTACATTACCACACCTGGACTGCCGACCACCCTACAGTTACCGCCATATGGCAATGGGGCTTTAGTGGTATCAATACCTGTAACCGTTTATTAACCGTTATTGACGCGGCTAACTCTCCGGCATCAATAAAAACAGCCTATACAGCCGAAATAAGGGCCATGCGCGCGCTGTACTATTACTTTATGATGGATAGCTATGGTAATGTGCCCATTATTACTACCTTCCCGGTAGCTACCCCGCCGGCCAACCAGCCAAGGGCTAAAGTGTTCGACTTTATAGAAAGTGAATTGAAAGCCGTATTACCACTGCTGCCTGCAAAAACCAGTAACAGCACCACCAATACCGCGCAGTATGGCCGCCCTACAAAGGGTATGGCTTTTGCCCTTTTGGCAAAAATGTACCTGAATGCCCCGGTATACAACGGTACCAACCGTAACCAGGATGTGGTGACCATGGCTGATAGCGTGCAGGCTAACACCAACTATTCTTTAACTCCTAAATACAGGGATATTTTCCTGCCTACTAATGGCCCTGGTGTGAGCGAAACTATTTTTGCTATCCCTTATGATCAGCAAATACCGGGTAACCAGTTTACCCGCTTTGGTTTTTTCTTTTACCTGGCACAGGCTTACGGACTTAACGTGAACCTGAGTATAGCCATGAGTACTACGCCGGAGTTTTATAACCGTTTTAATATCCCTAATGATTTCCGCACCAAAACATGGTTGGTTGGCCCGCAGTATTATCCGGATGGTAACGGTGGTTTCACCAGCCAGCCGGTGTATTACCCCAATACTACCACCCAGATCAATATTACACCGCAACTGATATTGGTGCCGGGCAAACCGATGGATTTGGGCAATACCATTGCCAGCCAGTCTGAAGGTGTACGTTCAATTAAGTACTACCCGGATCCGCAGATCATTCAGTCGACCCGTTTAAATGGTAACGATGTTCCTGTTTTCAGGCTGGCTGATGTTTACCTGATGAAAGCCGAGGCTATTTTACGCGGCGCAACGCCAACCGTTATTAATGGCGACGCGCAAACACCGCTTAGCCTGGTAAATAAGCTGCGTGCCCGTGCAGGTGCGCAACCGGCATCAACTATTGATCTGGCGAGCCTGCTTGACGAGCGTGCCCGTGAGCTTTCGTGGGAAGCGTGGCGCCGTAACGACCTTATCCGTTATGGCTTGTTCGAGGTGGAGTATCCGCTACCGAACGATAATCTGAAAATGAATACCGACCCAACCCGCAGGTTATATCCTATACCATCAACAGAATTAAAAACTAACCCTAACCTGGTGCAAAACACCGGTTATTAATAAAGCAGAACAGCCGGTTTTTACCGGCTGTTCTTTTAACATCGCGTATGAAAAATATATTTGGCTTACTGCTGATAGCGCTTTTGCCGGTTGTAAAACTTGCCGGTCCAGGCGATGATTTGCCCATTAACCATGTACAGGTGATCGGGTCGCATAACAGCTATAAGAAAGCGATAGATCCCAAATTGTTCAAATTGCTGCAAAAGAATGATTCGGTAGCTATGTCAAAGATCGACTATGAGCATATCAGTCTTACAGCACAATTAAACATGGGTTTGCGCAACCTGGAGATTGACGTTTATGCCGATACGGCCGGAGGTAAATATGCCCATCCTAAAGGTTTAACCTGGGCAGCGGGGCAACCGCCTTACGATACCGAAGGCCTGATGAAAAAGCCAGGCTTTAAGGTTTTTCATATACAGGATATTGATTATCGCAGCAATTGCCCTACCTTTGCCTTATGCTTGCAGGAGTTAAAGAAATGGTCTGACGCCCACCCTGGGCATACCCCCATTTTTATTACCATGAACGCAAAGGACGAGCCCATGAAGCGATCTGGTTTTACCGTGCCGGACAAGTTTACTTCTGCCATATATGATAAGCTGGATAAAGAGATAGCCGATAACCTGGGCTTGAACCACGTAATTACCCCTGACGATGTGCGCGGCAAATACATCACGCTGGAAGAGGCGGTGTTGCATCAAAATTGGCCTTCGCTCAAGAAAGCTAAAGGGAAGTTCATCTTTCTGCTGGATGAGGAGGTGCCTAAGAACCTCGAATATGTAAAGGGGCATCCATCGCTTAAGGGCAGGGTATTGTTTATCAATGCGCAGCCCGGCACGCCCGAAGCCGCTATTTGTGTAAGGAACAATGCCCGTAAGGAACTGGCAGAAATTACCTCGCTGGTTAAAAAAGGGTATATTGTGCGTACGCGTGCCGATAGCGATACGGAGGAAGCAAGAGTAAATGATAAAAGCAGCTTTGAAGCGGCCATGCGTTCAGGCGCGCAAATTATCTCTACAGATTATTACTTAAAAAGTACCCACTTTAAGTCAGACTATGTAATCAGTTTTCCCGGAGGAGGGTACTTCAGGACAGATCCGATATTTAGTTCAAACAAAAAATAAATACCTGTATGAAACGCAGAAATTTCCTTAAGAATACGGCCCTTACCACCTTGGGCGCATCATTAGTTAGCCCGCTTATGGCCATGGCTGAAAGTAATGAAGTAACTCATCTGGAAAGTGAGGACCTGTCGGCATCGTCATTGAAAGATGAGTATGACGTACACTTTATAGCGATTGGCGATTGGGGCCGTAACGGGGAGTATGACCAAACCGAAGTGGCTAAGCAAATGGGGCTTTGGGCGTTAAATAACCCTAATGATTTTGTGGTATCGGTAGGTGATAATTTTTACCCAAGAGGTGTGGTGAGCGAGCATGACCCGCTGTGGCATTACTCTTTCGAAAACATTTATACAGCGCACTCACTGCAGTGCGATTGGTACCCGGTGCTGGGCAACCACGATTATGGTTCGGACACAGAAGCGCAAATACGTTACAGCAAGGTAAGCCGCCGCTGGTGTATGCCCGCCCTTTATTATTCCAAACAATACAAGCTGGGGGATAATGATAAATTGCTAATGCTGTTTATTGATACCGACCCCATGATGCATGCCGAGCGGAAAGCGCAGGTGGAGCAGCAAATGGTGTGGATAGACGAGCAGTTACGCAACGCCCCTGCTGATGTAAAGTGGAAAATAATTGTGGGCCACCATCCTTATTACACCGTTGGTCCGCGTATTAAAAATTATGACACTTTAACTGTACGCGAAAAGCTGAGCCCTGTTTTTGCCAAATATAAGGTTGACGTTTACCTTTCCGGTCATGACCATTCCTTGCAGCACCTTAAACCTGAGGGTGTTACACATCAGTTTATATCAGGCGCAGGTTCGGAGCTTACGCAAGTTACCGAAGGCGTACCTTACAGCCGTTTCCAGGCATCAGATCACGGCTTTATGTGCTTTGCCATTAATAAGGATAAGATAAATGTTAAAGCCATTAACGCAAACGGCAAAGTGCTTTACCAAACCGAACTAAAGAAGTAAAATAGCCAACTATATAATAAATTAAGATTTTCTGTACATAGAATGCTTGTGTTTCGCACTTGGTATTTAAATAAAAGGTAAATAGAATAAGGTTAATTTTTCTTCAATTAAACTTTTTTCTTGTATTTGCAAAAGATATTATAATTTTAGAAATCTTAAACCTTATCAGTGAAACACCATCTTAATTCAATAAGCAAATTTGCGATCTGCCAACGGTTGTTGTTAGCTTTTCTTTTTCTCTTTTTAGTTTATAGTTGCAGAAAGGATTTGGTGACGACCAAACAACAGGAAAGCGATGAGAATACAATTATGCTTGCAAAACAATGGTATAATAAAGCATATCCTTTGTCTGTTAAATTGAAAAGTAAGCTGAATATACAAAACGTTGACACATCAAAATGGACAGATGTACTAAGCCCATATTGGGATAAGGGTGTTGTGTTTGAAAGTAAGAAAATGGATTTCATTGAGTTTCCTGCTCTTAAAAGCGGAGATGTTTCATTTTCTACCAAGTCGGTAAATCCGAATCTTTTTAACTATAAAAAATCTTCCAGTATCAGTTCCATACTTATTATTAAAAGGCAAGGCGTTTATAGCGCATATACTATGACTATACTTGCTGATTCTGCTTATTTAAAAGGAGATTACGGGAAGATAACAAATAATACATACAGCCACAGGGAGAAAGATTTTACAGGGCTGGTATTATACCATAGTCTTAACGGCTCGTTTGTTAATGGCTGGCAATATATTGATGGGGTAGTAACTAACGCAGTATACGAGAAGCAGGTATCCTCGACTGGCGGGAATAAAGGCGTTCAGATTGTGAATGGTTTAAAATTGAACAAACAGGTGTGTGATGCTGTACAAATTACTACCTATTGGGAAGATTGCGCTTATTACACTAATGATTTAACTTATTCAAATCCTTTTGATTGTAAATATTACCAAACTACCAAGATATACACCAGTTGTGCAGACGATGGAACAGGAGGCGGTAATGGTAGTGAATCTACGCCTCCTATTTGCCCGCCTGCAAATACCCCTCCCGGGGGCGAGCCTGTTGAAGTATCTGCCAAGGGGATACCTAAAAAGGTACGGGTTTATCAGCCTCCGGTTACTCCGATAGATCCGAGCGGAGGTATAAATCCTCCGGGTAATCCTGCTGATCAGCCATGTTTAATACCACAGCCAGTACCTACAGACACTGTAAAGCTTAAAGATCCGTGTGTACAGAAGGGGCAGATAAAGGCTAATGCGCAAAACGCGAACCTGGCAACGGAAAATACGGCCGTATACAATACTTTATTGAGCGTTGACGGAAAAGAGTATGGAGCAGAACAAAATTTAACTTCGCTGCCCGCAAATTTAAAAAGCCCTTTAATGGGCGGTAATTATATGAATATACCTGTTCGGGGAAGTACAACTTCTTCTTCATCAGACAGGTTTGAACCTAATTTTACATGGGACGCTACTCATGGTTATACCATTGGTGCAACCCACTCGCATCCGGGAGGAAGCGCCCCATCACCTATTGATGTGATTTTTTTGGTCACCACTTCTAACAATGGTGCTCTTAGGTTGGCGGGGCAAAGCGCCGTTGATTTTTACAAGGCAAATGCATCGGTTACCGCAGTTACTGAAGATTTTAATTATGTTTTAACAGTAAATGACTGGAATGGATTAAGCGCGCAAGTCAACAGTATGAGTGTTGACCAGATAATATCCCAATTCAATTCTTTAGCCAGAGAAAGCGGAGGTTCAACTGAATATGCTTTAATCAGTATGTTTGGTGATAAAATTAGTTTATTTAGGGCCGGCCATGGGTCAAACGAATATATTCCTTTATCAATAGATAAAACTACAAATACAATAGTATTGGTTGATTGCCCTACTAATTAAATTAATTATGAAAAAAATACTCATCCTCTTTTCAATATTATTTATAAGCCAATATGCTTCTGCTCAAAAATTAGCTTTAACCAAGGGCGTGAGTGCTGTTGCACCACAGGGATCAAAGCGGCTTACAAAAGCAGAGGTTGCCGCTTTTGTAAAAGCTAATTTTAAGCATACAGAAATTGACACGAATAAAAC
>MKTS01000007.1 GCA_001898335.1 Mucilaginibacter sp. 44-25 | reverse complement strand
AATTCATTCAAAGTTGCTTTCTTAGCTCTTGCTATCGCTGTTTCAGCTGCTGCCTGCAAAGGTTCTGGTTCATCTTCATCTGCAGATTCTGCTAAAGCTGATTCAGCTAAAGTTGATTCTGCTGCTACTAAAGTTGACTCTGCTGCTGCTAAAGTTGACTCTGCTGCTGCTAAAGTTGACTCTGCTAAAAAAGATACTGCTAAAAAAATGTAATATCACTTTTAGTAATAAAAAAGCTCCCGTGGTTTTCCCGGGAGCTTTTTTATTGTCTACTGATTCCAAAACATTGCTAACTTTTTTTGTTTATTGCTAAAGCCAATATTTATAAAATACTCGGATTGGAATAAGTTAAATAAAGAAGAAAAAGAAGGTATTCATTGGCGGCATCATCCGCATATCCGTACCGCTAAAATATTTACGCTTTTAGCTGCATTCCTCTTCGGAATATTCATGCTAACGGTATTCAGGAACAGGCGCGTACATGTAAACCGTAAGCCTAATCAACTGGAGGCTTTTACGGTAGCTAAAATTTTTGTTAACGACCATTTAAAACAACCGGCTACATCTGTGTTCCCTAAAAATTCATTTACAGCAAATATTGATACCGCGCGGGATAGCTATAGAATTTCATCTACTGTTTCCTCACAGGATAGTAGCGGTAAAATGCAGCAAAATTCATGGACAATACATTTAGCCTATAAGGGCGGGGATTGGGCTAACCCAAAAAGCTGGCAAATGTTAGAACTTAACATTAGCAAATAAGAAAATGATTAGGGTAAAAACTTTTTAATAAAGTCTTTACCCTAAGCTTCATTTATGATCTGCCTCTGAATGCAGAAATGATCCAGATTATAACGATAACAACAACAATTACTGCGATTACACCAACGGCAGCTCCAGCTTTAAATATACCACCGATAACCTCACATCCGCTGAAAGTGAATACCAGCAATGCAAGCGCCAAATAGTTAAGTTTTTTCATGATAGATTAAGTAAGATGTATATTTAAAATTCTTACAATAATCAGACCATCAATAATGGTTAATGTGTACCCGCTATCTGGTACACTTATTCTTCAAGTTCTGCGGATTCTGCAGGCAAAAACTGTACTGCAATTAATACAATTGTTATAGCGGCTAAACTCATAGGTACAAGTACCTCTACAGCTGACATAAAAAGTTCCATAGCAAATTATTGGGGATATAATTTTTAGTAATAAATAAACTCTTGCCGTCTCAAAAACGTTGTTCACAGTAGCAATAACCTAATTTATTAATACTTTAATTAAATATGCAAGTAATGTTAATAACTTTTTAAAAAAATGTAAATAGTATAGGGAGTAAGCTTTTTATAAACATAAATGCTCTTTTAATTGCATTTGCATTAATATTGGCTAAACAAATAAATGCCTGCAATGCAAAACCGTTTAGTAGCGCTTAATAATGTAAGCCTGAAGTTTTCATATACTGAAGTACTCAGTAATATCAATTTAAAAATCAATGCCGGCGAGCATAGAGCAATTATAGGTAAAAGTGGTTCAGGCAAGACTATGCTATTGCAAGTATTGGCAGGTAATATTAGAGTAAACAGCGGACAAGTTGATTATCATTTTACAGATCCGGCAAACGCAAATGATGAAAAATCCTATGATTTTCAGCAGTTCATAGCCTTTGCAGCTAACAAGCATCATTTTAGAAATCTATCCAACACCAACGATCTATATTATCAGCAACGATACAACTCTTCTGACTCTGAAGACGCGTTAACCGTAAATCAATATCTGCATCAAATTAAACCCAATAAACATAAAATACCTTATTGGACAGTTAGTAAAACGCTGAAAGCATTAAACCTCGATAGCCTTGCTGATAAAGCGGTTATTAAACTTTCAAATGGAGAAACCAGGCGACTAATGATAGCGGCAGCATTATTAAAAAACCCTGTAGTATTGCTGTTAGACAACCCTATGACGGGCCTTGATGTACAAACACGCAAATACCTTAATGCCCTCTTGGATGAGATCGCGTCATCCGGAATTACCATGATAATGGTAACGTCGCCGGTAGAAATACCAGCCATCGTTAAAAAGATAACCGTTATGGATGGCGGACGTATTAGTGCCGATATTGAAGCCGATAAGTTTGTGGCTACCGACAGTTTTAATGAACAAATTAGTATTGATTATAAAGCAATAATGGCGTTAACGCATACTAATTCAAAGCATCAATACAAGCATATTGTGAATATGCAGCATGTAAACATTAGCTATGGTGATAAAAGGATATTATCAGACATCAACTGGCAGGTTTTACCAGGCGAACGCTGGGCACTCTTAGGTGCTAACGGAGCAGGCAAATCAACCCTCTTGAGTTTAATTAATGGCGACAACCCTCAAGCTTACGCAAACAACATTATTTTGTTTGACCGCAAAAGAGGTACCGGCGAGAGTATATGGGATATTAAAAGTAAGATAGGTTTTGTTTCACCCGAGCTTTATCAATATTTTCCTGCTGATAATTCATGCCTGCAAGTGGTGGAAAGCGGATTTTATGATACCCTTGGTTTGTTTAGGCCAAGTATACAGTCCCGCGCTGATTTGGCGCTTAAATGGATGAAAGCGCTTGAAATTGAAAAGTATAGCCGCACCTTGCTAAAAAATATACCTGCAAGCGCCCAAAGGCTATTCCTGCTGGCACGTGCGCTTATCAAAAACCCTGACCTATTAATATTCGACGAACCTTGCCAGGGACTTGACCATCATCAGCAACAACACTTTAAAACTATAATTGATACTATCTGCGCGAATAGCCACGTATCTATGATCTACGTTACGCATTATCAACACGAAATTCCTTCATGTGTGCATAAAGTTCTGAAGCTGGATAAAGGTAGATCTATCTGATAGCCATTCGCCGTAATTGAATTTTTGCTCCTATACTGACAGCCAATTGTAAGCTTTAACCAGCAATACTTCGCCATTACAAGCACACCACGTATATTTGTTGTATGAATACAGCGGATTTGTTACAACGCGCTTTGGCTTTTGATTTTTTAAGCATAGAAGAAGGTGTTTACCTTTATCACAACGCCCCTACTGCCGACCTCATGAACGTAGCCAATCAACTACGTAAAATACAGGTACCACATGGTAAAGTTACCTGGCAGATAGACCGTAATGTTAACACAACCAATGTATGTATTGCCAACTGTAAGTTTTGCAACTTCTTTCGCAGGCCGGGACACGAAGAAAGTTATATTACCGATATTGAAACGTATAAGCGTAAAATTGAAGAGACTTTCCGTTATGGCGGCGATCAACTGCTTTTACAGGGAGGTCATCACCCAGACCTTGGCCTCGAATTTTACACTACACTTTTCCGCCAGTTAAAGGATCTCTATCCTAAACTAAAACTGCACTCATTAGGCCCGCCGGAAATTGCGCACGTTGCCAAGCTGGAAGGCATGAGCCATATAGACGTGTTAAGCGCAATGAAAGATGCCGGCCTGGACTCGTTACCAGGAGCAGGTGCCGAAATATTGAATGACCGTGTTCGCCGCCTGATATCAAAAGGTAAATGTGGTGGTAAAGAATGGTTAGATGTGATGCGTGCTGCACATCAGATTAATCTGCCTACATCAGCCACCATGATGTTTGGACACATTGAAACAATTGAAGAACGCTTTGAGCACTTAGCTTGGATACGCGAAGTACAGTCTGAAAAAACAGAGGGACATTATGGGTTTATCGCCTTTATACCATGGCCTTTCCAGGACGATGGCACGCTACTTAGAAAAGTACGGGGTATTACCAACAATGTAACCGGCGATGAATATATCCGGATGATAGCGCTGAGCCGTATAATGCTGCCAAACATAAAAAATATACAGGCCTCATGGTTAACTGTTGGTAAACAGGTAGCTCAAATATGCCTCCATGCTGGGGCAAACGATTTCGGTTCAATCATGATTGAAGAAAATGTGGTATCAGCAGCCGGCGCACCGCATAGATTTACTGCAAAAGGCATACAGGATTCCATTCGTGAAGCTGGTTTTGAGCCACAACTTCGTACGCAAAAATACGAATGGCGCGAGATACCTGTAGAGATCGAAGAACAGGTGATAGATTATTAGGACATCTTTACACAGTGGATAATTTAGAACAATACATAGAAGCCTTGATTTTTGCTTCGGAACAAGGTATACGTGCCGAAGAACTTATTTATTGTTTACAGGCTACCTTTAATCATGACTTTACCACTGATGATATTGCCGTCCATCTGAATAATATCACTGGAAAATATAACCAGCCTGCATTGGCTATTGAACTGGTAAAAATTAATAATAGTTACCAGTTCCTTACTAAAAAGGAATACCATACTGCTATAAGCCTGTTACAGATACAACGATCAAAAAAGAAGTTAAGCCAGGCAGCGTTAGAAACCCTGGCCATTATTGCTTACAAACAACCGGTTACTAAAACAGATGTAGAGCAAATACGAGGTGTTAATTGTGATTATTCCATTCAAAAACTGTTAGAGAAAGAGCTAATAGCGATAAGCGGTAAGTCTGACGCCGTAGGTAAGCCGATATTATATAGCACCAGTAATTTATTTATGGATTACTTTGGCGTCAATAGTATGAACGAACTCCCTCAACTTAAAGAGATTACAGATGGCAGCTCCACAATTGGGGAGCAAGCCGAATAAATTTAAAAATGATTTTATATAAATAGGTTTTTAGTTATTTTTACCTGTAAATAAGTATGCCTTTAGAGCAGATAAATTACGAGCAACAAACAACTGATCAATTTAAAAAAGTTTTAAAACGTAAAACATTTTAAGATGGCGACTCCGAAAAAACCTTCTACCAAAAAAATTAGCGATGAGGACGATGACGACTTTGATGACCCACAACCGGGCAAAAAAGTTGCTGATGACGATGATGATTACGACGAGGATATGCCATTAGATGATGATCTGGGTGGTTTTGACGCCTATGATCCTTATGATGACGAGGACGACGATTAAAAAAAATCATACAGGTATAAAAAGCACCCGGAACATTCCGGGTGCTTTTTTTGTACGTTAGCTTAGCTCCCTGACTATATTAGAGATGACCATTACTGAAGTAAAAAGCAAAGCTGACAAGGCTGCTTTCCTGGATGTTGTCCGAATTATTTATAAAAATGATCCTAACTGGATATGCCCGCTCGATAATGATATTGAGGCCGTATTTGATCCAAAAAAAAATAATTTTCACCAACACGGGAAAGTAACCCGTTGGATCATACGGGATGACGAAGGAAATCTTACCGGGCGTATAGCCGCATTTATTAATGATAAAAAGGCTTATAATTATGAGCAACCCACTGGTGGTTGTGGTTTTTTTGAAAGCATTGATGATGAAACTACCGCGTTTATGCTTTTCAATACCGCTAAGAATTGGTTACAGCAACATGGTATGCAGGCAATGGATGGGCCAATTAACTTTGGAGAGAATGATAATTTTTGGGGGCTACTGGTTGAAGGTTTTACTCCACCCTCCTATGGGATGAATTACAACCACGCTTACTATGAGCGATTCTTTAAAAAGTATGGGTTTATAACTTTATACGAGCAAATCACCAATCACCTGGATGTGCACCAGCCTTTTTCGGAACGATTTACTAAAATAGCAAATTGGGTAATGGCTAAGCCGGGATATACCTTCGAACACTTTAAATCTAAGGATATTGAAAAATACGCAAATGATTTTATAGAAATTTATAACGACGCCTGGAATGGATTTGACAATTTTTCGCTCATTACTAAAGCTACCATTACTGAAAGTTTCGAAAAAATGAAAGCGATAATGGATGAGCGACTTATCTGGTTTGCATATGTCGACGGAGAACCAGCGTCATTCATTGTGATTGTACCTGATGCTAACCAGATGATAAAACCTCTTAATGGCAAATTAAACCTTTGGGGTAAAATTACGTTCCTGTATCGCCGCTGGAAAGGTGTAACCCGTATGCGGGCTATAGTGATGGGGACCAAACAAAAGTACCAGAAACATGGGCTGGAATCATGCCTGTTTATAAAACTAAAAGAATATGTTTTGCCTTTAAAACAGTATGATGAGCTTGAACTATCATGGGTGGGAGACTTCAATAAACAAATGATAGCCATCCATAACGCTGTTGGAGCAACGTTTGGCAAAAAGCACCTTACTTTAAGATATATATTTTAGAAAAGCCCGGGGGACGGGCACCGTCATACATCTCAGGCAGTAACCTTTTTAAGCCGCAGTTCTTCAAAAAGTTCGATCACTTTTTTCTGCAGATCAATTACTTCTGTTTCCCTGTCCATTAACTTTTTGTTTACGCTTTCCAGCTCACTGGCCATTTTCTGATCCTGCTCGCTTTCGTTATACGTAAGTAATTGCACAACCGACATTTCAAATAAAACAGCGATCTGCTCCAAACGGGAAAGATTAATGTCTGTAATACCGGTCTCAATTTTAGAAAACGCAGGAATAGAAATATCTAAACGTTTAGCAACTTCTTCCTGGCTCCAACCTTTTTGATGGCGTAATAGCCTGATCTTTTTTCCAAGTGTCTTCATACTTTACTTAATTAGGTGAGGGTTTCGCAATAGTTAATAAAGTTATAAAAATATTAATATGAATCCAATTATTAAAATGTTTATAAAAAAATATTTTTCAATATTATTAAATCCAATCCACCAAAATTGCCACTGCTCATCATTAACAGGTTGCAATTTGCCGTATCGCGTGTTTTCAGATACTCAAGCAAATTATCTGTAGCATTAAAAAACATAAGTTTTTCGTTTGCAAACGCGTTTTTTACAGCCTCCGTGGGGTAAGGTTCTATCTGCTTTTGCTCAAATGTTTTACGATCAATAAACACAATGGCTTCGTCTGCCATATCCATTGTATGCGCATATTCATTTAAAAAATCTTTGTTAAGGCTACTAAAAGTATGCAACTCTATACAAGCTACAAGTTTCCTGTCCGGATATTGAGATTTTACAGCCTCAATAGTTGCTTTAAGTTTAGAAGGTGAATGCGCGAAGTCTTTAAATATGGTAGTCGAATCATTTTTCCCTACAACCTCAAGCCTGCGCGCGGCCCCCTTAAAACTGGTGATATCCTCATAAAATGAATCCGTATCAATTCCAAGGCTTTCACATACCAATCGTGCGGCTTGCATGTTAAGCAAATTGTGCTGGCCAAAAACCTGTAATGGATATTGCTTATTATTTGAAATAATAGTTGTAATACCATTATTAATAATATACTCTGGTAGGTTGTAAGGTATTTTTTGAGTATCAAGCGGTAAGTTATTAACCATATTATTTACAACCTCATCGGTTTGGCTATAAATAAGTTTGCCACCATACTGTATGCTCTCCGAGAAAATTCTGAATTGATCTATATAATTTTCAAATGTGGGGAAAACATTAATATGGTCCCAGGCGATGCCACTTATTACACCTACATCTGCCTTGTAGATATGAAATTTCGGCCTCCTGTCAATAGGCGAAGCTAAGTATTCATCCCCCTCAATAATAATTACGGGAGCATCATCAGTAAGGCCAACCATAGTTTCAAAGCCTTCCAGTTGTGCGCCTACCAGGTAGTCGAACTTTTTACCGGCACATTGTAAAACATGCAGTATCATACTTGTTATAGTAGTTTTACCATGGCTACCACCAATAACTACACGTAATTTATTTTTGGACTGCTCATATATATAATCAGGATAAGAATATATTTTTAAGCCAAGCTCTTGAGCTTTGAGCAATTCCGGATTATCAATACGGGCATGCATGCCCAATATAACTGCATCAAGATCGGCCGTTATTTTTTCAGGGTACCAGCCTTCTTTCTCAGGTAGTATGCCGTATTTGTTAAGCCGGGAGGCAGATGGTTCAAAAAGTATATCATCTGACCCGGTTATGGTAAATCCCTTTTTGTGAAGGGCAATGGCTAAGTTATGCATAGCACTACCGCCTATTGCTATAAAATGTACTCTCATTTTTTAATGGGTGCAAATAAACACAAAATGCTCTTTCATACCAATTAAAATTATTAACCATAATGCCTACTTTAACAACAAAACAGGCACAGGTGAGCTGGAAGCTAATTGCTGAGAGATACTATTGTGCAAAACTGAACGGAAGAAGCTATATTTATGTGGTAATGCAATTACAATTTCTGCATGATGCTCATCAGCAAAATTCAACAAACCCTTTATGATATCGGGAGAATTTATAAAATGGTACGTTGGTTTGTAAGTTTGTAGCATGGCTTTTAAGGCGGTTTCTTCTGCCAATTGCTCAACATCGTTATTATGCTTATGATCAGTATCTATATTAACTACCAATAGGTCGATATTTTGCTTACCTAAAAGCTTGTGCAGCACTTCAACCGGCACGTTTTCTTTAACTTTCCTAAAATCGCAAGCGATGATGGCCCGTTCAACTTTACGATACTTAAATGCGGGCGGTATAACGATCACAGGTACCTGGCTGGCTTTTGAAATGCCAATTACGTGGCTACCTAAGCCATCCCCCTCGCCACTACTGTTGCCTACGCTGCCAATTATAACCAGATCGGCATTATAAGTTTCTATTTTATCAACCACTGCCCGGATCAAATGCGAGCGGTTTACCCATACATCTATTTGTACACCCGCTCGTACTAATTTTTCTAATTTTCGTTTAAGCTTATTTAAGCCGTTGTAACGCTCATCTAAGCTCTCAAGTATTTCCTGTTCCCGCAGCATTACCATATCAGCATTCGGCAATAACTCCTCATAAGGAGAGATGTAATATGCGTTTAACAGGATGATGCGTTCCACGTTAGTTTGATTACTTAACCTGGCAGCAAAGTCGGCGGCATTAAAAGCGGCCTCAGAAAAATCAACAGGTACGAGATAGGTTTTCATGATGATATATTTTAGCGCCCGTTCTTGCAACCGGCAGTCAATGTGTCAAACATAAGTTATACACAAATAAGGTTTGTCAAAATGGTTTCATAAATCTCTAAGGCATAAATTTACCTATTGCTTTTTCAAGTTAACACGTTACATTTGTAATGTAATAATTTTTATTACATATTTATGAACGGACGATTCTCCATAGCTATGCATATCATGACGTTGCTTTGCGCCGATGATCGCCTGCAATCGTCTGATTATTTAGCGGGCAGCATCAATATTAACCCTGTGCTGGTTCGTAAGGAACTGAGTAACTTGCTTAAGCATGGCCTCATTAACAGTCAGTTGGGTAAAAATGGCGGTTATAGCTTAGCTAAGCCGGCAAAAGAAATTACTATAGCCAGCATTTACAAGGCAGTAAAGCCCAATGCCATTTTAGGCCAGGCTAAAAATGAGCCTAACCCGGCCTGCCCTATTGGTAAACAGATCAACAGCCATTTAAAGACTTTGGACGTGGATATTGAGCGGGTAATGGTTAACAAGCTGGGTAACACTACCCTTGCCGAATTTTACAAAAAATTCGACTGAAAAAAATTTGAAACAATATGTAACAAAATAAATTACATTTTAAACAACAAATATGAAAGTAGCAATTATTGGGGCCACAGGCTTTGTAGGCCCTGAATTAGTAAAAGAAGGTATTTTGCGTGGATATGAAGTAACTGCCATTGCCCGCAATACAGATAAAGTTGAAAAGCAAGCGGGCGTAACAGCGTTATCGGCAGATGTTAATGATGTGGATGCTTTGGCATCGGCATTATCAGGCTATGATGCGGTGATCAATTCATTTAACGCAGGCTGGACCAACCCTAACCTTTATAACGATTTTCTGCAAGGATCAAGAAACATACAACAGGCGGTTAAAAAGGCTGGTGTTAAACGCTTTATAACCATTGGTGGTGCAGGCAGTCTGTTTATAGATGGCAAACAACTGGTTGATTCGCCAGAATTCCCTAAAGAGTATTATCCTGGCGCATCAGCCGCACGTGATTACCTGAATGAACTACGTAACGAACAGGAATTGGATTGGACTTTCCTCAGCCCTGCTATTAACCTGCACCCGGGTAAGCGCACTGGTGAATTCCGTTTAAATACTGAGAGCCCTGTATTTAGTGCTGAAGGTAAATCTGACATTTCAACAGCCGACCTTGCCGTTGCCATATTTAATGAATTGGAAAATAACCAGTTTGTTAAACAGCGCTTTACTGTGGGATATTAAGTTATTGATTTGATTAACGGATGATTTCACCGATTAGGAAATCGGTGAAATCATTTTTTTATTAATCGGTGAAATCTTCCACCATAATCAGTGTAATCCTAAACTACAAATTTTGCTGCCACCCATTCTTTATCTTTTTTGTGGGTGATGTATTTAAGATTATATTTACGAGCTTCTTCGGTAATGATATCCAGATCAGGTGACTCGTAAAAACCGCTGAAATAAATCTCGCCGCCTGGTGTTAACACTTTAGCGTAGCTCTCCATTTGATCGAGCAGGATGTTGCGGTTAATGTTGGCCAATATAATATCATATTGTTCGGCGGGAATAACTTCTTTTGAACCACAAAGCGCCTTGATATTGTCTACCTGATTTAGCGGCGCGTTTTCAATGGTGCTTTCATAGCAAACGGGATCATAATCGATAGCGGTTAGATCTGTTGCTCCCAGTTTGGCAGCCAGGATGGCAAGTATGCCAGTTCCGCAACCCATATCCAGTACCTTTTTGCCATCAAAATCATTCTCCAGCATCATTTGCATCATCATGGCCGTAGTTTGATGATGCCCTGTGCCAAATGCCATTTTCGGGTCGATAACGATCTCGTAGGGGAATTCAGGTTTAGCTTCATGAAAGGTCGCTCGCACAAATACCTGGTCGCCTATTTGTATGGGTTCAAAATTGCTTTCCCACACCTCGTTCCAATTTTTTTGAGGAATTAGGGTAACCTCGTAACTAAAGGTGAACATCTCTCGATAAGGCTCCAGTGTCTCATCTAATACCTGCTGGTCAAAATTATCCACAGGAATGTAAGCCTTAAAGCCGAGGTCGAGTTCCTCAAAGGTATCAAAACCTATTTCCCCCAAAGCAGCTATCAGCAGGTCTTGTTGATAATCCTCAGTGGTAACGGTTGTAAAAAGCAGCTCGTAGTAGTTCATGTTTTAGAGATTAGAGAACAGAGATTAAAGATTAGAAAATACAAAGAGACCAAAGATTAATCAACTCGACTAATCTCTGATCTCCAACCTCTAATCTCTAAACCTTAATTAAACACCTTTACAATATCTGTAAAGTCGCGCGATTTAAGTGAGGCACCGCCAATAAGGCCACCGTCTATATCGTGCTGTGCAAATAATTCCGGGGCATTTTTAGCATTGCAGCTACCGCCATAAAGTATGGTTGTATCGTCAGCAACTTGCTGTCCGTATTTCGATGCCAGCTCCTGGCGAATAAAAGCATGGATCTCCTGCGCCTGCTCCGATGTTGCAGTAACACCAGTACCAATAGCCCAAACCGGCTCGTAAGCCAAAACTATTTGAGAAAATTTATCAGCATCTAAGTGATATATGCCTTCTTGTAATTGTGTTTTAATAATGTTGAAATGCTCGCCCGCCTCACGCTCCTGCAGTGTTTCACCAATGCAAAAAATAGGTTTTAACCCGTTAGCTAAAGCAGTATCAGTTTTTTGAGCAAGCAACTGGTTGGTTTCACCAAAGTACTGTCGACGCTCCGAGTGGCCCAGGATAACGTATGCTGCACCCACAGATTTTATTTGCTTTGCAGATACTTCGCCTGTGTATGCACCACTTTCGGCCTGGTGAGCATTTTGAGCACCGATTGATACACGATTGTTTCCTTTTGCTAATTGTACAAGGCTGTGCAAATGAATAAACGGACTGCAAACCACTACTTCCTGAGTACCGGTTGCTTCGTCTTTAACCATATTAAGCACTTCAGAAAAAAGCGATAAACCTTCGTTGTAATCAAGGTTCATTTTCCAGTTTCCTGCTACAATTTTTTTTCTCATGTTGTTAAGTTTAGTTTAGGGTATACTGATAATAAATATAGCCCATGTTAATTACGTATCTTGATTGAATTACTTAGTAACGCAACCATTTAATTCTCTTTGTTCTTTAGTTAATTTAAAAACTTCGGTAAGTATCTGCTTTTCGGCATCGTTAAATGGCCGATGCTGCCTTCGTGCGAAAACCCGTTCGGTAGTTTCGAGCATTTTGTTAAAAGCATACTCTTCAAAGCCATCTGCGCTACCCCATGAAAAGTCGGGAATGAAATTGGGTGGATAACCGCCACCAAAAACGTTAGCCCCTACTCCTACAACTGTACCGGTATTAAACATGGTGTTAATGCCGCACTTTGCGTGGTCGGCCATAATTAATCCGCAAAACTGTAGACCAGTTTTACGCATACTTTGCGACGCGTAATCCCAAAGCTTTACTTCGGAATAATTGTTTTTAAGGTTAGAGTTGTTGGTGTCTGCGCCAATATTACACCATTCACCTACTACAGAGTTACCCAAATACCCCTCATGCCCTTTATTTGAATATCCCCATAAAACCGCATTATTAACCTCACCACCTACGCGGCAATAAGGGCCAACGGTAGTTGCGCCGTATATCTTGGTTCCCATTTTTATCTGCGAATTGGAACACAAAGCAAATGGGCCCCTAATGTTAGTACCTTCCCACACCTCTGAGTTAGCCGAAAGATATATCGGGCCGTTGAGGGTGCTAAAAGTACAACATTCTGCTATGGCGCCTTCTTCCGCAAAGAAATCGGCACCTATAATGGTATTGGTACTACTCATAACCGCACTGGTGCGGCCTTTTGTAAGCAAGGTAAAATCCTTACGTAGTTCTATATCGTTTTTTTTGAAAATATCTTCAGGGTATTTTATGGTAACCGGGATACGCTCGTGGATAATTGAATCCGGATATACCTGCTGCGCCCCAAAGCCTTTAGCATCGTCAGCATTAAGGCGCACTGCTACTAATTGATTACGATAAGTTATGGATTGACCAGTTTTTAATGTAGCGATTGCTTCAACCAATGTTTCATCAGGACAGAATGCCCCATTAATGAACAAGTTATCTTCATCAATCTCAATAGCGTATTTATCCTGTAAATATTCTTCGGTAAGGAACGAATAGGTTTTGTTTAGATGTTTACCCCATTTTTCGGCGATGGTTAAAATACCAATACGCAGGTCGCCAACCGGGCGGGTGTAAGTTAAAGGTAGAAGTGTATTGCGGGCGTTATCGTCGAAAAGAATAATTGCCATGGGTCAAAAATAAAAAAAGTCCCCTGCTTTTGGCGGGGGACCATTGAATATTTTGTTAATATAACAATTACTTTTTGTTGTAACGGCTACGGAACTTGTCAATACGACCAGCAGTGTCAACTAACTTCATTTTACCTGTATAAAACGGGTGCGAAGTGTGTGATATCTCTAATTTAACCAATGGGTATTCATTACCATCTTCCCATGTAGTTGTTTCACGGGTATCGATGCATGACTTAGTGATGAAAGAATAGTCGTTAGACATATCTTTAAAAACAACTAATCTATAGTTTGATGGATGCAGATCTTTTTTCATTTTCTTATATTCTTTCTTCTCAAAAGAGGCGCAAATGTAATCAAAAAAACTAAAACAGAAAAGTGAAAGTTTAAAATTTTTCAACATTTACACACAAACAGTTTATTGATATTCTGTAGCACCAATATCAAATACTGCTCCGGCTGGTCGTTTTGTTCCGTAATAGTCAAAAGTTACACCATATGAGCTTGCATTTGTGCCCGCATTAATAAGTGGCGATGTTGCCTGCAAATGATAGTTACCACCGTTAAAATCTATAAACTTACAAGTATTAACATCATTATTGGTGTAATTATTTAGAGCCGTAACTTTAACACTGCTATTCATTGGATGGATAAACACACCAGTGCCAGGCCTGATGACCACATTATTGATAACCAGGTTTACGGGAATAATCACCGAGTTTAATTTAATACCATCTTTAGCAGGCGCTATTATGGTGTTATTAATAAACCTGAAATAAGGACCAGGCGTATAGCGCGAATCAGCAAAAATTCCATTTTCACCGGCGTTGATAATGTAGTTATTAAATACAGTATTATCCCCTAACCCAAGTACGATAATACCATTGCCGGGAGCGTTTTTCACCAGGTTGTTAAAGCATCTGCCGCCAGTGCCCTCACCTATTTGTATGCCATTATTTTGCCCGCTTGCAAAAGGCGATGTACCCGGAGAAACGATGGTATTGTAGTATACTGAACAACCTGCTACCGCGCTGCCTACCTGTATACCCTCACAACCGGAAAAATTGATAACGTTTTTGTAAATCCTGAGGTTCTTAACATCATGGGGCATTACCGTACCACAAGAAGCAGATACACCATCCTTATAAAAGGAGTTCCCCACATATATACCCTCGCCGCCAGTATTATGAATGTAATTGTGGTGAATAATCACATTACTCATTGTAAAGTTTCCACGCTGGGTAGCAGGATCGCATGTCGGGTCGGTTTTAGCCATGATACCGGCAAAACCACTATTCTTTACTTCGATATTGGCTATCTCAAAATCTGTACTCAAGTCATCCATAGAAACACCAAGATTCCCCCCATCAACCACAAACCCAAAGTTTACACCGGCAGTTCCGGTACCCAATACTTTAAAATTCTTACAGTTCTGAGTTTTTAATGCATATGAAGCTGTTTTAGCTACTGAGAAAACAACCTGGCCGCCTTTATTAACAATAACGATTGGTTTAAGCGCGGTACCTTTAATATTTTTTAGCAAAAGCGCGCCACGTGTGCCCGCTGGAATATAAATTATAGCTCCAGCCGGTAAATTAGAACCGTCAACATACCATTGCGATGGTTGAACGGTGATGGTTGTAGTAACAGAGTTGGTAATTATTCGCGCCGGAGCTGAAGTATCGGGAAGTGTAGGATCTGTTCCCGCATCTGGTAAAGTACCGATAGCGCTGTTTAAAGTATCGGGTTTAGCCGAAGGTTGCTGTACCACACTTTGTGGCTTCTCGGGTTTAAGCGTTGGCTTGGCGCACATCATTAAAGACGAAGCCAATAGCGTAGTGGCAAAAGTATTCAGCATTTTCTTAGCAACTTTCATTTGCTCAAATAGATCAATAGGGGATTATAACCTTTTTCAGTTAACTCAACGTTTATACGTAAGCGTTTATTAGATAGTTGCTGTATTTAACACTTTTAGAAATGAATTATTGATTTAAGTAGATAATGCACTTTTAAAAATTATTAGATTGACTGGCACAATTCTACCAATACACCATTTACGCTCTTTGGATGAACAAAACAAACCAACTTATTATCTGCGCCACGTTTCGGCTCTTTGTTTAACAGAACAAATCCTTGTGATCTCAATCTTTCCATCTCGGCTTTGATGTCGTCAACATCGAACGCGATATGGTGTATGCCCTCACCCTTTTTTTCAATAAATTTCGCAATCGGGCTATCGGCACTGGTAGCCTCAAGTAACTCTATTTTGTTAGGGCCGCTTTGAAGAAAAGCTGTTTTAACACCCTCGCTAAGTACTTCTTCAATTTTATAAACACCGGTGTTTAACAACTTAGAGTAAATATCGCCGGCTGTTTCAATACTGTTTACGGCGATGCCTATGTGCTCTATTTTGTTCATTTGTTCTTTGGTGGATTATTATATAAGTGATGATATTTTAAACTGCAGCTTTATGCTTTTAGGTTTAGCTTTTACCTTCCCCCTCCGTCATGTCCAAATATTGTAAATAAATGGCATCTTAAAGCAAATTATAGCTGTCAAAAGATGCAAAAGTAAAACTTTGCGTATATTTGTATTGTTAAAATTTACTGCATGAACATCCCAATTTATTTAGATAACAACGCAACTACCCCAATGGACCCAAGGGTGCTTGAAGCTATGCTGCCTTACTTTACCAACAAATTTGGTAATGCTGCAAGCCGTAACCACCATTTTGGATGGGTAGCCGAAGAGGGCGTTGATTATGCTCGCGAGCAGGTTGCAAAGTTGATAGGTGCAAGCGAAAAAGAGATCATCTTTACATCAGGCGCTACCGAATCTGATAACCTTGCCATTAAAGGCGTGTTTGAAATGTACAAAGACAAAGGTAACCACATTATAACAGCTGTTACCGAACATAAAGCTGTTTTGGATGCCTGTAAACACATAGAGAAATTGGGCGGTAAAGTAACTTACCTGCCTGTTAAGGAAGATGGTTTGGTTGACCTTGCCGAACTTGAAGCTGCCATGACACCTGAAACCATCCTGGTTTCTATTATGTATGGCAACAACGAGATAGGTGTTATACAGCCTGTTAAAGAAATTGCGGCCATTGCCCACAAGCATGGTGCTTTGTTTATGACAGATGCTACACAGGCAGTTGGTAAAATACCTGTTGATGTAAACGCTGATGGTATTGACCTTTTAGCATTATCAGCACATAAAATGTATGGCCCTAAGGGTGTAGGTGCTTTGTACGTACGCCGTAAAGGACCACGTGTTAAGGTTACTGCCCAGATGGATGGTGGTGGCCATGAGCGCGGTATGCGTTCTGGCACGCTGAACGTTCCGGGTATTGTTGGTTTAGGCAAAGCCTGCGAAATTGCCGGTCAGGAAATGGAAGCCGAAGCAAAACGTCTTTCGACTCTGCGCGATAAATTGCAAAATGCCCTTACTGAGCTTGAAGAAAGCTATGTAAACGGTAACATTGAACACCGCTTACCACACGTAGCTAACATTTCGTTTAAATACGTTGAGGGCGAAGGTTTAATGATGGCCATGAAAGACTTGGCAGTGTCATCAGGCTCTGCTTGTACTTCGGCTTCTTTAGAACCATCATATGTGTTAAAAAGCTTGGGTTTGAGCGATGACCTGGCACACTCTTCTATCCGTTTCGGTTTAGGCCGTTTCACAACAGAAGAAGAGGTTGACTACGCCATTGAAGTAACCAAAAAAGCAGTTAACCACCTGCGCGAACTGTCACCACTTTGGGAAATGTTCAAAGAAGGTATTGACCTTAACTCAATTGAGTGGGCAGAACACTAAATAAATGTGCGAATGTGCAGATGCTTTAAATATTAACAATGATTAAGTGAACTGTCTTTTGACTTTTTACTTTTGACTTTAAACTTTACAAAAATGGCTTATTCAGATAAAGTAATTGACCATTACACTAACCCTCGTAACGTGGGTACGTTAGATAAAAGCAGCCACAAGGTAGGTACCGGCCTTGTAGGCGCCCCTGAGTGTGGCGACGTAATGCGTCTGCAAATCCAGGTTGATGATAACAATATCATCACCGATGCAAAATTTAAAACCTTTGGTTGCGGATCAGCTATCGCTTCTTCGTCTTTAGCTACCGAGTGGCTTAAAGGTAAAAGTGTTGACGATGCCATGAAGATAGATAACATGGACATTGTAGAGGAGCTTGCCCTTCCACCGGTTAAAATTCATTGCTCTGTATTGGCAGAAGATGCCATTAAAGCTGCCATTAACGATTATCGCGTTAAGAATGGTATGGAGCCAATTGAATTAGAAAAATCGCACCATTAATAAGACTTAAGAGTCAAGAACTAAGAGTCGGGGGTCCCTGGCTTATTATTTTGTCTTGACTCTTGATTCTAATAGTCTTGATTCTACTACTATGGTAACTGTAACTGATAAAGCAAAATCAAAAATTGAGCACTTGATGCAGGATAGCGGGCTGGATAGCTCCTATTTCTTGCGTGTGAGTGTGCAGGGAGGCGGTTGCTCCGGCTTGTCATACAATTTGGATTTTGACAACGAGGAGAAAAAAGGCGACCAATTTTTTGAAGACAAAGGTGTCCGCATGGCTTTGGATATGAAATCATTCTTATACCTGGCCGGCACAGAACTTGATTTTAGCGATGGCCTTAATGGTAAGGGATTTAACTTCCATAACCCTAACGCCACCCGTACCTGCGGATGCGGAGAAAGCTTCTCTGTATAGTAATATTAATTTAATTGATATTTTGAAAAGGTTGATTATATTTAAATAGTCAACCTTTTTTGCTTTTGTATGGAAACTAAATCCCTTGTTATACTGGGCAGTAACCGCAAGAACAGCCTCACAGAATCCATTACCCGCAAAGCGCTGGAGCATACTGATTTTGATATTATTGATCTGCTCGACCATACTATCGTCCATTACAATTACGATGGCAATTACCCGGATGCCGATGAATTTGATAATATTATAAAACGGATACTTCCTTACGATCAAATAATATTCGCCACGCCTGTATATTGGTACAGCATGAGTGGCGTTATGAAAGTCTTTTTCGACCGCCTTACTGATTTAATAACTATAAAAAAGGAACTTGGGAGAAATTTGAAAGGTAAAGATGCCTCTATGATTGCCGTTGGAGCAGATCCTCACATACCTGATGGTTTTGAAGTCCCGTTCAAGCACACCGCTGCATACTTAGGCATCCATTATCAGGGATGCACTTATTACTCTACAAAATAGTAGCATAATATTGTTTATTAGCGTAACCCTCTTACAAAAACATCAATAAGCAACAGGCGCTTATTATGTATCTCATCCAAATGCTCTTTACTCGGGAAACTATATTTCTTCTGTGGCATGGCACCACCCACTTTTATACCATGTAACGCATCTAAAAATACTTCAACAATTTCTGCCGCCTCATAGGTTAATTGCAGATTTCCTTTATCAACCTCAATTTGTATAGCATCAGTTAATAACTTAATCTCTGCGTTGCGTATGTCAGAAATGGTACTCCATATACTCTCAGGTAAATTTTGCTCGTTAAGTTTAAAATAATCAAAGAAATTATAATTGGTTACAATAAAATCGTGGTGCTTGTTCACCTGGTACATAAAAGCGTCGCGCAGGTTATTGAACTGGCCAAATTTTTCTTCTAATTGGCGTAGATAATCTCCGGCCAATTTTCGCATAACAGCCACGTACAGCTCACTCTTATCAGGGAAGTAATAATATAACAGGGCTTTGGACATAGATAAGTCGCCGGCAATTTCATTCATGGTAGTTTTAGAATAACCGTAATGAAGAAACCTTTGATAAGCTGCCTCTAATATTTTTTCCCGCTTAATATCCTGCTGATCTGTTACCGTACCCATTAAGTATAGCTATATTAAATTAAGTTTAATTACAAAGTTATCAAACCATAACAATACTCATTCGGTTTGCAAAAAAATATGATTTTTAAATGTTAAAACATTCATTACATACATAGACATTAATGTTCAATAATTGTTGATCGCAAAAATTTAGTAAAACTTATAAACGAAAGAGCCGTACCAATTAAGGTGCGGCTCTTTACTTATTTGATTGTGTACTTAGCTCTATTCTACAGCTAAATCTGTTTTCTTTTCCTCTTTCTTTTTGCCGAAAAAATAGTTTTTAAGGTTAACCCTGATGATATACATACATGGTACCAATATCAATGTTATAATAGTAGCGAAACCTAAACCAAAGATCATTGTCCATGCCAAAGGCCCCCAGAAGGCAACGTTATCACCCCCAAAGTGTATATGTGGCTCAAAATGGGTAAACAGCCCTACAAAGTCGATATTGAAACCTACAGCTAAAGGTATTAAACCTAAAATGGCAGCGGTTGCCGTTAACAATACAGGCGTCATACGTGTATGCCCGGCCTCAACAACAGCATCGTGCAAGCTGGCCCCCTGTTCTATCAGCATATCCGTAAACTCTACCAGCAAGATGCCGTTACGTACCACTACCCCTGCAAGGGCTATGATACCCACACCGGTCATTACAATGGCCATGGTCATGCCAAAGATGGCGGTACCCAGCAATACGCCAATAATACTGAAGAATATCTCGCTGATAATGATAAATGTTTTACCAATGGAGTTAAATTGTATCATCAGGATGATCAGTATCAAACCAAAAGATGTTGCCAATGCACCACCAAGAAAGCTTACTGCTTCTGCCTGGTCTTCCTGACCACCTCCCTGACGTATCTGTATGTCATCAGCTTTTTTAAAGTTAGCTATTGCACGCTTAATATTGGCGTTCACATCATTAGGGTTGTATGGCTTAATTACGTTTGAGCCCAGCGTTAACACCCGGCGTTGTTGTTTACGCTTAATGTTACTGTAAGTATTAGTGTAACGAATATCACTAAAAGCTGATATAGGCACTTGCCGTATAGCACCACCCGTTGCCAGGTCACGGTAGGTTTCCTTCATGTTTCGTATTTCGTCAATACTGCTACGCTGGTCCTCTTTTGCACGCACCATTATTTTATAGTCGTCTTCTTTAGTGTTCCTAAAGTCAGCGGCTTTCATTCCGTATATAGCTGTAAATAGATCATTTGTTATCTGCCCGGTCAAAATACCTTCACGGTTTGCGCGCTCCCTATCTATATCAAATACGATTTCCGGTTTATCATTCTGTACGTCGGCAATAAGGTTTTCAATACCAGCAATGTTTTGTTTTTCCAGGTATGCCTTCAAACGGTTACCTGTTTTCACAAGTGAATCAAGGTTATCACCGGCTATCTCGATACTGATATCCTTT
The DNA here is from genome assembly GCA_001898335.1 of Mucilaginibacter sp. 44-25. GTDB lineage: Bacteria > Bacteroidota > Bacteroidia > Sphingobacteriales > Sphingobacteriaceae > Mucilaginibacter. The sequence continues at coordinate 103,317 of MKTS01000007.1, read as the reverse complement.
TGCACAGGGGGCCCGCTGTTTTCTTGTGCTACTGATATTTTCGCACCAGGGATACCCTGTACAGAGCTGCGGATTCTTTTCAGTATTTCCTTAGTATCTTTTCCATTTCGCTTACCAAATTCAACAAAAGCTACTGTTACCTTTCCTTTATTTTGATAGTCACCCTGGTCTTCATCAGTAGGGTCTGTTACACCTTTGGTAACGTTTGATATGATAGATGAGACGATGTCTTTATCGCCTTCTACCACTTTGGCTACTTTTTTCTCAATATCCTGAGTAACCGCATTAGTCGTCGCCTGGTCGGTACCTATAGGCATGGTAATATACACGTATGCAAAGTTGGGGTCACCGGAAGGGAAAAACTCAGGAGTTTTACCTAACACCGCGGTTAAAACAATAGCCAAAACAAATAAGCCAAAAGTACCCATCAGCATAGTTACCGGGCGCTTCACGGCACGCTCTAACCATTTAGCATACCAGTTTTGGAATTTAGGCCACGCGTTTTTTTGGAAACGGTCTATCACCTTTAGCAAAACGAAATGATTTAATAGGTACAGTATAATAATCAATACCATAAAATTACCTAACCCGACGTTGATAAAGTAGCTAATAACCGTGGCAATACCGAGATATAGCACTGCTTTTTTAGTAGGCTTATCAAATTTAGGGTTGTCGTGCTCTCCATCGTGATGCGGTTTCATGAAATCTACGGCAAAAACCGGGTTCATGATGTAAGCAACTACCAACGATGCCAATAAAGTAATGATCAGAGTGATTGGAAGGAAGAACATAAAGTGTCCTATCAAACTGTTCCAGAATGCCAAAGGTACAAATGGTGCAAGGGTGGTCATGGTGCCCGAGAATACTGGTAAAAACACCTCTCCTGCCGCCATTTTAGCTGCTTCTTTAATTGGTACTTTACCATTGGCAAAAATACGGTGTGTATTCTCAATAACCACGATAGCATCATCTACCACAATACCTAACGCCAGCAAGAATGAGAACAGTACGATCATGTTCAAAGTGAAACCTATAGCCGGCATTATCAGGAAGGCAATAAAACATGATAACGGAACTGATAATGCCACAAAGATGGCATTGGTGGTTCCCATAAAGAACATAAGGATAACCGTTACCAGAATAAAGCCAATTACAATGGTATTAATAAGGTCGTTCAACGTGGTACGTGTCTTGTCAGACTGGTCACCTGTTACCGTAATATTTAATCCCTTAGGAAAAACATCTTTCTGTTTCTCTTTTATCAGCGCATTGATCTTGTCTGATGCTTCGATAAGGTTTTCCCCAGCCCTTTTACTAACGTTTAATGTAATTACGTTTTTAAACACATTGCTATTAGGTGTTTTTAAACGGGCATAGCTTTCCTGCTCTAAAAATGAATCTTTAACCTCGGCAATATCCCGCAAATAAATGGCCTGACCTTTAGGGTTACGGATGATCATCGCAGCTACTTCATCGGCATTTTTAAAGTCCTTTTTGATATCTATACTTCTGCGTATGCCATCTGTTTTAATTGTACCGGCTGAAGAAAGCACATTCTCTTTACCAATAGTATTATAGATATCATAAAATGTTAATTGTGCTGCTGCCATTTTATTCAGATCAACGTTGATTTGAATTTCCGGTGTCAAAGCTCCAACCTCATCAACTTTTGATATCTCACGAAAGCCCTCTATTTCATCTTTCAACAGATCGGCATATTCTTTAAGTTTCTTGAGACCATAATCGCCGGAAATGTTAATGTAAAGAATCGGAAGGTCGGCAACGTTAATATCCGATATTACCGGCTCTTTTAAATTCACATCACCCTGAGGCAGGTCCTGCTTTGCTTTATCAACGGCATCTTTAACATCTATCTTGGCATCTTTTATCTTAATATTAGCCTGAAATTCACAGGTAATAATAGACACATTTTGTACCGAATTGGATGTTACCTTCTTTAAACCCTTAAGCGATTTAAGCTGTTTTTCTAACTGACGGGTAACCAGGTTCTCTACGTTTTCCGCAGATTGACCTGCCCAGGTAGTAGTAATAAACACCTTGGATTGCGCTATATCCGGAAAGTTCTCCTTAGGTAAATTGTTATAACTGATAAGGCCTAAAACCGTTATCAGGAACATGAGCACATATATGGCAGTTTTATTATCAATGGCCCAACTTGAGGGCGCAAATTCTTTTTTAATATCTTTCATATCTATATTAGATAAGGGAGGTTAAATAGCGGATTTAGAAGCCTTAATTTTATCGCCATCTTCAATATCAGCAGCGCCTTCGGTTACGATCTGGTCACCTGCTTTAAGTCCCGATAATATTTCGGTAACTCCGCCATAAGTAACGCCTGCTTTAATAGCAGTACGCTTAGCAACACCATTCGCGTTTACATACACATAATCGCCTTCTTCCGAACGCTGTATGGCTTTAACGGGCACTGTTATAGTGTTTGTTTTTGAATAGTCAGCTATCTTTAAAATGGCCGTCATATTAGGGCGCAGCGTTTTGCGCTGTGGCAACTTTACTTCAACCGCAAAGCTGCGCGATGTAGGATCAATAGCTTTTGCAGCAAAAGTAATATTGGTTGTTAACGAGTCATTAGCATCCGGCACCACTACATTCACCTTATTACCTGTGGCTACGCTGCCAGAGTAGGATTCAGGAACATCTGCTTTAACTTTTAATACATCAGCATTTACGATGCGGATACCGGTTTGCCCGGGTTGAGCAACCTGGCCCAGTTTAAGATCCATTTGGTCAACTGTACCGTTAATTGGCGATACAATGCGGTACATGGCTGACTGCTCTCTTAAGCTGCCCAATGCTTTTTTGCTGGCTTGTAAATTGGTTTGCGCTTGAAGAAATTGAACTTCAGTACCTATCTTTTGATCCCACAATGCCTTTTGGCGATTATATAATTGCTGGTTAAGGGCAACCTGCGCTTCTGATTGCGCTATATTTTGCCTTAACACGCTGTTATCTAATTGCACAAGCGTTTGCCCCTTTGAAACGTGCTGGCCTGCTTTAACAAATATACTTGTAATGGTACCTGGCGATTGCGGATATGCGGTTACATTGTCCTGAGCATCGATTTTACCTTGTATTTGTACATAATTGGTAAACGCGCCACTTTTTACTTCAACTACACCTACCTCAGTTATTTTTGCCGAATCGGTACTACCCACCTCCGCCTGTAGCTTGGTAATTTTAGCATTTATTTCCTGCTGTTGCTTTTGCAAGTCGGCAAGTTCGGCCTTCTTATCTTTAGGCTTGTTTGAGCATGCTGCCAGTAAAACAAGCGCTGGTATGTATAAATATTTTTTCATGTTGAGTTTTGTATGAGTGATTGAGTTTATCGTTTATTGTATTCTTCCGTATGCTTTGTCTAAATCTACTTTGCTTACCAATGCATCATATAAGCTTTGCACATATGAATTATCGGCATTTTCAAGCCCTGTTTGTGCTTGGGTAACTTCGATGCTCGATCCTACGCCTTGCTCATATTTTATTTTAGCTACCCGTAATACTTCGCGCGCAAGTTCCTGGTTACGCTTTTGATTATTAAGTGATTGTAAGCTGTTGATATAAGTGACCTTCGCCTGCTCGGCCTGTAGCGCAAGGGCGTTTTTGATGCTGTTTAAATTATTCTGATTTTTTTGAACAGTAATAGCCGATTGCTTTACACGGTTTGTACGCTGGAACCCACTAAATATGGGCACGTTAAGCGTTAAACCAATGTAAGATGACGGAAAGCTTGTGCTGTAAAGGTTTCTGAAACTATTATTCTGATATGACGATGCATAACTGGCATTAGCCGATAAGGTGGGTAAAAACTGTGCTTTCTGGCGTTTTAGGTCAAATTCGCTCAGCTTAAGGTTGGTTTCCAGCAAACCATACTCAATACGTTTTTTATAAAAAGTTGTGTCGGTTGCTGTTTCTGCAGCGTTCGCGTCAATGTTTACATCAGTGAGCCTATCTTTTAATGTAAGATTAGCATTAATAGGCATCCCTATTTGAAACTTAAGCAGTTGATAGTTTAAAGCGAGCAACCTTAAGGTATTCTCGCGGGTAGTCACCAGGTTATTATATTGTACAGCTATCCTGTCAACATCTATCTTTTCAACAAACCCTTGTTTATTTTGGGCAGTAGTTTGGTCAACCTGTTGTTTAAGCTGCGCAATGTTGGCATCTAACAATTTTATTTGCTCGTTACTCACCAACACCTGGTAGTAAGCTTTGGTAACATTGCTGATAACATCAATTTTTGTGCGTGTATAAGCCCTGTTATAAAGTTCTTTGTAAGTTTTACGGCTTTGCAATCCAACTATGTAGCTGGGATCAAACAATAACTGCGAGGCGCTTACCGCTAAATTAGATTGATATTTCACACCAAATTTAACTGGTATAAAAGTACCGGCTGGCTGCCCGAAAAATTCACCGGGAAGCAACGTGGTTGGCACTTTAAGATAATCCTGAAAACTGGCCTGTCCGTTAATTTGCGGCAAGCCCTGGCCAATAATTTCTTTTACGCGATAGTCGGCACTGGTAACATCAAGTCTTGCATTCACCACGGAGTCCTTATGATTAAGCGCGTAATCAACAGCTTCCTGAACCGAAAAATTATAAGTCACCGGTTCGGGTGATGTTTGCGAAAAACCTTTAATGCTAACCGTTAGGCACATTAGTAGGGTAAGTATTCGTTTCATTTTTTGAGTGAGTAGTTTATTGTTCGTTTTTACGTTGCAAATTAAACAGAACTTATTGACAGCCCTATGTCAGCAGTTGTTTAACCAACCATTTTTTCTGTGTGTTCGGTCTTATATTTATCTAATAGTTCATGGCCTTTCAACGTACAGATACCATAATTAAAATGCTCTAACAGTTGATACTGCACTTTCCATGGGCTAAACTGCGATACAGGAAAAATAGCCGTATTAAAGCCCATTTCTACCTGATTAACACGCATTTTAGCCAGCACACGCACATCAATATCCGGCCTGATGAACCCTTGATGTATGCCTTTAGTTAAAAGTTCCTCAAGCGTATGTACCAATACTTCTGATTTAAACTTCTGGAATTCGCTCCAGGCCAAAGGATGATATTTTTGCATATCATGTATGACAATAGGATTGATACGACCGAATATTTCTTCAGAGCATTTCATCATATTGATCATCTCTTCCATAACATTTGCTGAGGAATTGATAATATCCTGTATTTGGCATTCGTCTTCTATCAATTTCTTCTTTACTAAGGCTATCACGAGATCATTTTTATCGTTAAAAAAATGATAAATAGTTTTTTTAGACATTCCTAAATGTTTGGCAATGTCATCCATAGTAACACTCTTTATCCCAGCTTGTAAAAAAAGCTCTTCAGCACCTAAAATTATACGCTCTATTTGACCATTTGACATGATGGGTCAAAACTATGGAAACATTTTTAGAATACAAAGTTTCCTATATAAATTACTTCCGGATTACAATCATGCTTTTTCCACATTTGTCTATCTTTGCAAAAAATCTTTAAATGGCTTTAACTTCCCTAACCGCTATATCGCCTATTGATGGCCGTTATCGTAATGCGTCATCCGCCCTCGCATCTTATTTCTCAGAGTTTGCGCTTATCAAATACAGGGTATTTGTTGAGATAGAATATTTTATAGCCTTGTGCGAGCAGCCTCTGCCACAACTGCTTAATTTTGATAACGGTAAGACCAAAAAGTTACGCGACATCTATAAAAACTTCTCAGAGCAAGATGCCAATGATATTAAGGAGATTGAAAAGACCACTAATCACGATGTAAAAGCGGTAGAATATTTTATAAAATCTGAATTTGATAAATTAGGTTTAAGTGAATACAAGGAATTTATTCATTTTGGGTTAACTTCACAGGATATCAACAACACGGCCATACCTTATTCATTTAAAGCCGCACTTGAGGAAGTATATCTGCCAGAACTTAACAAACTCATTAGCCAACTAAAGCAATATGCCAACGAATGGGCTAATATACCTATGCTGGCACATACACATGGGCAGCCGGCCTCACCTACACGCCTGGGTAAAGAGATAATGGTTTTTGTGGAGCGTTTGGAGAAACAGCTAAATCAACTTTTGGCTATACCGCATTCGGCAAAATTTGGTGGCGCCACAGGTAACTTTAATGCTCATCATGTAGCTTATCCGGAAATTGACTGGAAAGCTTTTGGTAATAAATTCGTTGACGAAACATTAAAGCTCAATCGCTCACAGTACACTACACAGATAGAGCATTACGACAATTTTGCCGCGCAGTGCGATGCCATGAAACGCATTAACAACATTATTATTGATCTTGACCGCGATATGTGGACCTACATCAGCATGAATTTCTTTAAACAGAAAATAAAAGAAGGAGAAGTAGGTTCCTCGGCCATGCCTCACAAGGTTAATCCGATAGATTTTGAGAACAGCGAAGGTAACCTGGGTATTGCCAATGCCTTGTTTGAGCACCTGGCTGCTAAATTACCTGTCTCACGCCTGCAACGTGACCTAACTGACTCAACCGTACTGCGCAATATTGGTGTACCGGTGGCGCATAGTCTTATTGCATTCAAATCTACCTTGCGTGGATTGAACAAGTTATTATTGAATGAGACTGTCATAAATGCAAGCCTGGAAGCCAACTGGGCTGTAGTAGCAGAAGCTATTCAAACTATTTTACGTCGCGAAGGATATGCTAACCCTTACGAGGCTTTAAAAGGCTTAACACGAACCAATAGCCAGGTAAACGCGCAAACTATTGCTGAGTTTGTAGATACCTTAGATGTAAGCGACACCATTAAGCAGGAATTGAAGCAGATAATGCCGCAAAATTATACGGGTATATAATATGCAGATTTCAAATGTGCAGATATGCAGATAATAGAAAGATTTAAATCCGCACATCTGAAAGCTGAATATTTGCATGAGAGCATCGTCATTAACAGGTCAAAAGCGATTTGAATATATGCTTAAACAAAAAGCCTGTTTATATTTGTTCTACTTATAAATTAGAAAAGATGAATATCAACGTATATACAGAAACTACTCCTAACCCGGCAACCATGAAGTTCATTGTGAACAAGTTGCTTATTAATGGTAGTGTGGATTTCCCAACCAGGGAAAGTGCAGAAAAATCGCAATTCGCGAAGGAACTGTACAAATTTAACTTTGTTAACGGTGTGTTCTTTGCCAGCAACTTTGTTACGGTTACCAAAACAGAAGGTACCGTATGGGAAGACATTCAACCCATATTAAAAGAATTTGTTAAAGGAGCCGTAGAAGCCGAATATAAAATACAAGAAACAGAAGCACCCGCTGATGTAGAATTTGAAGGTACTGAAACCGAAATAAAAATCCAGCAGATACTAAATGATTACGTTCGCCCGGCTGTTGAACAGGATGGTGGCGCCATTGCTTACCGTTCTTTTGACGAGGGTGTAGTAACTGTAGAGCTTCGTGGCTCATGCAGTGGCTGCCCATCATCAACTATTACTCTTAAAGCAGGTATCGAAAACCTTTTAAAACGCATGGTGCCTGAAGTTACCGAAGTGGTTTCTGAAGCTATGTAATTTACACCAAGCATTATTAAATAAACGCCGGAACAATAATTCCGGCGTTTATTTATGCTGTTATAATTATTTGTAAAATAGTTAGTTTTGTAGTTACCAAAAATCCAATTATAACTAAATGACTAACATAGCTGAGCAATCAACTATACCCGGCCTTATCCGTAATATAGTAGCTAATATCCATCCGGATACCCATACCTTCCTGATTCATAAAGTTCAGGACAACTGGGTGGAGATATCGTACAAAGAAGCACTTGAAAAAATCGACGCTATATCTGCATGGTTTATCAGCATTGGTATACAAAAAGGCGACCGCCTTGCGCTTATTATTGAGAACGGCCCTGACTACATTTATTATGATCAGGCCTTGCAGCAAATAGGAGCTATCAATACCTCTATCTACCCTACTCTTTCAGAAGCCGAGATAGCCTATATCTTAAATGATTCGGAGGCTAAAACTATCATTACGGGCAATCCCTTCCTGTGCCGTAAAGTGCTCAAGATCGCCAACAATTGTCCGTTGTTACAATATATATTGCCAGCATTTGATGATTACCAAAAGTTTACAGAAAAACTTGAGTTAAATGCTAAAGTGGTTGGCTTTAAGGATGTGATCGAGCAGGGCAAAGTATTGATCACTGAATATAGCCAGGCCATTAACAATTCGCGTGCTGCCGTACAACCAACAGACCTTTCCTGCCTTATTTATACTTCAGGTACTACCGGTACCCCTAAAGGTGTTATGCTGAGCCATTACAACCTGGTAGAGAATTGCCGTACCAGCTTGATCCAGTTGCCTATTATTGAGAATACAGATATGTTCTTATCGTTCCTGCCGTTATCACACGTGTTTGAGCGCACAGCAACATATTACATCTGTTTAACCATGGGGTGCCAGATCGCTTTTGCCCAAAGCCTTGATCTGCTGGCCCGCAACATGGCAGAGGTAAAGCCAACAGTGATGTGCTGCGTGCCGCGCTTATTGGAACGTATCCATGACCGCGCTATGAAGAACGGTTTATCTGCGGGCGGTGTAAAAACAAAAATATTCAAGTGGGCGCTGGCAACCGGGCGTAAACGCCGACTGTTGAGCGAGGCTAACAAAAAGCCCGGACCAATATTGGGTTTGCAACTAAAACTGGCAGAAAAACTGGTTTTTAGTAAGATCAAAGAAAAAACGGGTGGTCGTTTAAAGGTATTATTGTCTGGTGGTGGCGCTCTTCCTAAGAATATCGGTGAGTTTTTTGGCGATATCGGCATTAAATTGCTTGAGGGATTTGGCTTAACCGAAACTTCGCCGGTAATGGCTGTAACCGAGAATGACCGCATCATCTATGGCACCGTAGGTCGTATTATTCCGGGTATAGAGGTGGCCATACAAAATGTAGATACTAAAGAGATTTACACTATTCAAACGCACGACAATTTTAATCCGGATTTTACCAGTGATGAGGGTGAAATTATTGTTCGCGGGCACTGTGTAATGCAGGGCTACTGGAAGAAGCCCGAAGAAACCGCGGCAGTAATTGACTCAGAAGGTTGGTTCCATACCGGTGATATTGGCCGGTTTTTTCGCGGCAACCTGCAAATTACCGACAGGTTAAAGAACATGCTGGTGAATGCGTACGGGAAAAACGTATATCCTACTCCTGTAGAAAACAACTATCTCAAAAGCCCCAAAATAGAACAGGTGTTTTTAATAGGTGACAAACGCGAATACATCACTGCCATTATCGTTCCTTCCAAAGAAAGCCTGCAGGAAACATTTAAGCTCGATGATGCTTTTTTTGAAAAACCGGAGCTTTTTATTGAGGATAAAGAGATAACGGACTGGATAGCGCAGGACATCAAACGCCTCTCAACAGAGTTAGCAAAATTTGAACGTATCAAGAATTTTAAGGTAAAACGCGTACCGTTTAGCATGGAAGCGGGTGAGATAACCCCTACCTTAAAAGCCAAACGTAAGGTGATTGAAAAAAAGTATGCGGACGCGATTGATGAACTATATCTGCAAGAAGCAGACGAAGATTAACAGTAATTCCCTCCGTTTTAGTTTATTTCTTAGTGGGTGTAAACTTCCATATATCGTTTAGCTGACCGGGGTTACCTGTACCAATGTAGCCGACATTATTGATGGTAAAAGCGATCATATCATAACGTGCTGCACCATCCAGATAGGTTGATTTTAGCCAGGTATTGCTATTTGCATTATATCGGTACCAATCTATAGCGGTTTCTTTTGTTGTTGAGCCCATGCCAACGTAAGCTGTATTACCGATAACAAATTGCCCGCTAAAAGCCCTGGCCGAACCCGGAAAATCAGCCAGTTTTGTCCATTTATCTGTTGAGGGATCATATTGCCATAGGTCTTTCGCGGCAATATCAGGCGAGGCCCCGCCTAATCCAACATAAGCCTTATCACCTATCGCAAAGCCTATTGCTCCAAAGCTCCCCTGCCCTGGATAATCAGCAACCCGTGTCCATTTATCTGTAGCCACGTTATAGCGCCATATATCTTTATAATTGGTTGCATAAGCGTTATCCGTACCTAAACCCAGATAACCTGCACCATTAATTGTAAAAGCTACTACATTTTCTCTTTTCCCTCCGGCAAAGGATTCTTTTTGCGTCCATTTATCAGCCAAAGGATCGTATTCCCAAAAATCATCATTCTGAGGTACGTTACTTCCTGGCAAAGCTAATCGTTGCCCATAACCAGTGCCTACATAAGCTTTCCCGTTTATTACAAAACCGCGTATATATTCTCCCGATTGTCCCGGATAATCAGCCTTTCTTATCCAACTATCAGCAGCCGGGTCATATTCCCACAGGTCGTTAAGCAGATGAGAGTCAAAACCTCCGGCTGCATTCCCGCCTATGATGTAACCTTTACCATTTATGCTGAACCCAAATGCGCGTACTCTGCCAAGACCGGGAAAATCACCAAGGCGTTTCCATAATCCGGGTAGCGCATTTTCTGTATTGGGTACAAAAGCCTGCTTTTTACAAGAAAAGCAGAATGCGACAAGTATTATTATCGGGGCAATTCTTTTCAGCAACATAACAGTGGTTTATATGTAAATATAACTTTTTATCGCCGTTAGTTATTGAGTAGCTGCTGAAATAAAGCTACAAAATCGCCCAAGTGCTTACCATCGACTAAGCCATGATGAACAGTCACCGAAACAGGCATGGTCTTAACACCATTATTGTCGGTCATTTTACCGTAGGATACTTTAGGCATACTATCCTCAAACTGGAAACCCCGTGCGTGAGTAAGCCCAGTGAAGTTAAGCCAGGGGATGGCTGATATGTGCATAACATTAGTTATAGGACGCAGTTCAATGCCTGTACCTGCAGCAACTCGCTCCATTTCTTTTTTGGCATGAGTGGCAAATTCCGAAAGATCCGGATAGTAATCAATGTAAGAAAATCCGAACGTATCATTCGGGCGGCCCACAGTTGCCGAAGCGCCTATGGTATCATGTAAATAAACATCGCCATTCTCCACCCGGTATCTGAAATGAACCAAACTATTGGCCGCTTTAAGTGTACAGTGCAGGTAATATAAAAAGAAGGATACGTCCAGCTCCTTCGCTCTTGCATAAGCTTTTGTACAATCAACATTTACCGTTGCGCCGAAAAATGATTCCTCAAAACTGTTAAAGAATTTAAAGTGGTCGGTTCGTTCCCAGTTGTCAAAGTCGATTTTGGTTTTCATTATAGATAATCCAATATTTCGGTGATGCGCTCCACGTTGCGGAAACGTTCGTTATCAATGCTGTCTTCAATTTGTTCATGCGCCCAGGTAATGTGGTATGGCACATGTATGCCACGCCCTCCAATGTTTAGCACCGGCAGTATATCGCTTTTTAGCGAGTTACCTATCATCAGGAACTCCTCCGCTTTAATATCAAGATGTTTCAACAACTTTAAATAATTGGCATCATCCTTCTCGCTCATGATCTCAATGTGATGAAAGTAGCCACTTAAACCAGAACGTTTCAACTTTCGTTCCTGGTCGAGCAGGTCGCCTTTTGTAGCAACTACTAACCTGTACTTATCCTTTAGCGTTTGTAAAACCTGCTCAACCCCATCTAACAGCTCAATGGGTTGGTTGAGCATTTGTTTACCCAATTCCATTATTTGTTCAACAATGGCTGAGGTTACCGTGTTGCCGCTTACTTTGAGCGCTGTTTCGATCATGGATAGTACAAAACCCTTGATGCCGTATCCGTAAAGCGCCAGGTTTTCTATTTCTGTTTTAAATAGCTCGCGCTCTAACTCGTGCTGAGAAGCATATTCGCTTAACAAAGCACAAAACTTTTCTTCCGATGCACGGAAGTAGGGTTCATTTACCCAAAGCGTGTCATCAGCGTCAAAAGCGATTACTTTGATGTTCATTAAGGCAAAGGTATTTATTTATGTGAATGAGGAGAATAGTTAATTAGATGTGACATGCAAGTTGTCATTTCGTACAAGCGGTAGCGAGGAAAAATCTTCTAAGCGCAGAAGTTAGTATGCATAAGATTTCTCCTCGTACCTCGTTCTAAATGACAGCTGGGTTAAATTGTAGGCGTATAACTCTTTCTCAAGCCCAAACGCTCATTTCTAAGTTAAAAATTATATTTTTGCACACTTATTTAATACGTTTCTACAATGAGTATTGCGTTATCCGAACAGGAAATTCTACGTCGTAAATCGTTAAACGATCTTCGCGAGTTAGGTATAAACCCGTACCCTGCCGAAGCTTACCCGGTAAACGCCTGGGCTAAAGAAATTACGGAAAATTTTGAAGCCGATCCCGATAAGTATAAACAGGTAGTAGTTGCCGGCCGCATCATGACCCGCCGTATTATGGGCAGTGCCTCTTTCTTTGAGTTACAGGACAGCACAGGCCGTATACAGATCTACATTAAACGCGATGATATCTGTCCGGATGAAGACAAAACGCTTTACAACACCGTATTTAAAAAGCTTTTAGATATTGGCGATTATGTTGGTATTAAAGGTTACGCCTTTATTACCCAAACCGGCGAACTATCTATCCATACCCAAGAACTAACCATCCTTTCAAAATCACTTAAACCACTACCGGTAGTGAAACGCGAGGATGATGGTACTGTGCACGATGGCTTTACTGACCCTGAACTGCGTTACCGCCAGCGTTATGTTGATTTGACTGTAAACCCCGATTTTAGACAGATCTTCATCAACCGCTCAAAGGTAATTACCGCTATGCGTAATTATTTTAACGCGCAAGGCTGGATGGAAGTAGAAACGCCAATCCTACAGTCTATACATGGCGGTGCTGCGGCGCGCCCGTTTGCAACGCACCACAATACACTGGATATGCCGTTGTTCCTGCGTATTGCTAACGAACTTTATCTGAAGCGATTGATTGTTGCCGGTTTTGATGGCGTATACGAATTCGGTAAAATGTTCCGTAACGAGGGTATGGACCGTACCCACAACCCTGAGTATACCGCTATGGAAATCTATGTAGCTTATAAAGACTACATATGGATGATGGCCATGGTTGAGGAATGTTTAGAAACCGTTGCGCGTGCCGTGCATGGCGTACCGGTAGTACAGGTTGGCCAACACGAAATAAACTTTGCTGGCCCGTACGAGAAATTATCTATGTACGAGTCGATACAAAAATATACCGGTATTGATGTTTCGGCCATGGATGAAGCTGGGTTACGTAAAACATGCGCCGATCTGGGCATAGAGGTTGATGACAGCATGGGTAAAGGCAAACTGGTTGACGAGATCTTCAGTGCTAAAGTTGAGGCTAACCTTATCCAGCCCACTTATATTACCGACTACCCTATAGAGATGACGCCGCTTGCCAAAAAACACCGCAGCAAAGAAGGTTTAGTTGAACGTTTTGAGCTATTTGTAAACGGTAAAGAGATAGGTAACGCTTATTCTGAATTGAATGATCCTATAGACCAGCGCGAACGCTTTGAGGAGCAATTGGTACTGGCCGGCCGTGGCGATGAAGAGGCAATGGCAATGGATGATGACTTCCTGCGCGCACTGGAATACGGTATGCCGCCTACATCTGGCCTTGGTATCGGTATTGACCGTTTGGTGATGTTGATGACCAACCAGAGCACCATACAGGAAGTATTATTCTTCCCGCAGATGCGCCCTGAGAAAAAGGCTAAAGCAACAAGCATCGAGGACTTTACCGCAATTGGCATCCCTGCAGAATGGGTACCAGTATTAAATAAAATGGGGTTCAACAGCGTTGAAGAGTTAAAGGCGGGCAACCCAAATAAGGTATTTAACGACCTCGGCGGTATGCGTAAAAAGCTGAAACTGGAAATAGCTATGCCTACCAAAGATGAGGTAATGGCCTGGTTCGCATAATAACAATATATTTTATATCGAAATAGCCGCAAAACACATCATGCGGCTATTTCGATATCTTACCATATGTAAACAACCAGTTATTTGTTTCAATAAATCTCCACAATCCTTAACAAAAAAATAAACTGGTAAAAACTTTCATTTAATAGTGGTTGTTGATTTTTATAGCAATACATTATAAATGAACGTTATGACTAACTCCATCCTTGAAATAAACGAAAACGAATACCTGATCAAACTAAACAGGAGAAGTTTTGATCTTTCATTTATTCGCAGTTTGCTGAAAATGGTTGAAGTATCAGCACCTGTTAAAGCTGAACAGCAAAATAAAGAAGAAACTTTTGAAAGCTTTGTATTTGCACCGGCCCCACTTGTTGACAGACACATTGAACCGAGCGAGAACAACTCTGCTGAGCCTGATTATTTCAGCAAGCTCGACGAGAAATAATTCTGATATTTTTTCTTTCTTAGAATTTCGGGCGGTAGTTGCGCACAACCTGTTGCTTATCCATTTGCGCCATTTGTGCCTTCATCATTTTTATTTGATCGGCAAGCAGTTTGTTTTTGTCATCTTTTGCGGCTTCTTTCATGTACATTTCCGCCTCACGCTTGTTGCGCTTAGCCATTGATATACCCGCCAGGCTCAATTTTGCCAATGCATTATTATGAGACATGCTCATACCCAACTGTAGCGCTTTCTTGAAGTACTTTTCGGCCTTTAACGGCGCGGTACGCGATTCTATCAAACCAATAAGCATATTGTAATACCCCCATTGGTTCTTGTTCAATTCTTTCTCGTAGTTTTTTATACGGTTTAAAAATTCTTCGGCTTTAATTGTATTCTCTTTACGCAGATAAAACTGCGCTATAATCATATTTTCATTAAAGAAAAACGTAAGCAGTGTAATGCCACCTAATAAAAAAACGGTTATTCCCCATCCCCAAAAACCAAAGGCACAAAGCGTTACACCGGCACCCATTATAACACAGGCAATAACTAACCTAACTATATTCGACATAATTTGTATTACTATAAAAACAGTGCGCAAATATCGTTATTTGTACGCTAAATAAACATCAGTATTTAATATTTATGGCAGGAGAGTTAGACGCTTCGTGGAAGCAGCATTTAAGTGCAGAATTTGATAAACCATACATGCAGCAACTGAAAACTTTTTTAAAGGAAGAAAAGGAAGCTGGCTACATCATTTATCCGCGCAATGCTGATATTTTCAATGCTTTTAATATAACGCCATTTGACGATGTTAAGGTGGTGATCTTAGGGCAGGATCCTTATCACGGGCCAAACCAGGCACATGGCCTATCCTTTTCGGTGCAAAAGGGTGTAGCCGTGCCACCGTCATTAAAGAACATCTACAAAGAGCTGTCTACCGATATCCCCGGATTTGTAATACCCAACACCGGCGACTTAACGAAATGGGCGCAACAAGGCGTGCTGTTATTGAATGCTACCTTAACCGTGCGTGCGGCAACGGCAGGTTCGCACCAGAAAAAAGGTTGGGAGAAATTTACCGATGCTGCCATCAAAACACTGGCGGACGAGAAGCAAGGCATCGTATTCATCTTGTGGGGCGCATATGCGCAATCGAAAGCAGCCCTTATCAACCCTAACAACCATCACCTCATTATTAAATCAACACACCCATCGCCATTGGCAGTAAGCCATGGCGGGTTCTTTGGTTCTAAACCATTCTCAAAAGCGAATGACTTTTTAGAAAAGCAGGGGAAGAAACCTATTGATTGGCAGATATAGTAGATGCGCAGATTTCAGATGTGCAGATTGCCTTAAACAAAAAATGCAGATGATTTAAACTCATCTGCACATCTGTAATTTGCATATCTGCACATCTAAGATCAATATTCCAACGGAACTATGGGTTCTTTTTTGCTGGTGCTCATGATCATCATGGTTTGGAAGGTTTTAACAACCGATATACGGCTGATCTTTTCCATGATCAATTGTTCGTATGATTTAATGTCACGTACATAAACCTTCAGCAGGAAATCACACTGGCCGGTCACGTGGTGGCATTCGGTAACCTCTTTGATGATTTTTATCTCATCTAAGAAAGTTTGTATAGTATTTTTTTGGTGAAAATCCAGCGATATCTGTATAAATGTTTTGATACCAAGGCCGAGTTTTTCTTCATCTACCAATGCATGGTAACTTTTAATGTACTGTGCATTTTCCAGTTTCCTAACCCGTTCAAGAGTTGGGGCTGGTGATAACCCAATTTCATTAGACAACTGCAAATTAGTTATGCGGCCGTTTTCCTGTAATATCTTGAGTATCTGTAGGTCTATTTTATCTAATTCTGACGCCATGGTAAATGCAAATATATACTATTCTCTATCTCACAAAATATAATTTTTATTAAATATCTCACAACAAAATAATTCAAATACGTGTTTATAATTTTAGGCAAGTCTAAAAAAATAATTAGCTTTACTTAAATGAATACTTTAGCTGAGGAAAACTATTTAAAAGCCATATACAAGTTATCTCTTACTGCAAGGAATGTAAGTACTAACCAAATAGCTGCAGAACTGGCTACTAAAGCGTCGTCTGTTACGGATATGGTGCGTAAGCTGGCTGATAAAGCATTGGTTAATTATGCCCGATATCAGGGTGTAAGCTTAACTAAAACCGGCGAAAAGGTGGCATTGAATATTGTGAGAAGGCACAGACTATGGGAACATTTCTTGGTTGAAAAGCTTCATTTTAAATGGCATGAGGTACACGAGATGGCCGAAGAAATGGAGCACATATCATCAACTGAATTAATAAACCGCCTCGATGCCTTTATGGGGTACCCTACCCGCGACCCGCATGGCGACCCTATACCGGATTGTGATGGCAATATAAAAGCATCAGCCTTAAAGCCGATTTCAATAGTTAAGGCCAATACTTCGGGGGTTATATCCGGCGTAGGCGACCACACTACTTCGTTCTTACAGTATCTGGAGCAGCAAAAGCTTACAATAGGCAAGCGGGTGACGATAAAAGAGATCATCGGTTATGATAACACCGTAATACTGGAAATGGATAATAAACAATTACAAATAAGCCGCGAAGTGGCCAACAATATTTTAATAGCAATATGACGCAGCACGACTCGCATTCATTAGGCAACGTACACAACACCGTTACTACAGAAAATAAAACCGGCTGGCGAAAAGTGTTATCATTCCTCGGTCCGGCTTACCTGGTTAGCGTGGGTTATATGGACCCGGGCAATTGGGCTACTGACCTTGCCGCCGGCAGCCAGTTTGGTTATAAATTAATATGGGTACTGCTGTTATCTAACCTTATTGCATTGTTACTGCAGAACCTTTGCGTTAGGTTGGGTATCGTTCGCGGCTTAGATCTGGCGCAGGCATCAAAACACACCTATCCGCCATTTGTGAATTTCTGCCTTTACGTAATGGCGCAAATAGCCATTGTAGCTTGCGACCTGGCCGAGATCATTGGTATGGCCATAGGGCTAAATTTATTATTCGGCCTGCCGCTGATCTGGGGGGTATCTATCACCTTGCTTGATACTTTGCTCCTTTTACTACTACTCAATAAAGGCATGCGCAAGTTGGAGGGCTTTATCATCTCATTGATATTCATTGTAGGCGTGGCATTTCTGGCGCAGATGTTTATTGTTAAACCTCATATGATGGATGTTGCCAAAGGTTTTATCCCAACACAATTGAACAGTCAGGCACTGTACATTGCTATTGGTATCATCGGCGCCACGGTAATGCCGCATAATTTATACCTGCATTCTTCATTGGTGCAAACCCGCAAGATAGACCGCTCGGCCGATGGTATTAAAAAAGCCATCACCTATAACTTTTGGGATACCACTATTGCCTTGAACCTGGCTTTCTTTGTGAATGCAGCGATCCTAATATTAGCTGCAGCTGCCTTTTACTATCGCGGGTTCCATGAAGTTGCCGAAATACAAGATGCACATAAATTGCTCACTAACATTTTCGGAAAATTGGCTCCTGCGTTATTTGCCATTGCCTTGATTGCCGCCGGGCAAAGCTCAACGGTAACTGGTACTTTGGCCGGGCAGATCATCATGGAAGGGCACCTTAACCTGCGTATTGCACCATGGCTACGCCGTTTGCTTACCAGGCTGCTGGCTATTATACCGGCTTTCTTTACCATTTTACATGCAGGCGATGAAGGATTAGGCAAACTGTTGATATTAAGCCAGGTAGTATTGAGCTTGCAATTAGGCTTCGCGGTGATACCACTGATACACTTTACATCAGACAAGAAGCGTATGGGTGAGTTTGCTAACAGCATGCCCATGAAAATTGCGGCCTGGTTCTTCGCGGTAGTTATTGTTGGGCTCAACGTGCGTTTGGTGATACAGGAAATAGATACCTGGGCTTCGGAAGGGCCAGGCGCTGCAAACCTTGTTCATTTTGTGATCAGTCCCATCGCTGTAGGTATTGGTGTACTCATGCTGTACGTTTTCCTGAGGCCGCTACTATACAAACATGCTAACCAACCGGTGCGGGTACCACACGGTTTGGCATCAACGTTGGATAACCTGGAGGCGGTGCATTATAAGCAGATCGGCATCACTATTGATTTTTCAAGAAATGATCAGGATACGATAAGGCATGCATTGATGCAGGGCGGCAAGCGGGCTCATTATAGTCTTATACACATAGTAGAAACAGCCGGAGCCCGTTATTACGGAAAACAGGTAATGGATAGCGAAACCCAAAGCGACGTAGATAACCTGGATAAGTATGTAAAAACACTCACCGAATTGGGTTATAAGGCTGAGGCAAAAATTGGATTTGGCGGGGCAGCCGGCGCAATCTCGCAGATCACCAAAGAAATACAAATAGACTTCCTGGTAATGGGTTCGCACGGGCATAAGGTTTTAAAAGATCTGATATTTGGCACAACGGTTGATGCAGTAAGACATAAGGTTAACATACCGGTACTGGTTGTTAAACCGCAAAAGAAGTGAGGCAGGACTTAAAGAATCAGGAGTCAAGAAATGAAAATTGCGAGCCGAAAAACAATTGGATGGCTGTTGGTTGTCTTGATTCGTGATTCCCTTTGATCTTGATTCACTTAAATAATTGCATATTTGCAATCCCAAAAGTTTAAGATGGAGCAGAACGTATATATCAAGAATAAAAAAGCCTACTTTGAGTACAGCATACTGGATAAGTATGTGGCAGGCATACAGCTTTTGGGTACCGAGATCAAATCTATTCGTAACGGCAAGGCAAACATTAACGATGCTTTCTGCACCTTTATAGATGGCCAGCTATATGTTCGTAACCTGCATATCTCTGAATATTCTTACGGATCATTCTACAACCACGAGGCGAAGCGCGACCGTGTGCTTCTACTGCACAAGAAAGAATTGAAAAAACTTCAAACCCGCGGTGAAGAAAGGGGCTTAACCATTGTCCCCTTGGCTTTATTCATCAGCGAACGCGGGTTTGCCAAACTGGAGATAGGCCTTGCACAGGGTAAAAAGACCTACGACAAACGCGAAACCCTGAAAGAGCGCGATACAAAACTGGAAATGGATAGAGCGATGAAGCGGTAGTTCACAGTTTTAAGTCCGCAGTTTGCATGAGAAAACTGCTGGTTATAAAATGCTAAATGCAAACTGAAGCTACCATGCCCTATCACCCACCAACGGCACAAACCTGAAAGTATCTAACACATGGCGTTCATAATCATTGTCGCTGGTTTTTAGGATCGTTACCATCTTTTGTGATTTTTCGTCGCCTACCGGAATCACAATGATGCCGCCAATTTTGAGTTGTTTCAATAGAATTTCGGGTACGGTTGGGGCACCTGCCGTAACAATAATCTTATCATATGGTGCATCTGATGCGATACCTATTGAGCCATCACCTAAAAAGAATTTTGGTTTATAGCCTATGTAAGGTAATACCTGGATGGTGCGTTCGTAAAGCTTCTCCTGGCGCTCTATGGTGAAAACCTTTGCGCCAAGTTCTAACAATATACAGGTTTGATAACCGCAACCGGTGCCTATTTCCAGTACTTTATCACCCTTGCTTATATGCAATAGTTCCGTTTGATAAGCCACGGTATAGGGTTGCGATATGGTTTGCCCCTCACCTATCGGGAAAGCAATATCTTTATACGCCTGGTTCCAAAATGTTTCATCGAAAAAATAATGACGGGGCACCTTACCAATAGCCGCTAATACTTTTTCATCCTCGATACCCTTTTTACGCAATAGCTCAACCAATCGCTTACGGGCCCCTTGCTCGCGGTAATTATCAATAAACTTGTACGCCATAATCCAGTGCTAAAATACTACGAATTGGCCAGTTATTAAGGAGCGCCTTAGCAAATAAACTTTTATCAATTGATTTTAAGAGAGATTATTTTTACACATACACCAAAGTATTTCCAACTATTTGAGGATGTAATAAACCATACAATTAATATGGATCAACATCGGGTTGTACAATACACCCTTTACTTAGTTTTGTGGTTTGAAATAAGGTGATCACCTCTTTTATGAGGGCCTTGGCCTTTACAATAGAAATACTATCGCGCTCAAATTTGAGCATGACCGATTTGATATAAAAGTTACGAATGCGGTTAATTAGCGGTGCCTCAGGCCCAACAACACGCTCCCCAAAGTGTTTACGAAGTTCTGCAGCCAGATATTCGGCCTGGTTATACAATACATCAGGGTCTTTATGCTTGATGTACAAGTTAATAATACGATAGTAAGGGGGATATTTGAAGCTTTTTCTCTCCTCCATCTCGGTGAAATAAAGATCACCGTAATCATTATTGATCACCTGCCTAATTACCCGGTGATTAGGGTCATAAGTTTGTATAACTACTTTACCCTGTTTCCCCCGCCTGCCTGCTCTCCCGCTCACCTGTGCCAGCATCTGATAACTGCGCTCGTTTGCCCGGTAGTCCGGATATTTTAACAAACTATCTGCATTAATAATACCTATCACTGTAACATCGGCAAAATCGAGCCCTTTGGCTACCATTTGTGTGCCGACTAATATATCTATCTTCTTCTCCTCCAGGTTATTCAGTATATTTTGCAATGCATTACGTGAACGCGTGGTATCCAGGTCCATCCGTGCCAGCCTGGCCTCAGGAATTAAAATTGATAATTCATCCTCCACCTTTTCTGTGCCAAAGCCCTTATATTCCAGGTGAGTTGATCCGCATGCAGGACAAATATTTGGTGGATCCTCCTTATAACCACAGTAATGGCAATGCAGCTTGTGCGAATGCTTATGATAGGTAAGGCTTACATCACAGTTAACACATTTCGGTGTATAAGCACAAACTTTACACATAAGTACCGGTGCATAACCGCGCCTGTTTTGGAAAAGTATTACCTGCTCTTTTTGGTCAAGCGCCTGGTAAATATCCTGCACCAGCACACTGCTAAAATGCGATTGCATGGTTTTACGCTTAACCTCTTCTGTTATGCTCACCACCTGTATTAGCGGCAACTGCACACCGCCATAGCGTTCGGTAAGTTCAACTAAACCGTACTTACCTACCCTGGCATTGTAATAACTTTCAAACGATGGTGTTGCCGAACCCAACAATACCTTGCCTCCGTATTTGTTAGCTAAATAAATAGCCGCGTCGCGGGCATTGTAGCGGGGGGCCGGGTCAAACTGTTTATAAGATGTTTCATGCTCTTCATCCACAATGATGAGCCCTAAGTCTGTAAATGGCAAAAAAACCGATGAGCGGGCGCCGAGAACTACTTTATACTCGCCGTTCAATACTTTCTGCCAAACCTCTACTCGCTCGTTATCATTAAAGCGCGAATGATATACACCAATCGAACTTCCGAAATAGATACGTAAACGTTCTATGATGTGCGTGGTAAGCGCTATCTCTGGCAACAAATATAAAACAGGCCTGCCTGCAGCCATTGCAGCTTCAATTTGCTTTATGTAGATCTGCGTTTTACCGGATGATGTGACACCATGCAGCAATACCACATCTTTATGCGCAAATTGTTGTTGTATACTCTCCAGTGCCTCTTGCTGGGCATCGCTTAAAACAAAATTGCTTATGGTGTCTTCGTCCTCATCATCACCCAAGCGCGAAACTGTTTTCTCCTCAATCAGAAAAACATCCTTTTCTACCAGCGAACGAACACTCGAGTCGCCTGCGCCACTCGCCTCGAGCAGTTCAGCCTTTGTTACGCTTTTTTGCTGACGCGATAGCTTCATATACGCCAGCACCGCGTCGGCCTGCTTAGGCGCCTTTTTTTCGAGTATAATGAATAGTTCTTCCAGTTTTCCCTGGTTGTAGTATTCAGGATTTAGCTTTATATAGGTGCGTTTACGGGGTTTATAACGATCCGCGACTTCCTCTGATATATGGATGATATTTTTCTCAAATAATGATTTCAATATGGGCATTACCGTTTTTTGCCCCAGCAATTTCGCAATATCGCTTACCGTCAACTCAGGCTGAATATCAAGCGCCTCAGTAATTAGATATTCCTTATCATTAAGTTGTGTCTTATCGTATGCCTGCTCTTTGTTGAGCATAACTTTAGTTTCACTGGCCAGCTTAAGGGCCGATGGCAGTGCGGCATTCATTACCTCACCCTCGTTACACAGGTAGTATTCGGCCAGCCATCGCCAAAACTCCAATTGCTTTAAAGTCACTACAGGTCTGTCATCCAATATGTCGAGCAAGTATTTAGCCTCATACTTATCAGGGGCGTGTTCAGTAACCGCGGCTACAATTGCTGTATACAACTTGCTTTTGCCGAATTGCACTACCACCCTTTTCCCTACGGCTATAGAATTATTAAGCCCATAGGGCACACGGTAAGTGTAATTGATGCTTATTGCCAAAGGCAATATCACTTCAACAAAAAGCGTTTTACGTGTAACTGAAGCTCCTTCGGCAAGCTCTAACATATATAAATTATTTGTTCCGGAAAGCCGCTAAGGCCAGTGCAATCCATCCTATTATAAATAACAGGCCTCCAACGGGTGTTATTGGGCCAAGAGCTGCTAAACCTGGCATGCCTAACAATTCACGGGTAGATAATAAATAAAGGGATCCCGAAAAAAACACAATGCCCACTGTAAACATATAATAGGCAACCGAGATAAGTTTATTTTTAAAACGGGTAAAGGTAGACAGGAACAGCAAAGCAAACACATGGTAAAACTGGTATTGCACGGCGGTATGCCAAACTTCCAATTGCTTGGCCGACAGCGAACTCTTTAATGCGTGTGCCCCAAAAGCGCCGGCAACAACCGCAATTGCACCCAGCAGCGATGCTGTAATGATGATTTGTTTGTTCATGCAGATATAAAAGGCTAAGTTAACCAAATGAAAGTATTACTTTATTGTGGTACGGTAAAATTCTAAATTGCGCCACAAACACAGGAATGAAAAGACTGATTGTTATTACATTAATTTTAATCGCGGCTACAGCTTATGTAACGGTTAAATATTTCACTAACCTAAGCACTTCTGCTGCCCATGCCGGCAATGTTATTCGCACCATTCCTGATGATGCCGCGCTTGTATTTGAATTCACCAATGAAAGCAGCTTTTACGATATTTATAAAAGCAATACCATACTTGGCAACCTTATAGGAAGGGATCGGTTGAGCGAACTTGAAGTTGTAAAGCGGGTATTGATTAATAACGCGGTATTTAAAAATGCATTTAACGGGCACAACATTTTTATATCTGTACATCCGGGAGTTGATAGCGACTTGCCCTTACTATTAACCATTTCCGCTAAAAATATCGATGCAGAGGGCCTTGATGATATTGCCAAACAGCACCCGGCAGGAATACTGATCAATCCTTTGAAATTAGGTGAAAAAAAAGGCTATACCATATATTTTAGTCAGCTCAAAAAGCGCTTGTTTGTTTTTCATAACGGCGGCAATGTTTTTACCGCCAGTTTTTCCAAAGATCTGATGGAACGAGCCGCGTCTTACAAAGCTCCAAAGGAACAGCATCACTTTATGCTGCTTCCCGATCAACAGAACTCAAACTCACTTATTAATCTCTACGTTAACTACGAGCATTTACAGCCAATTTTCGATCGTCTTTTTATTGCTAATACTGAAATATTTAAACCCTTTAGATTATTAGCTGCTTCATCCGCACTCAACCTTAATTATAAAAACGAAGCGATAATGTTTAGCGGGTACACGATGCTGCAAACCAATAAACCCGGAAGCTACCTGAGTATTTTCACGCAACAACAACCTGTGGAAAACCACCTGAGAGATCTTTATCCTGTTACAACAGCGTATGCTACAGGAATGGCCGTTTCAGACATTCCGCGTTTTTTTGAAAATGTATCAACCTTCCAACAGAAAGCCGGCTTACAGGACGAAAAAGACGCATTATTATCAAAAATAAAAACAGAAACCGGTATAAAAATAGAACCGGAATTTGAAAAACTTTGCGGTAACGAATTCGCAGTTATCACTACGCGTTTTAATGAACACTTCGCTTTAATAGCCGTGAAAAACGGCTCAGAGTTAAGGCCGTTTATGACGAATATCAGCACGATGTTCAATGATGATATTGGCCAATTTAATTACTCCAAAATACCTTATTTTTTACTTGGCGATGTATTCAGCATATTTAAAAAGCCGTATTTCCGCATTATTGATAACTATCTCATACTCGCCAACTCGGTTAATGAGCTTCAAAGTTTCAGCGAAAGTTATTTTAAACGGAGTTTCCTGAGTAAAACCGATAAGTACCTGCCATTTAATAAACTGCTTGCCGAACGGAGTAATATTAGCTTTTTGCTGCATTTTAAAAATGCGCAGCAGATACTTAAACAATCGTTAAAGCCACAATTTTTTATTGCTTTTAAAAACAGCGATTTATCTTTCAGTAATTTTTATGGTGCAAGTTTGCAGTTTAGCGCAAGCGACAAAAATTACTATACCAATTTTTTCCTTTTACAAAACCCGCCGGATAGCACTGCCACTGTAAAAACCGAATAAATAATATAAAAAACACAACCCAGTGTCTTCAAAATCCGTTTAAAAACAGATATTAGTAACCTATTAAGCCTATTGGCAATATTAAGATAGACAGGCATTGCACACATATATGAAGCGTTTATTACTGGCTGTATTTTTACTCACTATCTCAGCTACAGTATTTGGCCAGCAGTTTTCTCAATACAATACCGGTACCCTTTTTGATTCTTTTGAAAATCCTGCGCAAACCACCTTTGTGCCAGATACCAGCCGGTATATCGCGTTTAATTTTTTTATACCCAATCTGGCAAGTAATTTCTTTTTAACGGGTAATGGTCAGGTACCGCTTAAAAGCAGGGCGTTTAACGGAACTTATATAACCGACAACCTTGTTATGGGCCAAAATAAATTTAGCCGGGCTAAAGTTGATGCGAATACTTATTGGTTGATGCTCCGGATTTTTAAAAGCCTTGATGGCGACCAGGAAATAGGTTTTTCGGCACAAACCCGTGCAGAAGGTACAGGCCTTTTTACTGATGAAACCCTACTGTTGCTTAACGGAACAAAAAACTTTGTTGACGGCGCACCGTATATTAACGTACTTAATAACAACTTCCGTTACCAGGCTTATCACCAGTTTAGCTTTGCTTATCGTGAAAAGTTCAGCAAACAATTTGCTTTAGGTATAAAATTAAGTGCTTTGTTAGGAATTCAATATCAGAGACTTAATATGGATCAATCTTACCTGCAGATAGACAATGCAGCGAATAATGCCCAATTAGGCCTACAGGGGGATTATAGAATAAGCTATACACCAGGCAAATTTAGCGGTCATGATCTATTACCGTCATTCCGCAACCCCGGTGCTTCTATTAGCATTGGTACGCTGATCAAAACACGTGATAACTTCAATATACAGGCCAATCTTAAAGATCTTGGTTTTATTCACTGGAGTAACAAATCAACACAAAGCTTATTCAATAATGTAAATAATCCCTATGTTATTCCCAACGCTAACGATGGTTACAGGCTTGAGGATAAATTATACGGAAGCGCTTACAACATTGTAAGATCAGGCGATAAAACAACCGGTTTTATGTCGCCAACCAATGCAAAATTTGAGTTAAGCGCTAATAAATCTTACTGGCTGGATAACCAGATGACCTTAAGGTACTCACCTACCCTTATTGTTCAAAAAGAGCTCTTTTATGATGGCTATACGGCGGCGTTAGCTAACCCCATCCAATACAAAAACTTCACCGGAACAGTTGTAGCGGCTTACAATAATTACAAGGTATTTAATGCCGGCTTACAGTTGATGGTTAAATCGCCCAACGCGGAATTTTTCATTGGCAGCGACAGGCTATTTCAAAGTGTGAGTTTTGCAAGTGCCGCAAGTAAAAACAATAGCAGTATTAATAGTAACCCATTTTACACCGGGGCTGATTTCTTTATGGGCTTCTCCGTTAAGTTCGGCAACGTAATAGAGCATCCGCTTAATGCCAGCCATATACCACTTGGAGAAAAGCCGGGATTAATTAAACGTATGTGGAATGGTATATGGGGAAAAGATAACGGCGATTAACTAATCGCTTTTTTACCCGCAATAAAATCTTTTAAATAGTAGGGCTCAAAATAGGCAACATCTTCAAAAATCCCTTTTTCAAACTTATTTTGCGCTATATGAGTTAAGTGGGTTGCAGAATTGGTAAACTCTTCTATAAACATAGCATTAGGATGGGCGCCTAACAGTCCGCGGCACTTTTCTGAGCCATCGCCAAAAAAAGCAATCTTATTTTCCTGCAATACATCAGCAAAACTATCAGGTGTTATAATCTCAGCGGCTATAGGCTTTATTTGATTGCCACTATGGTCATAAATTGAGGTGTAAACTTCCATGCGCCTTGCATCAATCATAGGGCATAATAGTGTGTTGCTTTCTATGGTTTTGGTAGAAGCCAGTCCGCTTGCCATGGATGCCAGTGTATCCACAGATATTAGCGGCTTGTCTAAAGCAAAGCATAAACCTTTGGCAGTTGAAACCCCAATACGTAACCCCGTATATGAACCCGGTCCACTGCTTACGGCTATCGCATCAATATCGTTATAATTGTAATTCCCTTGTTTCAATATCTCATCTATATATAAAGTAATTACCTCGGCGTGTACATTGCGCATGTTCAGCTCCCGGTAAGCAATTACTTTACCTGCTTCGGCAAGAGCAACAGAACAAGATGTAGTAGCGGTTTCTATCTGTAAAATCATAATGAAATTCAAAAGTAGAAATTCAAAAGTAGAAATTGAGGATCGTGCATTATTTTTGACTTCTTAATTTGAATCCTGACTTAATGTCAAGGCACCGGATCATGGCCATGACCTCCCCAGGGATTACAACGCGCTATACGCTTTAAAGTGAGCCAACCGCCTTTAAAAGGGCCATATTTACGGATAGCTTCTACACCATATTGCGAACAGGTAGGCGTATACCGGCAAGAATTAGGTAATATGGGTGAGATGAGATATTGGTACAGCCTTATCAACAGCAAAAAAAAAGCGCTGAAGATGGCTTTTATACCACTCCACAGCGCATTCATTTGGTAGCCTCCGCAGCAAGTTGAGCTAAAAGCTTTACCATTTTCTTTTCAAAAAAATCATATTGGGCAATTTCTTTACCAATATAATTTACTGACAATATGAGCCTTTTACCGCTATCGTTTAAATGCTGATATAAAATTTGGTGCTTGTTTAGGCGATAAGCTTCACGCATACGCCGTTTAACCACGTTACGGTCAACAGCGTGTTTGTAGCGTTTTTTTGATACCGCGAAAACTACCTGCACGGGGTATAACTGCTCCTCAGCAGTGTACATCCACGATACACGGAAGGGATAACATAAAAAAGAAGAACCGTTATGAAAAAGCCCATTAATAAGCTTCTTATTACATAACCGTTCTTCTTTTTTAAAAGTATACATAGTTGTTAATGCCGAACCGGAGCTATAATATCATCAATCGGTTAGCCTTCTGCATATGCAGAACAACAACCATGATTAAGCTTTGTGGCTGCG
This sequence comes from Mucilaginibacter sp. 44-25, assembly GCA_001898335.1. Classification (GTDB taxonomy): domain Bacteria; phylum Bacteroidota; class Bacteroidia; order Sphingobacteriales; family Sphingobacteriaceae; genus Mucilaginibacter. The sequence continues at coordinate 75,249 of MKTS01000007.1, read as the reverse complement.
CTCGTCAGATACCGTTAATCTTTTTCTGCCTTTAGCTCTTCTTGCAGCAAGTACTCTTCTGCCATTGGCAGATGACATACGCTCACGGAAACCGTGTTTATTTTTTCTTTTCCTCTGTGAAGGCTGGAACGTTCTTTTCATGGCTATATTTTATTCTATTCGTCTTCTAAATCGTTGGGTTTAAAAACAAGAGTGCAAATGTAGTGTAATTTTTAGTTTTTTCAAATACTTATACAGTTATTTGGCTAAATTTATTAACATTCAGTCCAACTTCAACGTATGAAAAAACTTGTAGCCATACTATTTTTAATAATGCCGTTAATTACTATGGCGCAAGAACACATGTCTGCGCACTATAAAATTTATAACACAGCAAAAAAAGCACCCGCCACAATAGATGATATTGTGAACGCCTTAGACAAAGCTGATGTACTTTTTTTCGGCGAAGAACACAACGACTCAACAGGCCATTATCTGGAAGCATTATTGTTGAAAAAGATCACTGAGAAATACCCCAGCAGATCGGCTTTATCGCTTGAAATGTTCCAGACAGACTGCCAAACGGTATTGGACGAATACCTGGCAGGATTTATACGAGAAAAGAACCTGATAACAGAAGGCCGTGCCTGGAATAATTACAAAGACTATCGCCCTATGATTGAACAGGCAAAAGCAGCACACATACCTGTAATTGCAGCTAACGCACCTACCCGCTACACCAATATGGTTACCCGTGATGGACTGGAAAGTTTAAACCGGCTAAGCAAACAGGCCAAAAGCTGGCTGGCGCCTCTGCCTATTGATACAGCAACAGGGGCTTATTACGAAAAATTTGTGGCTATTATGGGCGGGCATAATGCCATGGGTAACATGAAGATCTATCAGTCGCAAAATTTGTGGGACGCCACTATGGCTTACCATATTGCTAAATTCCTTAAAACGCATAAAGGCTTTAAAGTAATGCAGGTAAACGGAGGTTTCCATAGCGAAGAAAAGCTGGGCGTTGCCGCCCAGCTTAAAAAATATCTATTGACCGTTCGTATGCTAAACATTGCAGCCTACGCTGATGACAGCTTTGACAATCCGGACTGGACCAAATTTGAAAAAATGGCCGATTTCATCATCCTTACGGACCCTAAATTACCAAAGACATTTTAATTTGGGGTCATTGGGTCATTAAGGAGTTCTTAAACCTTTAATGCTTTTGGTATATATCAATAGTGACTCAATGACAGCGAAGCGTATGACCAATGACCTAAAAAAGCTTAAGCCTTTTTAGCTAACAGATCTCGTATCTCCGTCAATAATACTTCCTCTTTAGTCGGAGCTGGCTCCACAGTAGGTGCAATAGCTTCCTTCTTTTTAAAGCTATTAAGTCCTTTAATGATAGTAAATAAAGCCAGCGCAATAATAATGAACGAGATAACCTGAGAGATAAAGTTACCATATTTAATAGCTGTACCAGGTATTACCAGTTCGCTCAAATTACTCAAATGGGCCGCCTTTAAAGCTGGCGTTAGTATGGCAGGGGTAATAATATCATCAACCAATGATTTTACGATACTACCAAAAGCAGCACCAATTACTACAGCAACGGCTAAATCTAATACATTGCCTTTAACGGCAAATTCTTTAAACTCTTTTACAAATCCCATGATATTTCAGTTTGATGTTTTAACTAAAGTTAACAATAAATATCTCTTTACGCCAAACAAAAGCCCCCCCAAAAACATTTTACATCGTAAATACAGCTTTTATAAGTTATTTTAAAACTTACAGGTAATTGCCGTATTTTTGGCTCCGCCTCTATTTTATTATGCTAAAACAAAATCTTCAACAGAAACTTTTACAAAAGCTTTCGCCGCAGCAAATACAATTTATCAAATTGTTGCAGGTGCCTACTGTATCATTAGATACCCGTATCAAGGAAGAACTGGAAGAGAACCCGGCACTTGAAGATATAAGTCTCACCAATATAAATGAGCCTGAGGAGCAATACCCTGATCGTGATCCTGATGATAATTATGATAACGACAACGAGGGTGGTGAAATGGACGAATTTAACATTGACGACTATTTACAGGACGACAGTGTAAATGATTATGGCAGCCGTTACGATAATAATGGCGATGACGATGACGACCGCAAAGAGATACCAATAGCTGTACAAAGTTCATTTTTTGAAAACTTACAAGCTCAGTTAGATCTGTTACCGTTATCTGATAAAGATTTTTCTATTGGCAAACAGATCATTGGCAGCCTTGATGATGATGGCTATCTCAGACGCCCCATTATGTCGCTCACAGACGACCTGGCATTTTCGCAAAATGTGATGGCCGAGGATGAGGAAGTTGAAGACATGCTGAAAGTAATACAGGGTTTTGACCCGGCAGGGGTTGGCGCACGAACATTACAAGAGTGCCTGCTTATACAACTACGCCGTAAGGATGTAAATGACCCGGTAATTAAAAAAGCCATTTTAGTGGTAGAAAATTACCTGGAAGAGTTTACCCGTAAACATTACGATAAGCTGGAAAGATCGCTTAGCATGAACGCTCATGAATTACGGGCCGTAGTAGGAGAAATCCTTAAACTTAACCCTAAGCCAGGTGATAGTAATGAGGTAAGCACTAAGCAAATGCAGGTTATACCCGATTTTCATATCAAAAACAATGATGGTGTACTGGTACTAACACTGAACTCTAAAAACGCGCCCGAATTAAGAGTAAGCCGCTCTTATCAGGAAATGTTTCAACACTATGACAAGGCTTCACAAAAAGATAAAAAGCTGAAAGAGGCTGTTCAGTTTGTTAAACAAAAGCTCGATTCGGCAAAATGGTTTATTGACGCTATTAAGCAACGGCAGCAAACTTTGCTTAAAACCATGAATGCCATTATGCAGTATCAATACGATTTCTTTTTAACCGGCGATGATAAGAATCTGAAGCCAATGATCCTGAAAGATATTGCCGACCGCATTGGTATGGATATATCAACTGTATCACGTGTGGCTAATTCCAAATATGTGCAAACAGAGCATGGCACATTTCTGCTAAAATCTTTTTTTAGCGAAGCTATACAAACTGAAAGTGGCGAAGAGGTTTCAAATAAAGAAGTTAAAAAAATACTGGAAGAGCATATAGGTAAGGAGGATAAACGCCATCCTTTAGCTGATGAAAAACTTACAGAAATTTTAAAAGAAGCAGGCTATAATATTGCGCGCCGTACCGTTGCTAAATACCGCGAACAGATGAACATACCGGTTGCAAGGCTAAGGAAAGAGTTATAAAGATTTGAGCTTTTTTACTACCGGAAAAATATCCGAAAATACAAAGCTGTAAGCTTAAAGAATACTGTTACCAACCATGTTGCGGGCCCGTAAGCTTATATTTATTGTTAAGTAGTATGCCTAATACCAGCTCGTGTGAGCCGTTGCTTACCGTTCTGAGCGGTGATGTGGTAGCATCGTAAGCGTAACTCACATTAATAAGTGAACTGAGGTTAAAACCTGCCAATACGCCAAAGGAATCATTACGCCGGTAAGAGCCCCCAAACCAGAACCTCTCTCTAAAAGACATCTTCACATTTATATCAAATGTAGCCGGTAGCGGATCAATAAACTTTAGCAATGCCGATGGCAGTATCGAAACGTCATCAGAAAGATAAAGCCGTACCCCTGCCGTTACAAAATAATGCGGAACAGTTTTATTAATGTTAGCATTATTGGTAGAAGTAGAAATATATTGTGTTTGAGGTAATATTTGCTGCGCCGATACGCCGAAATAATAGTTGGCAGAATATGCCCACAACCCTAACCCTAAATCGGGTTTCCATTTATTATTTTCAAGATAATTAAGTACGGGGTCATTTGGGTTTTCAAAGGTTAACTGCGATGTATTTAAATGCAGGTGATTGGCACCTGCTGATACACCAACCGCTAAATTAAGTTTACTGGTAATACCAAGGTGATAGGCATATGTTGCAGCAACATTAGTTTGATCTATTGGCCCTGCCTTATCAGTTACTAACATAAACCCTACGCCGTGGTGTGGCTCTGCCGCGCGGTAATCACTGGTATATAAACGGCTGTACGGGCTCTCCCCTCCCATCGGTTCCAAACCGGCTGCATCACCCTGTGTAAATGCTGTACCGATCGGCGCGTTTATAGTAGCGAACGCTGTGACAGGTGCGCCGTCTATCCCGCTCCACTGGCTTCTGTAACCGAACTTAACATCTGTATAATTCTCAATACCAGTAACAGCGGGGTTCAATAAAAAGTTATTAAGAACATACTGTGTGTATTGAGGTTTTTGCTGCGCGTTTACCAATGCAGCAAAACTTACAAGAATAATAAGTGATAAGGCTCTTTTCAATTAAATTGCAGGAATAATTACCGTAACCATTAACAGGTCAACCCCGTAAAATTATATAAATTTATCTGGGTTAGGTACCAGGTTAAGGAATTTTTCGATGTTCTTTTCATAACTTGATTGATCAAGCTGGTAATAAAAAGCACCTTTTTTTGATGATTGCTTATCTTTCTCGTTCTGCTTAATGAGTAAACCGGTTGATAACAATTTGCGACTAAAATTTCGGTCGTCAAATTTGGTTTGGTACACCCCTTCGTAGAGTGTTTGCAATTGCGGTATGGTAAATTTACCCGGCAATAACTGAAATAGTATAGGATGCAAAGCGGCCTTATAGCGTAACTGCTTCAAAGCAAGCTTAACCATTTCGTCATGGTCAAAAATAAGTTCGGGCATTTCTGTAAGCAGGAACCACTCGGGATGGTTTACATCCACCAATTGTTTCTCGTATTGATGGATGTCTATCAACGCAAAGTAGGCTATGGATATCGTACGGTCTACAGGGTCGCGGTCTGGGTTACCAAAAACCCTAAACTGCTCCATGTATACATTTTTTAAACCGGTGCGTTCATACAAAACCCGGTTAGCGGCATCTTCGGGGCTTTCGGTTGGGTTAATAAAACCACCCATCAGGCTCCACTTGCCTATTCTCGGTTCAATGGCACGTTGTACCAGCAAAAGTTTTACGTTCTGCCCGTCAAATCCAAAAATGATACAATCTACAGCAACTAATATTTTATTTTGACCCGGATACTGGTGCATTTTTCTATAGTTTATTGATGTGAATACTTAATGAGCGTTAACTACATCAAGCTTTTTAACACGCAGGTTTTTAATGCCAAACCACAGTATGGCCGCAAAACATATACATGGTACAATATACGAAAATTGGATGTTGGTTAAATCGGATATCTTACCCATTATTGGAGGCAGCACGGCACCGCCAACAATACCCATAATAACCAATGATGAGCCCAGCTTCGTTTTCTTTCCAAGGTCACGGATACTTAATGAGAATATGGTTGGAAACATAATAGACATAAAGAACCAAACTGCCATTAACACATATATAGCTGCATGGCCTTCTATGTTAATTGCTGTGATAATTAAAGCGATATTGATGATAGCATAAGTAACTAACAGCCTAACAGGGTTAAATATCAACATAAGCCCTGTGCCCGAAAGCCTACCAATCATGAATAGCAGGAACGCAATACTTAATAGTTCAGCAGCATCTTTTTCGCCGATACCTGCAACATGATAGCTGTAACGTATGAAAAAGCTGCTTACACAAGCTTGTGCGCCAACATAAAAAAATTCGGCCAGCACGCCAGACATCAGATGTTTATCTCTCAATAGTTCACCAATACGTGCAGATAATGGCATTTTGGTATCAAGCGCCTCATCTGTTTCTTCTTTTACTTTCGGAAAATGAGTACGCCATACCATCACTGCAACCGAAAAAACAAGCAGGCCGATCACCAGGTAAGGTATTTGTACCGAAGAGGCTTCATGCGTAAGGTAAGCATCCAGTTGCTGAGGTGACATTACCTTTTCTTCGGCCGGACTAAGTAGTTTACCCGATAAAATAAAGCGGCCGCCAATTAACGGCGCCAAAGTAGCTGCAAGCCCATTGAAGGTTTGAGCCAGGTTAATGCGCACTGTAGCGCCTTTGGGTTCACCTACCAATGTTATAAGCGGGTTGGCAGCAGTTTCGAGGAAAGCCATTCCTGAAAACACAATAAAAAGCGCGCCTAAAAAAAACGCGTAATTACGTACAGCAGCAGCTGGGTAAAACAATATGGCACCTACAGAGAAAAGCAATAGTCCAAGAATTATCCCTCCCTTATAGCTGTATTTTTTCATGAACTGAGCTGCCGGTATGGGTAAAATAAAATAAGCGATGTATGACGCGGAGTCGATTAACGATGATTGGAAATCTGATAACTGGCAGGCTTTTTTTAAATGTGGTATGAGTATAGGGTTAAGGTTTAACGCTAATCCCCACATAAAAAAAAGAGATGTAATAAGGGCCACTGCGGCCAGGCTCTTGTCTTTTGACATTATAGGTATAATTGGTAAAATTAAGCGCTGAATATAAATATTTAAAGGCAGCTAAATAAATAAAGCTGTAAAGAATTAATTACCATCATAAATAAAGGCGTCCTTGGTGCTGCGTGAGCATAATTGCACTTGTGTTTTGGTATCTTTGCAAATTCTATACATAATCATATGGCCTGGGCAGAAAAAATTAAGCTGAATAAACAATTGATAAGAGCGGTAGCTGAAACAGGATTCAATGCCCCAAGAGAAATTCAACTAAGAACGCTTAACAGGATTATTGGCGGACAGGATGTGATAGCGGTTGCACCACAACAAAGTGGAAAAACAACTACACTTGTACTGGCAACGCTTAACCGCTTTAAGCACAGTGCCGACAATGTGCCAAAAGCGCTCATTTTGGCTCCCGACCAGGAAATGGTTGAAAACATATACAACTCTTTCGACCTTATTAATCGCAATAAAACTATCCGTATCATTACATTACATAATGGTGCCGGGGTTGATAGCCAGATGGATGAACTGGCCGAAGGTGCTGATATTGTTATAGCTACTCCGGATCGCGCCAGGGCAATTTACCTTAAACTTGGCCTCAATCTTAATAAAGTTGAGTTACTGATTATTGATGATGCCCATGCCATAGTAAAAAAAGGCCTGCAACTTCCTGTTGCTGAATTATCGAATAGCATTGATAAAGCACAACGACTGGTATTTACGGAAGTAATGCATGATAAAATTGATAAAATGGTATCGCCTTTGATGGTACAACCTGCTATAATAGAAATTGACGAGTTAAGTTCAGAACAGGTACTGGTATACCCGCAGATGTTATATCATGTACCCAATTTTGGCACCAAATTAAATCTGCTTAATCTTTTTTTACAAGATAGCGAAGTATTTACAAAGGTGGTGGTTTTTACCAATACGCGTGTAACTGCTGAAACCATTTTTAAAAGCTTGTTGAGAAAGTCCCGGCTTGCTGCAGCATTTATTAAACCGCTTTCATTTGAGTACAAAGCGGTAAATAATTTAGGCGAGTTTATGCACGATGATAAACTGAGGGTTTTATTAATAGCAAATGAGCTTGAAGAGCAACATGCGCTTGATGAAATTCCCTTTATTATCCACTTTGACCTGCCGGATGATAAACAGGTTTACATCAATCACATTGAAGCCCGGGATACCGATAATAACGAAACTATCGCGCTAACCTTTGCAACCGATCTTGAACTTGACCAAGTACGCAGGATAGAACAGGTTACAGGGCATAAAATGCAACGAGCCGATCTGCCTGATGATCTGGTTATTGAAAAAGACCGCAAAGAAAAAGAGGCTCTAAAGGCTGCAAAGCAAAAACAGGTACATAAAGTGGCAGAAAAGTATGTACCCGGAGAAGCCTTTCATGAAAAGAAGCCTGAAAACGCGAAAAATTACAACTATAGTTCTTCAAAAAAAGCAAAAATGAACAAGAAGAAAAATCATTAATTTTTTAGCTGCTGGGCATATTGCAGATACAAATCTTCTACTTTTTTACGCGCCCAGGGTGTTTTTCTGAGGAATTTAAGGCTTGAATTAATACTGGGATTGTCTAAAAAGCAGTTTATACGTATCGTGTATCCCAGCTCGGCCCAACCCAAATGCGCTACGAGTGATTTCAATATTGCTTCAAGGGTTTTACCATGCAAGGGATTATTAGGCTGTTCGTTCATTCTTTAAGTAGTAAGAGCTAAATGTGTGTGCATATTTACTTTACTACCAACACGCCATCGGCCATAATACCAATATCGCGCCTGGGTTCTTTTATGGCAGCAATTTCCTCTTTTGTTTTACCAGCATCAGCCGCGTAATGGCGTAAACGTTCAACAGGTGTTTCTTTCACTTTTGCTTTTCCCTCAACTACAACGGTTTTCCCTACAATATCCTGAGGCATAAAGTAGGCATAATCTGTAAACTGAACCATTATAGGTGCTCCGTTAGCTTGTTCCAGCTTCATAAAACAACCTTTTTTCTTACAAACCTCAACCACACGCCCGGCTATCTTACCATTATATACACTGTCAGTTAGCAATGCTTTATTTAACACCTCTGTATTTATGGCGTTTTGCGCTGTAATGGTTTTACCATAGCTTACACCTGCCTGCGCAGGTGTAAGCTGCGCCTGTACAACACCCATACTACATAACATAAGTAAAACAGCAAGTTGGAATATCTTTTTCATATATCGGAGAGAAAAGTATAATAGTAAATATATTATTAAAAGAGGTTACACTTATTAAGCCACGGTAATTTTCTTTTGATGATCAAGCATCTCCTTGTAGGTATAAAATTTCCTGACAGGCAGGCTTGCATTATAACAAATGCCTACACGCAGCGCCTTTAAACCTGAAACTCCCTGAAGATCTTCTACTTCTAACATCTCGATATCATTTTCAAGCAATTGCTTTTGCTGTAAAAAATGCAAATACTGCAGGTATTCTTCTTCCTCATCATGGTTGGAGTATACGATGGTTAACTTACCTACCGCGGTAAGCCGCTCCGTAGTACCTTTTATCACAGCTTTATCTATACGCTTCTTAACAATCTCAAAACGTGCATTATAACTGCCATCAACATCAAAATGCTTTTCGTCCATTCTGAAACGTATAGACATTTCCTGGCTGGAAACAAGTATAAGAGAGGCTACCTCAAGTGCATAAGGAAGATCAGCCTGTAAAAACCGGTGTTCAAGTTCCATCTGGCACATGATCTGTAACTGCCACAGCCTAAGGTTATAAAGTTTGGTATCATCATACATTTTGGCCGGTGCAATTGAAGCACCTATATACATGTTATGTTCAATACCATCGGTCTTAAAACGCTCATAATAGTGTGGAAAGGCAGCTTGTGCATCAATTTGTGCCTTATCAATCAAACTCGCCATTTTTTGGTTGATGACAGAAACCGTTTCCTCGTATTTACGCCTGTTTTTATGATAATCTCCGGTTTTGCCAGCTTCCAGAAAATATTTATTCACACGCTCGCGTTGGCTATCATCTAAATTTTCGGCATTCTTAAGCAGCGGATGAATATGTGTTTCCAGGTAATTTTGGATAAGCTGTTCTGTGTCGGCTTTTAACGCACTCTGCACATCCATTACCAGTTCCTGCAAGTTATGTATGTTTTGTCGAATGTTTTCATCCCTGCTTGCCGAGCAAATCTCTTCAACAATAGGGATCAGCGCTGTAAGCTGTTCCTGCAGATCGAGTTGCACACTGCGGTTGCGTGTTTCTGACGATCCTTTAATATCTATTTGCCCGTAAAGTGGCGTAACATCCGTAAAAGTGATCTCCTTTAAAGTATATGGCCGTTTCTCAGCATGAGCCGTAATGGCCTTCATGGCCTCTTTCCTAAATTTCCAGTATACGCTTGGGTGTATGGTGGTATACTCGTTCTGTATTAGGGCCTGTATCTGGCTTTGCATATAGCTAAACTGCCTATCAATCGTGTCGGTAATATACGGCATTACTATTTGCAATTGGTTGGCATTAATACTGTTAAGATCACCTATGTTGGGCGATACTAATTCAATAACACCCAACAAGTGGTTGTTCTTCACAACGGGTGCCATTATTACGCTCTTGATACCCTGCTCAAGAAAACGCTTGGCCATTACATTACCAGGGCTATCACTTAAGAATTTCGGCAGATCAGATATCGCGAGATATTTCCTGTCGAAAACGATTCGCGACATCGACCTTTCACAAATAGCCTCAAAACACTCTTCCTGTCCTTCATTATTTAACAAATAACTTTTTACGGCAGGTGTAAAGGCTGATACGTTAAATTTATTATCCGCCTCGTCAAATGAGGTAAAACCAAGCTTCATGTCCGGCAGTTTATATATCGACCGGAACACTTCTAATATTTTAATATGCAGTTCGTCATCATAATCAATGCCCAGCAACGAACCTTTTAATGCTGATATCGCGTTCTCAACCGTAGCATCATATAAACTAACAATGGCAAAACCTTTCAATATCCAGCTCCCCGGAGGAAAGAACTTCTTCCATAGCTCAAGATCTTCAAAGTTGTCACGTAACAACTCAATATCATCAGGTGTGATTTTAACGGCCCTTTCGGTAGGGATCATCTCCATATAATCCGCATTATATAAAATGCGGTAATGCTTCATGATGCCCTGAGCATTCGGTATATCATAGAACAGCGGGCGCGAAAAATTAAAATTCGTTCCGTAATGCTCGTTAAGAATGATACAACAGGTATTAACATATAGCTGATGATCATTAAAATCGCGTATAGTGATATCAAAGGCAGGGCCTGCCTCGGCCAGAATTTGCTGTAATCTTTTAGTTGGATTAATTAAAATATCCTGAAATGGCACTGTTATGGCCTTTATTTCATTACCTGTGAGCATCTCCGGAAAGAGATCTGCAAGCAGTTCACTTATAATAGTTAAATGAGCAGCTATCCAGTCTACATTATCTGTACCCTCGCGAAGTTCGGGATAAGGTTGAACTAATTTTAGCAGATACTGTGCCCTTTGCGCTGCAAAACCTTCACCCTTGGCTATTTCTTCCAGTCGTTCAATCACCATGTGGAATGAAATACTTAGCTGTAAAGGTGTTTCAGTGTATCTTTTAAAATTCATATGTATTACGGCGCATAAATTGCCCGCATTTTAAAACTAATGCGAAGTTATGCAATATCTTACCTCAATATACGTGATAATTACATTTTTGACTTTTACAGGAAGAACATTTTTTCAGGATTGTGGGGCTTAGTTTTTTATTGGTTGTAATAACAATGCTGTTCCTGTACCCAATATAGCACCGGCAGTAACATCTGTAGGGTAATGCACCCCCAAATACATACGTGAGTAAGCTACTGAACCAGCCCATAAATAGGATGGCGCGATAACATACCATTTAGGATAAGCCCTGGATAATGCCGTAGCGGTAGAAAAAGTACTTGTTGCATGACCTGATGGGAACGACGTACTGCTGGCTCTGTAAACAGGTACAATATTAATATTCTGTACAAAGGGACGTCGGCGCTTGGTAATATGCTTTATAAGCAGCATGGCACCATATGAAATAGCCGTGCTGCTGGCTATGTACAAAGCATTTTGGCGCATCTGCCTGTCGTTACCTATTATGCCCCCAATAAGCAACCCGGCCGGTACGCCAACGTCAACGTACTTGTAGCTACGTGACAAAAAAAGCATTACGTCTGTTTGCCCGGGTGTGCGGCTGGCAGCCAAGTCAAGCATTATTCTGTCATCAAACTGCTGAATTTTTGATTGCGCACAGGAGATGTTTACAAATGACACAAACACTATTACGTATATGATAACAAAAAATACTTTTATTAACCAATAACAACCTTGCTTCATTAATTGAGCCTTTCTGTTAATTTTTTATTTTTACCAAAGTAAAAACAAAAAGGCAAAACATGGTTAATTATCGGTAAAGTAACAAGGTAGTACCCTTACAAGATACTTATTTCAGTAATGAGGGCTTATATTACTTATTGAAGAACACACCATGACTGATGCTTTAATTTATACATCAAAAACCGGCCATTGATAATGATAGATCCTCCATATTTTAACCGCGATATCAGTTGGCTAACGTTTAACAGAAGAGTACTTGAAGAAGCTGCGAACGAACGGATGCCTGTAATGGAAAGGATACGTTTCCTGTCAATATTTTCCTCTAATCTCGATGAATTTTACCGTGTGCGTTTCCCTGTAATAAAAGCGCTAAAAAAAATAGGTGAAAAAAACAGCGAACATGCCGATCCCGGTGAACAGGAAAGTGTGATAAAACAGGCCAATAATTTAATATTTGAGCAGCAAACACATTTTGGACAATTACTTACACAGAAATTAATACCCGCTTTAAGCGAAAACAAAATCAACCTGGTTTATAACAATACTCTGCCAGAAGCTCTAACCGGAGAAACCACCGCCTATTTTCTTTCGGAGGTCTTAGCCTTTCTGCAACCTGTATACATTGCAGAAGACACCGCCTTTTTCCCCGAGAATAATAAGCTGTATTTCCTTGTTCAGTTGTATGATGGTGTGCAGCAGGAAAAACTGGTATTATTGAATATTCCATCAGACCATCTGCCCCGCTTTTTTAGCAGTGTTGTAGATGGTGTACAGCATGTTTGTTTCCTCGATGATATTATACGTGCAAATCTTTCAAAAATCTTCCGTGATGTAACTATTGGTGGGTGTTACAGTATAAAAATAACCCGCGATGCAGAGCTGGATCTGAAGGACGAATATTCGGGCGAATTATCTGAACAGATTGAAAAGCAATTGCAAAAGCGGGACAAGGGCCTCGCCACTCGTTTTTTGTACCAGGCAGAAATGCCTTTACGTATACTGCAAATGTTAAATGAACATTTAGGCCTGCAAAATGCTAATGCTGTTGAAGGTGGCCACTATCATAACCTTAAGGACTTTTATGGGTTACCGGTAAATAACAAAGCGCTCTTTTATAACAAATGGCCCGAATTACCGCTTAAACTAACTGAAAATGAATTATTGGCTGATATTATTTCTCGTAATGACCTGTTAGTGAATACTCCATATCAGTCATACGATACCATTTTGCGCTTTTTTAATGAGGCCGCGGTAAACCCGGCTGTAGAGGAAATAAATGTTACTTTATACCGCGTTGCAAGTGATTCAAAAATTGTAAATGCCCTCATCAGCGCAGTAAAAAACGGCAAAACGGTTAAGGTTGTAATTGAACTAAAGGCAAGGTTTGATGAAGAAAACAACCTTAAGTGGGCTAAAAAAATGAAAAATGCCGGCGTGCAGATCATTTACAGCGTTACAGCACTTAAGGTACATGCTAAAATCGCTCTTGTAAAAACCCGCTGTAATAACCGTTTAATTTACACCGGCCTGCTGGCTACCGGAAATTTTAATGAAGGCACCGCCCGCTTTTATACCGATCATATCTTACTTACTGCTAACCATAAACTACTGCGCGAGGTTGAACTATTATTTATTTTTCTGGCTAAACGCGAAAAACCAACACCATATAATCAAATAGATTTTAATGAGCTACTGGTTGCCGGCTTTAACTTGCATAAACGCTTTATAGACCTTATTGACAGGGAAATTGACCTGGCAAAAAATGGTCACCCGGCATCTATCACTATTAAATTAAACAACCTCGAAGAATGGGTGCTCATTGATAAGCTTTACGAGGCGTCTATGGCTGGTGTTAAGATCAGGATGATTGTACGGAGTATATGTTGCCTGGTACCCGGTTTGCCGGGTCTAAGCGAAAACATTTGTATAAAACGTATTGTTGACCGGTATCTGGAACATGGGCGTATTTTTATATTTGGAAACGGTGGCAACGCGGAAGTATTTATGGGATCGGCCGACTGGATGAACCGTAATATTTATCATCGCATAGAGGTTTGTTTCCCGGTTGAGGACAGCAGCATCAAAAAACAGGTAACCGATCTGATAGAAATTCAATGGAGTGATACCGAGCAAGCCGTAATAATTGATGACCAGTTAAACCAGGTAAAACCCGTTGCTGACGGAGAGCCATTAGCTTCCCAAGAGGGTATTTATCAATATCTCAAAACAATTGTATGAAAAAACTTAACTTGATTTTACTGGGTAGTTTGCTAAGCATCAGCATGGTATCATGCGGGCAAAACCGAAGTAATTATAACAGCCCAAAAGGTTATGACCTTAACCATCCCATTAAGTATAATATGCCCGCTGATCTGCTGGAAATTTCGGGCATAGCCTTTAACAATGGCGATGCCAATACCATTTATGCGGAACAGGATGAGGATGGCAAGCTTTTTTATTTTAAGCCCGGCGACAAAAATATCAGGCACACCAAGTTTGCCAAGCATGGCGATTATGAGGATGTAGCCGTAATCAATAACTATGTTGTTTTAATGCGCAGCGACGCTACTTTTTTTACATTCCCCCTAAATGGTATTAAAAATAAGGATGCTGACAATGTACAGGAATTTAAAAAGATACTACCCGACGGCGAATATGAAGGCATGCACGCCTATGGTGGTAAACTCTATATACTGTGCAAGATAGGTACCGGCGTTGATCATAACAAGCTGTGTAATGGATATATATTAACTATTGATGCGGAAGGCAAACTGGAAAAATCCGGTAATTTTTTAATTGCTGTTAAAAATATTGCTGCCAAATTAGGCGAAAAAAAGATGAAGTTCCATCCTTCAGCACTGGCAAAAAATCCACTTACCAGCCAGTGGTATATTTTGTCGTCAGTAAATAAAATCATCGTAACAACGGATAATAACTGGAACGTACAACAAGTTTATCCCATAGATCCTAAAATTTTTCTTCAACCCGAAGGTATGGCCTTTGACCGTCAGGGTAACCTGTATATATCTAACGAAGGCAGCAAAACCCAACCGGGTAACATACTTTTCTTTAAACACCATCCCTAAAGCTTATCTAATTATATGACCTGCAAGAAGCAACTGCTTAGCACTATATTTTTCATTACTATCACTTTTGCCGCGTATGCCCAAAAGGATGCAGAGCCTGAATACTATTTCCGAGATAGTGTGGTAGTAAAAGTGCACCCAAGATATAACCAGGCCGGGAAGGTTCATCGTTGGTTGTTTGGCAACAATTATCGTGCAGAGTGGGCTACCACTGTAAAACTTCCGGTGATACATATATCAGAAGTAATGGGAGGTCTTCTTCCTGAAAAAGAAGGCGGCGGCATGCAATCAAAGTCTTTAAGATTAAAAGATAAAACCGGCAAAGAATGGGTGATCCGCAGCGTGGAAAAAACACCGGATAAACTGCTTCCCCCAACACTTAGGCAAACCTTTGTGATTGATTGGCTTGACGATGCCTTAAGTGGTCAGCATCCATTTTCAGCATTGGTAGTTCCGCCATTGGCTAAAGCGGTTAATGTACCTCACTCACACCCGGTTATAGGCGTTATTGCCGCCGATAAAGCTCTCGGAGAATATAGTGATAAATTTGCAGGTATGGTTTGCCTGCTGGAGGAACGCGAACCTATCGGCGATTCTGACAATACCTTAAAAATGCTGGATAAACTGGTGGATGATAACGACAACCATTTTGATGGCGACGAATTTTTACGCGCCCGAATGCTTGATCTGCTGATTGGGGATTGGGACAGGCATGAGGACCAGTGGAGATGGGCCGACCTTCAAAAAGGTAAGGGAAAAATGTATGTAGGGGTACCACGTGACCGCGACCAGGTTTTTCACCTTGAAGAGGGTTTATTCCCTACCATTGCTGCCCTCCCCTATATCAGTCCATTACTTGGAAATTTTAGCTGTAATCTGCCCAAGGTAAAGTATAACCTGGCTAAAACACGGTTCCTCAACCCCTACCCAGATTTTCAGATGTCGCACGAACACTGGATGCAGGTAGTAAATGACTTTGTAGCCAAACAGACCGACTCCGTTTTTGAAGAAGCATTAAAACGGCTGCCTGGCGATACCTATAAAATGGGCCATGATGTATTACTGGCCAAGTTAAAATCGCGCAGGGCCGCTTTACCCGAAGCTATGGATCGTTACTACAAGTTCATATACCGCATTGTTGACCTTAGATTAAGCGATAAGAATGAGCAGGTACTCATAACCGGTCAGCCTGATAGTAGCTTGCTCATACAGGTAAATAAAATAAGTAAGGAAGGAAAAATTAAAGACACCTTGTTGTACCATTCTTATCTGCCTCAATATACCAACGAGATACGCCTTTACACATCAAAAGGTAATGATAAAGTAATTGTTGATAATAAAACTTCGCCCATACATGTGCGCCTGATTGGGGCCGATGGTGAAAAAACATACAACATTATTAATTCAGAAGCGATACTGCAGGTTTATACTCCACCCGGTGCAAAATTTAATGGGTTGGATGGAAAGGTAAGTAAACATATTTCTGCAGATACCACCAATACACGTTTCCTGCAAACCAACCTGTATAATATATGGATGCCGTTAGCCACCGCGGGCCTTAATGCTGACGATGGCTTTTTGTTAGGCGCCGGGGTTAAATACATTAAAAAGGACGGTTTCCGTAAGTTACCTTATACCAGTTCGCAGCAGATAATGCTTACTCATGCCTTTGCTACAGATGCATTCAGAATAAAATATAATGGTGAGTGGATAAAAGCCATTGGGAATGCGGACATTACTATGCAGGCTTACATACAAGCGCCTGATAATACTACTAACTTTTTCGGGTTGGGTAATGGTACGCCTATCAATAAAAACCAGCCTAATTACCGCCGGTATTATCGTACCCGATTTGATACTTACCAACTTGACCCTGCTCTAAGATGGATAATGAATAATAATACTACTTTTAGCATCGGCCCCTCATTCCAGTTTTATCACCTGGACCTTAGGGACAATGAGGGTCGTTTTATTACCCAAACAGCCAGGATAGGCTCCTATGACAGCCTGGTATTGGATAAAGATAAAGCTCATTTGGGGATAGTGCTCAATTACAATTCCAATCAACGTAAAGGTGGCATACTTCCGGTTGGAGGTTATTATTTCAATATTAATATACAGGGGTATAATGGCTTAAATAATTATTCTAAGTCTTATATTCAAATACGGCCCGAATTTAGTTTTTATCAGAAATTGAATAACAAAGGCACCATAGTTTTATCAGACCGTGTGGGCGGTGGAGTAACATTTGGGAATCCGGCGTTTTACCAGTCTATGTTTTTAGGTGGGCAGGGCAACCTCTTAGGCTACCTTCAATATCGTTTCGCAGGTAAGCATATGGTATACAATAATTTACAGGCACGGATAAAACTATTTAATATTGCCAGTTATATTGTGCCCGGCCAAATGGGTATTACCGGTTTCTATGATGCCGGGCGCGTTTGGGCCGAAAGTGAGAATTCGGATAAAATACACCAGGGCATTGGTGGCGGCATATACTTCTCCCCTGCCGGTTTAACCGTGTTACAAGTATTAATGGGCCATTCAGAAGAAGGCTGGTACCCGTATATATCCATGAATTTCAGGATATGATAATTAAAAAAAGCCGCTCCCAACTTGCGTCGGGATGCGGCTCTTCAGATCACTCATCAACAAGAGATCATTTCCAGCCACCACCAAGCGAGCGATAAAGCTCTGCCAAGGCGCTTAGCTGCTGGCGCTTAATGGAAGCCAGTTCCAGTTCGCTTTGCAATACGTTACTTTGAGCGGTTATCACCTCAAGGTAATTGGCCATACCGTTTTTAAACAGCAGGTTAGCATTGCCGGTTGCCTGCTGCAAGGTTTTTACCCTGTTGGCAGCAATGGCTTGTTGCGCTTTAAGCTTTTCTATTTTTACCAATGCATCTGATACTTCGCCAACGGCGTTTAATACCGATTGACGAAACTGTAGCACAGTTTTTTCGCGTTCAACCTTAGCCACTTCGTATTGGGTTTTTAACCTTTTGCGGTTGAATATCGGTTGTGTAATACTACCGGCCACCGTACCAAATAAAGAAGCAGGCAGGCTGAACCAGTTGCTGGCCCTGAAGGAGTTTACACCACCTTGCGCAGTAATGGTAAGTGAAGGGTACATATTAGCGGCAGCAATACCTACGTTAGCATTAGCAACGTTAAGCTCCAGTTCTGCGCTGCGCACATCCGGCCTACGGCTCACAATGGCTGATGGCAAGCCTGAAGGCACATTTTCTGCAACAGGCAATTGATCTAAACGGGTATTGCGCTCAATTGCGGAAGGCAAGGCACCTGCAAGTACGCGTAAGGCATTTTCCTGTATCGTGATGTTCTGTTCAAATTCCGGAACCAGTTGTGCAGCTGCCAGGCGTTGTGCCTCGGCTTGCTGAACGGCCAATGAAGTAACCTGTCCTGAATTAAATTGCAGGTTTAAAATACGCAGTGTGCTATCAGTTAGTGTTACATTGCGTTTAGCAATTTGCAACTGCTCATCCAGCATCAGCAGGTTATAGTAACCTTGAGAAACGGATGCGACTATGTTAGTTTGAATGGCCTTACGCGCCTCATCTGTTTGCAAATACTGCGCTAAAGCGGCCCTGCTTTGATTGCGGATCTTACCCCAGATATCGGCCTCCCATGATAAGCCAAGGTTGGCATTGTAATCCTCTATATGTTTTGAGCCAAGAAACTGACCAAGGCTTAAGCCGTTAAGGCTGTTATCACTTGGGCGGGTGGTGTTGGCGGTAACGTTAAGGTTTACCTGCGGGGTGTAATTAAACTTGATCTGGTTGAACAATAACCGTGACGATTCAATATTTTTCAACGCGATCTGCAAGTCATAGTTGTTGCGGATTGCATCGTCTATCAGCTTTTGCAAAGTTGCATCAGCAAAAAAGTTTTTCCACTCGACATCTGCAATACTGCTGGTATCTGCAGTGGTTACTTCGTTTCTGAAAGCCACAGGCAGTTCAGGTTTTGGTGTTTTAACGTCTTTGGAAACGTTGCAGGCGCTTATGATTAGTGATAATACAAATAGCCCGCTTAATATCTTTTTCATTTTGTTGTTGTGTTGAGGACTCACCCCGACGACGCCTTGGCTGATTTTACCCTCTTTCCGCAAAGCGGAGAGAGGTTGGTCGAGCGAAGCGTAGACCGGGTGAGTTAATTTATGATAATTCCGGTTCCAATTGTTTTGCATGTTGGTCCTCATTGGCACCATCAAGGTGTTTCTCTATCGGTGTACCGCTTATCTTTTCCTGCAGATGCTGGAAGATGACAAACAATACCGGGATGATAAACAAACCTAAAATTACACCGCTCACCATACCGCCGGCAGCACCAATACTTATAGAGTGGTTACCTTGAGCTGATGGACCTGTTGCAATACTCATCGGGAACAAACCGAACACGAAGGCGAGTGAGGTCATCACGATAGGACGGATCCTTAGTCGGGAAGCTTCTATTGCAGCGTTAACCAAGCTCATTCCCTGGCGGCGTTTCTGCACCGCGAACTCTACTATCAAAATAGCATTCTTGGCCAGCAAGCCGATAAGCATGATAAGCGCTACCTGCACGTAAATATTATTCTCGATACCGGTTAAGCCCAATACAGCAAACGTACCGAAGATACCTGTAGGGATAGACAGGATAACCGCCAATGGCAGGATGTAGCTTTCATACTGTGCTGATAACAGGAAATACACGAATACTAAACATAGAAGGAACACTACGGTTGATTGTCCGCCTGATGAGATCTCCTCACGGGTTTGGCCTGAGAATTCGTAGGCATAACCAGCAGGTAATTCCTCTTTAGCGGTTTCCTCAATCGCTTTGATGGCATCACCGGAACTGTAGCCGGGTTTTGGTATGGCGTTCACCTCAATAGAGTTGAACAGGTTGTACCTGGAGGCGGTTTCTGAGCCATAAACACGGGTTAGTTTAACCAGGGTGTTGATAGGCACGGTTTCGCCTGCTTTGTTTTTCACGAATACACGGTCGATAGTTGTAGGGTCGGTGCGATCGGCAATATCAGCTTGTACAACCACACGGTAGTATTTACCAAAGCGGTTAAAGTCTGATGCCTGCGCGGTACCAAAGTAAGCCTGCATAGTAGATAGGATGTCTTTTACATTCACACCCAATTGGTTGGCTTTTTCGTCGTCGATCTCTAATTGCAATTGTGGATAATCTGCCTTGTATGAGGTAAAGGCATAAGCCACAGCTGGTTTTTGCATCAGCTTCATGATGAAATTATTAGCCACCCCACTGAATTTGTCCAGCTTGCCGTTGGTCTTATCTTGCAGCATTACGTCAAGCGCTTCCACGTTGCTGAAACCGGGCACTGTAGGGAAACTGAACACGAAGAAAGTACCACCTGTTACAGCGCCTAATTTACCACGAACGATATTCTGTATCTCGTCGATGTTCTTTACTTCGCCACGTTCTTCGGTAGGTTTCAACAGCAGGAATATAACACCCGCTGATGGGCTGCTTGATTGCGTTAAGAAGTTGAAACCTGATAGCGCAGTAACGAACCTTGCAGATGGCAGGGTTTTCAACTGGTCTTCAGCATCTTTAAAAATCTTGTTAGTACCTGCAAGCGATGTACCCGATGGCGTTGACACCGCAATGGCCACAAAGCCCTGGTCTTCGGTAGGGATAAAGCCTGTTTTAGTCCTGTTCACCATAAATATGGTAATGGCGGTTAATAAAACTAAACCGGCAACACTAATCCATTTATTTTTGATCAGCACTTTAATACCCGACACATATTTGTTTGTCATGTAGTTAAAGCTGCCGTTAAAGCCTGCATAAAACCTTTGTACAAAACCTTGCTTCGGCGCATTATGGTTACCACCTGTATGGTTATTCTTTAAAAACAGAGCAGCCAGAGCAGGGCTAAGTGTTAACGCGTTTACCGCAGATATGATGATAGCAATAGCCATGGTCAAGGCAAACTGACGGTAGAAAATGCCAGTTGAGCCTGTCATGAAACTTACTGGCAGGAACACTGCTGCCATCACCAACGTGATCGAGATGATTGCGCCGGTAATTTCGTGCATGGCTTCGGTAGTAGCCTTCTTTGGCGTAAGGCTTGGGTCGTGCTCCATTTTGGCATGCACGGCTTCTACCACCACAATGGCGTCATCTACCACAATCCCTATAGCAAGAACGAGCGCGAATAGCGTAAGCAGGTTAATGGAGAACCCGAACAGGCTCATAAAGAAAAACGTACCCACAATAGCCACCGGTACCGCAATTGCCGGTATTAATGTCGACCTGAAATCCTGTAAGAACAAGAACACCACGATAAATACCAGTATGAATGCCTCTATCAGGGTATGCTCAACCTGGTTAATAGATTCATCCAAATCTGTTTTGGTTCGGTAGAACTGATTGTACTTGATACCCACAGGGAAACTTTTGGATGCTTTCTCCATCAGTTTATCAATGGCTATCTGTATCTCGTTGGCATTAGAGCCTGATAACTGGATAATACCGATGATAACACCATCTTTACCATTCAGGTTACTGTAGCTGTTGTATGAGTAAGCGCCCAGCTCAACACGTGCCACATCTTTCAAGTGCAGTACAGAACCATCTGCATTAGCGCGTATGGCAATATTCTGATACTCCTCTGGTTTGGTGAGTTTACCTTTGTACTTGATCACATATTCAAAAGCCTTATCGCTGCGTTCCCCAAAACGGCCCGGTGCAGCTTCTAAGTTTTTATCCTGTATAGCGGCCATTACCTCGGCCGGGGTAATTTTGTAGGCAGCCATCTGCGCAGGATTCAACCAAACACGCATGCTGTAATCTTTAACACCACCAAATACCTGTGCCGAACCTACACCGGGGATACGTTTGATCTCGGGTATGATGTTGATCTGGGCATAGTTTGCTACAAAGGTTGCATCATATTTTTTAGGATCATCAGTATATATTGCCATGGCACCAATAAAGCTGTTCTGCTGTTTGGTGGTGGTAATACCGTATTGCACTACCTCGGCAGGTAACTGGCTGGTAGCTTGCGAAACACGGTTCTGCACATTAACGGCAGCCTGGTCCGGGTCGGTACCTTGTTTAAAATAAACAGTAATACCCAGCGTACCATCATTACTTGCAGTAGAGGTCATATAGGTCATGTTCTCTACACCGTTAATGGCTTCTTCAAGTGAAGGGGTTACCGAACGCAAAATGGTTTCGGCGTTAGCGCCCGGGTAAACAGCAGATACCAATACGGCCGGAGGGGCAATATTAGGGAAACGCTCTAAGGGCAATTTGGTAAGGCCGAGGATACCGACTATCACCAACAGGATAGAGATAACGGTTGAGAGTACCGGCCTTTCTATAAATTTCTTAAACATTATATTAATTATTGCGGAATTTGAGGACAAAGCAGTGGCTAACGGATGGTATTTCCCATCTATAATTAACGTGTATGTTCCTTAATTCCCGGTTCTTTGTTTTCGTTTTGAGAATGAAGTCAGAGATAAGAATCAAGAGTCTTGGTTCCTGATTCCCGGCTCTTAATTCTACTTAGTTAGCAGCTACTTTATTACCCTGCGGCTGCGGTTTTATCACCATACCTTCCTGCAGTTTATCAACGCCACTGGTCACTATCTGGTCACCGGCTTTAACACCGTCTTTTACCAGGTAATTGTTACCGCTTGTTCCAATGATGGTGATAGGCAGTTTCTTTACTTTATTACTATCGGCAAGAGCATAAACAAATACTTTATCCTGCATTTCAACGGTAGCATCCTGCGGGATGATCAGCGCATTTGGATGCGGCAAGCTTAATCTTACTTTGCCGGTATTACCAGAGCGTAATAGGCCTTGTGGGTTAGGGAAGCTTGCCCTAACGCTAATAGCACCGGTGGTTTTATCAAATTGGCCATCGATCATATCTATGTGGCCTTGTTTTAAATATTCGGTGTTATCGGCTAACAATAAACCAACCGCAGGCAGGTGTTTTAATTTTTCCTGAATAGTTGCACCGGCATATTGCTCTTTAAAGGCTACAAAGTCTTTTTCACCTAATGAGAAGTACACATGCACATCGTGCACATCTGAAAGCTGAGTTAGGGCCGTAACATCCTGCGGTGATACCAGGCTACCTTGCTTTTTCTCAAGGCGACCGATGTAACCGCTTACAGGCGCTTTTATTAGGGTATACCCTAAGTTGATCTGAGCGGTTGAAACGTTTGCTTTAGCCGACTCGATATTTGCTTTAGCTACCTGTTGTGCGGCCTTGGCTGATTTTAACTGAAATTCTGATACCACTTTGTTCTGTACAAGCGGAGTAAGTTTTTCGATCTCCAATGCAGCGTTAGCGTAAGCAGCTTCTGCGGCATGTTGGGCAGCTAATGCGTTATTTAAGGCAGCACGGTATGGCTGATCGTTGATCTTAAATATTGGCTGACCGGCTTTTACAAAAGCGCCTTCGTCAACAAATACTTTGTCTAAAGCGCCGCTTACCTGAGGGCGAACCTCAACATTAACCGTACCCTCGATAGATGCAGGATATTCCTGATAAGTTGTTCTGTTGCCGGTTTCAACGCTACTTACCGGTAATGCCGGAGGGGGCGGTGCCTGCGGCGTTTGCGGCCCGCTGGAGCAGCTGAAAAGTGCTGTTGCTATTATAGCAGCTAAGATAATTTTCATGATGATGAGTTTTGATGATGATTTACTTGATGTGAGTGCAGCCTTTAAGCTGCTGATGTATATTGTGTCGGTTGTTCTTGTATTATTATAGTACATGGCGCTAAATAGGTTGGGGTTTAATAGATGTAAAGTTTCAGTGTGTATATCACCGTAGCTAATAGTACCTGAGTGTAAAAGTTGTTAACATTGATAGACTATTTAACAGTGTTAAGTAAATATTAAAAGTTTTTTTTGCCGTTTTCATATCTGCTTAAGTTTAAAGTTTTTAATTTAACACCGTTAAATAGTTTAACGGTGTTTTAAAATGCTTAAATTTTTTAAGGAGTGATGGACCTAATGATACCAGTGATAGCATCTCTCAATACCTGCTTATTAACCTCATCAGAGTTACCACGATCTACCAGGTTGATAGATACCAATCCATGCACTACCGACCAGAAGGTGTAATACTTGGTACAGATCACTTCCGATTCCATGTCTTCAATTTTCATGAGCTTCCCTATCGAGTCGGCTATAATATCCCATGGACATTCGGCTTCAGGTAATTTATTGACCATCTCGCAACTGCAGCTTGCATTTATACCAAACATAATCTGGTAAAGCTCTTTGTTGGCAAACGCGAAATTCCAGTAGGTAAGCCACATTTCCTCCAATTGCTTGGCCGGTGAGCTATGTTTATCCTTAGCCTCCTGCAACTTTTGAGATAGTTTTAAATACCCCTGGCGGGTAAGCTCCAGTATAATAGCCTCTTTATTAGCAAAGTACTCGTATATAATGGGGGCTGTATATTCAATGGCGTCAGCAATCTTACGCATGCTTAATGCCTGCCAGCCCTCCGTTTTTACAATATCAAAGGCAGCCTTCAGGATGTTTATCCTGGTCTCTTCTTTCAGTCTCGCAATTCTGTCCTTGCTGGCCATTGACTAATTTTCTACTCCTATTAGATTATTTAACAGTGTTAAGCAAATGTACAATGTTAAAATTAACATCGTTTCATTTAATTGTCATTTACAACTTCTATTTTAAAATTATTCTGTGCAGTTATGCTCTTCGTGAAATTGAACCAACTTTAGCATCACGTCAATGGCGATATCGTAATTTTTGGCTCCCACAACTTTTTTATATTTTTCCTCGAGGCCGTTCACTTCGTTTTTAAGACTATGGTAAAACTCCTCCCCTTCGGCTGTAAAATATAACATTACCACCCGTGCATCGTCCGGGCTTTTTTGGCTTTTAACTAAATTAATCGCTTCTAACTCTTTTACCATTTTACTGGTAGCTTGCTTAGAAACGTTCAGTTTGCCTGCAAGTTCATTGTTGGAAATACCTGTTTTGCCTATACTCATAAAAAGTGGCAGGTGCGCGCCGGTGAATCCCGGTCTCTCAATTCGGCAAAGCTTTTTTACCATCCACTCATCAAGCAGTCGCTTAAGCAGATAAACCAGCTTCGGGGCTACCTTCTTAGTTTCTTCCGTTATCATGCAAGGTGTTGCCATAATTATTACTGTTTAAACTATAAAAGCTGAACTTGGTTTATAAATAGCATGGTTAAAAGTCAAACTTAACAAAAAACCTTATCCCCCACTCAGGCGCTCCGGGATGGTCAAGATAAGTAAAACGCTTCACCAGATCGACACGTAAAAGCTTAAATATGTTGCCCACACCAATACTTCCTTCTACGTAAGGTGTGCTTCCTAATGTATAAGTACCAACACCTCCTTCACCTGCTTCACCAAGATTACGCGGGAAACGCAACAATGAAGGATCATTATTAGGGTTATTTTCAGAACGAATACCGCCCCATAATGCTTTCACATCTATAATCTCTCTTAATTTGAGCCTTTTTAACAACGGTACTTTATTGAAGAAGTACCCGTTAAAATTATGATCTACAAATATGCTGGCATAATGGTCGCTTACAAACTCCTGGAAGTTCATTAAGTTATATGATTGTAACTGAAACGCGTAGGTTTGGTTAGCATGATGGATATCCAACAGCGGGAAAGGTACTTTTCCAAAAAGGTATCCGCCCTCGGTTGTTACATCTGTATAACCATAGGTAGAAAAGTAAAAACGTTTGCTAATATTACCTATAACATTTTGGTAGTTATACTCACCGCCAAAGAAACCGGCTATACCCTGTGTGTAATTAAGCGTGAATATAGGGTACTTATCCGGTATAGGGGTACGATAGAGCTTGCCCTGATAAAAACGCTCGTGCGGTGCCCAGCGTAATTGTGCCGAAAGCTCGGTAGTTTTGATCTCATTAACATTGTTCAGAGTGCCATCCGGCAGCAGGTTTTGATAAACTAATGCGCCGGCAGGGTTCTGATTCCATTTTTTAAAGCCTAAAGCATAAGAGAAGTGATTGCTGAACTCATGCACATAATCTAACCTGAAAATATCATTATACAACCAGATATCATTCACACCCCGCTTGAATGATAACAGGAAGTTACTCTCCTGAACAAACTGTAGTTCCTGCCCCGGTATTTTAGTATCGTGCTGGAAACTGGCGCGGATATAATTCTGTGGGAATGAATAAATGGATTTGTTATTAAGCGAATAAGTACTGCTTAAAAAATACTTGAACCTTTCGTCGCGGAAACCATAAGCGCCATAGGTTTCAAAATAATAGCGTTTGCTCAACTCGGGCGTAGTGCGGCCACCCACGCGCAGCCTGAAGCCTTCAACCGGGTTAAAACTGTAGAAAGTATTTGCCGGCCCCATCTCAAATTTGCCAAAGTTTTTATAACCTGCAAGCAGCAGCGTAGCAATGTCCATTGTTTTTTTGAAAGACGGTATGGTTTGCAGGCTATCTATATTCTTATAAATACTGGCCGAAGTAGCGTCAAGTGTATCTGGCCTGGCCGATTTCCAGTAAGCGTCATCTTTATCTTCAGAATTAAGTGCTATTACCTGTGACGCGCCTTCGTAGGTTTGTTTAGGACGAGGGCTGTTAACCACAAAATTATTGATGCTTACCAATCTTTCGCCATACATACCGCCACCTTTTTCTTTATTGATACCAAACTCAATTTTCAGGTCGCTTTGGCTTAAATGATATCGCCCATCAGTATTTTTTTCAAAAGACAAATTGGCTTGCAGCTGGCGAACAAAATTGAGGTTGATATTTTTATTTACCGTAAGAAAAGCGTTTTGTACCGCATAATTACCGTCCATCGTAATATAGATACGGCCTTCAAACAGCATATTGTTGGTGTTACGAGGCGTAAAACTCAACTCTATCAAATTAGGCTGTACGTCCTTAAGGGTGTCAGTAATAAAAAACTTGTAGAACGATGGAGAGTTATCAGCAATAGGGCTTAATAATTGGTTGCTTAGCAACGATACGTTATTATCGTAGATATTAATATCCTGGTACATACGGTCGAAGTATGATTTAAGGCCATTATTGTCTACGAAGTTCTCATCATATTTTACCTGTTTACTTGCTGTAATAATTTGCTTTTTTGCATATGGGTCTTTACGGTAGTAGTTGTCAGACAGCTTCTCTTCCTGGTAAATAGGCAGCATTATCTTGCCTCCCATCGCCGTTGAATCGGCCTGCTCACGGAACAGGAACTGATAGTTTTTAAATATCTTTTTGTTTTTAAACTTTTCTGTAAGGTTGCTTAACGATACATTCATACGCTCGTATTGCTTATACTCGGCGTAATTGTAATTCTCAACCTGGTTTTGTTGCTTATGGGCAATTACTTTGCGTATAAGTTCAACGGCGGGATTGTTTTTGTTACTATACTTCTTTTTTTTGCCAGATCTAACCAATACCTCATTCAACTTGTGATTATCCTCACTAAGAGCCACGTTAACAATTTGCTCCAGCCCTGGTGTGATAGTGCGAACAGCTGTGCGGAAACCCACAAAAGATACCTGGATCTGTTTTACATCCTGTGTTGTCGTAATAGTATAGCGCCCATCTGTATTGGTACCTGCCCCTATTGTAGTACCTGCAAAGGTTACCGTAACATACGGCATGGGCTGTTTGGTTTTGGCATCGGTTACAATACCCGTAACTTTAGTTTGCGCAAAAGTTGTAAAGGATAAAAGTACAAGTGATACTATGTAAAAAGCTTTATTAAAATATGAATAGGATAATTTCATTTTGTGTTATAGTGAATGAGATAAGATAAAGGCAGATGGGTAATATTACTTTGCTTTGTGTACAAGGCTGCGTATCGTTTTAGCAGAAGCTATCGCGTAGCTACGGACCGTCAGCGTTAAAAACTCCATATTGATGTCGGCACCCAAAAAGTTTTGTTTTAAGCCTTCCCCTATTACACCAAGTACATAATTACCTATGTTGATACGCTTATTGTTTAAGTTCTGCGCAGGCTTGGAATTAGTTATGGTAAACCGCTCTTTATAGAATGGAACTGAATTAGAATATGGTAAGGTAAACGCTTTCATGATATGCCCTTTAAATCTGGTACAAATGTAAACCAGGTTGACTATATTCGTCAACCTGATTTACTAAAATTAACAGTTTTTAACTTTTATCTGACAAAAGTCAGCCAGCTGGATATTCTCATGACAATAAAATTTTATGTAATGTGTTAATTATACACTTAGATATTCTCAAAATCCCTTCATTTTTAAAGCAATTTAGAACATTCTGTTAGTGATTAATTGCAACAATTACAATACAACACATTAATTTTATTCAATTACTATTCATTCTAAATTGCTAAAAACCTGCATATTATAGTATAAAACCCATAATAGTACTTAAACTTGTGGTATGGATAATTTTATGGCTGCGAGGTCGCAGATGGCACTGTCGCTGGGCTTCCACATTATTTTTTCATGCATAGGCATGGTTATGCCTTTCTTTATGGCGGTATCGCATTTTTTGTGGCTGCGAAAAGGCGAGCAGGTTTACCAAAACATTACCAGGGCATGGAGTAAGGGAGTAGCTATATTCTTCGCGACCGGTGCTGTATCGGGTACGGTATTATCATTTGAACTGGGTTTGCTCTGGCCTACATTTATGAAACATGCAGGCCCCATATTCGGGATGCCGTTTTCGCTTGAGGGTACCGCTTTTTTTATAGAAGCTATAGCATTGGGGTTTTATTTATACGGTTGGAAAAGGTTTAACCGGTGGTTTCACTGGGTAACCGGTCTCGTGGTGGGTATCAGCGGTCTAACTTCCGGCATTTTGGTGGTTGCAGCTAATAGCTGGATGAACAGCCCTGCCGGCTTCGACTTAGTAAACGGTCAATATATCAATATTGACCCAATTAAAGCCATGTTTAATCCGGCCTGGTTTTCACAAGCGCTGCATATGTGTATAGCGGCATTTGCCGCAACCGGTTTTGCTGTTGCCGGAGTACATGCCTTAATGATTTGGCGAAACCGTAATGTTGATTTCCATATGCGCTCTTTTAAAATAGCGGCAATATTTGGTGTTATCGCCGCACTGCTGCAACCCTTAAGCGGCGATATTTCGGCTAAAATGGTGGCCAAACGCCAGCCTGCCAAACTTGCGGCGATGGAAGCCCACTTTAAAACCGAGGCTTATTCGCCTCTTATTTTAGGCGGCATCCCTGATGAGAAAAACAAAAAGGTAGATTATGCTATTGAACTGCCCGGTATGCTGAGCTTTTTAGTTTATGATAATTTTAAAACGCCGGTTAAAGGCCTCGATCAAATACCACAACAAGACCAGCCACCAGTAACGGTGACGCACTTTGCCTTCCAGATAATGGTTGGGTTAGGAATAGCGATGATGGCGATCGGAGCAATCTACTTGTTAGCTCTCTGGAAAAAAAGAAACTGGTTTAAAAAGGGCTGGTTTCTTAAACTTTTTATCGCGGCTACCCCACTAGGTTTTATTGCTGTTGAAGCCGGTTGGACGGTTACAGAGGTTGGGCGCCAACCATGGATCATACAAGGTGTTATGCGAACTGCCGACGCGGTTACACCTATGCCAGGGATACACTACTCATTTTACTTATTTGCCGCTGTGTATTTTACGCTAAGTATAGTGGTAATTTTTTTACTATACAGGCAAATAAAAATGGTGCCTGTTATGTACGATGTAAAACCCAAGAACTTGCACACCAACTAAGATATTATGCTGTACGTAGTTATCATTTTTTTATGGGTATCGCTGCTGCTATACCTGGTAATGGGCGGTGCCGATTTTGGTGCGGGTATTATTGAATTATTTACATCTACTCAAAACAAATCACGTACTCGGCGCATCATGTACAATGCTATCGGGCCAATTTGGGAGGCCAACCACATGTGGCTTATCATCGCTATAGTTATCCTTTTTGTTGGCTTTCCTACTATTTACGCCACCATGTCAACCTATCTGCACATACCGCTCACAGTGATGCTTTTGGGCATTATCGCCCGTGGTACCGCGCTTACCTTCCGTAATTACGACGCGGTGCATGATAATATGCAAAAATTGTACAACAAGATATTTGTTTACTCCAGCTTTATTACACCGCTTTTCCTGGGTATTATAGCGGGTAGCGCTGTATCGGGCAGGATAGATCTGCAGGCCAATAATTTTGCGGATGCGTATATATATAGCTGGTTCAACTGGTTCTCGGTAGCTATAGGCTTTTTTACCACTTCCCTATGCGGGTTCCTGGCAGCAATTTACCTGATTGGCGAAACTCATGATGATACAGAACGCCGTAGTTTTATACGCAAAGCACGTATTATGAATGTAGCCGCTGTTTTATCAGGAGCTGTAGTGTTTATCGCCTCAATAAAGGAAAACATCCCATTGGTACAGTGGGTTTTTGGTAATTTTATTGGTATTGCAGCGGTAAGCCTTGCTACCATTTCGCTTATTTTATTGTGGTATCTCATTAGTAGGGGTAAAAGATATATTATACGGGTATTAGCTGGTTTTCAAATGACCATGATATTACTCACCACCACTTACCGGCACTACCCGCGTATTGTTATACTCAAGAACGGAGGATATCTTTCTCTGATAGATCACAGAGGTGCCGATAAAACTATACATGCGTTAGGTATGGCTTTATTGATAGGGAGTGTTTTTATATTACCAGCGCTATTTTACCTGATATGGAGTTTTAGAAAGAAAGATGGCACTGCTGATGCGTTACAACACTGATCCAATATAATTAAGATCGGGTCTTATCAGGTACCGGAATCACTAATTGCTTACGAAGATACAGATAGCCGCCAACACCAGCTATCAAGGAAGCCAGCACAATGGCTAATTTAGCGCTTTCTGCCTGCATGGTGTTTCCGAATGATAACAGCGTTATGAATATAGACATGGTGAAGCCTATTCCCGCTAAAATGCCGGCGCCGGCCATCAATTTACGATTAACATCATGAGGCAAAGTACCAATGCCCGTTTTAACCGCTAATAAGCTGGATATTGTTACCCCAAGCGGTTTACCTAAACAAAGCCCCGCAATAATGCCCAGACTTAAGCCACTTCCCAAGCCGGAAATCATATCAGCAGTAAAAGTAATATTGGTATTTGCCAGCGCGAATAGCGGCATAATAACGTAATTGACCGGCCGGCTCAAGTAATGTTCCAATTTCTTTAAAGGTGAACCTTTTTTTGACTTAGCCGGTATGGTTAAAGCGGTAAGCACGCCTGCTATGGTTGCATGGACACCCGAATGATGAATAAAATACCACATCACTATCCCGGGTATAATAAAAAAAACCGGGTGTTTAATACCCGATTTGTTCATCAGCATCAGCATCAAAAATAAGATAGCTGCTATACCCATATTAAACCAATGTATACCTGTAGCGTAAAATATGGCAATAACCAATATAGCCAGCAGGTCATCAACTACGGCAAGCGCCGATAAAAAAGCACGTAGCCCCCTGGGAACAACCTTCCCCAGTAAAGATAATACACTCAGCGAAAAAGCGATATCGGTAGCCATAGGGATACCCCACCCCTTCCCGGCCGTAGTTCCGGAATTAACAAGCCAATAAATCAGGGCAGGTAACAAAGCACCGCCCAGCGCCGCTATAACCGGCAAAGCCGCCCTTTTTGCACCGGATAGATGCCCATCAAGTATTTCTTGCTTGATCTCGAGCCCTACCAGGAAGAAAAACACGGTCATCAGGCCATCATTTATCCAGCTAAGCACAGATAAACTTATTATTCCTGCGTCAATACGTGCAGACAATAAATGACTAAATCCGTTTCTCAACGGCGAATTAGCTATGATTAATGATACAATTACACAAAGCAATAATACTATCCCTCCTGTAACATCAGATTTAAGTAAGGCCGGAAACTTCATAGTTAATGCAGAGTGTGGCAAATATACCATTCCCTTTAAATAACGTTTATTGAAAACAAAAAACCCTTATCGAGGTGTTATAAGCGATAATGTTACACCAAAATGGTGTACGTTCATACATGTTGTGTTTATCAAACTAAAGTTGAAAAAATGAAGTTTACAGGCGTATTTGCAAAATCGGCAGTAATTTTACTTTTAGCCTTAATGGCCAATGTCCTGCACGCGCAAACGCCACAAATACAAACAGACTCGGCCGAAACTATACCTGATACTTTACTTTTTAGATTACAGCGCGCCCAGGCTGCCATAACTGAAATTAACGCGTCTAATAAAAAAGGATATGCTACTGAACAAACAAGGCAGACGTTAACAGATGTAAGGCAAAACATAGCACCCATAAAAGCCGATCTGAGAGTTTCTGCACGGGTAATAGAACCTAAAACGCTTACCAGTTACGACCTTATCCTCCGTACTTCTCAGGAAAACCTGCTTGACGTACAAAACAAGCTTTCAAAAGCGAGCACCGATCTGCAGCGAATGTCAAAAGAAGTACTTGAGTTGAGCAAAGACTCAGTACTTATGGTTACCGCAAATGATACATCTACCAAAAATTTATATCGCGCTCAACTGGCAAACATTAAACTAAGGTTGCAAAATGCAGGTAAACTCACTACGGCTAACCTGGATACGGTAAGCCGGCTGCTCGCAGATGTTTCTGAAACTACATTAACAATTACCGATCTGGAGGCAAACATTGCCGAACGTATGCAAATGTCAGGCAAAAGCGCTTTGAGAAAAGAGTCGCCGTACATTTGGTCGGCCCCGGTTGAGCGCAAAGGCGACGATATAGGCGAGTTATTATCCTCATCCATAAGAGGCCAAAATAAAATACTTAGCTACTTCATCAATTCCACATGGGATAACCGTATCCTGCTCATTCTGCTCGGCGGGGTATTCTTTCTATGGGTGTTTCTAAATTATCGCAAAGCACAACAAGCCGATATCAGGGATAAGATAGGGCCGCTAAATTTTAAATTTCTAAGCAGCATACCAATTATACCATCCCTAATTGTCATACTCGTATTTACGCCTCTTTTCGAACCCGACTCACCTTCGCTTTACATCGAGATCATATCATTCGCGCTGCTGATATTGCTCACTATAGACTTTTGGAAAAAGCTGCCTATAAAGCAACTGCGCCAATGGCTGTATATTGTTGGGCTTTATATACTGGTAATGGCTGTTACAGCAACCATTCATGACGCTATTTTGATGCGTTTGCTACTTATAGCTGTAAATGTTGCTTCGCTTTATATCGGGTATAAGTTTTATACCAAGCTTAAAGAAATTAATTTTAAAAAGGGATTTATAAAGCCTGTGCTTATCATATTCCTGATTCTTAACATCTTATCGGTAGTATTAAATATATTGGGCCGCATTAGCCTTGCCAAAATCAATTCTGTTACTGCCATTATTGGGCTTTCGCAAGTAATAGGACTGGCTATATTTATACAGATACTTACTGATGCGCTTGAATTACAAATAAAGGTAAGTTCATGCAGGGGTGGTTTATTTTCGAGGTTAGACGTATCTAAAACCCGCCAGTCATTTCAGCGTATGCTGTCTATCATAGCCGTGGTACTATGGCTACTGGTATTTTTCATCAACCTTAACGTGGCTGGGGGCGTTTTTAGTTTTTTCCACCAGATACTTATTAAGCAACGCAGTTTTGGTACACTAAAGTTCACGCTTAGCAACATCCTGTTCTTTGCTGTTATTGTTTATATCTCCAACATACTTCAAAAAAACATAGGCGTGCTGTTTGGTGAAAAATCCATTTCTATCAGCAGTACCGAGGTGGAGCATAAAAGTTCAAAATTAACGCTCATACGGCTCATCATCGTCATATTGGGCCTACTGCTGGCTGTAACGGCTTCGGGCATACCTGTTGACAAACTTACGGTAGTACTTGGCGCGCTTAGTGTAGGTATTGGCCTGGGTATGCAAAACATTGTAAACAATTTTGTTTCGGGCATCATCCTCATATTCGAAAAGCCTTTTGAGATAGGCGACTTTATTGAACTGGCCGATAAAAAAGGTAAAATACAGGATATAGGTATACGCTCCAGTAAAATGCTTACGCAATATGGCTCACAAGTGATCATCCCGAACGGTGACCTTTTATCAAATAGGCTTGTTAACTGGACCCAGGGTGCATCATATGTAAAATCCGAACTGATATTTAAGGTAAATATTGCTACTGATTTAAATGCGCTGGGCAAAGCTATTGAAGAGGAAATAAGCCAAAGCGATCATACGGTTAAAAACCTGGCGCCCGAGATACTCATCAACACTATTACCGCTGACGCCGTTGAAATTAAAATATTGATATGGCTTACCAGCGTTTACATAGAGCCAGCATTTAAAAGCATGCTATTTGCCAACCTTATAAAACGTTTTACCAGCATGCAGATAAAAGTGATGTAATAAAATGCAAACGTGGTTTAACTTTTTCTGCTAAAGGCGCAGGTTCTGTTGCCAGGCTACTGATATCGTTAAAATAAGTTTGTGCAAGGCCGTCCCAGCTTAGCTCTGCCATATGCCGTATACATGCTGTAGCGAATTGATGAGCCAATGGTTTGTTATCAAGTAATGTTTCCAACTTTTGTACATAATCATCCGCATGGTATGGGCTGCACCTGAAACCATTAACACCGTGTTCAACAAAGTCTTTTGATCCTCCCCCATCAGCTATCACGCATGGTAAACCTGATGCCATTGCTTCAGCTACCACATTCCCATAAGTTTCAGAAACTGATGGGAACAAAAAAACATCTGCCGAAGCATATAACAGCGCAAGATAGTGGTGGTCAACCTTTCCGGTAAAATAAGCGTTTTTCATACGGCGTTCACAAATCCGCCTCGCGCTGCCATCGCCTACTATTAAAAAATTTACTTTACGGTCCTTTTCTATGAAACGATTGTAAATAGCAAACAAAGTTTCGAGGTTTTTTTCCCATACCAGGCGACTGGCAAACATAATTGTTGGGTGCTGGTTGCCGGTAAGGCGTTCAATTACTCTTTTATCGCGGTTAACCGGGTTAAATAAATGCGTGTCTATCCCCCTTTTCCATAACTGCATTTTTTCCGAAGTTATTCCCATTTCCAGTAATTCATGTTTAATGCTGGTTGCAGGTACATACACTTTATTGCACCTGTTATAAAATTTTTTATGCCCGCGGGCAATGCGGTTCTTAACCGGCCCTATTAAAAAAGGCAGGTATTTAAAATAATAATCAACATAGGAAATAAAATGAGTATGATAAATAGTAAGTACAGGCAACTGGTGTTGTTCAGCATAGGAAAGAGCGAAATTACCCAGGTAAGATGGTGTTGCAATATGTACTACTTGTGGTGCAAAATCTTTTAATTTTTTATTTAAGGAAGACTTTACACAGTTCGGTAAAGCCAGTGAGTACCCGGCGTTTACCGGTAGGTTAATATGAGGCACCCTAAAACTATCAAAACTTAAAATGCTTTCGGGACCGGCGCCATAAATAAAAAGATATTCGAAACGGGTTGTATCTATCCGGTTAATGAGCTGGTACATGGTACGCACAGCGCCATCAAAGTTTTCTGCCAATATATCGGCAAAAAATGCTACTTTAATCTTATCCAAAAAACAGCCCTTTCAGTACATGTAATTACAAAGAATGAAACTGCTGCTGGCTGGAGTTAAGGCCAGGCTTTTGGACACCTGCTTCAGCATCATTCTTTTTTATTGGCGTACGGGAGGCTGCCCAGATAACAACTGCAGCTATCAGCAGCATAAACAGATCAAGTGATGAATAGCCCATTTCCATTGGTTTTATATTATAACACAAACCTACCCGGTTAGTTTAAGGGAAATGTTAATAGCACATTATCAGATAAATAATATTTAGATTAAAAGTAATTCTTATGTTAAGAGTTAAATCACTCTTTAAAGTTGTACGATAAACGGTTGTTTTATGCGTTATTTACCTATACCTTAGCAAAACATCTGCTTAAGCTTTTAATTTGTTCTTTAATTTTTATTCCGTTTAAAATTTTACACTTTGCCGTTACCCAAACTATAAGCTAATAGTTGATACACACTTGTTTTACATCTACTAATGAACAAAAAAAAGAATTACGATTCTGAATTTTGCGGAAGCTTGCCTCTTCATAATATTAACGTTATACAGGCTTATGGATACCTGATGGTATTAGACAAAGAGTCTCTTGAGATTTTACAGGTAAGCGAAAACATTGCTGATCTGCTTAATAAACCAGTAACGGAAATTGTAGGTAAACCCCTGGCTGAATTTATTAATGACGATACGGCAGTTAAAAATATTCAACAGCGTTTCAATAATAAAATAAAGAATAAGATACCGGCTGCACTTGTCTTGTCGGGTAATACCATACAGGCTTTAATTCATTTAGAGGAACAATACCTTTTAGTTGAAATTGAAAAGCCACTTGCTATAAATGAACGCAGCTTTAGCAGCGTGTTTGATGAGGTAAAATATGCCATAACGGCGATTGAAGAGGCCGAAACCATTGCCGATATCAGCAATGTAGCTGTGCATGAGTTGCGAAGGCTAACCGGTTTTGATGGTATCATGATGTATCGTTTTGATAAAGACTGGAACGGTACGGTAATAGCCGAAGATAAAGTACAGGGCGAGGGGCTCGAAAATTATCTGGGCCACACCTTCCCGGCGTCTGATGTTCCTAAACAAGCGCGTGAACTTTATTCAAAAAACACTTACCGGCTTATACCCAATCGCGAATTTAAACCGGTACGCCTTTACCCGGTTATCAATCCTAAAACCCATACATTCATTGATCTTAGCGACTGTAACCTTCGCGGTGTAGCTGCCGTTCATATTGAATATTTAAAGAACATGAACGTGCAGGCAAGTATGTCCTTAAGGGTTATTCATAACGGCCAGTTGTGGGGTCTTATTGCCTGCCATCATCTAACGCCACTATATCTTAGTTTTGAACTATGTAGTGTGTGCGAGCTCATATCATCTGTTATATCAAACCGCATTACAACAATACTTTACAAGGAAACGTTTGAAACGGAGGCTGAACTGCAAAAGAAACAAACCGCGCTTATTGCACAGGTTTATGCAGAAGATGACCTTGTAAGTGGCATATTAGAGAATACAGATCTAAATCTGATGCATTTGCTGAACGCAGATGGTATTGCAGCCATTATTAATGGCCGGATAAATACCATAGGCAGTGTGCCCGATAAAGGTTTTTTAGAAAACATGCAACTCTGGTTACAAGGCAAAGATATTGACAGGGTATATGCTACAGATCATCTTCCTGAAGAATATGACGAAGCCGTGTCCTACGCAGAAACTGCCAGTGGTGTATTAGCCATACCAGTAAACAAGGAACAGGGAGATTATATTCTATGTTTCAGGCCGGAGGTTAAACAAACTATTAACTGGGGTGGCGACCCTAACAAAGCCATCAACTTTGAACCTGATGGCAAAAACTATCATCCAAGAAACTCGTTTAAGCTATGGCAGGAAACCGTTCATAATACTTCAACAGCGTGGAGCAAGTATGAGCTTGAGATAGCTGAAAATATGAGAAGTTTTATTTATGAATTTATAACAAAAAGCACAGCAAACAAATAGGTGAAAGAAAACAAATTACAGTTTCCGGATATCACAGTTACCGACAGGTATATTATTGCCATTGGCGCATCTGCCGGTGGACTGGAAGCCATACATGAGTTTTTTGACAATATGCCTGCCAACTCGGGCTTCACTTTTATTGTTATACAACACCTATCGCCCGATTATAAAAGCCTGTTGGTAGAACTTGTATCCAAGCATACCCATATGAAGGTTTTTGAGGCGGAAAATGACATGACGCTCCAGCGCGATTGTGTATACATTATCCCCAACAAAAAGCTCATGACCATACGTGGCCATAAATTACGCCTGGCGGATAAAGGCACTCAAAAAGCTCCTAATACTGCTATAGATACTTTTTTATTTACACTCGCCAAGGATAAAAAAGAAAAAGCGATCGCTATCATCTTATCAGGCACCGGTACAGATGGTACAAAAGGTATTGAGATGATCAAGGAATGCGGCGGCATGGTAATTGTCCAGGAGCCTTCAACCGCAAAGTTTGATGGCATGCCTAATAGTGCCATTACTTCGGGTAATGCTGATTTTATATTGCCACCGGCTAAAATGCATACAGAAATTTACAACTATGTTAGCCAGCAGCATAAACCATCTTTAGAGGACAACCAACCCGATGATGCACTCATGAACCAGGTTTTTAAATTGGTGCATACCAACAGTGGGCAGGATTTTAATCTGTATAAAACACCAACCATACTCAGGCGGATTGACCGGCGCATGAATGCTTTAAATATTAAGGACTTTAAGCGCTATGTTGAACTCTTGAATGAGAAACCTGCCGAGGTGAAAATTTTGGCAAAGGATTTTCTGATCAACGTAACTAAATTTTTTCGTGATAAACCTGCTTTTGATATACTGGCCAAGGATATAATCCCTAAAATTATAGAACGTAAGTCAGATGGCGAAATGCTTAAAATATGGATTTGCGCCTGTAGCACCGGGGAGGAGGCTTATTCCATAGCCATTCTGATTATTGAAGAATTACAGCGTACAGGAAAAAAACTTGAACTTAAAATATTTGCTACTGATGTTGACGAAGCAAGCATTGATATTGCCTCCCGTAATAAATATCCTTTAAGTATAGACAAAGAAGTACCGGCCAACCTGCTAAAAAAATATTTCGTCAAAGAAGGTAAAAACTACTCTATTATACCATCGGTACGCAAACAAATTGTTTTTGCCAAGCATAACGTTATAAAATCGCCGCCGTTTATAAAAAACGACCTGGTTACCTGCCGCAACATGCTTATATACATGAATAATCTGTTGCAGCAAAAGGTTTTGGCCACGCTTCATTATTCTCTTAACCGCGATGGCTACCTTTTTTTAGGCTCAAGTGAAAACTCTTCGAGCTTAAAGGATGGATTAACAGAGATAAGTGGCAAATGGAAGATCTATCAAAAAACCGGCACCATTAACTACGGTTTGCACCACACCTATTCAGCAGCTACCACCGGGCTTAAATATGCTGACAGGAAGCTATACGTCGCTAATACTGATTCTCCCAGAACACTGGAAGACGAGTTTAGGGACCTTATACTCGAAGAGTTTGGAACGGTAGGTATTTTTATTGATAAGAGCTACACTATAAAAGAAACTATTGGGAATTTCAATCAGTTCCTTACCCTACCGGATAAAAAACTTGATTTGAATATCCTTAACATGCTCAGCAAAGATATATCTGTGGTTTTAAACACCGCTATACGCAAGGCATGGAAAGAAAACAAGAAGACCCATCTTAACCGTGTTCGCTTCAAACGTGGAGAGAACGATATTTTATTACAGATAACGGTAAAACCACCCGACTCGAGATCGTCGAACGGCTATACGCTGCTCATGTTTACCGAAACAAAAACTGAAAGCCTGCCTAAAGATGGTATAGAAATTCCGCCTGTTGGCAATGAGCAACAGTCTGAGTACCTCATGGAAATGGAAGCGGAGCTCAATGAAACCCGTACCAACCTGCAAATGGCCATCGAGGAGATGGAAACAACTAATGAGGAGTTGCAATCAAGTAATGAGGAATTACTATCAGCTCACGAGGAACTGCAATCAGGTAACGAAGAGTTGCAATCACTTAACGAGGAACTGCATACATTAAATACCGAGCACCAGCTTAAGATACGTGAGCTTATAGAGTTGAATGATGACCTTACCAACTACTTCCGAAGTACGGATATAGGGCAGATATTTATTGATGCCAACCTGCGTATACGCAAGTTTAACCCCGCTGCCGTAAAAATGATCAATCTGATAGAGGCTGATATTGGACGCCCTATCAATCATATATCCAGCAATATCAAATATGATAATCTCATAAATGATATACATACCGTGCTTTCACGCGGGCAAATGATGGAAAAAGAAATTATGCTCAATAATGGTAAAAATAACCTGATGCGCATAATGCCTTACATTAAAAAAGACAGAACCGCAGACGGCGTGGTCATATCTTTTGTGGATATATCTGTTATTACTGAGCTGAACAACATTATTTCAGGGGTGTTTAATGCCAGTTCTGCGGCTATTATGGCATTTAGAGAGATGCGTAATGCCAATAATAAAGTGGTTGACTTTGTTTGCATTGCTTACAACAACGCAGCATTAAATCTGGTTGGTAAAAACAGCGAGGAGATGGATAACCAGCCATCAATTAAAGATCTGCCTGATCTGAACAATCTTATCAAGTTTGACCAGTATATCAAAATTGCGGAAGGCGCCAAACCTGTTAGCACTGAGCTTAAAGCCGACAATGATGAGTGGTATCAGGCTGCAATAGCCAAAATGAACGATGGTTTTGTAGTAAGCTTAAGCAATATTACAGAACGCAAGAAATCGGAGCAGAAACTAAAAAATAATTACAACGAGCTGATAACTGCCCGCGAAGGTCTCCGTAATTTAAATAATGAATTGGAGCAGCGCGTATTGGATCGTACAAAAGAACTTACTGAAAGTGAAGAACGCTTTAAGTTGGTATCAAAAGCTACTAACGATACCATTTGGGACTGGGACCTGGTAACCAACACCATGTGGCGCAGCGAGAACTTTACTACCATGTTCGGCTACCCGCTGGATGAGAAGGTGAACAACATCAGCTTTTGGTTTGAGAAAATACACCCTGATGATCGCCTACGTATTGAGCAAGGCGTTTATGAAGCGATTAATACACATCAGGGGCAATGGTCGGCAGAGTACCGTTTCCTCAAGGCCGATGGCACTTATGCTATCATACTGGATCGTTGCAGTATACTTGAAGACGAATTTAATACACCACACCGTTTGGTAGGTTCTATTATTGATATTACCCGCCTGGTAGAAACTGAAAAACGCCTTTACGAAAGTGAAAGTAAGTTCCGTAAGGTGTTTGAAAGTAACATGATCGGTATGGTGTTCTCCAACATGGATGGCCGTATCATTGAAACGAATGATGCGTTCCTTAACATGCTCGGTTACACAAGGGAAGATGTACAAAAAAATCCGCTCAATTGGCGGGAGATCACTCTGCCTGAGTACATAGCTATAAGCGAATGGGCGGTAAACGAGTTAAAAGAAAAAGGTGTTGTTCCGCCTTTTGAGAAGCAATACAAAAAACGTAATGGAGATAAGCTTTGGGTACTGATGGGCTCGGCTGTGTTAACACAAGATAATACCGCCATTAACTCCGTAAGTTATATTATTGATATCACCAAGCAAAAACAGGCCGAAAGCCGCCGTAAAGAACTGCTACAGTTAGTTAAAAAACAACAGGACGAGTTCTATAGTATATTCACCAATGCCCCGGCCCTTATTACCATTAAACGTGGTCCAGAATTAATTTACGAATTTGTAAATAAGGCCTTTGAAAAGTTTGATGGTCAAAGGAGTTACCTTGGCCGCAAAAGCCTCGAAGTGCATCCTGATATGAAAAACTCAGAGCTTTTCAAGGTAGAAAATCAGGTACTAAAAACAGGGAAAACCATTGTAAAAAATGCCTTCCACGTATATCGGTATGATCACAAAACCGGTGAAAAAAAGGACTGCTGGTTTGATTTCATTTATACCCCCGTTTATTCAGAAGATGGTAATGTTGACGGTATTGCTTTCTTCGGATTCGAGGTTACCGATTTAATTAAAGGCCGTAAAGCTGCTGAAGAACTCATGCAAAAGAAGGATGAGTTTATGAGCATTGCCAGCCATGAACTTAAAACCCCTATCACCAGCATAAAAGGCTCGCTTCAAATACTTAAGCGTATGGTTGATAAGACCGACGGGAAAGACACCACCCTGGCCTCGTTTATTGATAAGGCTAATAAACAAACCGGCAA
This sequence comes from Mucilaginibacter sp. 44-25, assembly GCA_001898335.1. Lineage (GTDB taxonomy): Bacteria > Bacteroidota > Bacteroidia > Sphingobacteriales > Sphingobacteriaceae > Mucilaginibacter. The sequence continues at coordinate 33,364 of MKTS01000007.1, read as the reverse complement.
GTTAACCACCCTGGTAGATGATCTTTTGGATGTTACCAAAATACAGGAAGGTAAAATGGTACTCAATTATTCGTCTTTTGACGCTGCTGCCATGGTTAAAGAATGCCTTGAGGAGGTGTATGCGCAAAATACCACACACAAAATAGAATATTTGGCTGATTGTGAAATGATGGTAAGTGCCGACAGGCCCCGTCTTGAGCAGGTAGTGACTAACTTCCTCACCAACGCCATTAAATATTCGCCTAAAGCCAATAAAGTGATTGTTACCTGTAGTTTAGATAAAGACAATTTTAAGGTAAGCGTTAAAGATTTCGGCATAGGTATTCCGGATGATAAAAAAGATTTCTTGTTTGACAGGTTTTACCGTGTGCAGGAATCATCAAGCCATATTTCAGGCCTCGGCCTTGGCCTGTATATATCAGCCGAGATCATCAAGCGTCACCATGGTGAAATAGGTGTAAACAGTACGGCTGACCAAGGCTCAACATTTTGGTTTACTATACCCATAAAAGGTAAAAACCAATAGGGCATTATCATTATTGGTACGTTGTTTAACAAACATTATTAGATTGCACGTCTTTTTTTGCGATAATGTGTATACTTTACACATATATATAGTAACTTCGCAATTACAGAAACCATATCTATCCGTTTCTGTTAAGGAAAACTGATACATGTTAAAAAAGTGGAGTACATATTTACTTTGCGTATGGCTCATTAACGCCCTGGTTTGCTATCATCCTACCAATCCGTTTGAGAACCACCGTTTTAACAGCCACTGCGATATCGGCACTTGCTTTAGTGACGATACACTTTTTTCGTTTCTTGTTAATTTCCCCGGTAAATGCAAAAAGAACGACCAACAGGAGCAGCATAAAATAAATACCCGTAACCGGTACACGGTTAACAACCAGGTAAATTTTATAGCTAACCTACCCATAGCCGAGGTTTTTACCTATTCTAACTTTGCAAAACATCTTCGAATAAGCAGCCATAGCTTTTTTGAACACCGTACTTTTTCTCTTGCCCAGTACGAACATCTCTTTCGTTTAAGTCCTTTCTGATCTGCTGTAATTAAACACTGCTCCTTGCAGTATTTTCCTGCTCTTGCGGCTAAGCCGTTTTAAATATTTAATTACAGCAATTATTAAAATGAAAAAATCATATGCGCCGGTGTATAATATGCTGGCGGTTTTAACAGTACTTATATACGGATGCGCAGGTGGTAACGCCAGCGACAAAAAGAAAGAAGAAGCACCAAGCTTTCCGGTTTATACACTTAAACAAACTGATACCGTTTTACAAACCGGTTACGTAGCCGATATACAGGCCATTAAAAACGTAGAGGTACGTACCCGTGTTAAAGGCTTTTTAGAAAAGATATTTGTAGACGAAGGCATGGCCGTTAAAAAAGGCCAACTCCTGTTCAAAATAAATGATGAAGAGTTTCGCGTGATGCTAAGCAAGGCGAAGGCTGCATTAAGCAATGCCCGTGCCGCTGCCCGGGCTACGGAGGTAGAAATGGAACGCATCAAAATATTGGTTAATAAAAATGTGATCTCAAAATCAGAATTAGATGTTGCCGAAGCCAAATTGAATGCGGACAGGGCAACGATTGAGGAAGCCCAAAGCGCTGTTCAAAGTGCCAATAATCATATTGCCTATACCAGCATTCGCGCACCGTTTGATGGCATTATTGACCGTATACCACTTAAAGCCGGAAGCCTTGTTGAAGAAGGCACACTCCTAACCGATATTAGTGACATAAGCGAAGTATTTGCCTATTTCAGCTTTCCCGAAACAGAATACCTGCGTTATGAACGCGCACGCCGGAATGTAACCAAGCAAGATGATGAGCAAGTAAAACTTGTACTATCTGATGGCAGTAAATACAACCATCCCGGTAAGATAGAAACCGTTGAGGGGCAGATAGAACAAAGCACAGGCTCAATAGATTTCAGGGCACGTTTCCCCAACCCAAACAAATTACTAAGACACGGCGCATCGGCCAAGCTATACATCACTACAGAAATGGATAGTGTGATATTGCTGCCGCAGCAAGCCGTATTTGATATACAGGACAAAAGCTACGTTTACACGGTAGACGCTGCTAATAAATTACACATGCAGGCATTTAAGCCCATTACCCGTTTAGCCAGCTACTACGTGGTAAAGGATGGCCTTAAACCCGGAGAACGCATACTGTTGGAGGGTGCCCAAAACGCCCGCGACGGTATGACCATTAAACCAGTTGCGCCGCCCAAAAACCTGCTTGCCATGAAAGCGCAAGACGAGTAAGTCTTTCCTATTTTGATGTAATTATTAGCAATAGTAAACATGTTTGAAGTTTTCATAAAACGACCGGTGTTATCACTGGTCATTTCTCTTATTATAACGCTGTTGGGCGTACTGGCACTGATACAGTTACCAGTAACCCAATTCCCGGATATTGTGCCGCCATCCGTAACAGTAACGGCCAACTATACCGGTGCCAACGCCGAAGTTTGTGCCAAGGCCGTGGCAACCCCGCTGGAGCGCGCCATTAACGGCGTACCCGGCATGACCTACATGAGTACCGTGTGTAGCAACAACGGGCTAACGGTTATCGAGATATTCTTTAATGTAGGTATCGACCCAGACCAGGCGGCGGTAAACGTGCAGAACCGTGTTTCCACTATTATTGATGAGTTACCCGAGGAGGTTATTAAAGCCGGCGTAACTACCGAGAAAGAGGTAAACAGTATGCTGATGTACCTTAACGTAATGAGTAAGGACAGCACGCTCGACGAGAAGTTCATTTACAACTTTGCAGATATTAACGTTTTACAGGAGCTTAAAAGAATAGACGGTGTTGGCCGTGCCGAGATCATGGGTGCCAAAGAATACGCCATGCGTGTTTGGCTTAAACCCGATCGTATGTCGGCCTACCATATCTCTACCGATGAGGTTATTGCCGCTATCCGCGCGCAAAACGTAGAGGCTGCGCCGGGTTCTACCGGGCAAAGCTCCGATAAATCGCCGCAGTTGCTGCAATATACCTTACGTTATCCCGGTAAATTTTTTGAGCCGGACCAATACAAGAATATCGTATTGCGTGCAGACAGCAGCGGTACCGTACTTAAATTATATCAGGTTGCTGATGTAGAGTTTGGTGCTTTAACCTACGGTATGATCTCCAAGACAGATGGCCGCCCATCGGCGTCTATCATGATCAAACAGCGGCCCGGCTCCAACGCCCGAGAGGTGATCAACAACATCAAAAACCGCATGGCCGAGTTAAAGGAAACGCAGTTTCCATCCGGCATGGAGTATAATGTCAATTACGACGTATCCCGCTTTCTTGATGCATCCATCCATGAGGTTTTGCGCACATTGGTTGAGGCATTTATACTGGTGTTTATTGCGGTGTACCTTTTCCTTCAGGACTTCCGCTCAACGCTGATACCGGCATTGGCGGTACCTGTGGCCCTGATAGGTACGTTGTTTTTTATGCAGATGCTTGGCTTCTCTATTAACCTGCTTACATTGTTTGCGCTGGTGCTCGCCATTGGTATTGTAGTGGATAACGCTATTGTGGTAGTTGAAGCTGTACACGTAAAAATGGCCGAAGAACATTTGTCGCCAATGGATGCCACCCTAAGTGCCATGAAAAGCATCAGCGGAGCCATCGTCGCTATTACACTGGTAATGTCGGCAGTGTTTGTGCCGGTGGCGTTTATGACCGGGCCGGTTGGCGTGTTCTACCGGCAGTTCTCACTAACGCTGGCAATATCCATTGTAATATCCGGTGTTAATGCGGTAACCCTTACCCCTGCCCTTTGTGCCCTAATGTTAAAGCCGCACGATGCCAGCAAGCCATCAAAAGGATTACTCGGCAGGTTCTTTACCGGCTTTAACAAACGCTACGATGGTATTCAAAACAAATACTCGGGCCTTATTACGCGTATTGCCGGTCGGAGAATAATTACCGTTGCCATGCTACTATTCTTTTTGGCGGCTACATGGGGCTTGAGTGCCATTTTACCAACCGGTTTTATTCCAACAGAAGACCAGGGCGTTATCTACGCCAACATCACCACCCCACCCGGCGCAACTGTAGAGCGTACTGAGCAGATAATGTCGGCCATACAAGCGCAAAGCAAACATATTCCCGAAATTGAATCGGTATCTACCCTTGCCGGTTACAGCCTGGTGAACAGCGTTGCAGGTGCATCATACGGTATGGTGATGATCAACCTGAAGCCTTGGGAAAAACGCGACAAATCCATTGCTAAAATAACCGAAGAGTTAACGCAGAAGACTAAGTATTTAACTGATGCTTCTATACAGTTCTTCCCGCCGCCTACAGTACCGGGCTTTGGTAATTCCAGCGGTTTTGAGATACGGGTGCTGGATAAAACAGGTACCGGCGATCTGCAGAAAACAGCCGCGGTAACCAATAAGTTCCTTGCCGATCTAAATGCTACCGAACAGGTAGATGGCTCATTCAGTAGTTTTGATGCTAACTTCCCGCAGTACATGATATCGGTTGACCAGGTGATGGCCGCCAAGAAAGGTATCACCATTGATGAAGCCATGTCTACCCTGCAAACGCTCATGGGTAGTTTTTATGCCTCAAACTTCATCCGTTTTGGGCAGCTGTATAAGGTAATGGTACAGGCATCGCCTGAGTTTCGTACCAAACCTGAGGATGTTCTCCAACTGATGATCAAGAACAAGCACGGCGAAATGGTACCGTTCTCTACCTTCATCAGCATGAAACGTGTTTTTGGCCCCGAGCAGCTAACGCGTTACAACATGTACACATCGGCCATGGTAACGGGTGACGCCGCGCCTGGTTATAGTAGCGGTGATGCCATCAGTACCATTAAAGCCGTTGCCGATAAAAGCCTGCCAAAAGGCTATACATTTGAATGGTCGGGCATGACGAGGGAGCAGATCCTCTCCGGTAGCCAGGTGATATATATCTTCATTATCTGTTTAATATTCGTTTACCTGCTGTTGTCTGCACAATATGAGAGCTTCCTGTTGCCAATTCCTGTTATTCTCTCCTTACCTACAGGTATCTTCGGGGCGTTTTTCTTCCTCAAGATATTAGGTCTCGAGAATAACATCTACGCGCAGGTAGCACTGGTTATGCTCATTGGTTTATTAGGAAAGAACGCCATCCTCATCATAGAATTTGCTGTGCAGCGCCAGCGCGAAGGATTAACCGTTTTACAAGCAGCGGTAGAAGGTGCCGTGTCACGTATGCGCCCTATCCTGATGACTTCCCTGGCCTTTGTTGCGGGTTTAATACCGCTTTGTATCGCGAGTGGTGCGGGCGCATTAGGTAACCGATCTATTGGTACCGCTGCTGCCGGGGGTATGCTCTTCGGTACCGTCTTCGGGCTTATCCTTATCCCCGGCCTTTATGTGATCTTCGCATCCATCGGCCAAAATAAAAAGCCGGCACCAGAGACATCTCACCACCTAATTGAAGTTCCTGAAAATGTAAATTAAAATGCACGTCAAACAATCAACTATATACAAATCGGTTTTACTCCTGCTGCTGGTTGTGGCGGCAGGGTGTAAAACTTTTAAACCTATCGAGCCGAAAACAAATGAGCCTTTGCCGGCAACGTTTGATGGCAGTACCGATACATTAAACGCAGGTTACCTGCCTGCTGCAAGTTTTTTTAAAGATGCCCGTTTGCTGAAACTGATAGACACCGCTTTAAGGGCAAATCCCGATCTGCAATCGGCTTTGCAGCGCATTGATATGGCTGCGGCAAACGTAAAGTTCAACAAATCGCTGTTGCTGCCAACGGTCAACTTCAATGCTCGTGCAGGTTTGGAGCGTTATGGAGATTATACCATGAACGGCGTTGGTAACTACGATACCAACCTATCGCCAAACATCAATGATAAGCAACGCATCCCCAACCCTACCGCCGACTTGTTTTTAGGCTTCAGGGCATCATGGGAAGTTGACTTGTGGGGCAAATTAAAAAACCAGAAGAATGCCGCCCTGGCGCGTTTCCTGGCATCGCGCAGTGCCTATCGTTTGCTTACCACGGAGTTAACGGGCCAGATTGCTACTGCCTATTATCAACTTTTAACACTTGAGGTGGAGCAGAATGTGATCAATAAGAACATCAAACTGCAGGAAAACGCGCTTGAAATAGTTAAGGTGCAAAAGTTAGGCGGCAGGGCTACCGAACTGGCGGTGCAGCAATTTGAGGCCCAACTGAGCCACACACGCGGTTTACAATACAGCACGGCACAACAGATCATAGAAACGGAGAACCAATTGCGTTTACTTACGGGATCATTTAACGGAACAATTGAACGTGATACTTCCCTGTTAACGTTAACGATGCCGGAGAAGCTAAAAACCGGCGTACCAACCCAAATGCTGCTTAACCGCCCGGATGTGAAACAGGCAGAATTGGAATTAGCCGCGTTGAATGCTGATATTAAAAGTGCCCGTGCCGCATTTTTTCCGTCCCTTACATTATCTCCATATATCGGCTATAATGCCTTTAAAGGAGCGCTACTTTTCAATCCGGGATCTGCTGTTTATGGTTTACTGGCAGATGTTACAGCACCCGTACTTAATCGTGGTCGCTTAAAGGCAGAATATGCCTCAAGAATAGCCGAAGGCAAAGCGGCACTATTCAATTATCAAAAAACTGTTTTGAACGGGTACCAGGAAGTGATCAATAACCTCAAAGGCATGGAAAACTACAGCAAGTATTTTGAGCAAAAAAAGCTGGAGGTGCGTGCACTTAAAAACGCGGTTAGCGTGGCCAATGACCTTTACGTGGTAGGCCGCGCCAACTATCTGGAAGTAATTACCGCGCAACGAGATGTACTGACGGCCGAGCTGGAATTAGCCAATATCAAAAGAGATGTATTTATAAGCGAAGTAAACCTCTACCGTGCTCTTGGAGGTGGCTGGAGATAAGATAGTTTTGTTTCTACTCGTGTTTTAATGATTGAAGCCGTACGTCGCGATGGGGTACGGCTTTATTTTTAAACAGGTTTTCCTATCTAATATTAAGCTGTTTTCTTACGCCAGCAGATGTATGACCCGAATATCAGCATCAACGCTACAATAATCGGCGCCCAGGCCTTTACAGGATCACCGGCTGCTATGAACAGGTAGATGGCACCTAAAACATCGAATGTAAAACCGGCATAAGCCCATTCTTTTAGTCTTTTTAAGCCTGGTGTAAGTAAAGCGGCTATGCCAAGTAGTTTAAGTACCGCAAGAAAAGGCATAAGTGCCGGGGCAATTCCTATATGGGCCATCATTTGATCGCTTTCCGGCGTACGTTTGAAACTCATTACGGCAGAAAAACCCATCATTAACACCAACAGGATAGTGAAGATCCAATAAGCAATGTTTACTTTTTTCATCATATTTAGGTTTGGTATGTTACTAATTTAATGTATAAACCTCATAACGCAAATTTAAACTGAAAAGGCTTCAAGAGAAGTTGTCATAAATGACAATATACCGGTATAAATGCGACACAAGTGTTGTAGGATGCAGGGATGCATCGTTGTATCAAAAATTAACTTAAATTTACTCTCATGAAAAAACAATCCGCTGCAAGAGGACCTGTTGCTGATACCGGTATGCTTATACACAGGCCGGCAGGTAAAGTTTTTGATGCCGTATGCGACCCTAAACACACCACCCAGTTTTGGTTTACCCATAGCACCGGAAAAATACAGCCAGATGCAGATTTGACATGGACATGGGAAATGTATGGTCACTCTATTCCTGTAAAGGTTAAAGCCTTTGAACGCAATAAACTTATTGTACTTGAGTGGGGCAGCGAAACGCCTACAATTGTTGAATGGAAATTTACCGCAGTAACTGATACTGCTACATTTGTACAGATCATCAATTCAGGATTTAAAGGCAGCAAGGATGAACAAATGAAAAGTGTAATAGATGCAACTGGTGGCTTTACTTTGGTGTTAGCCGGGCTTAAGGCATGGCTGGAGTTTGGGGTAAAGCTTAACCTAATTGCTGATAGGTTTCCTAAAGGTTTGGAAAACAAAAACTAATTTTATAGACAAAACCTACACGATACCATCATCGTACACATCTATTTTATAAAACATTTAAGGGCTTTTACGCTTATCAGTTATTATCAAAACCATAAATGAGCTATCAATCGCAATTAGAACAGGTTAAACACTATGTTTTAACTTTTTTCGAAACTCACCATAATCATAAACTTGTTTACCATGATCAGCAGCACACTGAGGATGTAGCGGCCGCGTGTATGCAAATTGGTAACCACTACCAGTTAAATGATACCGATTATTTTATTGTAGTAAGTGCCGCCTGGTTTCATGATACCGGTTATCTGGAAAGCCTTGACCAACATGAACAACATAGTGCCAATTTAGCTCAAAACTACCTGCGTTCTATCGCTATAGATGAAGAAGTGACCGAACAGGTAGTAAAATGCATTATGGCTACCCGTATGCCTCAAAAGCCGGAAACATTTTTAGAGCAGATCATTTGCGATGCTGACCTTTTCCATCTGGGTGGAGATAACTTTAGCGAAAAAAGCAAAGCACTAAGAAAAGAAGCTATTAACATTATCGGACATGATATCAGCAAGCATCAATGGCGCCAAAAAACTATTGCCCTAATGGAACAACACCGTTACCATACGGACTATTGCCGTTTGCTGCTGGATGCCGGAAAGCAAAGAAACCTGCTTGAACTGGTAAAAAAAGAGAACGAATGGAACGTTGACAATCCGAAACAAGCCAAACAAGAGGCCAAAAAGAGTAAAGTTAAAGAAAACGCTAAAAGCTTGGCAGTTGCCAAAGAGAAAAAAGAGGATAAGCAGGATAAAGGTGTCCAAACCATGTTCAGGGTGAGTTCAACCAACCATCAGCGGTTAAGCGACCTTGCCGACAATAAGGCGCATATCATGATCACCGTTAATTCCATCATATTGTCGGCTATCATCAGTTTGCTATTGCGCAGGTTAGAAGACCACCCCTACTTTGTAATACCCACCACACTTATTATCGCAGTAAGTTTATCCGCCATGATATTTGCTATACTGGCCACCAGGCCATCTATACCCGATGGAACCTATACCCAGAGCGATTTAGATAATAAAAAGGTAAACCTGCTTTTCTTTGGCAATTTTTACAGCATGAGCCTTGAAAATTACAAAGCCGGTATGCAGAAAGTTATGCATGATAGTGAATACCTTTATGATAGCCTTATTACGGATATCTACTCACAAGGCGTTGTTTTAGGTCATAAATACCGTTTATTAAGATATTCATATAATATTTTCATGTTTGGGCTAATTGTATCTGTTGTAGCTTTCATGATATTCGCGATTGTTAATATTAAGCACTAATGTCAAGCCAACGCTGTTTAAACAGACCTATTTTTTTGATCATAGCCCTATTATCTATTTTTCTGCAGGCGTGTATTGACAGCGGCAACGATAAAATAGTAAGTCCGCCCGGTTATCAACTGGATAAACCGCAACGGTTTAAAATGAGCGAAAACCTGCTCGAAATTTCTGGTATCGCTTTTAAGAATAATGAGGCTGATACCATATATGCCGTTCAGGACGAAGACGGGCGTGTTTTTTATTTTAAACCCGGCGATCGGAAGCCGGCTTACACACACTTTGCTAAACAAGGAGATTATGAGGATATCGGCATTCTTCACAACCGTATCATCGTGCTTAAAAGTAACGGCACTTTGTTTACTTTTCCTATTGAGCAAATTAAACAGCCAAAACCGTCTGATGTGCAACAACTGAAAGGCATACTTCCCAAAGCCGAATACGAAGGATTATATATCGATAACACCACAAACAAAATATATGTGCTATGTAAAGACTGCAATACCGAAAACGGAAGTTTACTAAACGGCGGTTATATAATTGATGCTACCGATGAAAATAACTTGAAGCAGACGAGTACTTTTCAAATAGCCTTACCGAAATTATCTAAAAAAAACGGGGCTGACGAAGCGTTTCATCCCTCAGCACTCGCTAAAAATCCTGTAAACGGCCTATGGTACATACTTTCTGCAACTAACAATCTTTTGTTGATAACAGATGCCGAGTGGCGCGCAAAAGCAACCTACAAGCTTCCGCACTCGCGATTTACCCAGCCGGAAGGCATCGCTTTTGATAAAGAAGGAAACCTGTATATTTCTAACGAGGGAGACGAATTTGAAAACGGTAACATCCTTAAGTTTACGTACAACAAGCCTGCGGTAAAAAAATAATTTATTACTCTGTAAGCTTTTGGCATATACCCGGTTATACCGGTAAAACTATTTCTTCCCAGCTTAGTTAAGCAGTTCCTTAACCTACCATTATTGCTCAATCCATTGCTCAGATAGTGAACACCACGATATAAGTATGTCCGGAAGGAAAGAAATCAGACTACGTACAAAGAGTTTCTAATAACGCATAGATATAATAATAGCGGATATTATTATGATGAATTAGTAAAATGTAATTACAGCAAGTTATATTTAAAGCTAATTAGCTGAACCATTACATGAAGCATTTATTATTACTAACAAAAGCGTTTGTGATGGCTTTAACCATGTGTGCAACTACCTACGCACAAACCATAAAAAACGATAGCATTACCGTTGCTATTGCGCCGCAATATAACAGGGTAAGCAAATTACATAGAGTATTGTTAGGCGAGAATTATCGCAGGCTTTGGGCCGTTCCGGTTAAACTACGGGTTCTGCATATACAAAAGGAAAAAGGTGGGCTGTTAATTGAACGGAAAGGCGGTGGCATGCAAACATCATCGCTGCGGCTAAAAGATACAAGTGGGCAGGAATGGGTTTTGCGCTCTGTTCAAAAGGATGCCGCAAGGGTTTTATCACCAAAACTTCGCAAGTCTGTAGCGCGCGATATTCTGCAGGACCAGGTATCAACCGCTAATCCCTTCGCGGCGCTTACCGTTCCTCCTCTTGCAGAGGCTTTGAATATTGAGCATACCCATCCGGAAATAGTTTACCTTGCTGATGATGAAGCTTTAGGAGAATATAGAAAAGACTACGCGAACAAAGTATACCTCTTTGAAGAACGACAGCCTGAGGATGCTACTAAGACCGACAACACCTTTAAGGTACAGAAAAAAATAAAAGAGGATAATGATGTAACCTTTGATGCAAAAATAGTGTTGAGGGCCCGGTTATTGGATATGCTCCTCGGAGATTGGGACCGGCATGAAGATCAATGGAGATGGGAAAAACACAAAAATGGGAAGCAGACAGTTTATACCCCCATACCTCGCGACCGCGATCAGGTTTACTACCAAACTTCCGGCATACTTCCCTGGATTGTTGCTCATCAATGGTTAAAATCTAAATTCCAACCCTACCAACAAAACATAAGAGACGTTAAAGCGTGGAATATCAACGCGCAATATTTTGATCGGTATTTTTTAAACGGATTAGATGAAGCTGACTGGCATGAACAGATCAGCTACATACAGCAACACCTGACCAATGAAGTAATTGAAGCTGCATTTAAGCGGCTTCCCCCTAAAATTTACGCACTATCGGCACACCAACTCATTAACACCATGAAAGCCCGGCGAGATCATATGCCAGACTGGGGCATGACCTATTATTACTTTTTGGCCAAAATTGTGGATATACCGGCATCTGATAAACGGGAAAAGTTTGACATCAATTATTTAATAGACAGCATGATTGATGTTACCGTGCATAAAATCGCAAAGAGCGACAAAGAGAAGCAGCTTGTTTACCACAGAACGTTTATTGCTAAACAAACTAAGGAAGTAAGACTATATGGATTTGATGGTGATGATGATTTTAATGTCACCGGCTCCGGCAAATCGCCTATAAAAATACGTTTAATAGGTGGTAGTGGCGTTGATACCTTTAATTTCGCCGATAATGTAAAGCATAGGCTATCGGTTTATGACCGATCTGACCAGGAGAATATTATTTCAGGAAAATCTAAAGCTACTTTAAGACTTTCTGCCGATACAGCAGTAAATACCTACAACCGGGAAAATTACAAGTTTGACCGATCGGAGCCGATTATTCTGGCCAATTATAATAATGATTATGGGCTATCATTAATTGCCGGTTTTGCTGTTACTAAGCACGGTTTCAGAAAAGAGCCATATGCTTCACGGAACGAGTTTTTAGTTAATTATTCGTTGGCAAGGCATTCATTTGAGCTAACCTACCAGGGCATTTTCAAAAAGGCTGTAGGCAATAATAACCTTAACATCAATGTACACTCGCTGGGCCCCAACCGTGTCAATAACTTTTTTGGCATTGGTAACGAAACCGTTTTTGAGCAGAACCATACCACCGATGAAAAAGGTGATCTGCAAAAGCCCGTCGAATACTATCGCAACCGGTATGATCTGGTGAATGCCAATATCAGTTTGTCGCACAATTTTAACAAACTCGTTGTATATGCGGGTTTAGCTGGACAATATTACACCAGTAATGTCGCCAATAACAACCAAAAATTCCTTCAGGTTTATGATCAATCCCACCCTGATCAAAGTGTTTTTTCCAGCAGTGCCTACGCCGGATTCATTACCGGTTTTACCTATGATACCCGTAACAGTGTTATCCCTACCAAAGGCATTTACTGGACAACTAATGTAACCGGCCTGCAACAACTCAATAATGCTCATAAACAGTATGCGCAATTATCTACAGAGTTTAGCTTTTTTCTTAACCCCGGAGGCGATTCTACGTTAATTATTGCCGGCAGAACAGGCTGGGGTACAACAATAGGTAATGCCGAATACTTTCAGCAGTTAAAACTTGGAGGATTGCAAACTTTGAGGGGTTACCATACATGGCGGTTCACCGGCAAAAGCATGGCCTATAATGGATTAGAATTCAGGCTTAAAGTATTCAATTTTAACTCTTACCTTTTCCCGGGATCTATTGGTATTACGGGATTTAACGATGTAGGTCGTGTTTGGGTGCCGGGTGAGGCATCCTCCAATTGGCATGATGGTTACGGTGGTGGAATATTTATTAATCCCGCCGATCTGATATCAATTCAATATTCACAAGGCTTTTCAACCGAAGGGTCAATACATTATTTATCGTTTAACTACCGGTTTTAATGGTTATCTAACATTTTGAGTTACCTTCACCCAGTCTACAATCATTTTTGCTTTACCGGCACGTATTAAATCCAATGTTTTCTGGGATAACCCATAATAAGGCTTTTTAATACCGTTCACCTTAAATGGGTATACCCCTCCCACCGCGAAATTCAATATAAGATATTGCTTGTTGGTAAATACCCAGTTGCCATAGTGTTCGGCCATTGCTTTATTCACCCTAAACATAGGTACGCCATCAAATTTAAACAGTAAGCTTTCGGGCGTCCACTCAACCGAATATATATGCCAGTGCGTAACATCTCTATCCCGGCTAAAATACATTCGGTTCACAAATGGCGTTTCGCCGCTATAATGCGGACCGTGAACGGCAGCGCTTGCCCAGTCAGCTTCGCCAACAAACTCCATAATATCTGTTTCGCCGCAATCGGGCCAGTTACCATACCCCAGCATCCACCATGCCGGCCATAAGCCATCGCCGGATGTTATTTTAATACGCGCCGACGCCGTGCCATAAGTAAAGTCAAACTTATCTTTAGTGTTGATACGGCCCGATATGAAATCAAACTGCTGGCCATCGAATGTTTTAAATCCGGGCGAATACGTAGGGCTCAATACCAGGGCTCCGTTGGTAGCCCCCTCTGCATTACCTTTAGTGAAAGATATAACCTTGCCCGAATCTACGTAAGCCTGTAACTCATCATTAACGTGCATGCCTGTAACAACCGGCGTCCATTTACTACGGTCAAGCTTACCTTTTGCGAAGTCATCAAAGAAAATTGTTCTGCTGGCCAAAACAGGAGTCCTTTTGCTTTTTACCTGCGTATAACCAACGCTTGCATAGACGGTGAAGATTAAAACAAGCAAATATTTACAATACATAATCATATTTTCTTATCAACTAATGTACAACTAATTACGAGGCATACGCATAATTATTTATTACAGGTGTAGCATACTGTTTAATAAATTCGTAACTAAAATTAAACCATATCATGAAAAAGACGATAGCACTTCTTGTAGTAATGTTTGTTGTTACTATTGCCTGCAAAAAGATCAACAAACTATGTGGCTGCGAACCACCCATAAGAGTTCCCGATGTTAATTTTGCCGTAATAAATGCCAACGGAACAGACCTGCTTGATGATAAAAAAGATGGTGCTTTTACTGCATCCCAAATACAATTTTACATTAAGGACGCTTCGGGACAGGCCACACCACTCCAGTTTTCACTCAAACTACCAATGATCTATGGCGAAAAAGCGTTTCAGTATTATTCGCTCTATTTACCAGTAAATTTTTTGGTTAACTCGGTTGATAAAGTATTCTATCTGAAGCTTGATAAAGAATACAAATTGAAAGCAGTAATGAATACCAGCAAATATAATATAGATGAGCTGCTGATAGATGATAAGCCGCTAACAAAAGACAATAGTGAACTTAAAAGATATGCTAATATGTATTACATCTCTCTTTAAGCGCCTGCTTCTGCAGCCGTATACTGATGTTGATGAGCAGCCTTTTTATACTCTTTCTGTAAAACCCTTGCAGTTTGGGTGCTGCCATCGTGGCTCCATCCCGGTGGGTTAAACAGGTATTTAAGCTTATTACCAAAGCCGGGGGCTTTTCGCACATCGGCAATAAGTGCCTTCCACTCGTGGAAAATCACGTTAACCGGGCCCATATCTTCGGGTTGATGAGTAAGGCCATACTTTACAGGTTCATCAGCGTCCTCATCGTGAAAGGTACCGAATAACCTATCCCAGATGATGAGTACCATCCCCATGTTTTTATCAAGGTAAGGAATATTTGAAGCGTGGTGCACGCGGTGATGTGCCGGCGTTACAAATATCCACCCATACCATTTAGGCAGAGGCACTTTATATTGGGTATGGACCATGTTACCGTATAATTGAGTAACCAGGTAAGCGTATAAAATATCCACAGCGTTAAAGCCCATCAATGCCAATGGCAAATAGAAAAATGTACGGTACAACGGCTCAAAAACCGTTGAGCGGAAACCCGTGGTAAAATTAAAATGCTCTGATGAATGATGGGTTACGTGCATGGCCCAAAACAGCCTGCAATAATGGCCGGTGTAGTGCAAAACCCAGTATAGAAAATCCTGCGCTATTACCAGTACAAACCAGTACCAAAAGGTGTTATGTATCTCAAACAGGCGAAATTGCCATGCAAAATGCAACAAGAAAAACGTACTGCCATTAACAGCCAGGTTAAGGATAAAGGCAAGGGATGTTAGATAAATATTCGTCAGCGTATCGCGCTTTTCGTAGTATTTGCGGTTTTCGCGATAGCTAAACCACATCTCTGTTAGCGTAAGCAGGATAAGTAAACTTACCAATACGATAACGGCTTCTGAACGTGAATCTATAGACGACATTTATAATGCTGCGTAATACTTTAAGCTGTCGCAAATTTCGTCAGGTGTGCATACATTGTCAATACTGTATTGTCCTATACGTGTCAATAAAGTAAAGTTAATATTACCGTTCTCGTTCTTTTTATCGTTTTGCATGTGCTGCAAAAGGGTATCAAAAGTATCTTCCTGTAGATCATACTTTGGATAAAGCTTCATCAACACGCTGGTGATCTCCGCAAGCTCATCAACCGGCAGTCCAATCTTTTTATTAGAAAGCCATGCCTCGCATATCATGCCGATAGCAACAGCTTCACCATGTGTAAGATGGTTCTCATCATTCATTAATGACCATGTTTCTACCGCGTGACCAATAGTATGGCCCAGGTTTAACGCCTTGCGGATACCTTTTTCATGGGGGTCTTCTATCACCACATCATTTTTGATCTCAACTGAACGATGCACCAATTCGGCAGATGGCAATCTGAGGTCGCTCGTTTTCAGACTGTCCCAGTAAGCCTTGTCAACTATCAAACCATGTTTCAGCATCTCAGCAAGGCCTGATAAGATCTGGCGCGGCGGCATGGTCCGTAAAAAATCCACATTGATAAAAACGGCTTTCGGCTGTGTAAATGTGCCGATTATATTTTTTACACCGTCAAGGTCTACGCCGGTTTTACCGCCAACAGATGCATCTACCTGTGCCAGCAAAGATGTCGGTACCTGCACAAAATCTATCCCGCGTTTATAGGTCGATGCAACAAAGCCGCCCATATCGGTAATTACACCGCCGCCAACGTTTATCATCAAAGCCTTACGGTCAGCACCAAAATCAATAAGCATTTTCCAAATACCGACACAAAAATCGATGTTCTTGCTTTCTTCACCGGCATTAACCTCAATGATGTCTGTTTTATCAAGATGGGCAAGGGCTGTTTGTATCTCCGGGAGACAATACTCGCCTGTATTCTCATCGGTTAGGATAAAAAAACGCGAGTAGTTTCCGCGCTCCACAAAATTTACCAGTTCCTGTATTGTATCCTTAAAAAATATTGGGTAGCTGTCGCTTTGGATGGTTGGCATGGGCAAATCTTATATCACTTTTATTTGCTGGCCACGAAATTCAACTACGTCGCCGGCTTTTACTTTAAGGCGTTTGCGATAATCAACCTGACCGTTGTATTTTACTTCACCTTCGGCAACAACTATCTGTGCTTCCCCGCCGGTTTGCACCAGGTTAACCGCTTTAAGCAGCTGTATCATTGGGATATAATCGCCCTCTACCTTAAATTCAATCATGGTTGGCAAAATTAAACTATTCGTACAATAATGAGTTATCATTTTATAATTTTGCAATCGGTTAGGAGTTTATAAATAATAGCCTACACTTAGTGAAAAATTCACCAGGTTTGTTGGGCTAACTTATTCCGCCCCGAACGCCGTACAATACATGAACGAAAAACTGTCCTTCGAAAATACCGAGATCGCTTTCCGCCATTCTACAAATGCAGATCTTAACCGCGCTTACTGGCTATTTAAGGTTATTAACGTTAACTTTTTGGTAAAGATAGGCCCACCAATTACCAACTTCGCCATGAATATTGGTTTGCCTATCAAAGGCATTATCAAAGCAACCATATTTAAACATTTTTGCGGTGGTGAAACTATCGAAGAATGTTCTAAAACAACGGCTAACCTGGCTGCAGGAGGCGTAGGGACTATTTTAGATTACTCGGTTGAGGGTGAAGATAGCGAACAGGTTTTTGACAGCACGCGTGACGAAATCATCCGTACCATACTTACTGCTGCAAAAAGCAAAAGCATACCGCTTACCGTTTTTAAGGTTACCGGTGTTGCACGTTTTGCGCTTTTGGAAAAACTTGATGCAGGTTTAAAACTAAGCGTAGACGAGCAACTGGAATGGCAAACCGCGCAAGACAGGGTATTGGCCATTTGCGAGATGGCCCATTCTGAGGGCGTGCCGGTAATGATAGATGCGGAAGAGAGCTGGATACAAAAAACAATAGACCATCTTGCTTTAAACATGATGCGTTTCTTTAACAAGGAAACGAACATTGTTTACAACACCTATCAATTATATCGCCATGATAAGCTGGCTTCGCTGATTGCCGACCATGCTGTTGCCGAAACAGAAGGCTTTATACTTGGTGCTAAAATAGTGCGCGGTGCTTATATGGAAAAAGAGCGTAAACGTGCCGAAGAAAAAGGTTATCCCTCTCCTATCCAGCCCAACAAAGAAGCTACCGACCGCGATTATAACGACGCCATAATCTATTGCGCCGATAACGTGAACAACATTGCCTTCGTTGCCGGAACCCATAACGAAGAAAGCTGTCGCCTATTAGCCGACTTGCTAAACGAGAAAAAGATAGAGCATAAAAACCCTCACGTATACTTCTCACAGCTATTAGGCATGAGCGATAACCTAAGCTTTAACCTTGCCAACGCTAACTACAATGTAGCCAAATACGTGCCCTATGGCCCTGTTAAAGCGGTACTGCCTTATTTGTTCCGCCGTGCGCAGGAAAATACTGCTATTGCCGGGCAAATGAGCCGCGAACTAAGCCTGATCAGTAAAGAGCGCAAGCGCAGAGCAGCAAAAGTTTAATTTACACTTTAATCTAAAAGGTGTTCGCGCCCGGCAAACTGCTGTATGTTATCAGGCGCGGTCATTAAAAAGGTTTGTATACCTAAGGTTTTGGCTGCGTCCAAATGTTGTGGAGAATCATCAATAAATAATGTTTCTTCTGCTTCAAGGTTGTTCTCTTCCAATACCTGTTTAAAAATGGCTAATTCTGGCTTGCGTTTACCAATGAGGTGCGAGTAATAAGTTTTTTCGAACAAGTGCTCGTTATCGTTAAAACCAAAGTCGGTTTTAAGATAGTTCATGATGTAATTATAGTGGATATCGTTTATGTTGCTCAGCAAAAAGGTACGGTATTTTTCTTTTAGCTTTAATAACAAATCGTGGTTGCCGGGTGCTATACCTATGAGCAAACTATTCCAGGCATCAGTGATCTGTTGATCGGTTACGTTGGCATTACCTATCTTTTGCTTAACGTAAGAACGAAACTCGTCGGCGCTTACCTCTCCCCTGTCAAACTTATCAAATATCTGATCTTGTTGCCTGTGACCAAAAAACTCTTCGGGATTTGAAATCCCCAATTGCCTGAAAGCTTTCTGACTGCGTTTAAAATCAATTGAAAAAATTACGTTTCCGTAATCAAATATGATGTTTTTGATATTGTGCATACTTGCTTATTTGCTATTGCAATTATATTGCTTTCCTGTTTATTTCTTTTGATAGGATTGTTAATTTTTGGCACGATGGTAGTGCGTAAGTTGCGTTACCACACTCAATTGCGTAAACATTAGGTACAAAGGACATTTATACACCTATCGTTAAATTACGTTATACAAATGCTGACTTTATTTTATGTATAAACTACTTGCCGCTGCGTTTCTATGTTTGCTTACTGCCACCACCTACGGACAAAATGCAACCACAATAATACCCGGTAACAATACGGTTAGAGATACAGCTAACCAAACAGATGTGATAGACATCTACAGATCTATATTTAAACCAAAAACAAGTAAGCCACGCTTTTCTGAAGATAAGACCATTTATTTCTCCATATTGCCCTTCGGTGGACAAGTACCAGGTGGTACCGGTAAGGCATTAATAACCAGTACAACTGCAGGTATTTACCTTGGCCCAAGGCAAACCACTAATATATCCAGCGCCACGTTCACACCCTATCTTAATTTTAAAGGCAGGTTTGGTTTACCACTCCGCACCAGCATCTGGCTACCCAATAATAAATGGACCGTACAAGGTGATACGCGTTTTTTAGTATACCCGCAATATACGTGGGGATTGGGTAATAGAAACGGCTATCTTGATCGCACTCTGGTTGATTACAAATACATCCGTTTTTATCAAAGTGTTTTAAAACGTCTTAAGCCGTATCTATTTGCCGGTATAGGTTATGATCTTGATTACAGGATAGACGTAAGGAGCGATGAACCTAACATTGACTTAAAAGAGTTTACCGGTTATAATTACGGCGTTAATGGTAATTCATTTTCCTCGGGTGTTACCCTAAACCTTTTGT
The DNA here is from genome assembly GCA_001898335.1 of Mucilaginibacter sp. 44-25. Classification (GTDB taxonomy): domain Bacteria; phylum Bacteroidota; class Bacteroidia; order Sphingobacteriales; family Sphingobacteriaceae; genus Mucilaginibacter. The sequence continues at coordinate 13,702 of MKTS01000007.1, read as the reverse complement.
ATGATACCCGCAATAACTCCATTAACCCATTACCGGGAGCTTACGCCAATGTTATTTACCGAGTTAACCCTAAGTTGTTAGGAAGCCAAGAAAGCTGGACTTCGCTGTATATAGATGTACGTAAGTACATTTCTATAAACCCCGAAAAACCGAATCAACAAAATACCCTTGCTTTTTGGTCATATCTATGGAAGGCATTCTCGAACAAAACCCCATATCTGGATTTACCAAGTACAGGTTGGGACCCCTATAATCGATCCGCACGAGGTATAGATCAAAACCGATATCGCGGGAGAACGCTTTTGTATTTTGAGACAGAGTATCGCAGAGATATTACTAATAACGGGCTGCTTGGTTTTGTTGTGTTTACCAACGTTAACACGGTAAGCGGTTCAAAAAGCTTGTTCACGTCGTGGCATCCTGCAGCGGGAACAGGTTTACGTATTAAATTTAACAAAGGTGCAAACACCAATATTGGTGTCGATTACGGCTTTAGCCAGGGTTACCGTGCTATTATGCTGAACTTAGGCGAAGCATTTTAAGATTTGATATTGAGCCAGTTACTAATAGCCGAATATATTGCCCTAAAAACTTTAAAAAAATTTAGTCTACACTTTGGCAAAGTGACCCTAATTGTGTAATATTGCGCCTCGAAAATATCGAATATTTTCAGCGCCTATAGCTCAGTCGGTTAGAGTAGAAGACTCATAATCTTTTGGTCCCTGGTTCGAGCCCAGGTGGGCGCACTGAAGTAGACACCTCTTAGTTAATCCTAAGGGGTGTTCTTGTTTTAAATCCTTGTTTATAAGCTAGAAATACAGGTTTGATAATCTTGTTTATAGTTTTTTTAATCAATTCAGTTATCAGCAAATATAGTACTAACTGCTAATAGAACCATGATTTGGTTCGTTTTGGCGCACGTTTGGCGCACTAATTTTCTATTGTTTAGTCATATTTATAGGTAATTAAATGAATTATGTTGCCCATACAGGCGTAAGGATTGACTAAATGCAAGTGAGGAACGGAATAAATGGACACCTGAGTATTAGGCTGTGGGTTTATGCCGTAGTTCCTTGCCTTGTGTCACATCCTGGTGCCTAACTTTGCTGAATAATTCATTACACTCTTTCCTTCATTAACCCACAGCTAAGTACTCTTTAAAATGGAACTGCTCAGATATAGAACCTAACAATCTTAACTCAGAAAATCATCAAATTCTTACTTTATAGGGATAGTGAAATTCTTGAATTGACTTTTCTAAAATTAGTTGGGATTGGAGTTCAAGTGCCATTTACATTGACTTCTTAAAAGTCAACAAGGGTAGATAACTATTGAATGTCAACTCAGAAAAACTTAGATTTCTTACGTTATACACGAAGCCAAAACCCTGAATTGACTACTATCGCTTCAGAGTCTTAATTCTAGTCATTTTAGAACAGCCAAACTGTCGATCCATTTATGATAAGCTGTTTTATGTTCAGCAACAGTAGTCAAGTTATCTAAGTCCTCTGTCAGATCAAACAAGGAAACCATCATTGTTGCTTGCTTTCCAGCTTCAATCATGTAACTTTTACCTACGCCATTGGGTTTGTAAGCGACATCGCTTCTACAGCCTATGATATTTAATACTGAATTGTCAGCTTCTTCTAGCTGTAAGCGTAATTTTTCTAAAGCCTTTAAAGGATGGCACAGCGCACTTGCTTCGAGTTTTAATGCCCCTTCAACGTATGTTAAAGTAATAGTTTGTCCTTTAGTTGACTTCGTTAAAGTGCCCTTTCCCAATAAGCTTTTAGTTGCGAGAGAGTATCTTCTGACTTCGACATTCATAACTCAAAAATATCTAACTTTTAGCTATTATGATGTTTTACCAGGCTTCGGTAATGATCGCCCGCAGATCAATTACAAAATACCTGAAATAACCAGCTTTCCGATAAAATAAAATCGAAAATATCCAAAAAAGGGACTGCGAAAATGGTCTGTGTATTATGCAATTGTAATTGAAGCGATCGATATATTGCGGCAGCAAAAGTATACTACAGATTTAATTTAGCTCAAAACTGTATCAGGTCTGACTCCGCTAGTCAAGACGCGGCGGATTTTGAGATCATGGATATTTACCGCGATGAAGGGAAAATCAGACCGGGCGGATGAAGCAAACGCATATACCATGATTTCGTCTGCGGGTGTGAAAGGAATTTTAGTAACGGGTTACGGAGGTAACTCGGGTACGGTTTCACCACAACTTCTGGAAAAGCTGCATTATTGATCAAATCGAACGATCCGCTTCAGCCGCACTTTTTAGTAAATAAAGTTAGCCAGTTGTTATTCCAGCAGCGCAGTATTTTAAATATGGCCTACAGTGGTATTTAAAAGTGATCTCCTCATCAGTAAACCATTACAGTAAAAGCCACGCCTTTGGTCACTTCCGGGAATAATACATTGATGACATCATAGACGTACGCGAATTCAATCACAAGGCTGGAATCTAATTTTAAATCAGTGTAGCTTGAAATTTTTACTGGTCAAGTGATTTTCAGCGCTCACCGTCTTTACATTGGCAATTGTTTTTATAGAAGTTCTGTTATTAAATTTTGATCCTTCAGGAAGCAGGAAAAAGCCAGTTAGTCTCATTAGCCCTGTCGAGATTTGTGATTATCTGTTCGGCGATTGCCGGTAAAGCCGCGAGGTTATCGCTGGTAGGCCGGGGAAAGATATATTTAACCCCCATTTTACCTAATTTATTGCGTAAATCTATCGTCAGCATAAAGTATTCCGGCAGGATGATGGCCTCTTTCCCCTCTGCGTAATGCACGGTGTCCATAGCCAACTGATTAGCAATAAGCGTAATATCATGCTTCTTATTATTGGCTTTGGCGAAATATTCTTTCTCAATAGCCAGGACGCCATAGGCTACTGCTTTCATAAGTTTATATTTAAAGTACAAACCTATAATTTGTGATGCTGATAAAGCATGCGCTGCGGCGCATTTAAGTATGATACTGGTCAGTTTTTCATTTTCGCCAGCTCCTCTAATTTTAAGATCGTGATCACACTTCCTTTTTTACCGATCAGGCCTTCGTCTTTAAAATCGGTCAATGTCCGGCTTACAAATTCTGTTGCCATGCCGGTTAGGGCGGCTAGGTCTTCCCGGGAGATCCTGAAGCCTTGTCCCGTTTCGGGGTGTTGCACCTGCAGGCGCACCATCGCTTCGGCCATTTTCTTTCGGACCGAATGGTAGGCCATCTGTAGCAGATGTTCTTCCTTTTCCTTGATATCCTGCGCCAGCAGCTTAATGAATTCTCTGGCCACGTCCGGGAACTGATTCAATAGCTTCTCCAAAAGTTCCCTGGGTATCATGCATAATATGGAATCCTCCATTGCTGTAGCTGTATCAGAGTGTCCTTCATTCAGCAGCATGGCGTTGATGCCTAAATACTCATCCCGACCGTAAAGCCCCGTCATCAGCTCGCGCCCGTCCTTAGCGATTTTAATGCATTTAACCTTACCGCTTAGCAGCAGGTAAAGTCCATTTCCTTTATCTCCTTCGTAGTAAATGACTTGGTTCTTTTTAAACGCTTTTGTCCGGCGTTCCTGAATAATATTTTTCAGCTCGGAAAGTCCGTCATTTTTACTGAACAAATTATGCAGCCGGTCGAGTGACTTGCTATAGAACTTTTCCTGTGCCATCTGCTTTTTTAAACGAATATCGATTGCGTTCAATAATTCCAGATCATCAAAGGGTTTGGCCAGGTAGTCGTCCGCACCCATTTCCATTCCTTTTCGCAGATCAAACCTTTCTGTCCTTGCCGTTAAAAAGATAAAGGGTATGTGCTCGGTTTCCGGGTTTTTGTTGAGCATGTATAAGACACCGAAGCCATCCAGTTCCGGCATCATGATGTCACAGAGGATCAGATCAGGATGGTGATGAATGGCGAGGTCCACTCCATTTTTTCCGTTGGGTGCCTGATGAACGTTGAATCCGGCCAGTTCCAGTATTTCGACGACGTTTTCCCGGATGTCATCATTATCCTCAATAATTAATATGTTCTTGCTCATGATTTGGAAATTCAATAGTAAATAATGTTCCCTTGTCTACTTCTGATCTAAAATTTACAGAACCCTTCATCAGGCCGACATACCGGGTTACTATGTTAAGACCCAAACCGGTCCCGGGTATCGTGCCGGTATTGTGCGCCCGAAAAAACGCTTCGAACAAATGCTCCTGATCGGCTTCCGGAATGCCGATTCCATTATCTTTAACTGTAATGATGCAATGCGTTTCATTGATCTCCGTGTTAAAATCGATAAAAGTATTCTCGCCGGAATATTTTATAGCATTGGTGATCAGGTTATTGATGCAATTTCTCAGTAGGTTCTGATCAAGCCGAACCGTACTGCAGGTGCCGGAATGCAAGTAGATAATATGCTGGTTCTTTTTTGACATGACCTGCATTTCTTCCGTGATCTCCTCCGAAAATTTGACGAGGTCGAAATCCGTATAACTGACATCTTCCTTACCTGCGTCCAGTTTTTCAAGGGAAAGGAATTCATTTAATATGGTCGTCAGGTTATCGACCGCATTTTTGATTTTACCAACATGCCTAGTAATGTTTTCACGCTTGAGCGGTTCGGCATATTTTTCGATAATAGACGCGGAAAGTTTGATCGATGTAAGCGGTGTACGAAATTCATGTGATGCCATTGAAACGAAACGGCTTTTCAATAAACCCAGATCCTTTTCTTTACTGAGCAGCATAGTCAGGTCATCCCGGGCAGCCTGCAGAGCCTTTACGTTGTCCCTTAAGGCCAGCGTTCGTTCTTCTACTATGTCCTCCAGATGGGCAGCATAATCTTTCAACTGACGCTCTGCTTCCTTTTCCTTACTAAGATCATGTATAACACCGGTGAAGATCCGCCGTCCGGCAAACTGTACCTTGCTCAAGCCTAAACGAAAAGGGAATATCGTTCCATTTTTTCTCAGGCCCAGTACTTCACGGCCAACGCCCATGATGTTGGCTCTGCCCGTTTCCCGGTAGCGATGAAGAAAATTGTCATGCTGAACCTTATCAGGGTCAGGCATTAATAAACTAATATTCTTACCGATCACTTCGTCCGGCTCGTAATCAAATAAGGCGCAAGCGGCCGGGTTGATCAGCTCGATCGTGCCTTTATCATCAATGGTGATGATGCCGTCAATGGCATTTTGTATGATAGCAATTAATAGCGCGGTATTTTCCATAATTGGTGAGGACCTGACTACATGATCGCCTTTACATACATCAGCTATTTAAAAGGGCTACAGCTGACAGATGGCTTGGAAATTAATGATGCTCAACACTAATAAGCAATTGAAAGCCTTTTTGTTAGCGTAAACCATAATTAATGACGAAGGTCATTTTCTATAACGGCGGCGGTCATTAAAAAAAGCCTTGTCCCGGCGTAGTTTTGTTTTGATGACAGATCACGCAGATAACTACCTCTTGACCGTTAACTGCGGTTCGTCCAGCCTGAAATTAGGCTTATACGAACTGGCTGAGCTAAGACTGAAAAGTTCCGCCAGTATCAACGGTATCGGCACACGTTTGTGTCAGTTTAAGGTTAGCGGCAGCCAGGCGGAAGAAACCCTGGATCAATCGGCAGATCATGCGAATATGGCCGCTGCGGTTGGGGCCGCAATTCATTGGTTAAAAAGTCAGTTGTTTACGATCAGCGCCATCGGCCACCGGCTGGTGCAGGGCGGACCTGACCACCGCGCCCCTGAACTGATCGGCGATGAGCTTTTGAAACAACTCGATGAATTTGTCTATCTGGCACCTAACCACCTGCCTGACGAACTCGGTACGGTCAAATCTTTCCGTTTAGCTTTTCCGGGCATACCACACCTGGCGTGCTTTGATACGGCTTTCCACAAAGACCTCCCATCCTACATCAAGCGTTATGCACTGCCCGAAGCTTATCAGGGTAACGGGCTGATCAAATACGGCTTTCACGGGCTATCCTATGAATACATTATGCAGAAGCTAACAGCGGACGGGACCAATCCGGCCAGCTGCAAGATCATCATCGCACACCTCGGTAACGGAGCCAGTATGGCGGCGGTGCTAAACGGTAAATGCCTGGACACCACGATGGGCCTCAGCCCGATCGGGGGCCTGGTCATGGCTACCCGTTCAGGGGATCTTGACCCCGGCGTGATCCTTTTTTTGCTTAAAGAATACCAACTGGGTGTATCCGAACTCGACGAACTGTTGAGTAAAAAGTCCGGAATGATCGCGATCGCCGGCACCGGTGATATGGAAGAACTATTAACTAACGAAGCTATTGATAAAAAAGCAGCGGAGGCCATACAAGTATTTTGTTACCAGGCGAAAAAGCAGATCGGCGCATTGGCAGCAGCCATGGGCGGCCTGGACATCCTGGTTTTCACAGGCGGCATCGGCGCAAATTCCCCTCAGATAAGGGAACACATCTGCCGCGACCTGAATTTTTTTGGCATCGAACTAAACCAATGGGCTAATAATAAGGACCAGGAACATATTTCATTAGCTACGAGCCGGGTTTCGGTTCGCGCGTTACCAACACATGAAGAACTGATGATTGCGCAGGCGCTGCGTAACGTCTTAACCCAATCCGATAAAAACTAAATTATGGAAACCGAATTGTTCAATATAGAAACCGAGGCATTGTCACCCGGACTATTGCAAAAAATGGACGCTTACTGGCGGGCCGCTAATTACCTTTCTGTCGGACAACTTTATATGCGTGATAACCCGCTGCTGAAAGAACCGCTCAAACTGGAGCACATTAAAAACATGTTGTTAGGGCACTGGGGAACCACGCCGGGTCAAAATTTTATTTATACGCACCTGAACCGGATCATCAATAAATACGACCTGAATATGCTTTACGTTTCCGGACCGGGACATGGCGGTCCGGCAGTGGTCGCGGGTACTTATCTGGAAGGCAGCTATACCGAGATCTATCCGCACATATCGCAGGATGAGGACGGCCTGAAAAAACTGTTTACCCAGTTTTCGCATCCGGGTGGTATTTCCAGCCATGCCTCTCCGCAGGTACCCGGCTCTATCCATGAAGGCGGCGAGCTGGGCTATTCATTAAGCCACTCTTTTGGGGCGGTGATGGACAATCCCGATTTGATCGTCGCCTGCGTGGTCGGTGACGGCGAAGCGGAAACCGGGCCGTTGGCTACCGCCTGGCATTCCAATAAGTTTCTGAACCCGCTGACCGATGGCACTGTGCTGCCCATCTTACATCTGAACGGCTATAAGATTTCGAATCCTACGGTGCTGGCACGGATACCGCATGAAGACCTTTCCCAGTTGTTCAGCGGCTATGGCTGGAACCTCATTTTTGTGGAGGGCGACGACCCGGAAACCATGCATATGGCAATGGCCAAGGCGCTTGATTACGCGGTTGACCGCATCAAGCAGGTGAAATATGAAGCGGAGCATCACAACGGCTCACCGGTCCGCTGGCCGATGATCATCCTGTGTTCACCCAAGGGCTGGACCGGGCCAAAAGTTGTGGATGGTTACCAGATCGAAGGGAATTTTCGTGCGCACCAGATCCCGCTTTCGGTTTCAGCGTCAGCGCCACCTGAGCACTTAGCTTTACTGGAAAATTGGCTGAAAAGTTATAAGCCTGAAGAGTTATTTGATGAACAGGGTAAATTAATCCCTGAACTGCAAACTTTGGCTCCCAAAGGGTACCGCCGGATGGGCGCTAACCCGCATGCCAATGGCGGGCAGCTATTACGTGAGCTACGTATGCCTGACTTCCGTGATTATGCGGTAAGCGTGGCGAGCCCCGGAACATTGGGCGAAGGCGATACCTTTGTCTGCGGCAGGTTCTTACGCGACGTAATCAAAGCCAACCAGGAAAAAAGGAACTTTCGGATTTTTGGCCCCGATGAAACGGTATCTAACCGCCTGGAGGCTGTTTTTGAAGTAACCGGCCGCCAATGGGATGCACCTGTAAAGCCACATGATGAATTCCTGGCCCCTGAAGGCAGTGTAGTAGAAATGCTGAGCGAGCACCAGTGCGAAGGCTGGCTGGAAGGCTATTTGCTAACCGGCAGGCACGGGCTGTTCAATTGTTACGAAGCATTTATCCATATCGTGGATTCCATGTTCAACCAGCATGCCAAATGGTTGAAAACCAGTTCGGAACTACCCTGGCGCAGAAGAATCGCCTCGCTGAATATCCTGCTGACCTCGACCGTATGGCGGCAGGACCATAATGGCTTTACCCACCAGGACCCGGGTTTTATAGATCATGTGGTCAATAAAAAAGCAGCCATCGTGCGGGTTTATTTACCGCCTGACGCCAATTGCCTGCTTTCGGTGATGGATCATTGCCTGCAAAGCTACCATTATGTTAACGTGATCGTGGCGGCCAAACATGCTGCACCACAGTGGCTAACGATAACCGAAGCCGTGGAGCATTGCACACGGGGAATCAGCATCTGGAATTTTGCCAGTAATGACCAGGCCTCCGAACCGGATGTGGTGATGGCCTGCTGCGGTGATGTACCGACGCTGGAAACACTTGCGGCGGTTTCGATCCTTCATGAGCATTTACCGGAATTAAAAATCCGGGTGATCAATGTTGTCGATCTGTTTAAACTGCAAAAGAGTTCAGAACATACACACGGTCTTACTGATAAGGACTATAACGAATTATTTACAACTGATAAGCCGGTCATCTTTGCCTTTCACGGCTATCCTTACCTGGTGCACCGTTTAACTTATAACCGGGCCAACAATGTCAATATGCACGTAAGGGGATATAATGAAGAGGGAACGATCACCACTTCATTTGATATGACCGTACTGAATGAGCTGGACCGTTTCCATTTGGTGATGGATGTGATCGACCGCCTGCCGCAAACTGGCAGTAAAGGAGTTTATTTGAAACAACAACTGCAGGATAAACTGATTAAACACAAGGACTATATCCGGACCCATGGTAAAGATATGCCCGAAATACTGGACTGGAAATGGAGGCGTTGACTGATACAAGTGCCAAAAAAAAACCGAAAGATTTTTGGCATTTAATCGCTGACGAAGCATTTAGTAGCTTGGCCAGTCGAAGTACCGGGCTGACCGAAGCAGAGGCTTTAAAAAAAGCAAAAGTGTTTGGTCCGAACAGCATTAAAGCGGCAGAACATTCTTCAGTATTGATCTTATTTCTTTCTCAGTTCAAAAGCCCTGTCACCCTGCTGTTATTGGGGGCGGCGATATTATCTGCCGCTTTGGGCGATATACCTGATACGGTTATCATTTTTGTCATTGTGCTGATCAGCAGCGGCCTTGGCTTTTGGCAGGAAAAGGGGGCGGCAAAAGCGGTAAGCGAATTGTTGAAACTGGTACAGCTGCATTGCGATGTGCTTAGAGACGGCAAGAAAAAATCGGTCACGGTTGAAGAAGTAGTTCCCGGGGACATTATTCTGCTATCGGCTGGTGATATTATTCCCGGCGACAGTTTGATCCTGCAATCGCAGGAACTCTTTGTTGATGAGGCTGCTTTTACCGGCGAGACCTACCCGGTTGAAAAAAATGCCGGAATTTTAACTGTTGACACACCCCTGGCCAGGAGAACTAACGTGGTGTTTATGGGGTCGCATGTGCTGAGTGGAAAAGCGACAGTGATAGCCGTTAATACAGGGAAAAATACGGAGTTTGGTCAGATCTCTGCCGCCTTGCAATTCAAAGCCCCGGAGACAGAATTTGAAAAAGGGATCAGAAAATTCGGCTATATGCTGATGCAGATCACTTTGCTCTTGGTGCTCCTGATATTTGCGATCAATGTCTTTTTACACAAGCCCGTACTGGATTCCTTTATGTTCTCGCTGGCGCTGGCCATTGGGCTCACCCCACAATTGCTGCCTGCAATAGTCAGTGTCAACCTTTCAAATGGTGCCAGACGTATGGCTAAACAAAATGTGATCGTCAAGCGCTTGTCCGCAATTGAGAACCTGGGCAGTATGAATATCCTTTGCACCGATAAAACTGGTACCATAACCGAGGGTAAGGTCAATGTTAAAGACAGTCTGGACAGTAACGGAAAGCACAGTGAAAAGGTATTAAAATATGCCTGGCTGAACGCCTCGTTACAGCAAGGATTCAGCAATCCCATCGATAAGGCGATCTGCGCGGCTTTCAAAGGTGATGATGCGGTCTACAGTGTTCAGGCAGAAATACCTTATGATTTTATACGCAAAAGGCTGACCATCCAGGTCAGGAACGGGAATGAAAGTATAGCCATTACCAAAGGGGCGCTTAGTCTGATCCTGTCGATCTGCGCACAGGTGGAAACCGGTGATGGAGGAATTACCGCGCTGGCAGCCAGCAAAGCAACCATTCTGCAACAGTATGACCAGTTAAGCAAAGCAGGTTACCGGACGCTGGGGGTTGCTTATAAAAAGACTGACCCCAGCGTGGATTTTACCAAAGCTGAAGAAAGGGAAATGATCTTTTTAGGTTTCATCACGCTGTTCGATCCGCCAAAAATTAAGGTCGCAGATACGCTTGCAGAGCTAAATACCCTCGGTGTTAAATTAAAGATCATAACCGGGGACAATGCTTTGGTGGCTGAAAGCGTTGCCCTGCAGATCGGCATCAAATCTCCGAAGATCATCACCGGTGAGGCGATGATGAAAATGAGCAGCTCCGCGTTGTTCCATAAAGCGCCGCTTACCGATATTTTTGCGGAAGTGCAACCTGATCAAAAGGAAAGGATCATTTCGGTTTTAAAAAAAGCCGGACACGTTGTTGGATTTATGGGCGATGGGATCAATGATGCACCGGCATTGCATATGGCCGATGTGGGCATTTCAGTCGATACCGCAGTAGATGTGGCCAAAGAGTCGGCCGATATCGTTTTGTTGAGCCGTGACCTGGAAGTATTGACACTGGGTATAAAAGAAGGTCGTAAAACCTTTACCAATACCATGAAGTATATATTCATGTCTACCAGCGCTAATTTCGGCAACATGTTTAGTATGGCCGGAGCATCACTTTTTCTGCCATTTTTGCCATTACTGCCAAAACAGATCCTGCTAACTAATCTGTTGACTGATCTTCCGGAAATGGCTATTTCCACTGATAGGGTGGAACTCGTCAATATGATGAACCCGCAGCGCTGGGAACTTGGTTTTATTAAACGGTTCATGGTTACATTTGGCCTCCTAAGCTCTGTATTCGATTATCTTATGTTCGGGATTTTATTATCTGTATTACATGCCAGGGAGAAAGCTTTTCAAACCGGCTGGTTTTTAGAGTCAGTGATCTCTGCCATCCTGATCGTGCTGGTGGTCAGGACGCGTATACCATTCTTTAAAAGCCTGCCCGGAAAATATCTCGCTATCGCCACGATATTTGTGCTTTTGCTGGTGCTGGCTTTACCGTTTACACCCTTATTTTCCTGGTTCGGGTTTACCAGACTGCCGGTTATTTATTATGGCTGGATGCTGCTGATCATTACGGGCTATTTGTGTGCCGCTGAATTTACCAAATACTGGTTCTACAAAAAGATCATTACGTTAAAACATGAAAAAGCCAGATAAGTCAAAAAAACGGTGGTTTTTTCACACAGTCCCGGATCATCTTTACATATCGCCTATCATTATCTTCTCTCTGGCCATACACTAAAGAATTGAAAAAGACCAGTCTGAACTATACATAACTGTTCTCAAACATATTACAGGGTGACGCGCATCATTCTCCCGGTAATTCATTCTCCGCACTTTTGATCTATCAGTAAGCCAAAAAATTAAAGCTTCTGACAACATCGAAAATGAGAACAAATGAACAATTACAACAGGACGTCGAAAACGCGATCAAATGGGAACCATTATTGAATGCCGGTGAAATTGGCGTAACCGCCAAAGATGGTGTGATCACCCTGACAGGTACCGTTGACAATTACCTGAAAAAACAGCAAGCTGAAAATGCTGCTAAAAGTGTTGCCGGTGTAAAAGCCGTAGCTGAAGACATTACGATTAAATTTCAAAGTGATTACAGAAAAAGCGATACAGAAATCGCCAAAGAGGTGATCGACGCTTTGAAGGCGAACTACATACCGGATAATAAGGTAAAGGTATTTGTTGAAAACGGCTGGGTAAAATTGGAAGGGGCTTTGGACTGGAATTTTCAAAGGGATGCAGCTAAAAACGCAGTTAAACCATTAATGGGTGTAATCGGTGTTACCAATGATATCACGATCCAGGCAGAAAGGCAAGATGAGATCGAAACGAAAGAAATCGAAGAAGCACTTGCACGTAACTGGTCTGTTAGCGATCAGGATATCGAAGTAAAGGGCAATGGCAGCCGGGTTACCCTGGGTTCGGTACATTCACTTTATCAGAAAGACGAGGCGGACCGTATTGCCTGGAATGCACCCGGTGTTTGCGAAGTTGATAACGAGCTGTATGTTGACTATTTCGAAAATTAATATTTAAGGCGGGTGGTCAGCCTCCCGCCTTAATTAGCCATCTATTTACCTTTTAATTATCAGGAATTTTCAGCAAACACCGTTATATCACAATGTATCAGGGACCCAAGGCTGCCTGTAGATGCGCGCAATATTGGTTGATGAGGAATTGGCACGGGCTGAAGAAAGATTGGAAATGTGGGAAAATAAAAAATACTATCAAAAAGTAGCGTCGCTCGCTAAAATTGCGGACTTGCTACCTGATCAGTCCGGGAATCTTTTTGTCTTAATTAAAGCCGAAATAAACAATTTACTGATTCAAAGTTACCGGGAAATCGCGCTATTATAATAGGCACAATTTAAAAACAGAAATCATGTATTATAACAATAGTTTTTGGGGGATGGACCTCATTTGGTGGTTTGCGTGGTTTATCATGCTGACCTGGATATTTGCTGTGCGTTACAATATCCCCGGCCAGCGCAATAAAAAAGACGGCCCGCTGGATCTTTTACTCAAGCGTTTCGCTTCGGGTGAGATCGGTAAAGAAGAATATCATGAACGGAAAAAGATCATTGAAACAGAAATGATCAAAGCCACCTAAGTAGTTATAACTATGCGTTTGCTGACAAACTTGTTTGAGTTTTTTGCCGAGACCGGCAGCGGCGATGGTGCCGGTCCCGGTTCCAGGAAGCAAAACGGGACTAACCCGGCCAATATGATGAACGATAAACTTGACCTGCTCATTATGGAACCCTGCATTTCAACGGAGAAAAATCACGAGATTTCACTTGAGCGGATTGATCAGTTGGAAATGGAAAACACGCTGTTACATGGGTTGCTGCAAAAGCAGGTCGACCTTAATCAATCGAAAACCGACTTCCTGGCTAAAGTTTCACATGAGCTCCGCTCACCACTAACCAACGTCCAGCTTTCAGCATCCCTTATCGAGCATTATTACGAGCGTATGGATCGGAACAAGATCTTCGGACACATAACTAAAATCAAAGATGCCGTAAGTGATTTTGTCGTGATCCTGAACAATTACCTCCTCACGGAAGAAAGCAAAAAAGCTGATGAAGATCAGTCAACTGGATGACCGGTATCACCGCAAGGACGAACTGTAATCAGCAGATTTACAGAGAGAATTCCGGACCCTAATACCAGCGGTCCATTTATAAATAATGCGAATCAAGAGTCGAAATATGTTGATAACTTCAGGAGATAAATCGTTGATTGTGAGCGATTTAG
>MKTS01000006.1 GCA_001898335.1 Mucilaginibacter sp. 44-25 | reverse complement strand
CAGCAAATGCAACAGGCCCGTGAGCAGCAACGCCAACAACAGGACCAACAGCGTCAGCAGCAGCAAGAGCAGCAACGCCAGCCGGGCCAGCGGCCGGTACGTAATTAAAACAAGAAAGCCCGGTATTCACCGGGCTTTCTTGTTTTATAATGTAGATAATTATTGCACAATAAATGAACCTACTACCAGGCTGGTAACCTGATCTTTAGTAAGTGGTTCGTCAAAAGCTGCTGATGCCGCTTCGGTAGAAACATTAAGTGCAGTTACCAGGTTAACACCACCCTGGGTTACATTCTCCTCACCTGCGTAGTTAGCGTCAACCAAAGATAAACCAGTATCGTTACCTAATGAAGCTGAACTTACAATGTACGGTTTGTTATTAGGCGCCTGGTTAAGGTCGCGGCGCAGTTTACGGATGGCAGAAGCATGGCGTGCCTCAACCGCATGTATAGATAATGCTGCTGTTAATACAGTTTGGTTACCCAATAATACAGGCGCCTGGCCTTTATAAGCACGCACACCGGTATCTTCAAATACCTGCGCTACCGCTAAAAAGGTTGCGTAATTGGTAAATACATCTTTAAAAGGACCATTACCTTTGTTGTTACCGCCTGTAAAGTCGTACGTAGAAGCCTGTACCGGAGTAGCGTTAAGTGAAGTGATCACATTCTGCAAAAACTTAACGTGCGCGTTTTCGTCACGTCTGATCACACCTATGTAATCGCTGTTACCTGAAGGTATTAAGCCTGTACTGGCAAAGCCCTGGTTATAAAACGCGGCCTCCAGGTATTCCAGTGTTAAAGCAAAGTTTAACACACCTACCACATCTGTTGTAGAAGCTGCACCATAAGCCCTCTTAAGCATAGTACCTAATGCGAAAGGCAAGGCTGCAACAGCTACTTTTGAACCAAAGCTGGTAATATTTTTTATGGCAGCACGGCGCGGGTTTAAACGTTCTGTTATTTCCGGGTCTACCTTTTCAATTTCGTCTATAATGTTAAATATATTCATGGCCGTAGGGTTAAATGGTGTAATTAAAGCTTGAAGCGGAAACTTTAGTTTTTAGGAAGGCATTAGCTATTGGCAATACATCGGCAATAGCTTTAGAGCCGTTTAATCCGTTGGCATCTACCTGGTCTGATGATACAAAGCTTCCTCCATTGATCAGGTTAGCAATTAAAGCCGCATGCCTTGCCTCAACAGACACAATTTTACCGGCTATGGTTAAATAAGTAGCGCTCTGAATGAGATAGCCTGCACCGTCATAAGCCTGCACACCAAGGTCTTCAAAAGCTTTAGCAGTAGCCAAAACGTTATCGCGGCTGCTAAAATTGATCTTACTGAAATCAGGAGTAAGTTGCTTAATAGCGCTTGTGCCTAAAGCCGCTTTAAAAAATTCGCGGTGTATCACCTCATGGTCGCGTATGTCAGTCATGTAGGTTAACTCGAGATTGGTGATTCCGCTGTAAGGGGTAGCCACTACCTGAGTGTAGAACGCTGCTTCTAATTGTTCAAGCGCGTAAGCATAATTAAGTATACCAATATCGCCAGAACCGATATCTGTACCGTTCACGGGGTCAACCATTACACGGTCTTTATGGCAGGCGGTGGCTCCCAAAACTGCTACGGCAGCAGCCCCTGCACCGGCATAACGCAAGAACGACCTTCTGGCCATGTTTGCCCCGCCTGAAATTGGGTTAATGTCTGTTTTCATAAAAGTTGTTTTAGTTTATATTAATGTTTTATACAGGGAATTACGCCGCTTTGTTTAATGCGGATTTTATACTTTTTAACTTTATAGCAAATGGGAGTGTTTATAGCAAACGGGAGTGATTAAAAGGCACAAAAAAGGCCGAAAGACTCTCGCAGTATTTCGGCCCTACATCTACCTATGAAAAACTCCCTTTGAGAAGGGTATTTAAATTTATACAAACATAATGCCCGCTATTAAAAAGCTGAAATTTGCTTAAAAATGCCATTATTTAAAGAAGAAGGAAAAATTGCTGTAGAATTTGCTTCTCATAGTGTAGAAATTTAACTCTTAATCGCATTTTAATTTCCGCTATAGGAAACGTCTGTTTACAACTATTTCTAAACTAATTGTAACTATCAATGTTAGAGATAGTATGGAACACAATGTGTATTTATTAGCAACCGACCCCGGTAACCCTTGCCGGGATGTGATACACTCAAGAGATACCAACTTGAAAATACGTGTGTACTGCTTAAATGAAGATAATTTCACGGCAAGTGACAATGAAATACAGTTATACGGCTACGCCCATAATAAACTATACGCGTTCGAGACCATCAACATTAACGCGGAGGACGCCTTAGATGTGGTAAGCGCCATACAATGGTATGCCGACTATATTGACTACCCTCAAATGGAAATTTTACCCGAAGACCCGCGTCATGGCCATGATAAAGCCATGTGATTAAAAATAATTAACTGCTTTACTGCAACTTATATTTTTTTTAAATATTTTTTTTGACACAATAAAACTAAACTCTATATTTGCATTCCCAAACGCAAGGGAGCATAGCTCAGCTGGTTCAGAGCATCTGCCTTACAAGCAGAGGGTCACAGGTTCGAATCCTGTTGCTCCCACAACATAAAGCCTTCAGATTAAGTTCTGAGGGCTTTTTTGTTTGTATGCTAAAGTTGATTTACTCATCTACAGATAATTTATTTGCACATAGTTTGCACAAACACCGTGACCATAATCCCCAAAAAGTGGTTACTTATAAAGTATTGCCCGATATAAGACGAGCAAAAAATGATAGAACTTATACCGCCGTTCAGATTAGTATTACTCTATAGCATAAACACTCACAAATGCTCAAAGTATTTCATTAAAAAACCGCAGGCTCTCGACACCTGCGGTTCATACTCAACTTTTATAATTCACAATATTATTACTTGATAGTTTTTAACATGTACAACCTTGCGTAAAGCTCGGCTATACAGGCCTCATCCAGTAACCACTTTGGCTTTGCAAGTTGTTTTGTATCGGGTAACCAACTTTTGGTGATAAAACCATATTTATCCCTTGAGTTTTGCCACGCGTAATTGAGGTCGTGCTCAATAGCGGCTATGTACTGGTAGTTATGATCTATTTTATACAGCGCTTCATACCCCCTGAACAATACCGTCACAAACCAGGGCACATCAATATGCAACTTTAATGCTTTACTGTGTGGCAATTTGCTGTAATAGCCATAACTGCTTGCTGCCAGTTGTTTAGCCTGGGCAAGGTATTTAGCCTCGCCGGTAAATTTGTAAAGCAATACGGCAGCTTCTATTAGCGAACCTGTATTATAGGTCCAGAATATCCGGTTTTGTTTGCCATCCAATTTCACATCATTACTAATGATGCCGGTGGTGCTATCGCGTAGTATATTATACATCCAGTTGTAAAAACGTTTCCCCTGCTCAAGATAATAATGTTCTTTACTACCCTCGTATATCTTGAGAGCGGTTAACGTGGCCATGCCGTTGCTGCAAGCCGGTTTCTGATCATTGTGGCCCTCCAGCCAGGTTACACCACCACCTGCATCATTATTCCAGCCGCTTAGTATAAATTTGAAAACCTCTTTAGCACGCTTTAAGTAAAGTGGGTTATGGGTATTGAAATAAGATTCCATATAATCTATCCCCACTAAACCATTATCATCATAATACCTGTCAGCTTTTTCAAACCTAACCGGATAGGCCTGGTAGCCCGGCGGCTGGCGTAAAGTATCCCGGTATTGTTCTATGCCTGTTACCAAACTATCCTGATAAGGCTTGTATTTAGCCTTAAGCCCGGGTACCCGCATCAAAATATTCGTTGAGGTAAAAACACCTGAAAAAGGCCACAAAAAACTTACCTCTTTTTCCTTCACCGATTCGCCCTGGAAGTAATTGAGCGAATCACTTCTTCCGGATGGATAGTTCTCTAAGAAAAGGCCATTGTATTTAGCTACACGGTAATGTGACCAAACCAATCGATATATGCTTTCAGCACGCTTTTTATATTCGGCGGCGTTTGGCTGCGCAAGCGTTACCAATGGCAAAATTGCTGCTGCAAGGCTAAGATAGATGCGTTTATTCATCATCATATGTTTTATTGAGCTGATGGGGGTGGCACCTTGGTTCCCCAGGAAGTGTTTGGCCGACTGCCCATTACAAATTTCAGTTCGCCTCCCTTCATCAGCTCATCGCGATATAGCCAACAGTTATCTAATGCCTTGCCGTTAAACGTTGCCGATTGGATGTATACGTTCTGTTTTGAGTTGTTCCGGGTTTCTATCGTGAGCTTTTTACCATTACCCAGCGTTACCATCGCTTTTGTAAATAACGGGCTACCCAGTTCAATTATCGGCCTCAAGTCGGTAAAACCTTTAACGTCAAACAAGCCAAGTGCGTTGATCACATACCACGAGCCTAACTGCCCCTGGTCTTCGTCCTGCCCGTAACCGTAGCCGTGAATAGGCTCGGTACCGTAGAACTCCTGCCCTATTGCCCTTGTCCATTTTTGGGTAAGCCAGGGTTTACCCGAGAAATTGAATAACCAGCTGATATGCAGGTTGGGCTGGTTACCATGGTTGTAAATAGAATTAATGCCTGCAAACGCATCAATGGTTTTACCGCCTCCGAAGCCCAGTTTTTCTGATACGGTAAAGATGCTATCCAAACGCTTATTAAAATTATCCTTACCAATAGCATTAATTAAACCTGCCGGATTTTGAGGCACATAAAAAGTGTACTGCACCGCGTTGCCTTCCTGAAAGCCGCGCCAGGGCTGGTATGGGTCAAACTTTTCGATAAAGCTGCCGTTGGCGCGTTTAGGCTGCATCAGTTTATTTTGCGGATTAAAAATATACCGCCAACCGTTAGATAGTTTGATGAACCTGTTATAATCGGCTGTTTTGCCCATCGCTTTGGCCATTTGCGCAGCGGCGAAGGCGCTATAACTATATTCCAAAGTATGAGAACCGGCGAAATTTGACCCGGTAGAATCGGTCACAAAATCACGGCCGGTCTGGTCAAAATAAGGCACATACCCGTGCTCCAAAAAAGCTTTGATATCTAATTTACCCGAACCCACAGCACGGTTCTTATAGTTAAGTTCATTTGCCTTGACCGCTTCATAAGCCAGGTCAACATCGTAATTACGGATGCCTGTATTGTAAGCACCCGCTACTGCAAGCCCTACAAAGTTGGTTCCCACGCCTGATACATATTCGCTGTTTGCAATACCATCGCCAAACCAGCCCTTGTCTTTATACAATTGAAGCTCCGTATTCACGAAGCTGCCATACCACTCGGGGTATGATAGCGCCCACAATTGTGTTATGTTCCAGAACCCACCCCATATGGCATCAGAATTAATAAATTCGGCTTTAAGCGCGTTATTTCCCTGTGCCGGTAGTTGGCCGGTTTGCCCGCCATGCTTAGGGTAATCGCCGTTAACATCACTGGCTATACCGCGGCCCAACAGCGCATGGAAAAGTCCTGTGTAAAATTTGGTTTTATTTTGTACGTCGTTATCTTCAACAGCTATTTTGCCGAGTTGCTCCTGCCAGATTTCCTGTGCCTGTTGCTTTGCTTTGTCAAAACTCAGGCCCTTTGCTTCGGCCAAAAAATTAGCTTTAGCTTTGATGGTTGATGTGTATGAAAGCCCTGTCTTTACCTCAATGGTTTCGTTATCCGTTGTATGATAGTTCAGTACTAATCCAGCGCCTTTGCCTTCAGCAGTATTCCTTCCATCAGATACCTGGTCTGCTGTAAAAGCGGTTACGCTTTCAGGTTTTTTGCTCAGCTCTCCATAGAAATACATGTTCACCTTTCCTTGCAGGTCATATATTTTAACGTACTTGGGATAAGTGCTTACAAAACCTTCAAAATGGGTATCATCAAGCATCTTAATACTGGCATCAGTAACGATATCGCTTTCTCCCTGCTTGTTACCAATATCCAAAATAATGTGGGATCGGTCATTCTTCGGGAACGTGTAGCGTTGGAAACCCACACGCTTGGTCGCAGTTAATTCGGCAGTTATATGGTAATCGTCCAGCAGTACTTTGTAGTAGCCCGGTTCAGCAACCTGATTCTTTCTGTCGAAACCTGAACGGTAACCTGGTGTTTTTCTTTCCAGATCGCCGGGCTTTGTAACAATTGCTCCCGTGGTAGGCATATAATTTACCCCACCCACCTGCCATTCGTGGAAATGTACAAAGCCTTCAATAGAGTTCTGGCGGGTATCATACCCAACTGCTTCCCAACCTGAAGGGTTACCATAGCTCCCATTAGTTGATGGCGCAAGTTTAGCCATACCATAAGGCACCGCAGCAGGTGTATAAAAAAACCAGCGACTATGTGCTGTACCGATGTTAGGGTCAACGTATCTTAAAACGCTTTCGCGTTTGGTACTGCAACCCGCCAGCGCGAACGCCAAAAATGCAGCAACAGAAATATACTTTATATTCATGTAAATTATATCAACAGAACGGCAGGGCCGCTTTTATTTATTCGTGTATTTAGCCATCATTGCCTGTATACGCTGCATCCAGGCCTGGTCTACCCCTTCTATCTCCGGCGCGCGGTCGTTACCCGCAAAGCCCGCGAAAAAATAGTAGGCTTTAGAATCGGCATTACGTGTGGCTTTATTTAAAGCATCAATATTATTACGCGCATAGGTTAACCATTTTTCGTTTTTATCCTGTTCGTACAGCCGCATCATGCCCTGGCTGCCCCAGCCACACCAGGCAGGATTTACCCGGGTTTGGGTGGGGTCGGTATTAAAAATGTAGCCTTTATACTGAGCGTTCCACAATACCGCGTTCATGGCATTTCCTATTGCCTGTGCCTTAGCCAGGTATGACGGATCTTTTATTGCCTCTCCCAGCAGGATGTCAGCCTCAAGCATAACGGCATTATCATATGTAAATTTCTCATAGTGCTTTGTACCTGTGCCGCCCCCATCAATTTTCCAGATGTACAAGCCGCTCGCGGAATCGTACATGTTGGTGCGCAGCCAGTCGTTCACCTTTATCGCCCAATCACGATAAGTAGTTTCGCCGGTTAAGGTGTATAACTTGGCGAAAAGCTGCATAGCCACACCATTAGATTGCGTTGGTTTATCGGGCTTGGATGTGTTCCACCAAAAGCCTCCCCCATAGGTATTATCCCACAAGCCGCTATTGATCAGCCAGTCGGCACAGGCTTTTGCCTTGGCCAGGTAAGCCGCTTTATCAGCGCCGCTGGTTACTTCGTAAGCCTCCAGGTAAACCATGCCGGTAAGGCCATTGTCATCAACATATTTATCTCCAGCGGCTCCTGTACCGTTTAAATTAACCGATGCGAAATAGCCGCCACGCAAATCCGCCTTGTCCCAAAAATTTTCCATAAACTGGAAGGTCCGGTTCATATACGTAAGTTGTGAAGCGTCACCCGCGGCAATAAGCGCCGCATCAGCATATATCTGGCTTACGTTGTACCACTCGTAGCAATTATTAGCATGTGTGGTTGTATTGGCGCGGTAACTAAAGTTTGATGTAAGCAGGTTGTTGGTAATAAAGTTCCTTGTTTCTTTGGCCAGGGATAAATAATCAACACTTGTTACAGGTGGGTCTACCGGCGGTTTTGTACCACCCCCACCTGTGCCGGGCGTAACCGGGTTATCCTTACTACATGACGTTGCAAACAAAGCAACCGCTACAGCCAATCCAAATATTCGTCTTCTCATCTTTACAAGGCATTAAAGGCACCTGCCGCAAGCAGCAGGTGCTGTTATCATTTATAGTACAGTTACTTTATGTGTATAGGCTGTTGGCTGGAACATCACATCAACTTTTACATTTTTCCTGTCGGCAGATGGGTCAAACTTGTAGGTATTATCCCACTGCGAATTGCTAACGGGCACCAGGTAAAAGTATGATGCCGGCTGGCCCGCAGGCGCAACGTTGTTGGCGTTGGTACTGCCCTGATACTCTAAACCGGCGGCTGTATGCAGGATAAATTTGTATCGCTCATCCCGCCCCCATGAGAACTGGTAAAACTCTACCGCAATTTTAGGCGCTTCGAATACACCGTTACCGATGTAATTAAGCGTACCTATTTCTGTGCCGTATGCCGACATGTACAAACCTATGGATTGTATCTGCATTGATTTGGTTGTGGCCGACGTAAAATCATAATTTAAACGGTACGTTTTTGCATCACCGGTAACGGTTACGGTATTTGTACCTTCTTTGATAATACCATTGTCTATATAATATCTTTTACCGCCATCGCTGTTCTTATCGGTCAGGTAATAGTCGCCAGCCTTTAACGATGTATAGATCTCAAACACGCCGTCTTCAACTTTTTTAAGTTTAACCGCCTTACTCAGGTCGCTGCCGCCTTCTGTGGCAGAACCAGTGATGTAAAGCTCAGTTGGGTTTTCGGCAAAGCCCGCAGGCCGCTCCAGTTGTAAACTCCGCGCCACTGATGCCGGTTTTGCATTGATGCCTTTTGACGCGATCACCGTCCACTTCAATTTGCCCGTACTGAGCGAAGCGATACCTGCCGCGCTGGCAATTTTGTTAAGGTCCTTATGGCTGATGGTGAGCTGGGGCTGTATGCCTGCTCCGTCTGACAGTACTTTAGCGACCGGTTTACTAAAATCGCCGCCCTCTTTATCGAAAGCTATTTCATATAGTATAACACCTCCATCATTGGTCTGCGCGGCATCCCACTTGAAAAGCACACTTGCAGAACTTGTAGGGTCGAGTTTTACGTCGGCATTATCATTTGGGGTTGCCAACGTACCTACCGGAGTAAAATTAAGATCCAATGGCTTATTATCCTTTTTGCAGGAACTGGTGATGATCATTGCCAGCAGCAGCCCACCTGCCAGCTTCATTATCTTTCTCATATTGGTTTATTTAATTAGGTTTAATTGGTGTAACCCGGGTTTTGGCCAAGGTTTTTGTTCAGATCAACATCATGCGCAGGTATGGCCCATAAATAATCGCGGTTAGGATTAAACTTGCGCAGCTGGGTTCTGATATAGCCATTATCGGTACTCTGATCGGTTGAAAATTTGGCTCCATGGATGTAACCGTTCATAACGGTTTCGGCAATCTTCCACCTTCTGATATCATCGGGTCGTATGCCTTCCATAGCCAGCTCCACCCGGCGCTCACGACGGATAATATTGGTCATATCCGCTGCACCCGGATAGTTAAGCGCGCCGGCATCGGTAAAGCCCGCGCGTTGGCGCAAAGCACCTATGGTTTTATTCCATACCGTTGCATCCATCTGGCCAAGGCTTTGTTTAGCTTCGGCATAATCTAATAGTATCTCCGCGTACCTGATCAAATGCAGATTATTGCCCGATACGAAATTAGCCAGGGCGCTCGGATCATAGTATTTTCTCCAGTAATAAGCGGTTGCGGATGCTGCCTGCGAGCCCGCGCTGTATTCATCCAGGCCTGGTTGTACCGGGTCGGTACCTGGCTTTATATAGATGGTTTTTGTGGTGTTATTGGCGTTTACCCAGGTATAACGGTCATATACAATGGTAGCGGTTAAGCGTGGGTCGCGGTTAACGTAAGGATTGCTTTCGTTGTAGCCTGACCCTGCTTCTTTGATACCCTTACCATTCAGCATAATATAATCATCAACCAGCTCCTGTGTAGGCGCCATATTGCTTACACGGCCGCCAACAGTACGTGGTGCAAAGTCCCAGAAATTTTGCCATGTGCGAAGTGTTGGCACATATTGTAATGACAGGATGCTTTCTTTGGTATTCTTGTTCACATTCGGATCGCTGAACAATGCGCTGTAGCTGCTCTCCAAACCGTAAGCGCCGTAAGTCCCCTGGTCGTTCATCAATTTTTCGCAGATGGTAACAACATCCGCCATGCGATCGCCCTGGTACAACAGCACCCTGGCCTCTAAAGCCAACGCGGCTCCTTTGGTGATCCGGCCATTCTCGTTTGCAGGCAAATTAGTGCTCGATGGCAGGTCGTTAACAATCGCTTCCAGCTCATCAACTACAAACTTTACCACCGCGGCCTTAGGCGAGCGTGATATGGTTTGTGCCTCTTCGGGCGATATGTCCTTATCAACAATGGGCACATCGCCATACCATTTGGTCAGGTTAAAATGCTCAAACGCGCGGATAAAACGGGTTTCGGCCACCAGCCTTGCTTTTGTAGCAGCGGGTAAGGTTGAGTTTTTATCAATATTGGCCAGGAAGATATTGCATGATTTAATGGCCGAATAATAGTTATTCCAATCGCCTGCAAATTTGCCGGTTTGTGAGGTGGCGTTACCGCTCGCGATCACATTCAGGTCGCCTGATGGCGAGTAGGCGTTATCAGACAGTGCCTCAGCATCAAAATACAAACCGCTGTTATAAAGGAGGCTGTAGTTATTATTTAATGCGTTGTAAACGTTGGCATCAACCTGCCAGAAGGTAAGGTCGGAGAACCGGTCTGTTGGTGCTATGTCGAGCTTTTTACAACCCGATATAGCTGCAACCGCAACAGATACGATCAAAAGCTTTTTGTAAAATTTCATTTTCTTATGTTTTAAATTTTATCTGTTCTTAGAATGTGATATCGAGGCCTGCCCCGTAAAATACCGGAAGCGGATATTGCCTTGCGCTGTTGGATGCCGAATTAGGACTAAGGTTGTTGCCAAACTCTGAAGTTTCCGGATCTATGAATTTCAGTTTGCTAAGCGTAGCCAGGTTCTGGCCTATTAATGATAACCTCAGGCGTTGTATGCCCAATTTCCTGGTTACATTAGGGCTAAAACTGTAGCCAATATTTACGTTTTTCAAGCGTATGTATGCGGCATCGTATTTATACAGGTCTGAGCCCGTGCGCCAGTTGTTGGTATTTGATGGCGAACCAATGTTAGCCAATATCGGGTAACGGGCGTTTGGATTGCTCGGCGACCATATATCCGTTTGATGCTCATATACGGTAGCGCCGTATCCGTAGTGGAATGGCTCAACCAGTTCGCCGCGCAGGAACGCGTCGCGTTTACCAACACCCTGGATGAACAACGACATATCAAACCCTTTGTAGGCAATACGGTAAGTAAAACCAAAGGTGTAACGAGGGAACGGGTTACCTAATACGGTTTTATCTTTTTCATCAATAATACCATCACCGTTACGGTCTTTAAACTTTAAATCGCCCGGCTGTACATTGTTACCGGCAATTTTTGGTGAGTTATCTATATCCTGTTGGTTCTGGAAAAAACCATTGGTTTGGTAACCATAGTATTGCGTAACCGGCTCACCTACCCTGCGTATCAACTGGAATACGTCCTGGTTGTAAATAGTTTCGCTTGCACTACCGGTTAGTTTTAACAGGGTGTTTTTATTATCAGCAACGTTAATGCTGAAGCTTTGGCTCACCTCTTTCCCGCGCAGGTTATAGGTAATGGCGGCTTCCCAGCCGGTGTTACGTACTTTGGCCACGTTGTAATCAGGAGAGCCTGCGCCGAAAATGAAAGGCACATCGGCACGAGGCGCAAGAATGTTACTCCTAACCTCGCGGAAATAATCGAAAGTGGCGGTCAGCTTATCATCAAATAAACCGGCATCCAAGCCAATGTTAAGCTTAGCCGCTTTCTCCCAGGTAATATCCCGGTTCGCGATATTTGTACCTGCGCCGCCAACAATATTGTTGCCGAAGCCATAAGCGTTAGGATAATTGAAATAAGTAGTTTGGTACTGATAGTTGTTAACATTCTGGTTACCCACCGTACCATATGATGCCCTTAATTTTAAAGTGCTCAGCGTGTTTTTCACCAGTTCCATGAACGATTCCTGCGTAACAATCCAGCCGGCACTTACCGATGGGAAGAAACTTGCCCGGTTACCCGCCGCGAACTTTGATGACGCGTCCTCGCGGAACAAGGCCTCAAACAAGTACCTTTCTTTGTAGGAATAATTTAAACGACCGAATGCAGACAGCAAGCTGGACGAGTTTACCGCGATACTATTGTTTGAGTTTTGGGTATCAACAATAGTCCCGGTTGTTGGTGTACCCAACAGAGGGTCGGTAAGCGTTTTTTGTAACTGGAAACCGCGCTGGCTGTAAGTTTCGCTCGATACACCTAACTGGATCTTAAAGCTATGATCGTTGATCCTTTTGGTGTATTCGGTTGATAACTTGGTATTGGTTAACAACGATTTGCTGTTACCGTCTAACACAGTAAGGTCATTGCCATACACGCCCGCAGGCAGGTAATTAACCTGTGTGCGGCGGAAAAAAGTACCATTATTTTGAATGGTACCGCCAAACTCACCGATCAGTTTCAGGTCTTTGGTAATACTTAACTGGCCATTAAAGGCACCAAATATCTCATCGTTATCGGCCTGGTTGTAACCACCTTTTTCCAGCACACCATATTCGTTATACTGTGAGGCTACCGGGTTGGTGAGGTAATTACCATTCTCGTCTTTCCAGTTGTAGTTATGCGGCACGCGGTTGGCATCGGCAAAAATGTTATTATCGCCAACACTATTGGTTTTATTACGGGTTTTGGTATAGTTTAAGATGATATTGGACCTGAATTTCCCAACTATTGAAGTTTGGTTCATCCGGAGGTTATATTTCTGGTAACCAAAATCGGCCCCCGAGCCACCATTACCGATCAGGTTACTGCCCTGATCCTGATAACCTGCCGATACATAGTACGAATTGTTTTGGCCGCCACCGCTTAAGCTAACGTTGTGCGATTGCAAAGGCGCTTTCTTCAGTAAATGCTCTATATCCCAGGTGCCGTTACCGGCATCCTTAAGCGCCTGTATTTGCTCCGGCGTGTAGGCAGGCGGCAAACCGGAGTTAATGAGCGCTTGGTTCTTGTAATAAGCGTTATCCCAGGCATCTACTTTATGTACCAGCACCTTGGCATCCTGCAAGCCGAAACTACCATTGTAACTAACCGTTGGCTTTGAGTTTACCTTACCGGCTTTTGTAGTTACCAATATAACGCCGTTTGCAGCACGAGAACCGTATATAGCCGCGGAACCGGCATCTTTCAATACCGATACACTGGCAATATCATTAGGGTTAAGCGTGTTTAAATTACCACCTACTATACCATCAATCACCACCAAAGGCGTATTATCGCCAAGCGTACCCACACCGCGGATATTAACCGTTACATCACTCCCCGGGTTAAGATTGGTTTGCTGGATAATTAAGTTAGGCGATTCGCCCTGTAATGCCTGAAAGGTGTTCAGTACAGGTTTGTTTTCAATATTTTTTGAGCTGATGGTACCTACCGCACCGGTTACATTAATACGTTTTTGCGTGCCATAACCTACAACAACTACCTCGTTAAGGCTGGTATTATTAGGTTTTAGGCTCACATTTATCTCGTTACGCCCATCAATGGTATTGGTTTGCGCGGTGTAACCAACGAATGAATAAGTTAGGCTCCGGCCAGCGTATGCATCAGGTATATTCAGCCTGTAGCGCCCATTAACGTCGGTAGTGGTACCTATTGTTGTACCTGCAATGCTAACATTTACGCCCGGCAAAGGCTGATTATTCTCATCAGTAACGCGGCCGGTTATGGTTTTATCAAAGCGGTTTACGGTAGTATATGTATTTGCTTTGATAGGAGCAGCCTGTGCCGCGCCACTGACGCCGGCCAAGCCTAATAAGGCGAGCAGGGGCCGGGTGTAAAGCCACTTTAGTTTTAAGTTGTGGAGTAGTTTTGATCTCATAATTATTGGATTAGTTGGGTTTGGTTTTATTTATGGTTTGTAGCAATTGGTAAAGGACTTCCATCAGGTTGGCTCCGCGCGTAATCGTCCTTCCAGTATTTTTCTATGTTTTCGAGCGAGCGGCCTTTGGTTTCGGGGATGAGTTTCCAGGTAAGCCATAAGGCGGGTGAGCAGCTTAAGGCAAACAGCCAGAATGTCCATGATGAACCAAGGCCCTCAAGCATTACCGGCGTTAACTGCCCCACCAGGAAATTCCCTATCCATAAAGACAATGTTGCCAGGGCCATAGCTTTACCGCGCACCGCGTTAGGGAATATCTCACTTACAATAACCCAGCATACCGGGCCAAAAGAGAACGCGAAACAGGCAATAAATGCCAGGATAAAGATCAATATCCATAGGCCCGAGGTAATATTAAGTGCAAACAGGGCACCAATAATGAGCAGTGCAGCAACGGCACCGCCGGTTCCGGCGAACAGCAATGGCCTGCGCCCCCATTTATCAATAGTAAAAATGGCCACAAAGGTAAAAACTACGTTTACCAACCCTATGGTTACCTGCCCGCCTAAAGCGTTGTTAAGCGTAAAGCCTGCCTGCTCTAAAATACGCGGGCCGTAATAGATAACGGCGTTAATACCGCATACCTGGGAAAGGAACGGAAGTAATAGCCCTATCCACAGCGCTTTTCTGTAAACAGGTTTAAAAAGCTCTTTTAATGATTTATCGTTATTATCGTCCTGCTCTTTAAACGCCCTTATCTCGCTCGCAGCAGCTTCTTCGCCATCAATTTTTATCAGTATTTGTTCCGCTTTTTGTTCCCGGCCTTTAAGTAACAGCCATCTTGGCGACTCGGGTACCGCGAATAAAGAAAGCAGGAATATAAACGCGGGGGCGGCGCCAAGGCCAAGCATGGCACGCCATACCTCTGCTGAAAATACGGTTCGCATGCTGCCTTCTGAGTAACTATCATTGGCATGCGCAGCCAGGTAAGCGTTAGAGAAATAGGCAACTACAATACCAATGGTTAACGCCAGTTGATATAATGAAACCATCATGCCCCGGTAGCGCGATGGCGAAAACTCGGAGATATACAATGGCGAAACCATTGAGGCAACACCTATACCCAAACCGCCTATGAGGCGAAAGATAATTAGTGCGGTGAACGATCCGGACCACATACAGCCTAAAGCTGAAGCCAGGAACATAACGGCTGATAGGATGAGTACTATTTTGCGCCCGTATTTATCGCTCAGTTTACCCGAGAAACTTACGCCTGCGATACAACCCAGCAGGGCGCAGCTCACAAACCAGCCTTCGCTTACGGCATCAAGCGAAAAATCGTGCTTTACCAGGCTTACCGTGCCTGAGATGACCGCGGTATCAAACCCAAACAGGAACCCGCCTAAAGCGGCCACCAGGCAAGTAAGGTACAGGTAGGCACTGCCTTTTCTGGTAGTTGTATGTTGTATTATTTTTGCCATGCTGTTATTTTAAAAATGCTTTGATCACTTTTGCCCGGCCGCTACCGGTGTTAGTGAGTTTGTATGAACCCGCAGCAGCTGGCACCACAAATGTTTCCGCGTAAGCAAATTGCTTTTGGGTACCATAAGCGGTTTGCAGCAATATGGTTTGCCCTTCTACCAGCATCAGCACATGGCAGGTATTATCCGTATTTACCGTTACCGAGCTGTCAAACTCCAGTCGGTGCACATCATAAAAATGATCGGCATGTGTAGGCAGGTGAACCAGTTGGTAGCCCGGCGCGCTTTCTATTACCTGCGGCTTCGATATCAATTCCTGTTGTACCTTATCGCCTTTGCGCGAAAAATCGAGGTTGTTAAAGGCATGTTCTATGTTGATAGGGCGTGGTTTTCCGTCGAGATCAAGTCGTACCCAATCATACATTTTAAAGGTGAAGATGTAAGGTGTAGCGCTGATCTCTAACACCAGGTTCCCTGCGCCGGCGCTGTGTACCGTGCCATTGGGGATCAGGAACAGGTCATGCTTTTTCGCATTATGTACTTGTACATATTCTTCTATATCGATGGCTTTGCCCGTTTCCTGGCTCTCTTCAAGGGCCGATCTGAAACCTGAAGGATCTATATTCTCCTGAAAACCCAGGTACACATTTGCGTTATCATCGCAATCAAGAATATAGTAGGTTTCATCCTGGGTGATGTTCTCGCCAAAGTTTTCCTGTATATAGTTAAGTGCCGGATGACATTGGATGGATAGGTTGCCACCCTTGTAAGTATCCAAAAAGTCGAAACGGATGGGGAACTCATCACCAAAACGTGCGGCATGTTTACCCAAAATATGCTGGTTATTACTGAACATGATGGTATCAAACGATACCTCAAGCAGGTTGCCATCGCTTTCAAACACCAGGCCGTTCTCGGGCACGATCAGTTCAAACGACCAGGCCAGGTTCACCACATCTTTATTAAGGCCATCGATATGTTCTTTCATCCACTGGCCGCCCCAGGCCCCGGGTTCAAACCAGGGGCGAACGCGCAGTACCGAGCGACTAAGCTGATCGAGCCCTGCTTCAAGGTCCTGCTGATACACCCAGTTAATGGTTTCGGGCCATTGCGCATCGGCCATTACGGCTATGCGGTTGAGGATATTTTTTTTATGCTGATTGAGTAAAACCCAATCCACAAAGTAGAAGCGCTTATACATCTGAAAAGGCTCGGCAACTTTAGCATTACCTAAGTTGGTAATGCTTCTGGCCCGCATCCTGAACTGGATCTCATTCTTGGGAACATCCAGGTAAATGATGGGAGATGCCCAACCCGCCAGAGCAGCGCCGGTGCCTATAACGATATTGATATCGAATTTGGCGTCCGGCACCTGCTGCTCAATTGCAGGCTCAAATAAATCAATTAAATCAAACGTAGCTTTAGTACCCCAAACGGAGTCGTCCGCCCCAAGAAAGGGTTTTACCAATGCGTCTATCTCACCGGTAGGCTTCAAAAATGTTTCGGTGTATATCCAGTTAACGCTTAAGCCCTTTTCATTAAAACAGCGCTGGAGTTCCTGCTGGGTCTTGTCCCAAAAAACGCCGCCAAATCCATCTATCAAAACAGCTCTGTTTTTGATGATATAAGCGGCAAGCGTATCAAACCCTGTGAATATTTTACCAGCCTCTAATGTTGCAACAGGATAAATATCGTAGCCGTTGTGCTGCCCCGAATTGCCGGTTAGCCTCACCGGCATTAAATATTGCTGCGTTTTACGCAGTTGAGGATAAGTCAACTGCTGTTGTTTGAGCTCGAGAGTATCAATATTCATTTTTTGTAGTAATGTATGTACATATAATGCCATTTAGCAAACGATAGGAGTACCTAACGGCAATGATGTATTAAAATAAAATTATTGGTGGTTTATAATGTACAAACATATAAACAAAAAATTCTTATCCAAATTTATTTATGGAATAATTTTAAAATCACTAAGCTAAATTGATAAAAAATCGTGTGTATAATTTACAATATGTACATACATTTGCACAACCTCAATTAAATACCTATCATTGTATGAACAACCGGTATGAAGTATTCTATTGACCATAAAAGCCCCATCCCCCTGCATATACAGGCCGAAGAATTGTTAAGGAAACTGATAAGCCAGGACGAATACCAGAATGGCAGGTTGTTACCTAACGAGGTTGAATTAGCTAAGTTGCTTGCCATATCCCGCACTACGCTAAGGCAAGCCATTAATAAACTGGTATATGAAGGTTTACTGGTACGTAAGAAACGTGCCGGCACAAAAGTAAATCAGTCTACAGTAAGCTCAAAATCAAACAACTGGCTCAGCTTTTCGCAAGAGATGAAATTGCGGGGCATCAATATTAAAAACTTTGAACTGCATGTTACCTGGGTTTTTCCGGATGAAACACTTGCCAACTTCTTTGAAATAAAAACCGACAAGAAGGTACTGAAGATGGAACGTGTACGTGGCCGTAACGACGGACCTTTTGTTTATTTTATATCTTACTTCCATCCACGTATTGGCCTAACCGGCGATGAAGATTTTAAACGCCCGTTGTACGAATTATTGGAACAGGACTACTCTACTATTGCAAGTTTATCTAAGGAAGAGATCAGCGCGCATGCTGCAGACGCGTTAATAGCCGAGAAGCTTCAGATCAAAGTAAACGAACCGGTACTATTCCGTAAACGTTTTGTTTTTGACCAGGGCGAGCGACCTATAGAGTACAACCTGGGGTATTATAAAGCCGACAGTTTTGTTTACACGGTTGAAAGCCGCCGGTAATATTCACTATTACCTTCAATAGGCAGCCGTAATATATCTTAACGCCCCTGGCTGATCTTTTCTGAATCTATCCGTTCAAAATTCCTGGTGTCCTCCCTGTAAATGAGCAGGCCTATCATCATTAATATGCTGGTAACTGCCACCACAAAAAACAGAATGCCAACGTTAAAGCTCTGCAATGATTTTTCGGCCGGGATACTGTAAAATAAGAGGATGGTAATAAGCCCACGCGGCATCAGAAAAAGCTCGGGGAACAGGTTGGTGCGTAAAATAAATCGCAGATAAAGAAACCTGATGAGCAACAGCGCCAATACGATCAGGGAACCCAGTTTCCAAACGGTAGGTTCAAACAGCACGTCGAGGTTAATAGTATAACCAAAAAGAATAAAAAAGAAGGTACGGATTAGGAAAGAGGTTTCGGCAGTAATGGAGCGGAGCACAGTGAGCGTACCTTCCATATCTGCAGGCAAGGCAAAGTTTTTTAATTTTCCGATGAAGAAGATATCCGTATTGTTTAAAACCAGGCCGAATACCAGTATGATCAGTAAAGAGGGTAAATGAATAGCTTCGCCGGTGGCATAAATAATAGAAAGAACCGCGAAAAGCAGGAAAAACTTTAGCTTGATAGTAATTTTTGCCAGGATGAATATTAAAAACAGGGATGCCGCTACAGCGATCAAGATAGCCAAACCAATGTTAGCTAAAAATGATACGCCCGACATGAGGCTGAGCAAATTTTTAGATAACATGTAATTAAAAGCCAGGATGCCAATAATATCTGAAAAAGAAGATTCATAGATGATAAACTCCTTTTTAGGCCCTGGCAAATGCTCGGTACTGGGTATAACGATAGCGCTGCTGATGATACTCATGGGAATAGCGTAAAGGAAGGCTTTATCAAAATATTCGCCCAGCCAGTATTGTATAAGCCACCCTATACCTAATGCCGAAACCAAAGAGATCACGAGCGCGGAGAAAAATGAATTGCGGATGAGGCGGAGCTTATGGCTGTTTATCTCCAGTTCCAAAGCGGCCTCCAGCACGATCATGATGAGCCCCACTACGCCCAGTATCTTTACCAGACGAGATACATCCTGCTGAACAAAACCCTGATAAAGCGAGAAATACCTGATACCGATACCCGTACCAATTAATAACAGCACTGATGGTATACGGGTTACCCTGGCTATGAGATTAAAAAAATAGCTGAGCACCACAATAGTGCCCAGGATGATAATAATACTGTTTGAATGCAAGGGCATAGGCTCAAAGATAGCATTTACGTGGGCAAATACCCCTTACCACTCAAAAGCCAGACCAAAACCCGAAAAAGTGGTTCAATAAGAGCCTTACTATTGTACACTAAACTTTATGGTAGGCAGCAACTCCTCTAATGCCTTTTG
Organism: Mucilaginibacter sp. 44-25; assembly: GCA_001898335.1. Taxonomy (GTDB): domain Bacteria; phylum Bacteroidota; class Bacteroidia; order Sphingobacteriales; family Sphingobacteriaceae; genus Mucilaginibacter. The sequence continues at coordinate 41 of MKTS01000006.1, read as the reverse complement.
CGCTTCGGCCTCATATGGCTTTTTAAACTGAATGATGCCAT
>MKTS01000005.1 GCA_001898335.1 Mucilaginibacter sp. 44-25 | reverse complement strand
GACGTTGTTGCTCACGAGCTTGCTGCATTTGCTGCTGACGCTGTTGATCCTGTTGCTGTCGCTGCTGCTCCTGCTGTTGGCGTTGTTGCTCACGAGCCTGCTGCATTTGCTGCTGACGCCGTTGATCTTGTTGCTGGCGTTGCTGCTCCTGCTGTTGACGTTGTTGCTCACGAGCTTGCTGCATTTGTTGCTGACGCTGTTGATCTTGTTGCTGGCGTTGCTGCTCCTGCTGTTGGCGTTGTTGTTCGCGGGCTTGTTGCATTTGCTGCTGACGTTGTTGGTCCTGTTGTTGCCTTTGTTGTTCGCGGGCTTGTTGCATTTGCTGCTGACGCTGTTGGTCCTGTTGCTGGCGTAGCTGCTCTTGCTGTTGGCGCTGCAAATCCTGATAGCCACGCACTTGGCGGTTGCCATCATATGTTTGCCTTTGAGGTTGCTGTTCGGGCTGCTGCTGTACATGGCCTCTTGCCTGGCGTCCCTGGTCAAATCCCTGGCGTTGCTGCTCGGCTTGCTGGCGGTCAATACCTCGTTGTTGTTGGTCTGCATTCCCGGGTGTAAAGGTACGGCCGGGGCGGGTGCCATTAGCTGCAGGATTAATATTGCCTCTGCCTTCTACAGTACTATTTACGCGAACTACCCTGGTGTCGGGCGCTGCACTGCGTACAGTTTGTGCAAGTCTTGCTGCATTAGATGGGTTATATCCAGCTCCGCGGCGATTATCAACACTCGCAATACGCTGATTTGGGTTTTGCTGCCTGTATGCCGCTGCATCTACCACACGTGCCGGGCGGGCGTTGGCATCACGGCGTACTTCCGGCCTGTAAATATTAATATTATTATTATTTACTGTGATGCGTGATGGTTGCGTGGCGTTAACCACATTATAAACCCTTACAGGGCGATTGGTTATCCTTTCGATATCTGCACGTCGCGGGCCTGCTACATAAGTGCGGTTATTGTACACATATGTATTATTTATGTAAGTGGTGTTTTGGATAATAGTCCTTACCCGGTAGCTGGGTACATAATAGTTGTAAATATTGGGGTAGGTGATGCATTGCTGAGGGGCAAAAACCCAATAATTATCCGGTATATAATAATCATTTGAATAGTAAGCGTTAATACTTATCCTTGGTTCAAGGGGTGCCCAGCCATAGTATCCGCCACCATTTCTCCAGCTTACCCATGCCGGTGCCCATTCGCTACCCGGAATCCATTCCCATCCGTAGTAGTTATCAAAGCGCCAGCGGCCGTAATGGAAGGCTGCCCATCCCCATGGGTAATTAGACACCCAGGTATTGCCATACTCGGTCATGGCCCAATAGCCATTGGTAGCATAAGGCCTAAAGTTCTGGTCAACATCGGGTATCCATACGTTGCCATACTGTTCATCGTATACCCAGGTGCCATAAGGAGCCAGTTCATCATAGAACTCCTGGTTGGAAACATAACCTCCCGGCTGAGCGAATATTTTGTTGGGTGCCGATATGATCAGCAGAAGAGCCACAAGTGCTGTTCCCCATATGTGGTTTAACTTTTTCATACTTCCGTTTATTACTGGTTTTGGTTGCTATGTATAGGTCAGACTGTACAATAACTCAAACGTTTAACCATGTAATTGTTTTGGTTGTTCCGCGTAATTATGCATGTAATTGCTTTTTTACCGCCGTTGCATGTAATCTCCCTAAAAAATGGATAATTTTGACTTTAAACATTTGAGATATGAGTACCGTAAATATTCCTCGCCTGGATCTTAACACCTATATTAATGGCGATGCCGAAGAGCGCAAAGCTTTTTCTGATGCAATAGGTAAAGCATTTAATGAAACCGGCTTTGTAACCATTACCAATCATGGGCTCAGTAAAGAGCTAATTGATAAGCTATACGCCCAGGTAAAGGAGCTTTTTGCCCTGCCTGAGGAGATAAAAGCGAAATATGAGATCCCCGGCCTTGCGGGGCAGCGCGGTTATACAGGTAAAAATAAAGAAACAGCCAAAGGCTTTAAGGTGCCTGACCTGAAAGAGTTTTGGCAAATTGGCCAAACTGTTACCGATGGCGCTCCTGAAAAAGAATTATACCCGGATAATGTTAAGGTGGAAGAGCAGCCCGAGTTCAATGCGGTTACAGAAGAGGTATACAAAAAGCTGGAGGGCGCGGGTATACACCTGTTAAGGGCTATAGCGGTTTATCTTGAACTCGATGAGCATTACTTTGATGATAAGGTGCATAACGGTAACTCCATATTACGTACGCTGCACTATTTTCCTATTGAGAACCCTGATGCTTTGCCTGCCGACGCAGTGCGTGCCGGCGCTCATGAGGATATTAACCTCATTACCTTACTAATTGGCGCCAGCGCCGATGGCCTCGAGCTGCTTACACGGGATAATACCTGGTTCCCGGTAAAAGCGCACGGTGAGGACCTGGTAGTAAACGTAGGCGATATGTTGCAGCGTTTAACCAATAATAAATTAAAATCAACTACGCACAGAGTAGTGAACCCTCCGCGCGAAGAAATGAAGAACTCACGCTTTTCGGTTCCTTTCTTCCTGCATCCTAAATCAAACATGGATCTCACCAGTTTACCATCAACCATTGACGCGGAGCACCCTAAATTGTATACCGATATTACAGCGGGCGAATACCTTGATGAACGTTTGAGAGAGATCGGCCTTAAAAAGTAAGTTTATTTTTGTTGACGCACCAGTCTGAAAAGAATTGATGAAAAGGAATATACTGCTGTCTGTTTTTTCCGGGCTGATGCTTTGGCTGGCCTGGCCGCCTACCCATTACACCACTTTTATGCTTTTTGTGGGATTTGTACCTATGCTGGTGGCAATGGAGAATATCATCGGGGCCGACGTTAAGCAAAAGGGTAAAAAGATATTTAATACTACTTTCCTGGGCTTTTTTGTATGGAATGTGCTATGCATTTACTGGGTGTACAATGCCCTTAAAATGATAGGGCCGGTAACCGCTGTGCCTATTACCCTTATTCCATACGCGCTGGGGCCGTTGTTGATGGCAACAGCGTGCTGGCTATACTACAGGTTAAGGCTAATTACCAGCCGGGACATCAGCCTTGGCGCATTAGTGTGTTTTTGGATTGGGTATGAGTACCTGCACCAAAGCTGGGACCTTAATTTCCCGTGGATGACGCTCGGCAATGGTTTCGCGGTTACGCACCAATGGGTGCAATGGTATAGTTATACGGGTGTATATGGCGGTACTATCTGGGTTTGGATCGTTAATATCCTGGCTTTTCTGGTATATATTGGCCTGCGCGAAAATCAGGCTAAGGCAACGCGTTTAAAACTTATTGCCTTGCTTGCCTTCTTCATAGCGGTACCACTCGGGTTTTCGCTGTATACTTATTATCATTATGATGAACAGCCTAATCCATCCAACATTATTGTGGTGCAGCCTAATATTGATCCGTATGAGAAGGAGGGCTCCATGCCGCCTAATGTGCAGTTATCTATATTAACGCACCTGTCAGACTCATTAGCCCAGCCTAATACGGAATACTTCATCTGGCCCGAAACCGCCCTGGTGCAAGATATGGATGAAGACCGCATCCGTACAGAAATACCTTTTTTGCAGGTAAAGCAGTTTTTAAGCAAGTATAAAAACGGCAATGTGCTTACCGGTGGCGAAACACATAAATTTTATGCTACCCGCGCCACCACAACGGCAAGCCCTACAGATGGCGGCATGTTCTATGATCGTTTTAGCTCGGCCATCAACATCGAAAATTCTGATAAGGTACAATTCTACCATAAATCGCGGCTGGTGCCCGGCGCGGAAGCATTGCCATTTGGTAACGCGTTGTCCTTTATTAAACCCGCATTTGAGCATTTGGGCGGTGCCACGGCGGCCTATGGGCTGCAAACCGAGCCAAGCGTATTTTATTCGCAAAGCGGTATTGGCGCGGCGCCGGTTATCTGCTATGAGTCTATATGGGGTAATTGGGTGGCACGTTCGGTAAAGCAGGGCGCACAATTTATCGCTGTTGTTACCAATGATGGTTGGTGGGAAAATACTTCTGGGAAAGACCAACACCTGGATTATGCCAAGCTACGCGCCATAGAGAACCGCCGCTGGGTATGCCGGTCTGCCAATACGGGCATATCTGCCTTTATTAACCAGCGGGGCGATATTGTACAGCAAAGTAAATGGTGGGTGCGTACCGCTTTAAAACAGAATATTAACCTGAACAGCGATATTACTTTTTATACCGAGCATGGCGATTATCTGCCCAAAACCGGCAGCGTGCTGGCTGTGTTGGGCATAGTATTTATATTGATCCGTATCCGGAAGAAATAAAGCGCGTATCACTCGGCCGTATTATCTCGTTTCAGGATAAATTCCTGCAGATCGTTAATAGGCTGGCGTATAATTTTCCCCACGTGTATAGCATTGGCCTTACAAACCGCTTTCAGCTCGTCGGCAAAAACATAAGCTATTGACCCCACAAAATGGCACTTAAACTTATCATACTGAGGGTAAGATTGCTTGATATTGGTATCAACAAACTCCTGTAAACCCTTTTGCAAAACATTTTGGGCGTATACGGTAGTGCGAATATCTGTTAAAAATTTAGAGAAGGCGGCCAGGTAGGCATTACCCCTTGGTTTGCGATATACGTTTTCTATAACTGCTTCCTTGGTGGGGTTAAAGGTTTCTTTAAATTTCGCGGCTATATCTGCCGGCATACGGCCGTACAGATAGTCGGTTAACAGTATTTTTCCAAACCAGGTGCCGCTGCCTTCATCGCCCAGGACGTAGCCCAGTCCATGCTGCCCGTCGTGGATGTTGTCGCCATCAAAAAAAGAAATATTGGAGCCGGTGCCCAATACGCAGCAAAAGCCTTTCTCGTGGCCACAGGTCGCATAGGCCGATGCCAGCAGGTCACTGTCAACACTTACATAAGCCTCGGTAAAAATACTGCTGATGGCATTGCTCACAATTTCATGCCTGTCAGGGCTGGAACACCCCGCGCCAAAAAAGTAAATTTCGGTCACCTCGTCTGCATAGGCAGCCATGTCAGGCAATTGCTCCTGTATGATCCTGGCAATTTCTTTTTCTGATAAAAAATAAGGGTTTAAACCGGCTGATTTGAAAGCCTTGTTGCCCTGGCCGGGTATAGCCAGCAGCCAGTCTGTTTTCGATGATCCGCTATCTGCTACTAATATCATGTACAAAGTTCCTCGAGCGCCTCATGCGTTAAAGGTTTATGCACAAACTGGGTAACATATTTATTGCTAAGCGAGTTGTTCATGTCGGTAGGGTCTAACGACGATGAAAGCATAAATATTTTTGTGCCGCTCTTATCGGTTCCTAATGCCTCGTATGCTTTTAAAAACTCAAAACCGCTCATTTGCGGCATGCGAATATCAAGGAAAATAACATCAGGTTTAACAGCGCCTGTTTGCAATGCATCCAGTGCTTCTGTTGCCGATTGGATAACAACAATGTCATCAGCGAAATCAACGCTTTCCAATATCCTGCGTGTAACGAAATTATCTATGTAATTATCGTCAACCAGCAAGCAGGTATGGAATTTATTAGGCATTTATCAAAAATATACATTTTATGTAAATTATTGAATATTTATGCTATTTGTTATTTGCTGGAGGGTAACCTCGGCCATTTTTGATTGGTAGAGGGCATTGGCGTACACAGATTCGGCATTGAGATAATTACGTTGCGCTTCGCGTATTTCCAGCGGGGTAATGTTGCCAAGGCGATATTTTTCAAGTGATATATCGAGATTTTTTTTAGTCAGTTCCACATTCGATTGGCTGATCTTGATAAGATCAAGCCCGGAGAGGTACGCTACAAAAAAGTTGCTGATCTGTGCCTCTATTTCCAGCTGTGTTTGTTTACGGCTGATCTCGGCATTATCTATCTGTAGTTTGGCATTTCGCTCTTTACGCCATTGGTTAAGCCCGTCAAAAATATTGATAGAGGCTGTAAGCCCATAGGCAAGCCCATGCGCGTTTTGTGTAAGGGTAAAGCCTGCCGGGGTGCGGCTGTTGCTAAATGTGTAGCCTGATGTTACCCCGATTACCGGGTACCGGGTTGAGCGTACCTGTTTCAGGTTAATTTCGGCCAGGCGTTTGTTGATCTGTGCCGATAAGATGGCGGGGTTCTGCGTTTGCGCTTTTGTAATGATATCACCCAGCACCAGCTTATTGCTCACCAGTATGGTATCGCCTACAGAAAAATCTGTTTGCAGGTTGCGTACCAGCAGGCGGTTAAGTTGTATCTGTGTATTCTTATATTGCTGTATTTGAGATATTAGGGTGGCAGTATCAGTATTAAGATTGATCTGCGCATTGTATACATCCAGTTTGGCAACCCGCCCAACAGTATATTTATCATTGGCATAGCGGAGTTGCGTGCGCGATATATCAATGGCGCCTTGCAGGGCCTTTATCTGCACGTTTTGACTCACGAGGCTATAATAAGTGGTAATTACATTGGCTACGGTAGATTGTATGGTATCCTGCAGGCGAAGCATCCCCAGTTTATCCTGCTGCTTAAGCATATCATAATTGGCAAACATGTTAAATCCATCAAAAATGGTCCAGTTGAGGTTAACGCCATAGTTGTTGTTGGTGTTGTTGGCATCAATGTTATTAACAGTGCCACCGCTACGTGTTTGCTTAATTTTTTGCCGGCTGGCGTTAAGGGACGCGTCGCCGGTAACCACCGGTAAAAAGCCCGCGTTGCCTAACGTTACGTTATTGCCGGCAATGGCAGAATTATTTTGAGAAAGCTTTATATTATAATTGTTTTTAAGCGCTATTTCAATAGCCTCGCGCAGCGTTAAGCGCGGCGCGGCTGGGTTGGTACTGGTTTGCGCGCGTAACCCGGTTATTAATGCAGTAGTGCAAACCAAAAAGCAAAGTGTTTTTTTAATATTCATATTGCTTAAAGTTTATCTATCAGTAAAGGCGTTTTGGGTTCGGTGGTATCTTCGGGTTCATCATCTGGGTCGCGGCGCGTTTTAGCTGCAAAAACCATGTACATAGTGGGGATAACATACAAGGTTAATACCAGCGAGAACAACATACCGCCAATAATAACAATACCTAACGATACCCGGCTTTTAGCCCCCGCGCCCAGTGCCAGGGCAATAGGTACCGAGCCTAATACCACGGCAAGGCTCGTCATTAAAATAGGGCGAAGTCGAGAGGTCGCGGCCTCAACCACGGCCTCATACTTGCTTAGCCCGTGTTCCATGCGCTGGTTGGCGAACTCGACAATGAGGATACCATTTTTGGTTACCAGGCCCACCAGCGTGATAATACCGATCTGGCTGAAGATATTAAAGGTTTGATCAAACAGCCATAGTGATATAAAGGCACCCGCGATAGCCAGCGGTACGGTAAGCATCACAATGAACGGGTCAATGAAACTTTCAAACTGGGCAGCAAGTACTAAATAAATGAGTAGCAAGGCAAAGCCGAACGCGAAAAGGATGTTGGACGAACCTTCTGCGTAATCCCGTGAAGGGCCGGCCAGTTCGGTACTGAATGATTCATCCAGAAGGCCTTTGGCAATACGGTTCATTTCTGCTATACCATCACCAATAGTATGGCCCGGCGAAAGGCCTGCCTGCAACGTGGCCGATTTAAAACGGTTAAAGTGATAGATAGATGGTGGTGTGGCACTTTCAGAAACCTTTACCACGTTATCCAACTGTACCAGCGTGCCTTTGCTGCTGCGCACATATACCGATTTAAGGTCCAACGGCTGATCGCGGTTGGCGCGGTCAACCTGGGCAATTACCTGGTATTGCTTGCCGTTAATAAGGAAATAATCTAAACGCCCGGCACTATAGTATAGCTGAAGCGTTTGGGCTATATCGGCAACCGATACACCCAAGTCGCGTGCCCGGTCGCGATCAGTAGTTACCCGTAGTTCGGGTTTAGTGAATTTCAGGTTAACGTCAGATCCCTGGAATACCGGGCTTTTAGATACTTCTGCGAAAAACTCTGGCAGTACCTTTCTTATTTTTTCAAAGTCCTGGTTCTGTATCACAAACTGTACGGGTAATGAAGTTCGGGCCCCGCTACCGCCGCCACTAATTGTTTGCTCCTGTATCACTATCGCGCGGGCATCGGGCATGCGGGACAGCTTTTTGTTGAGCCAGTCGGCCAGTTGCTGCTGGGTGCGCTCGCGCTGGTCTGGTGCTACCAAACCTATACGGCCAAAACCGGTATTGGCTGAACCTCCGCCAAAGGAGGGCGAAACGATCTCAATATTCACATTTGCTTCGGGTATGGAGTCGGTTACCAGGTTGGCTACCTTATCCATATATCGGGTCATGTACTCGTAGGTAGCACCTTCCGAGCCGGTAACGGTATAGCGCAATAAGCTGCGATCGTCCAGCGGGGCCAGTTCTGATGGGGTGACCTTAAGTAATACGCCTGTTATGATCAGCGAACCACCCAATATCACAAATGATACCCATCTGCGTTTCATAAACTTAACCAGCGATTCGGTATATCCGGTGGTCATCTTCTCGAAGAAAGGCTCGGTAGCTACATAGAATTTTGATTTCTTCTGGTTTTTGCGGATCAGCTTTACGTTAAGCATAGGCGTTAACGAGAGCGATACAAAAGCTGATATCAATACCGAGCCTGCAACTACCACCGCGAACTCGCGGAATAACCTGCCGGTGAAGCCCTGCAAAAACATAATAGGCAGGAACACCGCCGCGAGGGTGATAGATGTAGAAATAACAGCAAACAATATCTCAGCAGAACCCTGAAATGCCGCCTTGCGGATATCCATGCCTTCTTCTACCTTTTTATAGATGTTCTCGGTTACCACAATACCATCATCCACCACAAGGCCGGTTGCGAGTACGATACCCAGCAGCGTAAGGATATTAATAGAAAAACCGCATACATACATAATAAAGAATGCACCGATCAACGATACCGGTATATCTATCAGCGGGCGGAAAGCGATAAGCCAGTCGCGGAAGAACAGGTAAATAATAATAACCACCAGTACAAAAGAAATGATAAGGGTTTCCTTAACTTCCTCAATAGAATTGTTAATAAACTTGGTGTTATCCAACGCTACCTTTACGGTAATATCTGGCGGCAGGTCTTTTTCTATCTGCTTAAGGCGGACGTAAAAGTCTTTGGCTATTTGTACATAGTTGGCACCGGGCTGCGGTACCACAGCAAGGCCTACCTGCGGAATGCCCGATTCCTTGAACGCGGTTTCCTCATTGGCGGATCCTAAAACGGCATAACCAATGTCTTTTAAACGAACCACCCGGTTGCTATCCGAGCGGATAATGAGGTTATTAAAATCTTTTTCGTCGGTGAGTTTACCAAGCGCCCTTATGGTTAGCTCGGTATTATTACCCTCTATTTTGCCGGCAGGCAGTTCCACGTTCTCTTTACTCAGAGCGGCACCTATATCAGTTGCGGTTAAACCCAATGCAGATATTTTATTGGGGTCTATCCATAAGCGCATGGCATACTGGCGTTGGCCCTGTATGTTAATAGAGCTTACGCCGGGTATGGTTTGGAGTCCCTCCTGTAATACGTTCTCGGCATAGTCATCCACCTGCATAATATTACGGGTGTTGCTGCTAACGGTAAGGGTGATGATCTGGTCGGCATTGGCGTCGGCCTTGGTTACAACCGGTGGCGCGTTAATATCCTGCGGTAACTGGCGCTGCGCCTGGCCCACTTTATCGCGTACGTCGTTGGCGGCGGTTTCCAGGTCGGCGTCAAGGTTAAACTCTACTGTAATGTTACTCTGGCCTACCGAACTTGTGGATGATATATTACGGATGCCCGGCACACCATTAATGGCTTTTTCAAGCGGTTCGGTGATCTGTGATTCAATAACGTCGGCATTGGCGCCCGAGTAGCTGGTAGATACAGAAATGATGGGCGGGTCTACTGATGGGAAATCGCGCACGCCCAGGAACTTATAGCCAATAACACCAAATACTACTATCACAACAGACATTACTGTTGCCAATACGGGCCGTTTTATACTAATGGACGATAAACTCATACCTGTGCTTATTTGATCACTTTTAGAATTTTCAATGGCGCCTTAGGGCGTATCTGTATCAACCCCGAAACCACTACACTGTCGCCCTGTTTAAGGCCGTCAACAATTTGTATCCTGGTATCCGTACGCAAATCGGTTTTTACGTTTTTAGACAGAGCTACGCCGTTGTGGTATACATATACTTTACTGCTTTTCAGATCAGGTATTACCGCTTCTGTAGGTATCATAATGGTTTTCGGTATCTGGTCAAGCGTCAGGTTGATCTTGGCAAAAGAACCGGCCCTTAACAAGTTATTAGTATTATGCGCTTTGGCGCGTACCGTAATAGTGCGCGAAGTAGCATCCAGCGCTGGTTCAATAGCATAAACCGTTGCAGAGAAATTTTGCTGTGAACTTTCAATATTAAAATTGATCTTGCTACCGGCTTTGATCAGGCCCAGGTATCGTTCAGGTACGGAGAAGGTAACTTTAGCCGGATCGATGTTTACAAGTGAAGCAATTGGCGCGGTAGGTGATAAATAACCACCCGGACTAATGCTCCTTAAACCAATTACGCCTGAAAATGGCGCACGTATTTCGGTGCGGCCAATTTGCGCACGTACCGCCGCGGCCTGCGCCTTGTAAGCGTTGTAAGAAGATTGTGAAGTTTCGTATTCTTCCTTGCTGATGGCTTCTTTCTGCACCAGTATTTCGTTACGGCGGTTAATATCACGTGCGAGGACCATTTGGGCTTCTACTTGTTTAAGCGAAGCTTCCAGGTCCTGGTTATACACTTTAACTAATAGCTGTCCTTTGCTTACATGTTGCCCTTCGTTAAAATAAATACCGGTTACACTACCGGCGGTTTGGCTCACGAGGTTTACTTTTTCGTTAGCATCAATGGTTCCGGTAATATCAATCTGGTCGCTAACGGTGGTGTCTTTCACAATCATCAGGTTAACCGGCACAGGGCCGTTCTTGCGCTTGCCTTTACCGGCAGTGGCTACCTGTTTTTCTTTAGCACCCTTACTAAAGAATTTGTTGTATAACAAATAGGCTAATACCAGCGCCAAAACGGTATAAATTACATAACGTGTTTTCATCTTTAAGAGCAATACGGTTGCTGCAATACTTAACTTTAACTATGTTTATAGCACTTAAAATAGCGTGCCGGCCAAAACGGTGCAATAATAAAGCCTTCATTATCAAAAAGCTTGCATGTATCAACCATTTTACACCTTAACTGTTTTTGACCTATCTTTTTAGGGATATTAATTTTTTAACTTGCAGCATGAAAAAATTGTACTCATCAGCCTTAGCTTATTTAATAACCATTATGATCACCCCTGCCTTTGCAGCAATACCACCTGCCGTTCCCGCTAAAATATCCTACACGGTTAGCTTTCCCGAAGCTCAGGCGCATTATGCAGAAGTAGAAATGAATGTTACCGGCCTGGCCCAGCCAACACTGGAAGTAAAAATGCCTGTTTGGGCTCCCGGATCATACCTGGTAAGGGAATTTGCTAAAAACATTGAATCATTGAGTGCCAACACCCACGGCAAGGAGCTGCCTGTAACCAAGATCAATAAAAATACCTGGAAGATGAATACAACAGGTGTTAGCTCTGTCACCATTAAATATAAAGTATACGCTTTCGAACTATCGGTACGTACCAGTTTTATTGATGCTTCGCACGCTTTCCTTTCCAGTACAGGCATATTCCTGTACCCTAAAGGGATGATCAGCCAACCTTCAACCGTACACATCAAACCTTACAAAGACTGGAACAAAGTATCAACCAGCCTGGAGATGGTAAACGGAGATGTTTTCACCCGCACCGCGCCAAACTATGATATCCTGTATGATTCTCCACTGGAAATTGGTACACAAGATGTTTTTGACTTTGATGTTGATGGTACGCATTACGAGGTGGCCATGTACGGCGGAGGTAATTATGACAAGGAACGCCTGAAGGTGGATATGGCTAAAGTAATACGTGCCGAGGTGGATGTTTTCGGTGAAAACCCTAACAAGCATTATACTTTTATAGTACATAACAAGCAGCGCAATGGTGGCGGCCTTGAGCATTTGAGCTCAACAGTTTTAGGTGCTTCGCGCGACCAATATGGTACTCCCGGCGGTTACCGTGGTTTCCTGAGCCTGGTGGCACATGAGCATTTCCATTTATGGAACGTTAAACGCCTTCGTCCTATAGCCTTAGGCCCGTTTGATTATGATAACGAAAACTACACCACCAACCTGTGGATCGCCGAGGGCTTCACTGCTTACTATCAAAACATGATATTGCGCTACGCCGGTATATCAAGCCCGCAGGATTACCTGAATGATATGGCAGGCGACATCAATACCGTAGAGAATCAGCCGGGTACAAAGGTGCAGCCATTGGCAGAATCGAGCTTTGATGCCTGGATAAAAGGCTACCGCCCTAACGAGAACTCATACAACACCGGTATATCCTATTATGATAAGGGTGCCATAGTAGGTATGTTGCTTGATCTGGAGATCATTAACAACAGCAATAGCAAATACTCGCTTAATGATGTAATGAAGTATATGTACGATACTTATTACAAAGGCAAGAAACGTGGGTACACTGATGCGGAATTTAAAGCCGGATTTGAGAAATTCGCAGGCGAAAAGCTGGACGATTTTTATGCTAAATACATCAACGGCCTGGCATCCATCGACTATAACAAATACCTTAATTATGCCGGTTATAAGTTAACGGATGAATTTGCCGATAACAATGAACCATCATTAGGTGTATTTACCAACTCGCGTAAAATAATTACTACTGTATTACGCGGTGGTGCAGGTTGGGTTGATGGTCTTAACGTAAACGACGAGTTAACCGCTATTGACGATACCCCGGTTACCGATATGAGCAGCATACTTAAGGGTAAAAAAGTAGGCGACAAGGTTAATGTTACCGTAACCCGCGACGGGCAGCGTATAATTATACCGTTAACCTTAAAACGTAACGACGCGGTGAAATACAGTATTACCGAACTGCCCGATGCCAGCGCTAAACAACTGGATGTGCGCAAAAAATGGATGCATTTGTAATTGCTTAATACAGTATTAAACGAAAATCCCTTTGCTTAATTAAGCAAAGGGATTTTCGTTTATGCGCCTTTGGTAAAACATTTGCTATGATTGGCTTATTATAACATTAACTAAATTATACTAACCAAATGAACTCATTATTATACACCATTGCTGTTGTCCTGGTTATTTGCTGGGCCATAGGTTTTTTCTTTACCGCTATTGGTAGCATTATTCATATCCTGCTGGTAATAGCCCTTATTATTTTCGTATTAAAGATCATCCGCAGGCCTACGGCTGTATAAGTTATTTTTCTTTTTAGAAGCAAACAATCATGAGAATACCGTTAACACCGCAATTACTGGGCGATTTGATTGAAAAGGGATATAATTACGTATTAGTTAGCGAGAAATCTGCCGACGACCAGGAAAGTATTTTATTTAAGCCGGTACGTACAAAGCCAAGGCTTGATCAGCTACCCGAACGGTTTGAAACATTCTATCGCATTACGCGCGAACCTATGCAAATGGCTTGTGGTATCGAGGGTGTAAATGTGGAGATCGATTACCACATTAATAATCCCGGAGTTACCGGCGACGATATATTTGAAGACAGCTATTTCAGGATGAGTGAAGATTTTTTTCACCAGGTGCTGGATAGCCTGGACGATTATGCTGTTATTACTACTGATAAGAATGGTGATATTAACAGTTGGAACAAAGGTGCCGAAAAGCTGATGGGCTATGCTGCAAATGAAGTTATTGGTTGCAGCGCGGATGTTTTTTTTACAACAGAAGATATTGCAAAGGGCGCCCCGCGTGTGGAGATGGAAACCGCAAAAAGAGAGGGCAGGGTCATTGATGAACGCTACCACGTACGAAAAGATCGTTCCCGGTTTTGGGGTACAGGACTGATGTTTCCATTATATGATGATTACGAACAGCACCGGGGCTACACCAAAATTATCCGTAACATGCGCGAGCAGCAGGAAGCTGTGGCCCAGGGTGCTCCATTATAATAAAAAGGCCGGGTGCTCTCACGCCCGGCCTTGGTTAGGATATGGTTTAAATTAACTGATTTTATTTTACTGCTTTAGCTTTGGGTTTGGTTGTAATTTCTACGACTCCGTTTACACCATCGCTTCCATATTTAAGTATAGCCGATTTATCCTTTGAAATACTCATAGATTGAATGGTGTTGGGGTTTATGTTCTGAATATCTTTCACAACGTTTCCATCGACAATATAAAGCGGTGGGTTATTAAAGCCTTTCAATTTAAAAGGTGCACCACTTGCTATAGTGTCCTTGTAAAGTACAGAACCTTTCTGCGAAGGGTCTTTGATGGCACCCATTTTCTTTTCTTCATTTGGCGCAAGGGCGAAATTGATAGGCACACTGTATTGTACACGCACTTTGTGACCATTCTGTGTGCCGGCCATCCATTTAGGGGAAATAGCCAACACACGTACTGCTTCTTCGTCCGCGCCGCCGCCAATACCCCTCATAATCCTGATATTCGAAAGCGAACCGTCCTTCTCTACTATAAATGATGCAATAACACGGCCCTGGATGTTTTTATCTCTCGCTCTTTAGGGTATCTGATGTTTTTAGCTAAAAAATTACCAAAAGCCTCTACGCCGCCAGGGAACGATGGCGATTGCTCTACTTCCGTAAATAATTCCTCGCCCTCTTTTAAATCAGCGCCAGCGGGTTTATTACTCACACTGGTCACACTTCCGTCTAATGAAAAATTAACCGGTACTACATAACTTGTTTTAACCGGTCGTCCATTTACGGTAGCTGGCGTCCATTTAGGCGACATTTTTATCACCCGGATCGCTTCTTCATCGGCCCCGCCGCCAATTCCCTTGGCCACTTTAAAATTGCTCAGGTAGCCATCGGTACCTATCGTAAAAGCGATCAGCGAGCGGCCCTGTATTTTCTTGTTTTTTGCGGTAGCCGGATATTTGATATTAGCTGCCAGAAAACGTGAGAACGCTTCTTCTCCGCCCGGGAAGCTCGGGGCTACCGTAACGGTGAATTTTTGTTTCTTAGGTAGCGTGTCAATCGCCACTTGGGCTATGCCTTTGGTGTTTTCATTTTTAGGGGATTGATATTGCCCGCTCATTACCTCATTTGCCGGGCTTGCTAAAACATCCCCCGCTTTGCGGTTAATGTTTTTTACTGTGCTGGTATTGTTAATGGTGGCTGAAGAAAGCACCAGCATCAGTATAAATAACGGTGCCGATAAGCCATATTTAATTAGCTTAATACGTTGCGATTTGTTTTTCTGTAGCATCATGATACGTTGTTTTAATAAGCTGTGGTTGAAGAAAGGGTTTACCAGGCGATGAGCAGGCGCGTTAAATGTTTGGTTGAGCAACAGCATGGCATAATCAGCTTTGTTTGTCCCTGCCTCAAGCGTGTGTTTATCGGCAATAAACTCATGTATATGTTTAATAGCGTAGCGGTACAGGTAAACAATCGGGTTAAACCAATTGATGATCATTACCGCCTCAATGATCAATATATCTGCCGTATGGAACTGCCGTGCGTGTACCTGTTCGTGATATTGTATCATTTCTGCGCCGTCAATGCCTTTATTAACCTTAATTTTATTAAAGAAAGAATAGGTCACTTCGGTTGAAGGATCTTTAATAATTTTCTTTAACATAATTAGCTGTAAGCACAACTTAGCAAATAGTATAATTACACCTGCAGCATAAATAATGGATAAAACCTCGCCAAATGTTACCGGGTTATTGTTAATGGGCGTAATATTGACAACAGTAAGGGCGCTACTACCGTAGATAGTGTGCTGCACTTGCCTTGTTATAAAAAGCTCTTTTATCCATTCGCTCTGCATTAATGGAATAAAGAAGGACAGGATGGCCGTGCCCACCAGGTATAAGCGGTTAAGCTGAAAAAAGGTTTCGCGCTGCAGCAGCATCCTGTAAAACGCGTAAAACAAACACAGGTAAATATTTACCAGCACCAGATATTGCCACCAGCTCATAACGGTTAATCTTTTAGTTTCTCAATCAGTTTCATAATCTCATCGGCCTCCTTAAGGTTAATTTTTTCCTTCTTCACAAAAAAGGAAAGTATACCGTTTACCGAATTATCAAAATAGCCGCTCAAGAGTTTTTCAGCAGCAAAATCCTTGTACTGATCTTTACTGACGATGGGGTAATATTCATGGCTTTTACCATAAGCATTATGGCTAACAAAGCCCTTGGTTTCCAAAATGCGGATAATAGTTGATACGGTATTATAAGCCGGCTTCGGCTCAGGTAAAACGTCCAGCACATCTTTTACAAAGCCTTTTTCCAACTGCCACAATACCTGCATAATTTGTTCTTCCGCGCGTGTAAGTTCTTTAATTTCCATAAGTTACGTAACTAATAAATTAGTTTTACTAAGGTATATATAGTTCTTTACATTTGCAACTAATTTTTTAGTTATTTTAGATAATGAACTTTATTTACAAATTTTGGTTGTGTTTATAACTCAATTATAAATGGAAATTACTTTTCACGGCGCCGCCCGTAATGTAACCGGCAGTAAGCATTTATTACGTTTAAACGATGGTACAACAGTTTTGCTGGATTGCGGCATGTTCCAGGGTCTGGGCGAACAGACTGACGGCATGAACGAGCATTTTGGCTTTAACCCTAAAAAGATTGACTATCTGATACTCTCTCATGCGCACATTGATCATTGCGGGCTTATACCGCGCTTGGTAAAAGAGGGGTTTGAAGGAACCATATTTTGTACTTCCGCCACCATGGACCTTGCCCGAATACTAATGATGGATTCGGCCAGGATACAAATGCAGGATGTTGAATATACCAACAAGCAACGGGCTAAGCATGGGCAGTCTTTACTGGAAGCACTGTATAACGAGGACGATGCCATGGCCGCCATGCGTCTGTTTAAGATTGTAGATTATCATCAGGAATATGCAATAAGCCAGCGTCTGCGCTTTAAGTTTACTGATGCAGGGCATATACTGGGCAGCGCGGCGGTACATATTACGGTATTTGAGGACGCGAAGGAAACACATATTACTTTTAGCGGCGATGTTGGCCGCTATGGCGACCTGATATTAAAAAGCCCGCAGACTTTTGAGCAGGCTGATTATATCTTGTTAGAATCTACCTACGGCGATAGCCTGCACAAGGATATTGGTCCTATTGAAGATGCCTTGCTTGAAGTGATCAAAGATACCTGTGAGCGTAAAGGCGGAAAAGTCATTATCCCTGCATTTAGTGTGGGGCGTACGCAGGAACTGCTTTACGCGCTTAACTCTCTTGAACTCCGGGGCGATCTACCCGATGTTCCTTATTATGTTGATAGCCCATTATCAGAGCAAGCTACACAGGTGTTAAAAGACCATCCGGAAGAATACAATAAAAACGTAAAGAAAGTATTACAGGTAGATGCTGACCCATTCGGATTTAAAGGCTTAAAGTTTATAGAGTCCACAGCCGAATCGATTGCGCTAAATGATGATGCCCGTCCGTGCGTTATCATATCCTCATCAGGTATGGCCGAAGCAGGTCGGGTTAAGCATCATATCAAGAATAATATTAACAACCAAAAAAATACCATTTTAATGGTGGGCTACGCCGAGCCGGGTTCATTGGGAGGGCGTTTGGCCCGGGGCGAGAAAGAGGTACATATATTTGGCGAACCCTATCAGGTGAACGCCGAGGTACGGTCAATAAAAAGTATGAGCGCCCATGGCGATTATGAAGACCTGCTTCATTTCCTGGCATGCCAGGATCCGGCAAAAGTAAAAAAGGTTTTCCTGGTACACGGCGAGTACGAAGTTCAGCAGCATTTTGAGGCTAAACTCAAAGAAAAGGGTTTCAAAAATATTGAAATACCTTATCAACACCAGAAGATTGTACTGGAGTAATTAATATTTAAGCAACGATGACAATTGGCAATAGCAGCTTAACGGCTATTCGTCGTCATCGTTGCTATACTTCTTTTTCTTCTTATTATCTGTTTCTTCAGCACCGGCCACACATATCACAAACTCACCTTTTACAGGATGGGTTTCAAAATGCTGCTTTACCTCTGCAACCGTGCCGCGTACCGTTTCTTCGAACATTTTGGTCAGCTCGCGTGAAACGGAAAGCTGGCGGCTGGCACCAAAATAAGTAGCCATTTCCTCAAGCGTTTTTAATAAACGGTGCGGAGATTCGTAAAGAATGATCGTCCGTTCTTCCTGTGCCAGAAACTTGTAACGGGTTTGGCGGCCCTTCTTTAGCGGCAGAAAACCTTCAAAACAAAACTTATCTGTAGGGAAGCCGGAGTTAACCAAGGCAGGTACAAAGGCCGTTGCGCCGGGAAGGCATTCTACGGCGATGTTAAACTTTAAAGCCTCGCGCACCAGGAAAAATCCCGGATCGGATATGGCAGGCGTGCCGGCATCAGATATCAGCGCTATATTTTGCCCTTGCAGCAAAAACTTAATGATCTCGTTGCTGGCCTGGTGTTCGTTATGCTGATGGTGCGCAAAAACTTTATTTTGGATATCAAAATGTTTCAGCATGGGCGCCGATGTACGCGTATCTTCAGCCAGTATCAGATCGGCCTCTTTTAAAATACGTATCGCCCTAAAGGTCATATCCTCCAGGTTACCGATAGGAGTAGGCACTAAGTAAAGTTTTCCGCTCATTGTAATTTGCAGTTGGCGGTTTGCAGTTTGCACAAAGCGTTTACAAAAAAACTGCAAACTGCCTGCTCCAAACTGCAAACTGTTATATTTGCCTTTTAATCTTAAAAAGATGTTGCAAGTTAGTTATATCCGCGAGAACAGGGATAAAGTTTTAGAACGTTTGGCTGTTAAAAATTTTAAGCAGCCCCAATTGGTTGATGAGATAATTGCTTTGGACGAGAAACGTCGCCAGGCGCAAAACCAGTCGGATAACGTATCATCCCAGGCAAACGCGGCGGCCAAACAAATTGGCGAGCTGATGCGCAATGGTAAAAGAGATGAGGCCGAAGCCATTAAAGCTAACACCGGTAAATGGAAAGAGGAGATCAAACAACTGGGCGAACAACTAAGCGCTTTTGAAACCGAATTGCAGGAGAAACTGGTACTGTTACCTAACCTGCCGCATACCTCTGTACCAAAAGGTGTTTCTGCTGATGATAACGAGATTGTATTAGAGAACGGCATTAAGCCTGAATTGCCTGCCAATGCTCTACCTCACTGGGAACTGGCTGCTAAATATAACCTAATAGATTTTGAATTGGGTGTTAAAATAACAGGAGCGGGTTTTCCTGTTTATAAAAACAAAGGTGCCAAACTACAGCGCGCACTCATCAATTTCTTTATTGATGAGGCGGAAAAAGCCGGTTACAGCGAAGTTGGCGTACCCTTGGTAGTAAACGAGGCTTCAGGCTTCGGCACAGGCCAGTTGCCGGATAAAGAAGGCCAGATGTACTTTGTGAACGAGGATGGGCTTTACCTGATCCCTACTGCCGAAGTGCCAATCACCAATCTTTACCGCGACGTAATTTTAAAAGGCGAAGAGCTGCCGGTTAAAAACTGCGGTCATACGCCATGCTTCCGTCGTGAGGCTGGTTCTTATGGTGCGCACGTACGGGGTTTGAACCGCCTGCACCAGTTTGATAAAGTAGAAATTGTACAGATAGTACAACCTGATAAATCATACGAAGTGCTGGAAGATATGAGCGCTCATGTGCAAAGCCTGCTGCAAAAGCTTGGCTTACCTTACCGTGTTTTACGCCTTTGCGGCGGCGACATGGGTTTCACAAGCGCTTTAACCTACGATATGGAAACCTGGAGCGCTGCACAGCAACGCTGGTTAGAGGTATCATCCGTATCAAACTTTGAAACTTATCAGGCTAACCGCTTAAAACTGCGTTTCCGTAACGCGGAGGGTAAAACCCAATTAGCGCACACGCTTAACGGCAGCGCTTTAGCTTTGCCGCGTATTGTGGCAACACTGCTGGAGAACAACCAAACCGAAAAAGGTATTAAAATACCTGAGGTGCTGGTGCCTTATACCAAATTTGAGTGGATAGACTAATTGAAAGTGAGCAAAGTTGAATAATAACTCAAAGTAATTCAACTTTGCTTATTTATATTCTCTTTTAGATGAGCGGCCCATTGCGGCAAATATGAAGCTTCTTCTGTGATCTTATTTTCTTTTACGGTCATCAGTGGTACCATAGCCATATCCTTTCCGGGCGGTTGAAAGTTTTGGTAAAGGTGTACCGACGTAAATTGGTTATAAAATTTGTAGAGGTTTTCGAGGCTTTTCTTGTAATTGATGTTAATATATTCAACTGAAACATCATGCCCGCCTTTGGCAACCCGTAGTTCAACCCTTTCTATACTGGCCTCAACAGAGTCAAGACCCATAAAAATAAGTCTTGATTCAAACCCAGCATTCATGAATAACTTTACAGTGGTAATTACTTCCTGATCACGGAAGTTGGTTTCAAAAGCTACATCGCCGGTGCTTTGCAGCATTTCTGCTTTCCATTCCGGGAAGTGTGTATCGGTAATTGACCGCCATATATCGGCATCGTCAAGATCATAAAAAAATACTTTTAGCTGTTTGAACTTTTTATCGCCATCAAATATAGGCGTAAAAGGGGGAAGCATTGAGGCAGCAAAAGTGCTTTTACCGGCACCGTTTGGCCCGGCAAACACATATAACTGCCTTGCCATTTAAAGTATGGTTTTTATAGTTTGGGTATGGCCCGTAGCAGCATCTATCTGCACAATTTCCCTGCGGTCTTTATAACGCCTTACAAGGATGTTTTGTGCTTTATAACGTGCGTCCCGATAGCTATTATATAGTCCCGCTTTTAGATTTTCGCGTTGCACTTGTTGTAACTGCGATTTTAGCAGGGCCGATTGCTCTGATAAGGTACTTTCAAAAATAGGCTTGAATTTTTTGTCAGACATATCTTATACACCTCTTATATATATACAAATATACAAATCATTTTTGTGTTGGTACAGCTATAAACCTTTCTGTATCGCTTCGTAAACCGCATCCTGTATGCGCGGGCGTATGTTGAGGCTGCCCAATTTATTGCTTACGTTAGGGTATACCCTGTTAGATAAGAAAACATACACCAAATTATACTTAGGATCAACCCAAACACAAGTGCCGGTAAAGCCGGTATGCCCGTAGGTTTGGTCTGATGCCAGTTTTGAAGGATAGTGCCTGTCGGCGATAGGGTCCCAGCGGTCAAAGCCTATGCCCCGGCGACTAACAGCAGATTGTTTTGAGGTCCACAGGTCAACGGTTTCGGGCTTAATGTACTGCACACCGCCGTAGGTGCCACGGTTTAGCATCATTTGATAAAGTATAGCTACATCATTTGCACTGGCAAATAAGCCCGCATGCCCGGCAACACCGCCCATTAAGGCTGCGGTGGGGTCATGCACATAGCCATCTAACAGCGCTTTACGGTCTTTCCGGTCGTCTTCGGTGGGTGGTATACGGTTGGCCGGGAAGCGCATTAAAGGCAAAAAGCCGGCGGTTTGCATACCCAGCGGGTTGTAGAACTTTTGTTGTACAAAAACATTCAGCGGCGTTGCCGTAATAGTTTCCACTATCTGTTGTGTAAATATCAATCCTACATCGCTGTATACGTACTGCCCGCGTGTTTTAACCGCTGAACGCAGCATGGCGGGCAGCATTACATCATCAAAATAATCTTTACGCAGGTAGTAACCCTCATTTACTTTGGTAGGGAACGCCGCAGATGAATCTGCCGAATGGTCCGACGGCTTTATTACTTCAAAAGTTTGTATGTCAGGTATCAGCCCTGCCTGGTGTTCCAGTATCTCGCGAACGGTTAGTGTTTTTTTGTTGGTATTGCGGGCAATAGGCATGTAGGTGCCAATAGTCGAATCCAGGTTAAGCTTGCCCTGGTCATACAATTGCATGGCCTCCATGGTAGTAGCCGATATTTTGGTCATGGATGCCAGATCAAAAATATCGGTCACCTTATCAGGTGTAGTATTGTCATACACATGGTTGCCGTAAGCTTTATTGAATATTACTTTGCCATCTTTGGCAACCAACACTACACAGCCAGGTGTTGCACGCTGTACAATGGCCTCGCGGGCAATGGCATCTATCGCGCTATTGAGATTGTCTGAATTAATGCCCGCATCTTCAGGCACGGTATATTGCAGGCGTACTTTTGAGGTAATGAACCCGGTGTTAGCCGCATATTTAGGCGAATAGCTTTTGGTTAGTCGTTGCGTAACGGCAACCCCGCCAAATATGGCCTGCGCGCTAAACAGGGCCGAAACCGGCGAAACCCTTGCCGACCAGATCACCGGCGCGGTAACCTCATTTAGTTGTACCAACGATGAGCTGTTACCCATAAAAGCAACCACCACATCCTTTATCTTCTGGTTATTTTTAATGAACTGAATGATCTGCGGGTTGGCAAGTTCAGCATCAGTAAGCTGGAGGATGAGGGTGTGGTAAAACTTGGTATCCTGCACCAGCATGTCCAGGGGCTTTGCGCCCATGTAATCGTTGCCGTTAATTACATCAACCCTGGCATATTTATTTAAAAGGCTGTCAAACCCGGCGGCATAGGCACTTGAAAAATGTATACTGGCTATCCTGTTATTATCCAGGTTGTGTAGCGGCACAACATTTTTTTCGTTATTAAGTAATACGGTAGCCTGTTCTGCCTGTTTTTCTTCCTGCACGTAAGCTTTACCTGTATAGGGCTGTGGCTGCGCACAAGCCGAATGAACCAAAATCAACCCAAACAGTGCGGTTAAACATAAACCGCGCTTATTTTTTCTCATAAACCTTAACACCATTTACAAACGTTTTTAACACTTTAACTTTCGGCAATTCGCTGCCTTTGGCTTTCATGATATCCTGATCGAGGATCACAAAATCGGCAAACTTGCCCGGCTCGATACTGCCTTTTTCCTTCTCTTCAAAATTTGCCTTTGCAGCCCAAATGGTCATACCACGAAGGGCTTCCTGCCGGCTAAGCGCGTTGTCCATCTGGAATCCGCCTGCTGGTTGTCCTTTAAGATCTTTACGTTCAACTGCAGCATAAAACGTGTACATCGGGTTGATGTTTTCTACCGGAAAGTCCGTACCCAGGGGTATCCATCCGTTTTGTTTCAGCAGATTTTTATAGGCATAGGCCGTTTTAAGTCTGTCAGCACCTAAACGCTTAATGGCCCATGCCATATCAGACGTGGCATGCGTAGGCTGTACAGAAGGTATGATGCTATTATCGCCAAACAGTTTAACATCTTCCGGCGAAATGATCTGCGCGTGCTCGATCCTCCAGCGTTTATCGTTCTTGCCTTTCAGGTTCTCTGCATATATCTTTAAGATCACCCGGTTGGCAGAGTCGCCAATGGCGTGGGTAGCCATCTGGAAGCCGTGCTCGGCTATTTTCTTAGCAACCTCTTCAAAATGCGCTTTAGGACTCAGCAAAAAGCCGTTCCATTTAGGTTGATCGGTATAAGGTTTTAGCAAACAAGCGCCGCGGGAACCCAAGGCACCATCGGCATACACCTTAAAGGCGCGTACATTTAAGCCAGGCGTTTTGTAAGCACCGCGTTTAAACAGGTAATCGTAATTTTCAGGCTGATCGGAAAGCATTAAGTACAGGCGCATTTTAAGGTCGCCCTTGTGCTGTAACTGTGCAATCACGTTAATGAGTTGATAGGGTACACCGCAATCATCAACAGTGGTTAAACCAACAGCAAAGCAATTCTTTTGCGCGTCAAGCAGAGCTGCCTGTATCATTTGCTCTGTTGGGGTAGGTATTTTACGGGTAACAATACCAACGGCATTGTCCACCAAAATACCCGTAAGCTTACCGTTAACGGTTTCTATAGAACCACCAATAATTTTCTGGCCGGGCTTAACCCCGGCAATATTTAGTGCCGCCTGGTTGGCAATAGCCGCATGGCCATCAACCCGGTGCAAAATAACCGGGCGTACGGGAAAAAGTGAATCCAATTTGGCTTTATCCGGAAAAGCTTTGTTTGTCCAAATGTTCTGGTCCCAGCCTGCGCCCACAATCCAGCCATCGGTTTTGTGTGCGGCGTAATTTTTAACGGTATCTAAAACAGCCTGCCAGCTTTTAAGGCCTGCGAGGTTAGCATTCTGTAAGCCGAGGCCATATTCCATAAAGTGCGCATGCGCGTCGATAAAACCGGGATAAACAGCTTTTCCCTGCGCGTCAATCACCTCGCGGGCATAATATTTTTTGTCCAGAGAGTAAAGGTCGCCTACAGCTTGTATCCTTCCGCCTTTAACCACCAAGGCGTTGGCGATAGTAAAACTACTGTCTGTGGTATAAACTACAGCGTTTTTTACAAGCAGGTCGGCGTTGTATTCCCTTTTAGGCGAGCAGGCGGCTGCCAGCAACAGTATCGCGGGGAGAAATCTCTTCATATGGATAAACAGGCGGATGTAAATATTGCGATCACAAATACTATATACAAGTATGTAACTGTAAAGTTATGCAATCAAATAATTAATTTAGCACCTGAAAAGGTGTTTAAAGAAAGCCTCACCCCAAACCCTTCTCCAAAGGAGTTGGTTTATACCTTTTTAACCCTCTATTTTAAGAGGGTAGGGCGAGGCCGAACAGAGAAGGGAAGATTTTTTAATGCCAGATATAATTCAGCTTTTACCCGATGCCGTTGCCAACCAGATTGCCGCTGGTGAGGTGGTGCAACGCCCCGCATCGGCTGTAAAAGAATTGATAGAGAACGCCATAGACGCCGGCGCTGATAAGATACAATTGATACTGAAAGATGCAGGTAAGGCCCTGATACAGGTAATTGATAACGGCTGCGGTATGAGTTTGACTGACGCGCGTATGTGCTTTGAGCGGCATGCTACCTCAAAGATCCGCAAGGCCGAAGACCTGTTTGCCATCCGCACCATGGGTTTCAGGGGGGAGGCAATGGCATCAATAGCGGCCATTGCACAGGTTGAATTAAAGACCCGCCGCCATGAGGATGAGTTGGGAACCTGTATCCTGATAGAAGGATCGGAAGTGATGAGCCAGGAAGCCTGCTCCGCGCCAACAGGTACCTCTATCTCCATAAAAAACCTGTTTTATAATACTCCGGCCCGCCGTAACTTTTTAAAAAGTAACCCGGTGGAAATGCGACATATTATTGACGAGTTTCAACGTGTGGCGCTGGCTAATCCGCAGATATTTTTAACCCTGCACCATGATGGGCAGGAAGTATACCATTTGCCCGCCGCATCGCTCAAGCAGCGCATCGTACATTTATTTGGCAATAACTATAACCAGCGGTTGGTTCCGGTGGAGGAAGATACTACCATTATTAAACTGCATGGCTATGTGGGCAAGCCGGAGTTTGCGCGTAAAACACGCGGTGAGCAATTCTTCTTTGTGAACAACCGCTTTATAAAGGATGCTTACCTTAACCATGCGGTATTAACGGCCTTCCAGGAATTACTGCCCGATGAAACGTATCCGTTGTACGTATTGTTCATTGATATTGACCCAGCCAAGATCGATATCAACGTACACCCTACAAAAACGGAGATCAAGTACCAGGATGAGAAATCCATCTATGCCATTATCCGGTCGGCAGTGAAACGCTCGTTAGGCAAATATAACATTACGCCAACGCTTGATTTTGACCAGGAGAATAGCATTGGCCACCTCATCACCCCAAAACCTTTTGAGGAGATAGTGCAGCCGAGCATTGCTTTTAACCCCGATTTTAATCCTTTTGTTACAGAAAAGAAAACGAACGAGCGCGAACCTGCGTCTTACAGAAATACCGGCGTAAGCGATCATCGTACAGCCATCCCGCGTAACTGGGATACTTTGTACGAGATAGCTAAAAAGGAAGAAGTGGTACAACATCAGATGCACGAGGAAGCTACGGTGTCTGTAAATGAGCAGGATGTAGCCAAGAGCAGCGAAAAGCAGTTTTTCCAGGTGCATAACCGGTACATTCTGTCGCAGATCAAATCGGGATTCATGCTCATTAACCAGCAGGCCGCGCATGAGCGTATTTTATATGAGCGTTTTTTGCAGCAACTGCAAAACCACTCGGGCGTAAGTCAGCAAAGTTTATTCCCGCAATCGGTTACACTAAACAGCGCCGATTTTGAGTTATTGAAAGAGTTGTTGCCGGATATACGTGCGCTGGGTTTTGATATACGCGAGTTTGGCCGTAACACGGTAGTGGTTGAGGGTATACCCGCCGACCTGACCAACGCCAACGAGCACGAACTGCTGGAGCAGCTATTGGAAGGTTTTAAAAACAACCTGGCTATCCTGAAGTTAGATAAGCGTGATAATCTGGCACGTTCCCTGGCCCGTAATGGCGCCATGAAAGCCGGTACTAAATTATCTATGGAAGAGATGAACCAACTTGTCGACCAGCTTTTTGCCTGCCAGATGCCTAACCTTGCCTTAAACGGTAAACCGGTAATCAGCACGGTTACACTGGCCGAACTGGCCGAACGATTTGAAAAATAGCAGCAATGCTTAAACCATAATTACAATAAAAACTAAAGAATGCAATCACCATTTGCCAATTTAACTCCGGTTGTAAAAAACCTCATTATCATAAATATTATCTTTTTTATAGCTACGTACGCTTTAGCTAAGGTGATCAATATGGAGGCGTTATTTGCCGCCTATTATCCGGCGTCGCCTATGTTTAAGCCATGGCAGCCTATTACCTACATGTTTATGCATGGAGGTTTTACGCATATATTTTTCAATATGTTCGCGCTGTTCTCTTTCGGGCCGCTGCTGGAATACTCATTAGGCTCAAAAAGATTTTTCAATTACTATTTCATCACCGGCTTAGGTGGCTATGCTTTATACATGGCCGTGCAGGCCATACAGATCCATGCCATTACCGGGTCTTTTTCTGTACCCAACCCGGGTGTTGATGCTTCTTATTTTCAATACGGCGGTGGTCAGGAAGTAGCGCAAAAGCTTTACGCGCTGGTAAATTTCCCAATGGTTGGTGCCTCGGGGTCTATATTTGGTTTGCTGGTAGCTTTCGCCATGCTTTATCCTAATCTCGAGATGATGATCATCTTTCTGCCCATACCCATCAAAGCGAAATACTTTGTTATAGGCTACACGGCTATTGAGCTGTTCTCGGGCATAGGCCGGTTTTCAGGCGATAATGTCGCGCATTTTGCACACCTGGGCGGGGCGTTGTTTGGCTTCCTGCTTATTAAGATCTGGAATATTAAACGCCCCAACAATTTTTATTGATGATGGTTTAACCATATATAATGAGTTAGGTTATGAGCACCCTTTGGCAGGACATCCAGTACAAAATGTTAAGATCGCACAGCCGGTTAAGCCTGCTGATTGGTATCAACGTTATCGTTTTCCTGGGTATATACGTCCCGGCTACTGTAGAGCAATTGATTAGAGGTTTTGGCAACAGTGCTATCCTTAATTTTGCCGGCCAATACCTGGTTCTTCCGGCATCATTGTCGGCGCTGGCGCACCATTTCTGGACGCCCTTTACCTATATGTTCATGCATGCGGGTTTTTTTCATATCCTCTTTAATATGCTTTGGCTGTACTGGATGGGGCAGATATTTGAAGAATACTTGGGCCATAAACGCACCATAGGATTGTACCTGATGGGCGGTTTAGCCGGCGGGATATTATTTGTAGCGGCTTATAACCTTATACCCGCTTTTACTCATGTAGATGCGGCAAGTAATGCTACCATTGTTGGCGCCTCTGCCAGTGTTATGGCCATTATTATAGCCACGGCAACCCTACTGCCTAATTATACAATTCAATTATTCCTGTTAGGGCCCGTGAAGTTAAAATGGGTAGCTGTATTTTATGTAGTTATTGATTTTATAGGCATTGCCGGTGCCAACGCCGGTGGCGAAATAGCGCATTTAGGTGGCGCGCTGATGGGCTTTATTTACATCAAACAATTACAACGCGGTAACGATTGGATAGGTGGGGTTATAAAACTTTTTGCGCCCAAACCAAAGTTAAAAGTGGTAAGCACCAATTACGCTCCCCGTAAAGCAGCAGGGGTACCTCATCAGGATGAAATAGACCGTATTTTAGATAAAATATCAGCTACAGGTTACGATAGTTTAAGCAAGCAGGAAAAAGAAAGCCTGGATAGCTTAAGCAAGCATTAATAAATGAAACGCACTAACAGCAAGCTCCCTTTTGCCGATAGATTATTTCTGTGGATAAATTACCTGCTTTGCCTGGCATTACTGGTAAGTTACCTTGCACCTTTTACCGACCCCAGAAAATTTTGGCCCGTAGCTTTTTTTGGCCTTGCCTATCCTTTTTTACTGCTGTTTAATGTGCTGCTTATTTTGTATTGGCTGATACGCCGGAAATGGTTTATACTTATCTCAATTGTCGGTATCGCTATTGGCTGGAACATGTTGCTTAATAACATAGGTATCAGGCTTCCGCCCGGAGAAAAAAGTACGCCGCCGCAAAAACAGCTACGCATCATGACCTATAACGTGCATAATTTTAAACGTTATGGTGAAAAGAATGATGTATCTACCAAGCATGATATCCTGAACATTATACAGGAGCAACAGCCCGACGTGATTGGCATACAGGAGTTTTTTACAAAAAAACGCGGACAGTATGATATGATCGATTCGGTTAAACGGGTAATGCGGGCGCAGCAATATTATTTTGAACCCATCATGACCAGCCAGAGCGAGTCGATCGGTATGGCTATATTTTCCAGATTTCCTATACGCTCATACGGCCTGGTGCAGTTATCGCAGAAAAAAAGCGGTAATCAGTGCATTTACGTGGATGTGCAAAAAGATAGTACCATTTTCAGGGTATACAGTGTGCATCTGCAGTCCATCAATTTCGACCCGCAGGACTACGAATATCTGGGCAAGCTATCATCAAAAGGAAAAACCGATATTGGCGCTACCAAGCGCGTGGGCTGGAAACTGAAAACGGCTTTCCAGAAGCGCAGCGAGCATGTATTCATTATAAAAAACCACGCTAAACAGTGTCCTTACCCTTATATTATTTCCGGCGATTTTAATGATACCCCCTCGTCATTCGCGGTTAACCAGATGGCTAAAGGGCTAAAAAATGCTTTCAGGGAAAGGGGAGCCGGGTTGGGGCGTACCTACAACGGCGCGTTCCCCAACTACCAGATCGATTATGTAATGGCCAGTCCTCAATTTGATATTGCAGAGTATCATATTATCGAAAAAAAATTGTCAGACCACTATCCTTTAAGTACGGTTGTGGCATTAAAATAATGGCGGCCAAATAAACTCACCGCTTAAAATTGTAAGTTTGCCTTCATGGAACAAAAATTATTTGTTTACAACTCTTTAACACGTAACAAAGAGGAATTTAAGCCACTTAACCCGGGCCACGTAGGCATGTACGTATGCGGCCCTACTGTATACAGCGATGTGCATTTGGGCAACTGCCGCACATTTATAGCCTTTGACCTTATTTACCGTTACCTGCTGCACTTGGGTTATAAAGTGCGGTATGTACGCAATATAACTGATGCCGGCCACCTGGAGAGCGATGGCGATGTAGGCGAAGATAAAGTATCTAAAAAAGCCAAGATAGAGCAGTTGGAACCAATGGAGATCGTTCAGCGATATACCATTGATTTCCATAAGGTGATGGATATATTTAACGCGCTGCCGCCAAGTATTGAACCAACGGCTACAGGCCATATTATTGAACAGATAGAACTGGTAAAGTCTATCCTCGCGGCGGGTTACGCTTATGAAGTGGATGGCTCTGTTTATTTCGACGTAGAAAAATACAGCCAAAACAACGATTACGGCGCGCTTAACGGCCGTAAGCTGGAAGATATGCTGAACAATACCCGCACATTAGGCGGGCAGGATGAAAAGCGCGGCAAGCTTGATTTTGCCTTATGGATAAAAGCTAAGCCTGAGCACCTGATGCAATGGCCTTCTCCCTGGGGTATGGGCTTCCCCGGCTGGCACCTGGAGTGCTCGGCCATGAGCAATAAATACCTGGGGCACCAGTTTGACATCCACGGTGGAGGTATGGACCTCATGCCTACGCACCACACCAACGAAATTGCTCAAAATATTGCTTGCTGCGGTAAAACGCCGGCTAATTATTGGATACATACCAATATGCTGACCACCAACGGGCAAAAAATGTCAAAATCATTAGGCAATAGCTTTTTGCCGCACGAGCTTTTTACCGGCGAACATGCCCTGCTTAAAAAAGGTTATAGCCCAATGGTGATACGCTTTTTCTTTTTGCAGGCGAGTTATCGCAGCACGGTTGATTTCTCTAACGATGCCATTGATGCTGCGGAAATATTCTACAAAAAACTGTCGGAAACCGCCCGTAAACTGGCTTCACTGCAGCAAAATGCATTGACGGCTGTTGATGAAGAAACTGATAAGGGTATTAACACTTTTTGTGATGATTGCTATTATAGCATGAATGACAATTTTAATTCACCTAAAACGTTAGAGGCATTGAATAACCTGTCTAAGTGGATCAACTCATATGCGGCAAGCATCCGTAACTCCGGAGAGATAACGGCGCAAACATTTGAGCGGATGAAAAAGACGTACACAGATTTCTTTTTTGATGTGCTGGGCCTTAAGGTGGAAGATAGCGACAGCGGTGATACGGACGAACTGATGCAATTGATCATCAAACTGCGTAATGAGGCGAAAGCAGGCAAAGATTACGCAACATCTGACAAGATACGCGAGGGGTTAAAAAGCATTGGATTCCAGCTTAACGATAAAAAGCAGGGGACAACAGACTGGGTGAGAGTTTAAAAAAATAATAAAAACAAATTGCGTAAGGGTGCATTTATGTATCAGTTTAAATAATCATTAATTTGCCTTTACCAAATCTATACTATCTACAGCATGAAAAAAGCAATATTTACTGCACTACTATTTTCCGGGTCCGTTTTATCGGCCATTGCACAAAACAGTGTTAATGTAAACCAGGTAGTATCGGCAGATCAGGATTTTAACAAACAGGTTTCGCGTAAGGGTATTAAAGATGGTTTTTTATCTGTTGCTGATGCCGAGGGGATGGTTTTCAGGCCCAACGCGATCAAGATAACCGACTTTTACAGCAGTATTGATAAGCAGCCAGGTAAGCTCAACGGCGAACCTAAGTTTGCCCGTATATCTGCCAATGGCGACCTGGGTGTTACCGCGGGGCCCTATGTTTACCAGAACGGTAAAACGGATGACGATAAAATATATGGCGATTACGTATCCATATGGCGTAAAGACTTGGCTTCCGGCAGGTTAAGATTGCTTTTCAATGTAGGTGAGCAGCACCCCGAGCCGGAGCAGGAAGCAACCATTGATTTTAAAGAGCCGGACCTGACAAAGCAAAAAGCGCCAAGCAAAGACCCATTTGCGGGTAAGGATATTATTATGGCTACCGATAAAACGCTTAACCACTCGCTTGAGCTTTCATCACTTGCCGGTTACAAAGAGTTTTTAAGCCCAGAGGCCCGTTACTACTTCCCTGGTTTTGAACCTATAACCGGTACTGATAAAATATTGAAATTTTTAGCCAATGAGGCCATCACTATCACCGCGCAAACTGTTAGCGCAGGCCGCTCAAGCAGCAACGATCTGGCATACTCATACGGTACCGCCCGTATTAAAAAGGGTAATGTGGTTAATAATTATAACTATGTACGCGTTTGGGAAATTGATGCCAACCACCGCTGGAACTTATTGGTAGAGATATTCTCGACGGTAGAAAACTAAAAACGGATAAAAGACAAAAAAGGGAAGGCGTGTTAATTTTAACACGCCTTCCCTTTTTTATGGCTACCTTAACGCAAGATATAGGGTTGTTTAAAACAGTTTTTCTACAATGTCACCGGCGCTTAGTCCGTCGGCTTCCGCGTGGTAGCTACGTACTATACGGTGGCTAAGTATAGGCTTGGCAACAGCATGCACATCTTCAATATCAGGCGAGTATTTGCCATTGAGTACCGCATGGCATTTGGCTCCCAGCACCAGGAATTGTGAGGCACGTGGCCCGGCGCCCCAGCTTAGCAGACGTTTAATTTCGGGTGTGGCAAATTCGCCGTTAGGGCGGGTTTTTGCTACCAGCTTAACGGCATACTCCAGCACATGATCGTTCACCGGGATATTGCGTACCAGTTGCTGAAAATAGATGATCTGCGCGGCATCCAACTTTTTTGCCACGGTTGGTTTAGTGCTGCCTGTAGTGTTTCTAACCACGGCCAGCTCTTCTTTAAATGATGGGTAACCCAGCTCCACGTTAAACATAAAGCGGTCTAACTGCGCTTCGGGCAGGGGATAGGTGCCTTCCTGTTCAATGGGGTTTTGCGTAGCCAGTACAAAGAAAGGCGCGGCTAATTGATGGGTAACACCCGCCGCGGTAACAGCTTTTTCCTGCATGGCTTCCAGTAGCGCTGCCTGTGTTTTTGGCGGTGTACGATTAATCTCATCGGCCAGGATAATATTAGAGAATACCGGGCCTTTTATAAATTTAAAGTTCCGGTCTTCGCCCAGTATTTCCGCGCCGATAATGTCAGACGGCATCAGGTCGGGCGTAAACTGTATCCGCTTAAAATCAAGGTCGAGCACCTGTGCAACGGTCTGTACCAGAAGCGTTTTAGCCAGTCCCGGAACGCCTATCAAGAGGCAATGGCCATTACTAAAGATAGAGATGAGCACAAATTTGATAACTTCTTCCTGCCCTACAATTACCTTACCTATTTCGGCACGGATATCATCATAGGCATTTTTTAAAGCATCTGCTGCCTCTACTTCGGAGCGGTACTGCATAAATGATGCTTATTCTGTGGTTTTGGCCTGGGCGTTATCTTTCTTAGATGCTGTTATCCAGCTTTTAAGTATATCGCAACTCTGAAACTCAGGATCGATCCTGATATAGGTTTCGCTTCGGCGTTTATCAAACCATTGCGCAATTGTGCGGTTAAGTTTCTCGTTGGTTGCCGCGTCTTTTAGCTTGGCAAAATCCTGTTCGAGGTTGGCTTTATGCGCGTTAGTTGCTGATTTGAGGTATAATATCTTGTAGCTTTTTTTGCCGGTTTGCGGGTCAGTAAATAGTTGGGGTTTAGAGATTGAGCCCACTTTCATAGTATCTACAACCAGTGCTACCTGCGGGTCAAGTTTGTCTGTAGGAATATATGTAGTACGGGTTTGCACATTATCAGCGTTCAGCATCATACCGCCATTATATTTGGTTTCCTTGTCGTCAGAGTAGTAAGCAGCAGCGCTTGAAAAGTCAAAGGTCTTTACAGCCAGCATCGCTTTATAAACACTGTCAGCCAACTTGTGTGTGCGCTCAAGGCTGGCATCGGTAATGGCAGGAATAATAATGATATGGCGTGCGTGTACGGTTTCGCCGCGGCGTTCAATTACCTGCAAAAAGTGAAAGCCAAATTCCGTTTCAAATACAGGTGATATTTCGCCTGCTTTTAAGCGGAAAGCGTTAGCGGTAAACTCTTTGGCCATTTGCTGGCGATCAAAGAAACCCAGGTCGCCACCTTCCGCTGCTGAACCATCCTGTGAGTACAGGCCGGCCAGCGTAGCGAAATCCTCACCCTTTTTTACCCTTTCGCGTAGTTCGGTGATCTTTTGTTTAGCCGATTCTTTTTCTTCGCGGGTAAGCTTTGGCTGAAAAACAATTTCGCCCACTTCTACCTCTTTGTTGTAAGTAGGTATACTGTCTTTAGGGATCTTATCAAAGTAGTTTTTTACGTCAAGCGGGGTGGTGTTTACCTTTTCGGTGATCTTGGCGCGCATACGCTGTGCGATCAGCGATTCCTTTATGTCCGGGCGCATTTCATCTTTGTATTGAATAACAGATCGGCCCAGGAACTGCTCCAGTTTTTCCTGCCCGCCGGCGCGTTGCATAAAGGAGCGCATACGGCGGTCAACTTCCGCGTCAACTTCCTCATCTTTTACCTGCACGCTGTCTATCACGGCCTGTTGTGCCAGTAATTTTTGCGTAAGCTGGTTTTGCAGTATCACGCATTTAATTGCCGGGTTAGGCTGTTGCCCGCTAACAATGTACTGTGCATATTGCAGTTCGATATCAGATTGCAGCACAATGTTGCCACCAACAACGGCTGCTATTTTATCAAGCGTACGCTTGGTTTGTGCCTGTGCAACAGATAAAACCAATAGGATATTTAAAAGGGAAAGTCCTAATTTTCTCATGGAATGTTTAAAAGTAATACGGCGGATATTCAATCCGTTAAGTAAGCAAATTTCGATAAAATTTATCAAATATGACGTATAATTAAGCCGTTGTGCGAATATGCTGATAAAGCTTCAGTCGGAATAGGTATTTTTGGTTAAAATTTGTTAAATGTATGAAAGTTGAACATCCGCAGGCTTATCAATTTATTATGCAGGAGGAACTTTACCTGCTGCCCGAAGATCAGCTTTCAGCCGCTTCAAGCCCTATTGTACCTACTGATAATCAGGTAAGCGATGGTATTGACGCAGTATCAGAACCTATCCAACCTGAAACCACGCCAAACCAGGAAACTGAAAGCGCTGCTCCAGTTGATATTCCCCAACCTGTACAGGAAACGCCAAAACCGACTTTTAATTATTGGGGCGAAAATAAAAAGCAATTCCTCATACTGGTGAACTACAGCGGGGTTGAACATATACCCGACGAACACCGCGTTGCGCTGGAAAGCATACTTAGCCGTAAAGGGTTTAGCAAGGAAGATGTGGCATTGCTGAATGTAAACGCCACTGGGCCTGTACAATTAAGCGCGCTAACCGCTTACTTTAACCCAACGCGACTGGTAGTTATGGGTAATAATGCTTTGCCTACAGGCATAGGAAATTTGCCAATCAATAAAGCCGTACAGGGGAAAAAGATACATGTATTGTATAGTTTCAGCTTTGCCGATATGATGAGCAGCAACGAGAATAAAAAGGCCTTTTGGGAACAAATGAAAACACTTTAATATGCATGAGTTAGTATTTGCCACTAATAACCGGCATAAACTGGAAGAAGTAGCCGCTAAGGTGAGTAATAGTATAAAGCTACTCAGCCTGGACGATATTGGCTGTAACGATGAAATAGCCGAAACTGGCGATACCTTTAACGCCAACGCGTCGCTTAAAAGCAGGTATATCTATGAGAAATATAACCTGAACTGCTTTGGTGACGATAGCGGACTGGAGATAGTGGCGTTGAATAACGAACCCGGCGTTTACTCGGCGCGATATGCCGGCACACATGGCGATCATGATGCCAACATGACTAAGGTATTGCAACGTATGTATGGCGAAACAGATCGCAGGGCACGTTTCCGTACCGTGATATCACTGATATGGAACGGTACCGAACACTTTTTTGAAGGAGTGGTTGAAGGAACCATCAGGCAGGAGCGCAGCGGCACGGGAGGTTTTGGATACGACCCGATCTTTCAGCCTGACGGATATGATGTTACTTTCGCCGAAATGAGCATGACTGAAAAAAACGCCATCAGTCACCGCGGAAAGGCTGTTGAACAACTGGTAGCTTTTCTTAACAGCCAGGCTTAGCCGGTTAAAGCTGTTTGGTTACTACGGTATCGCGTTTTACGTTTTTAGGCATCAATGGTGCAGGTGTTCCCTGCTGCTGACGGTTCTTGATAGGTGCAGGTGTATTATCTGTGCTATCGGTATTCACAGCGGCAGGCACTTTTACCGCTACGCTATCCCGGTTGTTGTTGATATTACTACCCGTCGTTTTTGGCTGTGCTGTTGAACCCTTTTTAGGTTGCCCCGCAGGATTGTTCAATGGCGGTTTGTTGCGGAGCGAATCTAACGTACGCCCTCCCGCTGCTCCCGGCGCGCCGGGTTTGGTACCTGCCGGTTTCGCCGGAGCTGATTTAGCCTCACGGGCCGCTATTTTTCGGTTATATGATGGCAGGATAGCTTCCTTTGAGGCAGGCCTGTCCTTCGGCTTCCATATAAAGCCCTTGAGTATCTTATCTTCTTCGGTAAATTTTGCAAGCGGGCCGTAACGGTGCTCGGGCTTGGTCAGGAAAACAATGGTAGAAGCCTTATTCTCCTTAAAATGCACTTTCATACGGCTGCTGATAGAGCGCTGCATGCCATCTACATTTTTTAGGCTGTCGCGGCTAAAGTAAATGCTTTCGGCATTGCCCACAACAAACATCCGGTCAAGCTTATCCTTTACAAAATAGCCCTTCATGCGTTTGCCCGCTATCTGGTTAAAATGGGTGGAGTCGTTATTCTCAATGTTCACGATGAATGATGAAGGATACATAGTGAGGTTATCCAACTTCTTATTCTTCATCTGAATGGTGATCGTATCGCCCGATAACTGCGAACCCTGCGCCCATATCATAGGGTTTACATAACAACGCAGGGTAGAATCAGCATAACTGTAAAACATGGAATCGGCCTTGGCCTGCAGGTCCGATTTAAACAGTTTAGCGCCATGGTAGGCTTTCACAATCCTGATGCGTGCCGTATCTTTAAGATTGAGCGGAGGTGTATAAAATATCGGGTCTTTGTTCAGGTCGTCAGTATCGTCAACTGCTGCCGCGCCATCTCCCTTTGGATTACCCCCTGCTCCGGGGCGGGCAGTACTGGCAGAAGGTTTTTTTGTGCCGGATGCTAATTTGCTCGCTTTTTCAGCCTTCTGCCTCAGCATTTCCGCGAAGTAACCGGCATAGCGCACCCTTGCAGTATCTGTAACCTGCCATGGAGGGTTAAATTCTAAAATAGCCTTACGCCCGGCCACCTTTGCGCCTTTTACTTTAGCACTGGTATCCCGTACCGGTTTCAGCTGCATTTGTTTATAATCTTTAAACGTAACCATCTGCGTTTCAAGTGAATCGGCTGATATATAAATCGAGTCGCGCTTCACTTTTTGCGGCGAAGGATTAATGTTGCCTGTTTTGGTAGTGTCTGCGGGTGGAGTAGAAAGACTTTTTACCGGCATAGTGCCAGGTGGTGTTTTCACCGCTAACGGATCGGCTTTTTTAACAGTTTTCGAGTTGTTCTTTATAGTTACTTTGGCCTTAACACTATCGGTTTTGGTGGTGTCTTTTTCTTCGGTAACCAAAATTACGTAGGGATCCTGCGTTACAACGGTACGCTCGGTAGCCCGGTAATAGGTAGCCAACTGGCCCTTGAGGGTTATGTTTTGTTCACGATCCTTAAATGTTACTCGTTTTACCGCTCGGCCGTAGCCTTTCAGCCTGTCGTAAAATAAGCTGTCACCTGTAAGTGTTTTAGTTCCTTGCTTGTACAGGTTCTTTTTACCGAAAAAGGCCTGTTCGGTAATAGTATTGTACAGTCCATTTTCGGTATAAAGTGTATCTTTTTTACCCTTGGTATCATAAATATTGGTAGGGCCGTAAAAATAAGCTATGCGGCTGCCGGTATTGTATCGCAGGGTATCGGTCTTTATCAACGCGTCGGCTGTAAGCAAATTTACGTTGTACCTGAAGTATGAGTCGCGGGAGTAGGCAAAGTAGTATCCGTTCTTACTGGTAAGTGTGTTATCCTTATTCACCAGCTTGCCGCCTCCTGTATAGGTACCTACACGTGTAGCGGTATTGTAGGTAAGGTAATTAGTAGTCAGAGTAGCGTCGCGGTCAATCAGTTTTACATTATCAGTCAATATGGCAATCTTGGTATTCCCGTTATAATTGAGTTTGTCAGAATAAATATTGAGCGTATCGCCCTGGGTGATGTGTACATTGCCAAAGGCATCAAAAGCGTTCTGGTCGGCGTAAAAGTATCCGCTGTCAGACCGCATGGTGGAGTAATCCTGTGTAAAAACACCATCATACACCTTAATTACATCCTTACCATTAATGGTAATAAGGCGGCTGTTTTTTGAAGATATTAACTTCACAACAGATCTTTTCTGCGCTGAAACAGTTAAAGTTACCAGTAAGAGAAGTGTAGAAAGGATGTATTTTATCACGATGCAAAATTAGTTTTTTGCCGGGCTTATTAAATTAATAATTTTGGCTTATGCTGCCAGTTCAACGCTTTATTGAATTTATTGAACAAAATAGGTTATTTACACCTGCCTGCAAAATACTGGCAGCGGTAAGCGGCGGCATGGACTCGGTACTGATGGCACACCTGCTTAAAGCGGCGGGTTATAATTTTGCCATAGCGCATTGCAATTTTACCCTAAGAGGAGCCGATGCCGATGCCGATGAGCAATTTACCCGCGAACTCGCCAAAAAGCTCGGTGTTAATTATTATGCTACCCGGTTTGCCACAAAGCAGTATGCCGATGAAAATAAGCTATCTGTACAAATGGCTGCCCGTGACCTCCGCTATCAATGGTTCCAACAACTGAGCAGCCAGCATGGTTTTGATACCATCGCGCTTGCTCATCATCAAAACGATACGATCGAAACTATATTGTTAAACCTTACGCGCGGTACTGGTATAGCGGGCTTGCATGGTATTTTGCCTCAAAACGGTAATTTAACCCGGCCGATGCTCTTTTTAAGCCGCTACGAGATACAAAGTATCATTACTACCGAAGGTTTAACTTATGTGGAGGATGCTTCTAACGCATCGGTTAAATATGCCCGCAATAAACTTCGGCACCTGGTGGTACCTGTTCTAAAAGAGCTTAACCCCAACCTGGAAGCTACCTTTGAAAACAACCTGCGCAATTTCAGGGATATGGAACTGCTGCTTGATATGCAGGTTAAGCAAATTACAGAGGAGTTGCTTAGCGTACAGGGAGATGAGCTGCGGATAAATATTGAACGTGTTAATGCGCTTGTACCCCAAAGGTTGCTCTTGTATAAACTTTTGCAGCCATACGGTTTTACGGAAACTATTGTTGACGATCTGATACCGGCCCTGAACAAACACGCGGGGCGCAGCTTTAAAAGCCCGGGCTATTTGCTGGTGGTTGACAGGGAGGACATGATCATTACCCCACTGAGCGATAAACCGCGGGAAGTGGTGTGTATTAACCAAGAGGACAACAATGCCGATTGGATGGATTACCGGATGCATATTTTGCATGACGACAGCCCGCTGATCATTAAAGATAACCCGATGGCGGTATCTGTAGACGCGGATAAACTGGTATACCCATTAACGGTTCGTGGCTGGCAGCAAGGCGATAGCTTTAAGCCACTGGGGATGCGTACCCGGCAAAAGCTCAGCGATTTTTTTGTACAGCAGAAAGTGCCGCTGCATGCCAAGAACCATATACCATTATTGGTAAATGGCAATGGCGACATTGTGTGGATTGGAGGGTATCGCCTGCACGATGATTATAAGGTAAGCAATACCACTAAAAAAGTTACTATATTCGAACTGTACAAAATATGAGCGAAAAAGCCGTTTTTATTGAAAAACAATACCTTGGCCGCGAGTGGATACCTATTACTATCCGCCTGGTGCTGGCCCTGTTTTGTTTTGCCGCTTACTTTTTTACCGACGAGCGCGAACGTAACGGCGACCTGCTGGCTATAGTGGGTTTCGTGATCATCATCATATCTATCATCATGGGGTTCCTGTTGCACTTTAGTACCAAGGTGATCAACAAAAGTATTTTACTTGATGGGTTATGGAGTACCCGACGTGTAAAGATAGACCTGCACAGCATTGTTAAAGTTGAGAAAGGCACCTACAGCCGCTACCTGTTCAATAACCCTGTATATAACCTGCACACTAAAGGTACTATACGTTTTTACGCGGCAGGTAACGATGCCATCCACTTGACAGATCGTGATGGACTGGTTTATATTATTGGCTCGCAACACGCCAATGAGTTCCTGAGAGCCATCAAAAATGAAATGAAAGCTGATTGATCAGTAACGATCTCGTATCATCATAACAACAAAGGCAGCGTTAGCTGCCTTTGTTGTTATGTAACCAATTGGTTTTAGTGTGTTTTGTAGCTGGCCAGATCCGTATAAATGTTGCGGAACGAACTGCGTATGCCAAATGTGACCATGGCAGTTTTATCATTAAAAGCGGTGTTCTTTTCTGTACGGTAAATACCGCCAAGCTCAAGCCTCAGGTTGTATTTAGGGTTGATCAGGTAGGCTACCTTCCCTTGCAGGTATACCATATTGGTTGCCAGGCCCTGTGCTATGTTGTTGCCATAAAGCTTAGGGGCTTCGGTGTAGTTCTTGAAAATATCCTTGCCGTAGTTTATCCCGTTGGCATCCAGTCCGTAGTGGCCGTAGTCAATTTCGCCCATCAGGTCGAAACGGTTAATGGAGTAGCTCAGTAATCCCACCACTTCACGGAAATTTGCCCCCCAGGGATGTGCCAAAGGTTCGCTGTTTTCCGAGTAATTAAGAATACTATAACGTTCAGAATAGGTATACGGCCTTACGGTGTTGGTTTCCACTAAATAATTTAGGTTTTTAACACCAAACAGGTTAGGGCCTCTGAAACCTACCTGGTAACCAAATTTATTATTGAGGTACCCGGAGTTGCCGAAAAACTCTTTTGCGGTAAACTCATCCAATGAGAATTGCCCGTAGGCGGTTATGCCATCGGTAATTTTATACTTGGTGGTAATACCAATAAGCGCGTTATCCGGCGAGCCACTGGCCGCTTCAATAGGTCGCAGAAATATAACAGGGTTGATGTAGTTGAAATCAAAACCGCGTACATGGCCTTTATCATCCACATTGCCCCATATCACAGAATCATAAAACCCTAATGACAGGCGGTTGCTTACATTCCAGTCCAGGTAATGGAAAACACCAAATTTGTGCTGATCAGTACGTAGTTGGCTGGTGTTGGCAGGGTCATTAAAGTAAGCCCACATAGCCATGTACCTTACGTTACCCAAGTTAGCAGTAAGCTTGAAGAACGGGTAAGGTGAAGCGTAATCTGACAGTAGGAGCGAGCGGTAACCATCGCCGATAAAGTTTTTATCGCGCCCGGCGGTGATATTAATATACTTATTCGGCGTATACGAGGCTATAGCTGTAATATAATCCCAGGCATAGGCATTAGGGTTGTTGTTGTAAGTGCCCGCGTATGCCATACCCGGTACAATACCTACCTGGCGTATGTAGGTAGAAATATAATCCGGTACCTCCGAACGGTTCAGGAAACCCGTAACATTATAATAAAACTTGTTACCTATGGTGCCACCAACCTGTAAACCGAGTGAGCTTAACCAAGTGTTTTGTTTATGCGAAAAATCGCGGCCTATGTTAAAATCGGGCAAAAGGTCGGCGTAAAAGGTAGAATTGCTACCCTTAACATCTACCTGGTGCTCGTTAAATAGCTTATTATATAAAGCGTTACCACCATTATAGCGCCCGTAATTCATGATGGAATCATAACTGCGCATCAACACCGAATCGCCTATTAAAGAAGGTTTCAGCGCCGTATGTAAACGGGTTTTGGTAGAGTAATTTTCAGCATCAAACTTTTGGTATAACTGGTAAGAATACGGCTGATATAATGCCTGTGAGCGGGCAACGCCTGTAACAGCCAATAACAAGCTGATGCTGATAAATATTTTCTTCATATATAAAGTAGATGGTTAAACTACTCAAAGTAGTTTAATGTTTTAAATCCGCCTTTTTTGATGTACTCGTCTTTTTTTGCCGCGTGCAGGTCGGCATGTACCATGTCTGTTATTAACGCGGGCAGGTCGTAAGCGGGCTCCCAGCCCAGCTGTTTCTTGGCTTTAGAAGGATCGCCTATAAGCAGGTCAACCTCCGTAGGGCGGAAGTATTTAGGATCGACCCTTACAATGGTTTGTCCGAATTTTAAGGCGTCGGTATTTAAACCGAATGACGCGGCTTTTTCAGCGTCAATGTCAATGATCACACCTTTCTCTGCCTCATCTTTACCGCTAAATTCAATTTCTATACCCAGCTCGGCAAAGGCCATGCGTATAAAGTCGCGTACGGTAGTGGTTACACCGGTGGCAATTACGTAATCCTGTGGCTTATCCTGCTGCAGCATCAGCCACATGGCCACAATATAGTCTTTGGCGTGGCCCCAGTCGCGCTGGGCGCTCAGGTTACCCATGTACAGGCAGTCTTGCAAACCAAGCGCTATTTTAGCTACGGCGCGTGTGATTTTACGGGTAACGAAAGTTTCGCCTCGAATAGGGCTTTCATGGTTAAACAAGATGCCGTTACAGGCATACATGTTATAGGCTTCGCGATAGTTCACAATTATCCAGTAGCCGTATAACTTGGCCACCGCGTATGGCGAACGCGGATAGAAGGGCGTGCTCTCGCTTTGCGGTACATGTTGTACCAGGCCGTATAGCTCTGATGTGGAGGCCTGGTACAGGCGTGTCTTTTGTGTAAGGCCCAATAAACGTATGGCTTCCAGTATGCGTAGCACACCTATACCATCGGCATTGGCCGTATATTCCGGCGAATCGAAGCTTACCTTTACATGGCTTTGCGCGCCCAGGTTATATATTTCATCGGGCTGTATCTCCTGTATGAGCCTGGTGAGGTTCATAGAGTCGGTAAGGTCGCCGTAATGCAGAAATAACCTTGTGCCACTTTCATGCGGATCGTGGTATAAATGGTCTATCCTGTCGGTATTAAACGAGGAGGCCCTGCGTTTAATGCCGTGTACCTCATAACCTTTTTTAAGTAAAAATTCAGCTAAATATGCACCATCCTGCCCGGTGATACCCGTAATTAAAGCCTTTTTCATTAATAAATAATATAAACTGCAATATTATCTAAATTAATTGTAAAAGCTTGTATCGGTTGCGGTATGCTATGCGGTATTACAGTTGCGCTACGGCATCTTCCAGTTCCCTGTACCACTCCTCGCCGTATTTACGGGTAAGCGGGCCTTTTAAGAATTCATGCACCCTAACTTTTAATTCATCTCCAAAAGCACATGCCGGGCTGCATATGCTCCAACGGTCGTAATTAAGTACATCAAACTCCGGGTAAGCGGTAATACGTATAGGGTACAGGTGGCATGATATGGGTTTTTGCCAGCTGATGTCGCCCGCTTCATAAGCTTTTTCAATAGCGCACTTGGTGATGCCATTTTCCCAGGTAACGTAGGCGCACTCTTTATTGGTATCAACACAGGGGGTAGTATAATCGCCCTCAAAATCGGTAACATGGGTGCCGGTTTTTTCTACAGTAGCAATGCCTTTGGCCGTCATGTAGGGTTTTACCCTGGGGTAAATATCTTTTAAGATATGCAACTCATCGTGGTTAAGCGGCGCGCCCGAATCGCCTTCGAGGCAGCATGCGCCTTTGCACTTATTTAAATTACAAACAAAGTTATTAGATACCACCTCCTCGTTCACCAGCACGCTGCCCACTTCTATCATCATAGCAATTAATTATTTTTTAACAGGATTAAGCGGATATTTTAAACCGCTGGCCTGTGTAAGATCCATTGTAAGGCTACCTACAATAATTTCCACGTTGGCTTTAACCGGTATGCGGTTCTTATCGTCGGTAATCCACAAATATAGCTTACTATTCTTTTTAAATATACGCCCCGGTATAATTGTAGGGCTAAACTTTAAGCAGTTAAAAGTACCCAGGCCACATTTTACCTGTTCTTTACCCAGGTACGTAATGGTTAGGGCATGTATGCCATCTTCCAGGAAATACCTTAGTTCAAGCTTATCATTTATATTGAGACCGCTGATATCAATATTACGGGCAAAGTAATAGCACGACAAGAAATCAAATACGTTGCCTTTGAACGGGAACTGCCCTTTATCAGCCGTGATCACATTTTTTTCGTGATCAAAGGTTACGCGGTCCGAGTGTGTATATCTGGATTCTTTTCTGTTCTCCGAATAATAATAAGGCAGCAGGGTAACCGGGTCAATATAGCTGTGGTATTCGTTGCGAACCTTGAATAAAAAATTAAATGTGCCTACGGTCTTAGCCTGCGCGTTAATGTGTAGTGCCTGGTGGCCTTCAAATTTTAAGGGTGTATCTTCAACGCGTATTACTGTTTCGGCAGCGCTTAAAAAGCCGTAGCGCAGCTTATAAGTAATTTGCTCGCCTGCTTTAAATGCAACTTCTTTTGTTTTTGTCGCCTGTTCCTGCCCAAATGCAGCCAGGCTGCCCATGATCAAAATAAGCGCTGTAAGGTATTTTCTCATTTAATGGTTTTTGACGCAATTACCATGCTACGGTTTAATCCTTACGTTTATAGATAGGTACCGTTGAGCAAGGCTCGCCAAACATGAGGCTTTTAGCAACCGGGGTGAGTTTTTGTGTAAGTTCTACATAGGCTGCTACAGGTACAGGTACATCGCCGCAACCTTTTATTACTACACGCTGGTCGCGGTATTGCTCTGCGTCAAACGCGCTTACCGCTTTTATAAACAAAACCGTTTCCAGTACCTCTGCATCGCCAAATACTACTTCTTTAGCATAGGGCGCTATGCGGTTAGCCAGCAGCATGTAGGCCCATGCAGGAACAATGGCGTCGGCAGTGCAGGTTAAGGCCACGTATTTATCCTGGTATTGTGCCCAGTCATGGCCTTTTACAAACTCCCTGAAATCTTTTTCTTTGAGGATAAGGC
Source organism: Mucilaginibacter sp. 44-25 (assembly GCA_001898335.1). GTDB lineage: Bacteria > Bacteroidota > Bacteroidia > Sphingobacteriales > Sphingobacteriaceae > Mucilaginibacter. Next base: position 90,097 of record MKTS01000005.1, on the reverse strand, counting down.
CATGGAAAAGGTTGTCTTTAATATCATATACTACCCGTTCGCCTGCCACATAAAACTGTGCCGGATCTAAGGTAACCAGGCCGCTTTGTGCCACCTTGTTAACAATGTTTTCCTGTATGTCCATAGCTTCCTTTTATAAATAAAAAATCCGGCAGGAGTATGATTCGCTGCCGGATACAAAATTACTTTAATTTTATGTTATAAGAACTTAGCTCTGTTATCTTTTACATTAGCCTTATCTTTCAAAGCATCAAGTACAAGGCTTGGTGTACGCTGGGCCAATGCCTGGTCAAGCTGCTGCTTTTCTCTAACCGTGTTGGTTAGCGCCGCAGGGTTTACAAAGCTATCAACGGTGTATACATAAACACCAGCCTGGCCGGTAACCGGTTTTGATAGTTTGTTTGGCTGCGAACCAAATATAGAACCAACAAGCTTATACTCGGCAGAAGCACCCGGGATAACCGGATTAGCAAACACGATATTTTGCAAAGGCACTACCTTGCCGCCTGCCTTTTGGGCTACCTGGTCAATAGTAGTTGCGCCGTTAAGTGCCGACTGCAATTTTTCTGAAAGCATTTTGCCCTTTACCTGTGCAATTACAGCAGGTTCTATTTGTTTTTTAACGTCTTCTAATGGTAAAGTACCTTTAGGTTTAATGCTGTTAAGGCGTGCTACAATGTATTGGTCGCCTACTGCAAATACCTGGTCGGCAATAGCGCCTTTGTCTGCACCGAAAGCCCATTTAATAACCGGACGGGCGCTCTCAAGGCCAGGGATACTGGCAGCGGTTGGGGTAACATCATCAGATGTTTTTACAGTAAGGCCCGCTTTTTTAGCTTGTGCCGCAAAGTTATCTGCTGTAGCTGTGCTTAAGAACTGCTGCGCTTTAGCATAAACCGCGTTTTGCGTTTCGCTGCTTGGGCTTAATGGTTTATCAACGATGGCTACTTTTACTACTTTTGATGAACCTTTCTGGCTCTCTATCTGTAGCAAGTGTACGCCAAACTGCGATTTTACAACTTTCAGGTCGCCGGGCTTACCGTCAAAAGCGGCATCTTCAAAGGCTGGTATCATGGCGCCGCGGGCAAAAGTACCCAGGTCGCCACCTTTTACTGCGGAGTTCTTATCAACTGAGAAGGTTTTTGCCAGCTCATCGAATGATTTGCCGCCCTGTATCAATTTCTTTAATGAATCTGCTTTGGCTACGGCTTTATCCATACCACCTTCGGTAGCAGGGTTTAAAAGAATGTGTCTTGCTTTTACAGAATCCGGTCCAACTTTTACATCGTCCAGCTTGGCAATTTTGTAACTGCCGTTGCTCAGGTAAGGGCCATACATAAAGCCTTTTTCGGCATTAAACATTACCGAATCAAGTTTTGGCTCTAACTGCCCCTTTTTAAGGAACATAATAGGCTGTTTGGTTTCCGCGTTAATTTGTACAAATAGTGAGTCGTTTTTGCTTTCTTTAAAAGCGGCTGCCAGTTTATCAACCTGTTCTTTTATAACGGCGCTATCCTTTTTTGATGGAGCAGCATTAAAGCTTACATAATCAAAACTTCGGGTTTCATCTGTGTTTTTGAATAAAGCCTTGTGCTCGTTATAATAAGTGCTGTAATCATCATCGGTTGGCTTAACGCTGGCATCAGGAATAGATGCGTAGTCAAGTACCGTGTATTTAAAGTTGGCCAGCTTGTTTTTGTTAGTGTAATCGTCCTGCGCGTCAAGCGAGTTTACATATAAGCCATTGCTGATCAACGAAAGATATTTTTGCTGTTTTTTGTTTTCTATCAGGTTGTTCACAAACTCGCCCCAGCGCTGCATTTCGGCAGGCGCCATTTTGCCTGATTGTACGTAGGCAAGGAACTGGTTAAGTTTAGCCTTATCAAACTTGCCGCTTTCATCAGCAAACTGGCTTTGTATCTGCGGGTCGGGGTTGTTACCACTGATCATGGCAGCGCTTTCCGCGTCGCCCACTACCAAGCCTAATTTTTCACTTTCCTTTTTCAATAAAAGGCTTGCTAAAAGCTGGTTCCAGGTGGTATTTTGGATATAATCGGTAACCTGTGCCGTTAAAGGCTGGTTATATTGCTGTTTAAATTGCTGAGTGCTTGCCTCAATGCGGGCATTAAAATCTTTATAGTCAATTTTTTCACCGTTGACTATAGCTACAGTGGTTGCATCACCCCTGAAAAACGAACTGCCTGAACGTATAACCTCTTCGGCAATAAAGCCTAAAAGCGCTACACCAATAAATATTGCGAGGAGTTTTCCCATCCGCTCCCGCATATAACTCATGATACCCATACAACTGTATATATTTTATTTTTTCTTAAAAAGAGGCGCAAGATACAATTTTTACTAAACTTTTATCATACCAAAGTTTGCGTAAATATTTGAGCGTTATTGCGTAAGATCGCCGTTCACGTGGATAACGGCAGTGGCATTCTGGAACACCGGATTCTTAAGCCCGATGCTTTCAAAACTGGTACCTTTCATCTGGTCGCCGGTAGGTTTGGTCATCAGTACTTCTTTGTTGGAAAAAAGCTTGTTGGTTTTCCTGTCCCACCGTAATTCTTCCGATTGGTACTTGGTGCCTTCATCGTTTACGGCCACTACATTTTTTTTAAATACAACCAGCTCTTTGGCATCGTAATAATAGCCGGTATCGGCCACCACATTAGCTTCGGGCTTGGTGCTGCCCTTGTCAAATAAAAAGACCTTTACCCCTTTGGGCATGTATTTGTAAGATGATGAATCCTTAGTGTCATACTCCAGCAAAAGCGGGGTAAGCAGGCGGGCCTTTAATATGGCCGAATCGCTGAAGATCATATCAACGCCGGTGGTGCGTTGTATGGGTTTAGTAGCATCAGCCGCGGCAATAGCCCTTACCTTGTTCAGGTCGTTCTCGCAGGCAGTTAAACCTATGCCCGCGCACAGTAAAGGAAGATAGGCAAATACGTGTTTTAGCCTGCTAAGCATGTGAAATGTTAATCAAACTTATATTTCTGGAACCACCTATCATTAAGGGTGAAGGATAGGTGCAGGTTAATATAGTTTTCTTTTACCAGGTTGTTTACCAATGTACCACGCCTTCCCACTTCAGCGGCAAAGTTGATCTTGTAAATGCTGCTGTAATTCGCGCGCAGGGGTAAGCCCAGGCCAAAGGTGGCTGCGTAACGTTTAATATCGGTGTTGTTGATGTTCATGTACGTTTTATCGTATATGAAGCCGAAGCGGTAATCAACTGATGCTAAGTAGTTGTTAAGTGAGTTAATATTTGGCGTAAACTGCCCGCCCACATTAATGGTACGGCTGTTTTGCAAGCCTTTATTTACACCTGCAATACTCAGTTTAGACCAATCTGTCATGGTGTAGTCGGCGCCTATCAGGTATTTACCATCATATTGATAAGATATACCGAAACGGTTGGTCATAGGCAATTGTATCTTGGCAGAAGGTTGCTGCCTGTTGATCAAACTATCGGTAGGGATACCCTCGTTACCACTGCTCGCGTTGCGGTAATAGCTGCTTACAACAAGGCTGTTTACGCTGTTGAGTTTGGTATTGGCTGATGCAGAATAACCCAGTGTTAAATGCCTGCGTTGTGAAAAGTCAAAAATATACTGAACACCATAATCGTAGGTCCAGCCTTTGATGCTGTTGCTTTCTTCTATCCTGGAGTTAAGGAAAGTGGCTACAGTAGGTACCTCTGTAGATTGTGTTTCTTTAAGGTTACCGAAAATGTAGGCCGCGTTGGCGCCTATGAACAAGTGCCTGCCTATGCCAAAGCCATAACCCACATGAAATTTGCTGAGGCCGCCATCGCCGCTGTAAATGTAGTTGACGGCATTGGTATCAGCTTTATCGCCGGTGCCAAAATTAGGGCTTATACTTCTGTAGCTATAACCCAGCTGGCTGTACGGCATAAGGCCAAAACTCAGGGCCGACCGTTTAGTTACCGGTATGGCAAACATAATATGGCTTAACCTGAAGTTTGAATTGGTTTGCGATGCCTGGCCTGTTTTTTCAAGCGTGTTAAAACTGCCGGCAATACCCACATCAATGGCGGTAAGGCCAATAAGGCCGTATGAAGCAGGGTTTAATGTGTTTACGTTGTTGTAACCACTTATGCGGTTTGTTGCCACACCTATGCCACCCATGCCAATATTTTGAGGCAATACCTGTGGTACAATATCGCCCAGGCCAAAGCGCGAGTACGGCGAACTGGTTGTTGCGGTGTTTTGCGCCTTAACACTTATAGCCGTAGTGCAAAGTAGTAACAGAAGAGTGGTAAGCCTTAAATATTTAGTCATTATGCTTTTGTATCGCTGCGTTTAATCCTTTTAGAACCAGGTAAGGCTCAATTTTAATATAGGGGGCAAAGATGCTATTTTTCAATAGAGTATCAAAAAAAATACTGTCGCCTCCGTGCAGTATAACATTCGCTGTTATACCGTTTTTTGTATAGTTGTTAATGAACCCTTCGAGTTCGTATTTTATGCCGTTTTGTACGCCTGATCGGATGGCCGACTCGGTATCATCCCCATAATTGGCCTCAAAACGGTCATCGGCAGTTAACAGTGGCAATGCCGATGTATAATAATTAACCGCTTTATAACGCATATTTAAGCCCGGTGATATGCTGCCGCCAAAATAATTTGTATTGGCATCAATAAAATCATAAGTGATGCAGGTACCACCGCCTATAACCACATTATTAGTTCCGGGGTATAAATTATTGGCGCCTATTACAGCCGCCAGCCTGTCGGTGCCGAGTGTATGAGGCGTTTTATAGTGGTTAATGATGCCTGCCTTTATATGGCTGTCAAACATTACTACCTCGTACCGTTCGCTAAGCTGCTTTTGCCATTCTTCATGGCCTTTAACAGTGGAGATAATGATTTTACTGATGTTATACCTGCTCAGCAAAACTTCAATATCCTCTGTACTCACCTGTTCATGCTGCCCGATATGTACCATTTGGTTGTTATCAAAAACAGCCAGTTTGGTTAAGGTATTGCCAATATCTGCAGCCAGTATCAGCATCAGGCGTTAGCCAGTGACAGTATTGATTCAAATATGGCCAAACCATCCTGGTTGCCTACCAATGCTTCAGCGGCACGCTCGGGGTGGGGCATAAAGCCGAAAACATTACGCCCGCTGTTAGTAACGCCTGCAATATTTTCTAATGATCCGTTGGGGTTGCTGTCATCGGTAATATTACCGGCTTCGTCACAATAGCGGAAAAGCACCTGGTCGTTATCATTTAACGCTTTTAAAACGTCGGCATCAGCAAAGTAATTACCTTCGCCATGTGCCAGAGGTATCTTAAGCGCGCGCTGCGGATCAATGCCGCGGGTGACCAAAGAGTTTGGTGTTTGCGCCTTAAGGTAAATGTTACGGCAAATAAACTTACGGTTGCGGTTATGCAACAAGGCGCCGGGTAACAGGCCGGCTTCGGTTAGTATCTGGAAGCCATTGCAAATACCCATTACCTTGCCGCCTTTGGCAGCAAACTGGATAACTTCCTGCATGATAGGCGAAAAACGGGCGATAGCGCCTGAACGCAGGTAGTCGCCAAAGGAGAAGCCGCCCGGCAATACAATAAACTCAGCACCTTGCAGGTCATGGTCTTTATGCCATAACCGCACTACCTGCTGGCCCATTACATTCTGTAATACGTGGATGATATCTTCATCGCAGTTAGAACCGGGGAAAATTACTACACCAAATTTCATGATACAAAGCTAACATAACCGCTCAAATATGAGCGAATGTAAAAGTTAAAAAGTGTTAAACTGAAAATATATAACGCTGATAAGCAGCAATAAATACAGGCTTTCGTACATCCACTTGCGCGTGGCGTAAGCAAAATAATAGGATATGCATACCGCTACAGGCACCGCGCAAAGCAAAAAATGCTGCAGGTTAAACCGGCTTTTAACATAGAAGGATAAGCCACCTATTAAAAAAATGAAAAACAATAGCTGGTATGATTTACGTACCTGCACATAGCTTTTGTAATAGTTTTGCTGAAAGCTATACAAAAACAAGCCAATGAGTATGATAACAGGGATCAACACCAGGTAATTAAGATACTTGATGTTGATGCTATTGGGGAATTTAGTGCCTAAAGGCGCCCATATCTGGTAAAAGCTGTGCAGGTGATTGGTTAGGTAATAGTAAACCGCGAAAAAGAAAAAAACGGTAATATAACCCAGAATGCCTGATATCCACTCGCGCCAGTTAAAGGGTTTAAAAATAACCAGGCCTATCCATATACTCAGGAATAAATAAATATAGGGCAGGTAAATGATGGACCCCAGCGCCACGATCATACCCAGGTCATACGCGGTTGATTTGGCATCCTCGCCCTTATAAAAGCTAAAAAGCTTAAATAACATCCATATCAGCAGGAAATTACAAATGAGCGGCGCGCTCAGTACCAGGAACTGCGGAAAAAGTGCCGTAACCGTAACGTACACTAATGAAGGTAAAAAGGTTGACCGGCCCAGCAGGTTGTATTTGTTTACCAGGAAATTAAGCAAAAGGGCTTGTGCCAGCACCAATATGGCTGCTATACAAACATTTTCTACCGGCGAAAAGGCATACTCATAGCCAACCGGTAACAAAAGGCGGGCAAAGGGCTCAACAAAAACAAACTGTAATTTGTCGGGCGCTTCAATAATGTAGCCAAGCCGCAGTATGAACACCAGGATAGCCAGCCATAGTACATTGAGCGGATTAAATGCCTTGAAAATATTGATCATACACGGGCGGTTACCTGAAGCGGCAAAATTAACACAAATACACGTAAATAAAAGAGAGGTGTGTTGAGGGTTACTTTTGCCTGGCGTATTGTTTCACCATATTGTCCACTATCTGCGCGGTTTCGTCAGGGAAGTCTACAACAATACGCTTATCATTGCTCAGCCAGTTGTTAATGCGTTGTACAAAGTCGGGGCCTATGGTATGGATCACTTCTACACCGAGTTTAGAGGCCGATAAAGCATTGCATTGCTGCTCATACTGCCCTCTCATCGGTATCATCAGTACTTTTTTGCCGAGGAACAGCGCTTCGGCGGGGCCTTCAAAGCCGCCACCGGTAAGGAGGCCGGTACAACTGGCCAGGCTGGCGTTAAAAGCCTCATTATTTACCGGGAATATCTGCACATTTCCTTCACGATAAGGTGTTTTCTGGCGTTTGCTGAAAATATGCCATTCAACATCACGTGTTTGGCCCAAATGCTTTACCAGTGTTTTATCGCTGTAAGCAGGCAGGTAAACACTGTAATGCCCCTTATCAGAAGTTTCCATCCGGCGGATATCACCGCGGATAACAGGGGTATGTATAAAATCATCATACCGTTCAAAATGAAAGCCGATATGGTGCGTGGTAGGCGAATAATATTTAAACAGCCACTCGGCATAATTCCATTTGGCAGGTCGTGGCGTTTTACTGGAAACGAATGAGCATTGATGGCTTAACGATACCGATGGCACTTTTTGCAGGCGGCAGGCCCAGGCGCTTACGGGTTCAAAATCGTTAATGATCAGGTCATAGTCTTGCAGCGGCAGGCTATGCATATCTTTCCATAACTGGCGCAGGTTCATGATCTTGAAGGTGGCCCAATTATCAACACCGCCGTTCTTCCCAAACACAAAGCTAAAGCCATGAAATTTATATTTAAGTGGCTGGGAAAGGCTTACCTCTGCTTCGGTACCGCTCACCAATAGGTCAACATCGCCATATTGCTGCAGCAGGGGCACAATTTCACGGGCGCGACTAATGTGGCCGTTACCTGTACCCTGTATACCGAACAATATTTTCATAGAATAGAATTGGCGGCAATTTAGTAAAGAAATGTGTTTTGAAAATTATTAAATGATGAAATAAACGTAACCCGGCAACTAAGAATAAGGTGCCGGATTTGCTATTTTTGCATCAAACTTATTTAATACTCATTTCCTTTTTAAGGAATCTGCCGGTAAAGCTTTCTTTAACTTTGCAAAGCCCTTCAGGCGTGCCGCTGAATAGTATCTTGCCCCCGCCTGCACCACCTTCGGGTCCTACGTCTATCACGTGGTCAACCACTTTTATTACATCCAGGTTGTGCTCAATCACTAATACGGTATTGCCTTTATCTACCAGTTGCTGTAATACGCCGAGGAGCACGTTAATATCCTCAAAGTGTAAACCGGTGGTTGGCTCATCTAATATATAGAAGGTGTTGCCGGTGTCTTTTTTGGAAAGCTCGGTAGCCAGTTTTACACGCTGAGCCTCACCACCAGATAGGGTGGTAGACGCCTGGCCGAGCGTAATGTAGCCCAAACCCACATCATTCAGGGTTTTTACTTTACGGTAGATGGACGGGATATGCTCAAAGAATGGCGTAGCATCCTCAATGCTCATGTCCAGCACGTCGCTGATGGATTTTCCACGATAGCGCACTTCTAAAGTTTCGCGGTTGTAGCGGCGGCCCTGGCATTCTTCGCAAGGTACCTGTACATCCGGCAGAAAGTTCATCTCTATCACCTTCATGCCGGCGCCCTGGCAGGTTTCGCAACGGCCACCTTTTACGTTGAAAGAGAAACGGCCGGGTTTGTAACCACGTATGCGCGACTCCGGTAACGCCACAAACAGATTGCGGATATCAGAGAAAACGCCCGTATAAGTAGCTGGATTTGAGCGCGGCGTACGGCCAATAGGTGTTTGGTCAATCTCAATCACTTTATCAATATGCTCCAGGCCCTCAATTTTCTCATATGGAAGCGGATGCTTCTTGGCCCGGAAAAAGTGGTGGTTAAGTATGGGATACAGGGTTTCGATAATTAAACTGGATTTACCAGAGCCCGATACTCCCGTTACTCCTATCAGTTTACCCAACGGGAAATCAACCGAAACTTTTTTGAGGTTATGGCCAGTGGCTTTTTTAAGGCTTAACACTTTGCCATTGCCTTCCCTGCGTTTTTTAGGGATGGCAATTTCCTTTTTGCCGTTAATGTAAGATGTGGTAAGCGTAGTAGCACTCATTAACTGGGCAGGAGTGCCCTGGGCAACTACTGTACCACCATGTACGCCCGCTGCCGGGCCCATGTCTATCACATGGTCGGCTTCCAGTATCATGTCCTTATCGTGCTCTACTACCAATACAGTATTGCCCAGGTCACGCAGGTTTTTAAGCGCGTTAATTAAACGTTCGTTATCGCGCTGGTGAAGGCCTATGCTGGGCTCGTCCAGAATGTACATGACGTTCATCAACTGCGAACCTATCTGCGTTGCCAGCCTGATGCGTTGCGCCTCGCCGCCCGATAGCGTTTTAGCTGTACGGTCGAGCGTTAAATAACTCAAGCCAACATCCAGCAGGAAACCGATGCGTGCACGTATCTCTTTTAAGATCTCTTTAGCGATCACGTTCTGGCGCTCGCTCAAGCGGTTTTCCAAACCAGTAAACCAGGCATCAAGCGTGGTAATGTCCATGCAAGCCAGCTCAAAGATGTTCTTTTCGTCAACCTTAAAGTGCAGTGATTCTTTCTTTAAACGTGCGCCATTACAAACCGGGCAGGTGCGCAACACCCGGTAGTTCTCCATATCATCAATACCTTCATCGCCGCGGCGTTCCTGCTGCTCTTCCAGCATACGGATAATACCATCGAAACTGATCTGGTAATTTTGTACGTTCCATTTATTGTACTCTACCGGCACGGTGATCATATCCGGCGTACCGTTAAGGATAATATCCAGTTGCTCGCGCGTAAGTTTCTCCAGTGGGGTTGATAAGGAGAAGTCGTACTTTTTAGCCAAAGCTTTCAGTACCTGGAATATCCAGGTTTCGCGGTATTCGCCAATTGGTGCAAGCCCGCCATTCATGATGCTCAGCTTGGAATTAGGTATCACGGAAGCTTCATCAACCTCGAAAATATACCCTAAACCATTACATTTTTCGCAGGCTCCGTATGGGGAGTTGAACGAGAACGTATTAGGCTGAGGCTCATCGTAGGAGATACCCGATACCGGATCCATCAGGTATTTACTAAAATAGGATACGTTGTTGTCCTTATCGGCAATACGGATAATACCTTTAGCAGTTTTCAACGCTGATTGAACGGAGGTATACAGCCGTTTGCTATCGGCTTCGCTGATCACCAGTCGGTCAACCACAATATCAATATCGTGTATCTTGTAGCGGTCCAACTGCATTTTGGGCTCTACATCCATTATCTGGCCATCAACGTAAACTTTCAAATAGCCTTGCTTGCGTATTTGCTCAAACAGTTCACGGTAGTGCCCTTTACGAGCTTTAACTACCGGTGCCAGGATGTTTACCGGCTGCCCGTCAAACTTTTCAACGATGGTTTTCAGGATCTGGTCTTCGCTCATGCGCTCCATTTTTTCGCCGGTGGTGTAGCTGTAAGCATCACCCGCGCGGGCAAAAAGCAAGCGCATAAAATCATATATCTCGGTAATGGTACCCACGGTTGAGCGTGGATTTTTACTGGTAGTTTTTTGCTCAATAGCAATTACCGGACTAAGGCCTGATACTTTATCCACATCTGGCCGCTCCATACCGCCCATGAACTGGCGAGAGTATGCCGAAAATGTTTCCATGTAACGGCGCTGCCCTTCGGCATAAATGGTATCGAAAGCCAACGATGATTTGCCGCTGCCACTAAGCCCGGTAATCACCACCAGTTTGTTGCGCGGAAAAGAAACGTCGATATTTTTTAAATTATGTACCCGTGCGCCATAAACCTCAACTTCGCTTTGCTCGCCCAGATCTACTATTTTTTCGCTCATATATCTCTATGGAAACATCATAAACGCTGCCAGGGTTTTTAGCCCGGGCGGTTTACTAAAAATTTTCGCAAAGTTACTCAAAAGCGATGGTTTAACCTAACCTTGTACACATTAACAATTAGCGTGTTTCAAAATGTATGGTGTATGATTTTAGTGGGTAGCCAGCCTGAGATGAAAAGGACCGCCCGGTTATAATGAAATCATAAATTTTGCCCGGTTGCAAAGTCATTTTTACTTTAAATGATCTTTTATCCTCTGAAAAACCGATAACGCCTGATAAAGGGAAATGCTCTTTGCCGCCTTCGCCTAAGCTTATTGAATAGCCTTTGGCCATCGGCTCAGAAAAATTAACTGTAAGCTCGGTTAAGCTGGCGCTAACATCTTTTTTGTTATTGATGTCCGGCGACAGGCTGATAACAACGGGCTGTAGTTTTTCAAAAGCACTTATCAGTTCCTGTTTATTAATGGGTTGTTGATAATACTGTGACCGTTCTAAAAAATCTTCTACCTGCTTCTCATCACCGTAATTAAGTTCCAGTATATCTTGTATAGCCTTCTTTTTATCCGTTTGATGCTTATAATAGGCCTTGCAAATAACATAGCCCATAAAATAGCCCAGATCTGGATGGGGATTATCAGACCCGTTATATAGCCAGTTGCGGGTTGAGTTATTGAACATTTCAATGCGGAATTTATCTTTAAGCTCCTGTTCATGTGCCCTGCCGTATACCATGTAAGCACTGTTATTGGGTATTTTGGTTGCCAGCTCTGCTATAAAATCTGCCGAGCCTTCTTTAATAGTTTGTGCAAGTAAAAGTTCCGCATCACTCATTTTTTGCTGGGTATGCACGTACTCATGTACATTTAGCGCCACTAAATTGGCGCCACGTTGATTTTTAAAAACGTTTTTAAGCCAATCATTAAGTTCTGATGCATCGGTGTGTTCATCAGCCGTGGCAATTTCAGTTCCAATGAGCACCATGTCATCAGTAGTGGTGCCTCCGGAGCGCAGGCCGCCTACGGTGAAATACATTTTCGCAGGCTTTGCCTGGGGATAAAGCTTTACAAGGTTATCTATGCTTTTATTTATGGCTGGCACCTGGCCCTTAACGCTAAGTGTATTACTCCTGATGCTTTTCCAGAACCTTGGGTAGCGGTGAATAAGTTTTACCCATAACTCGGCATTGTAATCTCTCGCTTTCATAAACGCCTTCAGGCCGGGTGTACCCTGGTCTACATATATGCGTTGCATCATAGCCACCTGCTTTAAGGTGTCGGTAGTTGTGGCTATGCTATCATAGGCCTGCCAGAAATGATCAATATCTGAAGTGTAGACTTTCTTATGATCAGGCTGCTGAGCGCGGCTGCATAATGCAGTACACAGAATAAAAAACAGGAAAAGGTTTATCGCTTTCATATAGTGCGTATGACGCAATATTTGGCCAGATTGTTACACACTGCCTTTTACTCCCCCACCCCAAAAAAATATGTTATTCCTTCTCGATCAAGCATACCGCATAAGCCACCACACCTTCCTCGCGGCCAATAAAGCCAAGCTGTTCGTTGGTGGTAGCTTTAATGGATATATCTTCTATATCAATCCCTGCCGCTTTGGCAATATTGGCTTGCATAGTTGGTATATGCGGGTTTATCTTAGGAGCTTCCAGGCAAACCATCGCGTCTATGTTGCCTATTTTCCAGCCTTTTTCATCAAGCAGTTTAACAACATGCTGCAACAGGATAAGGCTGCTGATGCCTTTCCAGCGGTCGTCTTTATTGGAGAAATGGTAGCCAATATCGCGCAGGTTAGCCGCGCCTAAAAGGGCATCGCAAATGGCGTGCAACATTACGTCTGCATCAGAATGGCCGTAAGCGCCACTGGTATGTTCGAGGGTAACACCACCCAAAACGAAGGGGTGGTGTTGCTTTAGCTGATGAACATCAAAGCCAAAGCCTACTTTTATTTTAGCCATTATTTTTTTGCTGCTGTTGACGCGTTGCCTGTACCGCCGAAACTGGCCGACAGAGTAAAACGCAGGGTGTTTGCCAGCGGGCTGTTCTGCTGGCTGGCAATAAGGTAAGCGAAATCAAACCGGTAATCTTTATACTTTACTCCAAAACCGGTGGTAAGGTAATGGCGCCCTCCCTTTTGGGGGTTCTCGTAAAAATATCCGGCACGCACCGCCAGCAGGTCGTTATACATATACTCTACCGCGGGCGAGAGGGTAAACTCTTTAAGCTCCTCACTGAACCCACCCGGGGCATCGCCAAACGACTGGAATATACCGGCAGGAACAGATACATTATCATCATGCCCTTTAATGATATTGCCTTGGTTATCGCGTATGGGCGGGGTGGGTACCAGTAGCTTATTCACATCAAATGCTACAGTAAACTTGCTCAAACTATCAATACTCCATGAATTGGCCACGCCTAATTTTAAGTTGGTAGGCAGGAAGTATGAGGGGCCGTTATCCGCGTAGCTTATTTTGGTTCCTATGTTAGAGATATTGGTACCAAATGAAAAGGTTTTGTTATCGCCATAACCTTTAACATAATATAGCGATACGCCTGCCGCGAAAGCTTTTCCCGCCTTGTTGGTTTGGCTGCCCCCGGTAACGAACGAACCGTTACTAAAGTTGGAATAAATATAGCGTGCCTGCAAGCCTAACGACAGGTTATTGCCAAATTTACGCGCGAAAGCTACGTCAAGCGCGAGTTCATTGGGCGTGTAAGAGCCTTGGTCGGTTTGGTTCCCATCGATCAATTGTATCGAGCCCAGGTTAAAATATCGTAATGATGCGCCAATGCTGTTGCGCTCGTCAATCTTATGCGCGTAACTGAGGTAAGAGAGGCTAACATCAGGCACCAGGTTACGCAGCCATGGGCTGTATGATACCGATATATTGTGGTTTTCTTCTAAGAATGCCAGTTTAGCGGGGTTCCAGTAATTGGCGTTAACATCAGGCGACAGCGCAACGCCTGCATCGCCCATGGCGCCCGAGCGTGAATCGGGCGTGATGTTAAGGAAAGGCACCGCCGTAGGTATGGCGTTGGCGCCACTACCATTGGTTGAACTTTGTGCTTCTGCGAAAGCAGGAAAGCCGAGCAATATAATTAGTGCAAGGTGCTTAGTGTTCAAAAAATTCATTGGTGCAATTTAATCTTATTATTTTTAATAAGTAACAAAAAATAATACGCTATTATACGTAATAACAGAGCAGTGGCTTTACCATTTTGTACAAATAATTGTAACCGCCGGTAGGTTTTATCCGTTTAAAAAAGCCACAGGGTGTAAACGGCTTTGCCCATGCCCTCTAACACGAGCATTTGTTATTGATTTTTTTATAAATTTACCAGCAAATATTTACAAAATAAACATGAGAGTAATTACTAATACTGCTTTAGTGATGTTGGGTTTAGGTGTGATGCTTAGCAGCTGCAGTAAAAAGGAGCAATCGCAAAAAACCGGCATGACCTATAATGACAGGACCAACGGCGGTTATTTGCGTTTCAGACAAACGCACCCAACCCCCGGCCCGGGCCTTGTACCTATAGAAGGCGGTACTTTTGTACTGGGTGGCAGTGCCGACCAGGATATTACCTATGAATATAACAACGTTAGGCGCAGGGTTACCGTGCCTTCATTTTATATGGATGAAACAGAGGTATCTAACCAGGACTGGCTCGATTACCTGCACTGGATAAATATTACTTTTCCTAACGACCAGGAACTTTATTATAATGCCCTGCCGGATACTTTGGTGTGGCGCAGGCCGCTGTCTTACAACGAACCTTACGTTGATAATTACCTTCGTCACCCGGCTTTTCAAGACTATCCGGTAGTAGGCGTAAGCTGGGACCAGGCACAGGAATATTGCGTATGGAGAACTGACCGTACCAATGAGAACATACTGCGTGAGCGCGGTAACCTGGTTACCTGGAAAGATAATGCAGGAAAGCAGGGGCAGGGTAACGCGTCGGCAGGTTCGGGCCAGCCATTTAATACTGACATTTACCTGAACGGACAATATCGCGGACAAGGTGTTGATGGTAAGAAAATGATACCTGATCTTAACCCGAACGCCAAAAACACAGGAACCGGCAAAAATGGCCGCGCTGTACGCCCTGTACGTATGGAGGATGGTGTGCTGAAACAAGGTTACCGCCTGCCTTCAGAGGCAGAGTGGGAGTATGCTGCTCTGGCCCTGGCCGGTAACACCCAGTTTGAAAATATTAACGATGGTAAAATATACCCATGGAACGGCCTTGGCGTACGCTCTCCAAAAAGCAAGACCAGGGGTTTAATATTGGCCAACTTTAAACGCGGCAGCGGCGACAACGCGGGTGTTGGCGGTGGTTTGAATGATAAGGCCGACATTACCGCTCCGGTACGTTCATACGAACCTAATGATTTTGGTTTGTATAACATGGCCGGAAACGTAAACGAATGGGTGGCAGATACCTACCGCCAAACCTCATTTGAAGAGGTGGACGATTTTAACCCTTTCCGTGGTAACGAGTTTTCCAATAAACGCCTTTCTGACCCATCAAAAGGCCTTTACGCGAAAGATAAATACGGCCGGCCTATAAAAGACCCGGCACGTTCAAATAAAAAACTTAAATACAGCGAGATGCTGTCCATGCAACAGGGTGGGCAGGCTGCAGCTAACCAGCAGCAGGGTGCCAATGGTAACAACGGGCAGGCTGGAGCAGCTACCCCGCAAACCAAAGACCCTTTAGCGGGTAAAGCATACACAGCCGATTACCGTGGGTTTAATGATACCGTTAATACGGCGCTTTATGGCACCACTACTTTGGTGAATAACCACTCTAAGGTGTACAAAGGCGGTTCATGGAATGATATGGCTTACTGGCTAAACCCTGCCGCGCGCCGCTTTATGGACCAGGACGAATCAAGCGCCGAAGTTGGTTTCCGTTGCGCCATGACCATGGTGGGAGCGCCGGAGATACATCCGCAGGGGAAGCCTCACTTGCCGGTTAAAAAAGCCAAGAATTTTAAGGCACGCTAATTAGTAATGCAAAATATCTGAAGCCGCTTCTTATTTAAGAGGCGGCTTTTTTGTTTTACAGCGATGTTTTGCTTTTGCCTTTAGTCTTTCACCTTTCTGCTTTTAACCCCTATCTTTGTTGTTGTGAATGAGAAAACGATTTTAAAGCTGCAATTACCAACCGACCCTCTGTGGGTAAAGAACGTTGTGGAAAGTAACATTGAAGAGTTGCTTACCGACCATGCCTTTTGCGAACAAAAAGCGGCCAGCAACGCCATTACGTTAATTGTACAAAACCCCAACCTTAGCGACCTGGTGCAGGAAATGACTGACCTGGTGCAGGAAGAAATGGAACACTTTAAACGCGTTCATCAGATCATTATTCAACGCGGTTATACTTTGGGCCGCGAACGTAAAGACAATTATGTGAACGAGCTGCGTAAGTTTATCATTATAGGGGGCGGGCGCGAGGCACAATTGATAGACCGGTTGTTATTTTCTGCCATGATAGAGGCGCGTAGCTGCGAACGCTTTAAGGTGCTGTCTGACAATATTAATGATAAGGAATTAGCGGATTTTTACTATGAATTGATGGTGAGCGAGGCAACGCATTATGCCATGTTCATCCGGCTGGCAAAAAAATACGCTGTTGAGGTAGATGTTGACAAACGCTGGGCGGAATTTTTGGCTTACGAAGCGCAGGTGATACAAAACTACGGCAAAGCCGAAACCATACACGGGTAATTCGTCTACACATACTGCCTGCTTACCGATACTTTACTTATTTTTAAGCTGATTAACCATTCTTTTGGGGATGCTACGCTTAAAAACTTTTTCGGTACTCATACATTTAGCCTGCTGGCTATTGTTCATGGCTTTTCCGCTGTTGTTCCTTAACGGCCCCGATGGCAATGTTTCTATGGGCACTATCATCGCGTCGCCGTATTATTGGCTGTTCTGTGCTACTTATATCGCCCTGTTTTATCTCAATACTAACTTTCTTTTTCCTCGGTTCTTTCTCAGGAAAAAGTATATCGATTATGCTATTATTTGCTGTTGTTTACTTAGCGCTGTATATGTACTTAAACCTTACGATAAGCTACTACATAGCATAAACAAAAAGGCCTTTGCACAAATGGCCGCATCGCAATTTGGCCAGCCACCGATGGGTTTTCCGGCGGGCGCTTCTCTCAATTTTAAGCCGGATAGCAATGGACAACAGTCACCGCCGCCACAAAACATGCAGCAGCCTGACAGTAATCAAAGAGCCCGAATATCTCCCGGCGGAATGCCACCGCCCCAGTTTAGGGAGCGATGGCGCAATGGCAGAAGGAGGCATTTTGATTCGTCAAGCTTGTTCCTGTTCCTGATGATCATGGCCTTGAGTACTGCTATCAAAACTGTGGTACAATGGCAAACTACCGAGCAGCGGGCCATTAGCGCTGAAGCCGAAAAAGCGAGCGCGGAATTATCATTTCTAAAAGCCCAGATCAACCCGCATTTTTTGTTTAACACACTTAATAATATCTATACGCTTGCTATCACCAACAATGAGCACACGGCAGATAGTATCATGAAGCTATCGAACATTATGCGCTATGTTACCGATGAGGTGAAAGAAGATTTTGTTGACCTCCAGAACGAGGTGAGCTGCATTGCCAACTACATTGATCTGCAGCGCTTGCGCCTGGGTGCCAAAACTGTTGTTAGCTTTACCGTACAAGGCGATCTGACGAATAGAAAGATAGCGCCTATACTGCTGATGACTTTCGTGGAGAATGTTTTTAAATACGGCATAAGCAAACAGCACCAAAGCAATATCGACATTAACCTGCTGGTAAAGCCCGATGCTATTGTGTTCTTTTGCGTAAACCCCATATTTGAGCGTAAGCAAAACCTTGAACGTACAGGCATCGGCATCAACAACACGCGTGAACGCCTTAAATATCTTTATCCCGGTAAACATATCCTTAACATTAATGAGGAAAATGACCAATTTACCGTTATACTCACTTTATACAGCTGATAGTTATGCAATTGAAATGTGTTGCCATAGATGATGAGCCGCTGGCGTTGGAACTGATGAAAAACTACATCTCCAAATTTCCTTCGCTTAGCCTGGCGCAAACTTTTGAGGATGCCATAGCCGGCGCTGAATACCTGCGTAACACTGCCATTGATCTGCTATTCATAGACATTAATATGCCCGATATTACCGGCATTGACCTGGTGCGTGCGCTGGAGAAAAAGCCGATGGTAATATTTACTACCGCCTATAAAAACTTCGCTTTTGAAGGTTTTGAATTGGAGGCCATAGATTACCTGCTTAAGCCTATTGACGTTGCACGTTTTGGTAAGGCTATTGAAAAAGCGACCGACTATCATCGCTACAAAAACGCTACCAACGGTGATGGCGAAGGTGAAAGCCTTTATGTGTATTCGGAGTACAAAATGGTGAAGATAAACCATAAGGATATTGAATACATAGAAAGTATGGAAGACTATATTAAGATACACCTGCAGTTTGATAAAACTATCCTTACACTCATGCCGCTTAAACGGGTTTTAGAGAAACTTCCGGAAGGTAGGTTTCAGCGTATACACCGTAGTTATATTGTGCCTGTAAACAAGATCATCTCCATACAAAACCGTAAGGTTAAACTACCTGCTATTGAATTGCCGGTGAGCGATAGCTATGCTGATTTCGTCCGTAACTGGATGAAGTAAAGCGTAATCGATACAAAACAGGCGTTTACCGATACACGTTTCAGTCCTCTCCGGCTACGTTCTACTTTTACAGAAACAAATAAATGCACACCCCTGCTAATTCTGTAATATGGAACGTAAACACTTTTTAAGATCATTCGCCATCGCCGCCGCGGCAACGCCCATGCTGTTAGATGCCTGTAAAAAAGATTCGGCAGATACGGCGATAGATAGTACCGGTACTACCACATCGGCTGATACTAATGCAGGCAGCAGTGCCTGCCGCGTAACGCCAACTGAAGTAGAAGGGCCATATCCCTATCCCGGCGGTGAGTTGAAAAATCCGCTTGACCGGTCAGACATTACCGGCGGACAAACAGGCGTTCCGTTAGTGTTTAACTTATTGGTAGTAAATACCAACGATAATTGTAATGTTGTGCAGAATGCACGAGTTGATATATGGCATTGCAGTAAAGATGGCTACTACTCGGGCTATGGCAACCAAAACGGTAAAAGCTTTGTAGGCGAAACTTTCTTACGCGGTTATCAAACTACAGATGCTAAGGGTGCTGTAACTTTTACCACAGTTTATCCGGGCTGGTACCAGGGCCGGGCAACACATATCCACTTCGAGATATTTGTAAGCAATGTATTAAAAAAGACCGCCCAGTTTGCCTTTCCTGAAAATATATCTGATGCGGTGCATACGCATTACGGCGTAGGGGTAAACACCACCCGTAACGCTAATGACGGCATTCTGGGGAACTCGGCTACGGACCTGGCTAACGAAACGCCATCTTTAACAGGCAGCATTGCAGCAGGCTACACGGGCACTTATACATTTGGCATTGCATTATAGATATAAATCACCGGGACAACATCAAATATCAATCACAAAAAAAAGCTACCGCTATGTCTAAAGCTATCATTAAACTTACCTATAAACAGATTATCGACTCATCATCCAAAACGGATTTTGAGCGCAGTATCCTCTCGGCATCTTACCGGGAATTTCTGTTAAAGTCACAGGCCTATAATCCCGGCAACGTATTAAGGACATTTAGCGAGATGAAGAATAACGATGGCAGGGCCAACTCGTTACATTACAAGCTAAGTTTTGTAATAGGGTACTTTATTGAGACGCTTAAGAATAAGATACCGGTACTTACTGATACACTTGGGAACAGCATCAATTTTGAGGTACCCCAAATGGAATTGATAGAATCTGACATTACGGATATAAATGCGCACAAAGTCGCCATCAATTACATAACCAGTGATTTACTGCTTTTAAATACCATAGGCGAATACCTGGTACTATCTGCCAATAACGGCGAAACTACATTCACCGTAAAAATGCAGGATCATTTAGCCATAAGCAGCTACCAGCCTGTTGGCATTGCTACCTCAAATAAACAGAATGTATTAGCCGCATAAAAACATGCCCCGTTTTTTTCATAATAGTGTTTGGTTTAGTGTTTATGCCTCTGCAACAATGCGGGGGCATAGCTTTTTAGCGGGTTTTAAAACCAACAATATTTCGCAGGTAATTATTCATCATGCTGATATCTATCAGGTCATTGAGATAACCGATATGCATATCCGGCCTAACAATGATGGCCTTGCGAGTGCCCTCTGCTATTTGTAAGGTATCGAATACTTGCTGGTTTGATGACGAGTAGGGTAAATGGAAAAAGTTAATAGCGCCGTTGTACTCCTGGGTAAGCCATTTGGCTATGGTGAATAAAAAGCTCTCCTGCACATGCCCAAAGGTAAGTAGTGTGAAACCGTGCTTAGCACACCAGCTATGCAAATCAGTGTTAGCCTTTTTCTTTTCATCAAAAATCTCCAAATAAGGCAGCCTGTCGCCAGCTTTAATTTCTGTGGGTCTGCCTAAAGAAAGGGTCAGTTTGCTATCGCGATAGCTGATGCCGATCTGCGATGCCCGGTTGAAAAAGAAATTACGAGTGCTTTCTTTCTCCCAGCCAAACTTAAGTATACGCGGCACCACATAGCGCTTTAATAGATTACCAAACCATTTTCGGGATGTAACTACATTGAATACTCTGTCGGTAGTGTTCAGTAATTCTTTGGCTACCGGCATCCTCTCCTCTCCGTAGGTATTAAGGATATTGGGCACTATTTTCCCATTGATCACCGCGGCCAGTTTCCAGGCAAGGTTGTAAGCATCCTGTAAACCAGTGTTCATGCCCTGCCCGCCAACCGGCGAGTGGATGTGAGCGGCATCTCCCACCAGGAAACAGTTACCCTCATTAAACTGCGTAGCCATACGGTGATGCAGTTTATATGTGGTGAACCAATTGATCTTTTCTACATGAATCTCTCTTTTGGTGATCCTGTTTAAAGCAGGCAGAACCGCCTCAAGCGTTGGGTTTTCTTCATCCTCTAACTCGTCGGGCAAACTGGCTACTATCCTGAAACTATCGGCTTCCGGCAGAGGGAAAAAGCCGGCAAAGCCGCGCTTATCCATATACAAACTAATGAGGCTGTCATCAATAACCGACCTTAATTTAACATCAGCCAGGAAAAATTTATGCTTATAGGTATCTCCACTAAAATGCATGCCCATTTGCTTACGCACGGCGCTATGCGCGCCATCAGCGCCAATTACATAATCGCAGGTGATTTGGTAAGTTTGCCCGCCTGCTTGTAAAACTGCTTCGCTTTTGGCGCCTAATGAGTGTAATGTTACAAGCGAGGCTTGCCAGTAAACAGGGCAGGCTGCTTGTGTTAAATAATCGAGCAATACACGCTCGTTTTTACTTTGTGGGTAGAGCAGTATATATGGGAAGGGTGTTTGCTGGCTACCAATTTGATTAAGGTCGAGCTCTGCAAGGTAATCTCCATCTTTAAAGTAAGCTAAGCCTTTGGCTTTCTTGCCCTCCTGTAATACTTTGTCAACCACCCCCATTTGGCGATAGATCTCCAGCGAACGGGCTTGCACGGCCAAAGCTTTTGACTGGTCTGTTGGGCCTGGTTTACTATCAATAATAACCGGTTGTATGCCATAACGCAGCAGTTGCGCCGCCATCATTAACCCTGATGGACCTGCCCCTACAATGAGCACGCTGGTATGTTGCGGCGGCCTCAGCATCAGGCATGGAATAGCAGGAATATGGCCGGGCGTTTCCGCAGATCGGGCACCTGTTTTTGCCAGGCTGCTATGGTTTGGGTTTTTATGAATTCTGTGGGTGCCGTAATATCGCAGGCAATGCAAAGGCGGGTATTGGGTTTGCAGGTTTTTAAAACTTCCTGCAGCATGCTATCATTACGGAACGGAGTTTCAATAAACAATTGCGTTTGTTTATGGCGCTCAGCAGCGCTTTCAAGATCCTTAATGCGCTTAGCACGCTCTGCTTTGTCTATTGGCAGGTAGCCGTGAAAGGTAAAACTTTGCCCGTTAAACCCTGATGCCATAAGCGCCAGCAAGATAGAGCTTGGCCCCACCAATGGCACTACCGTTATCCCCTTGCGATGCGCTTCGGCAACAATATCCGCGCCGGGGTCGGCTACGCCGGGGCAACCGGCTTCGCTCATAAGGCCAACATCATTGCCTGCCAGTAATCCCTTAAAAAAATCCTTTAGTCCGCTGTCGCGATTATGCTTGCCGTAATCATGTATCAGCAGTTCGCTTTGCGGCGTTATTAGTCCGGCCTGCTTCAGGAACTTGCGTGCGGTTTTCTCATTCTCTACAATATATTCCTTAATGCTGTTAATGGTATCGGTAAGGTACGGCGTAAATGATTTGGCCGCGGCATCATCAGCAAGGGGGACAGGTATGAGATAGAGTGTTCCGTTTGGCATGGTACATGTTTGTGGTCCCACCCAAACCCTCCCAAAAGGGAGGGCTTTAAGATGAGCTTGTTTTTTATTTCAGTTTGGCTAATGCTACCCTAATGCGTGGTGTCATCTGCTCAAAGTCTTCCAATGCGGTGGCACCAACCGAAGCCCTGAACCAGGTCACTTCTTCGCCTGTGCCGAACGCTGAGAATGGTACAAAGGCTACACCTGCTTCTTTAATCAGGTAGAAGTTAACATCGGCGCTGTTCTCTAATAGTTTACCATCCGGGGTTGTTTTGCCGGTATAGTCTAACTTAATGGTCAGATAAATAGCACCCATTGGCTCTATCGAATCAACCGCGAAGCCTTCTGCTTTTAGCTGTTGGAAACCTTCGTGTAAGGTATTCAGGCTCGCCTGTATCCTGTCTTTCAGGGTATCCAGGTAGCTGTTCACGAAACCTTCATTTTTTAGGTATTCGGCCATAGCCACCTGCTCTGCCTTTGGCGACCAGGCACCCATGTGGCCAACAATAGCCTTCATGTTATTGATGATAAACGCCGGGCCAAAACCCCAGCCTACGCGCACACCAGTAGCGGCAAAACATTTTGAGCCGCCATCAATAAACACGGTATAATCTTTCAATTTAGGGCGAAGGGTTACCGGGTCATAATGTTTGTATTCGCCGAAGGTTAGCTGAGAATATATCTGATCGTATAAAAGGTACAGCGGTTTCTCATCCGCACCGCGGCTTTTGTTTTCGGCAATAACCAGGTCGCATATCTCTTCCAGGTCCTTTTTATCAAACATGGTACCGGTTGGGTTAAGCGGCGAACACAGTGCCAGCAAGGTAGCGCCTTTCAAGTGCGGGCGTATCTCATCTGCCGTTGGCATAAAATTATTTTCGGGGCGGGTTTCTACCAATACAGCTTCGGCACCGGTAAGGTCGCAGTAATGGTTATTATTCCATGATGGTGTAGGGAAAACCACTTTATCGCCCGGGTCAACTAAGGCCAGGTAAGTAGAATAGATCAAAGGGCGTGATCCGCCTGATATCAGTATCTGGTTAGCAGCATAATCCAACCCCAAAGTACGGTTAAGGAATGCAGAAACGCTCTCGCGCAGGCTAAGCATACCATCAGCCGGTGGATAGTTGGTTTGGTTATGATTGTAAGCGTCGATGATGCCATCGCGCAGTTCGGCCGGGATAGGGTAAATATCAGCGTCGAAATCGCCAATGGTTAGATTGGCAATATTCTGGCCCTGCTTTTTCAATTCGTTTATCTCACCGGCTATTTTGATGATCTCAGAGCCATGAAGATTTTGTGCTAATACCGATATTTTCATTATAGGATATATTGAGTGCCAAAGATAGGAAAAAGAGATGAAGCCTAACCCGGCCTGCTCTGAAGTAAGGCCAGATAAATCCTGTCATTGCAAGCGATAGCGCAGCAATCTCTTATTGCCTCAACCTGCCCTCTCCAAAGTAGAGGGTTCTTTAAACTCATCATTTTAAGTCCTCTCCAAAGGAGAGGACTTAGGTGAGGCTTATTGCTTGCATGTTCGATAATAATAATAAAAAAGGCGAAAAGTTCATCACCTTCGCCTTTGTATCTTTATACTTTCAACGCTATTAGGCGTATGCTTTTCTAAGCTTAATGATCTTAGCCCAGTGCATTAGTTTCATTACCGGGTAAACAGGATCGATCTCAAACCATTTAGCTCCAAAGTTTGCGCTGTTTGGGCGTTTATGATGATTGTTCTGGAATAATTCGCCCAGCATCAGGAAATCAAAAGGGGTGGTGTTTTTTGATTTATCATTGTTATCAAAGTTAGCGTAACCATATTTGTGCCCGCACCAGTTTACAATGGCACCGTGTAATGGCCCCATCAGAAAATGTACAGGCAATAGTAAAAACATCCACCAGACGGTAGCGAACTGAATGTAAAAAGCTACATATAGCAAACCGAATACGATACGTGATACCATTGATGAAGCAATTACATCAAGGAACTTCCACTCAGGGTAGTTGCCCCTGAAACGCTCTTCCGGTTCTTTCAAACGACGCTCATGCATTTTGTAGGTTTGGGCGGTGTACCACATCATCTGGAAAACATCCTTGAAAAAGTGGGGCGAATGCGGATCTTTCTCCGTATCACTGTAGGCATGGTGCTCGCGGTGCATAATAGCATAAGCACGCGGGTTTAAATATGACGACCCCTGGAAAATATAGGTCATAACATAAAATGTACGCTCAAAAAACTTATTGGTGGTAAACATTTTATGAGACGCGTAACGGTGCAGGAAAAATGTTTGAAAGAATAGCGACAGAAACCAATGCGCAAGAAAAAATATTAAAATAATCACACTTGTAAATTTGCAGTATTTATAAAAGGATACAAAGATACGGTTAAATGCCCTAAACTGTTCATCCTAACAAAAAAACAAAAGAGCCACTTGTTTTAGCAAGTGGCTCTCTTTAAATTAATCAAATGTATTATGCATGCAGGTCACGCAGTGCTTTGATGCTATCATGGCCTTCGTTAACGGCATCCTGCTGGCGCGATAACATTTCAATGTGTTGTGGTGCCAGGCCATTATCTTCGGTTAACGCGTCCTGGTATGCTTTTTTAATGGCATCCTCACCACGTTCGCATTCATCTAATATGGCTTTACGGTCGTGGCCGCTAAAGGTAGCTTTTACATCGATCCATGCGCGGTGTAAAGTACCGCTTACAGAGTTGCCTGTTTCCAGCTCGCCACCTAATTGACCTACGGCTGCACTTAATTCCTGTACATTTTTGCGGCTGTCGCTGGCAAATTTGTCAAATACTGCCTTAAGGTCTAAATCACCTTCGCCCAGGTCTTTTGATGCGCGGGTGAATCCATCAATACGGTCGTTATTGATTTCTATTAAGTCGTTTAGTACTTCAACTGCTTTTTCTGTGGTAGTTTCCATAATGGTAGTTTTTAATTTGATAAGTTTATTGCAACCACCATGCCATACTTTAATTTGAAATTAATTATTTTTCAAATTGAAATAACAAATGTTGGTAAACAATTATAAGACCGGTACATAAACAGAAAGCCGCAATTGCCTGATTGCGGCTTTACAATTATGTTCAGGTTTTAATTATGCTTTTTCGCTTTTTGCCGGTTGGTTGATAGACGATTCGGCACATTGCGTAAGCAATTCATCGGTTTGCTTCTCTTCCTGCAGTGTAGCGTCTAAGAGTTCAACCGCCTCGGTATAACCTAATACGCCGGCTAATGATTTAAGCGTGCCGTATGATGCTATCTCATAATGCTCTACCTTTTGGCAGGCCGAAATAATACCCGCGTCGCGCGTAATACTGCCATCTTCTGTGCTTTCTACAATTTCGTCAGCTTCTTTCATCAGGCCATCCATTGCTTCGCATTTCTTGGCTACAGCTTTTTCATCAATAGATGCAAAAACAGATTCAAGACGTGTGATCTGGTTTTCGGTCTGGTCCCTGTGCGTTAATATCGCATTGCGCAATTCTTCTGTGGTGGCTTTTTTAGCCAGTTTGTCCAGCGCTTTGGTCAGGTGCTTCTCTGCCCAATAGATGTCTTTTAGTTCATCAATAAATAATTCGTTCAAAGCCGATTCTTCGGCTATTTCGGTAGTTTCAGGTGATTTTTTTGTTTTAGTTGCCATAGCATATAGATGTTAATGTTCGTTTATATAACACAACTATAAGCTATATGTTTTTACTATTAGGATAATTATTTAATTAATTATGCTCCTTTCTTAGCTTGTAAACTTTGCATTAACTGATCGTACAGATCGTCACTTTTGGTTTTATGCGGCTTTAATTTTTTAATGGTCGCCCGCTTGCCTTTAGATTTTTGCTTGATAATATTCAGTAGCTCGTTAGTATATTCATCCTTAAATTTTGATACATCAAACTTTTCGGCGTATTGTTTTATGAGTGCCAAACCCACATCCAGCTCTTTCTTACTTATTTTAACATCCTCAGCAACATTTAACTCTTCGGTGCCGCGTATCTGCTGGCCAAAGCGTATGCGGGTTACTACTAATACATTTTCTACCGGGTGTACAATACAAAGGCTTTCGGTACTGCGCAACACAAACCTGGCAAGGCCTGCCTTGCCCGATTGCTTTAGGGCCTGTATTAATAGCGCGTAAGCTTTGTTGTTTTTAGTATCGGGTTCGGTGTAGTACGATGTTTCATAAAACATGGGGTTTACATCCTCTATATCAACAAAACTTTCAATTTCTATTACCTTGCTTTTCTCGGGTGCCGCGGCCTCAAAGTCGGCATCATCCATTATCACATAATCGTCGTTAAGCTTGTAGCCCTTTACAATCTTATCATACGGTACTTCTTTGTGAGTTTTCTCATTAACGCGCTGGTAACGTATACGTTCATGGTCGCGGTTGTCCAGCATATCAAAGTCAAGCGATGTAGTTTGCACTGCCGAATAAAGCTTAACCGGTATGCTAACCAGCCCAAAGCCTAATGAACCTTTCCATATCGATCTCATAGCGTTACTGTTGATGTGAATTAACATAACCAATGCTATGCTAAAGAGTTTTAACGCATAAAGCCGCATATCCAACAAGCCGCCATTTTCGTTATTTTTGAAATGATGAACAACTTCGGTAACTACGCAAAAGAATATATCAACCTTAATGATGAAGAGATTGGCTTGATGCTATCTGTAGCTACTGAGAAAAAGGTACGCCGTAAGGATATGCTGTTGCAGGCCGGTGAGGTATGCCGCCATAAGATATTTATACTCGGTGGCATGCTCAGGCTTTTTCGTACCCGCGAGGATGGCAGCGAGCACAATATGTATTTTGCACCCGAACACCATTGGATGACCGAGCCTGAAAGTCTTAACAATGGCACGCCCACGCTTTATGATATTGAGGCCCTGGAAGATACCCATATGCTGCTGTGGACTAAACGCGACTTTGTATCGTTGTCCTTAGCTATCCCAAAACTGAAAATATACAGCGAAAACATTATTGCCCGCAACCTGGCCATGACGCGCGAACGTGTGTTTAATACTATGAGTGCCACCGTAGAGGAACGCTATGAGGATTTTATACGCAGCTACCCGGATATTTTTAACCGGATACCGCTGCACATGGTAGCTTCCTATCTTGGTGTATCGCTTAAAACGCTAACCCGCGTAAGGCATGCGCAGGTAAAGCGGTAAAAATAAAATAAGGACAAATGTCCTCTTTTTAGGCACTGCCCCGGCAGACATTTGTGTTATTGATTTACTCATAAATAACACATAAACATGAAAGTATTTGTAACCGGCGCTTCGGGCTTTGTAGGCTCGGCCGTCATCCGGGAGTTAATAAAAGCAGGGCACCAGGTATTGGGATTTGCCCGTTCAGACGAAGCGGCACAGGCAGTTGCCAATGCCGGTGCCGATGTGCATCGCGGTTCGCTGGAAGATATAGAGAGCGTAAAAGCCGGCGCCGCTGCTGCCGATGCCGTAATCCACTGCGGCTTTATCCACGATTTTTCAAATTTTAAAGCCAGCTGTGAGTTAGACCGTAAAGTGATCGAAGCCATAGCCTCTGTTTTGGAGGGTTCATCGCGCCCATTTGTGATTACATCGGGCACAGCGTTATTATCGGGTAATGGTTTAGCAACTGAAGATAAGCAGCCTTCTTTTACATCAGAACAGTTCCCGCGTGTAGCAACAGAAGAGGCTGCACGCGCTGCCGCCGAAAAAGGTGTAAAAGTGTCTGTAGTGCGTTTATCTCCATCAGTACATGGCGAGGGCGACCATCATGGCTTTGTGCCCATACTGGTAAGGCTGGCCAAAGAAAAGGGGGTATCTGCCTATGTTGATGGCGGCACCAACCGGTGGACGGGCGTACACCGCCTTGATGCCGCTAAACTTTACGTACTGGCTTTGGAGAAAGCGGCTGACTATGCCAATTATCACGCATCATCAGAAGAAGGGGTGCCGTTAAAAGACATTGCGGAAGTAATTGGCCGTCACCTTAACCTGTCAGTTGTTTCAAAAACCGGCGATGAGGCTAAGGAACACTTTGGGTGGATGCAGCATTTTGTAATGCTCGATAACCCAACCTCACATACCATAACCAGCAAAACCCTCGGGTGGGAACCTACAAGCCCAACACTAATGGATGACCTCGAGTCGGGTATATATTTTAAGTAAAATTGCAGGGGCGTAAGCAATTAACGCCCCGCAACTTTATCTATAGGAGTAGTGTGCTAATTACACATTACTTAGCCTGCGTCACAAAAATTTTGCACATTTGTGATTATGACGTCGCAGCCCGAAAAAACTGAGCAATACTTTATTATAGATTTCGACAGCACCTTTACGCAGGTAGAGGCATTGGATGAGCTGGCCCGTATTTCGCTTAAAAACCATCCGCACCGCGAGGATATCTATAAGCAGATAGAAGACCTTACTAATGCTTCGATGGAAGGCCGCCTGTCGTTCACGGAAAGTTTACAGCAGCGCGTTAAGTTGCTTTGCGCAAACCGCGAGCACCTGAAAATGCTCATCAGTCATTTAAAAAAGAAGGTGTCTACGTCGTTCTCCCGCAACACGGTATTCTTCAAAAAACACCAGGATGAGGTATTGATCGTATCCGGTGGCTTTAAGGAGTTCATTACGCCGGTGGTTACGGAGTACCATATCAAAAAAGAAAATATTTACGCCAATACTTTTGTGTTTGACGACGAAGGAAACATCATCGGTTACGATAAAGAAAACCCGCTATCCCAAGAGGGTGGAAAAGTAAAACTGCTGAAAGAGCTTAACCTGCAGGGCGATATTTACGGTATAGGCGATGGCTACTCTGATTTCCAGTTGAAGGAGTCGGGCATGATCAAAAAGTTCTTTGCCTTTACCGAGAACATTGAACGTAAATCAGTAGCCGAAAAAGCCGACCATATTACACCAAGTTTTGATGAGTTCCTGTACATCAACAAACTACCGCGTGCTATATCATACCCTAAAAACCGCATTAAATGTTTGGTAGTAGGTAATATAGATGAGGAGGCGCTGGCACAAATGAAACGTGAGGGTTATAATATACGCCACCGGGACACCATAGAGGATAAATACCTGGAAGAGGCGGGCGTATTGTTCTGTGACGACCACCACCAGCCTACTATTGAGCAACTGGAGCACGCCGGGCGGTTAAAGGTTATTGGTTGTTTTGGCAGGGTAACCGGAAAAAAACTGGCAGAAGCAGCAGGCGAAAAAGGTATTATTATTTTTGACGACCCCAAACAAAACCCACGGAACGTTGACTTTATTCCACGCAGGGTTATCGCTTTCATGAATGAGGGCAAAACTCACATGAGCTGCAATTTCCCTGATCTGCAGCCACCGCGCGTTAATAATGCTCACCGGCTGATACACATTCACAAGAACGTACCCGGCATACTGGCGCAAATAAATGAGGTATTTGCCAACCACAACATTAATATTGTAGGCGAGTTCCTGGTAACTAATTCTCAAATCGGTTATGTAATTACTGATGTGGACGCCGGTTACGATACCCAGGTGCTTAACGAGTTAAAGGCTATTGAATACACCATTAAGTTTAGGCTGCTGTACTAAGACCGATTCTCTTTAATTATTAAACATGTCATTGCGAGCGCAGCAATCTCATAGGTATATTAACAAAGTTGTCTTGCTGAGGAACGAAGCATCCATCTGCGATTATAGATGCTTCGCTGTCGCTCAAAATGATGGGGTATTTCTGACTAAAGTGATTAAAGCTTAATCCTTCTCCCCAAGCGGTACTACCATCACAGGTATCTTAGCGTTGCGTATCACTTTTTCGGCCACGCTGCCCATTAGCAACCTGTCGATACCGGTACGGCTATGAGTACCTATCACGATCAGATCGGCTTTAAACTCTTCGCTACAGTTTAGGATGCCATCGGCAGTTGAACCAAACTCATTAAAATGAGTGATCTCTAACCCTTTACCGTACTTTTCAATTACATGGTGAATGATGTTATCGGCATGTTCGCGTTGTATATCCATCACGGTAACGTCGTTATAATCTGCCGTAGGCAGTGGCATGCCCATCAGGTTATCGGCACCACTGCCGGTATCAGGAGTAACGGCAGGTTCAACAATGTGTACCAGTGCTACATGGGCGTTAAAGGTTTTAGCTAAATCAAAGCCATAGCTGGTAGCATACTCAGCATATTTGCTATCATCTATACCGATCAAAATACGGCTGATTTTCATCTTTTATGAGGATTAAGGATTTAAGCTATAAACAAATAGCCGCGAATATGTTTTGAGGGCTTTGTTGCTAAAGTTTGTATTTGGAAAACAGCCTGTACCGATAACCGCCTAACTTTGCAGTGTCTGTTCGTTGCGCGGAATAAATGCCCTGTTCGCCGCTAAAAAAATAGGCAATAAAACAGGCTACGGCAAATAACAAGGCATACTCACCACCGAAGAGTTCAATACCCATCAGCGTGCATGCCAGCGGCGTGTTGGTAGCCCCGGCGAAAACAGCGATAAAGCCAAGCGCGGCAAAGAGGCTAACCGGCGCGTTTAGTATATCTGCAAGGGTATTACCCAATGTGGCCCCAATATAAAACAGGGGTGTAACCTCGCCGCCTTTAAAACCCGTTCCAAGCGTTATGGAGGTATAGATCAATTTCCACAACCAGCTAAAGGCATCGGCACCGCCATGTTTAAAGGCGGATAGTATGGTTACCGCGCCCGGATATTCCGCATCCACCCCCAGGCCAAGGTAATCGGGCTTGCCTAAGGCAAGCGTTAAAGCGATAATGATTACACCACCTAATGCAGGGATAAGCCAGCTTATTTTTACCAGCTTGAGCGCCGTATGTTTAACCAGGTGTACCGCCTTGGCAAAAGCCATAGCCGCCAAGCCAAACAAAGCGGACGATACAATAACTTTACCCAGCAACAAAAAGCTTAAGGGCAAATGCTTGCCGTAAAAATCTCCGCCTGCGTTCACCACATCAATATGATATTGGGTATGGTGCACCCCCCAGGCAGATACGGTAACATCGCCAATAAGCGCGGCAATTAAACATGGCAGCAGTGCATTATATTGTATGCGCCCAATAGAAATTACCTCAAGCGCGAAGATGGTCCCAGTTAATGGCGTACCAAAAACCGCCCCAAATCCGGCTGCAACGCCAGCTGTAAGTATAAGCTTTCTATCACTCTCATCCAGTTTAAACCAGGAGCCGAAAAGATTAGCAAGGCTCCCTCCAATTTGCACCGCGGTACCCTCGCGCCCGGCCGAGCCACCAAATAAATGGGTGATAACGGTTGTAAGCAAAATAAGCGGGGCCATACGCTTAGGTACACCTGCACCCGGCTGGTGTATCTCGTCGATGATCAGGTTATTACCGCGTTCGGCGCTTTGCCCGTACCATTTATAAAGTAAATGGATGGCAATACCAGCCAGGGGCAAAAGATAAAGTAACCAGGTATGCCCAAACCTGAAATGGGTGGCCCAGCTAAGCAGCCAAAGAAAAAACGCGACTACGCTACCAATGGCAATAGCCAAGGGGATACTCATAAGTGCCCACCGCACCAGGTAACTAAAAAGATTTAACTGTTTTGAGATGATATTTTTGAACATAGCCTACAAGCAAATAAATAATAAATCCATTTGAGTAGGCGTCATCAGCTTTGCAGCGGTTCAAATAGGCAGAACACCATTGCCTTTGTGAATAAGTCAAAAGTAAAAAATCAAAAGTAAAAACCAAATTGTTATCACATAATCATTCCCTTTTGACTTCCAGCCGAAGGCTTCCTATCTTTGCTCATATGAGTATCTCTCCCGAAATTGAAAAAAGGTTAAACTTGCTGCAGGAAAAATATGATGCGATGGGGCAGGACATGACCTCCTACCTGGATGGTCTGCTGCATGCCGATTTTTTGACCTATTGGGATTACATTCATCTGGATACCTTACTGAGCCTGCAAAGCCCCAAGACACAGTTCCCGGATGAGGAGATATTTATTATGTACCACCAGATAACGGAGCTGTATTTTAAGCTTTCGTTACACGAGTGCAAACAAATTGCCGGAGCGGAAATCCTAACCATCGACTTTTTCACTGCGCGTGTAAAACGCATCAATCGGTATTTTGAGGCATTAACCAACTCATTCGAGATCATGGTGGATGGTATGGAGAAAGAGCAGTTCCTGCAGTTTAGGATGTCTTTGCTGCCGGCCAGCGGTTTCCAGAGCGGGCAATACCGCATGATAGAGATCCATGCTACGAGCTTTATCAACCTGGTTGCTCCCGCATACCGGGACGAGCTACGCGACGCGTCGGTTGAGCAGCAGTTTGAACAGATCTACTGGAAATATGGCGCTACCGAATTATCAACCGGTAAAAAAACGCTTACGCTAAATCAGTTCGAAAAGAAATACGCCAAAACATTTATCGAATTAGGCAAATCGGTACATCGTACCAACTTTAACACTTTGCTACACCAAATGCAGGCCAGAGGCGAAAACACCAGAGCTCTTGAAGAACAGCTCCGCCAGTTAGATATTAACGTAAATGTGAACTGGCCATTGAGTCACTATAAATCTGCCGTGCGTTACCTGCACCGCGAGCCGGAGGAAATTAAGGCGACCGGCGGTACCAACTGGCAAAAATACCTGCCACCCCGTTTCCAAAAACGCATTTTTTACCCTTCATTGTGGAGCGAGCAAGAGGTTAACGAATGGGGTAAAGGTTGGGTAGAAAAAGTGGTGAGCGAGCTGTAACCGGCATAAATGTACGGTATTTTAAAACTTAACATTTTTTCACATTTAGGCACGCGCACATTTTGTAGTTTTACTACGTTAGATATTTATGCGCTTTAAATTACTTCTGCTTTTTTTCGCATTGTCGGGTTGGGTAATAGCTGCCCATGCGCAGCAAACAACCATCAAGGGCGCTATATACAAACGTATTTCGTCAGAAAGGTTGAGCGGCGTCGCGGTAACCAATG
Organism: Mucilaginibacter sp. 44-25; assembly: GCA_001898335.1. Taxonomy (GTDB): domain Bacteria; phylum Bacteroidota; class Bacteroidia; order Sphingobacteriales; family Sphingobacteriaceae; genus Mucilaginibacter. Next base: position 56,769 of record MKTS01000005.1, on the reverse strand, counting down.
TAAAAACCAACGTTTTTGTATTGTGTGATAACCAGGGTGGCTTTGCTATTACCGCGGCGCCCGGCGATACCCTGTTGTTTACCAAGAGTGGTTTTACGCCGCAAAAGCAAACAGCTTCGGCTTATGGCATGGTAGTGTATATGCAGCCCGAGATGCAATTGGGCGAGGTAAGGATTGTTGGGCAAAGCAAAAAACAGGAAATGGCCGACATCGTGAAAACTTATCGTAGTAAAGGCCTGTATTTTGATGGTAAACCGCCAGTTACCACTTTTTTGCCCATAGGCGGCTCACCTCTTACAGGACTTTATGAATTATTTGGTAAAGATGCCAAAAATTTGAGGCGATTTGCCCGGTACCAAAAGCAGGAACTGGAAGCTACGGAGGTAGATAAGCGCTATAACAAACCTTTCGTTATACGGGTAACAGGCGAAACTGACTCGACTAAAGTACAGCAGTTTATGCACTTTTACCGGCCCTCATTTGAAGACTTGAAACAATGGGGTGAGTATGATCTCATTAAGCACACCAAAGAGCAGTGGGAATATTTTAAGAAAAACGGCGGGGAAGACAGGTTGCAGAAATTGTATTAAAGAGATTGCAGGTTGGAGATCAGAGATTAGGAGGTTTCGGGCTCTGCTTTGAGATAATTAAAATAGCTAACTAATCTCTAACTCAAATCCCTAACGCCGCACAGGCCTTCTCTGCAGCAAGCTTTTCGGCATTCTTTTTACTGAACTCTTTGCCGGAGCCTAATATTTCGCCATCAATATTTACCTGTATGGTAAATAACTTGGCACTTTCGCCCTCCATGTTGGTGGTTAGTTCGAAGGTAATATCCTTGCCATGGCGCTGGCACCACTCTATTAGCTTACTTTTAAAGTTGGTTTCGGTTTGCTCCAGGGTATGGATGTCAATATGGGCTTTAATAATATGGTTCACCAGGAAATGGCGGGTAAAATCGTATCCTTTATCCAGGTAAACGGCGCCTACAAGCGCTTCAAAGGCATCGCCAAGTAGTGAGCCGGATCCCTGGCGCCCGTTAGATAAGATTTTCGGGTCAAATTCAACCAGCTTATCAAAGCCAAGTTTGCGCGCCAGTTGGTTGAGGTTGTTGCGGCTCACTATTTTAGAGCGGAGTTCGGTAAGGAAGCCCTCATCCTCATAAGGGTATAATTTAAACAATACCTCGGCCACTACACTGCCAAGCACTGCATCACCCAGAAATTCAAGTCGTTCGTTACTGTTCTTTACGCCCTTTTTAATGTTTTGGGCAACCGACTTATGGCGAAAAGCCAACCGGTATAACGACAAATTGCCCGGCACAAAGCCGAGCAAATTTTTTAAGACCTTAACGTATTTTCTATTGGGAGAAAGATATAGCTTGTAAAATCGGCTAATTGGCATCCAATAAAATTAGTCCTGGTATTTTTTAAATATAACTGACGCATTGTGGCCGCCAAAACCAAATCCGTTACTTTGCGCAACGTTAACCACACGCTTTTGAGCCTTATTAAAAGTAAAATTAATTTTAGGGTCAAAGGCAGGGTCGTCTGTAAAGTGGTTAATAGTAGGCGGTACTATATCGTTTTTGATAGCCAATATAGCAGCAATAGCTTCAACAGCACCGGCAGCGCCTAAAAGGTGCCCGGTCATTGATTTGGTTGAGCTGATATTGATATCGTAGATACGGTCGCCAAAAGCATCGGTGATCGCTTTAACTTCTTGCGGGTCGCCAATTGGAGTTGATGTACCGTGTACGTTCACATAATCCACATCATTAGGCGTTAAACCTGCGTCCTCAAGTGCCGCCTTCATTACCAGCGAAGCGCCAAGGCCTTCCGGGTGGGGGGCAGTCATGTGGTAAGCATCGGCACTCATGCCACCGCCAACCATTTCCGCATAAATTTTAGCGCCACGGGCTTTTGCATGCTCCAGTTCTTCCAGTATGATGGTACCGGCTCCTTCACCTGCAACAAATCCGTCGCGGTCAAGGTCAAACGGGCGCGATGCGGTCGCGGGGTCGTCATTACGGGTACTCAGCGCGTGCATGGCGTTAAAACCACCAATACCAGCTTCGTTTATAATCGCTTCAGACCCGCCGGTAATAAACATGTTTGCTTTACCAAGGCGCAGGTAATTAAAAGCATCAATAAGCGAATTATTTGATGAAGCACAGGCAGATACCGTAGTGAAATTAGGCCCGCGCAAACCATATTTAATAGAGATATGGCCCGGTGCAATATCGGCGATCATTTTAGGGATAAAGAACGGATTAAATTTAGGTGTACCGTCGCCTTTGGCGAAATTGGTCACCTCATCTAAAAAGGTCTTTAAACCACCAATGCCTGATCCCCATATAACACCTATACGGCTGGTATCAAGTTTCTCGAAATCTAAACCGGCGTCTTTAACTGCTTCCTCTGTTGAGAATAAGGCGTATTGCACAAACGGGTCCAGTTTGCGGGCATCTTTGCGGCCCAGGAAACCGTCTGCATCAAAGTTCTTTACCTCACAGGCAAATTTAGTTTTGAAATTGGTAACGTCAAAACTCTTAATAAAGGCAGCGCCGCTTACTCCGTTAATAAGACTGTTCCAGTAATCTGCAACAGTGTTACCAATAGGAGTAAGCGCTCCAAGCCCGGTTACAACAACTCTTTTGAACTCCATTTATTAACTTTAAGGAGCCTTAAATTAAGCTTTAACGTTTTTTTCTAAGTAAGCAATAGCCTGGCCTACAGTACCGATAGTTTCAGCCTGATCATCAGGAATTGCCACGTTAAATTCTTTTTCAAACTCCATGATTAATTCCACGGTGTCTAAAGAGTCGGCACCAAGATCGTTGGTGAAGCTTGCTTCTGGTGTAACTTCACTTTCGTCAACACCCAGTTTTTCCACGATAATAGCTTTTACTCTTGAAGCGATATCAGACATAGTCTTAATAGTTTAATGATTAATAAATTCAGTGCAAAGAAAAATAAATTATGTTAAATATCAAATTGCAAAAACTTAGACAATAAATACAGAACACCTGTTTATTATAAAAGGTTTGCGTCGAATACCTAACCGCCCAAAAGTAATGATTTTGTGGTGAGTAATAAATTATTTTATATCTGTTTTAAAGTGTTGTAATTAACTGGTTATAAATAACATAAGTTTCGTATCCATCTGTTATCTTTGTCCCTTGCCGTAATTGAAACTATAAATAGGCCTTATTATATGGCTTTAATACGTTAATGTAAGTTTTTGCGGCTGCGGTTAATTAAAACTTTATGCTTAACGCAAGTGTTCGTATTTTTGACCATCCATTTAATTAAAGGCGTTTGAACAGAAAAGTATTAAAGTTTGAGATAGACCTTGATTTTGTATTGATCGCTATCACTACATCATTAAAGGATTATCGTATTTGTTATTATATAAACAAATGTTTGAATTTTAATTTTACCCGCTCAGCTGATCTAAGTTTGGATAATGGCCTAAACGGCAGCGAATTACTTTTCTCGTTGTTTCATTACAGTTGGGAAAGTACCGAAACCGATTTCTATTTTATTGGAAATAAAGGCACCGAAGGCTATCTTGTACCCGAAATGCGCGAGGCCGATTATTTTATAATGATCAAAAATTATATAGATGATGAAGACCTGGAAAACATCATTTCGGCGTTGAACCGTATGCCCGAAATTGTTGCCGCCGTAAAGATTGACCCAAAAAAAATAAAATCACGGGAAAATCTGTTATTTTAGCCAAAATTTTTAAGGATGTGTAGATATTACACATTGATTCTGATAGCCTGAATATAATCTGAGAATATGAATTTTTATTATAATCGTACCAAAATCGTTGCTACAATGGGGCCTGCTTCGGCCAAAAAAGATACCCTGCTGGCAATGATAAGGGCAGGGTTAAATGTTTGCCGCCTCAATTTTTCGCACGGTAAGCCCGAAGACCACAAAAAAGTAATTGACATTATTCGCGAGATAAACGCTGAGTATAAAACCAACGTGGGTATTCTTGCCGATCTCCAGGGCCCCAAAATTCGTATTGGCCTGGTAAAGGATGGTGGTATACACCTGGTTAACGGCAGCCGCATTAACATGACCACGCATGAATGTATTGGTGATGATAACCAGATATATATTACTTACCCAAGTTTCCCGCAGGATGTGCAGCCAAACGAGATCATCCTTTTAGATGATGGTAAACTGCAATTGCGTGTTATTGACACCAACCGTAAAGATACCGTGGTGTGCGAAGTGGTACATGGCGGCATATTAACATCACGTAAAGGTGTTAACCTGCCCAATACTAAAGTGTCTATCCCCAGCTTAACACCCGAAGATCTTGAGAACCTGCATTTTGCCCTGGAGCAGGATGTAGATTGGATAGGCCTTTCGTTTGTGCGTACCGGTGCCGATATTATTGATCTTAAACGCATTATCCGCGAAAGCGGCAAAGGTGCCCGTGTAATAGCTAAGGTTGAAAAGCCTGAGGCTATTGATAATATAGATGATATTATCGCCGCTACCGATGGTGTAATGATAGCCCGTGGCGACCTGGGTGTGGAGTGCCCGCTTGAGGAAGTACCACTGCTGCAAAAAATGATTGCCAAAAAATGCCGCGATGCTTCAAAACCGGTTATTGTTGCTACGCAGATGCTGGAATCAATGATCACTACCCCGCGCCCAACCCGTGCTGAGGTAAATGACGTGGCCAACTCTGTATTAGACGGTGCCGATGCGGTAATGCTCAGCGGCGAAACATCTGTGGGTGAGTTCCCGGTGATCGTTATTGAAACGATGGCTAAAATTGTGCGTAACGTGGAAGATCTGGGTTATCCGTTCAACGCGGAAAAAGCTGAAAATACAGACCCGTCTTCTCCAAACTACTTAAGCGACGCGCTTTGCGGCTCTGCCGTTTACCTTGCCGAGCACACTAACGCCACAGGTATCGTATCTATGACCACCTCTGGCTATACCGCTTTTGAAATATCCAGCTATCGCCCTAAGGCAGGTACTTATATCTTTACATCAAACAGGCAGTTGCTTAACGCGCTGAGCCTGGTATGGGGTGTGCGCGCGTTTTATTATGACAAGTTAGAAAGTACCGACCAAACCATAGCTGATGTAAACGCTATACTTAAGGCTGAGCAAATGCTTAAAACCGGCGATGTGGTAATTAATACCGCTGCCGTGCCAATTGTAAAACAAGGCAAAACCAATATGCTTAAAGTAAGCATTATTGAATAATAAGGGCACAAGCCTGACCGTAACAAAAAAGGGTGGAGCATATTGCTCCACCCTTTTTTGTTACGTTTGTTAAAGAATTTAATTAAGCAACATAACGTTGCATACGATAAATATTATTTGTTTTTGGGTTTCGCATATCAGCAACTTGCTGTCCGTTTCTTTTAGGCATGTTGGCAACGCGTGCTTTTTTTATTTCATTCTCGCGAATTAATTTACGACGACGCTGTTTTAAACGATAACGTTCTGTCCAGTGATCAAAACTTCCGGTAAGGGCCAAAATTCCGCCTACTACAAACCCCACCATCATAACTACAACAAATAAATGTAGTAAAGTTGAAAATAGATGCTCCATAATTTTATTCCTTGTTTGATATAACTAAGGCAATAGCCGTGCCTTAAAAATTTATATACAACTTAAAGTTGTTTTCCTTTGGTGTGATATACATTAATCTATAATTAGTAACATTATAATTACACAATTATTATATTAAGCAGTTACCGGAATGTAGACATATCACTACATGTGGGGGAATTTCATATACCCTAAATAGCTTTTTGAATATGTGGAGGGCTTTTTTGCACTATTTGTATGTTTTACACTATCTAATAGCTTAAAGTTGTGGTAGTATTTTTACATTATTGTGCTAAGGGTTTTATTTATAATTGCACCGAAATGGAAAAGATATCTCTTCAAAAATATAAAGCCCTTACCAAGCTATCGTCGGGCGATTTCAAGGCTTTTTTATATGACTGTGATGGTACGCTGGCCGATAATATGGGAGCCCATAAGCAAAGCTATATACGCGTAGCGGCAGATGAGGGTGTAGTAATTGAGGGCGATATTATTGATGAGTTTGCCGGGCTGCCTATTATTAAGGTGATTGATGAAATAAATAAACGCTATAATACCAATTTTGACCCTACCGAATTCACTGAGCGGAAGCATGCCTTGTTCTTTAATGAATTTATTGAGCAAACCCAACCCATTGATTATGTGGTAAACCATCTAAAAAACCACGCTGGTAAGGTGCGTATAGGCGTAGTATCAGGCGGGAGCCGTAAATCGGTAGAAAAGACGCTTACAGTATTGGGCATTCGTGATTTAGTTGAAGTGCTGGTATGTGCCGGTGATACAGCTAACGGTAAACCTTATGCCGACCCCTTTTTAGCCGCCGCCGCGCAGCTTGGTGTGCCACCTGAACAATGCCTTGTTTTTGAAGATGGTGAGCCGGGTGTGCAGGCCGCTATCGCCGCAGGCATGCAATGGGTTAGGATTGATAAATTATAGTACATAAAAAAAAGGATCGCCATGCAGCAATGCATGGCGATCCTTTTTTTATTCTGCAAGCTAAAAACTACTTGACGCCCATTGCACGGTCGCGCACGGCTTTAAATTCCGAACCTTTTTTCCATCCGGGGAAAGTAGTTTCGTTAGACAGTTGTAAGCCGAGTTGGTACATTAGTTCGGTAGTTTGCGCCATGCCTTTAGTATCCATAGCATCACTGTACTCGTCTGATGGTTGATGGTAACGCTTATCGTTATACTCTTTTAGCTTTTCTTTGCCAAATTCTTCGCCGCGTTTAATGCTTTTTGCGCCATTGTGCAGGTCTAAGGCAGGCACACCTACTTTGGCAAAGTTAAAATGGTCAGACCGGTAGTAACTGCCTGAGCCGGGGTTTTCATCGCCCACTACATCCCAGCCTTTAGCTTTGGTTAGTTTGATCACATAATCATCCAGGTCGTTCTGCCCCTTGCCGGTGATAGAGAAATTGCTGGTTTCGCCAAAGTCTGATAAAGCGTCAATGTTCAGATCAGCCACTGTTTTATTCAGCGGATAAATAGGGTGGGTAGCGTAGTATTCAGACCCCAGCAAGCCCTGCTCTTCGGCAGTAACTGCCAGGAAAACAATAGAGCGTTTAGGCTTATCTTTTTGCGCCGCGAACTTTTTAGCAACGGCCAAAATGGCGGCTACGCCGCTGGCATTGTCAACCGCGCCGTTATAAATGCTATCGCCCCTGGCATCAGGTTTACCTATACCAAAGTGGTCCCAGTGAGCGGTGTACAAGATGGTTTCTTCGGGGTGCTCAGTACCTTTAATAATACCAATAACGTTGTTGGATTTAGAGTACTTTAATTTATTGTTTAGTGACAGCGAAACGCTGCTGCCTAAGTCAACCGCTTTAAAATCTTTACGGCGCGCATAGTCGCGGATATTGCCGGTTATGCCTGCGCTTGCCAATAGTTTGGTGGCAGCCTCCTCGCTTATCCAGCCCTCAACCTTACAGCGGTTCATGTGTTTATCGGCTTGTTGCAGGTAAAGCTTTGCTCCTGCAAAGCTGTTTTGTATCACCTGCCAGCCATAGCTTGCTGGTTCGGTTTGGTGAACAATGATTACACCTGCTGCGCCCTGGCGGGCAGCCTCCTCGTATTTATAGGTCCAACGGCCGTAGTAGCTCATGGTATCGCCTTTAAATAATTTTTCAGGCGCTTTAAAGCCGGGGTCGTTCACCAGCACGATTACCGTTTTGCCTTTTACATCAAGGCCCTTGTAATCGTCCCATTTAAATTCTGGCGCCACCACGCCGAAACCTGCAAATACCAGCGGCGAATTTTTTAAGCTTAGGGTATCCTGCTCGCGACGGGTCGAGGCCACAAAATCCACACCCGGTTTCAGGTCCATGCTGGTTTTGCCGCTAATGGCCATATCGTTAGCGCTTGAGGTGATCTCTACCATAGGGACCTCCTGGAAATAGCTGCCATTGTTACCGGGCGCAAGCCCCAGTTTTTTGTATTCAGCGGCAATATAATTGATGGTCTTTTCTTCGCCTTTGGTAAAAGGTTTGCGACCCAGGAGCGAGTCGTTAGCCAGCACAGCAATGTGTTGTTTAATGTCCGCCGCGAGGCCGGTATCGGCAGCGGTGTTTTGGCTTTTATCCGTATTGCCGGCGCATCCTGCGAAAAGGGCGGCAGCGGCAATAACAGCTATGGCGTTTATTTTCATATGTAAGGGTTTTATTCAAATATAGGAATTTTACTCACCCCGGCTTCTAATCATGTCATTACGAGCGATAGCGCGGCAATCTCTGCGGCAAAGCGGGCGTGCTTGTCCTGTTAGATTGCTTCGTTCCTTGCAATGACATGGTTTTGGGTTGCGTTAGCGATAGCAGCGGTTACTGGCCATGCGCCTAACGCCTGTGCGCGTATGAGCGGATAGCGCGGCCGGCGGCAACGCCCATTTACTCACCCCGACCGCGCTTTGCTGGTTGGCCCTCTCCGCTGCGAAAAGAGGGTTGTGAAAATTTGTCATCGGGAGCGAGAGCGAAGAATCTAATATACGCGGTGCTCTACAACAATAGATGCTTCGTCCCTAAGCGTGACAAAGGAAAAATAAACTCCCCTCTTTGCGAAGCAGAGAGGGGCAGGGGGTGAGTCAGCATATAAAACTTGCATATCATTTACCGCTATTCACAATTAAATTGACTATTTTTGCAACCTTTAAAATTCGAGTCGAACATATTGATGTACAAGGAATATAAGCAATTAGATCTATCGAAAACGGGTAAAGAAGTTCTCGAATTCTGGAAACAGAACAACATCTTCTCAAAAAGTATCAGCAGCCGCCCTGCAAGCAACCCTTATACCTTTTATGAGGGCCCGCCGAGTGCGAATGGTATGCCGGGTATTCACCACGTAATGGCCCGCTCTATTAAGGATATTTTTTGCCGTTACAAAACGCTTAAGGGCTACCAGGTTAAACGTAAAGGCGGGTGGGATACCCATGGCTTGCCTATTGAGCTGGCGGTTGAAAAAGCCTTAGGCATCACTAAAGACGATATCGGTAAAAAAATTACCGTTAAGGAATATAACGACGCCTGCCGCAAAGAGGTAATGCGTTACACCGATGTGTGGAACGACCTTACCGAAAAGATGGGCTACTGGGTTGACCTGGAAAATCCTTACGTTACCTACGAGAACGAATACATTGAAACCCTTTGGTGGATACTGAAGGAGCTTTATAAAAAAGACCTTTTATACAAAGGTTATACCGTACAGCCATATTCACCCAAATCGGGCACAGGCCTTAGCTCACACGAGCTGAACCAGCCGGGTACCTACAAAATGGTGAAGGATACCACCATTACCGCACAGTTTAAAGTAAAGCGCGATAGCGACTCGGAGTTCCTGTTCGATGGTATAAATACGGATGTATTTATCCTGGCCTGGACGACAACCCCATGGACCCTGCCATCAAACTGCGCTTTGGCTGTTGGTGAGGACATCACTTACGTAAAGATCAACACCTTTAACCCTTACACTTACAAGCCTGTTTGTGTGGTATTAGCCAAAGAGCTGGTTGGCAAATACTTTAAAGCTGATGGTGAGAACGCTTCTTTTGATGATTACAAAGGCGGCGACAAAATTATCCCATGGCAGGTTAGCGGCGAATTTAAAGGCAGCGACCTGGTAGGCATCCATTACTATCAACTGATGCCTTATGTAACTAACGAAGACCTGGAGAAAAATGCGTTCCGCGTTATCCCGGCTGATTTTGTTACCACAGGTGATGGTACAGGTATCGTACACACCGCGTCAGTTTTTGGTGCGGACGACTTTAGGGCATGTAAAGAAAACAACGTACCATCGGTGATGGTAAAGGACGAGAACGGTAAGGATGTACCGCTTGTTGATAAACAAGGCCGCTTTGTTACCGAGGTGTCTGATTTTGCAGGCCGTTACGTTAAAGAAGAATATTACACAGATGCCGAGCGCGCAGAGGCGGATTTTAAACCGACCGACGTGCTCATCTCCATCAAGCTAAAAGAAGAGAACAAGGCATTTAACGTACAAAAATACGAGCACAGCTACCCACACTCCTGGCGTTCTGATGAGCCTATACTGTACTATCCGCTGGATAGCTGGTTCATCCGTACCACTGCCGTTAAGGATAAGATGGTGGAGCTGAACAAAACCATCAACTGGAAACCGGAAAGCACCGGTACAGGCCGTTTTGGTAACTGGCTGGAAAACCTGGTCGACTGGAACCTTTCGCGCTCACGCTACTGGGGTACTCCGCTGCCTATCTGGCGCGAAGAGAACGGTAGCGAAGAGAAATGTATCGGTTCTATCGCGGAGCTGAATGCCGAGATCGAAAAATCTATTGCCGCGGGCTTTATGCCGGCAGGTTTTAAGCTGGCGGATATGCACCGCCCTTATGTTGATGATGTAATATTGGTATCATCATCCGGCAATAAAATGATCCGAGAGACAGATCTTATTGACGTTTGGTTTGATAGCGGTGCCATGCCGTATGCGCAATGGCATTTTCCTTTTGAGAATAAGGAAGAATTTGAAGCAGCCTACCCGGCTGATTTCATTGCGGAAGGTGTTGACCAAACCCGCGGCTGGTTCTTTACCCTGCACGCCATAGCCGTAATGCTAAGCGAAGCAAGCGACGAAGTAAAAGCTGTTAATGAGAAGGTTGGCAACCGTGGTGTCGCGTTCAAGAACGTTATTTCGAACGGTTTGGTGTTGGATAAGAACGGTAACAAAATGTCTAAACGTTTAGGCAATGGTGTTGATCCGTTCGCGACCATTGAACAGGTTGGTGCCGATGCCGCGCGTTGGTACATGATCAGCAATGCATCGCCATGGGATAACCTGAAGTTTAATACCGAAGGTTTGGACGAGGTGCGTCGTAAGTTCTTTGGTACGCTGTATAATACCTATTCTTTTTTTACGCTTTATGCTAACATTGATAAGTTTAAGTACGAAGAAGCAGAGATAGCGATAGAGAACCGCCCCGAGCTTGACCGCTGGATATTATCGTTATTAAATACTTTGAGCGCGGAGGTTGATGGCTACTATGCCGACTTTGAGCCTACCAAGGCCGCCCGCGCTATACAAGAGTTTGTTGACGCACACCTGAGCAATTGGTACGTGCGCCTGGGTCGTCGCCGTTTCTGGAAATCAGATAACTCTGAAGACAAACTATCGGCCTACCAAACGCTTTACACTTGCTTAATTACCATTAGCAAATTGATGTCGCCTATTGCGCCGTTCTTTGCTGAGCGTTTATACACCGACCTGAACAGCGTAACCGGTAAAGAGGAATTTGAATCAGTACACCTGGCTTACTTCCCGGAATACCACGCCGACCTGGTTGATAAAGCTTTGGAAGAGCGTATGCAACTGGCGCAGGATATTTCATCACTGGTATTATCGCTGCGTAAGAAAATAGAGGTGCCGGTTCGCCGTCCTTTAAGCAAGATATTGTTGCCTATCCTGGATAAAAACTTTAAATTACAGGTTGAAAAAGTTAAGGAACTTATCCTGTCTGAAACCAACATAAAGGATATCGAATACATTACCGATACCGCCGGTTTCATCAAAAAGAAGATAAAGCCAAACTTTAAAGCCCTTGGTGCCAAAGTGGGCAAGGATATGAAAGAAGTGGCGGCTGTTATAACTGCCTTTACACAGGAACAGATAAATGAACTGGAAACAAACGGTTCTATCTCGATACTTGATAAGTACTCTATACTACCATCTGACGTAGAAATTATCGCCGAAGATGTTCCGGGATGGCAGGTAGCTAACTTAGGTAAACTTACCGTTGCGCTTGATGTTACAATTACAGATGAACTGAAAGAAGAAGGTTACGCCCGTGAGTTTGTAAACCGTGTACAAAACCTGCGTAAAAGCAAAGGTTTTGAGGTAACCGACCGTATAGCGGTACAGGTTAATGCTAATGCGGAAATATGGAAAGCTATAGAAAATAACAGCGCTTACATTAGCGCAGAAGTACTGGCAGATAGCATAATACCTGCTGATGCGCTGGCTGATGCTGATAAAGCGGTTATTGATGAATTTGAGATATTGATTGCTATAACAAAGAATTAAATGGAAAACGAAAAAACAAGGTATTCTGATGCCGAGCTGAAAGAGTTCAAAGAATTGATTCAGGAAAAATTGCGCAGCTCAAAAGAAGAGCTGGCTGCATTGGCCTCATCATTAAGCTCGCCTAATGCCAATGGTACTGATGATACCGCAGGTACTTACAAAACGCTTGAGGATGGTTCTGCTACCCTTGAGAAAGAGCAGATCAACCAGTTGGCTGCCCGCCAAAAGAAGTTTATTGAGCAATTAGAAGCTGCCTTGGTGCGTATAGAAAACAAGACTTATGGTATTTGCCGCGAAACCGGTAAACTGATACCTAAGGAACGCCTGCGTGCGGTACCGCACACTACCCTAACGATGGAAGCTAAATTAAAGCAATAGATGAAGGCTGCTTATACAAAACCTTTTCTAACCGCTGCATTTATTATCCTGTTAGACCAGATCATTAAGATCTGGGTAAAAACCCATATGATACCGGGAGAGGCTGGTGAAATACACCTGCTGGGCAACCGGGGCATGCTCCACTATATTGAAAATAACGGGATGGCCTTTGGAATGGAGTTGGGAGGCGATTTTGGCAAGCTGGCCCTCACTATTTTCCGTATTGTGGCGGTAGTGGGTATTGGTTTCGCGCTGGTACATCTAATTAAGCATAAATATCACCGGGGGTTAATTATGATGGTAGCGCTCATACTGGCAGGTGCAGTGGGTAACATCATTGATTCTACCTTTTATGGGGTAATTTATCACTATGCGGGCTGGTTCCATGGCCGTGTGGTAGATATGTTTTATTTTCCGCTCATTACCGGGCATTTTCCTAATTGGTTCCCTATCTGGAAAGGTGAGGAGTTTATATTTTTCCGGCCGGTGTTTAACCTGGCCGATGCCGCTATTTCTATCGGTGTGATCATGATCCTGATTAACCAGAAACGGTATTTTAAGCACGAAACACCAGAAACCAGCTATCCCAACAGCGAGATGGTTGAAGAATAGCTTTCAATAATATTCAACAAAAAAGCGCCTTATATTATATAAGGCGCTTTTTTGTTGATAAACATATTCAGTCATTATCATATTCAGTACTCGCTGCAAACAGGTAGTTACCTGTAAAGGCTTTTACTGTCAATAAATTTAAGTACAGGATCGGGCACAAAATATTGCACGTTTTTTTTCTCCTTGATGGATTGGCGTATAAACGTGGCTGAAAGTTCCATGAGCGGTGTCATGGTAATGGTTACGGAAGGGTGCGAAGCAAATTCGGCATTTTCATAACCAGGGCGTGGATAAACAAATATTTCATAATCTCTGAGGATCAGTTTATAGTTTTTCCACTTATGCAGGGTCACCAGGTTATCAGAGCCCATAATCAGCGCAAATTCGTGCTCGGGGTATTTTTCTCTTAAATGCGTGAGGGTATCAATGGTATAAGAGGGCTGTGGTAGCTTTAGTTCCACATCGCTAACGGAGATGTTAGTGGCGTTTTCTGTAGCCAGTTTGGCCATTTCCAGTCGGTCATAAGTGTTAATAAGGTCGCCGTACTTTTTTAACGGGTTTTGCGGCGACACCACCAGCCAAACCTTATCTAAAGCGGTATGGTTGGCCATGTAGTTGGCTATAATTAAATGCCCGATGTGGATAGGATTAAATGAACCGAATAGTAAACCGATCTTCATAAGTTCGCAGTTTTCAGTGAGCAGTTTGCAGTAAAAAATTCAATGCCTTTATACTGCACCGAATTTTTCCGGATTATTAATCATGAAATGAAGTAATTTACCAACTTCATTTGATTGATCATTTAAGCGGGTAAAGTCTTGTTCTGAAATATAACCACAGGCAAGCGAAAATTCTAACCAGCCTTGTGTTTCGCTATTTTCCATATCTGCATCTATTAGTTTGCTGATAAAGTGATTAGGATAGCGGCGCTTTCTGTAAGCCTCTATAGTACAAATGTTAACCGATCTTGCCGATCGTCTGATTTGATCGGTTAATGAGTACGTTTCTTCTTTAGGAAATTGCTTAGTAATCGCGAAAATTTCCATTGCCAGCGTAAAACTCTTTTGATATAGGAGAAGGTCTTTGTAACTTCCCATTGCTGCAAAATTTGCAAACTGCCAACTCAGAACTGCAAACTATCTCCAATAAACCTGGTCACCAGATCTTCCGCTTCTTTACAAGCAGTTTCAAGATCGTAATTTTTAAGGATAATATCAAACTGCGGCGCGTAATTCAGTTCCTTTTCGGCTTTGGCAAAGCGTTCCTGCAGTTTTTCGGTACTATCGGTACCGCGGCCGCTAAGGCGCTCAATCAATACCTCTAATGATGGCGGCTGCACAAATATAGCCAGGGCCTGATGCTGGTATTTACGTTTCAGGTGCATGCCACCCTCCACATCAATATCAAATATTACGGTTTTGCCGGTTTGCCATATACGCTCTATCTCGGTACGCAGCGTGCCGTAAAAGGTGCCGGTATAAACTTCCTCAAACTCAACAAATTGTTTTTTGGCAATACGGTGTAAAAACTCCTCTTTGCTAATAAAATAGTAGTCTTTTCCGTGCTGTTCATCTCCGCGCGGTTGGCGGGTGGTGGCCGAAATAGAAAACTCCAGTTCGGGCATTTTGCGCAGCAGGTGATGCACAATGGTTGTTTTACCTGCGCCCGAAGGGGCCGAAAATATAACGAGTTTTCCTTCTTTCATTATTGTTGGAAAGTTGAAAGGTTACAATGTTGAAATGTTGCAAGTTTACTAAGTTTAACATTTCAACCTTACAACATTTAACCTTAAAACTGCTTATAAAACATTCAATAATTGTTCTTTGATCTTTTCCAGCTCTTCTTTCATGCCTACCACCAGTTTCTGGATATCGGCATCGTTTGCTTTTGAGCCAAGGGTATTGATCTCGCGGCCTATCTCCTGAGAAATAAAGCCCAGTTTTTTACCATTGGCATCGGCGGCTTTAAGGGTTTCCAGGAAATATTCGCAATGGCTTTTCAGCCTTATCTTTTCTTCGGTTATATCCAGTTTGTCTATGTAGTAGATCAACTCCTGCTCAAAGCGGTTTTTGTCTACATTATCAACGCCAACGGCTTCACTTAAAAACTGATTTAGGCGCTCGCGGATAACCGGTATACGTTTAGGCTCGGCCAGTTCAACAGCGGCAAGGTTATTCAGGATGATAGCGATACGTTGTTTAATATCGTTTTCCAGCACATTACCTTCATCACTCCTGAATTTCTGGAAAGCGGCTAATGCCTGCTGAAAGGTTTTCTCCACCTGTTTCCACTCATCCTCATTAACGGTTTCTTCGTCGTATTTCACTACCTCCGGCAAACCCAGCGCCAGTTGGAATAAATTGGCTGATTGTTCTCCAACCTCTTCGCTTACGCTTTTAAGCTGGTTAAAGTAGTGCATCAGCAGGTCGCGGTCAATGCCGGCCGCTTTAACGTTGGCTCCGGTTTGCTCTGCAGTAATGCTGAGGTTAACTTTTCCGCGTTCAATTTGCTTGCTGCATTCATTGCGCAACTGGAACTCCTTTTCGGAAAACATTTTGGGCAGGCGCAACGATAGTTCGAGAAATTTGCTGTTGAGAGATTTAAGCTCGACGGTATATTTTACATTGCCGGCATCAAAAGTGGCAATGCCATACCCTGTCATGGACTTTATCATATGCAAAGATAAATATTTTAACGGGAAACCGAGCTTTACGTAATGTTACACGTAAGCTTAATGCGCGTTTGGCTGCTGTTTCCGCAACATTTATTTAAAATTCCCTATCTTGGCACTTTCTGATCAATACTTACAGCCATGACTGATACATTGGATATCAAAATAACGAAGACCGCGCATTCGCGCCTGGCAGAAACAGATTTTAATAACCTGCCATTCGGTAAAGTTTTTTCTGACCACATGCTGGTGGCCGACTATGCTGATGGGGAGTGGAAGAACTTTGAGATTTTACCTTATGGCCCTATCTCTCTAAGCCCCGCTATTTCGGCGCTGCATTACGGCCAGGCTTTTTTTGAAGGTATTAAAGCTTACAAGCATGATGATGGTAAGGTTTCTATTTTCCGCCCGGACAAGAACGCGAAAAGGTTTAACAAATCTGCCGAGCGTCTGTGCATGCCTACCCTGCCCGAAGATGTGTTTGTACAAAGTATTGCTGCACTGGTTGACCTTGACCGAGATTGGATCCCTGCTAAAGAGAACCATGCGATGTATATACGCCCGTTTATGTTCGCGGCTGATCCTTACCTGGGTGTTACCCCTTCGGCTACTTATAAATTCATTGTTTTGATTGGCCCTGTTGGTCCATATTTTTCAAAACCGCTGCGTGTTAAAATTGAAACTTATTATACCCGCGCTGCCGAAGGTGGTATGGGTTACGCGAAAGCGGCCGGTAACTACGGCGCATCTATGCTGCCGGGCCGCAAAGCTGCGCAGGAAGGTTTTGACCAATTGATATGGACCGATGCTAAAGAACATAAATATGTAGAGGAAATGGGCGCGGCCAACGCTATGTTTCTGCTTGATGGTAAACTTATTACCGCCGAAGCGAAAGATACTATATTAGATGGCGTTACTCGCGATACCGTTATTACGCTGGCGAAAGACTGGGGAATAACCGTAGAGGAACGCAAGGTATCTGTTGCAGAACTGGCCGAAGGCGCACGTAACGGTAAACTAACCGATGCTTTTGGCGCCGGCACAGCCGCAACTATAGCTCCGGTAGCCTCATTTGTGGTGGATGGCGAAGAATTTTTCCTGAGCGACCCTGCTACACGCGAATTTTCTAACAAGGTATTTACCACGCTTGATTCCATTAAATACGGCCGCACCGAAGATACCCACGGCTGGAATTATACTGTATAATTAACTCGCTTAAACGGAATAAAACAAAAACGGCCCCGCATGTTTTATGCAGGGCCGTTTTTGTATAATGTCAACCTGTTTAGCTAAATTTTTCTTCCATCATTTTTTCAAGGGCGAACATCTCGTCGCGCAGTTTGGCAGCCAGCAGGAAGTCCATATTTTTGGCGGCGGCCACCATATCCTTGCGTGTATTTTCGATAGATTTTTTAAGATCGGCCTTGGTCATGTATTGTACAATAGGGTCAGCAGCAAGGGTAGCCACCTCTGTTTCTACATAGGCCTGCTGTACACCGCCCTTAAAGTCGACCACGGAGGTTTGCTCCATAATTTCAGATTTAGTTTTACCAACGGTTTTTGGCACTATGCCATGCTCCTCATTGTACTTGATCTGTTTTTCGCGTCGGCGTGCCGTTTCCTCCATGGTTATCTGCATAGATTCGGTGATTGTATCCGCGTACATGATCACCCGGCCGCGATCGTTACGGGCGGCACGGCCTATGGTTTGTATCAGCGAGCGTTCCGAACGCAGGAAACCTTCTTTGTCTGCATCCAATATGGCTACCAGTGATACTTCGGGCAGGTCCAATCCCTCGCGCAGCAAGTTAATACCTATCAATACGTCAAACTCTCCCAGGCGCAGGCCTCGGAGTATTTCCACCCTTTGGAGTGTTTTAACTTCCGAGTGTATGTACCGGCATTTAATGCCCAGCCTGTCCATATACTTGGCCAGTTCTTCGGCCATACGTTTGGTAAGGGTGGTTACCAGCACGCGGTCACCCGCTTTAATGGTTTTATCTACCTCATCCAACAGGTCATCTACCTGGTTAATAACCGGGCGTACATCAATCAGCGGGTCAAGCAAACCGGTAGGGCGTATCACCTGCTCCACTACCACACCACCTGATTTTTCCAGTTCGAAATCGGCAGGTGTAGCGCTCACATATATGGTTTGTGGTGCCAGGCGTTCAAACTCCTGGAAATTAAGCGGGCGGTTATCCATTGCCGCCGGCAAGCGGAAACCATAATCTACCAGCGATATCTTCCTTGACCTATCGCCGCCATACATGGCGCGTATTTGGGGTACGGTCACATGACTTTCGTCAATCACCATAAGGTAATCGTCAGGGAAATAATCCAGCAGGCAGAAAGGGCGCATACCGGGCTGGCGGCCATCAAAAAAGCGCGAATAGTTCTCAATGCCACTGCAATAGCCCAGTTCGCGTATCATTTCCAGGTCGTAGTTTACCCTTTCTTCCAGTCGTTTAGCTTCCAGGAAGCGCTGGTCGTCAATAAACTGTTTTTTACGCGCCTCCAGTTCTTCCTGTATAGCCCATATCGATTGCTGGAAGCGTTCTCTCGGCGCCACGTACAGGTTGGCCGGATACACTACCATGTGGGTGGTTTTTTCAATCGTTTTGCCGGTAGTAATATCGAAAGAACTCAGCTCCTCGATATCGTCGCCAAAGAAAGATACGCGGTAAGCGTAATCCAGGTAGGGCGGGAATATATCTACCGTATCGCCCTTAACACGGAAAGTACCGCGCTTAAAATCGGCAGTAGTGCGGGCATACAGAATCTCCACCAAACGGTGCAGAAAGGCATTGCGACTAATGCGCGTGCCCACCGCGAATTTAAATACCGAAGCGGCAAAATCTTCCGGGTTACCCATACCATAAATACATGATATAGATGAAACTACGATCACATCGCGCCGGCCGCTCATAAGCGCCGAGGTGGTGCGCAGGCGCAGTTTCTCAATCTCCTCGTTTATTTGCAGGTCTTTTTCAATGTAAGTATTGGATGAAGGTATAAACGCTTCCGGCTGGTAATAATCGTAATAGGACACGAAGTAATTAACCGCGTTATCCGGGAAGAACTGTTTGAACTCGCCATACAGCTGTGCGGCGAGGGTTTTATTATGGCTGAGTATGAGCGTAGGCTTCTGCGTTTGCTCAATAACATTGGCAATAGTGAACGTTTTACCCGAGCCGGTTACCCCGAGGAGCGTTTGGAAGGGTTCGCCGCTGTTTACGCCCTCTACCAGTTGTTTTATGGCATTGGGCTGGTCGCCGGTTGGTACGTATTGAGAAGTTATTTTAAAATCCATGCGTTTAACAAAAATACAGATAAACGTTAAGTAAATTAACCGTTAACCGGTTAGTGATAACGATTTTGACGATGCAATGTTCGTAAGGCGTAGTGACAAGTGTATGTCAGCAGGGGTAATTAAATTTGCTTAAAGAAGTTTATAATTAGAATTGTCATTTCGATGAGCAGTGGATGGGTTGTAGCATGGGCGCGAAGAGAAATCTTATATGAGCGTTAGGTAGTCGCAAATATCAAATATAGATGATTTCTCCTCGTTCCTCGTTTCGAAATTACAGTTTGAGTTTGTATACTAACAAGGCTTATGTATCTTTAACCATGCCAGCAACACAGCCTTTTATCCTCAATAAAACCAATAGTATAGCCAACCAGTTCTTAGCCGAACTGCGTGATGAAAGCATACAGCAGGATAAGTTCCGTTTCCGGCAGAACCAGGAACGTCTGGGTGGTATACTGGCTTATGAGATCAGTAAAACACTGGCGTATACCGAAACAGAAGTGCAAACGCCCCTGGGAATAGCCACCGTAAACATGCCCACCGATGAGCCGGTTATAGCTACCATTATGCGTGCGGGGCTACCCTTTCACCAAGGGTTTATTAATTTTTTTGACCGTGCGCCTTCTGCATTTGTCACCGCTTTCAGGAAAGTAAAGAAAAGCGGCGATTTTACCATTCAACTAAATCATATCTCCAGCCCCGACCTTAGCGGCCGCGTACTGATCATTTGCGATACCATGCTGGCCACCGGCCAAAGCCTGGTACTGGTATGTAAAGAGCTGATGGCTTTATATGATATTAAAACCGTCCACATTGCGGCTGTTATTGCCAGTACCGTAGGAATTGAGCATGTAAGGGCCAACCTGCCTAAAGCCCGTATCTGGACCTGCGCCGTTGATGACGAAATGACCAGCAAGGCCTACATTGTACCGGGCTTAGGCGATGCCGGTGACCTAGCTTTCGGCGAAAAGGCGTAAAGACGTTAGAATGAAAGCAAAGATTAAATCAAATGTCGTAGACCTGCGGCTACTTATCGTTGACTTTGATGATATAAGCCATGATGAGATCAGCGAAATGACAGGCCAAGTACCCACTTATATTAGAGTAAAGGGGCAGCCGAGAAATCCAAAACGTCCTGACTCGCCAGTTTGGCCCAATAACCTTTGGTCTATAGATAGTGGTTTAGGCATGCATGCTTCTTTTGAAGATCAGATGTGTACCCTACTCAATATTATCGAAGATAACAGGGCCGCATTTGAGAATTTATGTTCTAAGTACTATAGCGAATTTGCTTGCGCCATCAAAGTTTATAAAGGCAATGGCGAAAGCACTCCTTGGGTACATTTAGATAATAGATATAACAAAATAGCCTGGGAATTAAAAATCGAATTTGATGTTGATCTATATGCATTTTGATGTTATTGGATAACGTATAATCTAATAAATAATTTATTGTTTTTCGATAAAAATATATTGTATATAAATAATATTATTATATATTTGTGATGTTAACCATCACAATATGAAACTTAACCTTAGTACTAACCGCCTGGTAAATGTTACCCTAATTGTTGTATTTGCCTTTTTAGCGGCCGAAGCTTACTATTTGCTCACGAATGGCAGGTTTATAGGGCAAAAGAGAGTTGAACAAACTTTTACGGCAGAAAATGTACTGCCGCCTATAGATTCGGAGGCTCCTGACAATCTGCCCTATGATCAATATCAGGATGCACGGCAGTTAGTTCAAATTAAACGCGATCTAAAGAACGGCGAATGGTTGGCTGGTGGCGGCGTGAAGTTAGGTTGGACAATGGCTACTGCCGAGGGTCAGTTTTGCGATACCTGCACTATTACACATACTGCAGGCAGGATAAGATCTTCCTCCCAATATTATATTAAGCTACCTTCTTTTCAGCTTAACCCTCAACCTTACGGCCATGTAGGGTTAACGGATAGTAAGTTTCACGTAGAGGGAGGGCAGGCATATGTGCGTAAATGGATAAATGATAAAGTTATCCAAAAAAGTTACGGGCAGCACTTTACCATCCGGCAGGTTGATGAACCGGTAAAGTTCAGATACAATAGTAAGGAAAATTGCGTCATGATACCGGTTAGCTCTGCTGCTAAAAATATATGCAATATCATCCTGATGGTAATAGGGGTTTTGCTTATCGTTTATATATTTTACCTGGTCGGGGCATTCTTAAAATTTATTATAGATGTATCAACGGGGCTCACTTTCACCACGCAAAATGTGAACAGGTTAAAGCTAATAGCTTTTAGCTTATTGAGTTATCCGCTAATTACGCTACTGCTTGTAGGTTTAAGCCGGTTAATTTTTAGTAATTATTTCACTGACGATCTCATGTTGAACCCTGCTATATGGTCGGGTTTATGGCCGTTATTAATTGCCGGAACCGTATTTTTGCTATTGTTTAAAGCTTTTAAACAAGGCCAAACATTAAAGCTGGAAAACGATTTAACTGTATAGCAATGCCCATATTAGTAAATCTTGATGTGATGATGGCCAGGCGAAAAATATCGCTTACCGAACTGAGCGAAAAAGTGGGCATAACCATGGCTAACTTATCTATCCTGAAAACAGGTAAGGCCAAAGCCGTACGTTTTGAAACTTTAGAAGCTATTTGCCGCACGCTTAACTGCCAGCCGGGAGATATCCTTGAATTTATTGACTAATAACTACCATGAAACCATATCGCCATATCTTCTTCGACCTTGACCATACCATTTGGGATTTTGATAAAAACGCGGAGGAAACGCTGCATGAACTGTACGGTAGCTACAAGTTAAAAGAGATAGGAGTACAGTCGCCGGTGGCTTTAATAGAAACGTATACCCGCCATAACCATCGGTTGTGGGCGCAATATCATTTAGGGGAGATCACCAAAGATGAGC
Source organism: Mucilaginibacter sp. 44-25 (assembly GCA_001898335.1). GTDB lineage: Bacteria > Bacteroidota > Bacteroidia > Sphingobacteriales > Sphingobacteriaceae > Mucilaginibacter. Next base: position 34,738 of record MKTS01000005.1, on the reverse strand, counting down.
TGCGCGATGCCCGGTTCAAAAGTACTTTTACTGAACTGGGTTTACCGCCAGATAGCATCCCTGCCGATTTTGAGGATGCCTATGTAAAGCTTTGCCCCACCAAAACCAACCTGTTCCCGCACGCGCATGAAACCCTGGCTTATTTGCAGGATAAATATACGCTGCACCTCATATCAAACGGGTTTAAGGACGCGTCGCGGTTAAAAATCAATGGCTGTGGCCTGGGGCGGTATTTTCAGCATATCATCATTTCCGAAGATGTGGGCGTTAACAAGCCCGACCCCGGCATATTTCATCATGCTATGGCGTTGGCAGGCGCTACTATACAAGAAAGTGTAATGATCGGCGATAGCATAGAGGCTGATATACGCGGCGCTATGGGCGTGGGTATGGATGCCATCTACTTTAACCCGATACGCTCAGAAAAACCGGCGGATGTGCCTGTGCAAATTCATCATTTAAAAGAGCTAACTTTAATGTTATGAATATTGCCAGCGAGCGCCGTGCTATTGACGAAGCCCTTAATCGTTACCGCAGCCTGATAGATGATATCAGCGATGAGCGTTTTATTCACACGCCACCAAACGGTGGCTGGAGCTATGCCGAGGTGTATGATCATATACTGAAAGCAACACTTGGCTCAAGTATCGCGCTTGAAAGGTGTACACATAATATATGTCCGCCAACCAAATCTGGCCCTACACTAATAGGTCATTACATATTGTTAACAGGTAGCTTCCCGCCGTTCAAAGTAAAGGCCCCGGCCGAAATAGAGGCAACTGTTCAGAAAATTGGAAAAGAAGAAGCCAAAAACCTCATTATAAAAGTACGCAAACGGCTTGACGGTATTATGGGCTCCGTTAAAACAGCCAAACCCCAATGGCGCAACAAGCACCCCCGCATGGGCATGTTAAATGCGGGGCAATGGCTCAAATTTATACGTATACACCTGCAACACCATTTAAAGCAACTGGAGCGTATACGCGAAAGCCTTAACAGAAATTAACATTGCCTTTCATGCGCTTTTCATCTACAGTGGCTACTTTTAACCGCTGTTAGGGCTGTTTAACCGCTTGCAAAATTATTTATCCGCTGGGATGTAACCTTTTACATTTAACTCAGTCTTAACGTTGTAATAATTTGATTGCCCGACATTTGTAAAAATAAGGAAAGATGAATCTTGAATTTACTTACTTGTTTGTAATAGGATTACTGGTATTGCTCGGTGCATTCTATCTAAGCCCTTACGAACTAAAGGTGAACGAAGACGACGAGGAAGAGAAATCTTTCTGAGCCGTTAGCACTGCCAGCCGGTATTTTAAAAAACGATTTGACGGGGCCATGCCGGTCCGCCTGTTTTTGAATGGCAAAGCGCGAAGTTGATATTGTAATTATATCTGATGTACACCTGGGCACCTACGGCTGCCACGCAAAAGAACTCCTCAAGTATCTTAAAAGTATAAAGCCCAAAATGCTTATCCTCAACGGGGATATTATTGACATTTGGCAGTTCAGCAAATCATACTGGCCCGAGGCGCACATGAAGGTGGTGCGCCGTATCCTAAAATTTGTTACCGATGGTGTGCCGGTATATTACCTTACAGGTAACCATGATGAAATGCTGCGTAAGTTCACCGATTTTAACCTGGGTACCTTTCAACTGCTGGATAAAATAGTGTTAAATATTGATGGCCGTAAAGCCTGGATATTCCATGGCGATGTGTTTGACGTAACCATGCAGCATTCTAAATGGCTGGCTAAACTTGGCGCGGTGGGTTATGATACGCTTATCCTTATTAACAGCTTTACCAACTGGCTGCTTACCGTGATGGGCAAACCTAAAATGAGTTTCTCGCAAAAGGTTAAGGCGAAATTTAAGGATGCGGTAAAGTTTATTAACCAGTTTGAGCAAACCGCTGCCGACCTCGCGGTTGAAAAGCAATACAGCTACGTAATATGCGGGCATATACATCATGCCGAGATCCGCGAGATACAGTCTACCGAAAAAACGGGTTCGGTAACCTATCTTAACAGCGGCGATTGGGTGGAAAGCCTTACCGCGCTGGAATATCACAACAACGACTGGAAGATATTTAAATATAACCCTGACGATTTTAAGCAGGAAACGGAAGACGACGACCATACCGACGCCGAGGACCTGGAGGCCAAATTGGATGTACGCAACCTGCTGGAGCGTTTCAGGCAGGAGGTTTAACCCTGTAGTTTATCTTTAAAACAATAGCGATTAATCCTATCTTTAGGTTAATATGCTGCCTTTACTTACTTCAAATCAAATCCGCGAGGCGGATGCTTATACCATTGCCCACGAGCCGGTAAATTCTATCGACCTGATGGAGCGAGCCTCAAAAGCTTTTGTAGGCTGGTTCATCAATCATTTTCAGGATAAGCAGCAAAGTATAGCCGTATATTGCGGCACAGGTAATAATGGAGGCGACGGACTGGCTATTGCCCGTTTGCTGGTTGACCATGGTTATACCCAGCTTTCAGTGATCATCACCCGATTTACAGATAAGGCCAGCAGCGACTTCAATACCAATCTCTTTCGTATTAAGGAAACAAGCATACCGCTGACAGAACTTACACAGGTGGAGGATCATTATGCGGAAACGGCTTCGCTGGTCATTGATGCCATGCTTGGGAGCGGAATTAATAAACCACTAACGGGCCATTACCAAACACTTGTTAAATGCCTCAACCGGCTTAACAAAACTACGGTCGCTGTTGATGTACCTACAGGTTTTTATACGGATGGCGAAATTGAAGCGGACGCGTTAGTGCTTCGCGCCGACCTGGTGATCACCTTTCAGCAGCCTAAAATAAATTTCCTGTTGCCTGAATCTGGTCTGCATATTAACTGCTTTGAAGTGGTGGATATAGGACTGAGCCGCAACTTTATTGACGAGGTAAACACACCCTATTATTATGTACAGGAGCATGATATAAAGGCTGTAGCCAAACCTCGTAAACGTTTTAGTAACAAAGGTACTTATGGCCACGCGCTGGTAATAGCCGGTAAAGACGAAACCATGGGCGCGGCATTGCTGGCTTCATCGGCATGCGCGCATGCGGGAGCGGGCCTTACTACTGCCTGCATCCCGCAAAGTGGTTTGATAGCGCTTAACTCCGCTATGCCCGAGGTAATGGCGTTAATACGTAAAACAGGTGAGCCGCCCCATATAGAATGGGATAAATACAGCGTAATAGCCGTTGGCCCGGGCTTAGGTACCGAAGATGGTACGCTTCAATTATTAAAAGCCGTATTCGAAAATTACACAAAACCTGTAGTGATAGATGCCGACGCTTTAAATATATTGGGCAAGCATCAGGAATTGTTAAATAAGATACCTGCCGGAAGTATATTAACCCCTCACATGAAGGAGTTTGACCGCTTATTTGGCCAGCACCAGAACTGGTGGCAGCGTATACAGACAGCCAAGAAGAAAGCTCAGGAACTGGGGTTAAATATTATTCTAAAAAACGATTATACCATAACCGTCACTCCGAAGGGGAAATTGTATTTTAATGCTACAGGTAACCCCGCTATGGCTACCGGGGGGATGGGCGATGTGTTAACTGGTGTAATTACCGGCTTGTTGGCTCAAAAATATACACCGGAAGATGCCTGCTTGCTGGGTGTATACCTGCACGGCAGGGCGGGAGATGAGCTGGCTTTGCCAAACCGTATGCATGTGGTATTGCCGCAGTACGTAATAGAACAATTGCCGGCAACCTTGGCAAAGTTAACGGCATAAAAAAAGCGAATGCAAGTATCAACATTCGCCTTTTTAAACTATTAACTGATCTTATAAAGAACTAAATACTTCTAATTAAGTAACTATATGACGTTTTTTTAAGTCATACGTTACAATAACAACGTGAAATATTGGTTTGTTTGTATAATATCAGCCTTGTTTAACAGATTTTAACATTCATATGTCATACCGTTGCAGCTGCGGGGTAATATCTGATATGCTACAACAACGGATATCCGAATCAGAACTGCCCTATCACCACCATATGATCAAGCGATGGGTTAATACTGCCGCCAGTTGGTTCAAGTGTAACGGCAAAACCATCGGCCAGGGCAACATTTTTCATTTCTTTTACCCCAGCGGTATCTTTACCTGTCGGGTTGTCAAAAACCCCCATATCCATAGGTTTACCCTTTACCAAAGCCCATAACTGGTACTGATGTTTTTGATCATGCTGCGGAAGCTTAATGCTTTGTACATCTACCATTACCTTTTTATTAACAGGGCTCCAGGCCAGCACCATAGCTGCACCAGGCGACTTTGGCATGCCTTTTAGTTTTAAAACCTTAAAGCTGGTATCACGATACATATCCAGTTGGCTGTCCATCAGGTTAACCTGGTTGGCAAAGCGTGTTTTATCGGCCTGCAGAGCTGCTATCTGAATGTTTGAATCCTGTAGCTTACTATACAAGTTAACCAGCCCATATATGCTGATGAGGAGTAAGGTTAAACAGGCGGCAAAAGCGTATTTATAAAACTGGGTGCGCTGCGGTAGGGTTATGATCTTATCGTCCTCAAACTCTTCCTCATCAGTATGCCTGCGCTGTTTAATGAAATTTCTATCGTCGCCGAGGTTAACCAGCAGGCTGTTCATTATTTTTTGGCGAAGTTGACCTGCGGGCTCAATGGCATGTTCATCGGCATAGCGTTCCATTGATGCTGCTATGTCATTAAGTTCGGCTTTTATATCAGGATATTGGGCGGCCATCTGCTCCACCTGCAGCTTATCTTCCGGGCTGATATCGCCCAAAACATAAAGCTCAAGTATGCCCGATTCAATATATGCCTTAACGTCTTCCACTATTCATTAAAATATTTTCTGAGTTGCTGAATAGCCATTCTTAACCTCGTTTTGATGGTGCCAAGCGGTATGCCCAGTTCTTCGGCAGCCTCAACGTGTGTGTAACCTTTAAAATATACCAGGTCGAGAATGGATTTTTGTTCAGGCTTAAGGTTTGCAACCATATCCCTGATACCCAACAATTCCGGGTTGTAAACGGTATTCCTTTGTTCGTCTATGAAAGTTACGTTATTTTCGAGTTCCTGGTTTTTCCCCTGGTTCCTAAAATCCTTGGACCGTACCTTGTCAATAGATAAATTCCGGGCAATATTGACCATCCAGGTAAATAAACGCCCTTTTTCGGCACTGTAAGAATTAAAAGAATTCCAGATTTTTATAAATGTTTCCTGTAAAACATCCTCGGCCAGTTCCTCATGAATAACAATACGGACGATAACACCATATAATGACGCGGAATACATATCATACAAAGCTTCAGCGGCGATCTTCTCGCGGCGCTGCATGGCCTGTATAAGCTCCTCTTCTGGTAGTGATATTTTTCTTTTCGGACTCAAAGTATTGAAAGATAGCAAGGAAACATCACATATCAAACAAATGTTTTTCCGCGTGGTAAGAGGAGCGCACAAGCGGCCCGCTTTCTACATACTTAAATCCTTTTTTTAAGCCCCATTCCTTGTATGCGGCAAACTGGTCGGGGTGTATCCAGTCAACCACTGGGTGGTGGTTACGGGTAGGTTGCAGGTACTGCCCCAAAGTTAAAATGTGTACACCGGCAGCTAACAGATCGTCCATTGCTTCCAGTACGTCTTCTTCCTTCTCGCCCAATCCCAGCATAATGCCCGATTTGGTGCGCAGGCCGGCCGCTGATATCCGGCTAAGGGCTTCCAGGCTGCGATCGTATTTTGCCTGTATACGTACCTCGCGGGTAAGGCGGCGTACGGTTTCCAGGTTGTGCGATACTACCTCAGGGCGTACGGCAATTACACGGTCCAGGTTATCCCATATGCCCCTAAAGTCGGGCAGGAGTGTTTCCAGTGTGGTTTGCGGGCTTTCGCGGCGTATAGCGTTAATGGTTTCGGCCCAAATGATAGAACCGCCATCCTTTAGGTCGTCGCGGTCAACCGAGGTAATTACGCAGTGTTTTACCTGCATCAGTTTTACCGAGTTGGCCACTCGGTTAGGCTCGTCCATATCCACAGCCAAAGGCCTGCCGGTAGCCACCGCGCAAAATGAGCAGGAGCGTGTACAGATGTTGCCCAATATCATAAATGTAGCAGTACCCGCTCCCCAGCATTCACCCATGTTGGGGCAATTGCCGCTTTCGCAAATGGTATGCAGTTTATGCGTATCTACCAAGCCGCGCACATGCGCGTACTCTTTCCCTACAGGCAGCTTAACCCTTAACCAATCAGGTTTACGTTGTGGCGGGTTTGCTGGTACTACTGGCAAATCTATCATGGTACAAAAATAGTTAAAAACAAGGTAGGTGCATCCGGCCTGTAAATGAATATTACGCAGAAACGATAATGTGAGTTTCTGTCATTCTGAGCGGTAGCGAAGAATCTAATATATGCGATAGATCAGATGCTTCGTTCCTCAGCATGACAAGTTATTTAGTTTTGTCATTCTGAGCGTTAGCGAAGAATCTAATTTATGCGATGCAAGGTGTAGGGTAGATGCTTCATGATAAACGGAATGGCTCTTACTAAAAAACTCCGCAGGTGTAGCCTGCGGAGTTTTCAATATCTTGGTTCCTGAATCTAATAGTCTTGATTCTCTTTAATTATGCCATCACACTCATAGCCTCATCTACCGAAATAGAGCCATGTGATTGGTCCAGAACGCATTCGCCATCTTTGATCAATAGCATCTGAGGCGACTCGTGATAAACAGAAAAGTCCTGCGCTATCTGGTTAGAAATATCCCGGTGTTTGATCAGGTCGAGAAAATAAACAGGCATATCTGCCGGCAAGCTTTCCCAATCCATTTCAAAGCGCCGCTTGGCCATCATGCTGATAGAGCAGCGGGTGCTGTGTTTAAAAATAAGACTATAGCCTTTTTTGCTTTTAATTTCGTCCAGCTGAGCGGCCGTTTCCAACTTTGTCCATTCCATGCTCCAAAAATAGGTTTATAAAGTTTCTTATAAGTAAAAACAGTGTAAAACTACTTTAGTTTTTGCAGAAAAAGCGATTAACGGTGATTAGGGTATGAACCGTAAGCCGGGCAAAGCTTGTTTGAACATGATGCCATGCTACCCAGAGCAAGTGCTATAATAGCGATGTAAACGATCTTTTTCATGTATGCTTATAACTTAGTATTTGTACGTTATCGGGCTTGTAAGGTTTCGTTTAGTTTAGCCATTTTAATAGCCGTTACCGCTGCCTCGTCGCCTTTATTACCGTGTTTGCCACCGCTGCGGTCAATCGCCTGTTGTTGGTTATCGGTAGTTAATACTCCAAATATAACAGGTTTTGAATACTTTATGGCAACATTGGTTACGCCGTTGGCTACGGCATCGCAAATGAAATCAAAATGCCGGGTTTCTCCCTGTATTACACACCCAAGGGTAATTACGGCGTCCACATTTTTGTTTTTTAACAGTAGCTCAGCGCCGGTGGTAAGTTCAAAGCTGCCGGGTACAGGGTAAGAATGGATGTTATCGGGCTTAGCGCCATACTTGATCAGGCTGTTGTAAGCGCCCTCGTACAGCGCGTTGGTAATTTCCGCGTTCCATTCGGCTACTACAATGCCAAAGCTAAAGTTTTCGGCTGAAGGTATTTCGCCGCCGCTTGAAAAATCTGAAAGGTTTTTTAACTGTGTAGCCATTTGATCTTAAATATAAACAGACGTATCTGTCTGTATTTTTTACGTGGTAAATATAAGTTTTAAACAAATAATGCCTGCTTTAGGCAGGCATTATGTTATCGTTTACAGGAAACCGTAATTACGAACGGGCTTCTGCACGTGCTATGTAAGCATCAATGCTTTGCGCCTCAGGGCTTTCCGGATAGTCTGCTTTAATTTTCTTGTAGGTTTCAGCCGCGGTTTTATTGTCCTTTTTAGCTTCGTAAACCAAACCCAGTTTTTTCAGGTAAAAAGGTGTAAGGAATTTATTTGAAGCTTTATCGGCTGCTTTCTTAAAGTAAGTTTCGGCTTTATCGTAATCCTTAAGCTCAACATAAGCATCGCCAGTAGCACCAAGTGCTTCGGCGGCAACCATGTTATCGTCGCTGCGGAAATTGGTCAAGTTTTCAATAGCCTGGCGGTACTCGCCTTTGTTTAAATAGGCGGTACCCAGGTAAAAATAAGCCAGATTAGCGGTTTTTGTATTGCTGTATTCGCTGATGATCTTTTTAAAGCCGGGGTAGCCGGCATCGCCATTGATGGCTTTGTCCCATTCTTTGTTAGCCCAAAAATCCTGCGCTACGTGCATTTGGTTAGCAGCGGTACTCTCTCTTGGGCCGAGGTATAATTTAAGGTAGGCTATATAAATAACAATCATTACAACAATGGCTGCTGCAATAAATAACAAGCTTTTCTGGTTTTCCTGAACAAAACTGCCGCTTTTTACTGCACTGCTTTTCTGCGCTTCAGTTTTTGTTTTCACCTCGGTTGCTGACATCTGTATTTTAAAATTAAGTCTGCAAAAATACGGTTTTCAATGCTTTTACCAAATTAAAGTTTGGGTTTGTTTTTTAGCAAGTTATGAGCGTTGGGCAACGTGGGTTTTACCCATTTAAATTTGGCGCAGATACGAGTGAGCCATACATCCCTGTTAATATAATGCCAGCTGTACCGGCGCCTTTTGCGGGTGATAAAATAATACCGGCACCTGCAACGTTTGCTTTAGTATAACATGTTAATAATCAAATAAATGTTAACAAATAAATCATCCGGAGATAACGTTTATAAAATAGTTTATCGCTTATTTTTATAGACCTGTAACGGGTCATGCATTAAAAATTAACTAAACCCAATTTTTTATGACCTGGAGAAAATTTAGCGGCGAGGTGATACAAACACCCATTCTGGAAGAAGTAGAGGCAGCTATTGAACGGGAAACCAACCTGGGCAACAAGCTCAAAGTATGTATAGGTACCGATTCGCAGGTAAAAGGCGCGGTTACGGATTTTGCTACCGTTATCGTATTCATTCGAGAGCAGCGGGGCGCCTTCATGTTTATCCACCAGGAGCGTACATCGCAAAAAATGAGTATTAAGGAGCGCATGCTGCACGAGGTACAAAAATCTATTGACATTGCCTACAAACTTTGCGACCTGCTTGACCTGTACGATGTTGACCTGGAAGTACATGCCGATATTAACACTAACCCTATGTTTAAAAGCAACCAGGCCCTGCACGAGGCTATGGGTTACATCCTGAGCATGGGCTTTGTATTTAAAGCCAAGCCCGAAGCTTTTGCCAGTTCGTGCTGTGCTAATAAAATAGTGCAGTAGCGTGGGTAGAGATTAAAGATTTGTTGATTAGAGATCAGTCAGCATCGTTTTAAATTTGCCTTGCTTTTTCTAACTTGCCGTTAATTAGGCAGGCAGAGGCTTGGTCGCTATTACTGAAACCAATGTCTGATCTCCAATGACTAATCTCTAACCATTTATCTCTACCCGACATGTCTCCATTAATAGAAATAACCGACCCTAAAATATTTGATCCCGCTGTTGTACTGATCGACGTACGTGCAGGGGCAAACGCCCGTGAACGTTATTTACAGGGCCATTTACCAAAAGCTATTTTTGCTTCGCTGGATGATGACCTGGCCGCGCATCCTGAAGAACCGGCATTTGGCGGTCGCCACCCGTTGCCTGCTCTGGCCGACTTTGCTGCAACGTTACAGCGCTGGGGCATTACGCCTGACAGCCACGTGATAGTGTATGACGATAAGAACGGCGCCATGGGCGGAGCAAGGCTGTGGTGGATGCTGCGTTCGATAGGACATGATAACGTACAAGTGCTTAACGGCGGTTTAAAAGCAGCTACAGACGAGGGAGTGGAACTGAGTACCGACGTTTACCAGCCAACACCCGCCGCAGTACCTTACCCGGTGGCTGATGAATATAAAAACACCGTGGACATTGACGAAGTTAAACAGGCCGCCCGCTCGGATAACCGCGTGGTAATTGATGTGCGGGAAGGGGCACGTTACTTAGGCCATACTGAACCTTTAGACCTGGTGGCAGGGCACATACCCGGCGCGGTAAACCTTTTTTACAGTAACAGCCTTTCGCCGGAAGGGAAATATTTAACAGCCCAGGCACTTAAAACTTTATATGAAGGCGCTTTTAAAGGAGTAGAACCCGAAAATGTAATTGTGCATTGCGGATCGGGCGTTACGGCTACGCATACCTTGCTGGGTATGGAGTACGCGGGCATACATGGCCCAAAACTATATGTAGGATCATGGAGCGAGTGGAGCCGCCGCGACCTGCCTGTTGCTACCGAAGCGAACGGGTTGTAATTTTGGACCGATTACTTTATTGTTTGATCATTGTTTACTAGATAATCAATAACGTTTATGCCAAACAATTAAGCAATACAACAATTCTTCAAATAACCTGTTAATGCAAACGTGAAAACATACGCACTTAAATTTACACAGCAGATACCCATCAGCATGGATGAGGCCTGGGACTTTTTCTCATCGCCGTTAAACCTGCAGAAGATAACACCGCCTGATATGCGGTTTGTAGTAACGTCAGATTACACTCAAGATACAAAGATGTATGCAGGGATGATCATCACCTACAAAATATCGCCTTTATTGGGGATTAAAATGAACTGGATGACCGAAATTACCCACGTTGCCGATAGGCAGTATTTTGTGGATGAGCAGCGTTTTGGCCCTTATGCCCTATGGCACCATCAGCATCATTTTAAGGAAATACCCGGCGGCGTGGAAATGACAGACATTTTAAATTACGCTATTCCTTACAGCATATTCGGTACCATAGCCAACAAAGCATTTGTGGGCAAAAAGGTAAAGGATATTTTCAATTACCGCGTTAAGGCTGTAGAACAGTTATTCGGCAAAATGTAGTCTGCCTTTACCTTATTTGCAATATTTAGCTGCCTCAGTTACCGCGGTTTTGGAACCCAGGCTTATAGCCTGTTTAAAATCGGTACAAGCATTGCCCAAATCTTTGGCGTATGCACGTGCCTGCCCGCGCAGTAAGTATACGGTCGCGTTTTTAGGTTCTATCTTAAGGGCATAATTAAAATCAAGGCTGCTGCGCTGGAGGTCGCCTGCAAGGCTGCGTGCCAGTCCGCGCCACGCGTAAGCGTCAATGTTTTCCATGTTGATGAATATTACGCTATTAAAATCATCAATTGCGCCCTGGTAATCTTTAATAGTTAGGCGTATCTGTCCGCGTGTAAAGTAAGCGTCTTCCAGTCCTTCATTCAGTTTAATGCCTTTAGCTATATCTGCCAGGGCGCCCGTATTGTCCTTTAGTTCAAATTTGGCATTCCCACGGTTAACATAAGCCATTGCCGAAGCGGTATCCAGCTTAAGCGCGTAATTATAATCTGTTAATGCACCCTGCAGATCGCCGGTGTTTTGTTTGGCTATACCCCGCTCCACATACAAATTGGCGTTTTTAGCATTCTTGGTGATCAAAGTGTTCAATACAGGTAAGCTCTCGCTGTAGAACCGTGCATTAACCATTGACCGGGTAAACCTCGACCGCAGGTTATCATCATCCTTATCAATTGTGGCTATTCGCTTGTAGTCGGCCAGTGCGCCTGCACGGTCACTCACTTTATTGCGCACTTCGGCACGTTTCAGGTAAGTTTCAGGGTCGGCTGCGTTCAAGCTGAGGGCCTTGTTGTAGTAGCCAATGGCCTCGTCGTAATGATGCCTGCCCGCGGCAATGTTGCCCAGCATTACATAAGCATAATCATAAGAAGGATTTATTTTGATACCCTGGTTAAGGTCGGCTAAAGCGGCTGTAGTATCTTTTAACTCCAGGCTGGCACGGGCACGGCTGATGTAGGCATAACTATTTTTGGCATCCAGTTCAATAGCCTGGCCGGCATCATCCCTGGCTTCTCCGAAGTTGCGCATACCCAATTTAAGATCGGCCCGGTTCTGGTAAGCTTCTGATGTTGGTTTCAGTTCTATGGATCTGTTAAAATCAGCCAGGGCGCCCTCGTTGTCATTAAGGTTATATCTTACCAGGCCATCATATAAATACAGGTCGGCGTTGTTTGGGTCGGCTTTTAAGGCTTCGCCAAAATATTGTAAAGCGCCTTTTTTATCGTTGTTATTACTTAGGGCGTTGGCCAGGTATTTATAAATATTAGGCAGTTTCGGGTTCAGGCTGATAGCTTTTTTATAGTCGGCTATGGCTGCGCTGTAGTTTTTAAGGTTGCCGTAGGCATTACCTCTGTAAAATACGGCTTCGGCGTTTTTAGGGTTTAGCGCCAAGGCGGCGGTGTAGTCGGCAATGGCGCCTTTGTAATCACCAATGTTGCCTTTTGAGTTGGCGCGGTAATAGATCAGGTCGGAGTTCTTAGGGTCGAGCGCTACGGCTTTGTCGTAATCGGCAATGGCACCTTCATTATCTTTTAAGTTGGCCTTAGCCACGCCGCGGTATTCATACAGCGACGGGTCTTTAGGGTCAAGCGCTATGGCTTTGGTAAAATCGTCAACCGCGCCCTGGTGGTTACCCATGCTGGCTTTGGCGTTAGCACGGTAATGGTACATATCTGCCCGTGGGTTAAGCGCAATAGCTTTATCAAAATCGGTTATGGCTTCGGCGTACCGGCCACGCTCGTTATTGATGTTGGCACGGTAAAAATAAGCGAAGGCGTTATTAGGGTCGTATTGGATGGCTTTGGTATAGTCGGCCACAGCATTATCCGCCTCTTTAAGGTTATTATAAGCGTTTCCCCTGTAAAAATATGCTTTTGCGTTGTTGGGTTCCAGCTGTATGGCCTTGCCGAAATCGGTAATGGCCTGCCGGTAGTTTTTAATATTGGCTTCAGTATTACCTACGCCGATATAGGTTTCTGCCGTTTGCGCAAGGCAGCAAAAGGGTAGGAGTACAAACGCAAAAATAAATCTCAGCATCATAAAATATTATCTAAAAGGCTTAACCAATACCGATACCGACGCGGTGGTACCGTTGCCCGTATTACGCCCGTTTATAAAATGCCCCCCGGTTAAAAAAACCGATAAATACCTGTTGGCAGTGTAGCCGTAGGTAAACGAAGCCTGGTTAAAAGCAAAGTTTTTGTTGATGGCCTGTATAGGCGAGAAGCGGGTAAAACTACTTGATGAGTAAAAACCGCCTAACGAAACCGATACCTGGTGATGGAAACGCCTGTCAAGCGTGAGGCCAAAGGTGCCAGTGTAACGGTCCTGCGTTGGCCCGTCCGGGCCAAAGTATTGGCGAACACCATTTTCAAGCGTGAAATAATAGTTTTTACCCAACACTTTGCCGCTGCCGGCAAAGGCCAGCTTTATTTCGGCGCCCTGCTCGCGGTATCCTAATCTTAAATCCTGATACAGCGGGGTGATGTAGGTGCCTTGTACGGTGAAGTAATAGATATAATTGATGTTGGCCAGGTAATAGCGTAAGCCCAATTCCAGATCAGTAAGGCCCGAACTTACAGTTTTGCTTTTGGTATCCTCATACGTGTTATGCACATATGGCAACAGCCCCACCAGGGTAAAGCGCCGGCTTAAACCATACTCGGCATACAGCGAAAAGCCTAATGATTCAAACTGCCCTTCATTGGCGAAAGGGGTTTTCCTGCGGAGCGAATCCCAGCCGCTGTTAGCATAAAAATAGCTGAACGACGGCGACAGGATGAGCCTTTTAGGGCGTACCGGGAAGCCACCGGCTCGTGCGTTGCCGTATGCAAGGGCTATGAAGCCAGCCGCGATGAGTAAAATCTTATAGTTAGTTTTAAGTTTGTTCATAGGCTTTATTAAAATAAGGCAAAGTGATCGCGCATCCAACGGCCTTCCAGATCTTTATACGCTTGTGATATCTCGTGCCCCAGGTCTTTAAACACCATTATGCGTTTATTTCCAGGTTTGGCGTTGTAAGCCGCGTACTCGTTATAGGGCGGTGCATACGGGTCAAGCAGGCCTATCCCCATGATCATGGGGCAGGTAATGGTTTCCGCGAAGTTTTTCGCGTCGTAGTAATTAAGGTTGCTTAGTACTTTCTCAAAAGTAAGGCCCGGTTGTGTGCGTATGTATTTCTTAATATCGTTTACAGGCCAGGTAACTTCACCGTCGAGGTTATTTACATCGCACAGGATAGGGTTTTGGGCCGAGCATAAGTTTACCCGTTTATCCAACCCGGCGGTTGCCATGGCCAGGAAGCCACCCATACTACCGCCAGATACCAGGATGTTATCGTGTTTAAGATTTGGCTGCGCGTAAATAAAGTCTACGGCGCGTATACAGTCCATTATTACACCACGCATTACATACTTATCCCGGTCTTCAATACGGTAAAAAATAAATTCATCGCGGCGGGTATCAATAGGGCCGCGGCTGTTGCCCTGCCCGCGCACGTTAAGAGTAATAATGGCCAGGTCTTCATCAAGGCCGGTAATGGGCGCCAGGTTTACCTGGTAACCGGGTAAGCCCAGCAGTACCGAGAACTTATGGTTGGCACTGCGGTTAATAGGTACAGTCATCCACCCTTTAATGAGGTAATTATCCAGCGAGCGCATCTCTATCAGGAATACCTTACGGTTATCGGTATTCATTTTAGGCATGGGCGTTATTTTAAACTGAGGTTTAACGGCGGCCAGTTCGGCCTTGGCTTTATTCCAGAACGCGTCAAAATCGGCAGGCTTGGAGTATTTAGACCGTATCTCATCAGGCCGTATGCCAAAAACCCTGCGGGTGGTGTCATCATACTCGGTAACGTTCACCATAAAGTTTACCTTGTAAAAACCCGATGGGAGCGAGGGAAGGTCAAAATTATATTTCTGTGAACTTTGTTTACCCAGGATTACCTTTTGCGATGCCGTTTTAATACTCTTGCCGTGTTGCGTGATCTGGTAGGATACCGTACCTGTTTGAGGGGTATTGGTCGGGTTTTTTACCTCGAAGGTATAGCTGGCATGATCGCCGAAAATAGCGTTCTTGCTGCCGACGGTCAGCACGGTAGAAATGCCCTGTTCGTCATTATCCTGCGCAAGGGCGCCAAGATGGGTAAAGCTTAACAGCAGTATCGCTAAAAAAAATATCTTGTTTGATCTGTTCACCATAGTGTGTAAGGGCTTACGCTTTAATTGCTGCTGAATTGTTATCAGGGTTGCGTGGCTTGTTCTTGATCAAAAAATCCGACTGCCGAATATAATGATTCAATGGTTCTTCAACCAGCCTGAACAGTAGTATGGCTACCCCGTTGAGTATAATAAAGGCGTAAAGCACGTTTAAATTATCATATTGGAAAGGCGATATCCAATCCTTTCCCCATTTATCATAAAGTTCAAAAATGTCGTCATTCCATTTATTCAGGTAATGGTGTAAAAGGTCATACATCCAGCCCAGGTGTATGAGGTAAAAGATATACGAACTTTTGCCCAGCAGCTCCACAAATTTGAGGCTTAATATTTTCTTAAGTAAGGTACTCTCGGTGAGCAATCCGTAAAAAAAGATAGCGATGGAGGTAGACAGTAAATAGTTATTGGTAATGATGCCGATAGGGTGGTGCAGGCCGGCAACCTCGCCCTTTGGTATAGGCAACACCGACATTACTCCTACAAAAACAAATATAAGCGCGAAGCCGCTGTAAGTGAACCAGGTTTTTGCCTGCCCGGTTATTTGTGCCTGTTTCCGTTTAACGATCAGCGCCAGTTGTATACCAACAAAGAACTCAAAGCAGCGCCCCAGGAAAGTATACAGGAACATGAAGGTAAAATTACCAAAGAACCCATACCAGTTAACGTTTCTGAATATCATAACCAGCCCTACCCCAAACAGGGTAACCACCGCCCATTGCAGCCAAAATCTATGGTACTTTTTAGCGAAGTAAAAAATAAAGGGCGCCGAGAAATAAAAACACTCCTCAACAGTAAGGCTCCAGCCCTGCGCTATACCGGTAAACTTTAGCTGGTTAAAAAAACCGCGTATGAAGGTGATATTCATGAAGAACAAGCCAACCGGGCTGCCGAAGCCGTTAATGATCTTAGGGTCGCGGGTGAAGTAGTAATAAATAAACGCGCCTGCCGTAAGCAGGAAATACATGGGGTATATGCGCGCTACCCTGTTTTTTAAATATTGCTTAAACCAGTCGCCGGTAAGTTTAAAATTATCAAAATATCTGAAAGCGATCAAAAAACCTGAGAGAACAAAGAAAATAGTTACGCCAATGTGAAACTCGTTAAGAAAACGTTGCACACCACGGGGAAATTTTTCATCAAAAACCCAGGCAAAATGCGAAATAAATACGAGGTATGCCGCCAGCGCGCGCACCCCGGTTAGTGCCGGAATATAGTTTTGTAAAGGTTTTTGCGCCAAAACAGAATCTTGAAATTAATTTTTACGGTAAAATGTTCGTATAAGTTATACAAACTAAATACCAACCGCATTTTTAAGACTTACGTCAATCGATGAATTAAGGATTTTGAGTGCTAATTGTTTAAAGCAGGCTTAGAGAAATAGGGAATACGAGTTTCAAAAGTATCTGCACAATTGAAATTTGTACATCTCCATATTTACAAAGCACTCCCCTGTACCACGCCCCGTTCAAGTATGCGCTGATCTATGCGGTACTGTATCTCACTTTTTTTAAGGCCCCAGTTGGGTGCGATGAGCAGTTCGCGATCGCTTAGGCCAAAAAGGCGCTGTATCACAATATCGGGCCTTACACGTGGCAGCAGATCGCAAAGGAAATCGGCATACTCATCAAGGCCAAATAGTTTAAACGGCTCGCGCTTATACTTTACGCCCATTACACTACCCTCAACAATATGCAGGTGATGGAATTTTACAAACTTGATCTGCTGGTGGCGATTGATCTCATCGGCATAGGCCAGCATCATATCGCGCGTTTCGCCGGGCAGGCCAAAAATGGTATGCACGCAAATATCCAGTGGGCTGTTCTCTACCAGTTTAAGAGCTTTCAGTAATTCATCATGGCTGCAGCCACGGTTAATTTGGGCAAGGGTATCATTGTAGATGCTTTCCATACCCATTTCCAGGTCAACATCAAAGCGGTCGGTATAGCTTTCCAGTAAGGCTACCTTTTCATAATCGATACAATCGGGCCTGGTGCCTACACTTAGGCCTACAATATCTTCGGTACCGTAGCTCAGCGCCTCATCATACAACATTTTAAGGTAGTGCGCGGGGGCATAGGTATTGGTATTGGGCTGGAAATAAATAATAAATTTATCGGCCTTATTGCCTTTACGGGCGCGTTCCATGCCTTCCATCACCTGCTCGCGAACGGTTGGCGCGTTACGGCTTACAGAGGGCGTAAACGAATCCACGTTGCAATAGGTGCAACCGCCATATCCTTTGCTGCCATCACGGTTGGGGCAGGTAAAACCACCATCTACAATCACCTTAAATACACGCGCGCCCTTATACTTCTCGCGAAGCCAGGGGCCGTAATTATTGTAGCCCTTCTCCCACTTTACACCTGCCTGGTTGGTTAACATCATGATAGGGCAAAGATACGGATTTTATGGGGCGATAAATTACCGGTCAGAGATAGTTAATAGCAATCTTTCATAACTAAGGTATATTGATTTATTTCTAATAGATTAATCGTAATATATATGTTACGAAATACAAAGACGAATATATTTACCAATATTTAAATATTGTTCTTTTTTTTAATTAAAATGTAAATATGTATGAAGAAATCTACTTTTAAATTAACTATTGTTATCTCTCTTTTTGCGTTATCATTCGGGTGTAAAAAGGATGTGGTTGAACAGCAAAAAGCAATTGCGGCTGAAGCCGCTAAGTTAAAGACTAATACCGTTACAGGCTCTCCCACACCACCGCTGGATTGGGAGAACATTGCTTTTATGCCAGGGCCGCCAAATGCCACACCTATACCTGTGCCCTGGCAAAGCGGCCTTGGAGGCTCAAAGATAGATGATGACATTATATCAGACTATCAGAAAGTTAACGGATGGGAGCTTGTCTATAACACTTTCAATACTACATCACGGTTAGATCCGCTCTATTTTATGTTATATAACAAGTATAGGGGCTTACTGCGTGTTTATTTTTATATTTCACCTGGCAGCAATTATCCATCGAGCAATATTGTTCATTTACTTAAGTTGACAGGGGCGAGTGCGCCATCATCTCCGCTGCTTAATTTTGCAGGTCAGGATATGATTGATGTAAATACCAAAAGCCAGTCGGTAAGCCAAATACAGCAATATAAGGTTTCTACCACCGGATCGTGGTATGCTGCAGAGTTTGAATTAGCGTATGATAAAAACGCGCCTACAACATCTTTTGATCAGTCCAGGTTAGAATGGCAGATCAATCCTAACAGTGTGGTAGCAATTACGCTTAACGGTACTCAAACAGGCAATATCGACGGTACAATTACCAGTACTTCGGGCACGTCAAATTTCTTTGGTTCGGTAGTAAATAACATACTGGATGGTGGCCTTAAACTGGGTGCGGATACACTTAAAACAAAAAGTACCCTTAGTTTTTTACCTTCATTTGTAAAGGCAGGTATAGTTGATGCCACTAAAAGTGCCTTAGGCGGCATTGTAAAGGGTTTTTTTAGCGCTATATTAGGTGGTGGATCGGCAAGTACCAATCAAAAAGTTAATTTGAAGATCAATACCAAGATCAATATCAGCGGTAACGCGGTTATAGAATCGCAACTATATGATAATGTGTTCAGTTTACCCGGCACGCTTAACATAAATAATAATCTGCCTTATTATCCCGCTTATACTGCTCCAATGGGTGTTTTTTATATATCCGCAAAGCCTGTTGTCGACCGTACAGTAATAAGCACATTAATCAATGATGGCGTGCATGCTCCAACCTATCTCAACGATCATCGCTTTTCTGTAGATGAATCTTCGTTTCAAGTTAATATTAACCCGGCTGTAGAGGCTGTTGCAACCGTTTCTAATATACGTAAGGAGATAATTTTGCTTAGTCTGCCGCCTTCAGGTCTTGGGCGTTACGAAGGGACCAAAGAACTTGTTGGTGATAAAACCGTATATTCTGCTACAGCGTTTGAATATTACGCACCAAGAATACGTACCTATGACCCGGGCGTGGCTGTTAGGATAAGTATGGATGTGATACCTAAAGATGGTTCACCCAAATGCACTATAGTAAAAACCTTTTCAGCTACACAGGTTTCTCAATAATAAATGCATTGTACAAGCTGTAAGGCTGCTGATATTTCAGCAGCCTTTTTTTTGACCGTTATGCTAAAAGTGTTATGCATGCATATAAAATAACTACTTTTGTTATCGCACTTATAAGCCGCTGTTTTACATGGAAAGCATTACCCCATATCAATCGGTAAATAAAATCAGGCTGGTTACTGCCGCGTCGTTGTTTGACGGGCACGATGCCACTATCAATATTATGCGCCGCATACTGCAAAGTACCGGTGCCGAGGTTATCCATTTGGGGCATAACCGCAGTGTAGAAGAAATTGTGAATTGTGCCATACAGGAAGATGTGCAGGGTATAGCCCTTACCAGCTACCAGGGCGGCCATATGGAGTACTTTAAATACATGTACGATCTGCTGCAGGAGCGCGGGGCCGGCCACATCAAAATATTTGGCGGCGGCGGCGGTGTTTTCCTGCCCGATGAGATAACCGAGCTGCAGGCTTACGGTATATGCAAAATTTACTCGCCGGATGATGGCCGCAAAATGGGCTTGCAGGGCATGATCAACCACATGATGCAGGAGTGCGATTTTTCTTTAACAGCGCGGGAGATTGGTGCGGGTGCGGATAAGGTTAAACAAATTGCACGCCTTATATCCGCTGCTGAACAGGGTAAATATACTCCTACGCCGGTTCCCCGCGCTTCGCTCCGGATTCCGGTGCTGGGCATAACAGGTACAGGTGGTTCGGGTAAATCCAGCCTGGTAGATGAGATTGTGCGTCGGTATCTGCTGCATACAGATAAAACGCTTGCTATTATTTCTGTAGACCCCAGCAAACGTAAAACCGGCGGCGCGCTACTGGGCGATCGTATACGTATGAACGCTATTAACAGCCCGCGTGTGTATATGCGTTCGCTGGCTACCCGGCAGGCTAACCTGGCCCTGAGTAAATACGTGCAGGAAGCAATTGATATTTGCAAGGCTGCCGGTTATGATATGGTCATAGTGGAAACCAGTGGTATAGGCCAGTCTGACACCATGATCACCGATTACTGCGACCTGTCGCTGTACGTAATGACCCCCGAATTTGGTGCTGCTACACAGTTGGAAAAAATTGACATGCTCGATTTTGCCGATCTGGTAGCCCTTAACAAATTTGATAAACGCGGCGCGCTGGATGCCATACGCGATGTACGCAAGCAGTACAAGCGTAACCACATGCTGTTTGACGCCAAAGACGATGAATTGCCGGTGTACGGTACCATGGCATCGCAGTTTAATGACCCCGGGATGAATACGCTGTTTGCCGCACTCATGCGAACGGTGAAGGACAAAACCGGTGTTTCGCTCCTGAAAAATGAGGTAGCTGATGATGAGCAGAAAAGTGAATCGGAAAAGATATATATCATACCTCCTGACAGAATACGCTACCTGGCAGAAATTGCCGAAAGTAGTGTGGCCTATAACACTTGGGTGAATGAGCAGTGCCGCATAGCACAGCAGTTGTTCCAAATAAACGGTACTATTGAAACCCTAAACGGGAACAGTACCGAAACGAATGAGCGGATGGCGGAAGGGCTGACTGATGTTTATCGTCACCTCGAAGAGCATCTGCACCCGGATTGCAGGCGCTTATTAAAAGAATGGCCGGAAACAGTAGCCAGGTACAAGGCCGATAATTTTATCTACAAAGTACGCGATAAGGAGATCAGGCAGCCGCTGCACTATATGTCTTTATCACAATTGAAGGTGCCAAAGGTAGCTTTACCGAAGTACGAGGCCTGGGGCGATGTTTTGCGTTGGTTGTTAACAGAGAACGTACCCGGGGAATTCCCGTACGCTGCAGGCGTTTTTCCGCTGAAACGTGAAGGTGAGGACCCTACCCGTATGTTTGCCGGTGAGGGTGGCCCCGAACGTACCAATAAGCGTTTTCATTACGTATCACTCGGGCAGCCTGCGCACCGGCTTTCCACCGCGTTTGATTCGGTTACACTCTATGGCGAAGACCCGCATACCCGCCCCGATATCTACGGCAAAATAGGCAATTCGGGCGTAAGCATCGCCACGCTTGACGATGCCAAAAAGCTGTATTCGGGCTTTGATCTCTGCCACCCGTCAACCTCGGTATCCATGACCATCAATGGCCCGGCACCCATGCTGCTCGGCTTTTTCATGAATGCCGCTATTGACCAGCAATGCGAGAAGTATATCACTGAAAATAACCTCCAACACCTGGTTGAAGCTAAGTTCAAGGAGTTGTATGATGATAAGGGGCTGCAACGGCCGGTGTATGGTGCCTCACCCAAACCCTCTCCAGAGGAGAGGGCTTTAAAGCCTGCTGTGTCGGGAAAGCGCGGTTTCGAAACCGCTGATCTCGCTTTTTGGGAAATTTTAAAAGCTAACTCAAGGGATAACCGAAAGAACCCTACTGATGCGGAAACTGTATTATGGCAAAGGCTCAGAAATAACCAAATCGGGTTTAAAATAAGAAGGCAGCATGCGATTGATGGTTACATTGCAGATTTTGTTTGCATCCCCAAAGGATTAGTGATAGAGATTGATGGCGGGTATCACCAGCTAACAACAGAACAAGACGAGGTTAGAACGCGTGTATTAAACGGTGAGGGGTTTGATGTAATCAGGTTCGATAATGATGAGGTCCTGAATAATACCGAACAAGTAATTCAAAAGATAACTGAAGTTCTAAATAAACAACCAGACAGAAAAGTCCTCTCCTCTGGAGAGGATTTAGGTGAGGCTTCTTCCACCAGTGCGCTTCCGCCCGGTAACAACGGACTTGGCCTAATGCTGCTCGGCCTTACCGGCGACCAGGTTTTGCCGGATGATGTTTATCAAAAAATAAAAGCACACGCAATATCGGCAGTGCGCGGAACGGTACAGGCGGATATTTTAAAGGAAGACCAGGCACAAAACACCTGTATATTTTCTACGGAGTTCGCGCTGCGTATGATGGGCGATATCCAGCAGTATTTTATACAGGAAAAAGTCCGGAATTTTTATTCGGTTTCCATTTCGGGTTATCACATTGCAGAGGCGGGTGCCAACCCTATCACCCAACTGGCCTTTACACTGGCAAACGGTTTTACCTATGTAGAATACTACCTGAGCCGTGGTATGCATATTGATGATTTCGCGCCTAACCTGTCGTTCTTTTTCAGTAACGGTATTGACCCGGAGTACGCCGTAATAGGCCGTGTAGCAAGGCGCATCTGGGCCAAGGCTATCAAAAATAAATACAAGGGGAACGACAGGTCGCAGAAACTCAAATACCATATACAAACCAGTGGGCGCTCTTTGCACGCGCAGGAGATCGATTTTAACGATATACGTACCACGCTGCAGGCATTGTACGCTATATATGATAACTGCAACTCATTGCATACCAACGCTTATGATGAGGCTATTACTACCCCCACAGAAGAGTCGGTGCGCAGGGCAATGGCTATACAGTTGATCATTAACCGCGAGCTGGGACTGGCCAAAAATGAAAATCCTATACAGGGTGCTTTTATTATTGAGGAATTGACAGACCTGGTAGAACAGGCGGTGATGAACGAGTTTAAAGCCATTAACGACAGGGGCGGTGTGCTGGGCGCAATGGAAACTATGTACCAGCGCAGTAAGATACAGGAAGAATCATTATACTACGAAACCCTTAAGCATAATGGCGAATACCCTATAATTGGTGTAAATACCTTTTTGAATAAAAAAGGGTCGCCTACTATTGTGCCGGCCGAGGTGATACGCGCTACCGAAGAAGAAAAGCAGGCCCAGATCCACAACCTGGCCCAATTTCAAGAGCGTAACCAGGACAAGGCTGATAGCCTGTTAAAGCAATTGCAGGAAACAGCCATTTCTGGCGGCAATATCTTTAACAGCCTGATGGAGGTTTGTAAATATTGCTCCTTAGGGCAGATCAGCCATGCCTTGTATGAGGTAGGCGGCCAATACCGGCGCAACATGTAATATTGTATATTTGCGGTGTAACGGCTCATAGATGATTAAATGAAGAACCAGGTTAGGCGTACGGTAATATTGCTGGCGGTGGCATGTGTGTTGTTTTGGGTAGAATTCTTTTTCGCCAATAAGGATAATAACGATATGATGAATATCGTGCGCGGCGCCACGGCAGGTTTCGGCCTTGCCGGGTGCGTAAGCTTTCTCATCTTATTGTATAACCAGTTTAAAGCGGGCCGCGCCAGATGAAAAAGCTTATCCGCAGTTTCGGCTTCGCGTTTAAAGGCTTCAGGTATGCTTTTACTACCCAGCAAAACTTCCGGATACATGTTTTTGCGGCCATAGCCGCTTTGTTGCTTGGCTGGTACCTGCACATCAGCGTAAATGAGTGGCAGTGGGTTATCCTCTGTATTATGCTCATGCTGGTTACCGAAATGCTCAATACCGCTATTGAGGCTTTAACCGACCTGGTATCGCCCGATTATAACAAGCTGGCCGGGCATGTAAAAGATATCAGCGCGGGCGCGGTGCTGCTGGTAGCCCTGTTTTCGCTGGTAACGGGCGGCATTATTTTTTTACCCAAGATCATCCATCTCTTCCATGCTGCATAAAACCCGTGGGATAGTTTTTAAAACTACCGACTACAGTGAGAGCAGTGTAGTGGTACAGATATTCACCGAAAAGTTCGGCCTGCAATCATACATTATTAACGGGGCTAAAAAGCCGCGTGCTAAAATAAGCCGTAATATGCTGCAGCCGCTGCACCTGGTAGATATGGTGGTATACCATAAGGCCAACGGCAGCGTGCAGCGCATAGCCGAGTTAAAGAACCAGCCCTTATTACAAACCGTGCCCTACGATGTCATTAAAAGCTGTATCGCCATGTTCCTGAACGAGGTGCTTTACAAAGCTATTAAGCAGCAGAGTGCGGATGAGCGGTTGTTCGACTTTATATTTAACGCCATTGAACTACTCGATCATCAGAGTACGGGGATAGCTAATTTTCATTTGTTGTTCCTGCTGCAGCTTACCCGTTACCTCGGGTTTTATCCGCACGGGCAGCATGCCGATTATTTTGACATGAAAGACGGCGTATTTGTGCATTACAAACCCAATACCTTAAACTATCTGTCGCCCCCGCATACCAAAAATTTCTACGCGCTGTTGCAGTGTGGCTTTGGCCGTATGAATGAGGTAAAACTAAGTAATGACGAACGCCGTTATCTGATTAACAAACTTCTGGAGTACTATGCCCTGCATATCGAAGGCTTTGGTAATATCAACTCGCATGAGGTATTGGAAGAGGTTTTGGGCTCATAACATTAAATACATATTTTAGCGGCATGTCTGTCACGTATAAAAACGCACTACCATTAATCATTACCGCTGTTTTGGCTTTTGCCGCCTGTAAATACCGCGATAGTGGCCCGGGGCATGGCGAAAAGCCTAAAATATCTTTTAAAAGCGTAGAGGGTATTAATTTTATAGAGGTATCGCGCAGGCAAAAAAACGGCCTCTCGTTTAACGAATATGGGTACCATTTAACACCGGATTGGCGCCTGCGCTTTGTATCTGCTGATTCGGCGGCTTTATACAGCCCACAAAAGGACGCCTTTTTTAACTTTCCACTGGCTTTGGGTACCGACTCAGTTTTTAACATTGCACACGCTTTCCTTAAAATGAAGAACATGAGCAAGGACAGCCTCACTTTTGAACTGCTGGAGGCACAGGGCGATTCGATAGACATACACAAATCACGCGTGGTGATGAAATTATACTCGGAACCCTACATTAAAAAAACAGGTAAAGATTTAAAGCAACTGCAAGCCGCCAGCCGCAAGGATACCCTGTTTGTACGCGGCCTGGTAGCTAAGGCCAATGCCGATATTAAAAAGGCTTTCGCGGCGGCAAACCCGGTACAGTTGATCAGTAAAAACCCTAACCTTCAAGTAACCAAGCGCAAAACAAAGCCCAGCCTGCTGGATAACAAATACGCTACTGATGACGATTACCTTACCCCGACCTATGATATTGTGATCCATAAGGCTTACCAGGATTTTAACTATTCATTTGAAGCCACGGTTGACTCGGCAGGCGTGTGGCATTACAACAGGCCGCTTGTTCCTTTCCTGGGCGATGAAGATGTAAAAGCGAACTACATTAAGGTTTCAACAGGTATCATGAACACCTATTTAAAATTGTTTATGAACACCTTGCCCGGTGAAACGCTGGGTATGAAACACTCGAGCACTATATCGGTAAACGTAAAAGGCATCACAGCCGCTAAGTAAGCTATTTGCTGGTTTTGAAAAGTTTGGTGATAAAGTTGCCTTTATCCGTTTTCTTTTCTTTAGGTGGGCCTATCAGGAAACCGATATCATGCAGGGGCTCAAAGTTATCGCAAATGATCTTAAAGATACCCAGCAATGGTATGGCCAGTATCATACCCGCAATACCCCAAACCGCCTCGCCAATTACAATAATTATTATGGTGAACAGTGGGTTAATGTTTAGCCTGTCGCCCACCACAATGGGCTCCAGTACGTAGGTTTGCAATAACTGTACACAGCCATAAACAATGAGCACCCCAAACACAATTTTGGTATCGCTGCTTTGCGCCAGCGACATCAGCACGGTGATGGATGTACCGGTAATATTCCCCGCGAAGGGTACCAACTCTAATATGCCACACAAAATGGCGAAAAATATGGCGTTTTTAACGCCAACAATGCTAAAGCCAATGCCGTACATGATCCATAGCATAACAATCATCATGGCCAGGCCACCCAGGTAGCTTTGTATCACCTTGCCGGAGTTATCGAGCACTTTTTCGGTAGTTGGGCGGTCATCGGCCTTAAACAGCCGCAGGACGAATTTTTTAAAATGTGCCCGGTAAAAGATGAACAGGAAGGTGTAAACCAGTACCAGCACACCATCAACCAGTATACCCGCCAGTGAGCCTAACAGCGTGGTAACCATACCGGCCGCCTGCCCCATGCCACCTGCCTGCTGTTCTTTAATAATTTTTTGCTGCTCCTTGTGTGATACTCCGAAATGCTGCTGTATGTAATCCTTGGTGCTTTCGATGAGTTCATTAACGCGTTGTTCTATTTTAGATAGATCGTCAAGCAGATCGGTTAACTGATACTGGAGTAACGTAACTATACCCGCTACAACCGCTATTAAACTAACTACGCTGAGTGCTGATGCCAGGCCGTTACCCAGGCCTTTTGCCTGTAGCCAGGAGGCGAGCGGTAGCAATAGCAGGGCCAATACCAGGCCAAATGTAAGCGGTATAAGCACTACGGCGCCAAAATACAATACGGCGAAAGTGAGAATAAAAAGCAGGAGTATACGTAGCGTTTGGTTAAGGTATTGAATGGTCATAAGCAGGAATATGCTGGATGCTGTAAAATGCAAAGAGCACAAATTACTTGTGCTCTTTGTTACAGGCAGAAAAAAACTAACCTAAAATGCGCTTCTTGATATAATCTATGGCCGAGTCGGGCAGGTCGGAGCCGCCGGTTTGTATCAGGCAGCCATCTTCCTGTACAGTAAGCTCAGCATTAATATTGTTATCTATCTGTACGCTTAGCTTATTTTGCTCCTTTTCTACTTTGCAGTGCAGCTCGCGGCCCGAGTAGTGTATGTCAAACTCATATTTGCCATCTTTTTCTGCGGGGGCGGTATCTTTATCCTCTTTCATTGGTTTAGCCTTTATTTGTTTAACACAAAAAACGGTGCCAATGTTTCGGAAACAAAAAAGAGAAAACGTCTGGTTTTCTCTTTATGTGTTTTTACTGACCTCATTATTTATCATAAAGAACAATTGGTTGGAGAGATAGATAATAATTACACAAATATAATATCTATATATTATGTAGACTATATATTTTAATAATATTTATTAACAAATATTAAAATACATGCCCGAATGTTAATAAAGCTATTTTTTAGAAAAGTATTTAACTGTGAGTTGGTTAGCCAACCGTAACAAGCGTTGTAAGAGGCTGCCTTTACGGCGGCTGAGGAAGTGTTTGATAGCCTGGTAGGCTACCGGGTTTTCCTCAACTTTGGCAGGAAAATGCGTGATGCTGTGCTCAGCTAAATTTACCCCGTACATATGCTCTATGTTAGAATGGGTGCCGCTGCCATCGTGCCCGATGTTGTGGATAAGCGATTGTGAAGGGTTTAGTGTAAGCCCGCCGTTAAGAAATACCGAGGCGTACCAGCGTATAGCCCAGGAGTTGTTTTTGCCTGCTTTAAAGTCCTGTATCTGTTTCCAGAAGTTCATGGTGCCTTCAATAGAAAACTGTTTTATCTTTTCATCATCAAAACGGCTGATGAGTTGATCCACATCGGGCTCAAAGTTTTTCCAGGCGCGTGCCCAGGTGGCCCAGCCCCAGCTTAATGCCGCGCGGAAAAAAAAGGTTTCGGGCAGTTGGGCGTTCTCCAGCGGGAAAATATAACCGCTGATATGCATAACTTTTTCTTCGTCCTGGTAATGGTTCAGGGCGTTATTAAAGTATTCGAGTGTATGCGGCGATGAGATCAGGTCGTCCTCAAAAACAATAACGCGGCCATGTGTTGACACCAGCTGACTAACCCCGCTGATTACCGAGTTAGCCAGGCCCATGTTACGTTCGCGCGCGATTAATGTTACCATTTTAAAGCCCGATACTTCTACAGCTATCTTTCTCACTTCTGCAACACTGGCGGCATCTTTTTCGGTTTTAGGGCCGTCAGAAAAGATATATAGGTCTGATTGCGCCGCTAATTCGTTTTTTTTCAAGTACGAGAGTGTTTCGAGCGTATGCGCGGGCCGGTTGTATACAAATAGCGCTATAGGAGCAGGAGAAGCGTTCAATGGGATCAATTAATGTTACCCTGCAAAGTTATTTAAAATATCTCGGCCTGTTTATCGGTTTTAGTGCATAAAACGGTGTAGGCGTTGGCCAGCTTTTCGCCCATGCCCGCGCTCAGGCCGATCAATATATTCTTAACAAGGTACTCAGCTGATATTTTGAGCTGATTAACCAGATTTGCCGGTTTCTTTTGGTTTACAAAAGTATTAAAGCGGGTTACTTCCGGCGCTATTACGGAGGTAAGATCTTTTTTTATCTCAAAGCCCTCGGTTTGCAGCAGGTAGCGTAACGAGGTGGGCGTATACACATTAATATGCCCGTAGGCCAGGAAATGTTTGATGCGCTTATCTACGTTGGTTTTATAATCGATAGGTACCTCTATTACAAAATGGCGGGCTACACGTTTCAATTCGCGCAGCAGCAGGCGCTCATGTTCAACATGCTCCAATACGTGCGAAAGAATAATAAGATCAAAGCTGTTATCTGCAAAAGGTAGCGCATAACCGTCGAACACCTGTACGGAGGCGAGTCTGCTAATGTTACGGTTCTTAATATGCTCAACACCGCTGTCGGATATTTCAACGGCATGATATTCCGGCGCGAAACCGGCATCGGAAAGGTATTTGAGGATACTGCCATCGCCGGCACCTACTTCCAGCACGGTATTAAATGCGATGCCCTTACAAACCGCTATAATATGCTCTGCTTTGTACTTAGCGCCCAGCATACGCCAGTCCTCATCATGCTTTTTATAAAACTCGTCATAAGCGGTTTTAACATTGCCGCTGATCATTTTTTCAGCCATGATTATATGCCTAAACAGTTATCCGTTTTATAAAATACCGAAGTTGATTTACGATAAAACAGACCGGGAGATATGCCGCTGAAAAGCAAATGTTTAAAACCCTTGCTAATTAAAAAATCAACAGCTTCCTTATAATCCTCACGTTCCGAATCATCAAGCACCATTATGCCGTTTTCGCTTAGTGCTTCAATCCCTTTTTTGCAGCAGTTTACCCGGTCGCGGCCATCAACGATAATAATGTCGAATTTTTTGTCCAGCTTTAACGGGGCACGGCAGTATTCGCCATCACGTACCAGTTCACAGTAGATCATTTCCGCGTTGACAGGTTTTTTTCCGGATTGCACAATTTTGTCAAACCATTGCTTATCATGTTCAACAGAAACTACGCTGCCTGCATGTTTCGCGTAAAAATAGGTGGAGTTGCCCGACCCAAACTCAAAAATGTTGAGCTGTTTGCTGAGTTTATCTTTTATAAAATCAATAAAAGAATACGTAACCCAGGGAATGGGGTTACCATTAGCATCAACCGGCGACCGGCTGTCAAAAGCCCTGAACCATCCGATATCAGTTAAATAGCCTTTATTGTTGAATGATAGCAATGCGCGCAGGTGCGCAGGTTTGGTTAAAACTTTTATAAGGGATGAAAAGGTACTCAACGTTTTGTGATTTTTTGAAAAAGTGAAATTAAGAATAATGATTTAAACATCATTACACCTTGCCTGCTCACTTTAGGTATAAAAATAACGAAAAGAGTAGACGAGGCGTAGGCAATAAGCGTGGCGATGGCTGTACCCATCATGCCCATGGTTGGGATAAGTAATAAATTGAATATAATGTTTACGATAGCGCCAAAACCCGTGCGGATAAAGCTTAGCCGCGCGTGATCTTCCGCTATGAGCTGCTGGCCGCTGGCTACCCCCAAAAAAACAAACACGCCCGACCATATATGCACGGCCAGTACCGGTGCCGCACTGGCATATTCGGGTTTAAATAGTTTATATATCAGCGGCGCCGCGAAACTGATTACAATCGCTGCCGGTAAACTGATGTAAACCATTAGGTCGTACAGGTTTTGCAGGCGACGTTTGTACCGCTCTATATCATCACGCCTGGCATTTAAAATGGCCGGGAAGAGCGTACTTACTATTACAGATGGTATAAAATACCAGGCCTCGCTAAACCTTACTACCGTGGCATAGGCCCCGGCTTCAGAAGCGTTGCGCATGTTTTGCAGCATGATCTGGTCTATACGCATATAAACGGAAACCATAACGCCTGATATAATGAGTGGCCATGAGTATGATACCAGCTTACGCGCGAGCGTGCTGTTAAAACTCCATCCGGAAATGCTGTAGCCGTTGTTGCGGTAGGTAATAATATACCCAGCTGATAACAATATCCAATCAAATAAAAGCGCGTACACAAACCATAATACAGGGGCTTTAAACACATAAATAAGCAGCAGCTTAATTAACGCGGAGATAAGGTAAGCGGTAACCTGTACCTGCATAATATATTTCGACTGTACCTGCGATTGAAAATACGGATCGATAATGTTAAACGACTGGATAACGCCAGTAAACGACAATATGAATACGAATAAGTAAGGTGTACTTTTTGCCGGGTATAGGTGGTAAGCCAGAAAAATAAGTGGTAATGCCAGTAACCCTGCAAATATTTTTAACCTGAATGAGGTGCCCAGGATGCGGTCGCGGTTTCCGGGGTGCTGGTGCAGCTCTTTAACAATATACTGGTCTAAACCCAACGATGTTATCGCCTGGAAAAAGTACACATAGGTAATAGCGCCATTTAGGATACCGAAAAGCTCGGAGTGCAGGTAGTTGGCTATCTGGATATTTACCAGCATGGTAATTACCAAACTGCCCACTTTGCCAATAAAGGCCATTCCGGTATTTTTTAAATACTTGTTTAAAGCCTGCTTATCAAATCCGGGAATATGGGGTATGCGCATATCTACTGCACAAATGTATAAAAAAAGCAGAGCCCGGCGGTTTGCCGGGCTCTGCTACTTATTAATTATCGTTTCTGCAGGATATTATTTTTATCAAGCCACCATGCATGCCCATCGGGCGTTACAGAAATGTTGTTACCGCCCAAAACATTCAGATCCGTCCAGTCGTAGCTGAAGTTGTTCCATTGGTATACGTGTATATCATTGCTGCCAAGCCTCATACCTGTTACAAATACCGCTCCGTTAGCGCCTATACCTATGTCATAGGCGTAAATATTATACATGGGATCCCACAGATAATTGCCCGTATACTTGTAAACAAGATTAGATTTATTAACTACCCAGGGCGTGCCATCAGGTGCTACGGCTATGCGTGTACCCGCGCAATCAGGCATGGTTTCCCATGCTGTACCGTTCCAGCGCATAATGTTGTTACCACCCGTTGGCGATACTTCGATATTACCTATGGCATATACCGACCCATTAGCGCCAATACCTATATCGGTAGCTGCACCCGGTATAGTAACCCACGTAGCACCATTATATTTTAATATAGTGTGCAATTTGGTAACTACCCAGGGCATACCTTTAGGGTCAACAGCAACCCTTACCGCGCCACAATCAGGCAGCTTAGTTAAGGTGTTGTTTACCAATTTTGAAATGCTATAACCGCTGCTTGAAGATGTACTATCGGTACCTATAATAAATACCGAACCATCGGCACCTATTCCAATATCTTTACCCTCAACGATCAGAGGAGTAACCTTTACTGTGCAGGTGGCGGTAACGTTATATTGCTTGCTCTTGGCCGTCATTAAGGTGGTGCCCTCTTTTAGCGCCATAATTATGCCTTTTTCATTGATAGACGCCACGGTACTGTCAGACGAGGTCCAGATGATCTGTGTAGCATCATAACGAGATGCCAGTAACTGCTTCCCGCTGCCTGCCTGCAGGGTGAGGTCGGTATAATTAAGGGTGATGGATTGTGGTTGTACGTCTGCGTTTTTAACGCATGAACCTGTTACAATAGCTATTGTTAAAAGTAACAGTATAAATAATCTGTTCATGTGTAAGGTTTATTTTTTGTAAAAATAAAAAAAGCCGGTGAATATCACCAGCTCTTGTATACCATTCTTGTTTTTTGGATCTAACCAATTATTGATTTACAAACTTCTTGGCGTTTACTTTACGTTCGTTCTCGGTTAGGTAGATCTTACGTAAGCGCATGCTTTGTGGTGTAACCTCAATGTATTCGTCGGCCTGGATATACTCCATTGACTCTTCAAGAGAGAATTTGATAGCCGGCGCGATACGCACGTTATCGTCAGAACCTGAGGCGCGCATGTTGGTTAACTGCTTGCCTTTAACAACGTTGATCACCAAATCGTTATCGCGGATGTGCTCGCCCAGTATCTGGCCTTCGTAAATGTCAACACCAGGGTCAACAAAGAAACGGCCGCGATCCTGCAATTTATCAATAGCGTAAGCCGTTGTCTGGCCTTTTTCCATAGAGATCAATACACCGTTTGAACGGCCGGGGATAGGGCCTTTCCAAGGCTCGTAAGCCTTA
This sequence comes from Mucilaginibacter sp. 44-25, assembly GCA_001898335.1. GTDB lineage: Bacteria > Bacteroidota > Bacteroidia > Sphingobacteriales > Sphingobacteriaceae > Mucilaginibacter. The sequence goes on along the minus strand of MKTS01000005.1, from coordinate 2,368 downwards.
AAGCGGTGCGCCATGATAGCTTCACCGGCGGTAGCGGTCAATACGTTGTTACGTAAACCGATGATACCGCGTGACGGGATCTCAAACTCCAGGTGCTGTAAGTCGCCTTTTGGCTCCATTACCAGCAGGTCGCCTTTGCGCTGGGTAACCAGCTCAATTACCTTACCGGCAACATCGCCCGGCACGTCAACGATCAGGGTTTCAACCGGCTCGCATTTTACACCGTCAATTTCTTTAACAATTACCTGCGGCTGGCCTACCTGTAATTCGTAGCCTTCGCGACGCATGGTCTCGATCAGTACTGATAAGTGGAGGATACCACGGCCATATACCAGGTATGAATCAGGCGAATCGGTTTCAACAACCTTTAACGCCAGGTTTTTCTCCATCTCTTTGTACAGGCGGTCGCGTACGTGGCGTGAGGTTACAAATTTACCTTCTTTACCAAAGAAAGGTGAGTTGTTGATGGTGAACAGCATGTTCATGGTAGGCTCATCAATTTTGATTACCTCCAGTTGTTCCGGGTTTTCAAAATCGGCAATGGTATCACCAATCTCGAAACCATCAATACCTACAACAGCACAAATATCGCCCGATTTTACTTCGGTAGCTTTTACTTTACCCAAGCCTTCAAAAGTGTAAAGCTCTTTAATACGGGATTTAACAATTTTGCCATCGCGTTTTACCAGTGATACCGGCATATTCTCTTTGATGGTACCACGAGCCACACGGCCAATAGCGATACGGCCTACGAAAGACGAATAGTCTAACGAGGTGATCTGCATTTGCAGCGTACCTTCCGCTTCAGGAGCAGGAGGGATGTTCTCCAGGATAGCATCCATCAACGGGAAAATATCCTCGGTAGGCGTTTTCCAGTCGGTGTTCATCCAACCCTGTTTTGATGAACCGTAGATAACCGGGAAATCCAGCTGTTCTTCGGTAGCTTCAAGGTTAAAGAACAATTCAAATATCTGCTCGTAAACCTCTTCGGGGCGGCAGTTTTCTTTATCTACTTTGTTAACAACCACAATTGGTTTCAAGCCTAAAGCCAAAGCTTTTTGGGTTACGAAACGGGTTTGCGGCATGGCGCCTTCAAAAGCATCGCAAAGCAGTAATACGCCATCGGCCATTTTCAATACGCGCTCCACCTCGCCGCCAAAGTCGGCGTGGCCCGGGGTATCAATAATGTTTATTTTCACATCCTTGTAACGTACCGATACGTTTTTAGACACGATGGTGATACCGCGTTCGCGCTCCAGGTCGTTATTGTCAAGAATAAGCTCACCGGTTTCCTGGTTGTCGCGGAAAATGGCGCAGCTGTGTAAAATTTTGTCAACCAGGGTGGTTTTACCGTGGTCAACGTGTGCGATGATCGCAATATTTCTGATTTTTTGCATGAAATGCGGCCTTATAAATTTTGCGCAAAGATACGCTTAATTTACCGGATAAGAAAACACAATCGGCTTTTTACAAATGATTGATTTTGACTTAATTGTTTGATAATGTGTGTGGATTGCTGAAGAGGGGTGTTAAAATGGTGTATTTACTACTGTTATTGCTTCCTTCCTCGCAATGATAGGTTGTTTAGCCTTTATCATTCTGAACGGTGGCGAAGAATCTGATATACCTTATGCAAGTCGCAGAATAGATGCTTCGTTCCTCAGCATGACAGGTTTATTTAGTGTTTGTTATGCTGAGCGATAGCGAAGCATCTAGTATACGCTATACAAGATGTAAATCAGATGCTTCACTGCGTTCAGCATGACAAGTTTATTAGTCTTTGTCATTCTGAGCGATAGCGAAGAATCTAATATATGCCATATAAGTCGTAGAACAGATGCTTCACGTACGTTCAGCATGACAACTTATTTAGAGCTTGCTGTTTTAACGGTATGCGCCTTAATTAAGGGATATTAACTGGCGGCCATTCCATAATTGTCTCATTCAAAAAGTCCCATTTAGGATTCTCTGTGGCTATCAATTTCTCTTTCTTTATCCTTGTCCAACCTTTGATTTCTTTCTCACGTTCAATAGCATGCTCTATGTATTGATGACGCTCATACCAAACCAAATAAAAACATTGGTACTTTTTTGTAAAACTATTGGTTTTGTCTATGCCAAAATAATGCTCGTATAATCGGCGATCAAGATCATTGGTAACACCTGTATATAGTACAGTCTTCTTGTAATTTGTTAAAATATAGGTAAAATAATTGTGTTGCTTCATTAATTCTAATACGCGCCCTTGTCATTCTGAGCGATAGTAAAGAATCTAATATACGTTATGCAAGGTGTAAATCAGATGCTTCGTTCCTCAGCATGACAAGTTTATTTAGCCTTTATCATTCTGAGCGGTAGCGAAGAATCT
>MKTS01000004.1:89912-236694 GCA_001898335.1 Mucilaginibacter sp. 44-25 | reverse complement strand
TGTTGAAAGAACTACTGCTGCTGCTATGATGAATTTTTTCATGATCGTATTTAATATGCGTTGATGGTTATTATCTGTTATGTTGTTATGCTCTGAGGTAGAATAGGGTATGCTTTAATGGTGCAATTAGTCGGCAGTGCCTATATCTTTTTTAGTCATTTTGCTTACCTGGTCGGTGTTGGTTACTACGGGTGTATTTTCCTCTTTAGGTGTAGTTGTAGCGGTGGTGTCTTTATGCATAAGGGCATTTGCTGACACGATTCCTGTTGATAAAACTACTGCTGCTGCTATGATAAATTTTTTCATGATTAGGGATATTTAAATGTCTTTTTTACTAATTGATATGGGTATATGAGCTAAGATCAGTCTGCAGTGCCGATGTCTTTTCTGGCTGCTGATGTGCTGTATTCTACCCTTGCTACAGGTTTAATTTCAGCCTGTTTGGTACATGAAGGCAAAACGCCGGAAATAACTATCAATGAAACTGCTGTGAATATGATCTTCTTCATAATGCTTTAAACTTTTTTGATGTAACGATGAACTGATATTAGTCGGCAGTGCCTATGTCTTTTCTAAAAACAGATGCCGCTTGTTCTACTTTTGCCATTTTGGCCGCTTTAACAGCATGATTTTGTGTTGTTGATGCTGACAGGCTTCCTGCAACAAGTAATACCAGGGTTAATACCTTTTTCATATGCGTTTTATTTAATGTCTTTTTTATTGTAGTTCAGCTTTTATTATCAATTATTAATCGGCAGTACCGATATCTTTCCTCATGCCAACGCCTGCTTTTAGCAGTGCAACCATGCTGCTGTGTAAGTTATTCTGCTTTATGCATGATGAAAACAACAGCCCACCCACCAGTAACAGATATCCAAGTACTATTTTTTTCATTTTATTATTGATTAAGTAATTGTTTTTATTAACTTGCACCATGTTAAAAAATTATATTGGTATAATATGCTCTAAATTTTTTAAGCGTAACTATTGCTCAATAAAATACATAATAAAGAACAAATTTTTCGTGGCGTAAAAATACGCCTATGTATAATCTAATTTATTATAAATCAATATATTAACAGTACAAATATAAATATGTTTTTTAATTCACAAGCAATTGTGTGAAAAAAATTTCTTGTTTTTTAGTTTTTAAACCGCCATATATTTCTTTAAATTTATTTTATAACTTTCGCCCTATAATTACCGTATATACAGCTAAATGAATAAAGCTTTTATTCTTCTTATTTTCTTCTTATATGCCTTTACAGTATACGCTAAGAGTAATGATGAAGTTGCAGCTAATGATACTACCGAGGTTATAAAGCTGAACAAGCAGGCATACACCAACCGCCTTACCAGCCCCGAGCAAACCATTGCCGATGCTACCAAAGCGCTTGACATAGCCATTAAGCTGGATTACAAGGCTGGTATAGGCGAGGCATACCGCGTGCGTGGCATCGGTAAATATTACCTGAACCAGGCCAGTGCCGCTATTAATGATTATTTGAATGCTTTGAGCACGTTTGAAAGCATAAAAGATTTACGCAGCCAGGCAAAAGTTGATAATAACATAGGTAACCTGTACCTGGATAATAACCTTACCAAAGCGCTGGAATATTTTAAAAAGGCTTTAACTATTACCGAGCGCTTAAATGACCAGAGTCTGATGGCGTCGTTATACATGAATATTGGTAACGTTTATTATCGAAAAAATAGTTTTAACCAGGCTCTTAGTTATTATGATAAAAGTAATGTGATCTTCACCGAGCTAAAAGACTCGGCTAACTTGGTGCAATGCCTGCAGAACAGAGGGGTTATTTATTATAAACTTAACCAATATGATGTTGCCGAAAAACTGCTGCTTAAAGCCAACCAGTCTGCCAAGCAGTTGGATTTGAATAAGCCGGTAGCGAGTACCAACCTTACCCTTGCTTCGTTATATATAGATAAAGGCGATTTTAACGCGGCGGAGAAAGTGGTGCAGGAGGGGGAAGCTTACGCACGGGCGCTTAAGGATGAAAAACTTACCAATGATTACAACTACACCATTTATCAGTTGGAATCAAAGCGAAAAAATTATGAAAGGGCGCTGTACTATTTGCAAATGATTTTCAGGCAGGATAGTTCAATCCATATTTCTAACGAGTCTACACAGATTAACCTGATACAGGAGCAGTTTAAACAGGAAGCTAAACAACGCGATACGGAGCTACTTTTAGTGAACCAGCAAAACGACCGAATAAAGTTTTGGGCGGTAACCGTTGTGGCCGGCCTTTTATTGGTAGTGGTAGGTTTGCTGGTAAGCAACGTGAAACGCAAGAATGCTACTAACAGCCAGCTGACAGAACTGAACGAAGAGGTATCGAGACAAAAGGATAACCTTGACAGGGTGAACCATCACCTCGAAGAGATCATTGATGAACGTACAAAAGACCTGCAGATAAAAAATAAGAAGCTTTCTGATTACTCCTCCTATCTTTCTCACCAGATAAGGGGGCCTATCGCTACGCTTCGCGGATTAATGAACCTGGAAAGAGAAGGACTGGTTGATGAGAAAGAATGTATCCATATGATGGACAAATGTGTATCTGATATTGATCAAAAGATCATAGAGATGAGCGACTTGCTCAACGATACCAGGAAAACAACTGCATAACCATTCTAAATTCCATTAGATAGGATAGCTGCTATGTATCTGCGCTTCCATCAAGCCCAGGTAAACGCAGTACCTGGATATCATCTGTAATATAAGTAACTGCCTGTGGCGCTTATAACCTTCTGTTTCAAAGGCCAATAATTGGTTGCCGGCTGTAACAAAGTATCTTACTTCACCTTCCCGTTGTTTGGCGCGCGATTTAAAAAGGTCAAAGGCCTTTACTTTTAACTTCGTTCGGCGATCATGGATAGTACCGTTTGCCTGTTGCCCGGCATTAGGGATAGATATCATGTAATTACACATATAAGCCATAGTTTGATGCTATACGGTTACTACAATAATAAAACCAAAAGTGCTAAACCGATTTTTTTGCATAACATATAGGCAAAAAAAAGCGGTAACAAATACCGCATTTTTCACTACATGCAATAATTTGAGGATTTTTTAAATAATTGCACAATAGTAAACCGGGGGCGGCTTTGTTACCGAACTAAAAACAGTTTACCTGTTTTGTATTTTGAACAGTAGGGGTAAATTTCTTATTGGTTGGTGCCGTTTTTACTTAGCAGCTCTTCATAAAGTAAAATCACTTTACGTTGCAGGTTAGTGATCTCGGTTTCGCGGTCAAGCAATTTTTTTTGTACGATACTTAAGTTTTGGTCTTGCACGGCCGGCTGCTCGGTATGCTCGAGCGAAAGCAGGTTTACGACGCTTACTTCAAAGATATTGGCAATTTGCTCCAGCCTTGACAGGTTAATATCTGTTACGCCTGTTTCAATCTTTGAAAACGCTGGTATAGATATACCTAAACGGTTAGCAACATCTTCCTGGCTCCAGCCATGCTCGTGGCGCAGGGTACGTATGTTTTTACCGGCCGATTTGTTGGTTTTCTTTTTAATGGATTCGCTCATCATGTACATAATAGTTAATTACGGGAATAAGGGTATTAACTATTAACCAATCGTAATGCCAGTTATAAAAATGGCCTTTATAGCTTCCAATTAACACAAAGTTAAGTGTGACTAAACTTTTATGTGGAATATGTTCCCCAAAACTGTGTATTTTTTTTACTTAGTTTTAGGTAACTATACTAAGTTTAGCAAACTTTAACAAAAGCTGTTTTTGGCCAATTTCTTTAAAAAATATAGTGGCTTTAATATCTGGCTTGTTGCCCTCAAGGCTTATTACCTTTCCAAAGCCAAAGCGCTCATGTTCTACCTCCATACCTACTTGCAGGTTTGAGGTATCAGCAGGTTTAAAACCGGCAGATGGTACGTGTGCTTTAGCCAGTATGGATGTTGTTTTTACAGGCGGGGCGGTAGCAGGTTTAGGTTTAGAGAAAGTATCTGCCGGTTTTCTGCTCCAGGCACTGCGCTCATCCCCAAATGAAGAAGATGGTGAAGGGGCAGGCTTGGCCGAAAAATCAAGCTCGAGATATTTGGCGTCTATCTCATCCAGGAAACGGCTGGGTTCGCAGTTGATAAGTGTGCCAAATTTAAAGCGCGATGTGGCGTAACTGATCGTTAATTTATACTCGGCGCGGGTAATGGCTACGTAAAATAAACGTCGCTCCTCCTCCAGATCGCTGCGTGAGTTGAGCGACATTTGCGACGGAAAAAGGTTTTCTTCCAACCCAACAATATGAACCTGAGGGAATTCAAGCCCTTTTGATGAGTGGATGGTCATCAGCGAAACGGTATCAGCATCTTTGTTCTTGTCGTTATCATCATTGGTTAAAAGAGCCACATCCTGCATGAAAACATCAAGGCCTTTTTCCTCAATATCTTCCCTTTCGGAGAATTCTTTGATACCGTTCAGTAACTCCTGTATGTTTTCGTAACGGTTAAGTCCTTCAACAGATTTATCGTCGTAAAGATCTTTCAGTAAGCCAGAGTGTTGCGCAATATGCAATGCTGCATCGTAGGCGCTTAATGTTTTGGTGATCACCTGGAAACTCTGGATCATGGTGGCAAAGGCCGTGAGCGCTGCCGGTGCTTTTTCTACATACCGGGGCGCCTCTAATATAACTTCAAACGGCGTGAGCTGGTGCTTATCGGCGGCTACGATAATGCGATCAACCGTGGTATCGCCAATACCACGTTTTGGGTAATTGATCACCCGTTTTAGCGCTTCTTCGTCATTAGGGTTAAACGTTAGCCTAAAATAAGCAATGAGGTCCTTGATCTCCTTACGCTGGTAGAACGACATGCCACCATATATTTTGTACGGGATGTTGAGCTTACGCAGCGCCTCCTCCATAGAGCGCGATTGCGCGTTGGTGCGGTATAAAATAGCAAAGTCTTTCCACTTTAAACTTTTGGTACTGCGCTGATGCATAATGGCGTCGGCAACCATTTTACCCTCTTCATTATCGCTGAAGGCACGCATCACCTTTATTTTATCGCCAGTGTCTTTCTCAGAAAAAACATTCTTTTTAAGCTGGTCTTTGTTATTGGCAATAATGCTGTTGGCAACGTTTACAATATTTTGGGTAGAGCGGTAGTTCTGCTCCAGCTTAAATACCTTCAGGTCCGGGTAATCCTTCTCAAAGTTGAGGATATTTTGAATGTTAGCCCCACGGAAAGCGTAGATACTCTGTGCATCGTCGCCCACTACACAAAGGTTCTCATTAACTGATGCAAGGCGCTTAACAATGCTGTATTGCGAGTGGTTAGTATCCTGGTACTCATCAACCATGATATACTTAAACTTATGCTGATATTTATTTCTAACATCGGCATGGTCTCTAAGCAGCTCGTTGGTTTTTAGCAACAGGTCGTCAAAATCCATGGCACCGGCGCGGTAACAGCGCTGGGCATAGGTCTCGTATATTTTGCCCAGCAGCGGGCGCCTTTGCGAATCGTCTTCGGCTTGTATCTGCGGGTTGCCCTGGTAAGCAACCGGCGTTAACAACGCACTTTTTGCGGCCGAGATACGGTTAAGCACAAAATTTACAGCATAAAGCTTATCGTCCAACTGCATTTCTTTTAAAATGGCGCGCAGAACGCTTTTGCTGTCGTCAGTATCGTAAATGGTGAAATTACTCGGGTAGCCCAATCTGTCAGCCTCCACACGTAATATCTTGGCAAATACCGAGTGAAAGGTACCCATCCAGATGTTCTTTGCCTCTGGGCCAACAATATGGTTGATACGCTCGCGCATTTCTTTGGCGGCCTTGTTGGTAAAGGTTAATACCAAAATATTAAACGAATCAACACCACTGCGGATGAGGTGCGCCACACGGTAAGTGATCACACGTGTTTTGCCTGATCCCGCGCCGGCAATGATCATTACCGGGCCTTTAATTTGTAAAACGGCAGCTTTTTGTTCGGGGTTTAACCCTTGTAGATAATCCAAATCCGGTTCCTCTTTTCTGTAGCTGCGAAATTAAGATTTTAGCGGCGAAAGCTAACAAAATTGGTAAAGCAATTTTTCAACGCTGTGTGGTTTTACCAACCTATAAGGGGAAAGCCACCCACTGCCCGATTTACTCACCCCGACGTCGCTATCGCTTGTAAACCCTTTCTTCACTGTGTGAAAGAGGAATAAGAAATATTAAAATTTACCATCCTCTTTGCGAAGCGGAGAGGGTAGTCGAGCGAAGGAAAGACCGGGTGAGTAAAATAATGCAACGCCCCTTTTGCATATCCCTAAAACAATTAACAATTTCGGGCTTTGTTTAATAAACCATCTACCGCTTATGAATCGCCTCGCCAACGCCACCTCGCCTTACCTTTTGCAGCATGCCAATAACCCGGTAGACTGGTATCCCTGGGGGACTGAGGCTCTACAAAAAGCCAAAGAAGAGAATAAACTGATATTGGTAAGTATAGGTTATTCTGCTTGCCACTGGTGCCACGTAATGGAGCATGAGAGCTTTGAGGACGAAGGCGTGGCCGCGCTAATGAACGAATACTTTGTGTGCATAAAGGTAGACCGGGAGGAGCGCCCGGACATCGACCAGATATACATGAGCGCCGTTCAATTGATGAGTGGTAGAGGCGGATGGCCGCTTAACTGTATCTGCCTGCCAGATCAGCGACCTATTTATGGCGGCACCTATTTCCGTAAAAACGACTGGGCTTCGTTACTGTTGAACCTGGCCGATTTCTACAAGCAAAAACCCGAGGAAGCTGAAGATTACGCCGTGCGCCTTACTGAAGGCATTAAGCAATATGAATCGGTACCTTTTGTTGAACAGACGGCCGAGTATAGTAAAGACATGCTGGAGCCTGTTATGGCTACCTGGCGCCGGTATATCGACCCGGAAGAAGGCGGCTTTGGCGGAGCTCCCAAATTTCCTATGCCGGCCAACTGGATATTTCTAATGCGATATGCACACCTGATGACAGATGAAGGCATTGCCGAAAATGTAAAGCTAACGCTGAAAAAAATGGCCTATGGCGGCATTTATGACCATGTTGGCGGCGGCTTTGCCCGCTACGCTGTTGATGGCGTGTGGCATGTGCCGCATTTTGAGAAGATGCTGTATGATAATGGTCAGCTTTTGAGCCTTTATTCAGAAGCATATACCTGGAACGCTGACCCGCTTTATGCTGAGGTTGCTGATGAGATCATCAGTTTTGTTCAGCGCGAGCTTACGTCAACAGATAATGGCTTTTACTCAGCCTTGGACGCTGACAGTGAAGGTAAAGAGGGTAAGTTTTACATCTTTACCCGGCAGGAAATTGCCGAAATATTGAGTAATGATGCACCGCTTTTCAATGCCTATTATCATGTAACCGAAGAAGGCAACTGGGAAGAGGAACAGAGCAATGTGTTTTTCAGGAAACATGATGAGCATGATATAGCCTCGCAGTATGGTTTAAGTTTATCCGAACTGCATGAGCGTATTAAACTTGCTAAGCAAAAAGTATTTGATGCTCGCGGAAAGCGCGTTCGGCCAGGTTTGGATAATAAGATCTTAGCATCATGGAATGGCTTAATGCTTAAAGGCTTGTGCGATGCTTACCGTGCTTTCGGGAAGCCGGAGTATTTAGATTTGGCTTTAAAGAACGCGGAATTTATTGTCAAAAATCTGATCTCGGGTGCTAAGATCAATCGAGTTTATAATTCACCGGCTGCAGCAGGTGTAGCCTTTTTGGATGATTACGCAAACGTTGCGGATGCTTTCATTTCATTATACGAAGTAACCTTTAACGAGGACTGGCTGATACAGGCACAAAAGCTTACGGATTACGCCTTGCAACACTTCTATAACGCAGAGGGCGGTATATTTTATTACACTGCTGATAACGACGAACAATTGATCGCGCGTAAATCGGAGATCATGGATGGGGTAATACCGGCATCCAACTCGGTAATGGCACGTGTTCTTAAAAAACTGGGGCTGCTTTTTGATAACGATGGTTACCTGGAAGTATCGGCTCAAATGCTGCGTAACATTGTTCCTCATTTAGCTAAATACGGTACAGCATATCCTAACTGGACCATCCTTTTGCTCGATGAGATCTTTGGTGTTAATGAGGTAGCTATAACAGGGCCGGAGTATGAGAAGATGCGCAATGAATTTGAGCGGTATTATGTACCTAATAAGGTGATGCTGGGCGGGCAAACAGGCACTTTGCCCTTATTGCAAGGCCGGCTGGGTGATATTACAAGGATATTCATCTGTAAAGACCGTACCTGTGGCTTGCCTGCTGCTACTATTGTGGATGCTTTAAAACAAATTTATTCATCATAATCTTTTATAAACATCAGCGTTTGTATTTAATAATAAATTGGCGTGGTTAATAAAAAAATAGCACCTTGCCATAAAATAATCAATAAATGAAAATTCAACCACAACACGTAGTGTCATTAACATATGATCTGTACGTTAACAAAGAGAATGGTGAAGAGGGGTTAGTAGAGAGCGCTACCCAGGAGCAGCCGCTTACGTTTTTATTTGGCGCAGGCCAGATGATCCCAAAGTTTGAGGAGCACCTGAGCACACTTTCAACAGGAGATGCATATGATTTCCGCATATCAGCAGAAGATGGTTACGGAGAATACGACCAGGAAGCGGTAGCTAACCTGCCAAAAGAAATGTTCCAGGGTACAGACCTGCCCCAGGTAGGTGAAATTTTGCCTTTACAGGATAATAACGGTAACCGTTTTCAGGGACAGGTAGTATCTGTTACCGAAGATTCGGTTATGGTTGATCTTAACCACCCAATGGCAGGCCAGGAATTACACTTTAAAGGCGAGATCATTAATGTTCGCCCGGCTACGTCAGAAGAATTGTCACACGGCCATGCACATGGCCCGGATGGTCACCATGGTCATTAATAAACAAACAAAAAGGCGCCTCTGGCGCCTTTTTGTTTGTTTACCTTGCAAAGTCGAGTGTTCCGTTTTTATTTATAATACATTCTATCATTACCCTGCATGCAATGGGTTCGCCATTGAAGGTGGCCGGTACAAAAACCAGGTCGTCAGGGTTTGGGAGTTTCAAGTTCATGGTTATATCATCAACAGCGTAGGCGGTTGGTACATATATTAAATGTACAGTGTAATCGGCCAGCCGGCCACCGGGGCTTACTAAAAGCTCAACTACAGCTTTCATATTACTGTAATCAAAGTCAGATTCTGAAATCCTTTTAGGCATCCTGAATAACGCTACATAAGGTACATAGCCATAATACCTGCCGCCTATGCGTACAGGTTTAGTGATTTTTTGAACAGCAGTTTTGGCGGTATCAAGTGTACGGTCAATAAAATAATGCAGGTTGGAGGTTGTGTCTTCCGGAGCTTCATATAATAACAGTTGCTTGTCAAAATTAAAGCTCTGCACCACTGTACCATTATTGTCGTAAAAGTGCCATATGCCAACCCGTTTACTGCCCAAATAAGAGCCGCTGGCAATAGCTGTTTTCTTTTTATATAAAGCCTGGTAAATCCCCTGCCGGGTAATGCCATCGCTTGCTAATACATGGTAGGTTTCGCTGATGTTATTGGTGAGTTTCCTCGATACGGTACTTAGCTCCTGAGCAAAACCCGGAACAGATATGCATAAGCAAAATAATAAGATGATGTAACGATAACGCATGTATAGTGATGGAGTTTAAAGGTTATAAAATATTGGAGTTACATAGCATTTTTCTTCCCCGAAGGTATATTTTCTATATAGAACACGCATTATTACGAGGTGTTTTAGGAAGTGTAACATGGTTTTACAGCAAAGCTTTAGTATTTGGTTTATATAGTTGTATGACAGTAATTATGCTGTATAGCTTATTTGTTTATTAAAAATGATGTTAATGTGACAAATTATCCTTACCTTACAACTATTATTCTAACAACCCTCCTCAAATACAAATAATCCCTTATTTAATGGCATTTATACACGATGTGCTCGAAGCACCATCTTATGGCTGGAAAAACGCTGAAGGCGAATTATCAAAACCCACGCCCAAACAAATTCTAAAAGAGTTTTTCTCAAGGCTTAATGTATTCAGTAACAAAAAAAACTGGCTTTCTTTTACCAGTTGGTTAATGATAGTTTGTCTTGCGCCGTTTTTAGCATTGTTCCTTTTTAAGTATTTTACAGTTTATGGCCTTATTACTGCCTTTGTGTATAGCATGGTAGTAATGGGAACGCATGGTACTATATGGTATCACCGTTATTGCACTCACCGGGCATACAAGTTTAAAAATAACTTCTGGCGTTTTATCACCCAAAATCTTACCCTTAAAATAATTCCCGAGGAAATATACGCGATATCCCACCACGTGCACCATGCTTTATCAGATACACCTGGTGATCCTTACAACGCGCAAGGTGGTTTTCTCTATTGTTTCCTGGCCGATGCCAACCACCAGCCGGTTAACCGCAATTTAAGCGAAAAGCATTTTAACCGCTGTGTTACCTTAATGAAACATACCGGCGTTACCACTAATACTTATGCGCAGTATCAAAAATGGGGCTCTATTGCTAATCCTTTTTACATGATAGCAGGGGTTATTGTTAACTGGGCATTTTGGTTTGCTGTATTTTATTTAATTGGCGGTATGGCCCTTGCCTGTGCAATTTTCGGCGCTGCCGGTATATGGGCGGTTGGCGTGCGTACATTTAATTATGAAGGCCACGGTAAAGGAAAAGATAAACGCCGTAATGGTGTTGATCATAACCGCAACGATATGTCAATAAACCAGATATGGCCGGGTATAGTAGCAGGTGAGTGGCATAATAACCATCACCTGTATCCTAAAAGTGCCCGTTCGGGTTTCAAGCCTTACCAGGTTGATAGCGCCTGGTATTACATAAAATTTATGAGCCTGATAGGCGCGGTAAGTTGTTATAATGACGCCAAAAAGCAGTTTTATGAGAATTATATGAATTCAACCGCGAAAACCGAAACAGAGCCTCAGCTTTGCCCGGTTGTACTTAACAAAGTAGTACCAGCAAAAATATAACAGCATATCTGTTATATAGAACAATAGCCGCATGATCAAAATCATGTGGCTATTGTTTTAATAAGTCGAAGCTACTTTATAAATTTTAAGCCTTTTTATTGGCTTTTTACAAACGAATATATATCTTAGTGAGCCAGTTAACTAACCAGTATACCACTACCATTTAACGCATCCCCTAAGTGTGAATATGTAGTTTAATTGTTGGATACATTACATGCCGTTCTGTTATAACCGCTTTTTTAGCCTCCTCATTTTAGGTGCCGGTAATAATTGGTTATGTGTTTTTCGTAGCTAAGCAAACTAACTAAACTCAATAATAACATGACATCGTCCAGAAGAACTTTTCTTAAAAGCGGCGCTATGGCCGTAACGGTTGCCGCCTTAATGCCCAAGCATCTTTTTGCTGCGCCGGCCAAGATCCAAAGGGTAGGCCTTCAACTGTACTCGGTACGTGATGCTATGGCCAAAGATCCGGCAGGTACATTAAAAATGCTTTCAGATATGGGCTACAAGTATGTGGAGCATGCTAATTATATCGACAGGAAGTTTTACGGCTGGGATGCTAAAGAATTTAAAAAACGCTTAACCGATCTTGATCTGCAAATGCCCAGCGGCCATACGGTGATGCGCCCCGAGCATTGGGACGCGGCTAAGAACGATTTTACCGATGCCTGGAAGGCTACCGTGGAAGATGCCGCATACATGGGGCAAAAATTTGTGATCAGCCCGTGGATGGATGAGCGGGTAAGGCATGATACCGACCTGTTAAAACGCACCATGGAACAATTTAACAAAAGCGGTGAGTTGTGCCAGAAATATAAGATGAAGTTTGGCTACCATAACCACGATTTTGAGTTTACTACCATGGTAGGCGATATGCGCCTGTTCGATTACATTATGCAGAATACCGACCCCGATAAAGTGGCGCAGCAGTTGGATATTGGTAATATGTATGGTAGAGAAAATAACCCTATTTCGCTTATTGAGAAATACCCGGGCCGTTTTGTATCCATGCACGTAAAAGATGAGATAAAAAGCGCTACCAATACTGAAGGTACAGGGTACGAAAGTACTATCCTGGGCAGGGGAGTGCTCAATGTGAGCAATGTGCTTAAGGCGGCTAAAAAAACCGGTGGTACGGTGTACCTGATCATCGAGCAGGAATCATACCAGGGGATAGACCCGCTTGAGTGTGTAAAAATTGATTTACAAACCATGAAAAAGTGGGGATATTAATAAGTAAAAGTTACCTTAATGCCCTTAAACCTATATTAATTATAAACTTTAACTGTTGATCAATTGAATTTGAACATGAACAGGCGCGCCGCGCTTCGCAACATGGCGCTCATTATGGGAGGTGCCATCATATTGCCTTCATGCCTGCATGATGATAAAGGCAACGCGGTAGTAAAGCTCAATAACCTTACTATCGACGCTGAGCAGGAGAAAATAGTAAATAGCCTTACCGAAACCATTCTGCCAAAAACAGACACCCCCGGTGCCGCTGAACTGGGTATTAATCTTTTTGTCTTTAAAATGATCGATGACTGCGCTGGCAAAGAACAGCAGGCCGATTTCATAACCGGCCTGAATAAGTTTGCCGATGAGGCTAAGCAAAAAATGGGAAAACCATTTGTTGATGGCACGGATAAGCAGCGGGTAGCCTTTGTTTCATCGGTTGAAAAGCTCGGCAAAGACAAAAATTATAAAGACGACGGCAAACTGATGGCCTTTTATCAAATGGTAAAAGGGCAAACGGTTTTTGGCTATACCACCTCAAAATATTTTATGACCAAACAAGTAGTTTACGAACTGGTACCCGGCAGATATAATGCTATGTATCCGGCAAGTAAAGCAACAGTATAATTATGGCAAATCTTAATATTGATAGTGTAAAAGAACGCACGTTTGATGCCATAATTATAGGTTCGGGTATCAGCGGCGGCTGGGCGGCTAAAGAGTTTACCGGTAAAGGCCTTAAAACGCTCGTACTTGAGCGGGGCAGGGATGTTAAGCACCTTAAAGATTATCCCACAACTAATTTATATCCGTGGGAATTTCCGCACCATGGCGTAGTGCCTGACGCGATACAGAAAGCCAACCCTGTAGTTAATCGTTGCTATGCTTTTGGTGAAGATGCCATGCACTTTTTTGTGAAAGATGCCGAGCACCCTTATGTACAGGAAAAACCATTTGACTGGATACGCGGGTACCAAACCGGGGGAAAATCATTACTCTGGGCGCGCCAAACACAGCGCTGGAGCAATTTTGATTTCGAGGGCCCCGCGCGTGACGGCTTCGCTGTTGACTGGCCTATCCGTTATGAAGATATAGCTCCCTGGTATAGTTATGTAGAAAAATTTGCTGGCATATCGGGCAATCGTGATGGACTGGCCGAATTGCCTGATGGTGAGTTTCTGCCGCCCTTTCCACTCAACGCGGTTGAAACTTATTTCAGTAACCACTTAAAAAAGAATTACAAGAACAGGCATGTGATCAGCGCACGTTGCGCGCATTTATCAAAACCCAATCAAATACATCTTGACCAGGGCAGGGGGCAGTGCCAGGAGCGTACCCTGTGCCAGCGCGGGTGCCCATTTGGAGGCTACTTCAGTTCCAATTCATCTACTATCCCTTGGGCGTTAAAAACAGGCTTGTGTACCTTAAGGCCACATTCTGTTGTTGAGTCCATCATTTATGATGATAAAAAAGGTAAAGCAACAGGTGTGCGGGTGATAGATGCCAATACCAAAGAGGCTATAGAATACTATGCGCCGGTGATATTTGTTAACGCGGCGGCCTTAAACAGTAACCTCATATTGCTTAACTCCAAATCGCAGCGCTTCCCAAATGGTTTAGGTAACGATAGTGGCACCCTGGGTAAATACATTGCTTTCCACAATTATTCGGCACATATGAACGCCGAGTATGATGGTGCTAAGGAATGGACCACAGACGGCCGTAATCCGGCAGGCGGTGGTTATATACCACGGTTCCGGAACGTATATAAACAGGAAACAAATTTCCTTAGAGGTTACGCGGCGGGGCTTTACGCTTACAGGGGGCATAAACAAAGCAGCGATGGTATAGGCCAGGAGCTGAAAGATAACCTGGCCAGGAAAGAATTGGGCGGCTGGAGTGTAGGTTCGCATATGATGGGCGAAACCATCCCGAAGGAGAGCAACTTTGTTACACTTGATAACAGCCTGAAAGACCCGTGGGGAATACCGCAACTGAGAATTTCTGTTGATTATGATGATAACGATGAGAAGATGAAGAAGGATTACATTGAGCAAATGACCGAGATGTTCACATCAGCCGGCTTTACCAATATACAAACCTTTACAGACCATCGCGCCCCGGGGCTTGATATTCATGAGATGGGGGGTGTGCGTATGGGTAAAGATCCTAAAACATCTATGCTGGATAAATGGCATCGTTTGCATTCCTGCCCCAATGTATATGTTACAGATGGCGCCAGCATGACGTCAACATCATGCCAGAATCCATCACTTACTTACATGGCTTTTACCGCCCGCGCGGTTGACCATGCTGTAAGCGAATTAAAGAAAGGAAACGTATAGTTTTTGTTATCGGCAGTAGGCTAATTATTAGGCTATTGTGCTGGTAATCATTAACTGTTTAATAAAAAGGATAGTGTGTGAAAAAAACACAATGAAAAGTATTTGCAAGATAAATTTTATTCATACATTAGGCCATATAACCAATTGCTAAGTAAACTATTTTAACGCTACACTTTTATGTCTACAAACACTTATGACGCCATCGTCATTGGTTCAGGTATCTCCGGCGGCTGGGCTGCAAAAGAGCTAACCGAAAAAGGTTTAAAAACCATTATGTTGGAGCGCGGTAAAAACATCGAGCACATTAAAGATTATGTTAATGCCAACAAAGCACCGTGGGAGTTTGAACACCGTGGTGGCCGTACGCAAAAAATGATAGAGGATTATCCTGTGCTTAAACGTGATTATCCACTTAACGAAACCAACCTTGATTACTGGACCAATGAAAAGGAAAGCCCTTATGTTGAAATTAAACGTTTCGACTGGTTTAGGGGTTACCATGTTGGTGGCCGTTCTTTAATGTGGGGCAGGCAATCATACCGCTGGCATGATACCGACTTTGAAGCCAATCTTAAAGATGGTATAGGTACCGACTGGCCTATCCGTTACAAGGACTTGCACGACTGGTATGGTTATGCAGAGCGTTTTGCCGGTATCTCAGGTAACAAGGATGGCGTTCCAATTCTTCCGGACGGCGATTTTATGCCGCCAATGGAAATGAACGTTATTGAGAAAGATGTTCAAAAACGTTTTAAAGAATTTTATAAAGATGCAAGGCACTTTATTATTGGCCGTACCGCTAATATTACTGTACCCCATAATAACCGTACAAACTGCCAGTACCGTAACAAATGCTGGTTAGGTTGTCCGTTCGGTGCTTATTTCAGCACGCAGTCGGCTACATTACCTGCGGCTATGGCAACCGGTAACCTAACTGTTCGTCCGTGGTCAATCGTAACCAAAATATTATACGATAAAGACACCAAGAAGGCAAAAGGCGTTGAAATACTGGATGCGGAAACCAACAAAACTTACCAATATTTTGCGAAGATCGTTTTCGTTAACGCGTCAGCCCTTAACAGTGCTTGGGTATTAATGAACTCTGCTACCGATGTTTGGGAAGGTGGCTTAGGCAGCAGCAGCGGCCAGTTGGGCCATAACCTGATGGACCACCACTTAGGTGTTGGTGCCGGTGGCCGCATCGAAGGCCATGAAGATAAATACTACTTCGGCCGCCGTGCTAATGGTATCTACATCCCTCGTTACCGTAACCTTAACGGCGAGAAACGCGATTATATCCGTGGTTTTGGTTACCAGGGTGGCGGTAGCCGCGAAAGCTGGAGCCGCGATATTGCAGAGCTTAACATCGGTGGTGCATTTAAAGACGCGTTATCAGAACCGGGTAGTTGGACATTTGGTATGGGTGGTTTCGGCGAAACACTACCATATCATGAAAACCGTGTTTACCTGGATAAAGAGAAAAAAGACAAGTGGGGCTTACCGGTACTGGCTATTGACGCGGAGTGTAAAGACAACGAGCGTAAAATGCGTATCGATATGATGAACGACGCGAAAGAAATGCTTGAGAATGCTGGTGTTAAAGATGTGCAGGGATTCACCACAGATCCTGTATTGGGCCGGGGTATACACGAGATGGGTACTGCCCGTATGGGTCGCGATCCAAAATCATCTGTACTAAACGAGTGGAACCAGGTTTGGGATGCGAAAAACGTATTTGTTACCGATGGCGCAGCCATGGCATCGGCTGCCTGCCAAAACCCTTCACTTACCTACATGGCATTAACTGCCCGCGCAGCTAACCATGCGGTTGAAGAGCTTAAAAAAGGTAATTTATAACATACAGTATTGAAATTCGACTACCAATGACTGAGAAAAAAGAAACCACAAACAACGGCACATCCAGGCGCGATTTTATTAAATCGGCTTCAATGGCAGCCGCCGGATTCATGATCGTACCACGCCACGTTTTGGGTGGCAGGGGCTTTACTGCCCCAAGCGATATGCTTAACGTAGCCGGTATTGGCGCGGGCGGTAAAGGAGAGAGCGATATCGCTAATTTTGCAAAAAGCGGGAAAGCTAACATTGCTTTCCTGTGTGACGTCGACGACCGTCAGGCCGCAAGATCACGGGCATCGTTCCCTAAAGCCAAATATGTTAAGGACTGGCGCGAGTTGTTAGAAAAAGATCATAAGAATTTCGATGCGGTATCCGTATCAACTCCGGATCATAACCACGCCATCATCGCTTACCATGCTATGCAATTAGGCAAGCACGTTTATGTGCAAAAACCCCTTACGCATGATATTTGGGAGGCACGCTTACTAACCGATGCTGCCAAAAAATTCAAAGTAGTTACCCAAATGGGTAACCAGGGGGCATCAAACGATGGTACCCGCTTAATGGCAGAGTGGTATGATGCAGGCCTTATAGGCGATGTAGATACTATTTACTGCTGGACAAACCGCCCGGTATGGCCGCAAGGGATCAAATGGCCAGATCCAAGCACCAATATCCCTAAAGAACTTGACTGGGATCTTTGGTTGGGTACCGCTCCCCGTAAAGATTACGTGGAAAAACTGGTACCATTTAACTGGCGCGGCTGGTGGGATTACGGTACAGGCGCCTTAGGCGATATGGGTTGCCACTTAGTTGAGGCACCATTCCGCGTGTTAGGCTTGCAGTATGTTAAAGATGTACAGGCCAGTGTAGGCAGCGTTTATGTTGATTCTTTCAGAAAAGGTAACTTCCCTGAAAGCTGCCCGCCATCAAGCCATATCACGTTAACGTTCCCTAAAACTGCTAAAACTAAAGGTGATATTACCCTTCATTGGATGGACGGAGGTATACAGCCAGAGCGTCCTGAAGAGCTTGGCCCTAATGAAAAATGGGGTGGAGAAGAAGGTAACGGAACTTTATTCATTGGTAGCAAAGGTAAAATGTATGCCAGCACCTATTCTGATGCAGCTACTTTATTACCAAAAGAGCGTACTAAGGATGCCAAAGCGCCGCAGAAATACAAACGTGTTCCGGGTGGTGCAAATGGCCACTACGCGCAATGGGTTGAAGCTTGTATTGCCGGTTATGGTAAAATGGAAGTAAGTTCTCCGTTTGAGGTTGCCGGCCCGCTTACCGAAGCGTTACTGATGGCTAACCTGGCTGTTCGCGGTCATGACCTTAAAGGCGGTGCATTCAAATACACATGGGATAATAAAGCCATGAAAGTGACCAACTTTGATGATGTTAACCAATACGTTAAGCGCCAATACCCTGCAGGTTTTGAGCTAAAAGCATAACAACAATAAAAACTAAAAAATTAACTCATAATTCTATAAAAAGATGAATAGAAGAGATGCTATAAGCAGAGTGGGTTTGATACTGGGCGGTGCTGTAATTGGTGCCGAGTTCTTCGTGTCAGGCTGTAAGTCGGGCGGCTCGGTAAATACCGATGACCTTTTTAGTAAGGAAACTACCGCCTACATGAATGAGATTGGCGAAACCATTTTGCCCGCGACCTCAACCCCCGGCGCTAAGGCGGCAAACGTTGGTGGTTTTATGGCCATAATGGTACGCGACTGCTACACCGATGCCGATCAAAAGGTGTTTAAGAAAGGTTTGGCCCAGTTAGATGAAGCTTGCGACAAGAAGTTCAACAAAAAGTTTATGGATGCCGATGCCAAGCAACGTACCGAACTGCTTACGCAGTTGGATAAGGAAGCTAAGGATTACGCTAAAACCAAGAAGCCCGAAGATCCGAACCATTACTTCAGCATGATAAAGCAACTTACGCTGTTAGGTTACTTTACCTCGGAGGTTGGCGCAACAAAGGCATTGAGGTATGTGCCGGTACCGGGTAAATACATAGGCGATTATCCTTACAAAAAAGGAGATAAAGCCTGGGCATTATCATAAGAAACCCTTAAAATTGCACCGCTCCGTAACCCGGAGCGGTTTTTATACATTTATCTAAATTAAAACAAAGGCATTTCCGGGTTTGTTCCTGGTAATGCTTGCTTATCTATTATGAGTAACAGGAAATTACGCATGGGCATGATAGGCGGTGGCAAGGATGCTTTCATCGGCGCTATTCACCGCATTGCTGCCAATATGGACGGACAGATAGAACTGGTTTGCGGTGCCTTAAGTATGCACCCTGAAGTTGCCCAGGAAAGCGGCCGCATGCTTTTTTTATCGCCCGATCGTATTTACAATAACTATGAAGACATGTTTAAGGCTGAAGCGCAACGCCCTGCCGATGAACGCATGGATTTTGTAACCATTGTTACCCCCAATTTCGCCCACTTTGCCCCGGCAATGATGGCATTGGAAAACGGTTTTAACGTAGTGATCGAAAAGCCGATCACCTTTACGCTTGAAGAAGCGCAACAACTTAAAGCCAAGGTAGAAGAAACCGGGCTGATGTTACTGCTAACGCATACCTACTCGGGTTACCCAATGGTAAAAGAGGCACGCGAAATTGTAAAAGGCGGCGCTTTAGGCAAAGTGCGTAAAATTTATGTTGAGTACTTGCAGGGTTGGTTAAGCCGCCTTTCCGAGCGTGAGGGTAATGCCCAGGCCTCATGGCGTACCGATCCTTCCAAATCAGGCAAGGCAGGCTGTATGGGTGATATTGGTACCCACGCGGCACACCTGGCCGAATACATTTCCGGTTTAAAGATCACGGAGCTTAACGCCTCATTAAACGTTGTGGTTGATGGCCGCATGTTGGATGATGACGGCGCAGTACTGTTACGTTTTGAAGAAGGCGTTACCGGTACACTTACCGCATCGCAAATAGCAGCGGGCGAAGAGAATGCGCTTAAGATTCGGGTTTACGGCGAAAATGGTGGCCTCGAGTGGAACCAAATGGAGCCTAACACACTTACCATTAAATGGTTGGATAAACCTGCCGAAACGCTGCGGGCTGGTAGCGGCTATACCGATCGTTTATCGGCTTATGCTACCTCAAACTGCCGTACACCGGGCGGGCATCCTGAAGGTTATCTGGAAGCATTTGGTAACCTTTATCGCAATTTTGCCATAGCATTAAGCGCTAAAATAGAGGGACGAGAAATTCCTGAATGGGTTGATTTTCCGTCTGTTGATGATGGTATACGCGGTATGGCATTTATCAACAATGTGGTGGCATCCAGCCAGAGTAACGAGAAGTGGACAAAATATACTATTTAAGGCATGAATACCATAAAAGGACCTGCTATATTCTTAGCGCAGTTTGTTGGCGATACAGCGCCTTTTAATGATCTTAAATCCATTTCGCAATGGGCGGCGGGTTTAGGTTATAAAGGTATACAACTGCCTACTAATGACTTGCGTTTTATTGATCTGCAAAAAGCAGCAGACAGTAAAACTTATGCCGATGAGATAAAAGGCATTGTGAACGAAGCCGGCCTCGAAATAACAGAATTATCAACCCACCTGCAAGGGCAGTTGGTAGCGGTTAACCCTGCTTATGATAGTCTTTTTGACGCTTTTGCACCCGATGCCTATAAAAATAACCCGGCTGAACGCCAAAAATGGGCTGTATCGCAATTGAAAGCCGCAGCAAAGGCCTCTCAAAATCTTGGCCTCAACGCGCACGTAACTTTTAGCGGCGCGTTAATTTGGCACATGGTATACCCATGGCCGCAGCGCCCTGCAGGTTTGGTTGATACCGCTTTTGATGAGCTGGCAAAGCGCTGGGAACCTATCTTAAATGTTTTTGATGAGCACGGGGTAGACCTTTGCTACGAGATACATCCGGGCGAAGACCTGCACGATGGCGTGAGCTATGAGCGTTTCCTGGAAAAAGTAAACAATCATAAACGCGCATGCTTGCTGTATGACCCATCGCACTTTGTATTACAGGCTATGGATTACCTGGAATATATTGATATCTACCACGAACGTATTAAAATGTTCCACGTAAAGGATGCTGAGTTTAACCCTACCGGCAGGCAGGGTGTTTACGGAGGTTATTCGGGCTGGGTTGAGCGTGCCGGCAGGTTCCGCTCGCTGGGCGATGGCCAGGTCGACTTTAAATCTGTGTTCAGCAAATTAACCCAGTATGACTATAAGGGGTGGGCAGTATTAGAGTGGGAATGCGCGTTAAAAAATTCTGAGGATGGCGCACGCGAAGGAGCACAGTTCATTAAAGATCATATCATCAGGGTTACTGACAAGGCTTTCGATGATTTTGCCGCATCGGGCAGTAACGAAGCTTTTAACAGATCATTGATTGGACTATAATAGATTAGAATTAATAAAATACAATACAACAGAATAACACATCATGAAAAAACTATTTGTAATATTAGGGATAAGCCTTGCATTAGCAGCTTGTGGGGGAAATAAAGATAAATCGGCAGGTAACAGCGAAACTGATAGCGCGAAAGCAACAGACCAGGCAGCAGTTGCTCAAAACTCTAACGCTGCCAATGATACAGCAGCTAATAACATTGGCACCACTAAAGCCGCTGGTACGCCTGATAATAAAGGCGAAGCATTAATGGCTAATAACGACTGTAATACCTGCCACAACGCGCAAAGCAAAGTAATTGGCCCTGCACTGGTTGATATCGCTAAAAAATACAAAGAAAGCGATGTGGATATGCTGGCTAAAAAGGTAATTTCAGGTGGTAGTGGTAACTGGGGCACTGTACCTATGACCGCGCACCCTGATCTTTCTATAGATGATGCCAAAGCAATGGTAAAGTACATCCTTACCGTAAAATAGTACTAACTAACCAACCTGACTAATTTAAACCAATACCAATTATGACCTTAACTACACGCGTTAAGTTATCAACCATGATGTTCCTGGAGTTTTTTATCTGGGGTGCGTGGTTTGTAACTATGGGAACGTACTTAGGCAAAACGTTGAACGCTACGGGCGTACAAAACGGTAATGCTTATGCAACACAATCATGGGGTGCTATTATAGCGCCATTTGTTATCGGGCTTATTGCCGACAGATTTTTTTCGGCACAAAAAGTACTGGGTATATTGCATTTAACCGGTGCTGCTTTATTATACTACATTACTACCCAAACAAATTTTGAAGGATTTTTTCCGATCATCTTCGCCTACATGGTTGTTTATATGCCTACTCTCGCTTTGGTTAACTCGGTGTCATTCAGGCAAATGCAAAACCCAAGCAAGGAATTTCCGCCCATCCGTGTATTTGGTACATTAGGCTGGATCATCGCCGGCCTGGTAATTGGCTGGTTAGGCTGGGAGCAAAGTAACTCGCTGGTGCTTACCTTTAAAATGGCCGCGGGTGCGTCCCTTATTTTAGGTTTGTTAAGCTTTACATTGCCAGCTACGCCTCCGGCGAAAAAAGGTCAGAAAGCAAGCCTTGGCGATATCCTTGGCTTGGATTCTATTGGCTTATTAAAAAACAGGTCGTACCTGGTATTTTTCCTGGCTTCTGTAGCTATTTGCGTGCCTTTGGCATTCTATTACAACTTTACCAATCCGTTCCTGAACGAGGTAGGTATGAAAGCCGCGGCAGGTGTACAATCACTGGGACAGGTATCTGAGTTCTTATTTATGGCACTGATGCCGCTGTTCTTTGTGCGCTTAGGCGTTAAAAAGATGCTTGCGGTGGGTATGTTAGCCTGGGTGATCCGCTATATTTTCTTTGCTTATGGCAATGTTGGCGGTAATTACTGGATGCTGATAGCCGGTATCGTAATGCACGGTATCTGTTATGACTTCTTCTTCGTAACGGGGCAGATCTACACAGATAACCTCGCAGGTGAGAAATTTAAAAGTGCTGCACAAGGCTTTATCACATTGGCTACTTACGGCGTAGGTATGTTGATGGGGTCATACATATCAGGCCCTGTAGTAGATAAATTCAAGCTATCAGAAACAGCCCATAACTGGACGAATATCTGGTTAATACCAGCAGGTATTGCTGGCTTTGTATTCCTGGTATTTGTTATCTTCTTTAAAGATACCAATCAGATACAGACCAAGCCAGGCTTGGATATTGAAGAACCCGGAACCGGCAGAGCAGACATATAACACAATGGCAACAACAAACAGAAGAACGGCTATAAAAGGCATACTTGCCGGTACAGCCGCCATAAGTGCAGGCAGTGTGCTATCGGCATATAAGGGCAATAACCAGGAACAAATGAGCGGAAAACTCAAAGGTAACATTAACCATGCGGTTTGTCGCTGGTGCTATGGTGACCTATCGGTTGAGGACCTTTGCAAAGCCGCCAAAGAGATAGGCATAAAAGGGATCGATCTGGTTGGCCCTAATGACTGGCCTACCCTTAAAAAGTATGGTCTTACCTCATCTATGTGCAATGGCGCGGAAATTAACCTTACTGATGGTTTCGGCGATACCCGTTTCCATGCGCAATTGCATAAGCAATACAGCGAGATGATACCTAAGGTAGCAGCCGCCGGTTACAAAAACCTGATTTGTTTTAGCGGCAGCCGCCGTGGTAAAACCGATGAGGAAGGTTGGAAGAACTGCGTAGAAGGGCTTAAACCAATGGTTTCGCTTGCCGAAAAGCATAATGTGGTATTGGTAATGGAACTGCTGAACAGTAAAATTGACCATAAGGACTACCAATGCGACCACACCGCCTGGGGAGCCGAACTGTGTAAAAGACTGGGTTCTGAAAACTTTAAGCTGCTTTATGATATTTATCATATGCAGATAGATGAAGGCGACGTGATACGTAATATACGCGATCATCATCAGTACATAGCCCATTACCATACCGGCGGTGTTCCGGGCCGTCATGAGATTGACGATACCCAGGAACTGTTTTATCCGGCCATTATGCGTGCCATTGTTGAAGTGGGACATAAAGGCTTTGTAGCGCAGGAGTTTATACCTACAGCTAAAGACAAACTTGCATCGCTGCGTAAGGCGATACAGATCTGTGATGTTTAAACCATTACTGTTATGGCGGGTCTGTAACAGAAATATCAATTCTAACTAATACATGACTACTACCAGAAGAACTTTCTTAGCGCAGGCCGGTATGGCTGCGGCAGGCCTTATGCTTGCACCACAATTGGCATCGGCTAAAAGCCTTAATGGCATTGGCCTGCAGCTATATTCACTGCGCGATGAACTGCCCAAAGATGTAAAGGGCGTTATTGCTAAAGTGGCTAAAGCCGGTTACAAAGAGGTAGAAACCTTTGGTTACTCCAAACAGAATGGTTTTTGGGGCTTAAGTGCTAAAGAATTTGCCGCCCTGTTAAAGGCTAATGGTTTAAAAAGCCCAAGCGGGCATTACGGCCTGGATGAATATTTTGGTACCGGCAGTATGGACGAGTTTAACAGCTATATTGAAGCTGCTAAAGCCCTCGGCCAAACTTATATTGTTGTACCCAGTCTTAACCACGACCTCATAAAAACTGCCGCGGATTTTAGATCCATCGCGGAGAAAATGAATAAAGCTGCCAGGATTTGCAAAGCGCATGGCTTAAAGTTAGGTTACCATAACCACAATTTTGAGTGGAAAGAAACCGAAGGCACTACTTTTTACGATACCATACTTAACCATACCGATCCTAAACTGGTAGCTATGGAAATGGATATTTATTGGGTAGTACGTGCCGGTAAAGACCCTGTAGAGATATTTAAAAAGCACCCGGGCCGTTTTGCCATGGTTCATATAAAAGATATGGATAAGGCTAACCACGAGTTAAATACCGAGATCGGTAGCGGTGCTATTGATTACAAAGGTATATTGGCTAAAGCTAAACTGGCAGGCATAAAGCATTACATTGTTGAGCAGGAGAATTTTACCAACATTGATCCTTTTGTGAGCATAGCCAAAAGCGCCAAATATCTTAAAACCAAGCTTTATCTATAACACGCCACCAATTAACTAACTGAAATATGAAACATAAATTAATTTTAACAGCTTTACTTTGCGGAGGCTTTTATATGGCGAATGCACAGCAAGCTGCAAAACCCGAAGATACCGAAAAATGGGAACCCGTACCACCGGTTGTTACCCCGGGTAAGGTTATGGGTGACGCACCGTCTGATGCCGTTATACTCTTCAATGGTAAAACAGGCCTTTCTGAATGGGTTGACGTTGCCAGTGGCGATGCTGCGAAATGGGATGTGAAAGGCGATGTGCTAACCGTTAACAAGCAATACGGTAACATCGAAACCAAAAAGAAATTTGGTAACTACCAATTACATATTGAATGGAAAGTACCTGCAAACATTAGCGGCACAGGCCAGGCTCGCGGTAACAGTGGTGTTTTCCTGGCATCTATTGGCAAAGGCGATGACGGTTATGAGCTGCAGGTGTTAGACTCATACAACAACAAAACTTACGTTAACGGCATGGCTGGTAGTATTTACAAACAGTTTATACCCCTGGCCAACCCAACCCGCCCTCCGGGCAGTTGGAATGTTTACGATGTTATCTGGACCGCTCCAACATTTGATGGCGACCAGCTAAAAACCCCCGCACGTGTAACGGTTATTTTTAACGGCGTGTTGGTTGAAAATAATGTGGAACTGCTTGGCCCAACCCAATATATTGGCAAGCCAGGCTACAGAAAAGCCCACGGCGACAGCCCTATTAAATTACAAGCACATGGAGATAAAAGCGAACCGCTTAGTTTCCGTAATATATGGGTGAGAGAAATCAAGTAACGATTTTAAGTATACAGAGAAGCTTGCCTTAGTGCAGGCTTTTTTTGTTTATGATCGGGTTATTTTTTGTCCTCTTTTACTTTAAATGATCAATAAATTTAAATCAATACAAATCAAAATAGTATGTCTACCATTTCTTTTATAACGAGGCGTTTATGTGGGGCTTTTCTATTGGCTGCTTTTATCCTGTTTAATCAGGTATCAATCGCACAAACTATCAAAGGCGATTATTATCAGATAAAGATTTATCACTATAAAACACAGCAGCAGGGGGCAGTGCTGGATGCCTATCTGCAAAAAAGTTTTATACCGGCGTTGCACAAGAAAGGCATTAAAAGCATTGGTGTTTTTAAGCCTGTTGAAACGGATACCGCAGATAGAAAGATCTATATATTGATGTCATATGCATCCTGGAAGGATGTTGAACCTGATAATGTTTCAGCAACTAAACCTGTAACCTCAACGGCTGATAACAAAACCTATAATGATGCTGCTTACAATGATGCTCCTTACACACGCATTGAAACTATATTGCTGAGCCCGTTTGTTACCCGCCCGCATTTGATGCTGCCTAAACTTAGCGGAGAGCGTTCAAAACGTGTTTATGAATTACGCAGCTACGAAAGTCCTACAGAGGCTTACCACCATAACAAGGTGAAGATGTTTAACAGCGGCGAAACTGATATTTTTGAGCGCTTAGGTTTTAACCCGGTTTTTTATGGCAGCGTAATTGCAGGTAGTAGAATGCCTAACCTGATGTATTTGACAACGTTTAATGATAAACAAAGCAGGGATGAGCATTGGAAGGCTTTTGAAGCGGACGCGCAGTGGAAGGGATTGATAGGCGACGCGCAATACAAAAATAACGTATCAAAAGCGGATATTATATTTCTTTATCCAACTGATTACTCTGACTATTGATAACGATATAGCCTATGGCGCTCGAAAAACGCGATTACGATGCCATTGTAGTGGGTAGTGGCCCAAATGGCCTTGCAGCTGCTATCCTGATGCAGCAGCAGGGCTTGTCTGTACTCTTGCTTGAAGCCAAAGACACCATTGGCGGTGGTTTGCGGACCAAAGAACTAACCCTATCAGGCTTTAAGCATGATGTGTGCTCGGCAATTCATCCACTTGGGGTAGCATCGCCGTTTTTTAAAACGCTGCCCCTGGCTGATCACGGTCTGGAATACATTTATCCTGAAATAGACGCCGCGCATCCCTTAGAGCACCATAACTCTGCCATACTGTGCCGTGATATGGAACTGACGGCTAAATATTTGGGCGACGATGAAAACGCGTATCTAAAGCTGGTAGGAACTGTTACTAAAAACTGGCCTTTGATAGATGCTGATGTGCTTGGTCCGTTGCATTTCCCTAAGCATCCCTTGGCATTGGCTTCTTTTGGCTTAGACGCGTTGAAGCCGGTTACTATGCTGGCAAAGCAGTTTAAAACCAAACAGGCTAAGGCTTTACTGGCAGGTATGGCTGCACATAGCATGCAACCACTTACTAACGCGGCTACATCGGCTATAACATTGGTTTTAATGGCTGCGGGGCATTTGCGGGGTTGGCCACTTCCTAAGGGAGGCTCACAAAGTATTGCGGATGCCTTAGCCGGATATTTTACGTCAATTGGCGGCAAGATAGAGACGAATACTTATGTAAAGTCTTTGGAACAATTGCCATCGGCACATGCCGTGTTGTTTGATGTAACACCGAAGCAGTTACTGGAGATAGCCGGGCACAAATTTTCTGTTTTATACAAATGGCAGCTTAGTAGATACCGCTATGGGATGGGTGCTTTTAAGGTTGATTTTGCCTTGAGCGAAAAAATTCCGTTTATATCGGAAGCTTGCCGTAAAGCAGGTACCGTACACCTGGGCAACACCCTTAACGAGATACGCGATGCCGAGCAGCAAACCTGGAATGGCAAGCACCCTGATAAACCCTTTGTGCTGCTGGCACAGCAAAGCTTGTTTGATAGTACCCGTGCACCGGAGGGCAAACATACAGCCTGGGCTTATTGCCATGTTCCCAACGGCTCAACCAAAAACATGACCGATGCCATTGAAAAGCAAATAGAACGCTATGCACCCGGCTTTAGGGATACCATTCTTGCTAAACACACCTTTAATACCGCAGAATTGGAAGAGTACAATCCCAATTACATCGGTGGTGATATTAACGGAGGTGTTATTGATCTTGGGCAGTTATTCACACGCCCGGCCTTGCGCTTGTCGCCATACAAAACGTCAGAGAAAGGTTTATATATCTGTTCTGCGTCCACGCCGCCAGGCGGTGGTGTGCATGGTATGTGTGGTTACAATGCCGCCAAAAAAGCGCTTAAAGATGTCTTTGGCATCAGCGTAAAACTATAACTATTGCCATTGCAAAGCACTGGGCCGTATTGTATCTTTAACTCAAATTGATCACAATATGGGTAAAGGTCGTTTAGAGGCTTTTAGCGATGGCGTTATTGCCATTATTATTACGATTATGGTACTTGAACTTAAGGTACCGCACCATGCCGGCTGGAACGAGTTAAAGCAGCTTTCGCCTGTATTTTTAAGCTATGTGCTGAGTTTTATTTACGTAGGTATCTATTGGAACAACCACCACCATATGCTGCATGCCGTAAAATCTATCAATGGTGGTGTACTATGGGCCAACCTGTTTCTTTTATTCTGGCTATCTTTAGTACCCTTTGTTACCGGTTGGATGGGGGAGAACCATTTTGCACAAGTTCCGGTGATATGCTACGGTATTGTGTTGATTATGTGCGCGCTGGCTTACACTATACTTGCGCGGTTACTGATCAAACATCATGGCGAAAATTCATTACTTGCAAGTGCATTGGGGAATGATACTAAGGGAAAGCTATCACTGATGATATATGCTTCGGCTATTGCTGTTTCTTTCATACACTCCTGGCTTGCAGTAGGTTTGTATGTGCTGGTAGCCTGCATTTGGTTTCTCCCTGACAGGCGTATAGAACGTAAAATGGTACAGCACGGCGGCGAAGCCGTTTAAGACAGCTCCTTCATCAATTTATCAAACGCTTCTTTCAATTGAGCAAAATCAGTTTCCAGTTTGCTTAAACGTTCTTCAAGATCGGTATTTGATGTGCGGTGCTGAGGTTCATCAAACGCATCATCTGCCGGGACTGTCCCGCCTAATAGATGGCGATATCTAACCTCTTTCTGACCTGGTCTTTTCGGCATTTGCTCAATAAAAGGGAGGTCGCCACCGGCCAGTTTCTCGAGCATCTCAGTTACCTCGTCCAGGTTTTCAAACTCGTACAATCGGCCCGAGTTGGTATTGATCTCGCCCGGCGTTTGCGGCCCTCTCAGGATAAGTAAACAGATAACCGCCACTTCTGATGGCATCACCGGGAACACGATGCCAAAGTTGTGTTTGTATTTTACCGCGCGACTGGAGCCGCCCGTAGCCGTTGATACCAACCCCTTGCGTTTTAAAGTGTCTAAAGCCAGCGCGACAGTCTGCTCATCATAGTCTACCACAGGTTTACGCGCAGTTTTTTGGTTGCAGGCTGCGGTAAGGCCGTTGATGGTCATGGGGTAATAATCGGGCGTTATCTTGCTCTTTTCCATTAGTGAGCCTAATACTCTTAATTCGGTATCGTTTAAAACAGGCAAAGTTTGTGGCGTATCCATAGGGCAAATATATTACTTGCTTTTATATTATCTTTAAGCCGGTATGACGATGATAAGTATTTTAGGATGCGGCTGGTACGGGCTGCCATTGGCGAAAGCTTTGGTTAACAGTGGTTATGAGGTTAAGGGTAGCACTACAACGGCAGGTAAGATTGAGCAATTGGCTAATGCAGGAATTGAGCCATACATATTAGACCTTTCTGCTGATCGATCTACTTTTCCTGATGATTTTTTTGATACTGATGTTTTGGTAATTGCTATCCCTCCTAAAACCCGTTCGGGCGAGGGGGAGGAGTATCTTTCTAAAATGGAGAAGGTGGTAGCAAGCGTAAAAAGACATCAAATCAGCAAGGTTATCCTCATTAGTTCTACAGGAGTTTATGCTGATATGAACAAGTTGGTAGATGAAAATACACCGCCTGCACCTGATACCACATCCGGTAAAATATTATTAGCCGCCGAAACGCTGTTTCAACAGCAAAGCGGCTTTAAAACAGCTATCATCCGCTTTGGCGGACTGGTAGGCCCGGGCAGGCACCCGGGTAGGTTTTTTGCAGGTAAACAGGATGTTGCTAACGGATTGGCGCCGGTTAACCTGATACATCTGGATGATTGCATAGGTATTACCAGAGCTATAATTGATAAAAACGCTTATGGGCATATTTTTAATGCCGTAGCACCGCATCATCCAACACGTGCGGATTTTTACACCCAAGCTGCAGAAAAAGGAGGATTGGCTTTACCGGGCTTTATTTTAAAGCTGGATAACTGGAAGATAGTAGAAAGCAAAAACGTGCCGCGAATATTAGCGTACGAGTACCAAACAGATGACTGGTACACAGCCCTTGATCACAAATTTTAAAACTTCAAAAAACTATTAATTAGCTGAGCATGTCACAATACGTTATCCCGCTCAAGTATCGCAAGATGGAAAACCTCCACATTGTATTCTGGCTTTTTAAGGATATTGGCTGGTGCATGATATGGAAACCATTGGGTATTATGATGATCATTCCTACTTTGGTGATATCGGTAGTGATCGCTTATCGTACAAGGCAATTAATGTCTGAACTTTGCCATAACCTGGCGATTACCTTTTGGATCAGTGCAAACTCGTACTGGATGATCAGCGAATTTATGGGTTTTGATCACATCACTATCAGTGGGTGGTTCACTTATAAACATTTGGCATTGATACCTTTCTTGCTGGGTGTACTTTGCCTGGGATTCTATTATGTTATCTGGCAGCCACGCCATCCGGATGAGGTAGAAACGATGTGAGCAGATAGGTATTTAGGTGTAAAGAGCGAGAGCTGGGGCGGGTTTCAATTTAAGGAAATATGTCTTACACGAACAGTGTATTTTCAGATCTTTAAACAATATTAAAAGGATTGTTTTTCAAATAAGCCAGCTTGCTTTGGAACATGGTAGCCATTTTATTGGCGCGCCACTTGGCTTCGACTGCTTTATCACCGGTAAACAGCTCATCAACCGTTTTGGTAAATAAGGCCAGCCATTGATCAAAGTGCTGCTCATCAATAGGCATTTGGGCATGGGGCGGGAAGGGGCGGCCGCCATAAGTATACTCTTCCAGCAAAACGGTTTGCCAGAAACGGTACATTTTATCCAGGTGCTCGGGCCAGTTATCTTTTATACGTTCGTTAAATATTGGGCCTAATAGCCCATCTTTTTGAATACGTTCATAAAAGGTATCTACCAAAAGTTTAATATCTGTAAGCGATAAAATATCGTTTTGTGCCTGCATACAGCAAAATTAATGATACTGCAGGCCAATAAAACTATCCATACGTCAAAAAAATACGTGACTTAAATCATCTATAGAGTTTAGCCTTTCATTGGATGATAAATACATAGCTTCCCGCGGTTATGTGGTACCTGTTGGCTACGGGTTTACCGCTCAAACCGGCTGTTTTACCATTAGGGATAATTACATCAGCGGTAGAGTTAGCAGGTATGGTTACCTGGTATGTTATTACCTTACCATCGCGTTTCCATGCCGCGCTGATCTTTCCGTAGGGGCCAGTGTGGCTGGAGTTATAGCTATCCAGCCCGTTTACGAAATTTGGCTGTAAAATAACATTTCCAAACCCGGGATGCTGCTCGTCCGGCCGGATACCGCCAATACCTTTGTATAGCCATGCACCGATTTCGCCGAACATGATATGGTTAAGCGATATATCGCTTTTAGCGTTAATATCCCAATTTTCGTAGAGTGTAGTAGCGCCATTCACTATCCACCATCCCCATGAAGGATAGGTTTCCTGTGAGGCAATGCGGTAAGCTATATCGGCATAACCGTTATCGCTCAACGCGGTGAGGATGGCTTTAGCGCCAAGGATGCCTACATCCAAATGATAATTGTCTGCTTTTACTCTTTGAGCCAATAATGCGGCTGTGCGCGCCTTGTAATTTTCGGGCACTAAACCCCAGTACAAAGGCACGGCCAGTTCCGTTTGCAAGCCGGTGTTATAATTGCCGGTATTTGGGTTAAGATATTTACGGTTGAAAGCATTCTTAATTTTATCTGCCAGTGCTGTATACAGTGCGTGTTCGTCTTTTTTGCCTAATATGGCCGCTATCTTGGCAGCAATGGTTACATCGGCAAAATAATAGGCTGTTGAGGTCATCTCTACCGGAGATTTGGATTTTACCGGTACCCAATCGCCCAGGCCCCAGGTGGTTAACCCGGTTGGATACAGATCATTGATATGGTTAACATAGCGCTTGATACGTTCATAATTATCGCTTAATATTTTAGTGTCACCATAAAAGAGATAAGTGTTCCAGGGGATCAAGGCAATGGTGCTGGTCCAGTCCGGTCCGTTGGCCCAATCGTAACCCCATCCCGGTGAAGGGATAATAGCAGGCAGCGTTCCATTAGGCTGTTGCTCATCGCGGTGGTCGGCCATCCATTTTTCATAAACGGTAATGCCATCAAAACTGTACAGTCCGGTTTCAATGGCTATGTGCGCGTCACCCGTCCACCCGTTTTTCTCCCGCTGAGGGCAGTCGGTAGGATATCCAAACAAGTTGCTCAGGTAAGAATTGTTGGTAGCGGCCCATATTTTATTGATAACAGGATTTGATGTGTGGAGATAACCTACCGGTTTAACATCGCTATGCATAAAATAGCCGGTAAGGCTATTCTGGCTCAGTTCAATGGGTTCGCTGCTGGTTACTTCCACGTACTGGAAACCTTTATAGTTAAAACGAGGCATAAAGGTTTCGCTACCGCTGCCTTTAAGTATAAATATATCTACCTGAAATGGGTCTTTATCATCAGTGGGGCGGTAATGCATGTCAATGTTTGATTGGTCCACATGCCCATCCTTCTGCAGCCGTTCGCCGTGTTTGAGGCGTATAATGGTACCCTCTTTGCCGCTCACCGTAAGTTTGCTTACGCCCGCGATGTTCCTTCCCAGGTTAAACACATAATCCTTGTCGTTAAATTTGATTAAGGCGACCGTTTGTATCTCCTGTACATTTCTAATTGGCACCATTGCCTGGACAACGATATTTTGTGAGGGCGCCTGGCGGTTAACGGCCGGTTTCCATTTAGTGTCATTAAAATTTATAGTGTTCCACCCGGGTTGTTCTTCGCGTGCATCGTAGTGTTCGCCGGTGTAGATGTTGTTTTTGACAACAGGGCTCAGGTCTGTTTTCCAGTGATCGTTAGAACTGATGGTTTCCACTGTGCCATCGGTATAGGTAATGCGAAGATCGAGGCAGAAAGCGGGTCGCTGGCGCCATGGGGCCAGGTGATAATCCCAAACGGCTGTACTTTGATGGTTGTACCAGCCGTTTCCTAAAAGCACACCTATGGCGTTTTTGCCGGGCTGTATTTGCGGGGTAACATCATAGGTCACATACAAATTGCGCCTGTCAAAACGGGTATACATAGGGTCAAGCCGGTGGTCGCCGATCCGCGAACCGTTCATATATAGTTCATACAGGCCGGCTACGGCAATGTACGCCCTGGCCATTTTTATTTTTTTCCCTGTGCCGAATGTGGTGCGGAAATATGGCGCCGGCCCTGTATTGCGGCTTTCACCATCACTTATCCACATGCCTTTCCAACTGGTCATGTTCATCATGCCCATTTCAAAGCTGTTTACCGCCGATGGTAGGGTAGGCTGGCCTTTAGCATTCCAAAGCTGTACCCGCCAGTAATACCTGCCGAAGGGTTGTAATGCCTTGCCGTTGTATACTGCCCGAATATTCCGCGAATTGATTTTGCCGGTAGACCAAGCATCAGCTTTCCCTTGGCTCACGCCAACAGAGTCTGTACCTACGATGATCTGGTAGGCTGTTTGTGCTGCACCAACGCTGTTATCATCCATCATCCAGGTAAAGCGCGGATGGGTATTATCCAGCCCAATTGGATTAGTAAGGTGTTCGGTTTTTAAATTTACCGGTCTTGCCGCGAATAAAACCGAAGGTAAAATCGCTCCTGCGGTTAATAAGATGCTGTAAAGTAAACGTGACTTCATGATAAGTTTAGAAATACTATAACCGGCCTGCTTTTACCTGCTCCGCAGCGTAGTTAGCAGCCCTGGCGGTTAAGGCCATGTATAAAATTGATGGGCTTTGGTTACCCGTGCTGGTCATACAGGCCCCATCGGTAACAAAAACGTTTTGGCAAAGGTGTAGCTGGTTCCACTGGTTAAGCAGTGAGTTCTTGGGGTCTTTACCCATACGAACGCCACCCATTTCGTGGATATCCAACCCAGGTGCCTGCATGCTGTTGTGTTTGCTAATGTTTTTTACACCGGCTTTTTCAAACATGGCGGCCGTTTCATTCAGGAAGTCCTCGGTCATTTTATCATCGTTAGGATGATAAGCAACCGAGGTTACCAGCAAAGGTATTCCCCACTGGTCTTTTTCGGTATCACTCAAACGGACGTGGTTTTCTTCAACCGGAACGGTTTCACCCTGCAGATAGGCAAACACATTCCAGCCGCCCGGTTCAGATAAATTATCCTTATAAGCGGCACCTATATGTTCACCCGGAAGGTCTTTTGCATGCTGTTCACGATAGGCATTAAGGAAGGTAGTGTAACCGCCAAAATAATCGGTTTCGCGTTTACGCAGGTTTTTGTAGTTCACCAATATCAGATCGGTGGGATTGCGGCCAAAGTAGTATTTATCTTCATAGCCATCCAGCGTTCCGCTTACCGATGCGCGGTAATTATGAAAGGCGATGTATTTGCCCAACAAGCCGTTATCATTACCCAAGCCATTGGGGAAACGTTTGGATTTGGAATTGAGCAGGATAAGATTGGTATTCAACGCCGAGGCGTTCATGAAGATCACCTTCGCCTTAAAATCAATAGTTTCCTTAGTTTGCGCGTCTATCACGCGTACGCCTGATGCTTTGCCTGTTTGCTCATCATAAATGATGGAATGTACCACAGAATGGGGGCGAATGGTTAAATTACCTGTTTTTGCCGCCCAGGGCAGGGTAGAACTTACCGAACTAAAATAACCGCCAAAGGGGCAGCCACGCATGCACATATTACGCGCCTGACATTTACCGCGGCCCTGATCAAGGTGTATTTGCTGAGGTTCGGTAAGGTGCGCCCATCGCGCGTGCACCAAATGCCTGTTAAAGTTTTGCTTAATGTTATCGCGCATAAACTTGAGTGGCGCGCTCATTTCAAAAGGTGGCAGAAATTCGCCGTCTGGCATCGCTTCCAAACCATCTTTATTTCCGCAGATGCCGATGAACTCCTCTACGTGCGAATACCAGGGAGCAACATCGTTATAACCGATGGGCCACTCTATGCCGTAGCCAAAACGATGAGGGGCGGTAAATTCAAAATCGCTCCAGCGTTGTGTGGCGCGCCCCCAGGTGAGTGATTTACCCCCAACCTGGTAACCGCGTATCCAGTCGAACGGTTTTTCCTGTACATAAGGATGGTCGGCATCCTTGATAAAGAAGTGGTCGCAATCATCCCCATACCCGGCAGCCTTGGTGATGAGCGGGTTGTCCTGCATCTGTTTGAGGCTCACCCGGCCGCGGTAGGGGAATTCCCATGGCGCCTTTGTAGCGGTAGGGTAATCCTTGATGTGTTTCACATCCCTACCGCGTTCCAACACCAGCGTTTTAAGGCCCTTTTCGCAAAGTTCTTTTGCGGCCCATCCACCACTAATTCCGGATCCTATAACTATGGCATCGTATGTTTGCGCGGCAGAAGTTGCCGAAGTATTTTCAGGCGTATCGGTAAGCATAATTTATTTGATAATTGGCAACTAAATATGCGATTAAAAATTAACAAGTACTAATTACGTCATGTCGAATTTACAACGGCTCTTCTCTTAACTGATTGCAAGTATCAACGTTAGTCTGCCATCGCCGCAGGAGCTACTTCTTTTGTCTTGAAACAAAAGAAGTAAAAGTTCAAGTCAGTAAAGAGGCTTCTTTGCACACGAGGCTTTTGCCCTGCAAACGAGCAGAACCGCGGGCTGCAAAATCTTGCCGCTACTTTGTTCCCGCAAAGTCACCGCTTCGGCAAGTATTGCTATGCCCTTGCCGCCGCACAGGCCCACCATTGTTCTGCCCATTTTCGCCCGAAGCTTTTTGCTGACGTGTAAATAAAAAAGCACGGAACAGAACGCTAGCAAAAAATGCGGCATAGTGTAACGTGCGGATCGTACAAGCATTGCAGCAGCAGAAACTTTGTAGCGCGTTACCGTAGCCGCGAGTTTTCTTTGGTGACTTTCTTTTGCGGAAAAAGAAAGTCACATCCACTAACAATTATATCACTCACTGCCATTCCTAACGAAGAACCGCCTTTGAGATTGCTTAGTAACCCGCATGACATGGTTGTTAGTTTTTCTTCAATTTTACCGCCACATCTTCATCCAGCAAAACCACCGCATTATCCAGTGTTTGCAGGATGGATGCGGGCACCTGAGTACTAACTTCTCCTTGCAGGCTTTTCGCGATGATTTTCGCTTTTTTGGCCCCCGAGGCTATCAGCACCGCTTTGCCAGCTTCTGCAAGGTGTTGCAGCCCTAAGGTGATGCCTTCGGTAAGTGGCGTAGTTTTGTCAAAATATTTCTGTCCAACTTCAACGGTCACCGGGTCAAGTGCTGATCGGTGAGCGTAAAGATCAAAAGGTGTACCCGGCTCGTTCAAGCCCAAGTGACCATTCATGCCAATACCAACCATCATCACATCAATGCCGCCCTTTGAAGCGATGAATGCGTTCATGCGCTCACACTCCGCTTCCAGGTTATCCGCTTTAGCGTTAAACAGAGTTATGTTGTTGAGCTTGGTATTCAGCTTATTAAAAAAAGTATTTGTAAGGTAATATTTGCAACTGCCTTTATCATTCTCATCCATGCCTACCCATTCATCTAACCCAACAATAAAAGCTTTAGTAAAATCTATAAGGCCTTCATTGGCCCAGCTAACCAAATAATTTAGGGCTCCGGTTGGTGAGTCGCCTGAAGGAAAAACTAATACAGCATCCGGCTTCTCTGCTAATTGCCTTGCAACCAGTTCGGCTGCCGCTTTTGACATTTCGTCGTAGTCGCGATATATTTTTACTTCCATGTTTTAGTCTTTTTAAGGGTTCAACCAAAGGTCAACAGGTTTCTCTACTTTAGCATAATAGGGCAGGGTTATCTTTTTTCCCAGACCCGCGGAAGCATAAGCGGCATAGATCATCTCTAACACTACACGTCCGTCTTCGCCTGTAACAATAGGGGTTTTGTCTTCACGCACGCATTCAATAAAATGCTTTAGCTCCTGCGGGTAGCCCTGGTTAAAGGCCTCCTCAAAAATGGTGAAGGTCCAGCCGGCAGAGCTATCCGCTTTTTCCATCGCGTAGCCGTAGCCATTCTTACTATAAGTAAGCGCGGAGTTGCCCATAAACAGATCAGCGTAAATTACGCCACCAGTACCGTAAATTTCGCAACGATCATCCATGCCGCCGTGCTTGGCCCAACTGCTTTCGGCAACGCAGGTAACACCATTCTCAAATTCCACCACAACCACGGCATTATCTTCGCCTTTGGTGCGGCCTTTATGCAATACGGTACTCATGGTAGCGTATACATCTTTCACTTTTGCGTGTTTGAGCACCCAGCGAAACCAACCTAAGGCATGGCAGCCCATATCCATTAATACGCCACCGCCAGCCAAATTAATATCATAAAACCAGTCGGTATGCGGGCCGGAGTGTTTCTCCGCCTGTTTAAGCATATATACCTCACCAACGGCGCCTTCGTCAACCAAACTGCGCGCACGCTCGTATTTCGGCGCGAAGCAAAGCTCCTCGGCGTACATCAGTTTTACGTTGTTCTCTTTGCAAACCGCAATCATTTCATCAGCTTCCTCAATGGTTACAGCTAATGGCTTTTCTATAATGATGTGTTTTTTGGCTTTGGCGGCTTTGATACAAACTTCGGCGTGCAGGTAATTG
Organism: Mucilaginibacter sp. 44-25; assembly: GCA_001898335.1. Taxonomy (GTDB): domain Bacteria; phylum Bacteroidota; class Bacteroidia; order Sphingobacteriales; family Sphingobacteriaceae; genus Mucilaginibacter. Next base: position 199,240 of record MKTS01000004.1, on the reverse strand, counting down.
GGCACGCAAATATCTATTACCTCAGCATCAGTTTCGGCAAGCAGTTGATCTACATCGTTAAACCAGGTTGGTACATGGTATTTATCGGCAAAGGCTTTTGCTTTATCCGCGTTACGAGCGTAAACGGCCACAACCTCGGCCTCGGGTACAAACCGGTGGTACGATTCCAGGTGAATGTCTGATATAAAGCCCGCGCCAATAATGGCTACTTTGGTTCTGTTCATGTTTTTTCAGGTATTATAAATAGTTCATTTTTTTAAGATAAGCTACCCAAATTTTGTAGGCATCTTTATTAAGGTGCAGGCCTTCAAGGGTATACCGATTATCCAGCAAGCCGCGTTTATTAGTAAAGAGCGGAGCCAGGTTCACCCAGGTGAAGTTCAACTCGTTTGCTTTGGCTTTTAGCAGCTTGTTTACGACCGGGACATGTGCTCCTTTATCATAATGTTGCGGAAATTTCAGGTGCGTAGGGTCTACAGGCAATATACTTTGTATGTAGATACGGGTTTGCGGACTTTGAGCGTGTACACGTTTAATGATATTGAAATAGTTATCGGCAATTACCGCATCGGGAATGTCCTTACCAATATCGTTTATGCCGAACAGGATGAACAGCCTGTTAGGTTGGCGTGCAATGATATCGTCCAGGCGTTTTAAGGCACCAAAGGTGATGTCGCCGCCTATGCCACGGTTAATAACCGTAGTATCACCGGTAAGGCTTCCCCAATCACCCATTTCGGTAATGCTGTCGCCAAAAAAGATAACGTTTGCTTTCTTAACCGGCTGTGCGGCAAATACCTTTAACCTATCTACGGTATGGTCGGGGATAAAAGGGATGGTATCAAATAAATTCTGATTGGTTGGCCGTTGTTGCGCCTTTGCCAAAGCCGGTAAGGCTATCAGCATCAATAAAAACTTTTTCATAAATAAATAATTGGCAGCTAAATGTACAAAATACACTGGTGATATGGCGGGTTTTGAGATAAGTATGATACTCTTTTAGTGAATAGGAAAATAAAACTTTTCTGTTTGAGGGGTGGATAGCGGGAATGAGTTGAGTAATCCTGACAAAAACTAAACAAATCTAAATGTAATTATGTTGCATTTATAATTATCTTTGTAGCATGTTACCTCCACGAAAAGCCATAAAGCTTGATAATATAGGCATGACCGCCTCGGCGCTATGTGCCATACACTGTGCCGCCGTGCCGGTGTTTTTTACAAGCTTACCTCTATTGGGCCTTGGGTTTTTAGCCAACCCCTGGGTGGAGTGGACAATGATCCTGTTTGCGTTGGTGATAGGGGTATGGTCTATTGGCAGTGCTTACCATCAATACCGTAAAAGTTTGCCCTTAGTTATGCTGTGTGCAGGCTTTGCCTTGATCATTGGCGGCCATGTTTTTATTCATAATTGGGCAGAAGCGGTGATAGTACCCATTGGCGGATTAATGATAGCAACGGCGCACTATCTTAATTATAAATTGGCCGGTGCCTGCGATGCAGGTGATAACTTTTTGCACATTAAACACTCACACAAACACGACAATAAACAGGCTGCTTAACTGAATTTTGCTTAAATTTGGACGAATGGCACAAATAAAGAATTTCCGTTTTGAAGAATTGCTGGACAAGCACCATTTAAAGAAAACCGGTGCCCGGCTGCGCGTTCTTTCTATGATGTATTCAAAAAATACGGCTACTTCACAGCCCGATCTGGAGAGCGTGATGAGTGATATTGACAGGGTTACGTTATACCGTATCCTTAACGTGTTTGAGGAGAAGGGTATTATCCATAAAGTTTTTGATTTGAACGGTACGGCCAACTACGCGGTTTGCCATGCTGATTGCGGCGAAAACCATCACCACGATGAGCATCTGCATTTTAATTGCACCAACTGCAAAAACGTTTACTGTCTCGATGAACTGCATATGCCACGTTTAAATTTGCCCGAAGGTTTTAAGGCTGACAGCTTTACACTCTACGCGTCGGGTTTATGCCCTAAGTGCAGCAAGAAGAATGCATCTTCTGTTAACTAAACACTACTTGGCCATTAGTACGTTAATCCATTGCAAAATATCATCGTCAAATTCAACAATAGCAAACCTTTATTTACGTTTGCAGTTTGATAGTGTGGCTGATAAATTTGTGTCCCCTGATTAATTCAATGCAACAAAAATACGCAAGGCTGATCTGTAGCATCAGCATTTTATCTTTATATATTCTCTTCTGTTCTTTTGCCCCGGCTGATACCATTGTTACTACGGGGTATAAAATAAAGAATGTAATTATTGATGCAGGCCATGGTGGTAAGGATGCAGGTGCCCGCGGTCAGTATTCTTTTGAGAAGAATGTTACGCTTGCCATTGCTAAGAAATTAGATGCTGCTATCCACGCCCAAATCCCTGATCTGAATACGGTATTAACACGTAGCGATGATACCTTTATTGAGTTACGCAGGCGGTCGGCCATTGCTAATCAATCAAAGGGCAACCTGTTTATATCCATTCATTGTAACTCGTCTGCTGAGGGGACAGCCTACAGGGCGCATAAGCAAAGCGGGGTAATGGTGCTGGTTTATGGTTTGCACCGCGTACGTGAGCAGGAGGAGGCCATGCGAGAGAATGCTTCTATTTTTGAGGAAAAGAACTATCAGCAAAACTACCAGGCGCTTGACGAAACCGACCCTGCTAATGCCATTATATTGGATGCTTTTACCAAAAAATACCGCAAACAAAGCATCAAATTTGGTGATCTGTTAATGAACGAGTTTACCGATACTGATGGCCGTGTATCATTAGGGGTGCGTGAGCAGGGGGTATATGTACTGGCTAACAGCGCTATGCCATCGGTACTTATTGAAACCGGATTTATCAATAACCCTGACGAAGAAGAATATCTCAACTCAGAAGAAGGGCAAAACGCCATTGTGCAATCTATTATAAGGGCTGTTGTAGCTTATCGTAATGTGCTTAATGCACAATAGTTGCTTTTTGCAGTCCCGAAGATATGCATAGTTTTTTTATTTTAGCATTCGCATAAAACCGTTGCTTTTATTAATAGTTAGCTAAAAGTAGGTACCAAACCATTATTAATGGACATTTTACACACGCTGCTTGGCGAAGACATAAAAGCCGGATTACTTATCATTCTCAATCTCATTGTTATCGAGAGCCTCTTATCGGTAGATAACGCCGCGGTACTGGCCACCATGGTGCTTGATCTGCCAAAGGAGCAACGTGCGAGAGCATTACGCTACGGTATTATTGGCGCATATGTTTTACGTGGCCTATGTTTGCTTTTAGCCACATGGCTGGTAAAGATCTGGTGGTTAAAACCTTTGGGTGGCTTGTATCTGCTTTACCTGGCATTTGATTATTTTAAAGGTAAAGCCTCAAAAAAGAAAAAAGAAGCGGAAGAGGATGCAGAAGAGTCTGTTGATAAGAAAGAGAACTGGTTTTACCGCTCAACCGTTGGTTTAATCGGCACCTTTTGGGCAACCGTTGCTTTGGTAGAGTTGATGGATTTAGCCTTTTCTATTGATAACGTGTTTGCAGCCGTAGCCTTTACTGATCATGTATTTTTGATATATACAGGCGTGTTCATTGGCATACTGGCTATGCGTTTTGTGGCGCAGGCTTTTGTTAAACTGATGGAGAAATTCAGCTTTTTGGAAACTATTGCTTTCATTGTTATCGGTGTTTTGGGTATAAAGCTAACGGCATCATTATTTGTACATTTTTACCCGGACTCTGAAATTGGCAGGTTCCTCGAAAGCGAAGTGGCCGACGCCGCAGTGTCAATTTTCACTGTAGCCGTTTTTATTATTCCGGTGCTTACATCTTTATTTTTTAATTTTCCTAAAAAGAGTGCGAAAGAGCCGGATTTGACAGAGGATGCTGATAAGGTAAGAGGCAAAAAATAAAACACAGTGAACAAATTAATCGCTTCTATTTTCGGTATTGGTTATGTAAAGGGTGGTGGAACATTGGCTGCTTTGGTAACCTGTCCGTTCATTTACCTGCTGTGGCTACAGCCGTGGGCGGCTAATCCTTTGCACTTGGTTTTGGCTACTGTTATTGTTACGCTATTGGGCATTTACGTAGGCAATAAAGTAGAACCTTTTTGGGGAAAGGATAGCTACCGGGTGGTGATAGATGAAGTAGCCGGTATGATGGTGACCATGTTATTTATTCCGGCAAATTTTTACTACCTTATAATAGGTTTTGTGCTATTCCGCTTCTTTGATATCTTGAAACCGCTTGGTGTCCGTAAAATGGAGGCGCTCCCCCGTGGTACCGGTGTTATGATGGATGACGTGCTGGCCGGTGTTTATGGCAACATAGTTTTGCAGGTAATAGTATATTTCTTAAACCTTCATGGAAATGCTGCGTTAGATTTAAACATTAAGTAAAGGTTCAGTTTAAATAACTAACTTAGGTGTTAATTTAAACCCTAAGCATAAGTATGCATTTTTTCCCTTTTTTAGCAGCTTTTCTGCTTGCTTTAAGGCTTAACAAAGCAATTAAATTTACTGCTCTTCGCGCTAAGTGGCGTTGGCCATTATGGGGTATTGCAGCTCTGGCAATTGGCGGCTTTATATTGTGTGATGACAATTTCGAGGATCGTGTTTCTTGCATTATTGCCGCGGCTTATCTTTTAGGAACAATAGAATATCTAAAGCGTCAGGATGACTTTAAGTCTTTTTCAATTTTACTTACTGCGCACTTGCCTTTGGTTGCTGCTGCCTTAATAAATGGTTTAGCCGAATTGTTCGTCAAGAATTTTTATAATAACTACGGAAGCTTTTTTGTTTCGGCTGAGGTCGCCGCTTTTGTCTGGATATTTATACGTGTAGCTACCTCTAAAAAGCAGCAACAGGTTATCAAACGCATCAGCGAGCGTAAGGACGAATTGGAAGCGATGGTTGCCGCCCGCACGGCCGAACTAACCAACCAGCGTAACGCGCTTGAAGAAACGGTTAAAGAGCTTAAGGCTACACAAGCACAATTGATACAGCAGGAAAAATTGGCCTCATTAGGAGAACTTACCGCCGGTATTGCCCACGAGATACAGAACCCATTAAACTTTGTAAATAACTTCTCTGAAGTAAGTATGGAACTTATCGACGAGATGGAGGCCGAGATCGCCAAAGGTGATATGGAAGAGGCTAACGCGATAGCTGCAGACATTAAACAAAACCTGGAGAAGATACGCCACCACGGCAAGCGCGCGGATGGTATTGTAAAGGGCATGTTGCAACATAGTCGCGCCAGTAGTAATGTTAAGGAACCTACTAATCTTAACACTATTGCCGACGAGTATTTCCGCCTGGCTTACCACGGTTTGCGGGCAAAAGACAAATCATTCAACGCTGAGCTGGTGAGCAACTTTGATGAGCATTTGCCTTTGGTGAATATGGTATCGCAGGATGTAGGCCGCGTTTTACTCAACATGTTTACCAATGCGTTCTATGCGGTACACCAGAAGCAAAAAACTATTGGCGGCGATTTCAAACCGAGGGTAGAGGTGTCTACCAAATCCGTTCCTGCTCTTCCTTCAGGGGGCAAGGCGGGCGTCGAGATCATTGTTCGCGATAATGGTACCGGTATACCTGATGCTATAAAAGACAAGATCATGCAGCCTTTCTTTACCACCAAGCCGGCAGGCGAGGGTACCGGACTGGGCCTTTCGCTAAGTTATGACATCATCGTAAAAGCGCATAAAGGTACCATCAACATCAACAGTAAGGAAGGTGAAGGCTCGGAGTTTATCATCACGCTCCCGGTCAATTAGTTTGAGTGGTCTTTATAATTCATTAATCAACATTATTTAAATCAATAATTATTTTCGCATGAAAATATTGGTAGTAGACGACGAGGAGGATGTACAGCCCTTATTTTTACAACGTTTTAGAAAAGAGATACGCAATAACGAAGTAGAACTCGACTTCGCACATTCTGGTGAGGAAGCTTTGGAATATCTGAAAGAGAAACATTCTGAAGTGGTATTGATCCTATCGGATATCAATATGCCGGGTATGAGTGGTATTGAGCTGTTAGGGCATATCCGCGAAGATTTTCCCACGCCGCCACCACCTGTTGTCATGATGGTTACGGCCTACGGCGACGAAGAAAACTATAAGCAGGCGATGGAAAAAGGAGCGAACGATTTCCTGACAAAACCGCTTGACTTCAACCTATTAAAAGAAAAACTTAAAACAATTAGCGAGTGATGGCTAAGATACTGGTAGTAGACGACGAGGCCGACCTGGAAGTACTGGTGAAACAGAAATTCAGGCGCAAGATAAGGGAGAATGAGTATGAGTTTATCTTCGCGCAGAATGGGGCAGAGGCGCTTGAACGTATAAAGGAACACCCTGATCTGGACATCATCCTGTCAGACATTAATATGCCTGTGATGGATGGTCTTACGCTGCTATCGCGACTGCCGGAAGCCAACCCTACATTAAAAGCGGTTGTAGTATCGGCCTACGGCGATATGCAGAACATACGCACGGCAATGAACCGCGGGGCATTTGATTTTATCATGAAGCCGGTGGATTTTGATGATCTGGACCTTACCATGCAAAAGACCATCACCCACGTGCGGCAGTTGCAGGAAACCCTTAAAGCCATCAAAGAAAACAACATCCTGAAGATGTATGTGGACGAGAATGTGCTCAACTTTATGACCCATAAAGAGGCTGAGCACAGCCTAATGAAAAATGAGCTGCTTGAGGCTACTGTAATGTTTGTGGATGTTTGCGGCTTCACTGCCATTACCGAACATGTGGCGGCTAATACCGTGGTTAATTTGTTAAATGGATTGTTTGATAAAATTGTTAAAGAAATCATAGCCCAGGGTGGCCACGTAGATAAGTTTATGGGTGATGCCATTATGGCTGTGTTCCGCGGTGAATACCACTTGGACAGGGCCATTGATACCGCTTTGGCCGTTAAGCAAGAATTAGCTAATGAGCCCGAAATAGATGCCGGCAACGGTAAAATATTTAAGCCGGAAATTTCGGTAGGTATCAACTCCGGCGAAATGATATCCGGCAACATCGGCTCTGCCTCCTTAAAACGATTGGATTATACCGTAATAGGCGACTCTGTTAACCTTGCCCAAAGATTGCAAGGCATTGCTAAGGCCGGCCAGATCATCATCACCGAAGCCGTTTATGAAAAGGCTAAAGAGTCTTTCCACTGCAAAGAGAATGGTCAGTTTACGCTGAAGAACAAGGCACTGCCGGTTAATACTTACGAGGTTGTGGAGTAAGTCAAAATTCAAAAGTTAAAAACACGCTCTTGTCATTCTGAGCGACAGCGAAGAATTTATTACAAGCTATGTAAATTGGCTAATAGATGCTTCACTACGTTCAGCATGACAAAGGAAAATCTGGGGATATCCATTACACACGCTTGTCATTCTGAGCGACAGCGAAGAATCTGTTATCAGCTATGCAAGTTGGCTAATAGATGCTTCACTACGTTCAACATGACAAAAAGGGTGGCTTAATCAATGTCTTGCTCTTCTCTTCAAAACGCCACCGGCAGCCTCTTTAATAATACTGGTGAAGATAAATGCCTTAGGGTCTATCTCGTGTACCATATCTTTCAGGCGGCGCAATTCTAAACGGGTTACAACAGTGAATACAATATCAACCGGGTGATGAACATCAAAGGTCTCCTTTAAAAAGCCGCGCTCGCCTTTGTAAATAGTAATACCGCGGCCCAACTGCATCACCAGCATTTCTTTAATAGCCTGGTTTTGGCCCGAGATAATAGTAACCCCTGTGTATTCTTCCAAGCCTTCTATCACAAAGTTGATCATCCGGGAGGCGGTAAAATAAGTGATAATAGAGTATAAAGAAGTGGTAAAGCCAACCTCAAATGCCGCTATCAGGAAGATAACGATATTGATGCCTAAGATGATCTCGCTAATGGTGAAACTGATACGCTTACCGGTATAAAGTGCCAAAACTTCAATACCATCCAGGGCACAACCACCGCGTATAGCCAAGCCGATACCCGTACCCATAAAAACCCCGCCAAATATGGAAACCAGCAGCTTGTCGGAGGTTATTTTATCCGGATAAGGAATATAAAGCAGGCAAAGGGCCAAACCGATGATAGCCAAAAACGTACGTACAGCAAAGGTTTTATTCACCTGAAACATACCCATAACCACGAACGGAATATTAGCCAGGATGATCACGTAGGCAATATTAACGTGGTACAGCTCATGTATCAACAGCGAAATTCCGGTTACACCGCCATCAAAGAAAGCGTTGGGTATCAAAAAACTTTTTAAAGCAAAGCCACAGAACAGGATACCTGCAATGGTGTAAATGGTATCGGTAATAATTGATTTTGCAGTTGGCGCTGTACTCATTTCGGCAGTAGGTGTTTGTTTTGTAAAGCTCTTAAATTTTCTTGTTTTTTTGGCTCCTTGTTTTCAACAGCCGTTTTAGTAAAATAGCGGTGCTGTGTTAGAAAAGAAATCTGCAACGCATCCCAGGCTTTTTTATCGCTTATGTTACCTAAAGCTTTCATTTCCCGGTAAAGTTTGTCACCCGTGTCGATAAAATCCGCGCGACCTAAATAATCCAGATCGGCATCACAGATAATTTCCTCTAATTTATTTTTAGGCTGTTGCGGGAGTTGGGTTGCCATAATAATGGCGTAAATATGGTCTGTCTGCTCATTTGTATAGCCAAAGTTGGGTAGGGCTTCCCGCGCGATATCACAGGATGCTTTTTCGTGATCTTTAACATGGTTGAGATAGCCGCTATCGTGATATAGTGCAGCAACTAATAATAGTTTTTTGTCTTCTTCGCTGATGTGCTCCTTTTCGGAAATGCTTGCTGCGGCGTGGTATACATCCAGCGTATGGTCAACATTATGATAATAAAAATGCTCCGGCAGCTCCGTTTTGAGCCGGTGTAAAATATACTGTCCTTCCGGGGTATGGATCATGTTGCTAAGATATTAAATACCCGATAAAGTTGGTATCAGGCAGATCGAACCCTTAACAATTTAAAGTACTCTCGTTTGAAAAATTTTATGTGAGGCATCTCACATGCTACTTTGTCACCCCTATGTCCCAGTGTATGTGCAGCGTCATATAACACCAAAGTCGTTCGCAGGGCGCCGTATTCGCCGTAAATTTGTGTTACACCTGTTTAAAACATTCCCAACTGGGAGCATTGATCATGAGCACAAAAAAGTTATCTGATATAAAATATTCCATTCTTGACCTGGCACCCGTTGTACGGGGTGGCACACCCGGCACCAGTTTTAAATCGAGCCTGGAGGTTGCCCAGTTAGCCGAAAAGGTTGGCTATACCCGCTATTGGTTTGCTGAACATCATAACATGGTTAGCGTGGCCAGTTCTGCCACGTCTGTATTAATTGGCTATGTTGCCGGTGGCACATCAAAAATACGTGTAGGTTCAGGCGGTATTATGCTGCCCAACCATGCGCCTTTGATCATAGCCGAACAGTTTGGCACTTTAGAGTCGCTTTACCCCGGCAGGATAGACCTCGGCCTTGGTCGTGCGCCAGGTACCGACCAGCTTACCGCTTTGGCTATTCGTGGTGAAAACTTTAACGTTGTTCAAAATTTTCCAAAGGATATCCTAAGGCTGCAAACCTTTTTCTCTGCCGATAACGCGGGTAGCAAGGTAAGGGCAATCCCCGGCGAAGGTTTGGATATTCCTATCTGGGTGCTGGGTTCAAGTACAGATAGTGCAAAGGTTGCTGCCGCTATGGGTTTGCCTTATGCTTTTGCCAGCCACTTCGCGCCGACGTATTTTAGGGAGGCGATAAAGATCTACCATGATAATTTCCGGCCGTCAGATAAGTTGAAAGAGCCTTACGTAATAGCATGTGTTAATGTTATTGCAGCAGATACTGATATTGAAGCAGAACGCCTGGCTACATCCATGAAGCAGATGTTCCTTGGCGTAGTGACAGGCCGTCGCCAATTGTTGCCGCCGCCGGTAAAAGATATGAGCGAAATTTGGACGCCATACGAAGAGGAGGCCGTTATGCAGATGCTGGCTTACTCTTTTGTTGGCAGTGCCGAAACCATAAAAAATAAGCTGAGCGGTTTTATTGAAGAAACAGGCGTTGATGAAATAATGGCTACTTCGCCCATATTTGATATTCAATCGCGCATGTATTCGGTAAAGCTGCTTGCCGATGTTATACGTAAATCGGCATATGCGCCTTTAAATTAGGCTGCTTTACGAAGATATAATGGCCCGTTGCTTTTTAGAAGCAACGGGCTTTTTTTATGCCATCAGTTCCGCACTAAAAATTATCACAACAAAATGGTGTGGTAAAATGTAGATTAGTCTGTAAATTGCCGTCACCTGTAACGGAAAATATCTACCATGAGCAAAGTTTTTACTATAACCGAAGGACTTGAAAATTTAGGTGCCATGAGCACCGGCGGGCAGGGTTCCGTTTATAAAGGGCGCCGTATGGGGCCGGTGCTTACCGCTATTAAGCTGATGCCCACCCCTATACTCAACGAAAGCGATGACGACCGTAACTACCGCAATTTTAAAAACGAGGTTACTAAACTGCAAAAGGTAAACGAGGAGCCTAACCCTAATGTGGTGAAAATATTGAGCTGGGGGCTTACCGATAGTGGCTCTTTCCCGTTCATTGAAATGGAATACATTGAAGGCCCTGACCTTTGCGAGCTGTTAAAAGAGCCCCATGAAAAAATATTTATGCTTAAGGAGGCCATCCGCGTGGCCGACCAGCTTTCCAGCGCGCTTGCGCACTGCCATAAGGTAGGTGTAAAGCATGGCGATGTTAAAAGCAATAACGTAAAATATAACGTACATACCGGCAACTATGTACTTCTGGATTTTGGCCTTGCCGTGATGACGGAAGAGCAGCGCCGTACAAGCATAAGGCATGCGGGTGCAGTAGAGTTTATGGCTCCGGAACAGCACGAAGGTAAAATGCTGCAGGAAACCGATATTTACAGCTATGGTATTATCCTTTACGAATTACTAACCGGTGAAGTGCCTTTCCCATTAAAAGGACACGGTGACAGCGCCCGCAACCAGGTAATGCTGGCACACATCGAGTCGCCGGTGCCAGATCTGCTTAACGCCCGTCGCGCTGCTTTGCCTGCATCGTGGAGCGATGAAAAGAAAGCGCAGGAAATGCAGGTGCCACAATGGTTTTTAAAAATTATTGATAAGTGCCTGCAAAAAGATCCTGATAAACGGTTCAGGAACGGCACCGAATTGCATGATGCCATCGTGCGCGGTAGCATGGCTGCGGCCGACAGTCATGATTTTAACGGGGGGTTAAGCAATGCGGCCCTGCGCAGCGAGAACGAGCGTTTACATAACCTGTTGCTACAGTATCAGCAAAGCGGCCCGCCGCCGGAGCCTGCTCAAACAGAGCCTGTTGAGGATGAATCGCGCGTGTCGCTTTCCAAGCCTTATTACTATACCATAATGGTGCTGCTGGTACTGTTTATGGGCTTCTCGGTTTACGCCACTTTCCTTAAAAAGCACGGGCAGGATAAACAGGTAAATCAGGATAGTTTACAAAACAAACCTGATACTACCGGAGTTAACTACGGCTCAAAATATCCGCAAGATCAGAATAGCCAGGCAGATAGTATGCCTGTTAAGCGTGATACGCCGGTTGTAAAGAAGCCTGTGGTAGAGCCGCAAAGGCCGGTACAAGATAGCATTAACAATCAGCAGCCGGACACTACTGGTGCGCGGCAGGAACAATAAAACATCTGTTAGCTAAATGTGTTCAATGAGACTACCACAAACATTTAAGGTTGGCAAGGTTTTCAAAGACTTGCTTTTGACTTTTGGATTTTAACTTTTGAATTTACCCGATGGCATCTACACCTAATTTTTGGCAACGCATTGGTTTACAGGATTGGTTTCTCACTAACGAAACTACCGAAAAGGCTAAAGCAAACGCCCTTACACCTGATACTGTTTACAGTTACATCGTCGAAAAATTCAGGGAATCTATCAAGCAATTATCGTTTGCCGATAGGGTGGTTTTCTATCATGAATTCATCATCAGCTTTAACCCGGATGATTACAAGGAATTCATCGCCGATAAGCAGGGCATCTTCGGCTTGATCGTTCAGGAAACGGTAGAGAAGTTTTACGAGATACTGAAAGAGTATCGGGATGCCGGCAAAACGGTTAAACCATCCGGTTCTAAATGGGTTTTCAGGCTGGTGTCGCACCCGGATTATGCCCGTGGTGATAAAGGTTTTATCGGTAAGTTATTACCTGATAATAATGAACCACTAAAAGAGCAGAATCTGCGGGTAACCTTTATACCGCGCCAAACCGGTATCGCGCAAACTTTTGATGTGAGCCAGGATGTATTAAAGGGCTTTAACTATTACAGCGAAGGGTATTTCGAGATACCTTACGAAGATAATCTGCAGGCTGCGGAAGAAGAGAAAAAAGCATCTGCAAAGCCGCCAAAAGATAGCCTTGCCAAACTGGAAACCATCATTCCCGACCAGCAGTTTGCCGGTAAAAAGGTGGAGTACCTGATGAAAGACGATGAGATCATCGTATCAGGCAGTGAGGAAACGCGCGAAGATTCCAACATATTTACCATACCTTCAGATTGGGTTAACGCGCCGCATTTGCAGATCAAGTATAACCGTTCTGATGGTAAATTCTATCTGGCATCTTTCGGTGAGATGACCACATTGAACGAAGTTAAATTAGAGCGCAGCGATATCAACTCGCCTAAATGGGTGGAATTGCCTGTAAACTCGCGCATGCTGCTTAACGGTATTATAGGTTTAAACCTGTTTAAAGCATAATTAATGTCACAAATATTATCTATAGGCTTATTGGTAATTGGCGGGCTAATGTTGCTCACCCACTTTGCTGATATAAAAAGATCGGGTAAACGCAATGGCTGAAAACTACTTTGGACAAACCGATACCGGCAGGGTACGCAGCAACAATGAAGATACTTTTGTTGCCCGCAGAATAATGCATGACAAGTTGGTGCTTGCCGCCGTAATTGATGGTGTCGGCGGATATAATGGCGGAGAGGTAGCTGCCGAAATTGCGCAGACTGTTTTTACGGAGCAGCTCAGTAGGCCCCAAACCAATATCATTGAGGGGATGATTGAAGCTTTTAAGCAAGCCAGCCGGGATATAGCCGCGAAAAAAGCGGAAGATAAAGAGCTGGAAAGCATGGCGTGCGTAGCCACCATGGCCATTGCCGATATTGAGAATAACCGCTTTTATTACGCTCACGTAGGTGATACGCGTTTATACCTGCTGCGCGATCAGTCTTTAGTCAAAATATCCAAAGACCACTCTTTTGTTGGCTTTTTGGAGGATAGCGGACGCTTGACAGAAGATGCCGCCATGAACCACCCTAAGCGTAACGAAATAAACAAAGCCTTAGGCTTCAGCAACCAGATAGAAACAGACGATAGCTTTGTTGAAACCGGTGAATCACCTTTCCTGCCCGGAGATCTTCTGTTGCTTTGCAGTGATGGCCTTACCGATCTGGTTGATAAAGAAGGCATCTTATCCATACTTACCTTAAACGCTTCGTTACAGGAAAAAGCACGCGAGCTGATAGCCGCTGCTAACAATAACGGTGGTCGGGATAACGTGACCGTTGTGCTGGTATATAACGATAAACCCCGGCATCAGCCTCAGGTGGTTGCGCCCATAACTAACCAGGTAAAGAAAGAAGAACCCGAGGAAAGCAAAGAAAGAACCAACCAGGAAGATATAAAACCATCTACAACAAAACCCGACCCCCAGATGCGTAAAAGCGGAAACAGCGGTTTAACCGTCATATTAGGGCTGCTATGCCTGTTGTTTTTAGGAAGTACCGTTTGGCTGTTCATGAAAGGGCAGCCTGCTGTAAAAGTGACAAAACCGGTTGCTGATACGGCAAAGCTGCGCAATAGCAACGAAGTTAAACTACAGGACGCTATAGATGCTTTTAAAGGAGACACCCTCGTTTTAACAGATACGGCTTTTAAGCAGCCGGTATTGTTAACCGATACTTTGCACATCGATCAGGATACGCTTTACCTTAAAACCAAAGGGAACTTTGTTTTGCAGCGTGATACCGCCTATCATGGCCCTGCGCTGGCTTTGGGTGGAAAAGCCAAGGTTATTGTAATTGAAAACCTCAGGTTTAAAGATTTTGACGTGGCGGTTGAATTTGCCAATAATGGCTTGTCGTTAGTCAACGTGCAGTTCAGCAATTGCCGTTTGCCAGTGCGTAACAACTATGTGTTTGCGCAGGATAAAAACATCACGGCGAGTTTCCCTATGATCATTACAAACACTAACACCGCTAAACCCAAAACCACCGCAAAAGTAAATGGAAGCAGATAAAGTGCAACAACCCGGTCGATGGACCGAGCGCATTTTCATAGTACTGTTAACGGCATTGTTTGTATGCCTTTTCCTGCGGCTACACACTGTATTGCAAACCCGTTTTACCGATGTGGATAAACGTTTGCAGGATGGCACCATGATCAACCTCAACGCAGGTCATCCGGCAGGCCAACTTAAGCGCCTCCTTACTAAAGGCTATTATTTTGAGGATAAAAAGGATATCGACCTCATCACCTCAACTGTTGCCAACGCTACTGATAATCACTTACAGATTGATAACATCGGTGAGTTGAACAAACGCAAATATTTTATTGTTGCCGATGAGGCATTCGCGCAGGGTGGCAAGTCGTTCAAAAGCAGGGTAGAAGCTTCACGGGCTTTATTAGGTTACACAGGCGCGGATTCATCGTTGTTTGTGAGCGAGAAAAGTAACCCAAAGCAGGTGCCGCAAAGTACTGACCTCAATATGGGTAGTGGAGTTGTAGCTGTAAATATCTTAAATAAACAGCAACCAGTTGGAGGTGTGTTGGTACGCCTGCAAATGGTACTGCCCCAGGATAGCATTTACAATGATGAGGAGATAGAAGAGGTTAAACGGACGCGTGAGAACGGCAATGGTTTTACCAGGGTATTTACACCGGATAGTGCCGGCCGGCCGCATCTGCAGGAACTAATTGCCTATGCCCGCACTAATGAGCAAGGTGTGGCGCAGTTTACGCATCTGCCAAACGGCAAGGCGTTTAAAGTGTTACCCCTGCAGCCCGGATACCAGTTTGGTACATCGCAAGGGATACAGGAACTGGATGACGATGCCACTTTTACTTTTAACCAGCAGCCACATACAATACGCTTATTCTCCACCCGCGATTTCAATATCCTTAAAAAGGAAAAATCGCTCACCATACGCACCGTTGACGATTTTAACCACTGGTTTTACATTATAGTCGGCAGCTTTTTGGGCGCCTTTCTGTTGGTACACATAGTATTGTCGATAGGTTTCAGAAACGCCGATCAACTGATCCTGCCGGTGATCATGACCTTGACCGGGTTATCATTCATTACCTTACTCAGCTTACAAGATCCTCTCCGCGACCGCTTCCTGGCTAAGGATATGCTCTTTTATTTAGGCATTGGTTTGGTTGCCATGCTGGTGATGCTGTTTTTCAACCTCCGCCGGTTTACACCCGATTCATGGGTGTACCGCATGCTGGTATTTAAACAGAACCGCGCGGCAGCAAACGGTTGGCCCTGGGTGGCTTTAGCAGCAACCTTACTGGCGCTTACCATCAAGTTTGGTACAGGGCCTGAGGGCAGCGGTGTAAAGGTTAACTTATTCGGGTTCCAACCCAGCGAGATCGTGAAATATCTTATCATTTTGTTCCTGGCTGGTTTCTTTGCGGCTAACGAGAAACTCATTAGCGAATATACCAGTTGGAACAAACGCTGGCAGTTTTTCTCGTTCGCGCTGATAGCCATATTGGTAACGTTGTTCCTGTTCCTTATCCTGGGCGACCTTGGGCCGGCAATGGTGGTACTATTTACTTTCATCGTTTTGTTTTCCTTTTCGCGCGGTGATTTCATGTTCATGGCGATAGCCGTAGTACTGTATGTACTGGTAAGCTGGTTTGTCAAAAATGTGTGGCTTGCCGCGCTCATCACCGCGGTTGCCGTTTCATTGATGATGCTGTTCAACCGCCGCTCGTTAAGCGAATCGGCCATTATGGTGCTGGTTATTATGGCAGCGTTTGTTACCATAGACCAAGTGCCTTTATTAGGCAAATTATTCCCGGGGCCGGTGCAGCGTTTAGTAGACCGTAAGGCCATTTGGCAGGATGCCTGGAATAACGAGGTCTATGGCGGCGACCAGGTAGCCAACGGGCTCTGGGCCATGTCCAGCGGTGGCGTTGCGGGGCAAGGCGTCGGTGAAGGCTTTGCCAAAACCATCCCTGAGGCACATACCGATATGATACTGCCTTCGATGAGTGAAGAGTTCGGATGGACGGGTATGACCTGTATTTTTATCCTCTTTCTGCTTTATTTGCACCGTTCTATTATCATAGGGCGGCGAACTGGTACACCATTTCTGTTTTACTTATGTGCGGGTATAGGGATATCAACCTTTGTGCAGTTTTTGCTGATAGCAGGCGGCTCCACAGGGGCGTTACCGCTCTCCGGCGTGTCATTGCCGTTTGAAAGCTATGGTGGTTCATCATTAGTGGCTAACCTGCTGGCTTCCGGCTTTTTGCTGTCAGCATCGAAGGTGAGGGGTACGCCTGTGCAAATGAATTACATTTCGCAGCAGCAGGATAAGAACCTCGTGCCGGCACTCATGGCCGCTTTAAGTGGGGTGGTTCTGCTATCGGTGAGCGTATCCAGGTATTCGTTCAATAATAAAAAATGGGTGGTGAAGCCATCACTGGTGGCTGATAAAAGCGGAGCCCGGATGTTCAGTTACAACCCGCGTATCGCCATATTAATGAACCGCCTTGAGGCTGGTAATCTTTACGATCGAGATGGTGTGTTATTAGCAACAAGCGATCCCAACCTGGTAAAGCAACAACACCGTAAGTTGGTCCTCGCAGGTGCGGCCGATTACAATATCGATTCGGCGATGCACAAACGTTTAGACCGGTATTATCCGTTTGATGATAAAATGTTTTTTTGGATAGGAGATGCCAATACCGGCGTTTTCAACGGTAGCCCTAACGGTTACTTTGCGGAGTACGAACACGCTGCGGAACTGCGGGGTTTCCAAATGCCGACTGAGAAATTCAATGTAACCGCCAACCGATACCGGGAAGACAGGTTCCTGGCGAGAGGCGTTAAGGAAATGACGGTTGTAAAGCGCGATTACAGTGCCATTGCGCCTTTATTGCTTGCAGGTATAAACAGCAAGGAAGTGGAAGACTTCAAAAAACGGAACCGCGATGTAAGGCTCACCATGGATGCCCAACTGCAAACCGAGATACAAAACTCGATAGCACAGGATACATCTTTGTTGGATAACCGTGTATCGGTCGTAGTAATGGAATCCAATACGGGAGATGTGTTAACATCGGCCACTTATCCGCTGCCACCTGTGCATGATTGGGAAAAACTGACCATGAGCTATGCCGACCAAAATCAGCTTTCCGGCTGGATCACCACACAGGATCTTGGTTTTACTCTCGCAACGCAACCCGGTTCAACTGCTAAACTGGCAACTTCCATCGCATCGTTCAATAAACTGGGTATGGCTGCAGCTAACCGCAAGTTTAACGTGGCCAGCTATGAGCGTATCCGCACTAAAGGCCTGGAGCCTGATGAAACCGGTGTAATTACGCTGGAGCGTGCCGTTGCCAAATCAAACAACGTATACTTCATCAAGCTGGCTAACGAGGAACACCTGCAGGAAGATATGGCAACCGTTTACTTAAAAACCGGTATGTTTTTACATGGCGTTGGCGGTTATTACTATGGCCGCGATAAGGAGAATGCACAGCAAGAAGAAAAATGGCGTAAGCTCTGGCGCAAAACGGAGTTCAATACCAGGCCACGTTATAACCCTAACAACATCCGTAAAACAAGGGCCAAAGGTATCTCCGGTATGGCCTGGGGACAGGGCGAACTGATTGCCACACCTGCCGCTGTGGCACGCATGGCCGCCGGTATTGCCAACAATGGTACCATGCCGCAAAACCGTTATGTGCTTAAGGTGAGCGATTCTGCAACGCAGGTGAAACCGGGCATCAAGCTGATGAACGATCCGCGTTATGCAGGGCTGATGCGCCATTATATGATAGAGCAAAGCGCGCCAAAACAATATACACTGGGCCTTGCAGTTGCCGGTAAAACCGGTACACCTGAGCGTATCTGGAAAGGCGAGCAAATAAACGACGGTTGGTATGTATTCTTTGCGCCCAAGGCTAACGGAGTGGGTAATATGGTGGTTTGCGTAAGGATAGAATCAACCAAAGGGTCGTCTGACGCGGTTAAGTTGGCAGGGCGGCATGTAATACCGTTCTTAAAGGGAAAAGGCTACATTAAAAGCATCACAGACCAAACAACTGAATAATGCGTTGGTTTATGGTATAGTGCTATACCGTATGCCAGTGCGGGGCTTAAGGATGTTATAAACAGCATTAAGCCATAATTATTTGAGAGATACTTTTTTAGATTAGGGTCAGTTAAGCACTAAAATTTAGGTAAATTACTTTACTGGATAGGATGTTCAATTTTTTTAAAAACGATAAGGCGGATCGGCCTGCTGATGTTAAGGGTATACGGTACGAGCTGCTTCAATTTATTAAACAGGAGTTACAAAAAGCAGAAGGAGGCGAGGGTGGAAACATCCGCGGCCTCAACCTGTATATTAATGCCCCTGCGGCAGATAAATCTCTTTACGAAGCTGCAGTGCATACCGAAGAGCCGGGAGTTTTTAAAGATGAGGTACAGCGCATTGCAGATGATTATGCAGTTAACCTGCCACAAAACTGGCAATTGGAGGTGATAATCGATGAGGAGCTACCGGCAGAAGCCATACGCGCGAAAAATGTTGATGCAGCGTTTTTTATAAAGACAGCCAGCAATTTTATTAAGCAATCAGCTTCGGCGTACATAAGGGTTTTGGGTGGTGAAACGGAACAGAAGGAATACCATATCCAATCCGGAAAAGATAAGATCAATATCGGCAGGGACAAAAAGGCACAGGCCGATGACGGCTTCTTTCGTAACAACCACATAGCTTTCCCGAGTGATGCAGCCGATGAGGCAAACAAATATGTGAGTCGCCAGCATGCTCACATAGAATGGAGCGATGAGGCAGGCAAATTTTATATCTACGCGGATGAAGGTGGTATCCCGCCGAGAAATAAGATAAAGATCCGTTCAGAAAAAAGTAAGGATGTGATCAAACTAAGCTCTACCCACATTGGTCATCAATTACAGGAAGGCGACCAGATCATTTTAGGGCAGTCGGCAGTTTTAGAGTTCAGCTATCAACCAGCAGGCCATGAGTAAAGTATTTACCATAACCGAAGGATTAGAGAACCTGGGTGCGCTACGCACGGGCGGGCAGGGCTCGGTATACAAAGGCCGGCGCATGGGGCCAATGATCACCGCCGTAAAGATATTGCCTACCCCCGTTTACGCCGAAAACACTGAGGACCGCAACTATCGCAACTTTATTAACGAAGTGGGTAAGCTGCAAAAGGTAAATGAGGTGCCTAATCCCAATGTGGTAAAGATATTAAGTTCGGGTATAACCGAAAGCGGATCGTTGCCATACATTGAGATGGAGTACATTGATGGTCCCGATCTGTGCGACCTGCTCCAACCACCTAATGACCGTGTTTTCACCATCAAAGAAACGATAAGGCTGGCATACCAGTTGGCAGGCGCTTTGGCCCATTGCCATAAAATAGGTATCAAACACGGCGATGTTAAAAGCAATAACGTTAAGTACTATGCCCAAACAGGTAATTATGTACTGATAGATTTTGGCTTAGCCATCCTTACCGATGAGGAGCGCCGTACCAGTATCAGGCATGCCGGGGCGATAGAATTTATGGCACCGGAGCAAACAGATGGCCAGATGCTACCGCAATCTGATGTGTATGCTTACGGTATCATCTTATACGAAATGCTTACCGGCAGCGTGCCATTCCCGCTTACAGGCAATAGCGAAACCGCCCGTAACAACGTGCGAATGGCGCACCTGGAATCACCGGTACCCGACCTGCGCATTATGCGCCAGAATAATCTGCCCCGCACCTGGACCGCAGAAAAGCGCGACCAGGAAATGCAGTTACCGCGCTGGTTGTTAAACATTATAGATAAATGCTTGCAAAAAAACCCTACGCAACGCTATGCAAGTGGTGTTGACTTGCTGGATGCTGTTGTTGAAGCCAATTTCTCGGGCGAAAGTAAAGCCGGTAACGCTGCTGTACTTGCCGAAAACGAACGCTTAAGAAAACTGGTTGAGCAGTTTGAAAAAGAAGATGCCGAAAAGAACCGGCAACTGGCCTCCCTTCAAACACTTGCAAAAGAAATCGGAGCGCATTTCAATGGCAATAAAGGTGTATACGAGAGCAATCGGGCAACTGTTATTATGCCTAAGAAAACGCTTGGTGTCATTATTACCTTAGGGCTGATATTTGTTGCTATATCATTATACGCTTTCTTTAGAAGCCCAGCCAGTACAGGTAATGTGGTTTATGTACCCGCCACTAACTATTTGCGGCCCCCTTACATACCCAAACAATATAATTACGATAGTGTGGCCCGTGCAAAACACGCCGCCCTGCTTGCTGCCAAAAAGAGGGTTTGGAAATCTAAAAAGGTATTGGCCGATTCGGTTACCGTAGCGCCACCGGTTAAGAAGAAAAAGCGCAAAAAGTTCCTGGGGATCTTCTAACGTATTCACTTAAAAATGAGAACGCTGCTTTTGTCATGTTTGCTTTTTGTTGGTTTTAACTGCTTTGCGCAGCGTAAACCTTTCAAGGTGCTGGCTATTTATGAGAATGGCGGCCATCATGTTGAGTATTCCAAAAGAGCAAAAACCTGGTTGAACGGGCTTGCTGCAAACAAAGGCTTTACAATTGATTATATTCAGAATACCGATAATATTGATTCTGCTTATCTAAGCAAATACCAACTTTTTATTCAATTAGACTATCCGCCATACGGATGGAAAGATAAAGCGGTAAAGGCCTTTGAACAATACATCAACAATGGCAGGGGTGGATGGATAGGCTTTCACCATGCGACGCTGCTGGGTGAGTTTGACGGCTTCCCGATGTGGGATTGGTTTTACCACTTTATGGGCGATATCCTGTTCAAAGATTACATCGCGACATTTGCCTCTGCCGAAGTAAAAGTGGAAGACAGGCAACACCCGGTGATGCGTGGCATTCCCGACAAATTTCTGATCAAACAGGAGGAGTGGTATACTTATGATAAAAGCCCGCGACCAAACGTAAAAGTGTTAGCCAGCGTTGATGAGCATACCTACCAGCCAAACGGTACTATTAAAATGGGCGACCACCCTGTGGTATGGACAAACCCAAAGTACAAAGCCCGCAACATTTACATTTTTATGGGGCATTCGCCTAAGCTGTTTGATAATCCGGCTTACACCAAATTGTTCACCAATGCCATTTTCTGGGCGGCGGGTGTTAAGCAGTAATTATTAAGTGCAAGGCCTTCCTTAACAATGCCGTAAGTAAAACTTCAGACTTTCCGACTAAAGACTTTGGACTTATATTTATTTTTCTGTCACAGATGTGTTTAAACTTTTAAACAAGGTAGCAACGGGTTGTTTATCAGTAGTGCCGTAGCCGCCTTGCAAAATGCTTTGGCCGGTTACGCCGGGGTTGTTGCCATGCCCCATAAACCACTTACCTTCCGTATTGCTGATGCTAATACCTGCCATGCCTGCCGCCTGTAATGAAAAATCGGTGCAATTGTTATAGCTGAGGTGGTAATCAACATCATTATATTCTTTGGTAAGCTTGAGTATCTTATCAAAGCTTTTCTTGGATATAAACTTGCCAATGATCTCGTCCCATTTGTGGCCGGCATCATTCTTAAATTGCGACGAAGTTGATGGGAACCAGGGCGTAGCAGAAAATATGTGATCTTTTTTAGGGTAGAAGCCAAATGAACAGGAAACGTAGGTAGAATCTGTATTGTATTTGATCAGGGTGATATAGGTATGCCCGGTATAAGCCAATACATGCACCTTCTTTTTACCCGGAGAAGGCTGTTTTACATGGAACAGCAATGCGTAGGCCACCGCCTGTTTTCCATCATTAAAAGTACCCGAAATATTTTCATAAGTGGTTCTAACGGATTTTTCGCTTCGTACTTGTAAACTCTGAACGTAAGCTAATGAATCATCTTTGGTATTGATAGGCAGGTCGGGGCTTGGGCTGTCATCTATACCCATACTGTCTGATACTGCGACCTCCTCGTTACTATGTTTCTGCTTGTTTTTTTGTAAGGTTTTAAAGAAACACTTCATAGCCAGCGGGTAAAGCTTTAACCGGGCAAAAAGATTGGCAAATTTAAAAAGCGTTTTGTTGCGGGCTTCGTTGCCGGCAGATCCGTTATCACCTACCTCAAGCTGTTTGAGATAATTCATCAACTGCTTGCGGTCGCCTGAGTTATTAAGACTTAGCGATACCTTTTTTTGCAGATCATTCTCACTCACATTGTCAAAAATGCTGACAGAGGGTTTTGTCTTGACTGAGGTAAAATCCTTTTCCTCGATGTACTCACTATTGATTGCTGATGTATCGGCAGCATCTTGCTTGTAGGGTAGCGATGCAGACATTTGTGCATTGGCGCTGAGCGTGCCAAATGTTAAAGCAACTGCGGAGAAGATTTTAAAAAACGGTAAATGTATACGGTTAATCATACTTAATTGCAATTGATCAGGTAACGCGTTTTTTGGGCGAAGGGGAATCCCTATCAGTAACAATAACAAAACGCATTATATCGTACTTCGCGCTTCGTTGAGATAAATATAGCAACTAACCATTGTGAAATACACCAATGTGGAATATTTCACATCTTTTAACATTTCTACGACGATAAAGAGCATTGAGTTTTCAGATCTATTCGTGATGGCTACACAATATTTCTCTAAGATTAAAATAATTCAATAAAAATGTTTTTTAAATTAAATTTATTCTATAACTTTATTTGATTACCGTCAAGTAAGTTCTACTGCTCTCATTTTTAATCAATTAAACCAATTTTATGAAAAGGAATTTTATGTTATCAACGCTGGTAGCTGTATTGCTATTCGCGTTACCATCTTTTACACCGGTTGATACTAAACCGCCGGTAAAGAAAACTACCAAGAAAAATGCAGTTGTGGCACCGCAAAATTTCCCTTCGTGTGGCGCGGTTATCAACATACATGTTACCTCTTTTTCAGCTTATTCAATAACCATAGAGTGGAACACGAGTTCGGCCAGTTCATATGGCATAGGGGGATATTGGAATACTACGGGTGCATCGCTTCCGCCGCCAAGTGGCAGCACATCAGCAAACAGCCTTACGCTCACCATTCCGTCTTCAGCAACAGGCGGGCGTGTAGCCATCCTGGCGAAATGCGCGGACGGCAGCACTTCTACCGCTCCTGATTTTTCGCATGGTATACTATTTGATAAAAACTCGCTTACCTGGAGTACTTTCTAATGGGTTTTGATATGACGGTAAACAATAATGCCCGCATTAGCGGGCATTATCGTTTAATACCCATGCGTGTAGTCAATAGTTTCAATACTGATCACAAATTTACAGCCGTACGCTTGGGCATCAGAAAATGCATCAGCAACCAGGCTGCCACATACGCGCAGGCGCAAATGGTAAACAATATATTATAACCTGCCGTTACATTACCCGCTGCCTTAGCCGAATCAAGCACCCAGCCGATAAAGAAGGGGAACAGAATACCGCCTACCGAACCTGCCATGCCAGCGATACCTATTATGGAGCTAACGGCTTTTTTAGGAAAAATATCTGATGCCGTTGTATAAATGTTAGCGCTCCAGGCCTGGTGGGCAGCCGCGGCTAAACCAATGAGTGCCACAGATTGCCAGATATTGGTAGCATATCTTGCCGTAAAAATAGGCACCACACAAAACGCGAAAATAAACATGGCTGCTTTGCGAGCCTTAAACACCGGCATCCCCCGCTTAATAAACCACGATGACAGGTAGCCGCCGCCAATACTACCAATAGTGGTAGCTGTGTAAATGAGTATCAATGGCAGCGTAGGCTTTTTAAGGTCGAGGTTAAAGGTGCTTGAAAAATAGGAAGGCAGCCAGAATAGGAAGAAGTACCACATAGGGTCTGTTAAAAACTTACCTACTACCAGGGCCCATGTTTGCTTTACCGTAAATAAGCGGCTCCAGGCAATCCTTTCTGTAGTCAGTTCGCTTTCGGCTACTTCTTCTTCAGCATCGCTATTGATATAGTCTAACTCCTCGCTGTTAATTTTTTTGTGGCGGGAAGGTATTTCGTAATAGACCCACCAGAATATCAACCATATAAACCCTATGGCGCCGGTGATGATGAATGCCATTTGCCAGCCGTAAATGCCTAATATCCATGGAACCAGTATAGGTGCTGCAACCGCGCCAATGTTGGCTCCCGAATTAAATATCCCGGTTGCAAAAGCACGCTCTTTTTTAGGAAACCATTCCGCAACAGATTTAATAGCCGCCGGGAAGTTGCCGCTTTCACCAGCTCCTAAAACTGCCCGCACGGCGCCAAAACCAAACGTGCTTTTTACCAAAGCGTGGGCCATTGCAGCAAGGCTCCAGATGATAAGCGACAGGCTGTACCCCAGCTTGGTGCCCAGCTTATCTATAAATGCGCCAAACACCAGTAAACCTAAGGCATACGCTGCCTGGAAGGCCATTACGATGTCGCTGAAATCTTTTTCAGACCAGTTGAATTGCTTTTCAAGGGTAGGTTTAAGCAAGCCTATTACCTGCCTGTCGAGATAATTAATAGTGGTGGCAAAAAATAGCAGCACAACTACCGTCCAGCGGTAGTTGGTTCTTTGTGTTTGGCTCATGATGTAAGGTTGCCGCTACCGCGCCCCTTTAACCAGTTCTAAAGCGAGCAGGGTATTGGTATATAATTGGTTATAATTTTTCTCGTTCAGTACATCAGAGGTGATCAGCTTGCTCCCCATACCAACAGCTACCACACCCGCCTTAAACCAGGCGTTAATGTTTTCAGCGCTCATATCTACACCGCCTGTAGGCATCATCTTAACAGCCGGGAACAAATCTTTTACTGCCGAAACAAAGCCCGGTCCCAAAACATTTGCAGGAAATAATTTTACAAAGGATACATCAAAATGTCTGGCAGCCTTGTCAATTTCTGTAGGTGTCATACATCCCGGTATCCATAAATAGTTGTTGGTAACGGCTAAATGGCCTACTTCTTCTGCCACTATGGGCGATATAAAAAAATCAGCGCCGGCTAAGGCGTAATTATCAAAGTCCTGAGGCGTTTTAATGGTGCCTATACCTAATATCAGGTCGGGCAGTTCGGTTTGCTGTAGCTGTTTTAACGCTTTAAAATTTTCGAGTGCCGCCTCGCCGCGGTTGGTGTATTCTATTACTCGGATGCCGGCTTTGTAAAGCGTTCGGGTTACGTGTAAACTCACTTCCTTATCGGCATGGTAAAAAAGGGGCAGCATGCCTTGGGCAATTATGGCATCAGTAATTCGCTGTTTAGTTTTCATACCGAATAGTTTTTAAAACATCATCAACTTTACTTGTTGTTGCATCGCCTTCAATAAAAAGTTTTGCAAATGCCGCCGCGGTAGCAAAGTCTAAAGTTTCCTTGTAGGATAATTGATTGTATAATCCATATATCAGGCCGGCCATAAAGCAATCGCCGCTGCCAACTTTATCCACTACATTACCGGCGTGGTACTCAGCAGAGTGATGAAACTCATCGTTCGCATATATCGTTGTGTAATAATCAATGCCGTCCTGCGCATCAAACCGGAAGGTGTTGGCTACCACTTTACATTTTGGAAATGCCTTTTTAATGTCTTGTGATGAGCGTTGGGCCTCTTTAAGATAAATACTTTTCTGTCCGGATTCATGAATATCGCCCAAAACGGCAATACCCAATAATTTCTCCGCTGCCCAGATGTTACCCATGATAAGATCACAATATTTAGCGAGCTGCGGCATCACCTCAACAGGTTGTTTGCCATATTGCCAAAGTTTTGCGCGGTAGTTCAGATCAACGGAAATAAATATGGCTCTATCAGATGCAGCTTTAAGCACTTCTTCGCAAATATCGGCAGCCTCCGGGCTTAATGCCGGGCAAATAGCGCTGAAATGAAACCAGCTTATATCATGCAAAACCTCGTCCCAATTAACGGTGCCGGTTTTTAATTTGGCAAATGACGATTCTGCACGGTCGTATATTACGGTATCGTGCTTCATGTCTTTACCCTTTGTTAAATAGAAAGTTCCCAAACGGCCGTCGCTTTTTACAATAGCCGATATGTCGATATTTCTTTTATACAGATAATTGATCAACTGTTCGGTGAGGCCGTTGTCGGGCAGTGCGGTAAAATATTTTACCGGTACTTTCCAATTGGCCAGTGCGGTAGCTACGTTGAGTTCGGCGCCGCCAACGTGGAACGGCATGGCATTATTATTTAGCCAATGGCTATCCGCATCGGGGCAAAACCTAAGCAATAATTCACCAAACGTTAAAACCTTGCCTACCATAACTGCTAATGTAATTAAACCCCGCTGAATATAGAAAAGCCACCATCAACGCATATCATGGAGCCGGTTACAAATGCCGAGGCATCGCTAAGTAGCCATACCAGTGCGCCGATCAATTCGTCAGGGTGCCCAAAGCGTTTAAATGGTGTTTTACGAATCACAGACTCTCCGCGACTGGTGTAACCACCATCAGGTGTGGTCAACAAATTGCGGTTTTGCTCGGTAAGGAAAAAGCCCGGAGCAAGTGCATTCATACGGATGGCATCGCCATAACGGTTAGCCAGCTCAACCGCGAACCATTCGGTATAACAATCAACGGCGGCCTTGCCCATGTTATAGCCTAATACTTTGGTAACGGCCTGTTTAGAGTTCATGGATGATATGTTAACGATGCTTCCTTTGCCGGTTTGCGCTATGGCTTCGCCAAATACCTGTGTAGGCAGGATAGTTCCCCAAAGGTTTACATCCAATACCTTTTTCATGCCGTCGATATTGATCTTAAAAATATCCTCATCAGGCTGTATAACACCCGCGGGCATATTGCCGCCGGCACCGTTCACCAGGCCATCAATACGGCCATATTTATCTAAGATATGGGTTTTAGCTTGTAAAAGTGCCGCTTCGTCAAGAGCGTCGGCAATCAAGGCAATGGCTTTACCGCCTTTTGCATTGATGGCCTCAGCGCGTTCATCTGCTATTTGTTTATTGCGGCCAAGTATACCCACGATACCGCCTGCTTCAACAATGCCGTTAATAAACGCGTTGCCTAAAATGCCGGTGCCACCGGTAACTATGATAACTTTCCCTTCAAGCGAAAATGAGTTGTTCATGAGGAGTGTTTATTATATTTTGCAGTTAAATTTTAGGTCGATAATGGTTTAAATGCTTGGCAATGTAATACAATGCAAGTTGAAAAAGTAATAAATTATGCATGTTTTGCACTATTTATTTGAAATACCGCTAAATACTTGTCAAAACAACGGTTTTTATTTTGTAACCGGTAGCATAAGGTTATGCTAAATTATTTTTGTTATTTACGCTTATGAGTTTAGAACAAACCTGGCGCTGGTTTGGGCCATCTGACCCGGTATCATTAAATGATATTAAGCAGGCAGGGGCTACCGGCATAGTTACCGCGCTGCACCATATTGCCAATGGCGCCGTTTGGCCTGTTGACGAGATCATGCAGCGCAAGCAGCTTATTGAAGCTGCCGGTTTAAAATGGTCTGTGGTAGAAAGCGTTCCTGTGCACGAAGATATTAAAAAGCGCAGCAGCAATTTTGAGCTTTACATTGATAACTACCGCCAAACATTGATCAACCTGGGCCAGTGCGGTATACATACCGTTTGCTATAATTTTATGCCCGTGCTTGATTGGACGCGGACCGATCTGGATTACCCTATGCCTGATGGCTCAACAGCCCTGCATTTCAATATGGTACATTTTGCCGCTTTTGATATGCATATCCTCAGGCGGGCCAACGCGGAGCAGGATTATCCGGAGCATATCCGGCAGCTTGCGGCAGAATATGTCCATTCCCTCAATGTTGAAGGCAAAAAAAAACTCACCGCAAATATCATAGCCGGCTTACCTGGTGCCGAAGAAGGCTATACGCTCGATGAGTTTTTAGCGGTACTGGCTTCCTATAAAAATATAGACGCGACTATCTTAAAGGCTAATCTCGCGCATTTTTTGCGGCAGGTGATACCGGCGGCAGAACAGGCCGGGGTGGTGATGTGCATACATCCGGACGACCCTCCTTATGATATACTGGGTTTGCCGCGAGTGGTAAGCAATGAGCAGGATATATGTGATATTTATAATGCTGTTGATAGCCACAGTAATGGTTTAACTTTTTGTACAGGTTCCTTTGGCGTTATTCCGGGTAATAACCTCCCGGAGATGGTAAAAAACCTTGGTCACCGCATACATTTTGTGCATTTACGCAGTACTAAAAGAGATAATCTGGGCAGTTTTTACGAAGCCGACCACCTGGCCGGTGATGTAGATATGTATGAAGTAATGAAGGCGTTGCTTGAAGAACAGCAAAAGCGGGTTGCTTCAGGAAGAAAAGATACCCAAATACCTTTCAGGCCCGATCATGGGCATAAAATGCTCGACGATCTCAAGAAGAAAACCAATCCAGGCTATTCCGCCATAGGCCGTTTGCGTGGACTTGCGGAATTAAGAGGGCTTGAACTGGGCATTAAAAAAGCCTTTAATTATTAACAGAATATCTTAGCTAACCCGGGTGTACAACGCCCTCATCGGGCTTAGGCGTATCAGGTGTAATTTCAGGTGGCTGGTTGTCCGGCGCTTCAGTAGGTATCTCCCTGATATTAGGGTCTGTGGGTTGTTTAATTTCCGGCCCTTCTATGTGCACAGGCATTTCTTCCGGCTCAGTAGGTATGGTTTTGTGTTGCTTGCTCATGTATATATCAATCATATATCCTGATAATTGTTTGAAAGCAGGAAAGTAACCCTCGTTTATTAATAGCCAATGATTTGCAGTTGTAGCTAATTATATTTGCATTGTGCCTGTTCCTAAAAAGAAAACGACCACTACGGCAAGGAGAAAGCCTACAGGTCGTAAAAAGAAACTCCAAAGCCAGTATCCTTACTTAAGATGGTATCTCATTACGCTTGGCTTTGCCGTGCTTTTTTCTCCTTTCTATTACGGATATGTATTTAAGACCTTTTCTTCAGCCTGGCGCTGGATAGAGGACATTGGCACACCTGCTTCGGGCCGCATTTACAAGAGCTTCGGCATCAGCATACCTGAGGGTTATAGCGTACATGGCATAGACGTTTCTTATGCCCAGGGTAAGATCGACTGGCAAAAGGTGCGTCATATGCATGAAGATAGCGTCCGTATCTCATTCGCCTATATTAAAGCAACGGAGGGCCTGCTCAAGGTTGATCCCTATTTCAAGAGAAACTGGCGCGAGGCCGCTAAAGTGGGAATAAAATGCGGGGCTTACCATTTTTTTAGGCCCAAGAAGAATGGTTTGTGGCAGGCCCGGTTTTTCCTGCAGAATGTGGAGATAGAAAATGGCGACCTGCCTCCGGTGGTAGATATTGAACGGCTTGATGGAAAATTGCCTGCGGCCATGCGTAAGGAATTAAAGGAATTTATACGGCATGTGGAGTCGAAAACAGGGGTTAAGCCGATTATTTATACAGGTATCAGTTTTTATAACGACTACCTGCGGGGCTTTTTTGATGGCTACCCTTTATGGATAGCCCATTACGACCAGCCAAAGCTTAATTTACAAAAGGGCACCGATTGGAAGTTCTGGCAGCACTCGGAAAGGAGCCATGTAAATGGAATAGCCCACACGGTCGACTTTGATGTTTTCAAAGGTGACAGCACCGACCTGGAACGGATAACGATCAGCAGATACAGTAACCGTTAGAGCTTATCACACGGAAGCCTTCTCTTTAGGGAAATTTTTATTAGCCAGTTTGGCAATGATCTCATTACGGCTTTTACCTTCAAGAGCCATCAAAAACTCGATGGGGCCGCCTTCAATTCCGCAGCCAAAGCATTTAAATACATTGCTTGACGGATTCACCATCAATGAGGTGGTTTCATCTTTGTGAAACGGGCACCTCCCTTTTAATGCTTTACGGCTTTGTTGTAAAAGTACATGCTTTGAAACGATATCAACCAGATTCATACTCACAATATATTATCAAAAAATCGGGCCTCAAATATACTAAAGCCCGTTTTTACCGGCAATGAGCTTTGTTAAAAAGCATCATTTAGAAAGGCTAACAGGGTGCTTATCAGCATCATATTTTTATCAAGGCACATAGGTATCTTTTACACAGGTCCTTTTTTTACAAAGTCTTAGCATTATCATAAGCCATTTAATTAGAAATTAATTAGGGTAATTGCAACAGGTATCCGGTGTGTGATGTTCTCATGCTACTGTTAGGATAAGTATACAACATGTAGTTTTATTATACAGTTTTATATGGGGCCATTAAATACAGGCAATGATACTTCTTTTATCATCTATATTGATTTATGGGTAAATAATTAGATATTATTAGTATATAATTTTATTTAGTAGTTAAATTTTTATTTGGCTTTGGGTTTGGTTACTTCTTGGCACAAACAACCACACATGCAAAACCAACTAAAGATATTTACGTGGCATATCCACGGCAGCTATCTGTTCTATCTATCTCAGGGAAACTATGATATTTACATCCCCACAAAGCCTGAAAAAACTGAAGGTTATTATGGCAGGGGGGAAACCTTTCCTTTCGGAGCAAATGTTATCGAGATCCCTGCCGAAGAAGTTAAAGATCATTCGTTTGATTGCATCGTATATCAAACCAACAACAATTATTTAACTGACCAGTACGAGATACTTTCAGAAGAGCAACGCAAATTGCCGCGTATTTACATTGAGCATGACCCGCCACGGCAACATCCAACCGATACAAAACACGTAGTTGATGACCCGGAGGTTACGCTGGTGCATGTTACCCATTTTAACCGCCTCATGTGGGATAGCAACAACACACCAACCCGTGTTATTGAACATGGCGTTACCGATAGCGGTGTTGTTTACAAAGGTGATTTAGATAAAGGCATTGTAGTAATTAATAACCTGCCGGCGCGTGGCCGCCTGCTGGGTTACGATATATTTATGAACGTTCGTAAACATGTGCCGCTTGATCTGGTGGGCATGGGTACAGGAGACCTTGGACTTGGTGAGGTGCTGCATCCGCAGCTGCCCGAATTTCAAAGCCGTTACCGTTTCTTTTTTAATCCGATCAGATATACCAGCCTCGGACTTGCCATTTGCGAAGCCATGATGATGGGTATCCCTGTTGTTGGTTTAGCCACAACAGAACTATCAGCAGTGATAGAAAATGGCGTGTCAGGTTTTATCCATACCGATGTGGATTATCTGGTAGAAAAAATGAAACTTTTAATCAGAGAGCCGCAACTGGCTCTTGAAATAGGTAATAACGGCAGAAAGGTAGCTATGCAGCGCTTTAACATACAGCGTTTTGCCAATGATTGGGAACAACTTTTTAGCGAAGTGACCAACAGGCAGGTACCCGAAGCACTAATCACAGCATCATGAAATATCAAAAGAAAAGAATCGCGATGATCAGCGACCATGCTTCGCCGCTTGCAAACCTTGGCGGCGTTGATACCGGCGGGCAAAACGTATATGTTGCCCAATTAGCCAGGCAACTGGCAACACAAGGTTACCTGGTTGATGTGTTTACCCGAAAAGATGACATCGCTTTGCCCGATGTGGTAAACTGGGTTAGCGGTGTACGCGTCATTAATATAGAAGCTGGTCCGGTGGCTAATGTCCCTAAAGAGGAATTATTACCTTACATGAAAGCATTTAAAGCAAGCATGCTTAAATTTATCAGGCAGGAAGAGATCGAATACACCTTGGTGCATGCCAACTTCTTCATGTCGGCGTTGGTGGCTATGGGCATAAAAGAGCAGTTAGGCATACCTTTAGTAGTTACCTTTCATGCACTTGGCCACGTAAGGCGCATCCATCAGAACGATGCGGATAAGTTTCCTGTTGAACGCCTGGCTATTGAAGAACGAGCCGTGAAAATGGCTGATCATATTATAGCAGAATGTCCGCAGGATAAAGAAGATCTGATTAACTATTACAACGCTGATGAAGACAAAATTTCCATAGTGCCTTGCGGCTTTAGTCATCAAGAGTTTTCGCCGATGGATAAGCAGTGCGCTCGCAGGATATTAGGCTTACCGCAGGATGAGCATATTATTTTGCAGTTGGGCCGTATGGTGCCACGCAAAGGGGTTGATAATGTGATTGAGGCGTTGGCCGGCATTAAAACTAAAACCAAGCAGGTAAGGCTGCTGATTGTTGGTGGCGAGTGCGAACAACTGGAAGAGGAGACCTGCCCTGAATACGCAAGGCTGCTTAACATCGCCCGTAAATATGGCGTTATTGAGCAGGTGATCTTCGCGGGCCGCAAAAACCGCGACAAGCTAAAATACTATTACTCGGCTGCCGATATTTTTATCACCACACCTTGGTATGAGCCTTTTGGGATTACACCTTTAGAAGCCATGGCCTGCGGAACACCGGTAATAGGTTCAAATGTAGGCGGAATTAAACACAGTGTAAAAGACGGAGAAACGGGTGTATTGATTGAACCTCACAACCCGCAGCAATTAGCGC
Organism: Mucilaginibacter sp. 44-25; assembly: GCA_001898335.1. Lineage (GTDB taxonomy): Bacteria > Bacteroidota > Bacteroidia > Sphingobacteriales > Sphingobacteriaceae > Mucilaginibacter. Next base: position 166,371 of record MKTS01000004.1, on the reverse strand, counting down.
AAGCTATTAACGATTTACTTAGCGATGAAATGTTGCTAAGCGATATGGGTGAGAATGCTATTGAACGCGTTAACCGTTATTTTACCTGGGCAAATGTAGCCAATATGGTTAAGGCAGTTTACCGGAGTATTGCACCGGTTACAAGGTTGGTTCAAAAACAATCCCAGGCTGCTTAATGAGGAACAGGGCAGTTTTCCTGGATAAAGATGGCACATTGATACCCGACATTCCTTATAATGTCGATCCGCAGTTAATAACCCTTCAGGCTGATGCCATTGAGGGGCTAAAGCGCTTACAGGTTGATGGTTATCTTTTTGTCATTGTGTCTAATCAATCGGGCGTGGCGCGGGGCTTTTTTGAGGAGAAGATGTTAGTAGGAGTAGAGCAACGTATTCGTCAGCTATTGCACGAGCACGGTATTGAACTCGCCGGTTTTTATTATTGTCCACATCATCCTGATGGTATTGTAACGGGTTTCAGCAAAGATTGTAATTGTCGCAAGCCCGCGCCTGGTATGCTTTTTACAGCAGCAGAAGAACACGATATTGATTTGGGATCATCCTGGATGATTGGTGATATTCTTAACGATGTAGAAGCAGGTAATCGTGCAGGTTGCAGTACGGTTTTGATAGACAATGGTAATGAAACCGAATGGCTGCCCGGGCAGCATAGAGTACCAACAATTACCGCCAAATCAATCGACGAGGCAGCGATGCTGATGTTAAAATCAAACCAACATGAACTGGCAGGGCTGTAAAAACATCCTCTGCATCCGCCCGGATAACATGGGCGACCTGATCATGTCGGGGCCGGCTATTCGTGCGCTTAAGGAAAGTTTCGGTGCCCGTATAACGTTGCTTACCTCAACAATGGCTAAAAGCATTACACCGATGATACCTGAGATTGACGAAGTGATGATATATGACGTACCTTGGGTGAAGACCGCGGAAGCCGGGGAAACAGAAGCGTTCTATAATATAATTGCCGATATCAAAAGTAAAGATTTTGATGCCGCGGTGATATTTACGGTGTACAGCCAAAACCCACAACCAACGGCCATGCTTGCTTACCTGGCATGCATACCTAATATATTGGCTTATTGCCGGGAAAATCCTTATCAACTCATTAATAATTGGGTGCCAGAAAAAGAGCCCTATGACCTGATAAAGCACCAGGTACAGCGCGATCTTGACCTGGTTGCAACTATAGGCGCCCATACCAACAACAATGATTTAAGCCTTAATGTAAAAGATAATTCATGGCCCGCAATCTCGACCCGGCTTAACCTGCTTGGTGTGGATTTAACGAAGCCATGGTTATTGATCCATCCCGGTGTAAGCGAACAAAAGCGGGAATATCCGTTTAAACTATGGGTTGAGGCTGGTAAAAGATTGATGGACGATGGTTATCAACTTGTAGTGACCGGTGCTGCAAGCGAAAGACTACTTGCCGGGCGCTTAGCAGCCGAAATAGGAGCAGCCTGCTTTTCAACAGCAGGGCTATTTCCTTTAAAGGAGTTTGTTTGTTTGGTTAAAAATTCAGCTCTGCTTGTATCGGTCAACACCGGCACTATTCATATAGCGGCAGCAGTTAATACGCCTGTAGTGGTACTTTACGCGCAAACTAATCCACAGCATACGCCCTGGAAAGTTCCACACGTGGTTTTGCCATTTGCCGTGCCCGCGCACCTGCGCAGCCGTAATGAGGTGATACAGTATGTTAACAGAACGTTGTACAACCAGCCGGTAGCAATGCCTGATGCAGAAGCCATTTCAAATGCCGTTAAGCGCCTGCTTAGCCTGCCAGGCTCATCAATTCAACCGTCTCCCGGAATACCAGATGAAAATCCGGCGATTGCAGCCAGTTGATCGTGCGATGAACGCGCGTATCTAAAGGACCCCATCTTTGCGGCTCGCCATCCATGCTGATCACTATACTTGGCGTTTTAAATGCGGACGCTATGTGCGAAACACCTGTACAGTTTGAGATAAGCATGGCTGCATTTTGTATCAGCACACCAACAGCACCCATCGACGTTTTGCCAGCGGTGTTAATGGGTTCATGCCTCATATGGCTTATAACGGCGTCAATAATGTCACTTTCTTCCTTAGTACCGGTAAGCACGGCTTTATATCCTTCGTCAATGCAGTAATCTGCCAAAGCAGCAAAATATTTTACCGGCCATTGGCGGTAGCTGCCCCTCGAGCCGGGGTGAATGCAAACGTATTTTTTCGGTTCTATGTCAAACTGCAATGCATCCAAAGCATCATAGTCGGAAGTTGTTAAAGGATATTCCAACTCATTACCTTGCGATTCAATACCCAGGAACTCCATCAGGCGGATATGCCGTTCAATCTCGTGCCCCTGATCAGGGTAGGTCATGAATAAGCCGTCATCCGGCGCGTAATGTCCCTCAATTTTATAACCGGCCATATATTTTGCCCCCAATAGTTCAACCATAGGGTTTACCACAGAGCCATTGCCCTGCATTTGTATGCAAAGGTCAAAATGTTCGTCCTGTACCTGTTTTAAAAAATTTGTGAACACAGCTTTATCCAATTCCTGTTCCGGCAGGCCAGGGTAGCCCGGGAAATGGATAAAATTATCAAAATATTGGTCGAATCTTTCTGTAAACGATTTGCCCCAGGGTAATCCAAGTAAAGTTATCTGCGCTTTGGGGTAAGCATGCCGCAATGCCCTTATAGCCGGTATAATACAAAGCATATCGCCCAGTTGGAGGGCTCGGAATATGGCTATCTTTTTTATTTCTGAGGGAGGGATCTTCATGGCTTTCAGATAAATAAAACGCGGTATTTAATGGCACCATACCATTGCCAAAACACTGAGGCAAATGGGATAATAATTGACGTATAGATCATTTCTAAAACATGGCTTGGGGAAAGGCTGGTATTTTTTAACCTTTTATAAGTAAACCATATTGTAAGCGCGGCCCATCCGGCAAACCCTTCTGTTGTAAGCACCGGATGATGACTTATCCAACCGGCTACCATCATGATAAAGGCCGCGATAATGCAATAGTAAAGCAATGGTGTTTTTTGGCAAATGAGCCTGTCATACAGGTCGGGATGCTTTTTATAGAGCAAAGCATTGTACATGGTCTTTTTTTGATCTTTAATGCTCTCACCCCATGCAGATGGCCGTACCGGGTGTACAACAAGGGCGCTTTTTACTTTGGTAATAGGTACGTTATTGTGAATGAATTTGAAATGCAGGTCGCTGTCTTCGCGCCAGGCCATTTCAAATTCTTCATCAAAGCCGCCTGCCTTTATCAGTGCTTTCTTTGTACAGGCGCAGTTCGCTGTAATAAAATCTGCCGTTTGCAAATGCGCTGTGTTCTGCTCATGATCAGTAGGGCGGCCGCTGATGGGTACTATAACCTTGCCGGTTATCGCGATTTCTTTTTCGGGGTCACAATGGGCAACTATCTGCTGCAGCCAATGTGCATCAGGCAGGCAATCATCGTCGGTAAAAGCAATAATGCTGCCCTTTGCATTTAGCCATCCGTAGTTACGTGCACCTGCCGGACCCTTTTTTTGAGGAAGCGGCAGGTACTTTATCTGCGGATGATCGTAAAGCGACCACTTGCTAATGGCAGCTTTAGTTTGTTCATCAGGCCCGTCGCTCACCACAATAATTTCGTACTGATGTTTGTCAAACTTTTGCTGAAGCAGCGCCTTTAAACAATTAGCTAATAGCTTCGGCCGCTGATATGTTGGTATCACTATAGATACGGTTACCATTTTCTTTCTCAATTACAAATGAACCAATGATCAAAGCATCAAAAGGGGAAGACCAGAAACATTCTACCGCGTCTCGTGGTGTGCAAACTATCGGTTTACCCAGTGTATTAAAGGATGTGTTCACCAATACCGGCACACCTGTTTTGCGTTCAAATGCTTTCAGTAAGTCATAGTAATCTTTATGCTGTTGTTCGTTTATGGTTTGGATGCGGGCCGTTCCGTCAGTATGCCTCACCGCAGGTATTTGGTCGGCCTTATCTTCCTTAACGTCGTAAATAAACAGCATAAAAGGAGAGTATTCCGCATTGTTAAACCACTCTCCGGCTTTTTCCTGTAGTACAACAGGTGCTACCGGGCGAAAGTCTTCGCGGTCTTTAACCTCGTTCAACCTTGCCTGCATGGCCGGGTTAATAGGCGAGGCCAGTATAGAGCGGCTACCCAAAGCCCTTGGGCCAAATTCCATGCGTCCCTGGTACCAGCCGATGATCTTATCCTGTATTAGTATGTCCGCTGTTTCTTCGGCAATATTTTCAAGCTTTCTATAGGGTACTTTCCAAAGCTTTAGTTGCTTTTCAATTTCAGCGTCACTGTATTGCGGTCCCCAGTAGCAATGGTCCATTACAAAAGTCTTCTCATCGTTTTTGCGTTGTTGCGCATCAACCCAAAGGGCGGCACCAAGCGCGGTTCCGTCATCACCGGAGGCAGGTTGCACCCAAATGTTTTTAAAGAAGCCTTTGTCGCGAATACGTGCATTAGCTACACAATTAAGCGCTACGCCACCCGCGAGGCAAAGGTTTTCTTCCTTTGTTTCTTCGTGTAACCAGCCGGTAAGCTCCAGCATGGCTTCTTCTAAAACTAATTGCAGGGAGTGTGCTACATTAAAATGATGTTTGGTGAATTCCTCGTGGCTTAAACGTTTAGGGCCAAACCGCTCGGTTAAATTTTGATTGTTGATCGTATACTGGCCGTTAGCGCCAATTTGCACTATCTCCCGGAAATCGTTCACAAACTCCGGTTTACCGTAGGATGCTAAAGCCATTACCTTATATTCATCGCTTGAATGCAGGAACCCTAAATGTGTGGTAACATCCTCGTACAGTAAACCTAAGGAATGCGGCATATTCACCTGGCCTATCCTGTCTAACTGCTGTCCATGGCCAATATTATAGGTGGTAGTCGCTTGCTCACCACGGCCATCAACCGTCATGACAGCTGCATTGCGAAACGGTGAACAATTGAACGCGCTTGCCGCATGCGAAATATGATGCTCAACAAAATGCCAATTTTCGCGGCCGATGTTGCAGCCTATAAAGCGTTGCTGCAGATGATGCGGCCAGCCATCTCTCAATTGGCCGGGTGCGTTAATAATGGATGACAGAAACAAAGGTTCCCAAGGATTGGCGAAATCTTCGTTCAGATGAGACCGGCCCTCTTCAAAAGGGATCTCAATGGTTTCATTACCGCGATACTTTTCACCTACAAGCAAATACGGGTCAAAAGAATATGCCACATGATCTATATCGTTGATATGAATGCCTGCCACTTTAAGGCAATAATCAATTGCATGGTAGGGAAGTTCCCAGGTGGAAAAAGGCACCGGCCTCTTGCCATGTTTGTAATGGGTAAAACGTTCTTCCTCCGTGGCAGCAAGCAAAATGCCGTCTTTTACAATACATGCCGCGGAGTCATGAAAAGCGGCATTTATTCCAAGTGTATACATTCGGGTAGCTTTTATGGTAGATGTAATGCTTTTTAGCGTTCCAGAAAATCATAGTGTATTTGGTACGTCTTGCTTAACAACATGGTGAAATGTGTTAAGTTTTAAATAAATTATTTTTCTTAAAATGATAATAATTAAAACTATGAAGAATTACAAAGTGTTGTAGTTGATAAAAACCAAACAAATATTTATGAAAGCAGCCGTATTTCACAAACCTGGCGATATTAGATATGATACCGTTGAAGACCCGAGAATTGAGGACTCGCGCGATGTGATCCTCCGCGTTACATCTACAGCCATTTGCGGCTCGGACCTGCATATTCTAAGTGGCGGTGTGCCACAGAAAGAGCCAATGGTAATGGGGCATGAGTTTATGGGTATTGTTGAGGAGGTAGGCAGCTCTATTACCAATCTTAAACGCGGCGATAGGGTGGTGGTGCCTTTTCCGATAGCTTGCGGCCATTGCTTTTTTTGCCAGCATGATGCATCTCCCGCCTGCGAAAATTCAAACTACAAACACTATGGTCCCGATGGTGATATGCTCGATCAAAAAGGCGCCGCCTTATTCGGCTATACCGACCTTTACGGCGGCTATTCAGGCGGACAGGCGGAGTATGTACGTGTACCTTACGCAGACATCAGCCCCAGGGTAGTGCCCGATAATCTTACCGACGAACAAGTGCTTTTCCTGACCGATATTTTTCCTACAGGATGGTCAGCAATTGATTGGGCCGGACTAAAGGGCGGCGAGGTTGTGGCCATATTCGGCTCGGGCCCGGTTGGCCTAATGGCTCAAAAAGCAGCGTGGATTAATGGAGCAAGCAGGGTTATCGCTATTGATCCGCTTGATTACCGTTTGGAGCGTGCACGTACAGTTAACAAAGTGGAGACCCTTAATCCGCATAACGTTGATGTGGTTGAAGCCATCCGTGAAATGACAGGTGGCCGCGGTGCCGATGTATGCGTAGATGCCGTAGGCTTTGAACCCGAACGCAGCATTATGGATAAAGCAAAAGCCCTGATCAACTTTGAAGTAGGCAGCATGAAGGTGTTGGATCTTGCCTTTAAAGCGGTACGACGCATGGGAACCGTGTCTGTAGTTGGCGTATACGGCTCTACTTATGACAACTTCCCTTTCCACCGCTTATTTGATAAAGGTATTACACTTAAAATGGGGCAGGCACCGGTTATCAATTATGTTGATCATCTGATCGATCTGGTTAAACAGGAGAAAGTTGTGCTTGATGACATCATCTCGCATACAATGCCTTTGAGCGAGGTTACCAAAGGTTATGATATGTTCCAGAACAAAGAGGACGACTGTGTTAAAGTAGTTTTAAAACCATGCGAATAATAAAATACAACTATCAAATAAATGAAAACAGATGTGAATAATGAGAGCAAAGGCGTAATAACAACCAGCGCGATAAGCGGTATAAGGTATGAGTTGAGTAAACTTTTTTGCCGGGGATATGGCGAGATGCAAAAGCCTGTAGAGGAAAAGTAATTAAAGCTTTATATAATAAAACATGTCTGAAGATAAAAAAATGACCCGGCGACAAGCGGTTGCCGGCTTAGGAACCACATTAGCCGCGGTTGTTGCAGCCCCGGCATTAGCTAATACAACAAATAACACAATGGAAGCAAAACCACTTGAAGATCCTATAACTAAATATCCTAAACCCCCATTTATGGAACAAAGCCAGCCATGGCCGGGCTTGGCCAGCAAAATGAACCCGAAGCCGGATCATGGGGAAACCAGCTATAAAGGATCGGGCAGGTTAAAAGGCCGTAAGGCTTTAATAACCGGCGGTGACTCTGGTATGGGTCGTGCCGCGGCCATTGCTTATGCACGTGAAGGTGCAGATGTAGCCATCAATTACCTGCCTGCCGAAGAGCAGGACGCGCAGGAGGTAATTGCCCTGATGAAAAAGGAAGGGGTGAAAGCAGTTGCCATTCCCGGCGATCTGCGCGACGAAAACTTTTGCAAAAGAATGGTTGATGAGGCCGTGAAACAATTAGGCGGGTTAGACATCTTAGTGAACAACGCAGCCCGCCAGCAAACCCGCAAAACCATTTTGGATGTGAGCAGCGAAGACTTTGACGCTACCATGAAAACAAATATTTACGCGCCATTCTGGACTATCAAAGCTGCGATGCCGCATCTAAAGCCGGGTTCAGCTATAATTGGTACCACATCAGAGCAGGCGTATGATCCGTCGCCAGACCTGTATGATTACGCGCAAACAAAAGCCGCTACCATGAACTATGTAAAATCCCTGGCCAAGCAGTTGGCGCCTAAGGGTATACGTGTAAATGGTGTGGCTCCGGGCCCTATATGGACACCTTTGCAGGTGAGCGGTGGTGCTACTATGGAAAAGTTAAAACAATTTGGTGGACAAACGCCAATGGGTAGGCCGGGCCAACCGGCAGAACTGGCCTCAATATATGTGCAATTGGCCGCGGCCGATGCAAGTTATGCAACCGGGCAGGTTTATGGAGCAGCCGGTGGTGGAGGGCAACCATGATAAACAATAAAGGCGGCCAATTGGCCGCCTTTATTGTTTATTTACCATGCTGATGTCCGTTTTTTCCAGCGAACGCTTTATCAGCCATCAATTTGCCTTATTATTATTCTTAGCTGTAATATGTTTTCATCTACTAGTTGTGCTTTACTGCAAATGAAATTACATGGCTCGTTTTTTAGTATTTATTTGTAATTAATCTAAATAAAGATATTTTTGTTGTGATTTATCATAGGCAATGCGGGTAGCAATACTTATGATGATTTTTCAAAGATGAACTTTAAAAAATTAGTAGGTAAACTACACCTTATACTGGGGCTTGTTAGCGGGCTTGTTGTTTTTATAGTATCGGTTGCTGCTGCTATTTTGGTATTTGAGAACGAGGGGCGGGAGCTTTTTCAGCGCGAATTTTATCATGTGCAAAGGGTAGGCGAGCATAAGGCTGCGTTTAAGCAAATGGCAGACACTATTAAACTGCATTATCCCGATTTTAAATTCAATAGTATACGTTTTAAAGAAACAGCCGATGCCGCTGTAGTTTTTTTCAGTAAAAAGGATCGCGCTATCAGCGTTGACCCTTATACCAGCAAAATTATTTCAGTAAGAAACCTCAATACCGATTTTTTTACGGTGGTATTAAAGCTACATACGCACTTGTTAATGGGCGAGGTAGGGGGCGCTATTGTAAAAGCCAATGTGCTCATATTTTTTGTAATGTGCCTGAGCGGCCTTATATTATGGTTTCCAAAACAGTTTAGGCATTTGAAACAGGCGTTGCGCATAAAAATTAAGGCTAATAAATGGAAACGCCTTAATTATGACCTCCATAGTGTACTGGGCTTTTATGCGGCCATTCCCTTAATTATTATTGCTTTTACCGGGATGTTTTTTGTTTATGACTCTGTTAAAAGCAGCGTTGCGGTAGTAACTAATAGTCCTAAGCCTAAAAAGGATAAGATAAAAATTATAGCAGGTAAAAAAAAGATTTACGGTGTGGATGAGGCTTATCGGTACATGCAGCATAATTATCCGGGAGCTATTGAAACATTTATAGCCCCTCCCGCGGGCAAAGAAGGCGCCATAAGGGTGCAGATGCGTTACCCTTATACCATTGTGAGGCAACAAAATACTTTATATTTTGACCCATATACCGGGCGGGTTATCAAAGCGGATCTGTTTAAGAACTATAATGCTTATGATAAGGTAGCTGCCAGCAACTATAACCTGCATACCGGCCGTTTTACGTTAATTGGTATTTGGGGTAAGATCATTTATTTTCTTGTTTCGCTCATAGCGGCGTCATTACCCGTAACCGGGCTGATCATATGGCTTAACAAACAAAAAAAATCATCTAAAAAGGGCAAGTCGGCGGTATCTTTAAAAAGAGAATTGGTTGCGGGTTAGCGTAATATCAGTTTAAGGCATAAAATAAGAGAGGCCCAACTGGGGCCTCTCTTATTTTAATATGGTCAAAGCTATTAAGCTACCTGGTATCGGCCGGATACATGTAGTATTTGTTTATCTATCTCTTCCCAAACAATGTGCTGATCAAAGTTTTCAGTTACAAAAGCTCTTCCGTTTTTGCCGTGAATGATCCTCATTTCGGGGTTGTCCAGATAAAATTTAATGGCCTTGGCAATGTTTTCAGGAACAAAGTCGATAAATAGACCTGTTTCGTTTTCAATAATAGAGTCCTTGCAGCCAGTGGCTTTTGTAGTAATAACCGGCAATTCCATTGATGAAGCTTCGAGAACCACGGTAGGGAATCCTTCGCGGTAGGATGGAAGTATAAAAATATCCATTATACCATAGTATGGGCTGGTATCGGTGATCATGCCGGTGAAAATGATCCGCTCATCATTTTTTAATGCTTCGCGCACACCTTTGCCTAATATATCACGTTCATCAAAAGGGCCAACAATGAGCAATTTAACATCAGCATATTGCGCCCTGATAATTTTCCAGCTGGCCAATAATTCATTTACACCCTTATCATTAGCCAGGCGGCCTACAAACCCAATAACACGTTCATTATCGCCAATGCCCAGCTTTCTTTTTAGATCGGTAAACAGTGTTGAGTTAAAACGTGACGGATTAAACCTGAATGTAGCGTCTACGCCATTACAGGTACCATGGTTAAGAAGAACATTTTTAAAAGAAGCGTTCAGGCGTTCTTTCTCTGAGATCTTGAGTACCGACGGGCTTACGCAAACCACCTTAGTGGCCAGCAGGCCACTCAACTTTTCGCACGCCTTTAATATCATTTTTTTAAAGCCGGTAGCGGTTTCATAAACCAAGCCATGCCTGAAATAGTTTCTGTGTTTAACACCGGCAAGGTAAGCGGCAATCATGCCGATTAGCCCACCCTTTGGGGTGTGAGCGATAACTACTTCAATACCTTCTTTTTTAATAAAGGCAACCAATTCCTTTATCGCGCGGTAATCTTCAACCAGGTTGATCTCCCTAAGTATGTTAATTTCTTTTTTCTCGAAACCCATTAATTGGGCGTATTGATTTAAATGTTCTGATGGTTGGCAGGCAACATAAAATTTAATGCCTTTATCTGTAAAATGGGTAAACTGTTCGCCAATGAAATAGGGTAACACCATTGATACGGATACAACGTGCAGGACTTTAGTATTTCCAGTCATTGTAATATTATTCTTGTGGGGTATTTTGTGTACAACGCTACTATGCGTAAAAAGTTATTTCCTGGTAAAAAGTTTTACCAGCCGGATAAAAAATTTTAGCATAGAGAATGATGATGATTTAAGCAAATCGTATGCCGAAATTTCTTTTCGCTGACGTAATCTTTTATAATTACTTAACTCACCACGCTCCATCTCCCATATACGTGATGAAAGGCCGCTGCCAGCATAAGGTAAGCGTGTATCTGCTGTCGCAGGCGAATGGATCAATGCCAGCTGGTTTTTAACAGCCAGGCGCAGCCAAAGGTCATAATCTTCAGAGTATTTTTGTTCGATCCTGAAAGGTGCCGCGGGCAGTTGAGCAGCACGTACGATAACTGATGAGGTTTGGAAGTAATTTTTAAATAACAATTTCTTTAATGGAATGGGTGTCCAGCTACCGTCCTGTTTTTTTGCCGCACCTGAAGGGTGGTTCGCACCTATCATAGCAAGTTGCGGTTCTTGGGCAAATAACTTCATTTGTCGGCTTAATTTTCCGGGTAGCCATTGGTCATCAGCATCCAGAAAGGCAATAAATTCTCCGTTAGCCAGTTCAATGCCGGTATTCCGGGCCGAAGATGGCCCCGCGTTTTGAGTGCTATGCAGGATAATCTTGCATGGACAGCTATTTTTATTTATAAAATCTGCTATAACCTCCGCGCTCTTATCTTTTGAGCCATCGTTAACCACAATTATTTCAATAGGCACATAATCTTGCCCGCAAACAGATTCCAGGCAGGGGATGATCGTTTTTTCGGAATTGTAGCACGGTATTACTACACTCACCAGTTGCTCCACACGCTTCTTATTCATGTATCTCAGATAAAATGCCCAACTTTTGAGGCATTATGCTATTCACTAATTTGCCGTTAAGCATATTGTTTGTACTCTTTAAGGTAGATGCCTTTGCCTGTTTAGGCTGCCCGCCATACACCAGTATATTGAGGGGTTTAATGAGGGCCCCAGTCATACGATTATTTTGCAGATTGATTTGCCCGGGTAAGTTGTTAGTGTTTTTAACGGCAAAATCAAACGCTGTACTGTTTTTAGTTGAGGAGATTTGATTTTGCATTAAGCTAAGCTTACTGATGGCAGAACCTGCTTTTTCGTAGCTCAAAACCACCCCGCTTTTGAAATTGCCGTTGATGACGTTACCATTGATCTGCCCGAAAGTGGATGATGGCTCCAACAAGGAAATACCAGCTGTTAGCTGCCTGGAGGTAATGGTGGCGTTGATCTGGTTGTTGTTACAAATAATCTCACCATCCACATCATAAAATCTTATTCCGGATATGATAGCCGAAGCGGAGTTTTTGATATTAACGATGTTTTTTTCTACATCCACGTCTCCAGACTGTTCGCACCAGATACCCGCGGGCGGGTTATTATTAATAACACTGTTATCATTATAGGTAATGGTATTTCCTTGTATAATAGCGCTACGGGTATTGTATTGAAGATCCTTACCCAGATCATGAGTAATGCCGCATCTGCCGGCGTTTATTATAACGTTGTTGTTCGCGGTAAGCTTGTTACATTCCGCTTCTATTCCATCGCCGAACTGTGTTACAGGGTGCTCAATACTGCTTTTATAAACCCTGCCATTTAACCTGTACTGCTCCTGTACATAACCGGTATGGCTTATTCGGTTATTTGAGCTTTGCATCACATTTACCCTGTGGCCATTAATGCCTGAATGTTCCACATCGCTGATGATATTATTGTTAGCGATGAGCGTTGATGTACTGAAAGCCGCTATACCCGTACCATGAAAGTCGCGGATGGTACAATCTACCACCTCCAGCCTTTCTGCATTGTATACATATATGGCATTCACTTCATTATCTATCGCAATAGCTCCTTTCGCAGCACGCTTCCAGGATGTGGGTGCGCTGCTGGCATTTCCGTTAAGCGTTAAGCCGGAGAAATAAATGGTACTGCCGGGTGTTTCACAGAAAAATAAGGCCACATCGCCACCAATCCTTTTTATAACAGACCGGCCTTTTACACCGCTTATTTTAATACTGATGTTTTGTTTTGAAGGAACCACAATGGTACTTGAACAATAGCTACCCGCAGGGAAAAATAATGTTCCGCCGGTTTTAGATAAGCTCGATAAAGCGTTTTGTATGGCCCTGGTATCATCATGCCTTCCATCGCCAACCGCCCCGGTTGTTTTAACATTTATGGTTGGGGTTGTTGGCTCCTGCGTGTGCATGGCTTTGTTTTTAACGTTACAAAACTGCGCAGAGAAAAGAATTAATAACAGCACTAATGGTTTCATACACCTATCTTTTCAAAAAAATCAAGCCACATCCGGTTGATGCGTTCTTTACTGTAGTTGGCTGCCATATGCTGTGCAGCCACGCTTTGTTTTAAAATTAATTCCGGGTTACCGGCCAGCAAGGCCATCGCTTTGGCCAGTTCGCCGGTATCGCCGTTTTTTACCAGTATGCCATTATCGCCGTTAATGAGTTCCGCAGGGCCGGTAGGGCAGTTAAAGGCAACAATGGGTAAGCTAAAGCTCATAGCCTCTATCATTACCATAGGCAGGCCCTCAAACCTTGATGATAACACGTAGAAAGCAGCTTTTCTATAGTAATCATCTACATTATTAACGGAAGGTATGATACTTACATTGTTCATCAGCTCATATTGGTTGATGAGTTGGTTAAGCAAAGGTTTATCGCCGTAATCGTCGCCAATGATCAGCAACTTCCATTCGGGGTATTCCTTAGTAAATGGTGCAAAGGCTTGTAAAAGCAGGTCGAAGCCTTTTTGCGGCGTTAACCTGCCAATAGAAAGGATGAGTTTTTCTTTTCCTTCGGTTAAGTACGGAGTTACCGGAAAAGGGCTGGCATTGGGTATGCAAATACATGCCAACGGGTGGTAGCGTTGCTCAATTTCCTTCCGGTCGTTTTCGGTTAAGGTAACCACGTACATCCTTTTGTAAAATATGGAACGGGCCAATTTTGAAAGGCCCCCGGATACCGCGTGCGCGAAATGCTCGCAAGCGATGATCTTCATATCCATTTTTAGCTTTTTTCTGGCGATATCCATCACCACGCCTAAAAACGGATTGGTGACGATGCATACCGTTTGTTGACGCGGGTTGCAGTTTCGCAAAAAATGAACAGCGGCTTTATAAAGCTTTACATGCGTTTTAAGCAGCGCGAGTTTACCACCCAGTGTAACTCTGTTATGAAGATAGACGATATCATTTACATGATGATGAATATCAAGTGCTAAAGGCGCAGGCTCGCTGGCCAGCAGAAGGGTAATTTTTGAACCTTCCTGTGATGATAAAAGTTCAAGCAAACTGCTGATTACCCGCTCTGTGCCCGCTATCTTGTCAAAGGAATTATGGAATATGATGTAATGGCGATTATTCATCTATTAACCAGGATTTATAGGGGATGTATCTGTTAACAACGGCGAATTGCGTATCCGTATATATAGCTGTAAAAAAGAAGGAAAGACATAGCAGGCCTATGGCCGTGTGTGACAGGATCTTTTCGTAAAAATTTAAAAATATCCGTACGAAAAGTGGGAGTATAACAATATAGCTTACTTTAAAATACATCACAACGCGCCCAAACTCACCAAAGCCAACGGAAACCGCATAAATAGCCAGGCCTATCCAGAAAACATTAAAAAATAGATTAAAATTGGAGTCCAACTGTTCGAGCTTCTGGCGGTAGATAAGGCACAGCATCAGAATGGCCATCCATAAAATAGAAACGGTTCCTAACAAAGAGCCAGTGCCACTTAGATAAAGGTCGATCTTATCTGCCGATAAAAAGCCGATATGGCTGAGTATGGTACCTGCAATTGATTTAAATATGCCCAATATTACGGTGACGAATGCTACCAAACAAATGATGATAATAGTGCGGGTGCTGAAATAAATATTCCCTACAAAAGCGAATATGATGAGTATAAAAGCGGAGGCGTGAAATAAAGATGCTAAAACAATAAATAAGCAGTAAATGAGCCTTTGCCCGCGTATGAGGTACTTTAACGAGTAAAAAAATAAGGCTGCAGCCATTACCTGCCTTACCGCGGAAAACCCTGAGATATAGCCATAGGCCAGGAAAACGGTAAGCGCAATGAGGTAATAGTAACTATACCTTTTTATGGCAACAAAGAAAAGGGTACAAAAGGTGGTACTGAACAGAAACATGAACCACCTGAAATCAATATCATAAGTACGGAAGATGGCGTTAAGCAGCAGGTAAAGCGGCTCAAACCTGGTGATGGCCGTAAATTTGGCCATAGCGTTTATTACCGGGACAAAGCCGGGGTTAATATTATACATTACCCGGTAGGTAACCAGGTCGGGGCCTACAAGCCTGGTGCCGATAAATAGGGTAAGCATAGTGCATAACGCAATATATATGTACAGGCGCAGTTTCGGGTTAATATCAACCAGATCGGCCAGGCCCGATGCAAATACCATAAGCGATATGACGATGTAAGGTATCATGTGCCAACAGTAGCCCTTTTAGTTTTAAAAATATTCCATGGCATAACGTACACCCTTGCCGAGAAATACCATATAAATACCAAATTGATGATATTGGTTAACAGCGACGCGTATGCACCGCCAATAGCTCCCATGTTTTTAACCGCGAAGTAAGAAATAACCAATTGTACAAAGCCGCAGCCGGTAGTTATGGCGGTTAGTATGCCGGTACGTTTAACAAAAAGTATGTATAGGCTTAGCATTAAACACATGCCCTGTACCACTTGGGAGGCTATCACCAGTGGAATAAACCTTTGTGCCGATATAAACTTTACGGAAAGCACATGGCTGATGACAAACTTGCATGCTATGATGAAGAATAAGCTTGCCAGGACCAATGCCAGGAAGTACAAGTAAGTAAATTTTACCAGTTTCTTTTTTTGCACCACCAGTGTGGCCTCATCATCACCGCTTAATATCCGGTACAGGTAAGGCGAAAAGGCATTATTAAGGGCAAGGGTTAGAAAAGATATAATGATGCCAAATTGCGTTGCGGTGGCGTATACACCGGTTTCGCTCTGGCCGCAAAATTTTGTAATATAGATACGATCTATACCAAAACGCAGCCATACACCCAGCGAATAAGGGAGCAGCGGAATACCATAACTCAAGGCATCTTTGATCGCAGCCATGCTGATCTGTTTTTTAAGGTAACCTTTTTTCCAGATCAGGATCAGGCTAAGTATGCCGAAGGTGCTGGCTGTTATTACAGAAGCCAGTATCCTTGATTCCCATTTCATGCGGAAACCAATAAGTAGTATGAGCGATATAATTATGGCAAAAAGGCCCTGCGCTATTTCATACAAGCCAAAAGTAAGCGCCTTATCTTGCAGCCTCCAGAGGTCAAGGTTGATGGCGGTGATGCACTGTCCAAAACTTACCACAGCACCGGCAATAATATAGGTAGTGGCTATAGGAATGAAAGCTTTTATAGAGCCCGACAGCAAAAAGGTGATCCCGCAAAAAGCCAGGAAGGAGAGAAATATCAGCACCATCATGCTGCTCAGATACACAGATGCCTCCTGTTTAGACATTTTGAAGAAGCTTACAGAAAATGCTCCGTTTATACTCAGGCTAACAAAAACCGTTAAAATATTAACGTAAATATTGTAGTTGGTGGTAATACCAAAATCAGCAGGTGTAAGGTAATAGGTAAGAACCGGCAGCAACAAAAAAGGTATAGCCTTATTAATAGCATCGGTTAACGTATAAACAATACTGGCCCGGAATAATGGGTGTTTGATGATTTTTTCCTTAAACCGGTTGGCCATGATTTTTATAGAGATGGTAAAACATAGGGGATAGTAAATAATAGCCTACTAAAGCTCGTCGAGGCTTTTCTTAAGGCTGAAAAACAGGATAGCGACAACAAAAGCTATTATAAAACCTACAATACCACCTACCGGTATCTTTATATCTTTTTTAGGTAATGGGTAAATTGGTGAATCAACCACCTGTATGAGCGGGGTTTCCTTCCTGGTAGTAATTTTAGCCAGTTCAAGGTTCTTTACCAACTCGCTGTACATTTGTTTATTGGCTTCGGCATTTACCTGCGACCGTTGTACCGGAGCACGTAAAATTTGCCGGGTCGGGTTAAGGTTCGGCGTGGCATCGGTAATGGCTGCTGCCTGGTAAATGGCCCCATTAAGTACATTTCTTACAGAATCTGTCTGATGTTGCAGTATCTTCAGGTTTTCGGCAGAGGCTTTTACCTTAGTTTGTATATAAAACCTATTTACGTTACTCACTATTTTATCTGCAAATTCTTTAGCAAACAGTTCATCAACAGCGTTTACTTCAACCTTGATAATGTTGCTGTTATCGTTTAGCTTACCAACTGTAAGATAATGTTTTCTGATATCCTCTGTAAAATCAGATAACAAACTGTCGCGTGTACGTTTGTTGCGGGTAGTATCTATGGAAAATGATATATTTTGTAAATCAGGTTTATTTTTCCATTTATCTTTTAAATTATTAAAAGAGATAAATCTGTCAACCAGTAAGCCATTCTTATCTCCGCCTGTTGTGGGGCTAAGCAATGTTTTCCTGATCATGAAATCTGATTGGTACAGTTCAACAATATTATCTACCTGGAACAAACCTGATTTGCCGCCACCTATATCAATCCCCATCATAGAAGCAATACCCGCGTATTGCGATAAAGCATTGCCATTGCCATTATTTTCTAATACAAAAGTAGTAATAGCTTTATAGGTAGTTTTCTTTACAATGGCATAAGCTACACCTATAAACAAGCCAACTATACTAATGGCAATAATGCTTACCCATTTAGAGAACAGGTATTTTTTTAAAGCTATAAATTTAACTTTCAGGTCTTTTAGCGAAATACGGTCCGTTGAGTTTTGTTGTGTTTGGCCTGTCATCTTATTTTCTGAACAATACAACAATAATTGCAGCTAACGAAGCCAGTGCCGTAGTGATACCAATAAGGCCCTGCACCCCAATTTTTTCTCTTGGAGCACGTTGTGGTACAAATATTTCGGCACCTGGTTTTACGGATGGGTGACTACGGAAGAACAGGAACTTCTTGGTGCCTTTGACAGAGCCGTTTGCGTATTCAATGTAGGCCGCCTTTTTATCAGCGCTGGATGTGTATCCGCCTGCGCGATTAATATACTCGCTCATGCTCATGCCTTTTTCATAAACTACGTTTATTGGCTTTAACACTTCTCCCGAAACTTTTACCGTTTGCAGCTCTGTAGGAATATTAAGTATATCGCCATCTTGTAAGATGAGGTCAGAGCTTCCGCCCGGATGTTTCATGATATCATTAAGGTCGATACCCACCATATCGCTTCTGATAATTTCATTACCTAAAGCTATTTTAGAGGTGTCTGTTACGCCATTTTGCACCTGCAACCTTTTTAAGTTCATGAGCTTCAAACGCTCGCTTTTCTGGTTAAGGGTGTCATTTTTATTGTTGGGGTTGTTAATTAAATTAGACCCCGGCCGTTTTAATGAAGCACCATCAGGGAAGGCCTGTACGGTTAGGCCACCTGCACGCCGAAGTACGTCAGAAATACGTTCATTCTTTTTCTCCAGCGAATAGTTGCCCGGATAGCGCACTTCGCCTTTTATCAGCACGTTAAGTTGAGGGCGGTTCCTGTCGGCAAGCCGTACAGATATTACATCAAAAGGCTGCAAAATAAAAGGCTGGCCATGATAAGTAAGGTCCGGGTCTATGGCTATGGTGAAAAGATCTGCAGTACGCAAAGACCGGCCGGAAGTATCTGCATTGTTTATCCTCCGCGAAACCTCTACACGGGTAAAAGCTGCATCGGGTTTAAGACCACCCGCCATTTGTATGGCCGTTTCAACACTCATGTTATCGGCATATTTATAAGTGCCGGGAAGCCTTACTTCACCTTTAACTTCAAAAGTATATTCATCGCGTAGGTCAAGTAATGAATTGATGCTTACTTTGTCCTCACGCTGTAAAAGAGGATCAGTGGTTCTGCCGGCTAACACATCGTTCAGATCAACAGACAACACCGTGGAGGAGTTGTCCTTGTTTAAGCGCAGTACATAAACCCTATTGGTAAAGGCATCCTCTTTTAAGCCACCTGCACGGGTAATTAACTTACCCAAGGTTAAACCGTTACTTAGTTCATAATCGCCGGGCCTGAAAACAGCGCCGCGTATTTGTACACGGTTTGCAAAGCGGTTGAGTATGGTTTCAACCGTAAATTTATCGCCATTATTAGGTCGATAGGTGCCAAATTCAGCAGCCGGTATATCGGCAATTTGCCTTTCACGGGAAGTATTTTGTACAACTTTTACCGATGCTGTGTAGGCGGTTGAAGAAAAGCCACCGCTGAAATTAATGAGATCTGTTAACGATTCGCCATCCTTCATTTCATAAATGCCGGGGCGTTTAACATCGCCGGTCATCTCTACACGTTTTTTGTAAACAGGCACGCTAATTACATCCTGATCCTGCAGGCGTATATTGCTGTTTTGCAGTCCTTTTAGTAAAAAGTCATAAATATCAACGGTTTGTATAACCCTGTTATTCCTGATTACGTGAATATCCCTGAACGAGCCGTTCTCATTTGGCCCTCCTGAAAGGTATAGGGCATTAAATACTGATGATAAAGATGACACGGTATATGATCCGGGTTTTCTTACCTCTCCAACCAAAGTTACCTTAATGCTTCGGATATTACCAATGTTAACATTAACCGTGGTGCGGCCTGTTCTAAGCGCAGGGTAGGTTTTAGATAGCGCGGCTTTTATCTTGGTTTCGGCACGCTCAATGGTTAAGCCTCCAACGGCTATCACACCGGTATATTGCACTCTTATAGTACCTTCCGGGCTTACTTTGAGCCGGTAACTGGCTTCGTTATCGCCTGTAAGGTCCAGCAATATCTCATCATCAGGCCCTATTACGTAGTTTTTAGGAGTAGCAATCCTAAGGTTGGGTTCAAAAGTTTGAGTCCCATCCCTGAATAAATTTTCACCGAATATTTTAGGCGACAGATCTGCAAATGCGTCAGCCATGCTCTTTTGTTTACTTCGTGAGCTGCTGTCAGCAGCCATACCGTTTATCTTTCTTCCCGATGGTATGGTGTCTGTATCGGTTGATTGGTTGTTATTATTGTTATTGCCTTTATTACGAAGATTGCTTATCCTCACACGTAGTTTAGCAATTTCTTCGGGAGGCATTCCTCTTGAAGCAGCAAGCTGGGCGGCCTGGTCATCGCTATAACCAAGGGCATTGGCTTTTTTTACCAATTCCAGCACTTGTTGGTCATTCAGGTCATCAACTTTAATATTTTGTAAATTTTGGCCATAGCTATTCATGCATAAAAAAACAAGAAACATGACCAAAATGGTATAAAGTGATTTTTTAAAGATCATATGTGATGTGTAGAGACAGAAATAATGATGTTTAGATATTTGCACTATAACCTACGGTTGACACCGTTTATTGCGGCACCTTAATAATTAACTTTTAAGCTGATGCTCAATTTACAATCAAGTAAAATTTTTGTTTGTTAAAAGTTTAGAAAATATAATGCAGACATAATTTTTAATAGACGATTTTTCATAGCTGTTGATGGGTGCAAATATGAAAATAATAATCGGATTTAGCTTTGTAAATGTATGCACGCAAGTTTGTTTGTAAGTGTAATACTATACGCTACGTGGTAAAAGCATTTGTTGTAACACCGTAGCTAAAATTTAAATAATAGTTATTATTCTTCTGGCCGGCATTTTTAACTTTTTTCAATTACGGCTAATAAATGAGCGCATTTAGGATCATGAAGATTTTTTTGAAATCAGTTAAAATGTTTGTAAGACGTTTTAAACCAATAATAACAGTATAGTGGCCTAAATATTTTTTAATATTTGAATATCATAAACGGCTAATTTCCTATATTAATGCCGATTTCAATCTAAACAATAAACTAAAACGCAAGGTTGTAAAACTTTGTGCATATTACTTAATGAGTATTCTTGCCGATAAGAAATATTATGGAATTGCCGAAGGCGAAATGCTGATACAGGATTTGTTTGAGCAACAAGTACAGCAGCATCCGGAGGTAGTAGCCGTGCAATTTGGAGATGAGTGTATCACCTATTCTGAGATGAATAGCAGAGCCATCCAACTGTCTGAAGTAATATGCGCAACCAGTCCCGATGCGCTTGTAATAGGTGTGAGCGCTACCCGCTCTATAGCTACCATGGTAAGCCTGTTTGCCATATTAAAAGCAGGTAAAGCGTATTTACCTTTAGACCCCACTTTTCCCGCCGAACGCCTTCAGGATATTATAGCCGATAGCGGGATGGATACTTGCCTTGCCCCGGCGGCAGATGCGGATGTTTTTGGAAAACTCGTTAAAAAAGTTATCATTTCAGACGGAGATGTACAGGCTCCAGAGGAATTGCCGACAAGGGTTGCCAAAACCGGTATAGCCTATATCATTTACACATCAGGCTCTACTGGTAAGCCAAAGGGCGTTTGCGTGGCCCATGCCGGGCCCATCAATCTGATTAAATGGAACCAACGCATAGCGCCATATCTGGGCATTGGGCATCGTACGCTTCAGTTTTCGCCACTGATATTTGATGCCTCTGTGATGGAAATATTCTGTACCTTATGTACAGGCGGTACCATGGTGCTGGTGCAGGATGAGGTGCGTATTGACCCAATAAGGCTACTTAAGTATATTAACGACCAGCAGGTAAACCGCATCATTGTCACTTTTGTGGCGTTACAGTATTTAACTGAGGCTGCCGATGCCGAACAATTCTTTCCAGCGTCATTGCAGGATGTGATCAGCGCCGGCGAACAATTAAAGGTTACGCCGCAGATACTCCGGTTTTTTAAGGCTTTGCCCGGCTGTATTTTTTATAACATGTATGGCCCTACAGAGGCCAGCGTTTGCAGCACCGCCTTAAAACTGGAAGTTTCGCCTGATGCCTGGCCACTGCTGCCCAATATTGGTAAGCCTATTGAAGGTGTTGATATTGTTGTGTTGGATGAGCACCTACAGCAGGTACCTGATGGCGAACAGGGAGAATTATGCATTAGCGGCATTAGTTTGGCCGAGGGCTATCTTAACCGTGCCGACTTAACCGCGGAAAAATTTGTAGACTGGCAAGACGGCGATGGCAATATTCGTAAAGTATACCGCAGCGGCGACCTTTGCCTTTACCTGCCCGATGGGAACATCGAGTATTTGGGCCGAAAGGATACCCAGGTAAAAATAAGAGGTAACAGGGTTGAGATAGGAGAAATTGAGGTATTGCTTAACCAGATGGACGGCATTCAGCAGTCAGTTGTGGCGGCACGTGAAGATGTACCGGGCCAGAAAAGGCTGGTGGCTTACCTAAAGGCTGCTGAAGGCGAAAAAAAGGACGTATCCTACCTACGCGATAACCTCGAGCAGCACCTCCCGGATTATATGATCCCGTCCGCTTTTGTATGGGTGGATGGTTTTGTGGAAACTACCAGCGGTAAGATCGACCGAAATAAGCTCCCCGCGCCTGATATGCAGCGCCCTGAATTATCGGTGCTGTATCAAGCGCCCGCTAACCCAACAGAAAAACGAATAGCCGATTACTGGGCCGGGTTGCTGCAAATAGACAGGGTAGGCGTTTACGACAATTTTTTTGAGCTGGGTGGTAATTCCATACTGGCACTCAAAACAGTTGCCGCTTTAAAAAAGCAGTACAATTATACTTTACCTATTACTAAACTATACCAATACCCAACAGTAAATGGCATGGCATCCTACATCGATGGTAACAAAACCGTAGCCAGGGTAAATGCTGCCAAGCCGAGAAATAATGGTAACCAGGATATAGCAGTGGTAGGCATGGCGGTGCGTTTTCCGGGTGCTAATAATGTAGATGAGTTATGGAAGCTGCTTACCGAAGGCCGGGAAAGTACCTCTTTCTTCGGCGACGAAGAATTAGATAAAAGCATACCTATCGAAATACGCAATGCGCCTAACTATATAAAAGCACGCGGTATTGTTGAAGGTGCTCAAGGCTTTGATGCCGCTTTTTTTGGCATTAACCCTAAAGTGGCGGAGTTGATGGACCCTCAACAGCGTATTTTTTTGGAGCTAGCCTGGGAGGCGCTTGAAACCAGCGGGCATTTACCCGAACATTATAATGGCGTAATTGGGGTTTACGGCGGTGTAGGTAACAATACCTATTATATTAATAATGTATTAGCGCATCCTGATAAAATAGAGAATATAGGGCGGTTCTTAACTGCTACCATTAATGAGAAAGACTATATAGCTACCCGTAAAGCTTATGAGCTAAACCTTACCGGCCCCGCTGTAAGCGTACACGCGGCCTGTTCTACCTCTTTGCTGGCTATTGCGCAGGCGGCCGATGCCATTCGGAACGGCCAATGTACGGTAGCGCTTGCCGGAGGGGCATCCATCAGTATACCTATCAACAGTGGGCATCTTTATCAACAAGGAACCATGCTTAGCGCCGATGGGCATTGCCGCCCGTTTGATGCCGAGAGTGATGGTACCGTATTTAGCGATGGAGCCGGTATAGTAGTGCTCAAAAATATGGATGATGCCATAAAAGATGGCGATACCATTTATGCCGTTTTAAAAGGAGTAGGGTTGAATAACGACGGTGGCGGAAAAGGTAGCTTCACTGCACCAAGCGCTGACGGGCAGGCAGGGGCTATTGCTATGGCTATCGCCGATGCAGGTGTAGAGGCTGCTAACATTTCCTACATTGAGGCACATGGTACAGCCACCGCTTTAGGCGACCCTATAGAAATAGAAGGCCTAAACCTGGCTTTTGGCAAGCAGGAACATAACCAGTATTGCGCCATAGGCTCTATCAAGAGTAACATGGGGCATTTAGTAGCAGCGGCGGGTGTGGCAGGGTTCATTAAAACTACGCTGGCACTCTATCACCGGCAAATACCGCCTTCACTGCATTACACAAGGCCGAACCCTAATATCGATTTCGGAGACAGCCCATTCTTTGTCAATACATCCTTACGTAACTGGGGTTCTGTAGGCAAACGAATAGCAGGCGTAAGCTCATTTGGTGTAGGCGGAACCAACGTACACACCATACTGGAAGAATATCAGCAAAATGAAGATAAGGAAACCAGTGAGCCACGCCCGTTTGAGCTGATCAGTTGGTCGGCTAAAACCGCTACCAGCGCCTCAAAGTACGCGGATAGATTGTACTATTATATACAGGATCATCCCGAAGCCAGCTTAAGCGATATAGCTTATACCTTGCATACCACACGTGCGGATATGCGCGAGCGTAATTTCATCATAGCTGCCGACCGTGAAGACCTGATGGAAAAGCTGGTGAATTACAAAAGGGATGTAACCAATTCAAAGGGGCTTAACCAGCAGGCGACAGAAGTGGTATTTATGTTTCCCGGCCAGGGGGCGCAGTACCTCAATATGGGCTATGAGCTGTACAAACATGAGCCTGTATTTGCCGAAGCAATAAACGAGTGTGTAGCCATTATGCAAGGTACGGCTCATGCCGGCATCCTTGATGTAATATATGCTGAGGAAACCGCCGAAGCCGCGGAAAAACTGAAAAATACTTTTTATACCCAGCCGGCTATCTTCATCACTTCTTACGCCATGGCAAGGCTATGGATCAGCTGGGGCATTGAGCCGGCCATACTGATGGGGCATAGCATTGGTGAGTTCGTTGCAGCGCATCTCGCGGGGATATTCGGCTTAGAAGATGCGCTTAAACTGATCACTGAACGTGCCCGCCTGGTAAGCGAAGTAGCCGAGGGGGATATGCTATCCGTACGGATAGCTCCTGATGAACTGGAAAATATACTACCTGCAGATCTGTCGATAGCTGCGGTAAACAGCAATAAATTATCCGTAGTAGCAGGCACAAAAGCAGCCGTCGCCGCGTTTGCAGAACAACTGGAGGAGAAAGGTATAGCCGGCCGTATGTTGCAAACCAGCCATGCTTTTCATTCAGCCATGATGGATGATATCATAGCGCCTTTTGAAAGCGTTGTGCGTACAGTACAACTTAACCGGCCGGTAAAACCAGTATTATCTACCGTTACCGGCGATTGGCTTACCGAGGCCGAAGCGACCGATCCGGCTTATTGGGCTAACCATTTAC
Source organism: Mucilaginibacter sp. 44-25 (assembly GCA_001898335.1). GTDB lineage: Bacteria > Bacteroidota > Bacteroidia > Sphingobacteriales > Sphingobacteriaceae > Mucilaginibacter. Next base: position 141,523 of record MKTS01000004.1, on the reverse strand, counting down.
GCAAAACGGTACATTTTGCCCGTGCTGTAGACCGTGTGTCTGAAGAAAAAGGCCGCGTATTATTAGAAGTAGGTCCGGGCCGTACCCTGGCCACCCTTGCCGCTCAGCAGGCACCTGCAGATGTGGTAACTACCATTGCCGGGATAGATAACAATAAGCAGCCCGAGTATGTGTCTGCCCTAAAAGCCATGGGGCAGCTCTGGTTAAACGGAATTACTTCTAACTGGAATAAGTTTTACGGGAATGGGCATAAACGTTTAGCTTTACCTGCTTATGCCTTTGATCATAAAATATACTGGGTAGAACCAGCGCTTGCAACCTCTACCGTAGCGGTAAATTACCAGCCGGGAGAAATAGTGCCCGATTCGCCACCTTTAATTACACAAGAGAATATCATACAAAATACCATGACGAGAAAAGATTTTCTGGCCGGTAAACTCCAGGGCATATTCGCTGATGCAGCGGGTATAGATATTGATAATGCCTCCGCTGATATCAGCTTCCCTGAGATCGGGTTCGACTCGCTTTTGCTTACCCAGATAGCCACCAATCTTAAAAAAACGTTCAATGTAAATATCACTTTCAGGAAACTGTTTGAAGATTATAACTCTATCAACCTGCTGGCAGATTTCCTGGACAAAACCATACCGGCAGGGCAGTTTGAACCTGCTCCGGCCACGAAGACCGCAATAACGGCAGCCAACAAACAGACAGTTTATACCCAGGCGGCTCCGCTGCCGCAAGCCATGCCACTAACTGGTAATGGTAGCGAGGTTGCTCTTAATATGATCAGCCAGCAACTGCAACTATTGGCCGGCCAGATAGCGCAATTACAGGGTTATGATGCTAAAATGGCCAACCATACCCAAACCATACCCCAACCAACTGCCAACGAGCTGCAAAGCGAACCTGTAGCGCCTTTACTGCTCGACCAGGAGCCGGAGGTAACCGCGGAGGAGATGGTAGAGATAAAAAAACCGTTTGGAGCCACCGCCCGCATTGAACGAAAGGTACAGGAACTTGATGATAAGCAAATGGCCTGGCTTGCTGATCTTACCAAAAGCTACAACAATAAAACGCGCAAGAGCAAAGAGCAAACACAGCAGCACAGGGCATACATGGCCGACCCAAGGGTGGTAAGTGGTTTTCGGCCGTTAACCAAAGAGGTGGTATATCCCATAGTGATCAATAAATCAAAAGGTAACCGCTTGTGGGATGTTGATGGCAACGAATACATTGATGCCTTAAACGGCTTCGGTTCAAACATGTTGGGTTACCAGCCCAATGTATTAAAAAAGGCCATACATGAGCAGATAGACCTGGGATATGAGATAGGCCCGCAGCACGAACTCGCGGGTGAGGTATGTAAATTGATGTGTGAGTTTACAGGCCATGACCGTGCGGCATTGTGCAACACAGGGTCGGAAGCGGTGCTTGGGGCCATGCGTATAGCGCGTACGGTGAGCGGAAGATCACTCATCGTAGCTTTTAGCGGTTCATATCATGGTATTATGGATGAGGTAATTGTACGCGGTACCAAAAAACTAAAAACTTTCCCTGCTGCGTCGGGTATTTTGCCGGAAAACGTGCAAAATATGCTTATCCTCGATTATGGTACGGACGAAGCCTTACGTATCATTAGCGAACGTGCCGATGACATAGCGGCGGTATTGGTAGAGCCAGTACAAAGCAGGCGCCCCGAATTTCAACCAATTGAATTTCTTAAGAGTTTGAGGACACTTACTGCCGAAAAGCAGATATGCCTGGTGTTTGACGAGGTGATCAGCGGCTTCCGTTTTCATCCCGGAGGTACGCAGGCATTGTTTGGGATCAAGGCGGATCTGGGTACTTACGGTAAAGTAATAGGAGGAGGCATGCCGGTTGGCGCAATATGCGGTAAAACAGCATACATGGACGCACTTGACGGTGGTTTCTGGCAATACGGTGATGATTCGGTACCGGAAGTTGGTGTAACCTATTTTGCAGGCACCTTTGTACGCCATCCCTTAGCGCTCGCTGCAGCTAAAGCGTCGTTATTATACATGAAAGAGCGCGGGCCTGCTTTACAGGAAAAACTTACCGGCCTGGCTAAACGTTTACGTGAGGGAATGGAAGTTACCTGCCGCAAGCTGGATATACCTGTTTCTACTGTAGGCTTTGGCTCATTATGGCGTATCAAATTTTTGGAAGATATACCTTACAGCGAACTGTTGTTTACGCTTATGCGGCTAAAGGGCATACATATACTGGATGGTTTCCCATGTTTTATGACCGATGCACATACTGAGCAGGATGTCGACTTTATGATAGCGCAATTTAACGAAAGCATACAGGAAATGGTTGATGTTGGCTTTTTTAAACAAAGCCAGCCTGTGAACACCATGGCTGACCTTAGTGCTAAACAGGTTGATCTCCAGGCAATGAATACCCCACCGGTTGCCGGAGCAAGGCTGGGACGAGATAAAGAAGGAAACCCCGCCTGGTTTATTGAAGATAAGGCCAACCCGGGAAAGTATTTGCAATACAACATCAGTAATAATTAAATGCCCGAACAGACAGCTACATATAATCCCCAGGTTAGCACTGAAGCGTTTAACCCGTTTACCGGGCCCGAAATTTTACTAATTGCCCCTGCTACCGAACCCCAGATGGAGATCTGGACATCCTGCCTCATCGGCGGAAACGATGCCAATTGCGCCTATAACGATTTTGCTACCATCACGCTTACCGGGCACGCGTTTAATAAGGATGCAATGTTTGCCGCCATACAGGCGCTTAGCGACAGGCACGAGGCGTTACGAACCGTGTTCAGTGCCAGCGGAGAGCATATTATCATTTATAAGAACTCTCCTGTAAGGGTTGATTATCACGATCTTTCGGGGCACGATGACGAGCAGAACAAATTGTTTATTGAGAATTACAATAAACAACTGGCAATAACACCTTTGGATTTACTTAACGGGCCGCTTTTTAAGACAGCCTTGATCAAACTCAGCGCAGATGAACACGTAGTGGTACTGCTTACCCATCATATTGTTTGCGATGGCTGGTCAATGGGGATAATCATGCAGGAGTTAGGAAAAATTTATTCGGCTTTTGCACAGGGCCAAGAACCCAATTTGCCGCCAGCCCCCCAATTTAGCCAGTACGCTGAAGATGAGGCCAACGCACGCAACAACACCGAAAACAAGGAGACCGAACAATATTGGTTAAACCAATTCAATGGTAGCGACCACTTGTTAGATATACCTACAGACAACCCACGGCCCGTACCACGTACCTTTAAAAGCACACGGGCCGATTACGGGCTGGATACTTTACTGGTAAATGAGTTAAAAGCTTTCGCACGTAAAACAGGGGTAAGTTTGGTAACTACCATACTGGCATCTTTTGAAGTGCTTTTGCATCAAATTACCGGGCAGGATGAAGTTATTGTAGGTTTACCTGCCGCCGGGCAGTCGGCCACGGGCAACTTTAGCCTTGTAGGGCATTGCGTTAACCTGCTGCCGCTGCGAAGTTTTCCGCATGGCAACCAAACTTTTGCCAACTATCTCAAAGAACGGAAAGATACAATTCTGGACGCGTACGATCATCAGCAGTATACCTTTGGCAGCTTACTTAAGCGATTGGCTATTCCTCGCGATCCATCACGGTTACCGCTGGTGCCGGTCATATTCAATATTGACATTGGTATGGATGATGGCATCGCTTTTCACGAGCTTAAACATCGCTATATCAATAACCCGCGTGAGTACGAAACCTTTGAGATATTCTTGAATATCACCGATAATAAAGGCACGCTTACCTTTGAATGGTCGTACAATACTCAGTTATTCCAGTCGGCAACCATTTCGCGTTTCATGCAGGAGTTTGAACACCTGCTGCGGTATGTGATCAAAAACCCGGATGCATTGATAGGTAAAATACCGCTCATGAACGCGCAGCAGGTAAAAGAACTGTTAACCAGGTGGAATAACACAAAAGTGGCATACCCTAAGGATAAGCCGCTGCATCATATCATCAGCGAAACCGCGTCGCAATATCCTGATAGAATAGCGTTAAAATTTAACGGACAGGAATTGAATTATAATCAGCTTAACAAAAAAGCTAACCAGTTAGCTGCTGTGTTGATTGAAAAAGGTGTTAAGCCGGGTGATAAGGTAGCTATCTCCATGGATAGGAATGCTGACCTGGTTGTGGCATTACTGGCCATCATGAAAGCCGGGGCTACTTATCTACCGCTCGACCCGATATTTCCTATCAACCGCATTAATTACATGCTGGAGGATTCGAGTGCAGTTGTGTTGATCACCACTAAGGTTTATAGTCAGCGGTACATATCTAACGCCAAAGAATTATTGCTTGACGAGGTTATGCCGGGCCTGGGCAATTATCCGGAAACAGACCCGGTGGTAGAAGTAAATGGAGATGATCTGCTGTATATCCTTTACACATCCGGGTCAACAGGGCAGCCCAAGGGAGTGCAGATCAAACATCACAACGTTGTGAATTTTCTGTACAGCATGCAAAAGCAGCCCGGGCTTACCAATACCGATAAGTTACTTGCTGTTACTACCATTAGTTTTGATATTGCCGGCCTAGAATTATGGTTGCCGCTTATTACCGGCGCGCAGATTATTTTGGCTGATGCAACAACAGCAAAAGACGGTAATGCCTTACTGGATATCATTCGCAAGGAAAATATTACGGTTATGCAGGCAACGCCATATACCTGGCGTATTATGCTCGAATCCGGCTGGAAAAGCGAGCGGATAAAAGTAATATGCGGGGGAGAGGCCTTGCCTATGGACCTTGCTACCCGTATACTGGAGCGGGCGTCCTCTTTATGGAATGTTTACGGGCCAACCGAAACAACTATATGGTCTACACTAAAGGAAATAAAAGCTACAGACGAATCAATAAATATTGGGCGGCCCATTGATAATACTTATGTATATGTTTTAGATAAGTTTTACAACATGTTGGCGCCCGGGGCCGCGGGAGAAATATTTATTGGCGGGGAAGGTGTTGCTAAAGGCTACCTCAACCGGCCCGAGCTTACGGCCGAAAAGTTTGTTGCCGATCCGTTTGACAGCTCTCCCAACGCCATGATGTACGGGACAGGTGATTTAGGAACCTATACTCCTGATGGTGACCTGGTTTATCTTTCGCGTATAGATGCCCAGGTGAAAATAAGGGGGTACCGTATTGAAACGGGAGAAATTGAATACAACCTTTCAAAGGAGGAGGCGGTAAAGCAGGCTGTTGTAATTGCACGCAACGATAAAAACGGGGTGGCTAAACTGGTAGCCTACATAGTGCTTGACGAGCAGTATAAGAAAATAGAGGATTATACCGATCTGATACATCAATGGCGTGTGGCATTGCGAAATGCCGTACCCGATTATATGGTACCGGATAATTTTGTGGTGACTTACGAAATGCCGCTTACACCCAACGGGAAAGTGGATAAGAAAGCCCTCGCCGCGCAGGATTTGGAAGCCGTTGAAACGGTGCGTTATGTTGCACCCTCAACCGAAAATGAGCAACTGCTTGCAAACATATGGGCAGAAATGCTGGGTATAGAACAGGTTGGCATACACGATAATTTTTTTGAATTAGGTGGCCATTCGTTAATAGCAGTTAAAGTAATGGCACGCATTGAACAGGAAACAGGTGAGCGGTTACCTTTAGCTATACTGTTTGAAAACTCAACCATTGAGAAGCTGGCATCGGTACTGGATAACGACAGTAATGCTATTTCGTGGGACTCATTAGTTCCTATTAAGCCTACAGGTACCAAAGTGCCTATTTACATTGTACATGGTGCAGGGCTTAACGTGTTGTTATTTAATACGCTTGCCAAACACCTTGATGCCGACCAGCCTGTATATGGCTTGCAGGCCAAGGGCCTCAATGGCGTAGATGAACCACTTAATCGTATAGAAGATATGGCTGCTCATTACATATCTTCTATTCTGGCGAAAAATCCTGATGGGCCTTATGCGCTGGCGGGTTTTTCATTCGGTGGGCTTATCGCCTTTGAAATGGCCAGGCAAATGAAAGCGTTGAATAAGGACGTTCGAATGCTTGGTATGTTTGATACCTATGCCTATCGTACGCCACACTATGACCCTATCGCTGTGCAGGTGGTGAAGCGTGGTTTATACTTTGGGCGTAAGATATGGCATTCCGTCACCTTTAAGGATGGTTTCATCAAAACCATTAATAAACGATCAACGGCTGTAAAGCGTGGGTTGACCCGCCTGTTTTGGAAACTGCGCTATGGTAAAGAACAAAATCAGGCCGGCTTTTTCGGGTATTCTCACCGGATAGATGAAATGAATGATATAGCGCAAAAGTATTATCGTATACAGCCATCAGACCTGGAAATTGAGCTCTTTAGGGCTGAAACCCGTTCTTATTATCTGGACGATTATATTTATATGGGTTGGAAACCTTACGCGTTAAAAGGAATAAATATCCATAACGTACCGGGCGAGCATAATACCATGTTTAAAGAGCCTAATGATAAAGTTTTCGCACGGGTATTGCAGGACTGTTTGGATAAAATTAACTATTAATACAAATTGGCTACGCTTACAAACCTGCCGCTGGCTCATGTTAATTTTATGCCGGGCAATATGGCCGGTTATCAATTATCTGCTGACGAAGTACATGTTTGGTGTACGAGTATAAGTGAGGGCGTTGAAATGTTACCGGTTTACAGGGCGCCTCTTAACGCTGATGAATTGGCCCGGGCCGGAAAGTATTTTCAGCTAAAAGACCAGCACCGCTTTGTGATAAGCCGAGGTATGCAGCGTATGGTTTTGGGCAGGTATATGGATACGGCACCAGATAAGCTTAAATTTGTTCTGGGAGAAAACAAGAAGCCGAAAATTGCAAATAATAGCAATAAAGTACTGTTTTACAATCTATCACATGCAGGTGACCGGATATTGTTGGCTGTAGCCAATTCGTCCGTAGGAGTTGATGTGGAGTATCTTGACCCTGATTTTGAATTTAAGGATATTTTGCCGGAAAATTTTAGTGTGGAAGAGGCCGCTTACATCAACGAAACCAATAGCATAGAACGCTTTTATAAGCTGTGGACCCGTAAGGAGGGCTTTCTCAAAACTATAGGGCAGGGGTTAGGTGATCATTTATCTGTTACGCCAGCACTCGATGGGGTGCATAAATTACCACAGCACTTATTAAAGAGTAATGAAGATTGGCTTCAACAAAGTTTCAACATAGCTCCTGATCATATTGCCGCTGTGGCTTACGCAGGTAACCGGCAGCTAAAAGCTTATCAATTCAACTTAATTTAAAGCTCTTAAAGTATCGGCTTGTATGGCCGGTTTAATGGCCATAATTTCCTTTATCCTTAATTCAGTTTCTTTCCACTTCTTTTTATCTCTTATCACCAAAGTGTTGGTATCTGCTTTGGCATAGTAATCAGAAATGTTTCTTTGCAGATCAGTATCTACTGTTTGATAATGCTGTTTTTGTAATTCTTTCAGCAATTTGGCATAGGTATCATCGGCAAGTTTATATTGTCCCGGCAGAGTGGGCGTACCCGTATCAAAATTTATGTCGGGCAGTGTAAGTGATCCGCTTTTTACCTGCTCAACAGCTTCATTGTAATTTTTTAAAATAGACTCAAAGCTTACGGCAAATAGTTTCTGTCCTTCTTCTCCGGGCGATTGATATTTCAATGTCTTAAGCGGGCCGATCTTGGGTAATATCCTTATCAGGAATACAGTAAGTTTAGCAAAAAATTTACTTTCCTTTTGCTCTTTACCAAATTCGAGGTTAAAAGCGCGCCTGCTCATTTTGTACTGGAATTTTTTAGCGGTGGTACCGGGATGCATACGCTCAATTTCGGCTTGGTTGGCTTTGTAGGCAGAGCGTGTTAAGTTAGGGAACAAATTACGCACACCCCAGCGCATCGTATTAATATCCGCATTGATGTTGCCGAATATGGTATTCAACCGTTTCCCGTAAGTTTTATAAAAAGCCCGTTCAAGCACGGGAACTGATATGTTGAAGCCAATAAAATCGTGGTAACCTTCAGAAGTGTAGCCGTTTTGGCCTATTTGCAATACGTCATAAGCGAACTCCATACGGCTATGCGACATATGGTTATCTTCGTAGGTAACTACATCGCCAAATTTTTTGCGGAGCTTAGGATAAACGATGGGCACATTTAAGTTGGTTGACATGGAATGCCCATATTTATCAGCCATATAATGAGACATAGCACCCAGCGCGAAAGCATATTCGTTTAGGTTCTGCGCATCATTAATAAGGTTAATGATAAAATCTCCGCTACGTACATAATGTAAAAGATCTGTGAAAAAACCGTTCCCAAAAGGCATATAACCCATATCCGCCACTATGCTGCCCCCATACGCGTAAGAATGTGCTACCAGGAGTTCTTCGCGGCTCGCTGTGGGGTACTTTTCTTTCAATAAGGGCAACAGCGAAGGCTTCCATGAAGCATCAATTATTGCCTCATGTGCAAGTACCGAATAAGCTTTTACACTTTGCCCTAATAAGGTAAGCAGTACAAACGCCAAAAACGATTTTAGAGCCGATCTGAGAAGCATCTTCAATTACACATAATTTGGTTAGAAAACCACAAATAAGCGCAACGGTTTTTATTGAATGCGGTTAAAGATGCAATTGTTACAAACTGATATGTTAAAATGCTTTAAAGTGGCATTATTTCCCCTTTTCATTGTATATGCCTACTTCCGCAAGGGATGGGGGGAGGGGCGCCTCGTCAACAACCACACGCACTTTGTTGCCCCAGGTTGTTGCAAAACGATGGATTTTAACGCGTTTAGTCGTATTGCCTTTTAAAAGCGTTTTCCAGGTTCCGTTCTGCAAATATTCTACATGATAAGCGGTGATGTTGGCCTTAGGTTCAGTTATGGCAATAGTATTAAATTCGGTATCGCGTCCAAAATCTACCTCCCACCACGGTGCTTTTACCTCGGCGTTTGATGTCCATGAAGTAGTAAAATCATCATCATTAGCGAAATCCATAATGTTCATATCGTCGCTCCAACTGCTGTTTGTTGGTTTACGTTTGGCCAGGTTGGTAGATATGATGGGTTCTCCGGTTGGGGCAAAATTGGTGGCAGGGTAATCATTTTTCCATAGCCGGCCAATCTCCTTTAATGCTGCAAGCGCGTTATCGTCAAACAAGCCATCGCGGTTAGGTGCAACATTTAAAATGAAATTACAGCCTGCTTTGTTAAGGGTAGTTAGTTCGTTAACCATTTTTGCCGCGTCTTTTACAGGCGTTGTTGGAAAATCTGTTTTCCAGAACCAACTTTGCTGCAAAGGCAGGCAGGCAAGTGATGGCATTACATTGGTTTCTTTAGCAAGGCGCTGTCCGGCACCCATTTCATACGTTTTAATATCCGTATAAAATAACCCTTCTGCCGGGTATTTGGCACCGTTAAGGTCCATCAGAACACAATCAGGCTGTAACGATTTTACCAGGCGGTAAACATCTTCAAAAGGGATATCATCATAGCTAATGCGCGACCATGGCGCATCCCAACCATCAATAATTAAAGCCTCAATTTTACCATAATGTGTAAGCAGTTCGGTAAGTTGGGCCTTCACCATTTCAAAATGTTTAGGCGTAATGCTGTTAGGCCTAAGCTGATGATGCGTGTCCAGTATGGAGTAATATAACATTACTTTGAGCCCGTTTTTCCGGAAAGCGTCTACATACTCCTTTACCACATCACGTTTAAGCGGGCTATTCATCACGTTATAATCGGTAGTTTTGGTATCCCATATACAAAAGCCGCTATGGTGTTTGGTAGTAAGGCAACCGTACACCATATTGGCGCTTTTCGCGGCTTTTGCCCATTGGTCTGCGTTAAGCTTTTTGGGGTTAAAGGCACTTGCCGGCGCGTTAGGGTCAGGCCAGTCGGCATTCATGTAAGTAGGCATATTAAAATGGATGAACATGCCAAATTTTAGGTCTACAAATTTTTGCTGTAAGCACGAGAGAGGGGTATTATTCTGTGCCCTGGCCACAGTCAATGTGGCGATAAAGAATAATATAGTTGTTAGCGTTTTTTTCATGAGTGGGAGCGATGATAAGCTCCCAAAATAATTATTTTTTTCTAAATGTGGCCCGCATTAAATGCCAAAAGGCCTGCCGAAGCAAGCCTTTTGATATAAGATATTCGTATTTAAGTAAAGTATTACTTAAGTAATTCAGCTTTTACGGTATCTAATATTTTAAACGACTCGGCTGTAGTAGGCGCTTCCGCGTAAACGCGCAATACAGGCTCTGTACCTGATGGGCGTACCATTACCCAGCTGTCATCGCCAAAGAAGAATTTAAATCCGTCAAGGTCTTCTGTACGCTCCACTTTAAGATTGCCGAACGAAGTGTATTGGCCACCTTTACAAGCACTGATGATGGCTTGTTTCTTTTCTTCGGTAACATGCAGGTCATAGCGCTCAACCGCAAACTGGCCAACAACATCATATATTTCCTGTACCAGTTCTTTAAGGGTACGGCCGCTTTTTGCCATAAACTCCCAAATCATTAAACCTATCCAAACACCGTCGCGCTCAGGGATGTGGCCGTTAACCGCTATACCGCCTGATTCTTCGCCACCTACCATAAATGGTTTGCCGGAGTTAACAATAAGGTCGCAGATATATTTAAAGCCAATTTTGGTAACGGTGTTGTTTAAGCCATAAGCATCGCATAGTTTCTGTATTTTGCTGGTGCAGGAGAAGGTTGAATAAACTTCGCCACGCTCGCCTTTTACCTTATACATGTAATGGATAAGCAGTAAAAGAATATGGTGCGAATCAACAAAGTTGCCGTCAGCATCATACAAACCAATACGATCGGCATCGCCATCTGTAACTAAGCCTGATGCGATCTCGCCTTCAGAAAGTTTTATTAATTGCTCAAACTCCTGCAGGTTACGCTGGATTGGCTCAGGAGCCTGCCCATCAAAACCCGGGTTATAATCGGCATGCAGGAAAGTGATATCCGGGAACAGGCGGCGCATTACATTTTGGCCGGCGCCATACATGGCATCATAAGCCCATTGTAAACCACTATCGCGTATGGCGGGTATGTCAAAGCTTTTTTCAGCATGTTCAACATACATGTCCTCAAGGTTAATGTATTCAACAAGTCCTTCGGTAACATAGTCAGCCACAGTTTTCAGCTGTAGATCTAAGGTATCGGGTATTTGCTTTTCAACCTTCTCAATATCATCCGGTGTTGCCGGCCCGCCATAATAAGCCTTAATTTTGTAGCCATTGTAAGCAGGCGGGTTGTGGCTTGCCGTAATAATAATACCTGCTGATGATTGGGTACGCACAGTTCCCAATGAGATCATGGGGGTTGAAACAAACAAGTTCTCGGCACGGTGAACTTTTATGCCTTGTGATGCCAGTACGCAGGTAGTGGCATCAGCAAACATCGGCCCGGCAAAACGTGGGTCGCAGCCTACCAGTGCGGATGGGTTTTCAAAATTGTCTTTAAGCCACAGTGCGGTAGCGTAAGCTACACGTTTAACATTTTCAAGGGTAAAGTCATCAGCAATGATAGCTCTCCAGCCATCCGTTCCGAATTTTATTTTAATCATTTTAAGAAGATAAGTGGTTTAAAATCCTATTTTTAGCGCCTAAAATATTGATACAAGAATATCAATCATTTGTGGTAAACGGAAATAAAGAATGAAAGTTTTAAAATTTGGCGGAACATCGGTCGGCAGTCCCGCCCGTATGAAAAAGCTGCTGGATATCATTAACCCTCAGGAGCGGCAGATCGTAGTGCTTTCGGCAATGTCGGGCACTACCAATAATTTGGTTGAAATTGGACAGGCATATCTTGCCGGAGATAAACAGAAGGCCGCTAACCTTATTCAAATCCTAAAAGAAAAGTACGAAGGGGTTATAAAGGAACTTTACAGTAAAGATGAATTTTATGAGCAGGCTAAAGGGGTAATAGATCATCATTTTGGTCTTTTAAGCGGTTTGGCCAATGATCTTTTTACAACCATTGAGGATAAAATTATCCTGGCGCAGGGCGAATTGCTATCAACCACTTTATATCACATTTATCTGAAAGAGATCAGTGTACCTTCGGTTTTATTGCCGGCGCTTGATTTTATGAAGACCGATGAGGATAGTGAGCCTATTGTAGATTATATTGCCTCCCACTTAACGCCAATGCTCGATAAGCATCCGGAGGTTAACCTGTTTATTACACAAGGCTTTATCTGCCGTAACTCCTTTGGCGAGATTGATAACTTGCGCCGTGGCGGTAGCGATTACACCGCTTCGTTGATAGGTGCTGGAATCCGAAGCGAAGAAGTACAGATATGGACAGATATAGACGGTATGCACAATAACGACCCGCGTATTGTAAGCAATACCAAGCCAATTGCGCAACTATCATTTGATGAGGCGGCAGAACTGGCGTATTTCGGCGCTAAAATATTACACCCTCAGAGCGTGTTCCCTGCACAGAAATATAAGATACCGGTTAGGTTATTGAACACCATGGACCCGCAGGCTGCCGGTACATTAATTACGAACACCAGCGAAAAAGATAAAATTAAATCTATTGCTGCTAAAGACGATATTACCGCTATTAAAATACACAGTAGCCGTATGTTACTTGCGCACGGGTTTTTACGCCGGGTATTTGAAGTATTTGAAAGATACCGCACGTCTATAGATATGATCACCACTTCGGAGGTGGCTGTATCGCTTACTATTGATGATACTACCTATCTGGGCGAGATCACTAAAGAGCTTGCCGCGTTTGGCACAGTTGAGGTAGATGTTAACCATACCATTATATGTGTTGTAGGTGACTTTGCTGCCGAGAAAAATGGCTATGCAGCCAGGGTGCTGGATGCTATAAAGCATGTGCCTGTACGAATGATATCCTACGGGGGCAGTGATCATAACCTATCTTTACTGGTAAAGACAGAAGAAAAAACGGAAGTTCTGAGAAGCTTGCATAGCAGGTTGTTTTAAAAGTTTATTATAACATAACATTAAGGCGTCATTGCGGGGAACGAAGCACTGACGTGATGGGAAAGGTCAATTTTTAACCTGACTTTTTAATTTTTACTCACAAACATGTTTACTAACAATGCCATACAAGGTTTCGCTAACGTTGAAACCCCTTTTTATTACTATGACCTTAGCGTATTGAGAAACACGCTTGATGCCTGTCGCGATGCCTCGTCAAAATACGGATTTCATGTGCATTATGCTATGAAAGCCAACTTTAACCCCAGGGTTATTGATATGGTGCAATCCTACGGTTTCGGGGCTGATTGTGTAAGTGGTAATGAGGTGAAGGCCGCTATTAACCATGGCTTTAGTAAAAGTAAGGTGGTATTTGCCGGTGTAGGTAAGTCTGATAAAGAAATAAATGAAGCGCTGGATGCTGATATTTTTTGCTTTAACGTAGAATCGGTACAGGAACTGGAGATTATTGATGAACTTGCCGCGGCGAAGGGTAAAGTAGCAGGGGTAGCCATCCGTATTAACCCGAATGTTGATGCCCATACCCATCATTTTATTACTACCGGGCTTGATGAAAATAAGTTTGGCATTAATACCTGGCAGCTTAATGATGTAGCCGATGCCTTACGCAAACTAAGCCATATTAATTTTTTGGGTATTCATTTTCATGTAGGTTCTCAAATAACCGATATGGAGGTTTTCCGTAACCTTTGCAACCGCATTAATGAAATACAGGACTGGTTCGAAGGCAGGGGCTTTAATGTAAAAATTTTGAATGCTGGCGGAGGCTTAGGTGTCGATTATTATCAGCCTGATACCAATGTGCCCGATTTTGAAAGCTATTTTAAAGTCTTCAGTCAGTTTTTAAAGGTAAAACCAGGCCAGGAAGTACATTTTGAGCTTGGAAGGGCATTGGTTGCACAATCGGCTTCGCTTATCGCGAGGGTGCTGTATGTGAAGAATGGCCAAAAGAAAAACTTTTTGATACTGGACGCGGGTATGACGGAACTAATGCGGCCGATGTTGTACCAGGCTTATCATGCTATTGAAAATTTAAGTCAAAGGTCAGAAAAGCATTCACAACCCAACCCTAACCATTCACTGGTAAAATATGATGTAGTGGGCCCTATATGTGAAAGTACCGACTGTTTCCGCAAAGATGTTGAACTGCCTCAATCTTTCCGAGGCGATTTAATTGCTATACGTACTGCAGGGGCATACGGTGAGGTAATGGCTTCAAACTATAACTTGCGCGATAAAGTTCAGAGCGTTTACGCTGATAGCGGTATTTAGCCGGTTAGCAATAATTATTTAAACATTCTAAAAACCTTTAAGAATGTTCAAACATCATTCTGAAACAAAAGGTAGTTTACGGTGTATTATTGAGAAAATATTTGCAATAATCCCCAGTACCTACGCCAAATGAATCAAAATGAGCAGCAACGGCTCACAATAGTGAACAGGTTTAAACAGCTTGACGCAGGTACAACCGCCGATCTTAACGATCTTACTGCACTTGTAGCCGAAATTTGTGATACTCCGATAGCATTGGTTACCCTGGTTGACGACAAGATGCAATGGTTTAAAGCATCAGTTGGAACCGAACTTAACTGTACGACTAAAGAAGTCTCCTTTTGTAAAAAAACCATTCTCCAGGATAGCCTTTATATTGTACCCGATACGCTACAGGATGAGGTTTATAAAAATAATGCTTTAGTTACGGACGACCCACATGTGCGCTTTTACGCCGGGGCTACGCTCATCAGTAAGGAAGGGTACGCCATAGGCAGCCTTTGCGTGATTGATAAAAGGCCGCGCGAACTCTCTGAGCATCAGAAAAAAAGTTTACTCATAATGGCCAAACAAGTAGTTCATATAATGGAATTGAACTGGAGCTTGAAAACTTTGGAGGAAAAACATCATATTGAGCAGGAGCAAAGCCTTGCCATTATTGAGTCGGAACTTAAATTAAAGGCCATCTTTGATAGTTCAACCGATATGCATTTCCTGGTGAACAGCAGTTATAATGTAATTGCTTTTAACAGATCTGCGGCGGTGTTTATCAAAGACAATTACAAGCATGAGCTTACCTGTCAGGATGATATATTACTATACACAGACCCTGGAATACTCAGTCAATTTAAAAAGTGTTTTAAATTGGCCCTTGCTGGAAGGAGTATAAAACGGGAGTGGATGTTGATGAGTGGCACACCTAATGCTTGCTGGAAATTAACCACTTTTATACCGGTGAAGAATAGCGGTGGTGATATTATGGGTGTAGCTTTAAGCTCAACAGATATTACCAGGCATAAACGCCAGGAAGCATACATTAATGCCCAGAATGAGGCCCTGCGTCGTATAGCCTTGATACAATCACATGAGCTGCGCCGCCCGGTTGCTTCTCTTTTAGGTATCATGGATCTTATTAAAATGGAAAATGTACATTTTAATTATTTTGATATCATGGAAACCACTGTTAACGAACTTGATGAAAAGATACGGAGTATAGTAAAAGATTCTGAAGATACGCTTGATAATAGGCATTTGGCAGTTGTTGCTTAAGCTGCCGGCGCTGTTTTTATATTAATATGACAGCAATGCCGATTATTATCCATACCTTGCGCACTTTAATAAATATTATAATGCAAAAACAAGGAACAGTTAAATTTTTTAATGAAACAAAGGGTTTTGGTTTTATCGTACCAGCTGATGGTAGCCAGGAAATATTTGTTCATTCAACAGGCCTTATTGATGAGATCCGTGAGAACGACAAAGTTGAATACGAAGTTGAGAACGGAAGAAAAGGCTTAAATGCAGTAAACGTAAAAGTAG
This sequence comes from Mucilaginibacter sp. 44-25, assembly GCA_001898335.1. Classification (GTDB taxonomy): domain Bacteria; phylum Bacteroidota; class Bacteroidia; order Sphingobacteriales; family Sphingobacteriaceae; genus Mucilaginibacter. The sequence continues at coordinate 125,644 of MKTS01000004.1, read as the reverse complement.
TTTAATATATCTATATAACTAAGATTACAAATTGTATGAACATCCACCCCACAAGGTGGATGTTCTATTTTTTATACCTATCTGTTACCGCTCATCCAAAACGCTACCGCCGCTATGGCTATGACAGCGAAAGTGATCAAGATCAGCGCGTCGAGTACCCATCTCAATAAGCGGTAACCCGGGCTTTCCCATCTGTTAAAATAAGGCAGCAGTTTGTATTTTAAAAAAATTAATATAGCTGCTGTTATGAACACCATCAGGAAAAACATCTTCCTGAAATGTATGTCCTGCATCAAATTTAATACATTGGTCCACGTCATTGTTTAGTTAACAAGGCGGCTATTTTTTTGTGTGGGCACATTTACAAGCAAGAGTTGTGATACGCCTACTAATTAACAAAAAGATAAATAGTACGGTATGGTATTTGTAAGACAAGGACATATTCATCTACAAAAAGTAACAAATATGAAAGATCAAGCAAAAGTTATAGCAGCGCTTTTAATAGGTGCTGCAGCGGGTGCCGCTTTAGGTTTATTATTGGCCCCTGAAAAAGGCGAGGATTTACGCGGCGATATTGCTGATTATGTAAATGACCTTGTGAATAAAGCTAAGGACAAAGCTCAAAACACCGTCGAGAACGTAAAAGATTACAGCAGTAATGTTGTTGATTCTGTAAAATCAAAAATCAATGGCGCTGTAGAACATGCACGTGATGCTTATGACGATGCAAAAGATAAAGCTAAAGATTATGCTGAAAATGGCGCACATGAGGCTAAATCACGAGTAAAGAGCACAGCTAATGACTGGAATAATTCTATCCAGAATAGTTGAAAATATAATTAACTAAAACAAAAAACCAGCCCGCAGGCTGGTTTTTTGTTTTAGTGGATATTTATTTTTTTGCTAACCAGGTGTTGTCTCCAGGTGTAGCATCCATAAATATACCGTTATCCAAAGTGATTGACTTAAGGCTTTTGCCTCTTACGTTTACAAATGTTACTAAGGCTTCTTTCTGATTTTTTTCCCAGATGGATGGTGTTTGATGTATAGTTTTTTTAGTACCGTCGGTATATTCAGCAACCACATCAAACGGAATGGCAAAACCACCAATATTGGCGATAGTTAGGGTATAGCCGTCTTTACCTGTCACTACATTTTTTATAGCCAGATCATCATAACCATTGGTAAAGAACCAGTTATTAAAGAACCACGTAAGGTTTTTGCCCGATACATTGCTCATGGAGTTAAAATAATCCCACGGGATAGGATGTTTGCCGTGCCAGCGATCCATATAACCATGTAAGGCTTTTTTAAATAGTTCGTCACCCAACATATCTTTAAGCGCTAAGTAGCTTAATGATGGCTTTCCATAAGCGTTATTACCATAACCGGTGGTAAGTTCGCTGGTTTGGGTAATGGTAGGTATATCCTGATTGCTTGACCGGTTGTTGATCCAACCGTTAATACGGAATTGTTTATAAAAAGCGTCCGCTTTTTCTTTGCCTTTTTCGGCTGTACCAATCAAATACTCAAGTGTAGTAGCCCATCCTTCGTCCATAAAGGCATAACGGGTTTCATTAATACCCATATAAAAAGGGAACCAGGTATGTGCAATTTCGTGGTCCTGTACCAGTTGTGCAAACCCAGGGTCGCCCATTTGGCTATCATTTACCATCATCGGGTATTCCATGTCTGCAAACCCCTGGAAAGCGGTCATTTTAGGGAAGGGGTAAGGTACTCCCGGCCAGTTGGTACTAAACCAACTTAAGGCGTTGCGGCCAAATTGTACCGATTGCTTGAAATCTGTACCCTGTACAGAGTATGCTGCCTGCATGCTTGCCCTTCTTCCTGTATTTTTATCAACCACTACACTGCCGGCATCCCAAATGTAATGGTTGCTAACACCAACAGCTACATCACTGATGTTACTGGCTGTCCACGTCCAGGTGTTTGTAGCATTTTGCGCTGTAACCTTTCCCGCTGCCATTTCATCGGCCGTGGCTACATGGATGGTACTATCGCTTGTAAATGATTTCTGTAACCGATCGTTGGTCTCCTTTTGCAATACTTTGGGAGCGTTTTGTAAAGTACCGGTAGCCCAAACCACATAATTTTTAGGTACGGTCACATTCAGGGTGTAATCATTAAAATCGTTATAAAACTCTTGCGCGTCTATAAATTCAATCCTGTCCCAGCCATTGTAATCATCATACACCGAAACGCGAGGGTAAAAATAAGCCAGGTAGAAACTGGTAGAATCAATCATACCTTCACGTCCGCTTTGTTTAGAAACATCAAAATGCCAGCTGATGTTAAGCTGCACAGAATCATGCGGCATAAGTGGTTTAGGGAGTGGTACCATCTGGTTGGTAGAGCCCATGGTTGCATTATTCCACTGGCGTGCCTGTCCTGCTATTTTAAAATCATCGATCTGAACACCTTTTGTGAGGTAGTCAGGGCTGGTTGCACCCATCCTTGCAGCCCCGGGGCGGTGCACATTAAGGATAAGTTTCATATTCAGCCTTTTTAAGGTATCAAGGCTGTTATTGTAATAGGTAATGGTTTCAACTCCTTTTACCAACGACTCCGGAGGTGCTGTTGTAATTGAGATATCATATCTTGAATGGTTTTGCCAGTATTTTGGGCCGGGTTTGCCATCCATACTGCGTGTGCCGTTGGCGTAAGCCCTTTTTATATCGCGTGGCATATACAGGGTTTGTGCCTGCAATTGTGAGAGCGTTGCGCTTAACACAGCAACAATAATTAATTTTTTAAACATTTTATGGGTGATTTGATATGTAGAACTGAGATGCAAATTAAAAATATGCAGAATGATTGCTTTATAGTTTAAGTAAACAAATTGTTACATAACTTACTTGTAAGTTGCGTCGTAATTCTTTTCCTTTGTGATAAGTTATTTTAGTAGGGGTATTAAATAACTATACAAAGCCGGTACTTTATGTCCGGCTTTGTTTTTTCAATATCTCTTTGTCCTTGGTAATATACTCCTTAGCAATCAGTACAAACAACTGGTCATTATCCTCAGATTCGTCAAGGTTTTCAGTCAGCAATTGGGTTACATCGTTATACTGTAAAAGTTTAGACAGCATAATTAGCATACGATAAGAGGTAAGATTGATATGCTCAAGTATTTGTACGTAAAGCATAATATCCAGATCGTTTAATACCGGCAGGTCCTGGTTTGTATCAATGCAAAACTCGTCTTTAACAATATTGCGTATAGGGTTACAGCTTTCCGGGGCAGGCTTTTCTTTAACAAGCGCGTAAATTTCTTCCATGCGCTGTATTTGCTTTTTTACATCAGTTGTAAATTCATCAAGCGCTAATTGCAGCCCTTTGAACGAGGCTGATTCTTCCAGGTGTTGCGCATGGTCGCGTAAAAAGCATTTACCATTATAAATGCGGTTAAGATGATGCATAAATATCCTTTTAAGGAAATTAACATCTTTATCAGGGGTAAAAGTCATTGAAATAGGTATCTGAAATTATGTACAACAAATTTATTAAATAGTAGCATAACTGGTCAACCCAAATGCATCTTTAAAATAATAACATTAAACAGGCACAATTGCTGCTTATACTTGCATTATGAAATATAAGTTAGGCGATTTTGTACGGTTTGTTGACGAAAAGATGGAAGGTTACGTAACACGAATTATTGACGACCAAATGATTGGTGTTACGGGCGACGATGATTTTGAAATACCTGTGCTGGCTAATAAAGTAACCTTTGTGCATGGCAGGGGAGAGGAGAGCCATGACGAGGAAGCACCGCAGATAAAAATACCTGAAGGCGAATTTAAAACAACAGGTGTACACATTGCCATAATACCAGATGTTAATGCTAACAGCCTGGTACATTTTTACCTGGTGAACGAAACATCATACCAGTTACTCACTGCTTTACACACTAAACAGCAAAAGCAGCAAAAAGGAGAATATGCGGGAATTATTGAACCACAAGCCGTTGCTAAAATATATTCATCCAAATTATCTGACCTGCAATTGTGGCCTTCATTTGTTTTTCAGATAGTGTTTTATACTAAACAGGCCCAACCTGTTAAAGAACCGCTGCAATATAGTGAGCAGTTTAAAGCAAAAGATTTTGCGGGCGCAAAAAAGACAGTACCCTATCTAAAACAGCAGGGTTGGTTAATTCAACTTGATGAACCGGAAATAATTATAGACCCCGAGCAATTAAAGGAAAGTTTCTTTAGGCCAGCGCAAGAAAAACAGGAAATACAAAAACCGGCCACCGAAATAGACCTGCATATAGAGCAATTACGGGAGGATTACCACTTTCTGGGTAGCAGCGAAATACTCGCTATACAAATTAGCCACTTTAATAAAGCGCTTGAGGCGGCAATAGTACACCAAGTGCATGAGATCACCTTTATACATGGTACCGGTAATGGCATATTACGGCATGAGTTGCATAAGTTATTAGCCAAAAATCAAAAGGTGAAAACTTTTATGGATGCGCAAAAGGAAAAGTTTGGTTATGGTGCTACCAAGGTATTTCTGAAGTAATTTTTAAATAAATAAAATTGAAATTTTTTCTCTTTTGGCATGGTGTGTGTTATTCTATAGTTAATTATATAAACCATTAATAATATACGCTATGAAAAAGATGAGTGTGATGATAGCGACGGCAGTAGCCGCGTTCGGATTAAATTATGCTGTGGCCCATAACCACACCAACAATAATATTAACAAGGCTGCCTTTGGAAATGAGCTGACCACTAATCAGGATACCGTTCCTAAAAGAACTAAAAGCCGTACCACAACACCGGGTACACCAACCAGGCCAATAGTGCCAAACACTCCGGGTAAACCAACAATGCCTGGTACACCTACTACTCCTAATACACCAACAAACCCTACCAATCCTTCGTATCCAACAACGCCAACAAATCCCGGAAGCCCAACTACACCGGCTCCTGTGCCCGCAACGCCAACTATGCCCGCACCAACAAGCCCGGGCGTACCAAGTACAACACCAGGAACTACACCGGCTACTCCAACACCAATGCCGTCAACATCACCAACAGCGCCGTCAACAACACCCGTGGGCGCGCCAACAGTACCGCGTACAGGTATGTAAATCATTAATTCTATTATATACAGCAAATGGCCCGGGTAAACCGGGCCTTTGTTTTACATAAAAATGATGTGGTTAAGCCTGAATGGCCGGTATGTCAAATTTAAATACAGAGCCTTTGCCGGCATTGCTCGTAACTGAAAGGCTGCCTTTATGGCGTTTAATAATCTCATTACTAATGTATAGCCCTATACCTAAGCCGGATATATGCGAAGCAATATCATCTACCCTGTAAAAACGGGAAAAAATACGTTGCTGTTGGTCTTTGCTGATACCTATACCAAAGTCTTGCACTTCAACGCTCACAGTATCATCGTTTTTAGATACGGTGATATTGACATGGCCAGACTCCGGCGAATATTTAATAGCGTTTGATAGCAGATTAATGATCACCTGTTCAATACGTTGCTTATCAGCGTTTACATTAATGTTTCCGGCCTCCGAACAAATTATTATCCTGTGCGATTTGGTAGAGTACTGCATTATCTCGGTAACATCGTCAACTAACTGTGCAATATCAAATTGGGTATAATTTAAAGGCAACTGGCCCGATTCGATCTTTGAGACATCGAGTAAATCAGAAATGAGGTCGGAGAGTTTACCGATCTGCGCTATCGCCTTTTTAACAAATGTTTTATTTCTGTCGCCATCAAATAAATTACGGTCAATAATTTGCAGATAGCCATTAAGGCTGGTTACCGGCGTTTTTAGCTCGTGGCTTGCCAAGCCAATAAATTCATCTTTCTTGGCATTTAAACGCCGTACCTCTTCATATAGTTTGGCATTATCGAGTGCTATGCTGGCCTGTGAGGCTACACCTGCTACAAGGTTCTCATGTTCTTCATTGAATATAGCAGCCTCCGGATGTCCCAGGAAAAGTGCCCCTATCACGTCGCCATTTTTCGATACTACAGGTGCAGCCAGATAGCTCACTACAGATAAATGACCTAATGGCATACCGTAATGCGGGCTGTTTTGGCCATATCGAGGGTCTTTAGTGATATCATCAACACGCACAATGCCTGTACCGCTGAAAGTTGGGCTAAATAACTTGGTTTTGCGTGGCACGCCTAAATGCTCAAAAGCCTCGCGCGGGGCCCCTGATAGGGTATAAAGCGTATAAAATTCGCCGTTTTCATCAATGTTATTGTAAAAGAAAGCACCGTACGCGGCTCCGGTCAATAGCGTAGTGGCATCGGTTACCTTCTGCAATATTTCTTGCACATCCAGATTTTCTGAAACAACTTTACCTACGTAATTGAAAATCTCCAAATTTTCTGCATAACGCTGCAGCCTGTTTTCGGCTTCCAATTGCCTGGTAATATTTCGGGCTATCTTTGATGCTCCTATTATGTTCCCCTTGCCATCTTTGATAGGCGATATGGCTAATGAAACGGGTATTTCGTGGCCGTTTTTATGTAACCTGTAGGTAGAGAAGTGGTCAACTTTTTCACCTTTTTTTATTTTGCTGATAATGTCTGTTTCTTCGCTTAGCCGGTTAGCCGGGATAACGGTAGTAATAGATTTGCCAATTATTTCATCGGATGTATAGCCAAACAGCTCTTGTGCGCCATTGTTCCAACTGGTGATTGTACCATCAAGTGTTTTACTCACGATAGCGTCTTCGGAAGTTTCAATGATAGCGGCAAGTATATTTTGTTTACGTTCTCCGCTACGTTGTTCGGTAATATCAAGCAGTGTATTTACTGCGCCTGTGATGATCTGTACTTCGTTTAAAACGGGTACACAGTAGGCCATAACATTTGCAATACTTCCATCAGGGCGTTCAAGAATTAGTTCTTCTCCGTTAACATGTACACCCGTACGAAGGGTGCGGGCTACTGGGTGGTCCTCCAAAGCCAACGTTTGCCCGGCAGCGTTATACATGGCATATGCCCCGGTGTAACGATTATTTTTATCCGGTAGCCGCCCCCAAAGTTTAGTTGCGGCCTGGTTATAAGAGATGATATTTCCCGCTGTATCGCACTGATATATCGCTATCGGTAAATGTTCCGATAACTGGTAGGTTAGAGATATGTTACTGGTAGTTGATGGCATTTTTTAGACTTAGTGATACTATTTGAATGCTCATGATTTCCCACATTTATAAACAGAAAATATTATACAATGCCGGAGAAATTTAATAGAAGGAACGGCGAGTATGCAACAAATATAATATCCGGATAAACCATTGCAAAGCGGAAATGTTATAAAGCTACAACTAAAACATGTATGGCTGATATTGCTAAACGTTTCCCCGAAAATCCGCTGCTATCACCTGATGATCTTGCACCAAGCGCGGAGGGGCTGTTGATAGCCTGTTTATTAAATCCAGGTGTGTTCAGATACGATGGGAAAACCTGGCTATTAGTGAGGGTTGCCGAAAGACCCAGGCAAAACGAAGTACATATCTCTTTTCCTGTATTGACTGAGACAGGCGAAACAAAGGTAATGGAAATAGCCCTTGATGATGCTGATCTGATCGCCACGGATGCCAGGGTAGTGCGTTATAAGGGAGTAGATTATCTTACTACTCTTTCGCATTTGCGTTTGCTGTGCAGCGATGATGGTAAAAAATTTTATGAGCCAGAGGGTTATCCCAAACTTTTTGGAGCAGGCCCTTTGCAAACCTTTGGTATTGAAGATTGCAGGGTTACGGCGCTTGAAGGCAAATTCTATTTAACTTTTACTGCGGTGAGTGATAGCGGAGTTGGAGTAGGTATGCGTACAACAACCGACTGGAAGTCTTTTACCAGCCACGGCATGATATTGCCGCCTCATAATAAGGATGTAGCCATATTTGAGGAAAAAATAAACGGGAAATATTACGCCCTGCATCGCCCAAGCAGTGTTGACATTGGCGGAAATTATATTTGGCTGGCCGAATCGCCCGACGCAGTACATTGGGGAAACCACAAATGCATATTAAAAACGCGTGAAGGAATGTGGGATAGCGGAAGGGTAGGTGCCGGTGCCGCTCCCATAAAAACAGAAAAGGGATGGCTGGAGATATATCACGGCGCTACGCGTGAACACCGTTATTGCCTTGGGGCTGTATTGCTTGATCTTAACGATCCTTCTAAAGTACTGGCGCGTTCAGCAGAGCCAATCATGGAGCCGTTTGCCTCTTACGAAATGACGGGCTTTTTTGGACATGTGGTGTTTACTAACGGGCATGTTTTGCAGGACGATGGTGATACGCTCACCATTTACTACGGAGCGGCTGATGAGCATGTTTGCGGCGCTGACTTTTCTATCAGGGAAATATTTGCTAATCTCGGTGTATAAAGCACAAGTTAAATTAACAGGAGATTTTTTCAATCATTATCAAGCAGAGTAACGGCATGTTAAAAATTTTAATACATTGCCTTTACATTGATCTTGTATGAAAAATTTTTTGGATGATGACTTTCTGCTGCACTCTGATACCGCCCGCAGGCTGTATCATGATTATGCCAAGGATATGCCTATCATTGATTATCACTGCCATTTATCGCCAGAGCAAATTGCCCGTAATATCAATTTTAATAACCTTACACAGGCATGGCTTTATGGCGACCATTATAAGTGGCGTGCCATGCGTGCTAACGGCATAAGTGAAGAATACATCACAGGTGGAAAGCCTGATTTTGAGAAGTTTGAAAAATGGGCGGAAACCGTACCATACACCCTCCGCAATCCATTATACCATTGGACGCACCTCGAACTGAGGCGTTATTTTAATATTGATTCCCGGTTAATGCCCGGTACGGCCGACTTTATTTATGACGACGCATCTGAGAAATTAAAGCAGCCCGATTATGCTGTACAGCAATTGCTCGAGAAGATGAATGTAGAAGTGGTATGTACTACTGATGATCCGTTGGATGATCTCACATATCATGAGCAGTTAAAAAAAGAGGGGGGAACAGTAAGAATGTTTCCAACTTTCAGGCCGGATAAAGCCATGTACATTGAAGATGTAGCGGCACTCAACGCCTACATTACCAGGCTTGAAGAAGTAGCTAATACGCCTATCGTAAAATTTGACGATTACCTGTACGCGCTTAAAAACCGCCATCATTATTTTGCCGCAAACGGATGTGTATTGGCCGACCATGGCCTGGAGCACATTTACGCGGAAGATTATACAGATGAGGAAATACGTTTAATTTTTGAGAAGGTGCGAAGCGAAAAGCCGGTGACTAATGCTGAAAAGGTAAAGTTTAAGTCGGCTATGTTGTATAACCTGGCTTTATGGCACCATGAAAAGGGTTGGGTACAGCAATATCATCTGGGCGCGCTGCGAAATAATAACTCAAGGCTACTGGCTAAACTGGGACCCGATACTGGATTTGATTCGATAGGTGATTTTAGCCAGGCACGGGCGTTATCGCGTTTTCTTAACCGCCTGGATAAGGACGACCGTTTAGCTAAAACCATTATTTATAACCTCAACCCGGCCGACAACGAGGTGATGGCTGCCATGACAGGTAATTTTAATGACGGTTCTGTTGCCGGTAAGGTGCAGTTTGGTTCGGCGTGGTGGTTCCAGGATCAGAAGGATGGTATGACAAAGCAAATCAACGCGCTTTCAAACATGGGCTTACTGAGCCGGTTTGTAGGCATGCTTACAGATTCACGTAGTTTCCTGTCGTTCCCCCGCCATGAGTATTTCCGCAGGATACTTTGTAACCTGTTTGGTGATGATATAGAGAATGGAGAACTACCTAACGACATTGAATGGACAGGCAAGATCATCGCGGATATCTGTTACCATAATGCCAGGCGATATTTTGAATTTAAGATATGATCTCGCTATCTTCATAGTGATAAACCTCAATAAACTCAATATACCGCTATGGCCAATCCTACAGATATCCCTGCATCTTCAGATGTTAATACCTCACCATTTACCTATGAAAGGTTGTATTCTTTAGATGCGCTGCGTGGGTTTGACATGTTTTGGATAATTGGTGGCGAAGAAATATTCCATACGCTTGCCAAGGTAACAGGTTCGCCCTTCTGGAAGTCACTCTCCGTACAGTTTACTCATCCCGATTGGAACGGATTTCATGCATATGATCTCATATTCCCGCTTTTCCTTTTTCTTGCAGGTGTGGCAACGCCATACTCAGTAGGTCGCGAATTAGAGAAGGGCGCAACTAAGGGTCAACTGGTTTGGCGGGTAGTTAAACGTGCCATTATACTTATATTGCTGGGCTTACTGGTAAATAACAGCCTGAAAGAATTAAAACCAATTTCAGAAATACGTTTTGCGTCAGTATTAGGCCGGATAGGGGTGGCTTACATGTTTGCTAACTTTATTTACTTGTTTGCCAACCGTAAATGGCAATTTGCCTGGTTCTGGATCTTTATAATTGGTTATTGGATTATTTTGAAATTTGCATCAGCCCCAGGTTTTGCTCCCGGCGATTTAACCATGCAAGGAAATTTTGCCTCCTACGTAGACAGGTTATTGCTGCCCGGTCGGCTTTATTTGAAAATTCATGATCCTGAAGGCCTCTTTTCTACTATACCGGCTATAAGCACGGGCTTACTTGGCATACTTGCGGGTAGTTTACTGAAAACCGGGCATCAGCATAAAGGGCGTAAAGCGTTTATCTTAGCGGCTGCAGGTGTAATATTTATTGTAATAGCGCAAATATGGAACCTTGATTTCCCTATCAATAAGAACTTGTGGACAAGTTCATTTGTGATGCAGGTAGGTGGCCTCAGCCTGCTGTTGCTTGCACTATTTTATTATATCATTGACGTTTTAGGATACAAGAGCTGGGCCTTTTATTTCAAGGTAATTGGCATGAATTCCATCCTGATTTACATCTCCAGTAAGTTTATTAACTGGAATTATGCTACAGCGGGCTTTTTTGGCTGGCTGGGCCAGTTAGTGGGCGGCCCTTGGGATATAGTAGTAATGGCTATTTGTTTTGTAATGGTCAAGTGGGCTATGCTTTATTTCCTTTACAGGAAAAAAGCGTTTTTAAAAATTTAATCAGTAGGATAATCACTTATTTACTTTGATGAGGTTTCGGCTTTACTAAGCAGTACGATAATGAGTGCCAGCATACCCCAAAGCAGCATTTGCCAGGTACTCATTTCCCAGCCGCCCATTTTCCATGATAGTAGTCCAAAATAAGTACCAATAGATCCACCAATAAAATAGGTGGTCATGTATATGGTATTTAAACGGCTGTGCGCATGCTCATCAAGGCTGTATATGCGGGCAAAATTGGTGATTTGCGTGGCCTGTACGCCTATGTCCAGGAAAAAGATAGCCACCACAAGTGCTATGATGGAATAAGGCAGTACTTTTATCAATATAATACTTGCAATGATCATACCTACGGTAAATATCAGGGAACGATAACTATTGCCTTTATCAGCCAATTTACCAAACCAAGGGGCAACAAGCGCTCCTCCAATAGCGATTAACCCAAACAGGCCAATAGTGCCAGGCGAATAATTGAGTGGCGCATTGCTCAAGTGGAAGGTAAGCGTTGTCCAGAATGAGCAAAATATGCCAAATGTAAAAAAGCCCAGTAAAGCTGCCTGCCTTAAAATTTTAAATTCAGGGATGAGTGAAAGGGCTGATTTAAGCAACCCCGCGTAGTTACCTTTAAATTTTGGCGGAACGTTAGGCAAAAATATCTTTAAAAGGATAATGATCACCAAAACCATCATCGCCGATACACCATAAACCCAGCGCCATCCCAGCCAACCGGCAATTAACCCGCTAATAACACGCGCGCCGAGTATGCCAACCAGTATGCCGCTGAACACCTTGCCTACCGTTTTTCCGCGATTGACACTATCTAAAGTAGCGGCCATAGGCATCAGTATCTGGGCTGAGGTGGCTAACAAACCTACCAGCAGGCTTAAGGCATATACCTGGTATATTTTAGTGGCAAAACTAAAACCCACCAGCGCTACCATCAGCAAGGTGCTCAACAAAAGTATGAGTTTCTTGCGGTTGACCTTATCGCCAAGTGGTATAAGAAAAAACATTCCTAAACCGTAACCAAGCTGCGCAAACATGGAAACTTTACCTATCTCTGCACCAGAAGCGTGTACAGAACTCCCTATCTCTTTTAAAATAGGCTGGTTATAGTAAATATTGGCGACTGTAACACCGGCAGCCACAGCCATAACAGCAATTACAAGGGAGTTTATTTTTTGATTTTCAGTGGTGTTTGTGTTTACCATTATGGCGGCAAACCTAAACAAATGTATAATGCCATCAAAACAAGGTCTACTTATATGTTGTCAACACGTATATTTGTTAAAATAAACTGACAAAAGCACATTTACATGGCCAGGATCTGCGTTGTTGAAGACGAGGAAAAGGTATCTGCCTTTATAAAAAAGGGGCTCGCCGAGCATAATTATGAAGTGGACATCGCCGCTACAGGTGAGGCCGCATTTCATTTGTTTGATAATAACGAGTACGACTTGCTGATACTGGACGTAATGCTGCCTGATATGACAGGTATTGAATTGTGCCGGCAGTTGCGTATGGATGAACCCCAGATCCCTGTATTAATGCTTAGCGCATTGGGTACTATTGATGATAAAGTGGGTGGCTTGCATTCAGGTGCCGACGATTACCTGGTGAAACCTTTTCATTTCAGCGAACTTTTGGCGCGTATTGAAGCCTTACTGCGCCGCCGTAAAATGGCTGATGCGGATAATCATGTATTAAGTTTCGCCGACCTGAGGCTGAATACATGGGATAAAACAGCTGAGCGTGATGGTAAACAGATTAATCTTACGGCCAAGGAATATAGCTTGCTGGAGTTGTTTATTAAAAATCCGAACAAGTTACTTTCACGCGAGTATATCATGGAAAGGGTGTGGGGAATTAACTTTGATACCGGCACCAACATGGTAGATGTTTACGTAAACTATCTTCGTAACAAGATACAAAAAGGATTTGATAAAAAACTGATACATACGGTAATAGGTATGGGATATATCCTTAAGGATTAACCACTGGGGAGAGAACTTCTTAATTTATTTGAAATTGAAAATAAAGACCCGCTTATCACTAATTTTTACACTCATCAGTTCGGGCGCTTTGCTGCTGGTATTGGTGGCGTTATATATTGCGGTGTACTCTTTTTTTGTGGCCGATTTCTACAGCAGGCTTACTGACCGTACCAATCTGGCTTCTCAATTATATTTAAAAGCAGATGAGCTTGATGCCGACTCAATGGTGCAGGTGCAGGAGCAATATCTGGAAAAATTACCCGATGAGGCCATAAGGGTTTACGATAAAAATAACCTGTCGGCGTTTAAAGTAAACCACAATATTTACTGGACCAAAAATATAATTGAGCAGGTCCGGCGCGATGGGTTTATCCAGTATCAGGAAGGCAAGCGGCAGGTAGTAGGCAAGTTCTACCACGATAACCAGGGCGATTTTGTGATACTTGCCGCGGCCATCGATGAGAATACTCCCAGGCGCATGGCGGTATTAGGAAAAATCGCCAGCGTGTTGTTTGTAGTTTCGGGAGTTATTTTATTCTTTGCCGGGCGATGGTTTGCGCAAAGAGCCCTTTCCCCAGTAGATAATATTATTACGCAAATACGGCGTATACGATCAAGCAACCTGCACTTGCGTGTTAAACAAGTGAAAAACAAAGATGAAATTGCCGAACTCATTGATAATTTTAACAGGCTATTAGAGCATTTGCAGAATGCCTTTGAGCTGCAGCAAACCTTTGTTGCCAATGCTTCTCACGAATTAAGAACACCACTCACGAGTATAATGGGCGAAGTAGACGTGGCGCTCGAAAAAGTTCGCGACCCACAGGAGTACCAACGCATATTATCATCTATAGCGAGTGACGGGGCAAGGTTACAGGAAACCATTAGCAGCTTAATGGAGCTTGCCCAGGTCGACCTCAATTATACCCGTGCTAAATTATCACCGGTTAGGGTAGATGAACTGGTATGGGAACTGGAGGAGCAATGGGCAATGCGCAAGGGTCCCGGTAATCTACGCATAAGATTAGCAGACCTGCCCGAAAACGAAGAATGGCTAACTATACCGGCTAACAAACAAATGCTTTATATAGCGCTCAATAATATTATTGATAATGCGTTCAAATATTCTAACTCTCAGCCCGTAAGTATGGCTTTTGAAGCCACTGAAAAATCTATCCGCATAGCTGTTTCTGATAGTGGCCCAGGCATCAGCGCAGAAAATATTGAGCGTATATTTGAACCTTTCGTAAGGGTAAATAAAGATAGCTCAGTGGGTGGCAGTGGAATTGGCTTGTACATCACCAGCAAAATAATAGAACTTTTTAAAGGGACCATCAGCGTCTTATCTGACGGTGTATCAGGCAGCACATTTTTAGTAGAATTCAGCCATAATTCGCAACATTAAAACTATGTTAATAATTCTAATCCTTTTTTAATGCCACTTTAATGTGGCTCTAATATATGTGCGATAGTTTTGGTAGTATCAAACAAAAGCACTAATGTTAACCAAATACTACAAGGTATCCGCTTTGCTGGTGTTGGGCCTTATTACAGGTCATGCCGCATCAGCCCAAACAGATACATTAAAAATCAGTACACAGGAAGCCGAAAAGCTATTCCTCACAAATAACTTACAACTTATTGCGCAAAAGTATAATGTTGATGCAGCCCAGGCTTTGGTGAAGCAGGCAAAACTCTGGGATAACCCCACATTAAGTACCGATCAGAATATTACTGATGCTAATAAAAAGTTTTTTAACCATAGCAATGGCACAGGGCAGATAATGGTGCAATTGAGCCAGGTTTTTAAAACTGCCGGCAAACGTGGGAAAGAGGTGCAGGTAGCCCAGGATGGTGTGCAGATACAGCAGGCCCAGTTTAATGACCTGATGCGCAACCTTCGTTACAACCTGCTACTTGATCTTTCTCAGATAGCTAATCTGGTTGATCAGCGTAAGGTTTATGAGGTGGAGATAGCGTCAGCCACTAACATGGTTAAGGCGATTGATAAATCATACCAGAACGGTAATAATTCATTGAAAGATCTGGTGCGTTTAAAGGCTTTGTTATTTGGCTTGCAAAATGACCTGGTTGAAATTGACAGGCAGATAAACGATCTGCAAAGCGAACTGAAAACCCTTTTGGTTACCGACCAATCAAAGTTCCTGTCTCCGCAAATCACTTTTAGTGTGCGAGACACGGTGATAAATACTACCGATCTTATTGCACAGGCTAAAGCTAACCGTGGCGATTATCTGGCCAACCGTTACCTGTTAGATCAGAGCAACCACAACCTTGCGCTTCAAAAAGCCATGGCTGTGCCTGATATTACCATAGGAAGTACCTATGACCAAAATAGCAGTTACGCGCGTAACTATGTTGGTTTGGAGATAAGCCTGCCGCTTCCCTTATTAAACCGCAACCAGGGAAATATAAAGAATGCACGTTTGGCGGCTCAAAGTCAGGAATACACGCTTAAAAATAGTGAGATACAGCTCAATAACGATGTTTATACGGCCGTGCAGCAATTTAAATTGAGCCAGCAAATGTTAGGCAGGCAGGAAACGGATTTTTATGATAAATATGACCAGCTTTATCGGGGGATGGCCAAAGCTTACCAGATAAAACAGATTAGCCTGCAGGAGTTTATCGACTTTTTTGACTCTTATCGCGAAACCAAGCTTAAGATTTTACAGCAGCAGTTAAATCTGCAAAAAGCTATAGCTGATCTTAACCTGGCTGTCGGCGCAACAGTAATAACTCCACTATAATCAACCAATAAACTAACAAACAATAACACTTTCTAAAGATAAATGAAAAAGCAAATCATATATATGGGCCTGGTTACGTTAGGCCTAACCGCCTGCCACGAAAAGAAAACCGGCACAATGGAAACCAAACAGGTTTGTATAAGTGATTCACTGGCCAAGATGGTGGAGATAGATACGGCTAAAAGCACCCCAATGCAGGATGAACTTACTCTTTCAGGAGAGGTATCATTTGATGAAAATAAAGTAGTAAAAATATTTCCTACAACCAGTGGCCAGGTAATGGAGGTAAAGGTATCATTAGGTGATAAAGTAGTAAAGGGACAAACGCTGGCTGTACTACGCAGCGCCGACGTAGCCGGTAATTATACCGATCTGGATGCTACACGTTCAGATCTAAGTATAGCCAAAAGGCAATTAGACCAGGCCGAGTACCTTTTTAAGAACGGTATATCAAGCGAACGCGATTATACCGAGGCAAAAGAGAACTATAATAAAGCCACTGCTGCTAACAGGAAAATTAAGCAACAAATAGCTATCAATGGCGGTGGTAATACCAGCGCCAGCGGAACCCTGGTAATAAAATCGCCGGGTAATGGGTTTATAGTAGAAAAAAATGTTTCGGCAGGTAACTTTATACGCCCCGATAATAATAACAGCCTGTTCACCATATCAGATATGAAAGATGTATGGATATGGGCTAATGTTTTTGAAACGGATATTGCCAAGGTTAAAAAAGGGTATGATGCTAAAATAACTACCCTTGCATATCCAGATAAGGTTTTTAACGGCAAAATAGATGAGGTAAGTTCTGTACTTGACCCTGATAACAAGGTGATGAAGGTGCGTATTGCCCTTAACAATAGCGATATGTTATTGAAACCTGAAATGTTCACCAATGTAATAGTAACTAATAAAGAAGCTACCACATCGGTAGCGGTTCCGGCATCGGCGGTGATATTTGATAATAGCAAAAATTTTGTGGTGTTGTATAACAGCAAATGCGATTTGCAGGTGAGAGAGGTTAATGTGATCAAGACGGTTGATAACGTAACCTATATAGCATCTGGCTTAAAGCCTGGCGATAAGGTGGTTTCTAAAAGTCAGCTATTGCTGTACAATGCTTTAACACAGGAATAATAGAAGCAAGATGCTAAGAATCAAGATCCAGAATAGAACGAAATAAAGAATATTAGAAATGAGGATTGGAAAGACAAGATAGAAAAGGGCTGATGTCCTGACTCTTGACTTCCTGATTCCTGACTCTCGCAACAATGAACAAGCTAATTAAAAATATCATATACTTTTCGCTACGGCACCGGGCGATGGTATTTTTCATGACCGCTGTACTGGCCGTTATAGGCGTATGGAGTTACATGAATACCCCAATTGAAACGTTTCCTGATGTTACCAATACGCAGATCATTATTATAGCGCAATGGCCGGGCCGCAGTGCCGAGGAAATAGAAAAAATGGTAACCATACCCATGGAGACCGTTCTAAACTCTGTGCAAAAAAAGGCTAATCTGCGTACAACCTCATCATTTGGTTTATCATATGTACGTATCATTTTTGATGATGATGTAGACGATGCCTTCGCGCGCCAGCAGGTGATGAGCCGTATTATGAATGTTGAGCTTCCTGATGGTGTAAAACCCGAAATTGAACCGCCTTATGGCCCAACTGGCGAGATATACAGATATACCCTTAAGAGTAAAACCGCTTCTTTACACGAACTTACCGCAATACAGGATTGGGTGTTGGACCGCCAGTTTAAAGCTATTCCTGGTGTTGCAGATGTAAATAGCTTTGGTGGAGAGGAGAAAACATACGAGGTTAGCGTAAACCCTGCTTTACTGCGCAAATATGAGCTTACATCGCTTGATGTTTATAACGCGGTTAACCGTAGTAATATCAACGTGGGTGGCGATGTGATCGAAAAGAACAACCAGGCATTTGTAGTACGTGGTATAGGTTTGATCAACAATATTGGAGAGATAGAGAACATCATCGTTAAGAACGTTAACAATGTACCCATACTGGTTAAGAACGTAGCAGATATTAAAGAAAGTGGCTTGCCTCGCCTTGGTCAGGTAGGTCGTGATAAGAACAACGACGTTCTGGAGGGTATTGTAGTAATGCGTAAAGGAGAGAATCCTGCCGATGTGTTAACCCGTATCCGTGCAAAGGTTACCGAGCTTAATGATAATATTTTGCCTAAAGGCGTTAAGATAGATACGTTTTATGACCGTACCACCCTGATGGATTTTTGTACGGAAACAGTAATACATAACCTGTTGGAAGGTATTGTGTTGGTTACCGTTATCGTATTCCTGTTTATGGCCGACTGGCGCACAACGCTTACCGTAGCTATTATTATACCGCTGGCCTTGTTATTCGCTTTTATGTGTATGCGTATAAAAGGCATGACGGCTAACCTGCTATCAATGGGCGCGGTAGACTTTGGTATCATCATAGATGGTGCCGTGGTGATGGTCGAAGGAATATTTGTTGCCTTAGACCACCGTGCCAAGGAGCTCGGGATGGAGAAATTTAATAAAATAGCCAAGCTGGGACTGTTTAAAAACGTAGGAGCAGAGATGGGTAAGGCGATCTTTTTCTCTAAATTGATTATCATCACCTGTTTGATCCCGATCTTCGCTTTCCAAAAGGTTGAGGGTAAAATGTTCTCACCTTTGGCTTACACGCTGGCGTTTGCATTATTGGGTGCATTGATATTTACGCTAACTTTAGTGCCTGCGCTTTCGAGCATTTTGCTTAAAAAGAATGTTAAAGAGAAGCATAACCCGGTGGTGTTGTTCTTTGAGAACGGCATCCGTAAAATGTTCACCTTTACTTACAAGAACCAAAAGCTTAGCCTCATTTGTGCTACTGCCTTTATGGCCTTAACGTTTGTATCGGCTAAATTTTTGGGTACCGAGTTCCTCCCTCAACTTAACGAGGGGGCGCTTTGGGTAACCGCGCAATTGCCTATGAGCACCTCGCTTGATGCATCTGTTAACGTTACCAATAAAATGAGGCAGATACTGGGTTCGTTCCCTGAGGTAAGACAAACCATGTCGCAAGTGGGCCGTACCAATGACGGTACCGATCCGAAAGGGTTCTTTAACGTGCAGATACAGGTTGACTTATTACCGAAGAAAGAGTGGAAACGCCACATTACGCAGGAAGAGCTTATAGCCGAAATGGATAAGAAGCTTAGCCAGTTCCCCGGCATTGTGTTTAACTACTCGCAGCCTATTATAGATAACGTTGCTGAAGCCGTGGCGGGGGTACCCGCGTCAATGGCTGTAAAAATATTTGGCCCCGACTTTACAACGCTTGACAAAAAAGCAAATGAAGTTATGGCTACTCTTAAACAAATAAAAGGTGTTGAGGACCTTGGCGTGTTGCGTAACCTTGGCCAACCTGAATTCAGGATAGAGCTTGACCAGCAGAAAATGGCGCGTTACGGCGTAGCTACGGCCGATGCAAACTCTGTGATAGAAATGGCAATTGGCGGTAAGGCCGCCACACAGCTTTATGAGGGCGAGCGTAAATTTGATATCCGGATTCGGTATCAAAAGCAATATCGTGATACCCAGGAGAAAATAGAGAACCTGATGGTTCCTACTTTGAATGGCTCAAAAATATCCATTAAAGAAATAGCTACTATTAAGCAGCTTACCGGCCCGGCTTTTATTTACAGAGATAATAACACCCGTTATATCGCCGTTAAGTTCTCGGTTCGTGGTCGTGATTTGGGTAGTACAATTGCCGAAGCACAGCAAAAAGTAGGTAAAGCGGTTAAGCTTGATAAAGGTTACACCTTTACCTGGAACGGGGAGTTTGAGAACCAGATACGTGCATCTAATACTTTAGCCCGTGTAGTGCCGATATGTTTACTGGTAATATTCTTGATATTGTATATGACCTTCGGTAACGCTAAAGACGCCATACTGGTTATCCTGAATGTGCCATTTGCACTAATTGGCGGTATTTTGGCGCTCCACATTACACAGATCAACTTCAGTATATCTGCAGGTATTGGTTTCATTGCGTTATTTGGTGTGTGTATCCAAAATGGTGTGATCCTGATATCGGTATTTAAGAAAAACCTTGAAGAAAAAATGCCGCTTAATGAGGCCATATTAGAAGGCGTGATATCGCGCGTTCGCCCGGTGGTAATGACCGCCCTCATGGCTGCCATTGGTTTAATGCCTGCTGCAATATCAACCGGTATTGGCAGCGAAACTCAAAAACCCCTTGCCATTGTGGTGATTGGTGGTTTGGTAACTTCTACTATACTTACCCTATTAATATTGCCGGTGATATACGCAATGGTATATCGCCTGATACACCGTCGCGAGAACCGCAAATTGTTAAAAAGGATGGGTGTAGTGAGTGCTTAGTTTATTGTTTGAAATTGCATATCCACAAAGCTGCGCGCGAGGCGAAGCGAGGATATGCAATTTTTTTACTGGTGTTATAGTTTGCTTATAGCCTTATCCTGTTTACGGCTCATTAAAATAACCATGGTGATAGCGCCGATAGTGGCGAATAACATGTCAGACTGTGTGTCCCAAACATAGCCTTGTGTGCCCAAAAATGAATCTCCCGACGAGCCTGACAGCACCGACACTAACCATTCTATAAATTCATAAGTTACGCTAATGCTCATACAAACGCATACCGTTAAAAATGCCAGCCATCCTTTTTTATTGATGACATGTTTGCGTATAAATAATTCCCTAACGATCATTGCAGGTACAAAGCCCTGCGCAAAATGCCCAACCTTATCATAGTTATTGCGTGATTGATGCAAAACATCGCGCAACCAGTTAAAAGCAGGTACTTCTGCATAAGTATAATGCCCGCCAACAAAAAGGATGTAGCAATGTAAAAGGATAAACCAATAAGTGAGGTTGGTAAACCTGAATTTCTGGTAGGTAGCCACCAATATAATAAACCCGATTATCGCCGGAAAAACCTCAAGCACCCAGGTAAAGTAATCGTGCGGATAAACGGCTGATGCAACAAGGCCTATGATGAATAATAAGATAAGGATATAGTGATTTTTCATTTTTGTAAGGTATAAAAACCAATGCAATGACTACAAAATCTTTTAATTTAAATAACTGTAAACCAGTTTGTAAAACCCTTCTATCACTGTAAAAGAGCGTTGCAGGGCAATCTTACAAACATTTTTTGCGTTTAAACAGTTGTCTATACAATAATTACGCGCAGCCTATAGAAGAGAAAAAATACGCATTAACCAAACATTAGATTAGTTTATGAATTACGCGAAAAAATCAATTTTAGCTTTGGGTGCGGTTTTATTTATAGGTGTTGCTGCTAATACAGCATCGGCACAAACCACGCCTGATACCGCCAGGAAAACTACAAATACCACTACAACCCCTGCACCTACTGATGCAGCAAATGTTGTACAGGCTTTGCAAAGCAACTCAGATTACTCAACCGCTTTTGAGCTGGTAAAAACGGCAAAGCTTGATTCTGCCTTATCGGTGGGTGGCCCTTATACTATTTTTGCACCAAGCAACAACGCGTTTAGCGCTCTGCCAGCAGGAACACTTGATGCTTTAAAAAGCGATCCTGCAAAACTGGCTACAGTGTTAAAAGGCCACGTGGTGAATGGTACGTACGATAAGGCCGGTTTAATTAAGGCGCTTAGTGCCGGTAAAGGCAAAGCCACAGTTACTACATTGGATGGACAAACGCTAACACTTTCTGTAACCGCTGATAAAAAGCTGCAGATCACCAATGCAGCCGGTAAAAGCGCCCAGGTAATATTATATGACCTTAAAGGCGGCACCG
Source organism: Mucilaginibacter sp. 44-25 (assembly GCA_001898335.1). Lineage (GTDB taxonomy): Bacteria > Bacteroidota > Bacteroidia > Sphingobacteriales > Sphingobacteriaceae > Mucilaginibacter. Next base: position 103,930 of record MKTS01000004.1, on the reverse strand, counting down.
GTGTTGTGAACGGTATCAACGCGGTATTACAATAAAATAAATAAGTCAAATTTTAATTATAGCATAAGGCCTGTTGCGTAGCAACAGGCTCTTTGCTTTTAAGGGCAGTTTTTTAAACAACCATGATATTTATGTAGCTTTACGTACTACCAATTACTACATTTTATGCAGCACAACGCAAAAGGCATCAGACCGTTTATAGGCGCGAGGGACTATGATCTTTCACGCGCTTTTTACCGTGAATGGGGTTTCGAAGAATTTGTGATCTCGCCCGATATGTCGGTTTTTAAATTGGGCGATACTGCATTTTATCTGCAAAAGTATTATAATAAAGACTGGGTTGACAACACCATGGTTTTTATGGAAGTAGATAATGCCCAGCGTTATTACGAAGAGCTAAAGGCACTTGATCTGCCGACAAAATACCCCGGCTCGCGGGTATCGCCGGTACGTATTGATACCTGGGGCGATGAATGTTTCGTGCACGATCCATCGGGAGTGCTGTGGCACATAGGGCATTTTAAGGGATAGCTTTTTTAGTTGGCAGTTTTTAGTGTGCTTAGGCAACAAAATTCTCGGTAACAAGTGGCTTAGTATATCAAGCCTGTCATTCTGAGCGATAGCGAAGAATCTATTTTGCATTATGCAATGTAGTAGATAGCTGCTTCCTTCCACAGCATGACATTTTTGCTTTCTCTTTAATCATGTCATGGAGCCTGTTGAACCACTTTATGCACTTTTCACCATCTCTACGTGTGGGATGCCATCCTCATCATAAACATCACCCTGCTCCACAAAGCCAAATGACTGATAGAATTGGAGCAAATATAATTGCGCGCCAATGCGTATCGGCCGGCGGCTGAATAGCTCATAGCAAGCCTGAATGGATGCCTCTACTAATTTCTTGCCCAAGCCGGTTCCCCGGTGCGCAGGGGAGGTGATCACTCTTCCAATAGATACCTCATCAAAAGATAATCCCGCAGGCAGCAAACGTGTATAAGCTGCAAGCTGGTCACCGGCATAGTATAGCAGGTGGTGGCTTTGCTGGTCTTTATTGTCCGGGTCAAGATAGGGGCAGTTTTGTTCCACTACAAAAACCTCGGAACGCAAACGCAGCAGGGCGTAAAGTTCATGCGTGGTTAGCTCGTTAAAATGTTTGATGGTGTAATGGTATTCCATAGTGTTGATTGACAAAAGTAGTATTATCACCAATTCTTATTTAATATCATTGAAGTAAAAAAAATGTAATCACAATTTTTTGATTCCCATATTAATCGTAATATTGCGATTGATATGGGAATTACTAAATCAGAGATATACACAGAGGAGCAGAACAAGCTGGCTATGCAGTTGAAGGCTATTGCGCATCCCGCACGTATTGCCATTCTGCAGGAACTCATTAAAGCCAACGCCTGCATCTGCGGCGACCTGGTTACTGAACTCGGCCTGGCGCAGGCAACCATCTCACAGCACTTAAAAGAACTTAAGAATGCAGGTTTGATACAAGGCACCATAGAGGGCGTGAGTATTTGTTACTGTATTGAGCCAAAAGCCTGGAAGAACCTGCAAGCCGAATTGAACGGGCTTTTCACTTCTTATAAAGATATTAATAACTGCTGCTAAAAAAATTTACAAAATTTAATCGCAATATTACGATGGAGACCAACGAACAACTAAAGGAAATTGTAAGGCAAAAGTACAGCGAGATAGCCTTGCAGGATAAGGATGTTAACGCATCATCATGCTGTGGGGCTACGGGCTGCTCAACCGAGATCTATAACATCATGAGTGACGATTACACCCAGATGGAAGGCTATAACGCCGATGCCGACCTCGGCCTGGGATGCGGCTTGCCTACCCAATTTGCCAAAATTAAAAAGGGCGATGTGGTGATAGACCTGGGCAGCGGTGCCGGTAACGACTGCTTTATAGCCCGTGCCGAAACCGGCGAGACCGGCAAGGTGATAGGCATCGATTTTACACCGGCTATGATAGATAAGGCGCGGGCTAACGCCGAAAAGCTGGGCTTTAACAATGTGGAATTCAGGCAGGGCGATATTGAGCACATGCCGGTTACCGCCAACATTGCCGATGTGATTGTAAGCAACTGCGTACTTAACCTGGTGCCCGATAAGGATGCCGTTATCAAGGATATTTACAGGGTACTGAAACCCGGCGGGCACTTCAGTATATCTGACGTGGTATTGGTTGGCGACCTGCCTGATGCTTTGCGCAAGGATGCCGAAATGTACGCGGGCTGTGTGGCCGGTGCTATCCAGAAAGATGTTTACCTGGGCCTGATAAAAAGCAATGGCTTTACCAACGTCACCGTACAAAAAGAGAAAGTTATTGTGGTGCCCGATGATATCCTGAACAAGTACCTGGGCACTGCCGAACTGGAAAGCTTTAAAGCCGGTAGCACAGGCATTTTCAGCGTTACCGTTTATGCAGAGAAACCTGTGGCTGTTTGCTGCCCGCCGGGATGCTGTTAATATCAAAATTATTTAAATGAAGAATATATTAGTGCTTTGCACCGGCAACAGTTGCCGCAGCCAGATAGCCGAGGGCTATCTGCGCCATTTTTCCGAAGGGAAAGCCAATATTTACAGCGCAGGTATCGAAACACACGGCGTAAATCCGCGGGCCATTGCTACCATGCAGGAGGACGGCATTGATATCTCCGCTCACACCTCAAATAATGTGGACGAGTACGCCAGTATACCTTTTGATTATGTGATCACCGTTTGTGATAACGCCAAAGAGAACTGCCCATATTTCCCAACCAACGCTATTAAACTGCACCACAACTTCCCCGACCCGGCCAAAGCGAAAGGCACAGAAGAGGAGATACTGGCAGAGTTTCGCAAGGTGCGGGAGATGATAAAGGATTACTGTAAAGCGTTTACCGACAAATATTTAAGCTAATGCCAAACCACTGTGCGCCGGTTGCAGAGCGCAAAAAATTAAGCTTTCTTGACAGGTATTTAACCGTTTGGATCTTTAGCGCCATGGTAATTGGCCTGGCTATAGGATATTTTGTACCGTCCTCGTCAGGTTTTGTAGGTTCGTTCTCAAACGGAACAACCAACATACCTTTAGCCATTGGTTTGATACTGATGATGTACCCGCCGCTGGTAAAGGTTGATTACACCAAAATAGGAGAGGTTTTCAAAGACCTGAAGGTGTTAAGCGTTTCCCTGGTTTTAAACTGGATCATCGGCCCGGTGCTGATGTTCTTGCTGGCCATCGTTTTTTTGCGCGATCATCCGCACTATATGGTGGGGCTTATTTTAATTGGTTTAGCCCGGTGCATTGCCATGGTGGTGGTATGGAATGAGTTGGCCGAAGGTAACCGCGAATACGCCGCCGGACTCATCACCTTGAACAGCATCTTCCAGATCTTGCTTTACAGCGTACTGGCTTACCTGTTCATCACCGTGCTGCCGCCAATGTTCGGGCTTAAGGGATTTAGCATCAACGTTACCATAAAAGATATTGCCAAAAGCGTTGGTATCTATTTAGGTGTACCGTTTTTAGCTGCAGTAGTGAGCCGGTTTGTTCTAATTAAAGTCAAAGGAAAATTCTGGTTTACAGATAGCTTTGTGCCCCTAGTATCGCCGGTTACATTAATTGCGCTGCTGTTCACCATTGTGCTGATGTTTACGTTGAAGGGCGAACTGATCTTGAAAATTCCGCTGGATGTGTTGCGGATAAGCATACCGCTGATGATCTACTTTGCGGTGATGTTTGTGTGCAGCTTTTTTATCGGCAAATGGTTTGGGGCCGATTATTCGCGCTCTGCAGCGATAGCCTTTACCGCAACTGGCAATAACTTTGAACTGGCCATAGCCGTAGCCATAGGAGTGTTCGGCATCAACTCCGGCGAAGCGTTTACAGGCGTAGTTGGTCCGCTGGTAGAAGTGCCCGCGTTAATTGGCCTGGTGAAACTGGCTTTTTGGTTTCGGGAGCGGTTGGGGTTTAAGGGGGGTGTGAGTCGCATGCCGCAAACATGTGCTAGCAGGGGCAGGCATACACTCGAGTAACATATGCTTGATAAGCTTATAGTTTGACAATGTAAGGCATCTATATGCATCGTGCATGTGTATGATAGCAAGACTTTTGCCATACATTTTGAATAACGAAATGAATATTTTATCTTTAGGAAACCTACCTTTAATCTTAATTATGAACGAGAGTCAAAACGAAACTTCACCAGCTAATATCCCACCTAAAAACAAGGTACCTAAAAAAGTGGCTGCTTCGACGTCGAAGGAAAATAAAAAGGCCGCTGAAAAGGAAAAGAAAGGTAAGCCGCAAGTTGTTCCGAATTCTAATTTTCCAAGACATTCATTACTAAAGGCGCTTAGGATTCCCAAAGCTATTTTAGAAAAAAACGCTGGACGGGAATGTTCCGAAAAGGATGCCTCGGAATTTTTAGGAGTGGGTTTGAATGGCCCTTTTAGAGTCGAAATTAGCTCGTCAATAAAATTTGGTTTATTAGAGCGCCCGACCGCTGGTATGGTTAAGCCTACAGAACTCTCGAAAAGAATTATAAGGCCTCAATCTGCCGATGATGAACTTGCTGCAATTAGAGAAGCCGTTTTAAACGCTCCAGTAATTTCTGACGTCTATAAGCATTATCGTGGAGAAAACCTTCCTGACAATAAGTTTTTCGAAAACGCGCTAACTGATACATTTAAAATACCTATAGAAAAAATATTCGAGTTTAACGAAATATTTAAGGAAACTTTGACAAGTGCTAAATTAATTGAAAAGGTTGGAGAAAAGTTTCGTATTTTGGATATAAATTCGGACCACGACAGGTCTTTGATTGATTCTTCATCAGAGCTGAAAAAGCTGAGTAAAGGTACAAGCATATCATCTGGCGATTCTTGCTTTGTCATGATGCCGTTTGCGCCTCCATTAGGCGACTATTATTCAAAAATTTATGAACCAGCAATTACAAAAGCTTGATTGAGGCCAGTACGTGCGGATAATGACATATTTGGAACAGGAAAAATTATCGATCAAATTTGGGACGGTATCATAAAAGCCAAAGTCTTAATTGCTGAATTAACAACAAGAAATCCTAATGTTTATTATGAACTGGGTCTAGCTCATGCACTCAGGAAGCCTGTCGTGCTGATTTCTTCTAATGAAGAAGATGTGCCTTTCGACCTACAACATATCAGAGTGATTTATTACGATGTTCATGACCCATTTTGGGGAAACAAACTTATCGAAAAGGTTGCAGAGAATATATTATCAGCAATCAAAAATCCTGAAGAAGCCATCCTTTTCAAGTTCAATTCTTAAGGCATTAAAGGTCATGTTACAGCACGCTACAATTTAAGCCCGCCACTACCAAAACCCTATCAGCGTTCATGGCGTAAACGCAATCACCTCAATTTTCCTCCACCATCGGCAGGTTCATGATATGTTGGCGGCTCCAGTTGGATAGTTGCGTGAGTATTGGCCGCAGTGTCTCGCCCTTTGGGCTTAGCGAGTACTCCACCCGTGGCGGTACTTCGGGGTAGGCCTTGCGGATGATAATGCCGTCGGCTTCCAACTCCTTCAGCGTGCGCGAAAGTACCTTGAGCGCCATACCGGGTATGAGCTTATGCAGTCCGCCAAAACGTAAAGGGCCTTTCATTAGCAACCACAAAACAGGTGGTTTCCACTTGCCGCCTATCACATCTATGGTAGCGGTAATGGGGCAATCTTCGGCTCCGTGATATTTTTGTAAATTATTTTCGGCCATAGCTTTACGTACAAACAATTACTACCAAATTGTTATTAGTAGACAAAAAGGTAACTACTTGACAAAAGTACAGTATCGGGATACATTTGTCAAAAACAAAAGAGATAACCATATGAAAATTATAGTGATAGGTGCATCGGGCACCATTGGTAAACACGTAGTAAACGCACTGGCAGAGGGTAACGAGATCATCAGGGTAGGCTCAAAATCCGGCGACTACCAGGTAAACATTGCAGACGCGGCCTCCATCAAAAACCTGTTTGAGCAGGTTGGTCCGTTCGATGCCCTGGTAAGCACCACCGGCGATGCCCACTTTGGTCCGCTAAAAGACATGACCGAAGCTAACATGCGCGTAGGTATCGATAGCAAGCTGATGGGGCAGGTGAACCTGGTACTCATCGGTCAGCACTACATTAACCCAAAAGGCTCGTTCACCCTAACCTCCGGCAGCTTAGCCGACGACCCCGTACCATTGGCCGCCGCAGCGGGCACGGCAAACGGCGCCTTAGACTCATTTGTTAAAGGTGCCGCCATAGAGCTGGAGAATGGTGTCCGCATCAATACCGTTGCCCCGGGCGTTGTAGAAGAGTCGCCCGCTTATTTCCCATACTTTAAAGGCCACATCCCGGTAAGTATGCACCGCGTAGCGCAGGCTTATGTGAAAAGTGTGCTTGGAGGGCAAACCGGCCAGGTGTATAAGGTGTTGTAAAAAAAAGCCGCCTCTCTAAGCAAGTTGAGAGGCGGCTTTTTTTTCTTCTAACGATCAGGCGGGGACTTATTCTTCCATCAATAACCTGGAGATAACTACTTTTTGTATCTCCGAAGTGCCTTCGCCTATGGTGCAGAGCTTGGCATCGCGGTAATATTTTTCGGCGGGGTAGTCTTTGGTATAGCCATAACCACCATGTATCTGCACGCCTTCGTTAGCTACCTCTACACAAATTTCTGATGCATAATATTTAGCCATAGCCGATAACTTGGTAGATTTTTGTCCGCTGTCTTTCAGGTTTCCGGCCTTGCGTATCAATAGTTCGGCTGCTTCAATTTTAGTAGCCATATCTGCCAGTTTAAATGCTATGGCCTGGAATTGGGCAATAGGCTTACCAAATTGTTCGCGTTCCTTAGCATAAGCAATGGCTGCTTTGTAGGCGCCTTTGGCAATGCCCAATGATAACGCGGCGATAGAGATGCGGCCGCCATCCAATACTTTTAAGGATTGGATAAAGCCATCGCCCACTTCACCTAAAACATTGGCTGCGGGTACCCGGCAATTATCAAAGAAAAGGCATGCGGTTTCAGACGCACGCATCCCCATTTTATTCTCTTTTTTTCCGGCGGTAAAACCCGGCGTTCCTTTTTCAACAACAAAGGCGGTCATGCCGTGTGAGTCGCCCTTTTCGCCGGTACGTACAATTACAACGGCAACATCACCGCTTATGGCGTGGGTAATAAAATTTTTAGAACCGTTAAGTACCCAATGGTCGCCATCTTTTACGGCGATGGTGCTCATGCCGCCGGCATCAGAGCCGGTGCCTGTTTCTGTTAAGCCCCAGGCACCTATCCACTGCCCGCTGGCCAGTTTAGGCAGGTATTTATGTTTTTGCTCCTCATTGCCAAACATCAGTATATGGTTGGTGCAGAGGGAGTTATGAGCGGCTAAAGAAAGGCCGATAGAGCCGCATACCTGCGAAATTTCGTCAATAACGGTAACGTAGGTTTGGTAATCTAACCCGCTGCCACCATATTGCTCGGGTACCAATATGCCCATAAATCCGTATTCACCAAGTTGGTGAAACAAGTCGGCAGGGAAGTACTGGCGTTCGTCCCAGTCCATTACATGGGGGCGTATGTATTGTTCAGCAAACTCTTTAGCGCTTTGCTTTATCATGGCCAACTGTTCGCCGGCTGTTATATCAAAATTCATCATTGGTTATATAATTGGTTGGTCAGTAAAATCAGGTTTGTATCACACCTACATTGTAGCGTTCGGTAATAGGAGCGTGGTTAGCCGCTTCAATACCCATAGAGATGATCTTGCGCGTTTCCTGCGGATCTATCACACCATCTGTCCACAAACGGGCGGCGGCATAGTAGGGGCTTAATTCGTTATTATATTTACGGGTGATATCTTCAAGAAGTTCCTGCTCTTTCTGCGGGTCAACTTCAATGCCTTTGCTTTTTAAAGCGGCTTCCTGTATCTGCAATAGGGTTTTAGCGGCTGAAGCGCCGCTCATTACAGCCATTTGCCCTGTTACCCAGGAGTAGATCAACCGCGGATCATAAGCTTTGCCGCACATGGCATAGTTTCCGGCACCGTATGAATTGCCAATAATAAAGGTGAATTTTGGCACAACCGAATTAGCCATTGCAGATACCATTTTAGCGCCATCTTTAATAATGCCGCCATGCTCAGAACGGCTGCCCACCATAAAGCCGCTTACATCCTGCAGAAAAACCAGGGGTATCTTTTGCTGGTTACAATTCATAATAAAGCGCGCCGCTTTATCTGCCGAATCGGAATAGATGACACCGCCCATTTGCATTTCGCCTTGTTTGGATTTCACCATTTTGCGTTGATTGGCTACAATACCAACGGCCCAGCCGTTTATACGCCCTAAGCCGCATATGATGGTTTTGCCATACAGTTCTTTGTATTGTTCAAACTCAGAATTGTCTACAAGCCGCTCAATAATGTCGAGCATGTCATATGGTTTGGTACGGTCAAGCGGAAGGATGCTGTATATTTCAGTTGGCTTCTTTTTTGGTAGGATGGGTTCAACGCGGTCGAATCCTGCTTTATCATTGTGCCCCGCTTTGTCGAATATTTTTTTGATGGCGTCGAGGCAGGATGCGTCGTCGGGATACTTATTATCCGTAACGCCTGAAATTTCCGAATGGGTACTGGCCCCGCCAAGCGTTTCGTTATCCACGGTTTCGCCAATGGCCGATTTAACGAGGTAGGAGCCGGCCAGGAAAACAGAGCCTGTACCTTCAACTATAAAAGCATAGTCTGACATGATGGGTAAATAGGCACCACCTGCAACACAGCTCCCCATAATAGCAGATATTTGTATCACACCTATTGACGACATGCGTGCATTGTTCCTGAAAATGCGGCCGAAATGTTCTTTATCAGGAAAAACCTCATCCTGCATGGGCAGGTAAACCCCGGCGCTATCAACCAGATAAATGATCGGTAGCCGGTTTTCCATGGCTATTTCCTGCGCTCGCAGAATTTTCTTGGTAGTGATTGGAAACCAGGCACCTGCCTTTACCGTTGCATCGTTAGACACGATTATGCAAAGGCGGCCTTTTACATAGCCCATTACTGTAACTACTCCACCACCCGGGCATCCGCCATCTTCTGCGTACATGTTATCGCCTGCAAAAGCACCGATCTCCAGTTGTTCAGACGCGTCATCAACCAGGTAGTCAATACGTTCCCTGGCCGTCATTTTACCTTTAGATTTATGCGCAGCCATTTTTTTGGCCCCGCCGCCAAGCTTTACCTGGCTAAGCCGTTCCGAAAGTTCCTTTAGTAAGTTTTCCATTGGTTACCATGAGTGGATGTGTAAATATAGGAAAATACTATGCATGCATAGTATTTTTGGACAAAAAAATATTGCTATTGTTTTGATGATAGCTATAAGACTGAATTTACTGGCGGGTCCAAACCAGGTCTTTGACATTATATCCTAAAGCAGCCGCTTTTTTAAGGTATTGATCAATTACCGATTTTGGCATTGTTTTATCTCTTGATAGCAGCCATAAGTATTTGAGGTTGTTCCCGGCAACGAGAGCGTATTGATAGTCCGGGTCAATAGCGATTACGTTATAACCGGCATAAAAGGGGCCAAAGAAAGAAACTTTTAGCCGGGCTTCTGTGGTATCTCCAACTAATTTAGCTTTTCCCACGCTTTCTTTCCACTCACCCTTTTTAGGATTATATCCACGGTTCACCACTTTAATTACGTCATCGTCTTTTAAAGAGTAATTGGCCGTAACTTTTTCCAGGTCACGTTCAAACTTAAAATCCATGCGGGCAATCTCATACCAGGTGCCTAAATACTTGTACTTTTTAAACGGACGGACAGCCCGGGCGCCTTTTGGTATAGATACACAAGATGACATGCTTAAACAAATAGCTGCAACGGCCAAGCCTGCAATACCGGCAAATAAGTTTTTATTTCTCATGGTGTGGAGTTATGATCCTAAAAACGTGTATCCGCTGAATTGGTTTTATAGCCTTTATTTAATACTAAGCTTAATTTCCTAAGATTTTATGCCTGATCCTTTCAATAGATTTTATGTTTACAAATGAATATTTAAACGATGTGTGTTCCAAACAGATGACCTATCAATGCCGTTGTAGCCATTGCAATAGTTCCCCATAGGCATACTTTAATTACCCCCTTGGCAACAGGTGCTCCGCCTGTCTTTGCAGAAATACCACCTAATACCATTAGAAATAGGATAGAACAAACGTATTGCCACAAGACCATGGCTTTCAATGGCGCCAGAAAGGCTACAAGCAAAGGCAATATTGCCCCTATAATAAAGGAAACGAAAGAAGCCAAAGCAGCTTGTAATGGATTGGCCGCTGAAATCTCTGTCATGCCGAGTTCGTCGCGCAGGTGAGTCTCTAAAGCATTATGTTTGGTAAGTGCAACAGCAACTTCTTCAGCGAGAGCAGCATTTAAACCTCTACCTTTATAAATCTCAATAATTTCCTGTAGTTCTTGCTCTGGCATATCCCGAAGTTCAGCCTTTTCACGGGCAATGTCAGCTTTTTCGGTTTCTTCCTGTGAGCTTACAGAAACATACTCACCTGCCGCCATAGACATAGCGCCCGCAATTAAACCCGATAATGCGGTTAAAGCAATAGTGCCTCTGTCTGATGTGGCCGCCGCAACACCAATCACCAAACTTGTAGTTGATAATATGCCATCATTGGCACCCAACACCCCTGCGCGTAACCAGCCAATTCTGTATATGAAATGATCTTCTATTTTTTGTATCTTATTTGCAGACATATTCTTGATGTTTCAGCTAATGTGAGTGCTTAAAGCTATAAAGATAATTCGTTTTCAAAAGCAAATATATTTTTAACAGTTTTTACCAATAGTAGCTAAGGAAAAATAAATATATCCTGCCACCTATCGATTAACATTAAGTAATGTTGTGAAAAATTATATTGTGCAAAACATTTTTTGATATATAACGTTAAATGGATATGGAAAATTTGTTAAAGCTTGAAGATCAGATCTGTTTCCCGGCATACGCATTCTCCAGGAACCTGACCAATCTTTACAGGCCGTTGCTTGCTCAACTGGATATTACCTATCCACAATATCTGGTATTAATGGTTCTTTGGGAGCACAGAGAGCAAACGGTAAATCAATTAGGCGAGAAACTATATCTGGACACCGGCACGCTTACGCCATTATTAAAAAGATTAGAACAAAAAGGCCTTGTAAACAGAACACGTGGCAAACTCGATGAACGGATAGTTATGATCTCTTTGACAGCCTCAGGAATTAAATTGAAAGAAAGCGCAAAGCACATCCCAATGGAATTGATTCGATGTTCGAATATATCCGTAGATGAATTGAGTCAACTTAAGGTACTGTTAAATAAAGCTTTAGCAAAATAAATGCGCACAGTAAAAACACAAAATATTGCCCGCATTATTCTGGGTGCCTTTTTGACTTTCGCCGGTGTAAGTCACCTTACGTTTAACCGGTCAGAGTTTTTAGCACAGGTGCCCGGGTGGCTCCCTGTTGATCCGGATTTGACGGTTATCCTATCCGGAATAATAGAGATCAGTTTGGGTTTAGCACTCATTTTCGAGGTTCGGTATAAAAAGTGGGTAGGCATCACCGCGGCCGTTTTCTTTATACTGATCTTTCCTGGCAATATATCGCAGTACGTTAATAAAGCTGATGCTTTCGGCCTTAATACCGACAAGGCAAGGTTTATAAGGCTTTTTTTTCAGCCGATCCTTATCCTATGGGCGCTATGGAGTACCAATGCGCTCACCAAGAAAAATCATTAATTATATCATTAAAAAAATCCACCAATGAAAATTTTATTTGTAGTTACTTCACATGACAAACTTGGCGATACCGGCCACAAAACAGGTTTTTGGGTAGAAGAATTCGCTGCACCTTATTACAAATTTACCGACGCTGGATACGAGGTTACAGTAGCCACCCCTAAAGGTGGGCAGGCACCTATTGATCCTAACAGCGAAGCGCCATCTGCACAAACTGATGCTACCAAACGCTATTATAGTGATGCTAAAGTGCAGGATGTTATTACTCATACCCATAAGCTTCATGAAATGAATGCGTCAGATTTTGATGCTATCTTTTATCCGGGTGGTCATGGTCCGCTTTGGGATTTGGCCAATGATACAAAATCGGCTCAGTTGATACTCGATTTTTATAACAGCGGCAAATTAGTAGGGGCGGTTTGCCATGCACCCGGGGCTTTCAAAAATGTGAAGTTTGAAAACGGAGAGCCGTTTGTAAAAGGTAAAAATGTTACCGGTTTTTCTAATACAGAAGAAGCGGCCGTTAAACTTACCGATGTGGTGCCTTTTTTAGTTGAAAATGAACTGAAAAACCTGGGTGGAAACTATAGCAAAGTAGATGACTGGGGTGTACATGTGGTTGAAGACGGGTTACTGATCACCGGCCAAAATCCGGCATCTTCAGAAAGTGTTGCTGAAAAAATGATCGACCGTTTAAAATAACAGTTGCTTTATATAAAAACAGAAAAATGAAAACATTATATACCGCGGATGCAACCGCGACCGGAGGCCGTAATGGCCATGTACAAAGTAGTAACGGTGTGTTAAATCTGGAGGTCAGGATGCCTAAAGCGCTTGGCGGTGCTAATGACGACTATACCAACCCCGAGCAATTGTTCGCGGCAGGTTATGCCGCCTGTTTTGATAGTGCACTAAACTTAGTGATCAAACAGGAAAAAGTTACTACTGGCGGTACCATAGTAACCGCGAAAGTAAGTATCGGACAAAACGACGCCGGTGGTTTTGGACTGGCGGTAGAGCTTGATGTAAACATCAAAGAAATTGATTTGGATAAGGCTAACGAACTGGTAGCTAAAGCACACCAGGTGTGCCCATACTCTAACGCTACACGTGGTAACGTTGAAGTTAAATTAGCAGTTACAAATCAATAAAATTTCTACAGCTGGCTTGAAATTATTCAAGTCAGCTGTTTCTAAAATTTATAAAAATGTCATTAATAGATGATTTAAAGTGGCGATATGCCACTAAAAAATATGACCCGACTAAAAAAGTGAGTCAGGAAGATGTTGATAAAATTATAGAAGCCGCCCGATTGGCGCCAACCTCTTCAGGTTTGCAGCAGTTTCGGGTGCTTGTGGTATCCAATCAGGATATTAAAGAAAAGCTTGCACCAAGTTCGCTTAATCCCGAGGTAATGGTCGATTGCTCGCACGTACTTGTATTTGCGGCTTGGGACAGATATACCGCAGAACGGATAGATACGATTTATGACCGCATTACCGACGAAAGAGATTTGCCACGCGGAAGATTTGGCAGCTACACGGATAAGATTAAAAACCTTTATCTGAATGAAACTGCAGAGGAAAACTTTGTGCACACCGCAAGGCAATCATACATCGCCTTCGCAATGGCTATTGCACAAGCTGCAGAACTTAAGGTAGACAGCACTCCCGCGGAAGGTTTTAACAATGCGCTTGTTGATGAATTGCTGAACCTTAAGCAAAAAGGACTCAAAAGCGTAACCTTGTTATATTTAGGCTACCGCGACGAGAACGATTGGCTTGCGTCAATGAAAAAAGTACGCAACCCGGTTGAAGAGTTTGTGATCGAATATAAGTGATCGCCGTTAGAACCTAAACGTAACTATCCTTAAGCCCCGCGTAAATCACAAGGGAAAAAGGCTTGGCTTTGTTTGGGTAAGAGTAGATAATAAAAAACCCTCTAAATAAGTTATTAGAGGGTTTTTACGTGTAGATACTGTCTACTCAGTGCGCCCACTTGGGCTACACTCATATCTCTATTTATAACTGTATATCAATTACTTATGAGGCACACAAAAGGCATGGTGCCCGTTTTTGGGGATTCACCTCTCTGACTTTACAAAAGTAGTTAAAATCAGCCAATTACAAATATTTAAAAATCATGGTCCCAGGTTCGAGCCCAACTAGGGCTACCGAATCGGACAAGCTTGAAAAATCAAGT
>MKTS01000004.1:0-89895 GCA_001898335.1 Mucilaginibacter sp. 44-25 | reverse complement strand
GGGGGGGGGGGGGATGAGTATCAATATTTTATATATTTCCGCAACAACGTTTTCGGAACGTCTGAAACTTATTCCTAATTTTATTAAAAATCACTTTACAATTACATGGCCGACCTGCAATTTCCACCATTAAATAACCCTAAACAGTTTGAACTACTTACCTGCGATCTGTTTAACGGAATGCTTGATACGGTAACTTTCAAAACCTTCGGCAAGAACGGGCACCGGCAGAAAGGCATAGATGTGTTTTCTGCAGCCAAAACCGTCGCGGTACAATGCAAGTGGAAAGATCTCAGTAGAAGCGCCATCCTGATCAAGAAGGAGTTATTTGCGGATATAGACGATACAGTTAGCAAGTTGCTGAAAAATCCTCTATCTGTACCATTTGTTGATCTTTTTATACTGACAAGTGCAAGCGAGCACCCGGATTTTGATGAGTATTGTAATGAATTGAAGCGGGAAAAAGGCTGCTACTTCAATATTACCTTTTGGGGCTGGGAAACGATACAGAGAAAACTGGGAGGTTACCCGAGCATATTAAAAACCTATTATCCTGACTATAGCCCCAAGCAATCAGATAGCGAGCAGCTTGTCAAAACCAGGCTTTCAATGAAAAAAAGACTGGAAAGTGATTTTGCGGACTGGCTCAACTACGCGGTCGAGAATCGTAAACGCCGCTCAAGGATGATCATTCATTCGATTGACGATACCCATTATCCAGTACACGTTAAAAACGCGCACGATGAATACCAGTGGTATGCCGCGGAGATCAACCGGTTAAGTAAGAACGGGCTCGGGTTCTTCCGACAGTTGACTGATATTTATGTGACCAACGGTGGATGGTGGACAGAGAAAAAGCCGGAAAACGTTGTCGAATTTAAAACGATTCGTGTAGCACGCGTTGATGTTGTTGCATTTGAAGACATCGTTGATTACGACCTTCGCGGTGATGAGCATTATTTGTGCCCGCATTTTTACCTGCGTTTTCGCCATAATGGGCAACCGTTTATTGAAACCTATTATCAAAATATGGAGAAAGAAAAAGGCGGCTTTCTTTTCTTCGACGACACCTCTAAGATCGATTTATTGTGAATACATGTAAGCTATACAGGAAACGACCGGCAGATAAAAAGAACACACACTATCTTATCGATGGTATCATCCGAAGCGCGCTGAATGAAGATGGTGTAAATACAATAGAGGTAGCCTTCTAGATTTAATTGAATTTAAACGATTAATGTTTTAACGATGCCTAAAGCTACCTATGGACATTGGGGCCAATATTTAATTCGGAAAATTTTGAAATCTATACTTTCTGCCAAGGACGGAAGTGATCTAACAGTAGAAGAATTTATGCGCCTAAAATCACCAACCATTGCCGTAGTCAATGCAGATCAACAAAAAATAACCGCCCGCGAACGGCGGTTATTTTTGTTGCAATACCCTCCACTAACCATTAAGAAGATAGGTGATGTCAAAAAGATTGAGTACGAGCTAAGCTCACTGCATCATGTGTTACAAAACGTGTAATCACTGCGTTGTTCCTCTATCATTACTCGTTTTCCCTATCAACAGTTATCAAACTACAACTTTGTGCCACAATCTGTGGAATTATATTAAAATAGTTGCATCACCGATTTTGGCCAGATTGCGGTTAAAACATTTGCGATGTAATAGATTCAAATCTTGGTTAATTGAGACTTCGGTAAAGTTTGTTGTTAACTTATCACTTTATTTCAGGAAACATATAGAGTAAATGGAAAGACAGAGAGGGTTTTAAAGAGATATCCCAATTAGTCAACTTGGAGTATTTTCGTTGGAAAGTAGCAATTGCAGCCTATTCATGTTCGCTTTTATTATTGTATACCAACTATTTGTCATTTAGATAGCTTGTGACCAGTAGTATCAGTTCTTTTGTTAGGCCTCTCAACCATTGTAAATGGTTTATTCCAGATTTGACTTACACTCCTTATTTCTCGTTGTTGTTATCAGGCGATTTGCCAAAAAATTAGTAAAATGTACTTTATAACGTTCACCTATTGCAATAGAAAGGTTATTAGTCATTTTGATCGTATTACCTTCAATATAACTTATATAATCCGTGGATATTATAAATGCGCGATGAAATTGTTGAAAGTTACGTCGGTGCTTTACAAGATCCAAAATGTCCTTAAGCCCCAGGTAGGCTATCAATACTTTATCCGTATTAAGGTGTATTTTTATATAATTATGGAGGCTTTCAAAAGCAACCACCTCAGCGTATTTAACTTTTACAATGCGTAAATCTTCCTGCTTATTTTTAACAAGGAAATATTCTGATTTCAATTCGGAATTTTCCGAGCCTATGTTAGGGAAAAGTTTTGCGATGGTCGTGGAAAATTTACCAAATGAGAAAGGTTTTAAAAGAAAGGCGTCCGCTTCGACCTCAAAAGCTTCAAAAGCATATTTTGAATGTGAAGTAGTAAAGATGATCTTTTTGACTTTATTCCTGAATATCCTCGCCAGTTCAATTCCTGAAATTAAGGGCATATCAACGTCGAGAAAAAGGATATCAAATGGATCTGTATTTACCAGATCGGTTAGGGCTATTTGCGGATCAGTATAAACGCCTGCAATAGATAAGTTAGGCAATAGATCTATATACCTTTTCAGCGCGTCAACAGAAAAGTCTTCATCATCAATTATGACACAATTCAGCATAATTATTTGCTTAAAATTTGATCAATTATTTAAAACCTCATTACAGATGCAATAACCCGATACTATATAAGCATTTAAAAAAATTTTAGCAATATTATGTTAAAAATTGGCAGATTTTCTACACAAATGGTTGCATTTCCTTCAAAAGAATTATTTGATGTTTGTAAAGCCCAAACTAAACCTTGAAGTCTTTTTAATCCCCAAATCTAAACATCAACAATATATGGAAAAATTTAAATGTGTGATTATCGACGACGACAGGTATGCTATTGAAGGATTAACAAGCTATATCAAAGCTGTGCCGAACCTCGAATTGATTAGAAGCTATGAAGATCCCATTGAAGCTTTGATAGCTATTTCGACTATGCCAATGGTTGACCTGATTCTACTGGACATTCATATGCCCAAAATGACCGGCTTACAACTCTCTAAAGAAATCAGGGCAAAAACACATAAACTCATATTTACCACCTCTTACACCCAGTTCGCTTATGAGGCATTCGAAGCTGAAGCAGATGGATATTTATTGAAACCGTTTTCACTTCCAAAATTTGCTGCTACAGTTTCCAAGATGCTCTCAAATGTAACCACGGGCGTCAGAAATTATGAAAATGATCACTTTTTCTTTGTTAAAAACAAAATAGAGGACCTGAAAATAATCAAGGTGTGGTACAGAGATATTGTAGCGGTAGAAAGTCAGCAAAATTATGTATTAATACATACGACAAATAAAAAGATACTCACTTACATCTCTTTAAAAGAAGTAGGAAAAATGTTAGCGGCTTTTCCAGATTTTGTACAATTTCAAAGAAGTTTTATTATTGCCAAAAGTCATATTCACTCAATCACAGGAAATAACATAAAAATGGATAATCAATTAGAATTTACGGTTGGGGATTTGTACCGCAGCTCTTTTCAAAGATTTGTCCAATATAATTTATTAAAGACAGGGATGTAACTCCCTGTCTTCTACCGTTTCATTTCAATGACTAAAAACCCCGGTCTTTGTTAGAGTTATGACTGTAGTCGTTGGATTAGTTGGGGGATCGGTATCCTGTAAAAATTTCAAATTTTTGGGTGCGTTGTAATAGAATAACGGTTTTGCCGTGATTTTGATTTTAGGACGTTTCATATCTTTTTTTTTAAGAAATTTAAATGTTGTGACTTGGTAAATAAATTCTCTTATTTAGAACGTGTGAAATTCTATACCAAAGACCTATCCTATGCAAAAAGAGATTTACAAATGGTATAAAGAATACAGGCTGCATTTGTTGGTCTGGTTACTTTATATTCTTTATGAAACTGTTGTAATTGGATTGGTTTTCCATGTATATGGGCATCCTATGACCTATTTGGGACATTATGTTGTAGAAATCAGCCTTTTTTATATTCATGCAAATGTTATTTTGCCTTGGGCATTAAAGGGAGGATTTAAACTGTTTTGGCGATTACCAATTGTGCTGATTATAGAAGTTTGGTTGTATATTTTTTTAAATTATGCCATAGACTCTATTTTGATCCGAAATGGTATTATAAAATACAACGCACCTTTCGTTTTGACCATTACTTACCAGTTGAAAACCCTTTATAGAGAGTTGTTGTTTATTGGTTTTAGCACGGGTTACTATTATCTAAAGAGATATAACAGGGAAAAAGAAAAAACCAATGATCTTGAAAAACAACAATTAAAAGAAATAATTAATCGGCAAAAATTTGAACAACAATTAGCCAAAACCGAAAATGATTTTCTTAAAGCACAGATTAATCCACATTTTCTTTTTAATACCCTGGACTTTATATATCACAAAATATTATTGGAATCACCGGCGGCAGCCAATACCATTATTGCTCTTTCAGAAATGATGAGGTTCGCAATTGATGCCGACAAAATCGACGGTTACGTGTTATTAGGAGACGAAATTGAGCAGGTAAATAATTTAATTCATCTGAATCAATTGAAGAAAAAAGAATCGCTGAATTTTGCAACCCAAATAGAGGATGAAGCTCGAGGCCTATTTTTGATACCGCTGGTACTTTTAACCTTAACTGAAAATATGATCAAGCATGGTAATTTAAGTGCATCTTCAAAGCCTTCTTTACTATCAATTTCCATAAAACATGATCAACTTATCATAAATACGCTTAACCCTATTGGTTTGTCATATGCCGTTGAAAAACCTGTAGGGAACGGTATAAAAAACATTACAAATCGACTACATTATGCTTACGGGCAAACGGTTGTGTTCATTCACCGGGTTTTAGAAAATGGATATTTTGAAACTTTCATTTCAATTCAGGTAGAACTTTTAAGAGAGCGGCGTTCATTCTCAAATAATTAACTAAGAGCTGATATATATAAGCTTCATGTGTTCTTTGTTGATCGGTGAATAACCGATTGATGTGCATGTGAATAAGATCAACTAATAGTTTATCCGATTGAATTTCACTGAGCGAACTGATTGCGTCATTTATCAAGTTTGTAATTTCAATTAGCTCCAATTCTGTTGATTCATGTTCTATCATTAATGAGTTTTTGATCGCTTTAAAGTTAGCATTGATGACTTTAAATTTTGACTTATCTAAATTTAATTCCTTGGCAAACCCATCGGCAACACGACGTGCAAAATGAATTCTGTCTTCGTGGTCAGCATAATAACATTCCAAAACTTTGCTCATAAAATAGATGGTTTTGGCATACTGTTGCTCTATTGAAAAATTCGATCTTAATAACTTCAGTACATACTGTGAGTCGATATGAAAAATGGTTTCGATAAGGTTTATGTCAGCAAAACCATACCTGTTCAATTCCTGGAAATAGGTTTTAATCTGAATGTCTGAAACGGTCATTTTTTCCAGCGGTTCACGCATAATTTGCTCAAATCTTGAAATCATAATTCCAAAATTTTCCTTCTCGTTCAATTTAATTCTTAATCTTATATGATGGGAAGGCTTATTGTATCTTACAAAGAACCATTTTTCGACAAGCTGTTGAAAATCTTCAAATAAGATTGCCAGGTCGTGCATCAAAATCTGATCACTTCTTATTGGATGACAATATATTTCAAAGTATAGCCAATTGCTGCCTGGCATGAAATAACCTTTATTCTGATAATCTCCTATTTGGGAAGCAAGTAACGAAAAAGTCGATGGTGTTTTAAAGATGTTCTTCGTGTGATAGTAAGTCAAAATAAGTTGAGCGTTGAAATCATTACCAAATTCATCGGTGATACATTGGGAGCCAATCGAGGTTTCCGATATCGTGATATTGTTTCCTTTTTTTGAAGCGGCCAATGATAGGAACATCTTTATATCTGTCTCATTTTTTGAATCGACTAATAATTGCTGGTCCTGAAAACCAAATTTAAAATAGCGGCTAACCCTGTTCGCGCTCATCCATTTATTTAATTTGTGTAGGTTGTCCTCAATGTTTCCTTTCCGACTTGTAAGATAGTCAGGCAACGACCACATTGCGGGGGATGTAATGACGCTTTTATAATAAACTCTCGGATAATAGTTACAACCCGGTAATATTTCATTTAACTTAAAGCTTAATTGCGTAGTTAAGTTTTGATATTGTAAATCGCATAGAAACCTGAAGAGAGCAAGATTGGACCGATTAAAATTATAAGCAGAGCTTAGGCGGGGCATCATCCTTTTTTGATGTAATTTTGACCATAATATAACTTCATTGCTTTGAACAGTAATATGAATATCTGAAAGCATAATGGGTTCAGAACTTTCCGACCATGTCAAAATTGGCATTTCGTGCGAATAACTGTTTAACCTCCGATTTATATTATCTACATCTTTTTCGTTACTATATGCTATTTCGAAAAATAAGACATTTGTGTTGGAGCTTTGTTCAATGGAAGCTATTTCCTTCCCAAGCTCTTCTAAACATGGATTTGAAACTGTAAATCGTCCTATTAAGGCATTTGCAGTACATCCTCCTGCGCTTTCAATGACAGGTGTTTTTTCTAAAAAGGACAAAATGACTGAAAATGTATTAGGAAAAACGTCATTTGTCAATTCAACCGGCATTTTGAAGTTTTCCAGCCTAATTACTTCTTTTTCAGTTAAGGCATTCATTAAGAAAGAGTATAAGCTTTTGTTAACTAGTTCAAAGCTATTTCTTTGATTATCATCGGATACCAATTGTCTAAGGGGGATGCTAAATGGCTCAGATGCTGTCGCCTGTTCCTCCAAGCATCCATAACCGACTCCAATTTCCGGATCTAAGGCATATGCAAGCGGTACAACATCGTCACCAAATTTCGCACGAAATGCTGCTGCAAACTTAGTTAAGCTTAGCGGTTGTGGCTGAGATTGAACCTTTCCCCAAAATTGAAGATAAGTCTGAATATCTTTAAAGTCTGTCGAGGATAACTGTCCGTGAATGGTTGGCCGATAATCTATACGGTATGTACTATTTTCGATCGCTGTCTTGAGGTTCAAACGTTCAAAATAATCCAAACCTGTAATGTTGGCACGTAAATCCGTAAAAATTACCTCTAAGGTGAGCAGTTGCTCAAGCAACTCTGTAATCGTTTCATCGTCTTGTTCAAACTGTTGTATAAGAAGTTTGACAAGGATGTCCGCTTTTATCTGAACTTTGCAATAATTTATAACGGTTGTGATCATTTCATTATCTTCTATTGAAGTTAATTGACACTTCCCATTTATTGAACGTATATATCGGATCTGCCCACCGAACCTGTATAAGGTACTGTTGGCCTGAAAAAAAGTTGCTTGTCCAATTGAAGTCCTTAAATCACTGTGTTCTATTATTTTCCGCCAATCTGGTAATAACAATGTTTGAGGCGTCTTGCTGAGCTGGATACTGTGAAAATCGGTATTGGAAGTTTGCAACAAAGAAACGGATGCAAAACCACCAAATGGGGTAGCTCGATATTTTGCCCTGTTAAAATATTTCCAGATGGTTATTTGTACTCGCTCAGGTAAAGAGTCAATCTTTGATATCTCAATATCTTTAATCAAATTGTAAAATTCCGGAGAAGCCTCTGCAATTAAGTTTTTCAACTCATTCCATTTGTCATGGAATATATCGTTGATCGTAAAGACTGGAGTTCTGCAGATAGCCTTATTGTGTAATTTGACATCCATTAGTTAAACACCGAAAAAGCGGCATATTCAAAAGAATGGATAATGGATTGTTATAAGTACTGTTTTACATATAAAACTAGTATTTCGATACAGAAAGTTAAGTTTTCTATATCCGAAATTTTAAACATGCAACTATGCACAGGTCATAATTGCCAACCTAATACTAAAGCAAACAGATGCATAAGCATGTGAATGTTTATTGTCTGAAAGGTCAGGTTACACCTTTGTTTAAAAAACGGTTATCAGTGCTGATAAACCATTAATTTTTCTCCAAAAAGCGGCGAGTTAAAAAACACTTTTCTTTTCGGGATAAACAGCCACATATTCGGGATATAAAGACATGGTATTTAGCCTATTATAACAACAGGATCATATAGATTTGATATTAAGAAAAGTACGACCTTATATCAATTTTCTTGTGTTACGTTTTTTGAAAATTCAACAGCGCTATTATTTAAAGATATCCTTTCGTAAAAGAAGCTTACAGATAGCTTATTTGTTAATCGAAATACATCAACTTACACAGTTTGATTTAAATTTCATTCAGTTGAAGGCAGACTTCAATGTCCGCCGGAAGATCTAAAGCAACTAAGTTATTTGTCTAAAATATTGTATGGCCAACAATTATGGTTACCTCCCATAAAAAAAGGGGTTAGGCAAATCCAAAGCCTTTAAAAGAGGAATTACAATTTTTTAACCTTAAAGACAAATCATTATGAACACGAAAATTAAAATTGCTCTACTTTCATTTGTATTTGCTGTAAGTACATACGCTGCTTTTGCTAATACTGCTTCTCAAACTGCAACCTGTGATGCATCAAATTCTAACCCTTGTAAAATTGATGGCGTTGGTTCAGGTACAGGAAAATTAATTTCCAACCCGGGATCAAATTAATAACCCGAATTTAGGTTTAAGCAGATCCTCAGGCTCTGCTTAAACTTATTAGTTAGATTTCTTCCGTTGGTCAATCTTTTGATTTACAAGAGTAATTTACTCTTTAAGTATTTATTTATGCTTTTTAAATTCAAGTTTCATAAATATATTCTCATCGGCCCACTTTTTATCGCTTTAGCCATAAGCCATGGTTGTCTTAATAAACCGGATGAGCCGACGGGACTTGGAATACCATTAGGAACAATTAGAAATCATTATCAAACAAGCTACGGTTACAAGTACGACTTTATTAGAGTATTTCGTCATAGATTGAGATTTATAAAAAATTACAAAACAGAGGAAAAGAACTTAATTTATCTTCAAAAAGACTCCAATTTAATTGTCGGCTTGAATTACAAAGAATC
This sequence comes from Mucilaginibacter sp. 44-25, assembly GCA_001898335.1. Classification (GTDB taxonomy): domain Bacteria; phylum Bacteroidota; class Bacteroidia; order Sphingobacteriales; family Sphingobacteriaceae; genus Mucilaginibacter. The sequence goes on along the minus strand of MKTS01000004.1, from coordinate 80,772 downwards.
TAAGCTGATATTTTACGATAAAGATATCGTTCCAAAATGGACTTTCGGAAACAAAGAAACTAATCCCTTTAGACAGATTGCAGGAATCATGTATTTTGAATTTAAAGGTGACAATGTTACTTTATTTGATTTCCAACAACAGGCGTTAAAAACGTTTAAAAAAAAGGGGGCTTTGATATCATCCTATCAAATTCAGTCAGATTCAAAAATTTACCGAATAGCAGGTATCTCTGATACAGATTTTCTTTATACCGACTTTTCAGACAGCGTCAAAGATTTAAAATTTATAGATTATAATATTTCAAGCAAACGCTCTGTACCGAAATATACCTTGAAACCCTTTTTCCATAACAAGTCAATAGATTATGCAGGAATGGTTTTCGATGGACGGTTTGTATTTGAGAATAACAGCAAATATCTGGTTTTTTACTGTTCTTTCACCGGGTTATTTACTGTATTTGATAAAAATACTGGCAAATTACTTTTTACTACCAAGACCGTTGATCAAACCCCATATCCTAAAGCTGCCTACAATGCTATTGCACCAGGCTATAGATCACTAGACATAAAGCCTAATATTATTTTTTTTAACGATGGCTGTATTGAGAATAATAAATTTTACCTCTTGAACAGCGTTACAAAAGAAAATTACTTCGTAGTGGATAAATATAACCTTGATAAAAACGGCAAATACGAAGATAGTTTGATTATACCTAACATGAAAAAAGGCGGAAAGCCAGTAAGTGTCCGATTGATTAACAAATTTATTTATGTTCTATATGAAAACCGTTCAATTACCTTATTTAAAATTGTTTAAAACAGAACACCTGTTGACAGGCATTAATATCATTATATCTTCCGTCTTCTTTTTTTTAGGTATCTACCAACTTGTACATCGGGACTTATTTATGATTAAGATTGGTATGAGTCATTTTTTTTCGATAAGAATGATAGGAATATTGTCTTATTTAATTCCTGCCGTTCTTCTCGGAGCACCCTTGTTTTTATTATTCATTAACAAAAGGGGATTAACTTTCGCTTTTGAAGTTATTATTTTTCTTTTTTATGCCGTTTATAACTCTGTATTAATTGCAACAACAGGTGAAACCTGTGGCTGTGCCAATATTTTTGTTAATATCGATTTACGTTACCAGATTTGCGGGAGCATCCTATTAATCTGTCTTTCAATGATTTCTTTTTTTATTGACCCGAAGTCCAAAACCATCACTTCAGTTGATTAAGTAGGAGATTAAGCAAAACGATTATGTTAAAATTACACCTCAGGATTGCATTCAGGAAATTTTGGAAAGATAGCGTTAACTCCATAGTTAATTTGATTGGCTTAACCGTTGGGTTAACAAGTGTTCTGCTCATATTTTCTTACACCGTTTATGAATTTTCCTATGACAAAAGTTACAGTAATGCAAAAAATATTTATAGAGTAATTTTGAGTCAAAATCATCAGGAATCCGTTTATGTGCCATTATCTCTCGGCCCCCTTTTAACGAAGGAGTATCCAGAAGTTGAAACATACACTAATTGCCAAAAAGGCAAACAACAATTCACCATCGGATCAGAAACATATGAAATTCCGGTTATGCTGGCTGACAGCAATTTTTTTAAAGTGTTCAATTTAAAATTCAAATATGGCGACCCGCGAACAGCACTTGAAAATCTGAACTCAATTGTAATTGACGAGTCAACTGCAAACTTCTATTTTCCCCATAAGAATCCCGTTGGTGAGTTACTGGTTGATCGTAGTGGAACCAAACCTGTTGTTATGCAAATTACAGGCGTGATCAACGATATCCCAAAGAATACCCATTTTTCTATAAATGGGATCACTTCTGCGTTAAACGAAGACCCGGTAATGTCTTTAGACTGGACTGGATTTGCCGGCCGAGTGGAGTATCTAAAATTTAAAGATGCCAAATCGATTGTAAGTTTTAAATCGAAATTACCCGGGCTTTATTTACAAACAAAAGCTCCGAAGTACACCGAGATACAATTGCAACCCGTCCAGTCAATACATTTATATACAACTGCTGCGGATGATCAGTTTGTGAATGGTAAAATTTCAAATGTTATCATTTTGAACACTGTAGGATTATTGATCTTGATTATAGCATGTATTAATTATGTTAATCTCTTTACAGCAAGTTCATTGAAGAAAGTGTTGGAAGTCGGTATAAGAAAAGTTCTGGGCGCTACGAGAAGTACGCTGATCTATCAGTTTATCAGGGAATCAACTTTATTCTTTATCATAGTCATCCCATTTGTCTTGATGTTCGCCTATTTCCTTTGGCCATTATTTATGGCCAAATTGGGCCATACTGATGCTGTGCCATCCGTTCTGTCTTTACGTAATATTGCATTCCTTATTTTTATTAGTTTAATGACAGGCCTAATATCAGGCATCTATCCTGCATTATTTATTTCAAATTTGAAACCTGTTTTGTTGATAAAGAATTTTGAAAAAGGAGGATTTATTAATCTGAACATCCGCAAATTGTTACTAGTTCTACAATTTGTGATGTCATCATTCCTGATAATCTCTACTTTATTTGTTTTAAAGCAACTACGCCTGATCAGCAATATTGATTTAGGATTTAACAAAGAAAATCTAGTCATACTTCCTATTCAGCGCTATGACCGCGGAGAAGGCTTTTTATTTGATTTAAAGCGTAATAATAATATAAAGCAACTAGCAGTGGCTGATTTTAATTTGGGGGATTATTATAGTAACACTCCCAAAATTAAAGATAGGCGTGATACTACGATTTCTTTTGATTTCGCCATTATAAATGCGGATGTCGATATTGTTAAAACGCTTGGTTTTAAATTGAAAGAAGGTCGACTTTTTTCTAAAAGTTTTTCCCTGGACAATGCGGATGTCGATTCAATCGCCAAAGATCTTAAATCGAAAGGCAAAGTGGAACAGCTCAATTCTCTTTTAAATTCAAGGCCATTAATAATCACAGATAAGGTGGCCGCAGTGTTAAAAATAAAGAAGCCTTTGGGACAAGTTATCAATCTTAATGACAATGTAAGGGGGACAATAGTTGGAATTGTAACTGATATAAAAGGATTGTCCGTTCATTCTGAAAGCCCTTTAACGATATTGAAGCCCAAAAACAACCACAAATATTATGGGTATATGTATATCAGAATGTCAGGGAAAAATACTCTGCAAACTATAAATTTCATTAAAGATAAATGGAAACAATATTTCCCTGGAAGCACATTTAGTGCAGATTTTGCAGATGAAAGACTGCAAAATTTATATGACGTGGAATACAGGCAAGCTGGATTATTTACAATAATTAGTTTTTTTGCTATCGGCATTGCATGTTCCGGATTATTTAGTTTAGTGTCACTAATACTTCAGCAGCGAAGAAAAGAAATCGGGGTTAGGAGAATACTTGGCTCAAGTATTTTTGGAATTGTGAGATTGATTTCGAGTGACTTTATGAAACTTATTTTCATTTCAATTTTAGTTTCTGTCCCATTATCATGGCTTGTAATAAACAAGTGGTTAGAAGGATTTGCTTACAGAACCCCTGAAAGTTGGTGGATCTTTGCCATTGGAGGTTGCATGATTTCTGTAATCGCGTTAGCTACTGTTAGCATTCAATCAATTTTTACAGCTTCCGCGAAACCCGTAAGCAACATGAAAGGCTAATTATTTCGAATATTTTCATTGATTTTAAGGGCTTATATTATATGTCAATAGAAAATTCATGGCGCGTTAATCTTAATTAAGCCTAAATCATAAAGCAGTAAGCAAAAATAAGCTGGGATACTATTTGGAATAATTTACTGATTGATCCGAGTTAATAAACAACTAGTGCCTATGTCAAATAAGTTACGGAACTATAAGCTATACGACCATAGTCTATAATATAAAAGAATTACTAAAAAGATTAAAGTCCCTAACAGCAAGAGTTCAGGGGCTTTTGTTTTTTTAGTTCGTCCAGTTTACCAGCAATCGTCCGTAACAGACCGGCGTAGTCCAAGGTTTTAAAAACGTATAACAAGAAAGGTGACCTTAATAGTCACCTTTCTTGCTGTTAATGTTGGTTTCCTGTACCGTTTAACTGATAACAGCCCAGATCTGCGCCTGGGGGCGTCGGATCTGATAAGCCATAGATTTTATTTATTGGCACCGTTACTAAAGGTAGTATAGCTGTATTACCTTTCCCTATTAAAGGTGAATTTGCCTGTAGCCTGAAATTAAAACTACCCACTGCAGTATAATCCGCCAGGGCATGACCAGAAGTCGGTAACGGAAAATTCAGGAACATCGGATTATTAAGCCTTACAACATCGCTGCCATCATAGATGTTTCCGGGCTTGTATGTAGCAGGCAGGTACTTAGCCGAGGATGTGATTGAAGGAATGTCTGTAGACTGTGGTTGGGTGATGTAACCGGTAGGATAAAATTGGTTGGCAACACTTACCGAGTCAGCATATTGAAAATTATTCCCATAAGTAAGGTGTGCAACATCTGCTGCAGGGCTGCCCACTACACGGAAACCATATTTACAGTTAATCGCCACATTATTGTAAAATGCCCCCGCGGCTCCTTCCTCAAAATTGATACATCCGCCCCTGCCGCTTTGTACCTGGCGGTATCCACCACTGATAAACGTGTTATTATACATCACTACATTGGTCTGCGGTGCACCTGTCGCCTGCCCTTTATTGGATGCTTTTTGCCCGTTTGTAGCTGTGCCAATGAAAAGGTTGTAAGCCATAGTTCCTGTTGTACCTCCCTTTACGTTCAAGCAGTCGCCGCCATGCACACCGTTCTTTTCAAATGTATTGCGGAAAATGGCAATTTTTCCGGCTGATACCCTGACAGGGTCATCCACCCCGCCATAAAGCCAAGAGTCTTCCATTACAAAATTGCCTTTATAATTGGCAAAAAGTATACTGTATTGGTTGTTGGCACCTGAACTGGCAATGGCTGAGGTTGCACTGCCTTCTGCATACCCGGCATATTCAACATGTGTCCAGCGTAAAACCATCAGGTTACAGTTTGGGCCACCAATAATACCCTTCCAGTGGCCGGCATAAGCAGAGTCTGCTGAAGCAGCAACACCTCCGGGCACATCATTCTTAATCATACCAGGCGCCGTAATATAATTCGGCTGATTTTTTGAGCCATTGCTGACCAGGGTGCCCAACACGATGATGCTGCTGCGAGAGCCCATATTAAGCGTTACACCGGGCTGTAAAAACAAAGTATCAGCAGGGTTAATAACCAGATCGCAACCTGCGCTTACGTTATAAGTCTTGCCTGATAACATGGTACCCTTAACAGGAACAACCGAACTGCCGCCGCTGCACGATAAAGGTTGCTTATCACTTACCGGGTTTGCTGCCGGTGGGGTGTACGTATATATATCGGTATGTTCACCTTTCCATTTCTGGCAGGAGGTAACAGAAAAAGCAATGGTGATGCTGAAGATAAATGTCAAAAATCTTTTCATTTGATCGGAGATTAAAGTTTGTAACGAAGCCCGCCCAGGAACAGGGTTTTGTAATAGTCGCTTTGAACCAGCGTTTGAGCAGAAATGTCCTGTTTTCCTAAAAACTGTTGCAGTTTAGCGTCGATGTTTCCGTGTGGATACTTTAAGTAGATTTTGCTGGCGGCATTAGTGATATTGTTGATCTTTCCGTAAAGCGACAGATGCTTTACAATGGTTTTTTCAAAAGAAAAGTCCAGTTGGCCATAAGCGTGCTGATAGAAATCCAGGTTGTAATAAGGCGAAACCTGCGCTAAACGCTCACCAGTGTAAACAAAAGCTAATTGCGCGTCCAGGCCGATGCCTGTGCTTTTATACAGGATGGAAGCGTTCCCCACATGATCGGCCTGTCCTTGAAGCGGCCTTGTTTCGTTTACAAAATTTTGCTGTAAGCCTGCGGTCGGATCGCTGTAGTAGTTCAGTTTCGCCGTAGTAATACGTGAGTGTGTATAGGTATAGTTCAAAGAAAAACCTATGTTGCCAAAGAATTTGGTTGCCAGCGCTTCAAAACCTAAATTGGTGGCAGCGCCATCGTCATTTTGTGGTTTGATCACCTGGTTACTTGGGCCCCCGTCACGAACAACGAAGTATTCAATAGGGTTGTATATCTTTTTGTAAAAGCCACCTACTAATACCTGGTCGGCACCGCCAGGGAATAATTCATAGCGTAAATCGTAGTTATCTGCTGTGATATGCTTCAAGTACGGGTTACCTTCCAGGTCAAAATATTCGCCGCTAACCTTATAAGGTACCATCTCACCAAAGCCCGGACGGCTGATAGATGCGAAGTATGAAGCCCGGATATCCTGGTTACTGCTTAGGTCGTATTTTAAGTGCAGGCTGGGTAATACATCAGTGTACAACACACGCCCGCTACGCTGTGTAACGGTCATAGGCGACTGTGTGGCATAGCGCATATCTGTATTTTCTAAACGAACCCCACCTAATACCTGTAGCTTCTCGAACAGGTGAAATTTAAATTGAGCGTATTCGGCATTATCGTTCTCTGTAACTGTGTAATTATTATTCAGATCCGGGTTGTTGCTGCCGATGCCATCGCTTGCTGTGTTGAATGCAAAAGGAATCGCTTCGAAGTTATTATTGAACAACGTTGATTTACCACCCGTTAAACTATAAGTGATATAATCTGCATTACGGTTCTTATGCCTGTATAAACCACCAACAGAAAGTTCTACCACCTGACCTGCTATTTTAGGCGTGTAAATCAGGTTGGCATAACCCGCTAAGTCGCGGTCGCGGTTATTTTCCCAATGATGGCTCAATTTGGTGTTATTATCTACCTCAGCAGTAATAGCTCCGGAGCTGTTTAATGATCTGTTGGCGTCATAGTCAAACTGGGTGCGGTCCGGCATATGACGAGTTGCAATAGAATAAACGCCGTTCCAGTTGAAATGCAAGTTATCAGCAAGCAAGTGTTCGCCACGTAATGTGCTGTTATAAATATTTTGCTGTATCAACTGGCTACGGTTCTGTAGTGTTATTTGCTTATTTAAGGCTGTTGAATTAAGCCCTAAACCTAAAGTATCTGACGTGATACGCGACTCATACTCATTCTGGTGGATGTATAAGTTATAAAGCGATATTTTATTTTTGCTGTCAATCAGGTAATCGATCTTATTATGCAAACCTAAACGTTGAGTTTGAGTGGAATAAATACGATCATAAGCATCTGAGAACACCGGCGTATTAGGCGCTGGGGTTGCAGCCGGCTGCGCATTGGGCGTCAGCTCTTTTGAGTTAGACCCTCTGTATATGTTCTGGTAACTTCCTGATAAGATAACGCCCAGCCGGTGGTTCAAAAATCGGTCACCAATGGTTAAGCCGGCAGTGGTGCTAAAAGGAGCGTTCAGGTTTTTCTCGCTTGTTATCGCTTTATTGTTGAAATCCGCATAAGTGGCGGCATAGTTGTTACCGTTAACCATTGCGGGTGACTGCCTGTTGGGGGAAGCACTAAAGCTTATAAACGGACGGCTTTTTGAGAACAGCGTGGAGAGACCGCCGGAAACATTGGCGCTTAACACGAAATGATCCGGTGCACTTTTCATCGCCAGATTCATAGCCCCGCCAATGGCATCACCTTCCATATTTGGTGTCAATGCTTTTATCACCTCAAGGCGCTCCAGCATTTCGGAAGGAAATATATCCATTGGTACAAAGCGGTATGCATTGTCAGGGCTTGGGATTTTAATGCCGTTCACCAGTGTGGTATTGTAGCGTTGGTCCATACCACGAATGATAGCGTAACGCCCTTCACCGTTAGACGACCTTTGTATGGTTACCCCGCTTACTCTTTGCAATGCATTGCCTACCGTAACATCCGGTAGTAATTGGATGGTATTAGCCGAAAGCATATTAACTACACTTGGTGCCATTTGTTCAAGATGGCGTGCATTATGGTCAGACTCGTGGTTACCCTGCGTCTTCACTACCACTTCGGTCATCTGCGTGGTTGAAGCTTGGAGATACAAATTTACCTGCTGGTCGGCATGGCCGTTTACATTAATTGCTTTGACTGCCGGTTGCAGGTATCCGGTAAAATTCGCGCTGATCGTGTAGGCGCCAGGGGAAGGTTCCCTGAAGATAAAAGAACCGTCAAGACGGGTTGCGGTAAAAGCTGTTTTACTATTATGTGTAAGTACTACCGTTGCACCTGCCAGTGTTTCTCCGGTTTTCTGATCGAAAACCTTACCGCGTATGGTCTGCGAAAAGGCAAATTGCGAAAACAAGGAAAGCAGAATAAGCATGGTAAACTGCTTATATAGCAGATAGTAATTTACCGTGCGATAAAGGAAATTAGTTAGGGGTTTCGTCATAGCCATTGAAATTTAGCGCAAAGAAACCCGCTCAAATCTGAAGAAAATTTGAAATTTCAACCCACTGACAATTAGGTAATAAAATCATAATAATCGCTTAACACAGATACATGCATAAAATTGCTTTTGTGCAGATTCTCTACAAAATTCAAGTTGATTTTTGAGCAAATTTCCAATTCATGCATAAAATCGCTTTTGCACTGCTCATTTGCTTATTACCTTTTTCGCTTAAAAGCCAAAGTAAAAAAGCCATTAACATCATCTATTCTTCTGATGCCCACTATGGCATATTCCGTGAGCATTTCCGCAATGATACCAATGTGGCTGCCTACGTGGTAAACGGTGTTATGATTGATAAAATGAACACGCTTCCCGGAACCAAGCTTCCGGCTGATGAGGGTGTTGAAGCTGGACAGCGGATTGCATATATTGACTATTTGGTACAATCCGGAGATATAGCTAACCGAATGGAACCGCCCTATCAATCCTCATCAAAGTCATGGCAACAATTTGAAAACGATTATAAAGATCATTTATATTTAAAGGATCAGCATGGAAAGCGCACCCAATTGCTGCTGATACCCGGCAATCATGATATTTCCAACGCTATTGGTTTCAGCAAGAAAATGATCCCTGCTACCGATCCGGCAGTGATGGTTGGTGTTTATAATATGATGCTGCGACCCAAAGTTCCGTTAACTTCAAGCTCTTTCAACTATAAGAACGACAAGATCCATTATTCGCGGGATATTGGCGGCGTACATTTCCTGTTTATTAACCTGTGGCCCGACTCTGCCGAACGCGTTTGGATGGCAAGCGATTTGGCGAAGGTTTCTGCGAAAACTCCTGTAATTATTTTCACGCATGATCCGCCCATCTGCGATGCAAAGCATTTTAATAATCCTGTGGCTCCGGGCCGGTTTGCCGCCGGAAGTAAATTTGAAGACCTCACCGAAGAGTGTTACAAGGAAAGTACTGTGCCGCAAAAGGGCGAGCATTCAACTGATTTAGAACAACGTGGTTGGGTAGCTTTCCTAAAGCAACACCCCAATATAAAAGCCTATTTCCATGGACATAGTAATTGGAACGAATTTTATATGTATCACGGCCCTGATAACGATATTAATCTGCCGGTTTTTCGTGTGGATTCTCCAATGAAAGGTAATGTTTCCGATACGGACGAAACCAGACTATCCTTTCAGTTAATTATGCTGGATCCGGAAAATCAATTGCTTACTGTTCGCGAGTGTTTCTGGAATGCCAGGCCGGGTGATCCAAAATATCCGGTTTTGTTCGGAATGTCTAAGACGATCAATTTGAAATGTTTTTGATTGTTCAATGGATTTGAAAAATTCAGTTTTTTTTCAGAATCAATTTCCTAATTTGTTTAACGTGAAAATATTAGTCATAGAAGACGAACCCGGGCTCAGGGACGGTATCCAGCAATATTTTGCCGGCGGCGGCAATGTTTGTGAGGTTGTTGCAGACTATGCTTCGGCGCTCCAAAAAATTAACATTTACCGTTATGATTGCATCGTCTTGGATATTACCTTGCCTGATGGGTCTGGTTTGGACATTTTAGAGAACCTGAAAATAAATAATTACCCTGATGGCGTATTGATCGTTTCCGCGAAGAATTCACTTGATGATCGTTTAAACGGCTTGGATATGGGTGCGGACGATTACCTCGTAAAACCCTTTCATCTTTCAGAATTAAAAGCAAGGGTAATGTCAATTGTCCGCCGAAAATCTTTTGACGGTAGCCGTACCGTTGCCTTCAATGAAATTAAAATAGATCTCACATCGCAGCAAGTCATAGTTCATGACAGTACGCTGAAGCTAACCAAAAAGGAATATGCGTTATTACTTTATTTTATTGCGAACAAAGCAAAGGTAATTTCAAAAAATGCGATAGCGGAACATCTTTGGGGAGACGCGGTAGATCTTTGCGATAACTTTGATTTCCTGTACTCGCATATCAAAAACCTGCGAAAGAAAATCATGGATGCTGGCGGAAAAGATTACATCCAGTCGGCCTATGGAATGGGTTATAAATTTACAGAATTGTGAGGCTGCTGGACAAATATAACCGGACCAGCCTGATCGCTACTTGCTTTATCATCATAGTTGCGGGCTTCGTTTATTATTTCACTATCAGCTATATCCTTACCGGAAAGGTTGATAAGGACCTGATGGTAGAGGAAAACGAAATATTTGACTATGTAAAGCTCAACGGACATCTTCCCCAGGTCTTCAAATCAGAAGATCTTAAAATCAAATTTCAAAAAATTGGCAATGAAAAGGTAGTTAGGAAATTTTCAGACACTCAGTATTACAATGATCTTGATAGGGAAATGGAATCAGGGCGCAGTCTTGTTAGCGCTGTAAATGTTGGCAAACAGCCTTACAGGATCATCATCACCGAGTCGAAAGTAGAAACTGAGGAGTTGATCAGAGTGATCTTTATTATTACACTCGGTATTATACTCGTGCTGTTAGTATTCCTGCTACTGGTTAACCGGCTATTGATGCGTAATTTATGGCAGCCCTTTTATTCCATGCTGCAGCAAATTAAGCAGTTTAATCTGGCCGACCAGCAAGTGATTGCTCCGCTAAATGCCAGTATTGACGAGTTTAACGATATGAACAGGGAGGTTACGGCTATGTCCAAGCGGGTTACGCACGATTATATTGCCCTGAAGAAATTTGTGGAGAATGCGGCGCACGAGTTAATGACCCCTGTAGCGGTATTAAATTCCAAACTGGATAACCTGGCCCAGGATAATGACATCACCGTGCATCAAAGTAAGTTGATCACTGAGTTGTATGGCGTAATCGGAAAAATGACCCGCTTAAACAAATCCATGCTGCTGCTTGCCCGTGTTGAAAATAAGCTGATGCCCGAGCAAGTGGAAATGGAAATTTCTGAAGCATTACGGGAAAAACTTTCAGAATTTCAGGGGCTTTACCAGGCCCGGGGTATTGTTGTGGAAGCACATCTGCAGCCCTGCCACGTCAACATGAACCGGGATCTGCTGACCAATTTATTTAATAATCTGCTCGCAAACGCTATGCGCCATAACCATACCGGCGGGAAAGTTATTGTAGACCTTGATGCAAGCGGTATGCGTATGAGTAATACAGGCAAGGATACCGCTTTAGATGAAGAAGTTATTTTCCAGCGGTTTTATAAATCTTCCGAATCGGAAGGTACCGGGCTGGGGCTTACGCTGGTGAAAGAGATATGCGATCTTTACGGGTTTCAGCTAAGCTATCATTACGCCGGTCAACTTCATTGTTTCACCATTAAATTTAGAGCCTGATTGCCCATTAAATTATTGCAAATTATGAAGCGACTGATTCTCTGTATTGTATTAGCATTTTCTGTGCTTGTAGTGCAAGCACAATCGTCGAAATTAGAAACCTTTGTACAATCAGCCCTGCAGAACAGCCCATTGATCAAAGATCTGAATAATCAGATTTTATCGGCTCAGATTGATAGCGTTCGCCTAAGGGCCGGTTTTAAGCCCCAGGTAACCGCAAGTGGTTTAGGTTTGTATGCGCCAGTAATAAGAGGTTATGGATATGCTAATGCCATTACTAACGGGCAGCAATTAACAGGTTTGCTTACGGTTGATAAGCAATTTATTGGCAGAAGCTATCTGAATGCGCAAATATTGAGCATACTTAATCAAAAAGACTCTCTGCGAAATACAATTAAACTATCTGAGCAGGAATTGAGGAAAACAATTATTGCCCAATACATCACCGCTTATGGGAGCCAGGAGCAGGAACGGTATAACCGCGAAATTACACAGCTATTAAGTGGTGAAGAAAAAGTTTTATTGAAACTCACCCGCAGTAATGTATACAAACAGGCCGACTATCTGGCTTTTTTAGTTACTTACCAGCAAGCGCAATTACAATTAAAGCAGGCACAGCTTCAGTATAAAGCCGATTATTCTACACTAAAATACCTTGCTGGGGTAGGGGATACCAGCCTGGATTCACTTGACAGGCCGAACTTAATACCGGGCTTTATTTCGGACAAAAGCCAAAGCATCTTTTTCAGGCAATTTCAATTGGACAGTATCAGGATACGTAACCAGCAACAGTTGGTAGATTATGCCTACAAGCCTAAGCTTCATATATATATGGATGGTGGTTATAACTCTGACCTTACAGCGGATTACTATAAAAATTGGGGACTCAGCGCTGGTTTTGGCGTAACGGTGCCAATTTACGATGGGGGCCAACGCAAGCTGCTACACAGGAAGATACAACTGGAGGAAGAAACACGGCAACAGTATAAAAACTTTTTTGACCGGCAATACAGTCAGCAAATCTACCAACTTACGGAACAGATAAAAGGTTATGATTCACTGCTTGCAGATATCCGAAACCAATTCAAATACGCCGAATCGCTGATCAAGGTTGACGCGAAACTCATGCAAACCGGCGACCTGAAGATAGCGGATCTTATTCTTGCTGTTAACAATTACCTTTCTGTACGTAACCTGCTTACTACCAATATGGTTAGCCAGCTACAATTGATCAATCAGCTTAATTACTACAACCGATAACATGACCATACAAATCAAACGACTGCTTGCTCACTCTTTGGTACTTTTTACAGTTCCGGTGCTTTTTTCATGCAGTAGTAAACAAGCTGCTGAAGACGAGGAGCATACGCCCGAAGCCGTTACGCCGGTTACCATCACACATATTATTACAGAACCTGTTTCTGACACCATAACGCTAAACGCTACCTCTGTTTTTTTGCAGAAAAATTATGTAAAGGCCAATGCGATAGGTTATGTCGAAAAGGTTAATGTTAAACCGGGCCAATATGTACAAAAAGGCCAGTTGCTGTTTATAATTAAAACAAAAGAAGCGCAAAGCATTGGCAATACCATCAATTCGCTCGATAAAAATTTTCGCTTTACCGGTGTCAACCATATCAGAGCATCTGAAGGAGGCTACATCAGCCAGCTCAATCATCAGCTTGGCGATTATGTGCAGGATGGCGAGCAATTAGCCATTATCAGCGACCATAATAGCTTTGCATTTCTGGTGCAGGTACCTTATGAACTTCACAGGTTAATTGCTCAAAACCAAAATTTGCGTATCGATCTGCCTGACGGTACCAAGCTACCCGGACACATCGCCTCAATTATGCCCACGGTTGACACACTTGCACAAACGCAAGGTTTGGTGGTTAAAGTTAACGGTTCGGCCCCGCTGCCTGAAAATTTGGTTGCTAAAGCACGTTTAATTAAAGCAGCTAAAACCCAGGCACCCACATTGCCAAAATCTGCCGTGCTGGCTAATGAAACCCTAACCGAATTTTGGGTAATGAAGCTGATCAACGACAGCACGGCAGTAAAAACTCCGGTAAAAAAAGGTATTGAAACCGGAAACCGGATTGAAATCGTCGAGCCTGTTTTTAAATCTGCAGACAGAATAATTGAAACAGGTAATTATGGCCTGGCAGATACCGCAAAAATCAAGATCACTAAACTATGAAGTTCGTAAGCGACTTTTTTGTTAAATACAAAACGCCCGTAAGCCTAATGCTGTTCATCCTGCTGTTGGGTGGCGCCTTTGCTTATACCCGACTGCAGACCTCGCTGTTCCCTGAGATCACTTTTCCCAAAATAAAAATAATTGCCGATGCCGGCCTGCAGCCCGTTGACAAGATGATGGTAACAGTGACCAAGCCGCTCGAAAATGCCGTTAAACAGGTACCCGATCTGCAATATGTGCGCAGTACCACCAGCCGGGGTAGCTGCGAAATATCAGCATTCATGAACTGGAATGCTGACATTGATCTTAGCCTGCAACGCATACAAGCAAGTATCGACCAGGTCAAGAACGCGCTTCCGCCGGAAGTGAACATCACGGTGGAAAAGATGAATCCCTCTATTTTACCGGTGAGCGGTTACACGCTGGAAAGCCACAATAAATCAGCCATAGAATTAAAGCAAATCGCTACGTATACGGTAAAGCCATTCCTGTCGCAGGTGAGCGGGGTGTCCGAAATCAGGGTTATTGGGGGTAAAACCAAAGAATACTGGCTGATACTGAACGTGCAAAAAATGAGTAGTTTAGGCATTACGCCGGATATGATCAGCAATACATTGGCTCAAACCAACTTCATCAGGTCTGAGGGGTATCTATCGGCTTATAAGATGCTGTACCTAACGGTTATAGACGCTACAGTAGGCGCAGCCGATAAACTTGGAGAGGTGGTGATCAGTAATGACCGTAAGCGCGTGGTACAATTAAAAGATGTAGCCGAGGTACAAATTAATCCGGGTATTGAATATACCAAAATTAACGCCAACGGGCACGAAGGTGTACTGATAGCGGTGATCAAACAGCCCGGCGCTAACCTGGTTGATCTTTCTGATGCGATGGGCACTAAGATCAGCGCGTTGCAGAAGATCTTGCCGCCGGGGGTTACCATCAAATCCTATTATATACAGGCCGATTTTGTAAAAGACGCTATCCGCAGCGTGAGCGACAGCTTATGGATTGGTTTGGCGCTTGCTATACTGGTAGCCATGATATTCCTGCGCTCGCTAAAGGCAAGCGCGACTATCTTAATTACTATCCCCGTTACGCTTGCCTGCACCTTGCTAATTCTTTACGTGAAGGATTACACCTTCAACATCATGACGCTTGGGGCTATCGCGGCAGCCATAGGCCTCATTATTGATGATGCCATTGTGGTGGTAGAACAGATACACCGTACACACGAAGAGCATCCCGACAGGCCAACCACTATACTGATACATGAAGCCATAGGTTACCTGCTCCCTGCAATGGTCGCATCATCCTTGAGTACTATTGTCATCTTTATACCCTTTGTGCTCATGACCGGAGTTGCCGGGGCTTATTTCAAGATCATGACCAACACCATGATCATTACCCTGGTGTGTTCATTTTTTATCACCTGGATCGGTTTACCAATTGTTTACCTGCTGCTTACCCGCAAAAAGCTCCGGAACGATAGCAGGAAAGAAGAGGAACACCACGTTAAAAAACAACGGTGGGTATCGTTATTCATTCATAAACCTTTGATCAGTGGAGTTTTTGTGCTGATACTGGTCGCCGTGATCATTTTCATTCCCGGTAGGTTGGAGAGCGGCTTTTTACCCGACATGGATGAGGGCAGTATTGTATTAGATTATACCTCACCTCCGGGCACATCGCTTGAAGAAACCGACCGGATGCTACGCGAAATTGAGAAGATCATTATTAAACACCCGGATGTGGCTGCATATTCACGCAGGACAGGCACCCAGATGGGTTTCTTTATCACTGAACCTAATACCGGCGATTATCTTATACAGTTAAAAAAAGGAAGAGACAAATCAACTGAAGAAGTGATCAGTGATTTGCGTACAGCCATAGCATCTACCCAACCCGCGCTCCGGGTAGATTTTGGCCAGGTGATCGGTGACATGTTGGGCGATCTGATGACCTCTACCCAACCAATAGAGATCAAGGTTTTTGGGAACGATCAGCGAATACTACAGGATCTTTCAAAACAGGTTGCGCATGTGATTGGGGGGGTGAAGGGCACTGCCGATGTTTTCGATGGTATTGTAATTGCAGGGCCATCGCTGGAAATACAACCCGACTACGGAAAGCTTGCACAGTACAACCTAACTCCCAACAACCTGCAAATGCAGGTGCAAAATTCGCTCGAAGGTAACATAGCCGGCAACCTGATTGAAAAAGAGCAGCTATCACCTATACGCATGGTTTATCCGGGTAACCGATCACTGGATGTAGCAGGCCTCCAAAAGCAAAGCATTTTTCTGAATAATGGTAAACTACTTCCCCTGGCCGAAGTTGCAAAAACTTATATTCACCCGGGCGACGCTGAAGTGCAGCGCGAAAATCTGCAGTCGATGGGGGTGATCACCGCCCGTCTCGACAATGGAAGTCTTGGAAGTGTGATACCCGTTATCCAAAAACAAATTGCTGCGAAAGTTAACTTGCCGTCGGGGTACCACATCAGTTATGGTGGAGCTTATGCCGAGCAGCAGCAGTCTTTTAAAGAATTGCTGATCATCCTGGTTACGGCCAGCTTGCTGGTGTTCTGTGTAATCCTTTTTCTCTTCCGCGATATCCGTGTTGGATTTGTGATCTTAGGTGTTGCAGTGCTGGGTATAGCAGGCAGTTTCCTGGCTTTATTTATCACACATACTCCTTTGAATGTGGGCAGCTATACCGGCTTGATCATGATTGTTGGCATTATTGGCGAGAACGCCATATTCACCTTCTGGCAATTCAGGGAAAGCGCTCGCGAAAGTACAATAGATGATGCCATTGTATTCTCCATCTCTACACGTTTACGTCCTAAACTCATGACGGCCCTGGGCGCCATTATCGCTTTGATGCCATTAGCACTCGGGATTGGTGCGGGCGCACAATTGCACCAGCCGCTGGCTATAGCGGTTATAGGAGGCTTTATTGTGGCATTACCGCTATTATTGATTGTTTTACCGAGCATGTTACGGGTTATCTTCGGGAAGAAAATGCTGGATGAGCGTTTATTATAAATCCAAAATTTACACAGAATGATGTTTTAAATAGCACTAAAAAAAAGAAAACATGTTAGCATTTAAAAAGATATACCTTTTAATAGGCGCACTTGCACTGGCAGGAACGGCATTAGCCCAGCAAAAATCAGGTTTACGTATTACCAACAATTTCCCTATCAAGAGTAGCGGCGGCTGGGATTACATTACAGTTGATGGCGAAGGTAAACGTATGTTTGTTTCTCACGGAACGCAGGTAAATATCCTAAGTACCGGCGGCGACTCGATAGGCGTGATCAATGGCACAAGTGGTGTACACGGGATAGTGTTGGTGAAATTACTGAATAAAGGCTACACCAGCGATGGGCGTAATAACAGCTGTACCATTTTCGACCTTACTTCTTATAAAACTTTGGGAACTATACCCGTGGGGACTAATCCGGATGCCATATTTTATGATGATTTCTCTAAAAAAATATATGTTTTTAACGGTAAAAGTAAAGATGCCTCGGTGATAGATCCCGTTACAGATAAAGTAGTGGCTACTATTGCTCTCGGCGGGAAACCGGAAACCGGCGTTTCTGACGGTAAAGGTAAAGTGTTTGTAAATTCTGAAACTACAAATGAGGTCGTAGTCATAAATGCCCGAACCTATAAAGTAATTACAAGCTACAAGATCAAGGACGGGGATGAACCATCGGGCCTGGCCATAGATCGCCGTACCAACCGTTTGTTTGTTGGCTGCGGCGGCAACCAAACTTTTGTGGTAATGAATGCTGCTAATGGCAAAAACCTGTCAAAATTTAAGATCGGTGATTGCGATGGCGTTGCTTTTGACCCGGCAACCAAAATGATCTTTACTTCGAACGGCGAAGGTACCTTATCTGTGATCAAGGAGATATCCGCGAACAAGTTTCTGCAGATGGAAAACGTAATTACCGAGCCAAGCGCGCGTACCTTAGGTTTGGACCTGCTCACCCATAAAATTTACTTACCGGCTGCCAAAATAGAGCCTGTGGCTGCTACCGCTGCAAATTCGAAACCACGTCCTAAGCCTGTTGCAGGAACATTCCATGTTATTGAACTGAGCAAATAATATAGTTGCCCTCGTAGTTATAGGTCAAATAGGTTTAAGGCTGCTCCCCGGCAGCCTTAAACATTAAAGCTGGATGCTAAGCTAATACTAAAGCATCGTTTTGAATATAAGGGTAATACAATGTCGCTTGCCGTATTTCTTTTGATTTCTTAAGGGCGCTCCTTTCTTCCTGTCTCTCGTTCCTTATCTTGATCACCAGGTTACGCAAGTATGGATAAATCAAATAAGCAGTTTTAATCGCATGGGTACCAACGCCTGGTCAGCAATTACATCACTTAGCCTGTTATCCTGGCAATAGATTCTGAAGATGCCTGGTTTTGCAAACCCATAACTGAACATGCCTTAAATAACAGATTTCGCTCAGGTTCCTGAAGCATAAACTCTGTCTATGTAAAGCCATTAGCAGTACGACAAGAGCGAAAAGAAGAGCGGTCATATCGTCCTTATATAGTTACCTAAAGCCCACTTCTTTGAAGGCTTCGCCATATTTCCATTCGATCTGTAATGTTAGTCAAGATTATTTTCAGGTCGCTGTACCATTTAGCATGATGATAAAGTGTGCAACTGACTACTTTCATGGAGAGGTGGATATGAATTATTTTACTAAAATTTAATCGGTCTAATAAAACACATAGGGGTCAGCTAATTGCCATCGGGTATTTGCATTTGAACAGGTTGAATTATTACGTTAAAATATTGACCAGAACGGTGGCGATAAACCTGTATTTTGCATACAGATCCCTGGCTTTCATTTTTACAGCCCAATGCTCTGCTACGGATTATTGGATAAGTAGCTAGCGGATCCATTGTTCTATACCTAAGAGGCCGGACTTGATCGTACAAGCGATGATTTTCCTTTTTAGCCGGCAGAATATTTTGTTTGAAACCAAACATAATACTTTCACAAAGGTTAATCTTTAGTTACTTATCTGAATTAGAAATCAAGTTATTTATGGAAAAAGAAACTGGCACGAAACCAAAATTCGCGACCAAAACTTCGGCAAAAGCAGAATCCGCGCTTCAGGAATTATTCCTGGACGGTATCATGGATATTTACTGGGCAGAGAATCACCTGGTTAAAAATCTCCCCAAAATGATTGAAGCTGCGAGCTCCGCAAAGCTCAAAAAAGCCATCGTGGATCATCTCGAACAAACGAAAACACATGTAAACCGTCTTGAGCGGGTTTTCGAACTTCTGGGTGAAAAGGTTCTGGCCAAAAAATGCGATGCGATGGAAGGTTTAGCCAAAGAAGGTGAGGGGATCGTCCAGGGTACGGAGGCCGGTACGGCTACAAGGGACGTGGGTATTATCCTGGCATCGCAAAAAATCGAGCATTATGAGATCGCTACCTACGGCGGCCTGACGCAACTGGACAAAACGCTTGGGCATGATGATGTGGCTGAATTGCTTTACCAAACGTTGAGCGAGGAAAAAGATGCTGACCAGCTGCTGACCGAGGTTGCGGAAAATGAGGTTAATTACAAAGCTGCTGAAGAGGCATAATTCAACTAAAATCCATGGCTACGAAAAAAAATGACACAAAAGGTGCCGATGCTACGGCCGACACCAAAAATTTAAATAAAGGTGCGCAACCGGCCAATCTCAAGACACAGAATTTGTCACCGCATACCGCCGACGCGACGGGGGAATTCATGACGACCAATACCGGCCTCAGGATCAACGATGATCAAAATTCCCTGAAAGCCGGAGAGCGGGGGGCAACGTTGCTGGAAGATTTTATGCTGCGGGAAAAGATCACTCATTTTGACCATGAACGCATCCCTGAACGCGTAGTTCACGCCAGGGGTTCCGGCGCTCATGGCGTTTTTAAAGTTTACGAATCACTCGCGCCGCTGACCAAGGCATTGTTCCTTAACAACACATCGGCTGAAACGCCGGTATTTGTTCGTTTTTCAACGGTTGCCGGCTCGAAGGGCTCAACGGACCTGGCACGGGACGTAAGGGGATTTGCGGTAAGATTCTACACGAAGGAAGGAAATTTCGACTTGGTAGGTAATAATATGCCGGTGTTCTTTATCCAGGATGCCATTAAATTTCCTGATCTGATCCACGCGGTTAAACCGGAGCCTGACAACGAGATACCACAGGCGGCGTCAGCACATGACACTTTCTGGGATTTCATTTCTTTAACGCCCGAATCCGCGCATATGATCATGTGGGCAATGAGTGACCGCGCCATCCCCCGCAGTTACCGGATGATGGAAGGCTTTGGGGTACATACATTCCGCTTTGTCAATGCGGAAGGCAAATCCAGCTTTGTAAAGTTTCACTGGAAACCGCTGCTGGGTGTACATGCCGTTGCCTGGGATGAGGCACAAAACATTTCAGGAAAGGACCCTGACTTTCACCGTCGCGATCTTTGGGATGCCATTGACAGTGGTGCGTTCCCTGAATGGGAACTTGGTGTTCAGGTCGTGCCTGAAGAAGATGAGTTCAAATTTGAATTCGACCTGCTCGATCCTACGAAGCTCATTCCTGAGGAACTGGTACCCGTTCAACGCGTAGGCAAAATGACCCTTAACCGAAACCCGGACAATTTCTTTGCGGAGACCGAGCAGGTAGCTTTTCACCTTGGACACATCGTGCCGGGCATCGATTTCAGTAACGATCCACTGCTCCAGGGAAGGTTGTTTTCCTACACTGATACGCAACTGACCAGGCTGGGCGGCCCGAACTTTCAGGAAATTCCCATCAACCGGCCTGTAGTTCCTGTTCATAACAATCAGCGGGACGGCTTTATGCGACAGACTATTAATAAAGGTAAAACCAGCTATAGCCCGAATGCGCTTGGCCAAAATGATCCAAGACAGGCAAAAGCAAGTGAAGGCGGGTTCACCACTTATCCGGAAAGGATTTCGGCTGGTAAGATCAGGGCCAGAAGCAAAAGCTTTTTCGATCATTTCAGTCAGGCAAGGCTGTTTTTTAACAGCCAATCCGACCCGGAAAAGAACCATATCGTTGATGCCTTATCTTTTGAACTGGGGAAGGTAAAAACTGTTACAGTACGCGAACGTATGCTTTTTTTACTGGCAAACATTGATAAAGGCTTGGCATCAGCAGTTGCTTATGCACTCGGGGTACATATTCCGGCGCAACTTGATAACGAACTCAACCAAAATATCCCGGCGGATGCAAATTCTTCAGATTATGAATCCGTGCAGGTTGAAAGTTCTTTGCTGAGATCAGAGGCCCTTAGTATGGCGAATACAGTAAAAGATTCTATTCAGACCCGTAAGATCGCGATATTGGCGGCTGACGGAGTGAACGAGCAATCCCTGACCGCTGTAAAGGCGGCTATTGAAGAAGCGGGAGGGGTGATCGAGGTGATTGCGCCAAGATTGGGATTTATCACGTCTGCCGGTAACGAGCAGATCCAGGTGGATGAGAGTTTGCTTGGCGCTGCATCGGTACTATTCGATGCCGTTTATATCCCCGGGGGCATAAACAGTGTGGCAGCCTTGGAAGCTGACGCGGATGCAGTCCATTTCCTGAACGAAGCATTCAAACACTGTAAGCCCATTGCTGCGGATGAGCAGGCGCTGCAGGTAATTGAAGCGACTTATTTCAGTAAAAAAATCGAAGGTGACGAAGGTGTCGTTATTGGCAAGAACGAAAAACAACTCGCTAAACTCTTCGTTGCAGCCATTAAAAAACATCGGTTTTGGGAACGTGAGAAAGCCAGAAAAATACCTGCATAATCAACACTTATTTGAGAGAAAATCCTCCTGTTTTAGGGGGATTTTTTATTGCAATAAGCTGATCGCGTCCTCGTTATTTTGCTGCTTGGCCAGATCCAGCGCGGTGAACCCTCTTGCATCCAGGATATTTTTATCTGCTCCCGCTTCAAGCAGCAATTTTACGATCTCGTTACGGCCGAACATCGTTGCAAACATCAGTGCCGTTCCCCCATTACCATGCCGCAGGTCCAGATCCGCCTTTTTACTGATTAAAAGAGCCGCAATATCTTTATAACCTTTAAAAGCAACACCCATAAGCGCTGTATTTCCACCGGCATCAGCTGCATCGACTTCTGCGCCAGACTCTATTAATAGTTTAGCCGCTTCGTATTGATCGTTATAAGCTGCAATGATCAGCGGTGTGTAACCCTTCTCATCCCGTGTATTCAGGTCAGCCTGTTGTCTGAGCAGTTCTTTCAGCACCTCAATATCCCCTTTTCTCGCTGCGGGAATCACTAATTCGTTTATGTGGATCATATTATCTTAACAGTATTTAAGGCCTTTAGTTGAAAAAACCTTTAACGAATAGGTTGCCGCCAGGTATTTAAATCGAATGCCAAGGTTTGCAGCTCTGCATATGGCGACCAATAAAATCAAATCATGAGTTTTCAGGGCAAACAATGTCGTCAATGAATAGTATTTTGGAAAACAGGCGTTCGAGGTATTGGATTTCAGACCCTCATAGGGGCTTGGCTTACAGTGAAGAATTCTCACGTCTAATCATCTAAACTTTAGTAATGCGGCACTTGCTGAGATTGCTCACATGAAGGCTGAATATGTGTATGCTACGATTTCGAACATCGATTACAACACTCGCAATGATTGCAGTTACCCTATCGCACCTGTATGGTCAGATACCAAAGGTTTCCAAAACCATGATCAGCAATTTACAGGCAGCCAAAGTTAATTATAACCAAGGGAATTATGCCCCGGCATTGAAGATTGCCTTCGAAGTGTTAAATAAAGCCACCGCGCTTAAAGATTCGAGTGTCATCGCAGACGCGGACAATTTAATCGGATTGGTCGAATTGTCACAAAATCGTACCATTGAAGCACTTGTCCGGTTCAACAATGCAAAGGTTATCAATCAAAAGTTACGGAATGCAAATCGTTTGTCTGCAAATCTGCTCAATATAGCACTCGCTTATGCTGATCTGCAAAAACTTGACAGTGCAATTGTCATCATGAAGCAGTCACTGAATATCAGCCATTCGAAAAAAATCGCAAAGCTGGTAGCTATGGGGAATAACCACCTTGCCGACTTCTATTTCAGAAAAGGCAATAGTGACACAGCGGCAGTTCTGTACCAACGGGTCATCAATAGTACTGCCTACCAGGACAATTGGGAAAACAGTTTCGCCTACACCGGCCTGGCAAAAATCGATTATGCCGAAAGTCAGTATCCTTCGGCAGCGAATTATGCTGATGCAGGCTACCGTATGGCTATTGCTGCAGAAGCGAAATGGGACGCGGCACAGGCACTTGAACTTTCTCATCGTGCATACGAAAAGATCGGAAACTACAAGACCGCTTATGAGCGTTTATTGCTTTACAAAAAACTTACTGATAGTTTGTTCAACGACGGGAAAGAAAAGCAGATCATCAACCTGGAGCTTAGATCGAAGTCAGCCGATAATCACGTACTCCGGAGCAAAATTCTTCTGCTGGACCAACGGAAAAAAATAGATCGCTTAATTACCATAGGCGCAGTTTTCCTGCTCACCATCGGTATCTTATCGGCATTTATTGTTTACAAAAGAGTAAAACATCAACATCAGTTGTTTGCTAAAGATCTGGCACTTGAGGCTGAAAGAAATAGAAATATTGAGGAATAGAATCTGAGACTTGAACGATTGAACCAAGATAAAGATCGATTGTTATCTATTGTCAGCCATGATCTTAGGAGCCCTTTTGCCACACTGCAAACCACGTTAATGCTGTTCAAAAGAAATGACCTATCCGAGGACGACCTTTCTATTATTGTCAATGATCTTTCAGATCAATTAACTAAATCCTCATTGATGTTGGACAGCCTATTGATCTGGGCGGCAAATCAGCTCAGCGGTGTGGTGACACAGCCTGTTGCGATAGATCTCCCTTTAAAAGTGGAAAAAGTAGTTGGTTTTTTCAGGGCAGCTGCGAAAGCAAAGGAGATTAAAATTGAAATCGAATCCAAAAAACTTCCACCCGTTTACGCCGATGCGGACCAACTAAGGATCATCATTCAGAATTTGGTCTCAAATGCTTTAAAATTTACGCCGACTGGGGGATATATACGGCTCAGTTACACGTTCGACGAAGAATTTATCAATCTATCAATAAAGGATAACGGGGTGGGTATGCAACAAGATACGCTAACTCAAATTTTAAACGGAAATCATGATCATTTATCCAGTCATGGGACATCCAATGAAAAGGGAATCGGACTGGGACTTCAGTTAGTTAAGGAATTCGCCACTAAAAATAATATCACCTTTTCAGGCGCTTCAATCCCTGGAAGTGGTACAACTTTTATGTTATCGTTCCCATATTAGAATAAGAGTCAATATTCCTTGGAAGTAGGGAGTAAACGATAGTAGATTTTATACAAATCGATATTGCGGAACCTGAAATATTTTTGTTATAAATCATCAACCGGAAGGTTTTATCCGGATGTTTTTTGCGTTAGCGGGTAAAATATTAGATTTCCGTATATCAAACTCAAAACAATTTCACTTGCGCTTCACCACCGTCCTTTTGATGCTCGTAAGTTCTGATCATGGTCAGTATTGCTGCGCCGTAGCGGTTCGTCTTCTCGGGACCGATCCCTTTGATGCCGCTGAGGCTTTTGAGTGTTTGAGGGAGTTTTGCTGCCACCGCAGCCAGCGTTTGCTCTGTGAACAGCATACTGCCAAGCATATTTTCCTTTTTAGCGGTCTTTTCCCGCCATTCCATCAGTTGTTCAAATAATGCTTCATTGGGTTTGGCATTGAGCTGCTTGAGCAAAGAGTTGGTCAATTTAACTTTTTTGCGCTGACCTTCCAGGTAAGTTTCGGCACTGAATTCTTCTTTGGTGAACTTTTCTAAGAGGCTGCTTCGATCCACGATCCATTGTAAAAGCTGATCCGCATGTGCGGCCAGTTCTTTTGAAGTGCCGACGAAATTATTGAGTGCCTGATGAAGGGAAACGGTTGCAACCTCAAGCTTTTCTTTGAAGTAGCTCACTGCGCTCCGGATGCGTTCATCAGAATAGGTAGCCAGCGCTTGCGCCATCTTTTCAGCAACCGTTAATACTTCCGCCTCAGCATTAGGAAGCAAATGTTCAAATTTCTTTAAACGTTCCTTAAAACCGCCAAAGTTAAAGAGTTCGGTCAATAGAAATACGCGATAAGCTTCGCGATGCCGCTCGAGCGTTAGCCGGTCAGGCTGATACCTTTCTGCTTCCTGGTTAAACCGCCTAACGGCCGGACCTGAAATGACGTTTAGTGATGAAACCGGGCTGCGCAGCACTAGCCCCTCAAGTGACCGGCAGCGGCTTAATGCCACATAGGCCTGTCCATGCGTGAACGCTTCGCTGACATCAATAATCACCCTGTCAATGGTAAGGCCCTGGCTTTTATGGATGGTGATAGCCCAGGCATGTTTAAGCGGGATCTCGGCGAAGCTACCGGCGTTATCTTCGCTAATATCATCACCACTCATCTCGTATCTCACATTTGTCCATTCGAAGGCCTGTACCGCCAACTCCTGACCATCCGGAGTAAGCACATGGACAGTGTCGCTTTCCAATTTGGTTACGACACCGATCTTACCATTGTAATATCGCTTTTCGGCCGAGTCGTCATTCTTGACGAACATGACCTGTGTGCCGACTTTGAGCCTGAGCATCGTGTGTCATTGGAGGGCATGGACCGCTGGAACTCTACACAGAGCCCAAAGGCAGGATGGGGCGCTTTTTACTTCAAAAGAGATTACAATAACGGACCGTTGCCTTTTGTGAGGCGGAGTATCCAGGCAGCCAACCAGCCATAAGATAAGACGTTGACTTTAATTTTAAAAAAATGAAAAAAATATACAATATTTTGCCGGCAGGGCTACTGGTTGTTACCCTGCTTTTAATCATAGCCGGATGTAAAAGGCAACGGAATATCATGGCGTAATCCTCATCACCGGAACAGAAACAGGAAAGTTAGTGCCTTTTACGGTTGAAAATGCACCAGCTCAATATGCGGTTACGGCAACGGCTACCAGTAAAGTAAGCCAGGACGTAATCGTAAGTTTTGCAGTAGATACTAATCTGGTAACCGCTTATAATGCCGAGGTATCTGGTAAGTATTTCGCGGCGCCCGCTGGAAGTTATCAATTGCTGGCCAATACAGCCACTATAAAGGCAGGCACCAATGTCTCGGCCCCGGTTATGGTTGAGGTGCTTTCTTTAAACAATTTTGTGACCGGGCGAACTTATATTCCCGGTAACTATAAAAAACGCAACCGGGCCTGATGGCGTTTTGGAAGCGTCGCGTACGGTATATTTGAAAATCTCTAGAGTGCTTTATTTTAATTCGATTAATATCTCCAATCCCTCGTTTTACGCACAATATAATTTCCCTAAACCTTATAGCAATCTTAATCAATTTACGTACGAAATAAAATGTCACATCAACTCTTTTCATGATGGCATTAACCGCTTGTGCAATTGGGGGCCGCCGATTAGGCTTATCCCAACCTTAATAATGTTTCAGGGTGCTCCATTTTCAATTCTTCGGTAGAAGTCTCGTTGTGATAGCTTATAAGGTGGCTTAGCGAATAAACTTCTGCATCTTCACCGAGATAAAGGTCTTTGACCGCTTTAGCCGATAACATTTCCCTTTTCAACTGTAGCTCTTTGTAACTGCTCCCAATGGACATCCGCACTTCTTGCAGGTAATTATTAATAGATTTTCATCCTTGTTACCTTAGCTGCTCCCTTACCGCTGTCCCAGTTTTTGGGATCGACATTTTGTTTTAGTGCAATATAAGCACGCTGGCGGTTAACAGTAACGTACGCGTAGATAGGCTCTTTTCCGTCTTTGGCTATGTCCGGACGGGTGGTGAAATGAATACCGAACGACTGTGATGTTTGCATAAAATTTAACTTTTGAGTTTCAATTTTTCATACTTCATCCTATTTTTTGAGGTAGCACACAGGTAACACAAACACAAATCAAAAACAGCTGGCTTAAACAACTTTTTTCGCTGTAACTAAATGAAATTCAATTGCTTGATCCGATTTGTGTTACCTAAGTTAAAAATAAAAAACAGGTAGTCGGATAAGTAACGAGAACCTTGGCTTTACAAAGGGTTGGAAAGGAGATAATTAATGAAAAAAACCCTTAAATCAGCGATTTAAGTGGTTTTCGGTGTCTCCAAGTTTGGAGTTTGTGCGCCCACCTGGGCTCGAATATATTTCTTAAATCAGCTTATAATCAGATATTTGTAAAGAATTCTTGTTTAAGGTAGTTACATAGGTAACACGCTCCATTGACTAAACAAATATAAAAAATATCTTAGCTATTAGCAGATGATAAACACTTCAAAAAGCTGTTCACTGAAAAATTGGTGAATGCCAAAAAGAATGTAAGTGGTGCTTTATCTCCGCCCAATTTTCGCTCTGGGTTAACTGAATATTACTTTATCACAGTCTATTTTTATAACATGATTTGAGCGAATTAAGCTGGTTAGCTTTTACAACAAATAATCGTTCCAAGTAATCAATTACAACTTACAATTGCAGGAGAAAACGTTTGCTTTGCTAACCCATGCTCTCTTAATATTTTAGCAAGCTCGTACCTGCAATTTTTATAAAACTCCGGGTAAAAATTTATTAGTTCGTTGTTATTTACGATCATGCTTAGTGTTAATAAGATTGACAAGGTATGCTGCCCGGCTATTTCCATAAAGGCCTTGGTGTTTTGTATCAGGCGACTATAGTCTTTCTGATTTAAGTCGACTTTTATTCTTAGTGCATAGAAAACAGTTTTCATGTAATCTGTAAAGTTTTCAGGGCTTTGCCTGTAAAGCATATGATAGTGCTGATAGGTCAAAGCGAATTGCTCTTTGCGGGCAAGCTTGTAATAACTATCGGCTTTTATCATTTCCATAAAATACCCGTAACCATGTTGTGCACAAAGTTTTGGCAACTTGTAGTTTTTTTCGAGGGCGTTGATGTATCTTAATGTTTTTAGCGGTTTTTGAAACAATATAAGCGTATAGGCACCTAATAAAAACAACATATCGTGTGAGGCGGTATCTGTAAAGTAGTTTCCCTCCTTAGGAGGGTTAAAGTAAAACTTTGTCAAATCGTGAGCAACCTCACGTTTGATTTCGCCGTTTTTCAAATAACTGTAAATCGCATCAAGGCATTTAATTGGATTTATCGCAAACCGGCTAAAGCTTTCAGGCGGCAAGCTTCTGAGCTTTGATATGCCATTTTCCAGTTCGCTTAAATCAAGGCGTAAGGTAGCTATTAAAGCCAAAGCAGTGTATAAAAACGCTCTTTTGCGGTCGCTTAAATTAAATTTAAGTAAACTTTGCAGCGTTCGTTTGTATTTGATACTTACAAACTCGGCCCCAAAAAAGTAATTAAACAGTTCAGGGCTGCAGTCATGCTGGAAAAATGAACTCAATAATTCGTTCCGATTCGGCGTAGCGCTTTGCTCTGTGAACATATCGCCCATGAAATTTATCAGATCAGCTTTTTCAGTAGGGCTTAACCAGGCATGGGTTAGCAGGTTAAAATTGTACTGCTGGCCTGCTTTAAAGGCATACATCACACACCATTGTAAAACAGCTACTTTTTGGCCGTTTGTTTCAAATAGTCTGTTAATGTCTTCTATAAGGAATTCATTGAAAACAAAATCGTTTTTATACAGCAATAATTCAGCTAAGGCATTATTTTGAAAATGCAGGTTTATAAATTCAATATATACGTTGTAATGCAAACCTGTGCTCTTATTGGTTTCAATCAAATAGCCAACACTTAAAAGGTCATGATACGCTTGAGAATAATGCTTAACCAAGCTATTGACTTTTGCACGCAAAACCGTAAAGTTTCCATTTTCGATATCCATTTCTTCAGTTAAACCTCGGATGAGCTGTATTTTATCTGCCGCGTTTTGACCCGTATATACCTTGTTAAGCTTGAATGCAGCAACCATTTCATATGTAGATGCCTTGCTTATGTTGCTAAGTGTGAAATTTCCGGGGTTTTGCTTGTAGTAAAATTGAAAATAAAGCGGATGACTAAACTGAAGTGAAGTATCTGCAGATGTGTTATAATTTTCATTCTGGTTAATATTTAAGGCAAGTTGCCTTATTTCGGCGGCGTCAAAAACCGGTACGTTTATAGCGCTGTTTGCATCGCCTAGAAATCTGATGAACCACTTCTCTTCAGTGATATTAAACTGGTGCTTCTTATTTATCCATGTAAATGAGCGCATGGTTAGAATTAGCTTGAACCATGAAGAAAAACGATATAAAGCAAGAATATCAACCAGTTGGGCTAATAACAGGTTATATTGCTCCGGCTTATAAACATGCTCATCAAAAGCGTCAATAATCAGATAAAACTTACCACCTTTTTCTTGATACTGGTCTAAAATGGATGGTACATCATCATTTGCAGTATAACCTAATAAAGCCAGTAGCCAGTAGTGGATGTCTTGCCCGCTTAAAAATGCATTCATTAATGCACTGGTACTAAAAAAACAGTACAACGTCTTGATTATTACCTTCACCATTATTCAATAAACGTTCTTCAAGCCAGTGGCAAAGTGCTACGGTTTTACCATAACCAGCTGGTGATGCGAGCACAGTAGCGTTATAATCACCTGTTAAAAAATCATCTAAATGATCTGTTACTGTTTGCCTGCTAATAGTTTGGCTGTATGGGATCACTGATTTATTACGTAAAACCTGTAGGGTAAGATTTGTGATCTTTTGGGCGTTAAGTTTTAGGTTGTCCCAATTAGGGGCGGTCTTCGCAATTGTTTTGCTCAGCTTTGTTTCCTGGCTCAGGCAGAAATCTTCCCAACCCCTATAGCCGCAGTACCTGGCCAATACGTCAATGGTGAATATTGATGGTTTAAATTTACTGTAAGCAAACCCGAAAACCCGTTTAAGTGTGGTTTCGCTTACGCTGTTTTTGGTTTTGCGAAGAATTTCAGCGGCAATTATACGGCAGTCATGCGGGGTAATATTGCTTAAACCGGCTGTTGTAATTACTGCATGCTTAAGTAGTTCATAATACTGAGGTAAAAATGATGTCATAAGTAAAAGGCATAAGGATTTAACTAATTAATTAATACACTTGCATAACTTATTTAAATATCTTCCGCAACAACCTTTCTACTGGTAGCATTTTCATGTAAGTTCAATACTGGTATCGTCAAAAACAGGAGCGGTGTTTTTAACATCGCTTCACAATTTATTATCGGTTGGTTAGTTATTTCGCGGCTATGGCATCTGTGTTTGGCCTTTTTGCTAAGTAGGGGTAGCTTAGTCTTATCCGTAATAAATCTCTCTGACATTTGTAATAATTTTTAGGTTTTAAAACTGTTTAGAATAATCGTATACAGGTAAATATAATAAGCCAGGTCCCTATTTTTCTTATTTGTTAAATTATTAAGGCCAAACTTTGAATATTTAACAGTAGAGTTATATATAAAATATTCCGAATAGGAGTATCTTATTTTTTAGAGTAATTAATAAGTAAGTTGATATTCTGAGGTGGGTGTTAGTGTAGGGGCATTGTTTGGTAACCAAATATTGATAGGCGATTTTGTTTACATCGCAGCTCTTAGTCGTCAAATCTTTTCGTGCTCCAGTATTATCTGATACAGATCATTTACGCCTGGTATGTCATCAATAGCTATGATAATGAACAAAATAAACAGCATAGCCTTTGGGTGAATAAAATGAAAGTTCCCTGGTAAATGAACAAAGTGCTTTAAGGTTATTTGCTTTGCAAGAGCGTACTTAGGAACAAGATCAAACCTAACACTCTATGCATGAAAAGCTCTACCCACTTTAGCAGATTTGTAGCCGTTCTGCTACTACTGCTTTGTACTACTCTCAATGTAATTGCGCAACGCAACTTTGCCACTACACAGCAAAGCGGCCGTAACGACATTTTATGCCTTGGCTGCGTTGTAGACAACGCAGCTCTTGCCGTTGACGGGAAACTGCAAACCAACTCAATAATGAGGGTTGGAGTAGGTGTAGCCGCGTCAACTTATCAGGAATTGATTTTTCCTGGTGCTGCTAAGATTGCTGCCAATACGCCCGTAACCGTTAAACTGGGTACAGGCGATAATCTGCTTGACCTGACGGTATTGGGGCGTATTATTATCCGCGCTTATAATGGCAGCACTCCTGTAGGTGGGGCTATTGCAGCCAACACCCTGTTAACAGCGGTAAGCAACAATAACCAGTTACAGTTAAGCATTACACCAACCGCTACGTATGACAGGATCCGCATTACCCTTGGCGGCGGTTTGGTTGGCGCATTGAGCAGTATTTATGTTTACGATGCCTTTTACAACGGGCCGGCAAACGTAGCCTGTAATAATGCCTTTGACGAATTGCATGGTATATCGGCAGGCTTACTCAACCTGGGTGTTGATGTGGGGGGCGTCGCCAATCCGCAAAATGCTATTGATGGTAATATTAACACAGCATCAACCCTTAACGCAGGCATAGCTGCTGTAGGGGCTTATGCACAGCAAACCGTTATTTACGAAAGATTATCAACCATAGGCGACTCCGTTCGCCTTACTATGGCCTTACCGCCCGCGCTGATAGATGCAGGGGTGCTGTCCAATATTTCCATATCAACTTACAACGGTAACACCTATAATAACGATGCTGTTGTATTCAATTCCGCACTCATCAACCTTCGTTTGCTCGACCTGGTGAATGGTCGCCGCAGGTTTACCGTAACCTACGCGCCTCCAAAAGCATTTGACAGAGTACAATTGCGGCTAGGCGGCGGTATTGCCAATGTATTATCAACTTTAGACCTTTTTGAAGCCGAAAAGCTCATTCCGAGTCCTGTTATCAGGTTTAATAATGTTGTTACTGATAACGCGAACGTTTGTGCCGGGAGCCAGGTAACATTAACGGCTGTTGCAGTACCAAATACCGTATTTAAATGGTACACACAGCCAACAGGCGGTACCGCGGTGTTTACAGGCGCAACATTTTCACCGGGCGTGCTTGCCGCTACAACAAGCTACTACGTTTCTGCAATGCGCAACGGTTGTACCGACGAATCTGATCGTACCAAGGTAACCGTAACGGTTAACCCCATACCGGCAGCACCGGTTATTACTAACAACAACCTATCAGTTTGCCCCGGCGGAACGCTTACTTTTACCGCTACCCCGGTTAACGGCGTAACGGTAAAATGGTATGCAACCGCAACCAGCACTACCGTATTGGCAACGGGTAACAGCTTTACTACGCCTGTAATTAATGCAACAACAACCTACTTTGCGGAGGCTACCACAGGGGGCGCCTGCCCAAGTCCAACACGCACACAAGTTACTGCCACATTAAGTGCGCTGCCTGCGGTGCCAACCTTAACGGCTAATAACGTAACTATCTGTACCGGCGATGTAGCCATACTTTCAATAGCTACGCCGGTTGCAGGGCAAACTTACAACTGGTATACCGTTGCAACAGAGGGAACACCGGTTTATACAGGCGTTAACTTCACAACCCCGGCCTTAACTGCTAATGCAGTTTATTATGCTGCGGCGGTAAATGCTATCGGATGCGAAAGCGGCACCCGTGTGCAGGCAAACGTTACTGTATCGCCTAAACCGGCTAACCCGACATTGGCTGCAAGCAACCAAACCATTACTGCGGGCCAAACCGCAACCATTAGCGTAACTAATGCGCAAACAGGTGTTACCTACAAGTGGTACACATCTGCTAACGCAGCTACCCCTGTATTCACCGGCAACACTTACACTACGCCGGTTTTATTTACTAATACAACCTATTATGTAGCTGCATTTAATACTGCAGGCTGCGAATCAGCAGCGCGTACATCCATCACCATCAGTGTAAACATTAACAACAACTCGCCATGTTCATTTGCCAACGTGCAAACCAGCAATACTAATGGCCTGTGCGTTGGTTGTTTTGTTGAGAACGGCGCGCTTGCTACAGACGCTGATACCACTACTGCTTCAACCCTGCATGTAATAGCAGGCCTTTTAGGTGGTTATCAGGAGCAAAACCTGGTGTTCCAACAACCGGGCCTTGCCGGTGATACAGTAAAACTTGTTTTTCGCTCACCGGTAGGACTGGCCGATGTAAGCTTGCTCGGCCAGATCTCTGTAGCGTTATACAATGGCGCTACACAGGTAGGCAGATATACGCTTGATAATAATTTATTAACGCTACGCCTGTTAGGGCCGGGTAACCGCTACGGCGTTTTCATCCCGGCAACCGGTAATTATGACAGGGTACAGATCCGCTTGAACGCGGGTGCTGCGGGCTTGCTTACCGCGCTTGATGTTTATTATGCCGTACAGCAGTTCCCTAAACCGGTGTTTGGTAATGGCTCGCCGCAAATATGCAGCGGCAGCCCGGCAACGCTAACGGTTACAGCGCCAACCACCGGCACCATCAGCTGGTTTGCCAACCCAACCGGAGGCACTGCGCTTAAAACAGGTTTATCTTATACCACCACTAACTTAACCGCAACTACTACTTACTATGTAGAGTACAGCCGTGGTACCTGCGTTAGCCTGGTGCGGTACCCTATAACAGTAACGGCAAACAATCCTCCTTCCAAACCTACGGTAATACCGCCAACCAGCACTATAACCGCCGGCCAAACCGCTACGTTTAAGGCAACAGGCGCCACCGGTACGGTTATTAAGTGGTACGAATCCGCAACCGGCGGCACACCAGTGTTCACTGGTGCTACGTTCACTACACCGGCGCTATCAGCAAATAAAACTTACTATGCCGAAGCGGTACTGGGCGATTGCCCATCGCCGGACCGTACACCGGCATCGGTAACGGTAACACCGGTTGTGGTGCCTAATGTAACGGTGGTACCGCCAACACAAGCGGTTGACCCGGGTACATCGGCAACATTGGTGGCATCATCAACCACACCTAATGTTACCTTTAACTGGTATACACAGCCAACCGGAGGAACAATTTTGTATACCGGCGCAACATTTAATACACCGTCGGTATTTGCACCCACCACTTACTATGCAGAGGCCGTTACACAAGCCGGCGTGATATCTGCAGCAAGGGCGGCTGGTGCTATTACCCTTAACTCAACATCTACTAACCCGGTACCTTGTGGTTCGGCAATTGCACAAACCAATACAGTTGGCGGCGGCTTGCTATGTGCGCTATGCGGAATATCAAACGGAAACGGCGCCGTTGATAACGATCGTAACACCTTCTCTCAATTAAATGTGCCTGTTGGCATTTTGGGTGGTTATGCTGATCAGACCTTAAGGTTTGCCAACATTGGCCGCAACGGCGATAGCATTATTGTAGAGTTTGGTGTTCCGGGCAGCCTTGCAAGCGTAGGCGTACTATCACAGATAAGTTTAGCAACCTACAACGGTGCTACGTTCAATAACGATAGAACAGCCCTTAATGGCGCCTTGCTTACCGTTACCTTATTAAACAACACCAGCCGTTTCCGCGTGGCATTCAAAGCCACCGCAGACTTCGACAGGGTAGAAGTGAGGTTGAACTCGGGCGTTGCCGGTGTTTTAACAGCATTAAATATTTATGATGCTGCACAATCTGTTGCCGCGCCAACGGTAACCGCGGCAAGTGTTACCGCCTGTACCGGAACGCAAGCAACGCTTAGCGCAACGGCCCCGAGCCACGTTACCATTAAATGGTATACCACTGCAACAGGCGGTACGCCCGTAGCAACAGGAGCAACGTTTAACACACCGGTACTTACATCAAATGTTACCTACTACGCAGAAGCAAGCCGCACAGCTGATGGATGTGCCCAGGCCGTGCGTACCCCGGTAGTGATTACCGTAACGCCGGCTCCTAACGCACCTGTGGTAGCTGTTCCAACTGTTAAGGTCTGCTCTGGTCAGCCGGCAACCTTTACGGCTACCGCTGTAACCGGTGTAACCTTTGCATGGTACGCTACCCCAACAGGCGGCGCTCCTTTAGCAACAGGTAACACCTTTACAACCGCCCCGCTTACCGCTAACGCTACATATTACGCAGAAGCGCAGGCTGCGGGGGGCTGCGGTAGTTCGGCCCGTACACAGGTTACAGCTAATGTAACGGCTATACCGCTGGTGCCAACTGTGCAGCAAAGCACCGTACAAACCTGCTCGGGTTCAACAGCTACTCTGACCGCAAGCTCAACCCAACCAGGCGTAACGTTTTATTGGTATACTACCGCAACAGGTGGTAGGCCGGTAGCTACTGGTGCTACGTTTGTAACGCCTGAGCTTACTACAAGCAAATCTTACTTTGTTGAGGCCGCATCTGGTACCTGCGTTAGCGCGACCAGGGCTGAGGTTAAGGTAAATGTTAATCCAACGCCGGCTAACCCAACAGTTACTGTTACCCCGGCCGGCGCGCAGATATCATCGGGCCAAACCGCTACGCTTACTGCTTCATCTACCACTGCGGGTGTTGCCTTTAAATGGTATACCTCCGCTACAGGTGGCACGGCGATATTTACCGGTGCAACTTTCACCACGCCTGTATTAACATCAAACGCTACTTACTATGTAGAGGCGGTGTTAACGGCAACCGGCTGTGCCAGTGCATCGCGTACGCCGGTTACCATTACGGTTAACCCGATATTCTCAACATCATGTGATTTCGCGTCAACTCAACTAACAGATGTAAACGGCGGATTGCTATGTGTAGGATGCTCAATAACCGACCCTAATAATTCGATAGATACAGACACCACAAACTTTGCCCGCCTTAACATGCCGGTAGCTGTGCTTGGCTCATACGTGGCCCAGCAACTCATATTCAGCGATGGCGGTTTAGCAGGCGATAGTGTTACGGTTAAAATAGCTATACCGGCTAATATAGCTTCCGCAACGGTACTTAACCAATTGCAGATAGCTTCTTACAATGGTGCTACTTATAACGGTGACAGGATAAACCTGAGCAGCAGCCTCATCGGTTTACGAGTGCTGGCCGGTGGCCGCACCGCTATCATCAGGTTTGCACCAAAAGCTGCTTTTGATCGTATCGAGATAAGATTAAACAGTGCCGTAGCTGCCTTATTTAATACTGCTGATGTTTACTATGCAAGCAAGCAGGTTGATGCACCTATTGTAAACCTGTCAACTTTAAATATATGCTCAGGCTCAACAGCTACATTTACGGTGAACAATCCTAAGGCAGGTGTTACCTATACCTGGTACACCAGCGCTACCGGCAATACAGTGGCAGGTACGGGCGTAACTTTTACAACC
The DNA here is from genome assembly GCA_001898335.1 of Mucilaginibacter sp. 44-25. Lineage (GTDB taxonomy): Bacteria > Bacteroidota > Bacteroidia > Sphingobacteriales > Sphingobacteriaceae > Mucilaginibacter. The sequence continues at coordinate 44,523 of MKTS01000004.1, read as the reverse complement.
CCGGCATTAAATGCCACTACAACTTATTATGTAGGCAGTAGCCGCACATCAAACGGTTGTGCTAACCCTAACCGTGTGGCGGTAACCGCAAACGTAACGCCATCACCGGTAAACCCAACGCTTAACCAAACAGCGGCAACCATCTGCGCCGGCGAAACCGTAACGTTTACCGTCACTAACGCTGGCACTGCAACGGTACGCTGGTATGATGCTGCCACCAACGGCACATTATTATTCACCGGGCCAAGCTATACCGTAACGCCGCTTACCAACAGCACCTATTATGCCGAGTTAAGCAACGGTACTTGTGCAAGCCCATCGCGCACAACAGCTATAGTTACTGTAAATCCGCGCCCTGCTAAACCGGGTGTAGATGCACCTAACATACAAGTTTGTACAGGCGGCACCGCAACATTAAGCGTTACCAACCCTGATGCAGGGGTTACCTACAATTGGTACACCACAGCAACCGCTGGTACAATAGCTTATACCGGTGCAACCATTACCACTGCGCCGATCAGCCAAAACACAACATTCTATGTAGAGGCGGTGAACAATGCCGGCGGCTGTATTAACAATGGTGGCCGTGCCGCGGTAGCCGTTGCCGTAACAGGGGTTATTAATGCACCTGCGCTTAGCGCAAACAGCACTATAGTTTGTACCGGAGGTTCAGTTACCATTAGCGTTAACAACCCGGTAGCCGGTCAACAATACAATTTCTATACAGATGCCACATCGGCCACACCGGTATTTACAGGTACGAGCTACACACTTAACAATGTAACTTCAAACGTATCGCTGTTTGTTGAGGCCGTACAAGGGAACTGTACAAGCGCAACCCGCGCCCGTGCAGATATAACCGTTGTGCCTGCTCCCAATCCTCCGCAGGTACAGGCACCGGCAGGTGGTTTAGTGGCTTGCAATGGCAGCGACTTCACCATCACGATCGCTAACCCGCAGGCCGATCTGGTTTACAGATGGTACACGGCGGCCACAGGTGGCATGCTCCTGTACACCGGCACGGAATACACGGTGAATATTTCGGCAACAACAACATACTATGTTGAAGCTGCAAGTGCAGGCAACTGTAACCCGTCAACCCGCACTCCGTTTACGGTTACCGTTAGCCCGCTGCCACCCGATCCAACGGTTACTGCAACAAATGTGGCGGTATGCCCTGGCAGCAGTGCTACGCTAAGTGTTGCCGCTCCGCAGAATGGTATTACTTACAAATGGTACAGCTCTCCGGCACAAACCACTGTATTGTTCACCGGGCCAACCTATGTAACAGATGCTGTTACGGCAACTACAAATTTCTATGTAGCTGCATTTAACAGCAACGGTTGCAGCAGCAGTAATCTGGCCATGGTACAGGTTACCACAAGGCCGGCACCCGCGCCGCCGGTTATCGCTAACGATGTGCCGGTGACAACATGTGCCGGCACAAGCGCGGTGCTGAACGTTACCAATGCGCAACCGAACTTTACTTATAAGTTTTACACCGTGGCTACGGGAGGCACAGCCGCCTTCACCGGTACCGCCTACAATACGCCGGTGTTAAATGCCAATACCACTTATTATGTAGAAGCGATTAACGAGGATGGCTGTCCGTCGGCAACCCGTACACAGGTAATAGTTACTGTTAACCAGGGGCCGGCTGTACCAGTAGCATCTACAAGCGGTACAGAAATATGCCCTAACAACACCACCACCATTACTGCGACAGCAGAAGCAGGTACAACCTTAAAGTGGTATGCTAATGCAACCGGCGGAACAGCGCTATTTACAGGTACCAGCTTCGTCACCCCGGTGCTTACTAATACCACTACTTATTATGTAGAGGCGGTAAGTACAGCTACAAGTTGTGTATCTGCAACACGCGCGGCAGTTACCGTTAAGGTGTTAGGCCCGCTGCCTGCACCGGTGGTTACTGTACAAACCACCACCACTTCAAGCGTAACCTTCGCTTACAATTCGGCGCCAGATGCCACAGGCTACGAGGTGAGTTTGGATAATGGTGCTACATACATAGCCCCAAGCTCGGGCGCTAATGGTTTAACGCATACGGTTGGCGGGCTAAACCCTAACCAATCGGTAACCATTGTGGTGCGTGCGTTGGGGGCAAGTGCCTGCCAGTTGAGTGCAAATTCTAACGCGGTTACCGGTACCAGCTCTAATCCGTTCGGTGACGGAATATTTATTCCAAACGCCTTTACACCTAATGGGGATGGTAACAACGATGTGCTGTATGTGTATGGCACCAACATTAAGAGTATAACTTTTGCTGTGTACGATCAGTGGGGCGAGCAGCAGTTCCGCACTACTAATAAAACTGCAGGTTGGGACGGTACTTATAAAGGACATGCGCAACCAGTAGGTGTTTACGTGTACTACGCAGATGTAACTCTCAACAGTGGCCAGGTGGTCAGGAAAAAAGGTACCGTAACACTGATCAGATAATCTCTCTAAATCTATTCACATGAAAAAAAAGATAATAGTTATGATAGCGGTGCTGCTCCTGATAGGAGCAGCCAACCGACTCTTTGCCCAAATAGATCCGCATTTTTCGCAGTATTATGCTTATCCCATGTATCTTAACCCTGCGCTAACAGGCGTTTTTAATGGAGATGCCCGGGTAACCGGAAATTTTAAAAACCAGTATGCCACCATTAATAATGCTTATCAAACCGGTGCCGTTTCTGCCGATTTCAGGCCTACAGACCGTGTGGGTGTAGGCGTTAACATCCTGAATCAAGGTGCCGGCGACATCGGGTATAACTACTTCTCGGCCTATGGCTCGTTCTCATACAACATCGCCATATCAAATGATGGTTACAAAAAGGTAAGCTTTGGCGTGCAGGCAGGGTTGATCAACCGTTTTTTTGATGCTAATAAGGCGCAATACGGCAGTCAGTTTAACCCTGCCAGCGGGTTTGACCCAACCTTACCAAGTAATGAGAACTTCCTGAACACCAACGCCACTGTATTTGATGCCGGTGCGGGTGCTTTCTATTATGACGGCGACCCATCGCACAATGCTAACTTCTTTGGCGGGTTCAGTGTGTCGCATCTGGCTCGTTCAAAAGATCCCATCGCTATGGCATCTAATACCAGTACCGCGCAGCGCCTGCCGATGCGCTATACTGCCCATGCGGGTATTCGCCTAAAGATAAATGAGAGTTTTGACCTGGTGCCGCATGCTATTTACATGAAACAGCAAAAAGCCCAGGAAAAGGCAGCGGGTGCGTACAGCGAGTTTAAGGTTGACGCTGATAAGGGCCTCATTTTAGGCGCTATGTACCGCTTTAAAGACGCTGCCATAGCTAACGTAGGCTACCATTTTAATAATATGATCATTGGCGCCAGCTATGATTTTAATACCACACAAACCCGGTCGGCTTTTGGCCAGGGCGGTATTGAGTTATCTATCAGCTACGTATTCCGCAGGCGTATACAGGAGCCGGAACCTATTTGCCCAAGGCTATAATCTTATGCTTATGAAAAAACTATTAACCATATTATTATTAATTGCGGCAACAGCGCCCGTACATGCACAGTACAGCAAGGATAACCCTCGTGCACTGGCCGATAAAGCCTTTAATAATAAGGATTATTACGAAGCTGCTTACTATTACCGCAAAGCGGCAGAGGGCATGAACCTTGTTATCCAGCAATCTATCCCCTACAGCGGCGGCGGAAAGGTGAGCAAATTAAGGGAGGGTAAGGTAAGCGACAAGTCGTACATCGCCTATCAGTTGGGCGAATCATACCGCGGATATGAAAATTACCTGGAAGCCGAACCATGGTACTATCGTGTACTACAGGAAGGCGATGAAGCTAAATTTCCGCTGAGCCGCCTTTGGTATGGCGTGTGCCTGCGTGCCAACCAGCGTTTTGACGAAGCTATAAAACAGCTTACAGATTTTAATGCGAATTACAAAGGCGATGCAAAATACCGCGCCATTGCTGATAAGGAGATCACCAATTGCCGCTTTGCAAAGGAACAATATAAATACCCGTTGCTGATAGATGTTGCAAAACGTAAAGGCCCTTGGTCTTCTGATGGGTCTGACTATGCCATGTATCTCAAAGATGGCGTCAGCTATTTTACTTCATCAAGGTTTGCCAGGGATGAAAAAACTCATGTGAACAGGCTTTACATGCTGAAGAATGATGGCAGCGGCCAGCCGCAGCAAGTACAGTTTAAAGATGATGGCAGCATGAAAAGTAAAGAGCTGGAATACGGTACGCCGGCCTTCACACCCGATGGGCAGCATATTTATTTTACCCGTTGGTTTAAGGTGGGTAGCAAATCAACCTATGCTATTTATACCAGCCGTAAAGGCATCGATGGTGTTTGGGGTGCCCCCGAAAAATTAAACGCTAATGTAAATGCCGAAGGTTTTAACTCTATACAACCATATATTACTGCCGATGGTAAACAAATGTACTTTGCATCAACCAAGCCTGGTGGCTATGGTGGCGACGATATTTGGGTAGCCGATCTCAATGGCGACGGCAGTCCCATTAATTCAAAAAATCTTGGTTCAATGGTGAACACCAGCCAGAATGAACAGACACCGTATTACGATGTTCAAAACAAGCGCCTGGTTTACAGCTCAAAAGGCTTCACCGGTTTAGGTGGTTTTGATTTTTTTGAAACCATGAACAACAATGGCAATTGGAGCACCCCGGTGAATATGGGTTACCCAATGAATTCTGCCAAAGACGATCTGTACTACGTGCCCGATCCGGCTAACACCAATAAGTTCTACATCAGCTCTGACAGGGAATCTGATTGCTGTTTAAACCTTTTCGAAGCTTATGATAAACGCCATGCGTTAAGCGGCCTGGTGGTTGATTGCGATACCCGTAAAGCACTTGCCGGCGTTAAGGTAAGTTTTGTTGATTCGTTAAGTAAGCAAACCATTAAATCTATGGTAACCGATAAAACCGCGCGGTACAGCTTTAATGTAAAAACCAGCAGGCCTTACAATCTGGTGCTTGAGAAAGAAGGCTACTTTACCAAAGTATTGCCGGTACCTGCAGCGGGCCGCGAGATGCAGGGAGATACCTTGTTTAACCCTGATATATGCCTGCAAGCCTTTAAGAAAGATAAGCCTATTGTGATCAACAATGTGCTTTATGACTACGATAAAGCCACCCTTCGCCCGGAATCAAGAACGGTACTGAATGAACTGGTTACCACAATGAAGGATAATCCTAAAATAAAAGTAGAACTGGCTGCTCATACCGATGCTAAAGGCAGCGACCAGTACAATATGGCCCTGTCGCAGCGCCGCGCGCAAGCTTGTGTAGACTACATCATTAGCATGGGCATTGCCGAAGACCGCATTTATGCAAAAGGGTACGGCGAACGCCGCCCAATTGCACCTAACACGTTACCCAACGGCAAGGATAATCCTGCTGGCCGGCAGCTTAACAGGCGCACTGAGTTTGCTGTGATAAAAGTAGAATAGAAAATGTAAAGGAGAAGTAAAGCAATGAAAACTAACGTAATTTTTTCAACCAGACCAACTTTAAAAACGAAGGGGTTTTCAACCCATCATATCGATATTTTTAACCTGATCTTACTGGGTAAAACTAATCGTGAAATTAACCAGGCATTAGGTTACACCAAACGGTCGCATGCGGTGGTTGATCACTCACGCAGGGTAATGTACAAGTTACTCGCGCTTGAGGAACTTGGCCGCAAAGACCATCACGACAGGGTTGTTTACCCGCGTAATTACCAGTTTTGGTGGAAAAAATTGTTGGATAAGCACATGGGTATATTGCTGTCCGTGGCAATTGCTCCCGGGTTTTATGATGACAGGGAATAGTTAGAGGATTTCATAGTGTGTAAGTAACCCCGCAAAAAGCGGGGTTACTTGTTTATATACAGCGTATTCGGCATAACGTACAAACGGCATACGCTTTAAAGTTTAACTATGTAGACCTGTTACCGTTTTTTTGTTTAGCCGGTTGATCTATGAGCTTTCCGGCCATTCTTTTTGTTCATTCCATCCACTGTATTCACTTTATCCATTGTTGTGTATCCTTAAACTGAACAATCCTATTTAATTAAATTAGTACAAGAGAACACCAGCAATAAGCCTTCCGCCCAGCCGCTATTTGCTATCTAAAATTTGGATGAATATGATTGACAGGGACATATTAGCTGACAAACTGGATTTTACCTACAAAAAACAGGATGATGTAGGCGAGGTAAGGCAACTGCTTGCTGTGATAGGTAATTATTGGTACCTTTTTGCAGGCGGCGTGCTGGTAAGTTTACTAATAGGTTTCCTTTTTATCCAATATACTCCAAAGCAATGGAATGTTACCGGAAAGATCATTATTGAGGATGAGAAAAACTCACCATCCAAACTACTATCCAATGGTGTGAACTCCGACCTGTCGGCCCTTTTCGACATCAAAAGCAATTCATACAATGAGGTAAGGGTGCTCGAGTCGCGCAATCTGTTGCGACGTGTGATCACTGAAATGAATATCAATGTCCATTTGTACGATAAAAGCGGCCTCATGAAAAAGGAGCTTTTTGATAACGCGCCTTTCAATATCGTTCTTTCAAATAATGAAGTAACCCGGTCAAATAATTACAACATCGTGGTGCTTGATAACCAACATTATCAATTAACAGATGCTGATAGTGACCTTGATATTAAAGGGACTTTCGGCTCGCCAACCAAACTGCCTGACTATTCTATCAATCTCGAAAAAACTGCGTATTTCCACCCCAATGGCAATTATAAAATAACGGTAAAATCTATCAAGAAAGCTGAGAATGAACTGGCAGCCAGGTTTGTTGCATCGCTGAGCGATAAGCAATCAACCGTAATAGGTGTGCAGTTAAGCTATGGAAATGCCAAACGCGGCGAACTCATTCTGCAGAAATTTATGGAGCTCTATCTGCAAAACAATCTATCCAATAAGGTACGCATGGCCGATAGCACCATTAAATTTATTGATAGCAGGCTCGCCGTTGTTAGCGCGGAATTGGGCAAAGTAGAAAAGAACCTGGAAAAATATAAGGTCAACAACAAAATATCGGACATTAATGCCCAGGCAAAAGCGCTGGTACAGGGCGCAAGCGACTATCAGCAAAAGCTGAACGAAACCGAAGTGCAGCTTGCCGTAGTTAACGACCTTTACCGTTACGTGAGCAGCGGCAAAAACTCGCAGGTAGTGCCCAGTTCGTTGATCACCAAGGATATGTCTTTCGGTAGTGCAATTAACGCTTACAATGAAATGCTGTTGCGCCGCGAACAATTAAAACTCAACCTGCAGGAGTCGAGTTCGATCATCAAAAATCTGGATCAGCAGATAGAAACAGCGCGCAATATGTTGTTAACCAGTTTAAAGAGTTACAAGCACAGCCTTAACATATCGCAATCTGCTATAGTGAGGCAAAATGCTGCTATCGGTAATAAAATTGCTGATGCACCGGTAAAGGAAAGAGTTTATCTGGATTACTCGCGGCAGCAAAGCTTAAAGCAGGATCTTTACCTCTTTTTACTTCAAAAACGCGAAGAAACCGCCATTTCTCAAAAGGCTACTATCTCTAACTGCCGCATATTGGATAATGCCGAAAGTGATGAGGATCCTTTCGCTCCCAAAAAGTCTTTTATTTATACTATAGCATCCTTATTCGGTTTATTTATACCGGCAGCTGGCCTTGGTATCAGACAGGTCACCAATAACCGTATCAGCAAAAAGGATGACATTGAGAAGCATACTACCGTTGCTGTGCTGGGCCAGATAAGCAAGAATAACCATAAGCAAAAAATGCTGGTTTATAACGAGGCCCGCACCGTGATAAGCGAAGAGATCCGTGCACTGCGGACCAATCTCAAATACATTACAGATGGGGGAAAATCGAACGTTATCATGTTCACATCAAGCATGAGCGGCGAAGGCAAGTCCTTTATCTCTTTAAACCTGGGTAACTCAATTGCACTATCGGGTAAAAAGGTGGTATTGCTGGAGCTTGACCTGCGCAAGCCGAAGTTGTTGAAATACCTGGGAACACAGGCCAGCTATGGCTTTACTGATTACGTGATAACGCCTGATAAGGATTGTATAGATGATCTGATACATCCATCCACCTTTAATGAAAATTTCTATTTTATCTCGTCGGGCACAATACCGCCTAACCCTGCTGAAATATTGATGAGCAGCAGGCTTAAGGAGTTGATTGAGGAATTGCGGGTAAAATTTGATTACGTGATCATTGATACAGCGCCCGTTGGCCAGGTATCGGATGCCCTGGTGATAGAAGAATTTGCCGATGTTACCTGCTATGTAATGCGACAAAATTACACCTACAAGTCGCAACTGAATATCGTAAACGATCTGCAAAAATACCGAAAGGTAAAACAACTGTACCTTATTGTAAATGATATTGAGCTGAGCACCAATAACATCACCGGTTACGGTTATGGCTATGGTAATTACAATTACGCGGAGATAGATGAGGGTAATAAGTTCCTGTCTTTTATGAAAAAGCTTAAGCCTACTGTAAAATAAATAAGTGATGTTGCAGGTAGTTCAAACAAATTTTCGCAGCTTTTTTACCAAAGGCCACGAGCGGTCGTTAAGGGCAAAGAAAAATATTTTTCAATCACTATTGATCAAAAGCGGAGGGGTTGTTTGCTCGTTTGCGCTTATCCCACTCACTATCAGCTACGTTGGTGCAACCAATTATGGCGTTTGGCTAACGCTAAGTTCCATCATTAGCTGGGCGGCGCTGTTTGATATGGGCCTGGGTAACGGCCTTAAAAATAAACTGGCTGAGGATGTTGCTTTGGGTAATTTCTCGGAAGGTCAAAGCCATATCAGTTCTACTTACGCTATGCTTACTGCTATATCCGGTGCTTTACTGGTATTATTTTGCTTTGTTAATCCGTACATCAACTGGCACGGCATATTAAATGTGCCAACTAATGAGTTACCCAATCTTAACCATTTGGTTGCCATCATCTTTATTTTCTTTTGCCTTCAATTTATTGTTCAGTTAATAAACACCGTACTTACCGCCAATCAAAAACCCGCATTGCCTGCTTTAGTTAATGTTTTGGGCCAGGCGGTTACTATCATCAGTGTGGTTATCCTTACCAATTTTACGGCAGGTTCATTAACATATTTGGTGTATGTGGTGACAGGCATTCCGTTAATAGTGTTGCTTTTTGCAAGCTTTTACTTTTATAGCGGCGATTATAGTTCTTTATCGCCCACCTTCAAATCGGTAAAATATAAGTATGCCCGTCAATTACTATCTGCAGGTGGCGCGTTCTTTATTATACAAATAGGTACTTTGGTGTTGTACGAAACAGATAACATTGTTATTAGCCAATTATTCAGCCCGAGAGAGGTAACCACATTCAATATTGCTTATAAGCTGTTTTCGGTTGTACTAATGGTTTTTATCATGATCATTACGCCCTTGTGGAGCGCCTTTACAGAAGCTTATGTAAAGAAAGATATGGATTGGATAAGGCTAACGCTTGGCAAAATGAATAAGCTTTGGCTGGGATTGAGCTTATGTACCGTAATGTTGCTTATATGCTCACCGGTAATTTACAAGCTTTGGCTTGTAGACGGTGTAAGCGTTCCGTTCACTCTTTCGCTGGCTATGTGCATTTATACCATAGCGCTTATCTGGCAGGCTATGTACGTGCAATTTCTAAATGGCATTAGTAAAATACGGCTGCAATTATATCTCAGTATTTTTTGCGCGCTCATCAATATTCCGCTTTCAATACTATTAGGCAAATATTGGGGACTTGCAGGGGTAACAACATCCAACACCATTATTTTTATTGTGATGGGTATAGCATTTTCGGTACAAACTAAAAAGATAATAAACGGCACGGCGGCAGGTTTGCTGGCCAGATAAGTAGCATAGTGTAACATGGCTTTACCATACTACATACGAAAGGCTTACAGGGGCATGCGGGTAGTTTACTATCGTGCTGCACGGGTTTATTCGCATGTTATAACCACATTTAAGTTCAACCTTAACGGTGTCCGGTTCCATAAAGATTTTGTAGGATTTGGCATCCCTATCCTTGATATAAATATGGAAGGTAAGTTCTCTATCGGGAAGGGGTTTTGGTTCAACAGCGGTAAATATCATGCCATGGGCGGCAGGCAGCAACAATGCTATTTCGTAGCAGCCAAAGGGGCGGAAATAAGCATTGGCGATAATGTGGGTGTCACCTCTATCGCTATAATATGCCACAGTAAGATCAGTATCGGTAACAACGTGAAAATAGGCATCAATACGGTGATCTATGATACTGACTTCCATTCGCTTGATGCGCGGATAAGAAACCAAATACCCGAGAGTATTGAGGGTGTACGCTCAAAGCCGGTAACCATAATGGATGGTGCCTTTATTGGCGGCCATACTACTATATTAAAAGGCGTAACTATTGGTAAAAATGCAATTGTGGGCGCAGGTTCGGTAGTTTTTAAAAGCATCCCCGATGAGCAGGTGTGGGCAGGCAACCCGGCGGTTTACATAAAGGATAACACGTATAATTGAAAGCGTATGGCATTGAGAGCGAAGTTTTATTCTGCCTTATTATTGTTGCTGGTTGTGGCGTCCTTTTTCCACATGCAGGCAATTGTTATTGGCGTATCTATCATCATCATCGCTATGCCTTTAGAAAGGCATGTGTCTGCCCTTAGGCTGATAAGGCTGTTCGCTATTCTTATTATTCCGATTGTGTTAGGCATGTTTGCAGGTTTCTCAAACAACAATTACCTCATATTAAAGGATATTTATTATTTCATGCTACCGGTGCTTTTTATACTTACCGGTATTTTGCTTGCCTGCCATTTAAAGATCGATGAGTTTTTAAAAGTATTGGTTTACGCCGGCTTACTAACTTCGCTGCTGGTTACCGGTATTTCGGTATACTACATAGGTTTTGGTTCACTTACCGATCCTTACTCTGCACACTATGCTATTGGCATTGTTGGTACGCCCGGGCCGCCTTTAGCGTTTGCCATATTACTGCTCACTAAGAAGTTCAATATTAAACTGTTTAGCAGGTTTTACTTTAGTTTGTTTCTGGCAGTTAATGCTTTTGGCATTTACATGTGTGCATCACGCACCTATCTTATCATTACGCTTTGTTTTGTAATACTTTTAGTTGCCGATAAACTGAAAAGGCAATGGGTGCTGCCGGCATCATTTATATTGGTAGTGCTATTATCATTTGTACCACTCGATATTTTCAGACCTACCGCGTCGTCAACTTCTTTTATCGACAAACTACTTGGCTCTTTCAACGAATTGAGTGTCGGTGATTACAGCACAGAGGAAGATATCAATACTAAATACCGCGGTTATGAATCTTTCATGGCGCTTAACCAATACATGCAGGGCGATACGAAGGATTGGGTCTTCGGTGGCCTGGGTAAACTGGTAGATCTCAAAACTTTTCTGCGTTTGGGCGAGGATACCGATTACGAATTTATCCCGGTGCTGCATAACGGCTGGCTCTATCTGCTAATAAAAACAGGTATGCTGGGTATTGTAGCCTATGCGTTTGTTTTTATAAGGCTAACTGTTGTTAACTGGCGTAAATATGCCACTACAAACGGCCGGCCGGTGATCAAGTTGTTCGCCGCGCTATCTGTAGGGTGTATCATCAGCCTTTTTCTGACCAATTATATTGTAACAGCTTTTTTCAACGTGGAAATGAGTGTCCTGATGGTAACTCTTGGCTTCAGTTACCTCAACTTTAACCATTTGCTCTTCCTGAGTGAGCAGCGCGAAGCAGCCGGACAGCCTTTAAACCAATTTGCCTACTAATTTGCCATGAATACACAAAATTACACTGCAAACCCCAAAGTAAGTATCATAACAATAGTGCTTAACGCGGTTGATACCATCGAGCAAACTATTTTAAGCGTACTTAACCAAACCTATAAAAATATTGAGTACATCGTGATGGATGGCGGTTCAACAGACGGTACGCTGGACATTATTGAAAAATATCGCGACAGAATAGCTGTAATTGTAAGTGAGCCTGATAAAGGTATTGCCGATGGCTTTAACAAAGGCATTGCCCGCGCTACAGGGCAATGGATTGGCATGATAAACGCCGACGACTGGTATATGCAGGATGCCGTTGAATTGATGATGATAAACACCTACGCCAATGATGATGTGTGCTGCGCTAATTTATTGCTGATAGGTGATAATGGTTTTAAACGAATCAAGAAAAGTAAAATAGGCTGGCTTAATTACGGTATGTACATTATGCATCCTACCTGTTTTGTTAGAAATGGCGTTTACAAGGCGGTTGGTGGGTATGACCCTGCCTATAAGATAGCCATGGACTACGATATGTTTTTGAGGATAAAACATGCCGGTTATAAGATAAAACATATTGACGAGCACATTGCCTGTATGCGCACCTTAGGTGTGAGCAATGATGTGAAAAAAATGCATACCGAAGAACTTGCCGTGATGAAACGGAACCTGTCATGGAGTAGTTTCCTGATATCCGGCTTGTTTAACAAATTGAACAGGTTACGTTGGCGCCTGTGGTATAAAGATCCTTTCCGCTCGGTAAACAAATTTGCAACGCTTTGAAAAAAAAGCTCCTCATATCAGCTTACGCCATATCCCCAACGCGGGGGTCGGAATATGCTGCGGCCTGGAACACCGTGATGCACCTGGCCGGGGAGCATGATCTTTGGGTATTGTATGGCATGTCTGATGACCATATGGGCGATACCCAAACGTTAAGGCAGTATATTGAGAACAACCCGTTGCCGGGAGCCAGGTTTATTGAAGTGGAGGCCGGTTGGGTAGCCAAAACCATTAACCTGTTAAATAAGGCCGGCTTGGGCTGGTTCTTTTATTTGGCTTATTACATATGGCAAAAACAAGCGCTGAAAGTTGCGCAGGATTTAATAAAGGAAGTGAATATAGATGTAGTACACCAGCTCGGGCCAATTGGTTTCCGTGAGCCGGGTTTCCTGAGAAAGCTGGGCAAGCCAATGGTGTGGGGGCCAATTGGAGGAATGAAGATAATAGACAAGCAACTATTAGCAGGGTTACCCTTTGGAACGAGAATAAAATTTACCCTTAAAAATTACATCAACAAATATCAGCTCAAATACTCCATGAGAATAAGGCTTGCGTTTAAGAAGGCTGATGTATTAATAGCGGCTACACGTTTAGGACAGGAAACCATTAAGCAATATTTTAACCGGGAAAGCTACTATCTGCCAGAGCAGGGAATAGCCGGCGATGTGTTCCCGGCAGTGAATAAATTTAATAACATGGCTGATAAGGTGCAACTGGTTTGGAGCGGCACGTTAAATGAACGCAAAAATCTAAAAATGTGCCTGCAGGCATTGGCTGCTGTACCAAGAGATAATTGGGTATTGAATGTTTTGGGTGATGGCCCGCTGCGGGATGAGCTTAAACAATACACCACTGAGAATAAGATGGCAGACAAGGTGATCTTCCATGGGCATTTGCCACGTAAGCAGGCTGTGCGATTGATGGCCGCCGGCCATTTACACATCATGACCAGCATTGCCGAGGATAACCCAGCCGTAATATTTGAAGCCATGAGCAATGGCGTGCCAACACTTACGCCGGACCATTGTGGTATGGGCGATGTTATATGTTCTAAGTGCGGGTTAAAGGTACCTGTTGATACTTACGATAACATGCTCCAACAGTTTACATCTGTTATAAATATTTTGCTCAACAACACCTGGATATTGACAGATATGCACCAAACAACACTGCTGTGTGCCAACGAACATCGCTGGGATAAACGCTTAAAAAAGTTGAACCATATTTATGACGAAGCCATTGCGGTGTACCACCACAGTAACAGCTATTCTACAGAAGGGAGGTTAAATATTGTGCAATGAGTAACACCCCGAACAAAATAAATATTGGTATTGATGCCAAGTGGTTCTTTAGCGGTCCGCCCAGCGGTAATATGGTCGTTAAGAATCTGGTCAGCGAAATGATATTGCATAACAATGGTCGCTTTAACCTGCACCTTTTTATACCATCAAAATTTAAAAGGCAAGCGCGGGCTTTGTTTCCAGCGGATGTTAAACTGATTGGTCTGCCAAGAATACCTAACCTTTTAGTGAACCAGTTTTTGGTTCCCTTTGAGGCTATACGGCATAAATTAAAGGCTGTACTGTTTCAAAATTTTGCAGGTACATGGCCGGGCAAGCTTCATAAAATAGCTTATATACATGATGTGCTGTTCCTGGACTATCCTGAATATTATACAGCTACCGAGAGGGTTTATTTTAACCAGATGAAACGTTTGGCTTTGAGGTCAGATACGGTTATAGCTATATCGGTATCCGAAAAGGAAAGGCTGATAAGTAATAAGATTTCCGGCAGTTTAAATACCCATGTGGTTTACCACGGTATTGATCAAAACTTTAAACCTAGAGGTTTCTACAGTGATACCGAAGTGCGGTCGGTACTTAACAACTATGGACTACCAGCCAGGTATCTGCTTTTTGTAGGCCGGGTAAATATTCGTAAAAACCTGCTAAACCTGGTTAAGGCCATGTTGCATATCGGTGACCAAAACATACGGCTGGTAATAGCTGGGGGGCGTAATAACCTAACAGACGAATTGGAAACCTTGATCGCTATGCATAATATATCAGATCGCATCGTTATTACCGGTCATGTGCCGGAGGCTGATCTGCGGCTGATTTATGCCTGTGCAACTATTTTCTGCTTCCCGTCCTATGCCGAAGGATTTGGGTTGCCACCCCTGGAGGCAATGAAATGCGGCGTGCCGGTCATTGTATCAGACCGAACTGCCATGCCCGAGGTTTGCGGAGAGGCAGCAATATATATAGACCCGGACAATCCCCGTGACATAGCCCTAAAGATAGATACGCTTTTAAATAATGCTGATCTGTATAACGAAAAGGTGGCCAAAGGATTGGCGCACGCAGGGAAGTTTGTGTGGTCACGTTCGGCGCAGCAGATACTAACCATAATGGAAGAAGCCTGTGTTAATTGAGAAATTGATAGCAAAACTAAAGCGCGATCCCAATTATAAATGGGAATGCAGGTACAGCTTGCGCGACCTGATGATCATCTTATCAGGCAGGGCGGGTCAGGTTTTGCGCGGTTGTTGGCTTAAATTGTTTATAAAAACGCAGGGAATAACGTTCGTGGGAACGGGTGTAAAAGTAAAACACGCACACTTGGTAAGGGCTGGCAAAAATTTGATACTGGAAGATGATGTTTACCTCAACGCACTTTCAGAAAGGGGCATCCAAATAGGGGATAACGTGAGCATTTCCCGCGACGGTTCTATAGTTTGTACTGGCGTTGTGGCTAATAAAGGTGTTGGTGTAAGCATCGGTAACAACACGGGTATTAATGCGGGAGCCTTTATCGCGGGGCAAGGCGGAGTAACTATTGGCAAAGACGTGATCATAGGGCCGGGCGTTAAGATTTTTTCAGAGAATCATGTTTTTCAAAACATGGACGTGATCATTAAGAATCAGGGCGTAACCCGGCAAGGTGTTATCATCGGTAATAACTGTTGGATAGGTGCGGCGGTAACTATTTTAGATGGCGTTGAAATTGGTGATGGTTGTGTGATAGCGGCAGGAAGCGTAATTAACAAGTCTATACCTGCAAACTCTGTAGCTGGAGGCGTGCCTGCTAAGGTCATCAAGCGTCGCATCACCAACCAAAATAATGGGGTAGAAGTATCAAGATCAGCCTGAAAATTTTATTAGCGATGGCAAACGAATATCAGAAATTTAAAGGGTCATGCATTTATATGGCTTGTGGATTGATATCCCTCTTACCTTTTCACACACTTAGAGTGGGGTTGTTAAAAATGCTAAGGGCAAAAATAGACCGGAATGTTGGCCTCTACAGAGGGTTTGAAGTACGTTCGCCCTGGAAGATGAGCATCGGGCACGACACCATCATTGGGCACAAGGCTCTGTTAGATGCACGTATGGGTTTGAGTATCGGCAGTAATGTAAACCTCAGTAACGAGGTAATGATATGGACACTACATCATGATTATAATAGCCCGGATTTTGCACAGGCAGGTGCACCGGTGGTTATTGAAGATTATACCTGGATATGCTCAAGGGCCATTATATTACCCGGAGTAACAATTGGCAGGGGCGCGGTGGTAGCTGCGGGAGCCGTGGTTACACGTGATGTTACGCCTTATACGGTAGTGGGTGGCACCCCGGCAAAAAAAATAGCCGACCGCAATCCGAACTTAATTTACAGTTTAGGCGAGTACGTATTACCCATCATTTAATACCACCACGAAATTCCGCTTTTCAGGACCCTTAGCGGGTTGCCGCCAAAGATGTTGTTCTCGCCAGCAAGCGGTTTAGTGATCATCGAATTTGCCGCAACAACACAGCCGTTAGGGATAACAGCACCTTTCAAAATAGTGCATTTGCAGGCCACCCACACATTATCACCAATAATAATTTCTTTTGGGTGATTAAAGACTGTCCCGGTTTCATCAGCTATATGATGGAAATCCGTATCCATCACCAGGCTTTCCCATGAGATGCCGCTGTGGTTACCTATCTCTATTTTCTTAGCAGCCACTATAGCGCACTCGGTGCTCATGTTAAAATCATTACCAAATATCAGTTGTGCCCCCTTGCTTACATTTAGCTTGCAGCCATGCATGATAAATGCACGCCCGTTAAAAATAACATCGCCATGTACCTCCCATATGGCCCGTGAACGTTTAAAATCAGCAATACCTATTTTGCCGTAGCCTATCTGCACCAGTGCAGTTCTGATCGGGCCGTTAATAATTACCCTCCCTTTCATCTGGTGCAAAAAAACGTTGTTTGAGATAAGTACCGGGAATTTGATAGCCGTTTTAAGCGGGAAGTATTTAAAGTTAAAGCGGATGGTTTTCAGGTTTATCCTGGTGACGAATTTTAATAAATTTTTCATGGGTTTGATCTCATTATTCAACTAATTGGGTACGTCGCAAAAACTGTTAAATAATAAGGTATTTCTATCCATTTTCCCAGTTGCTCAACTGTCTTTAATCGTGGTAAGCTAAATTATTCAGCGCTTTGGCTACAGTCTATTTCGTTCACGCTATTCACGCCTGTTCATTTCGTTCATATAGGCCTGGAGAGCAAAATTTCGGGGTTTTTTGATGTAATATAGAGTATTGTTTTAACGCATTTATTACAAATACAGGTCTAATACCTCAGGGTATTAGCAATAAGATATAGCTAATAATATACACTATGCGCATCGCTATCATTGGAACAAGAGGTATCCCTAACAACTACGGCGGGTTTGAACAATGTGCAGAATACTTGTCGGTTGGTTTGGTAAAAAGAGGCTTTGAAGTGACGGTTTACAATTCGCACAACCACCCTTACCAGCAAAAGGAATGGAACGGTGTTGAGATATGCCATCGTTATGATCCCGAATATAAGTTAGGCACAGCCGGGCAGTTTATTTATGACCTTAATTGTATAAAAGACGCCCGCAAAAGAAGCTTTGATGTTATACTGCAATTGGGCTATACCAGTAGCGCTATATGGGGTTGGATGTTACCCACACAATCTGTGATCACTACTAACATGGATGGTATGGAGTGGAACAGGGCTAAGTACTCAAAAAGTGCGAAAGCTTTTTTGCGCATGGCAGAGCGTCTGGCTGTACTCACCAGCGATCACCTTATTGCCGACTCCACTGAGATACAGCGCTATCTTAATAATAAATACGGCAAGGAACCGGTGTTTATACCTTACGGTGCTACTTTATTTAATGATAATGATCCTGCCGTTTTGCTTGAGTATGGTTTGATGCCCTACCAATACAACATGCTGATCGCGCGTATGGAACCCGAGAACAGCATAGAAACGATATTGGATGGTTATTGCCTAACCGGTTCGGTACACAAATTCCTGGTAGTAGGTAGTACAGATAATGTGTTTGGTAATTACCTGGTTAAAAAATTCAAGTTTAACCCTAACATCATTTTCTGCGGGGGAATATTCAGTGGCGATAAGCTTAATAATCTCAGGTATTACTCAAACCTCTATTTCCACGGCCATACAGTAGGCGGCACGAACCCATCTTTGTTAGAAGCCATGGCATCCAACGCGCTTATCTGCGCCAGCGATAATGTATTTAACCGCGCTGTGCTTAACGAAAATGCCTGGTATTTCAACACCTCAAATGATGTAGCACAATACATCAACAGCATTGATAAAGGCACCGGTGAGTACAACGCTATGGTGCTGAACAACCGCGATAGGATAAAGAATTTTTACAATATCGATAATGTTGTTGATTCTTATGCTGCTCATTTTGAGCAGATAGTGAACGAAAAAGCAGAAAAGAGACAGGCGAAGGTTAGCGAAGGTCAGATCACATTTAACTAAAAACAATTAAGATGATGCACAAAAAACCTATACGCCTTTTGTGTTATACCCTAACCGCATTAGCCTACTTGTTAGTAGGCATATCCTGTTCATACAAGCAAAATCAATTGCTTTTTGAAACGCACTTAGCGGCTACAAATTCCCCTTCAATTGCAGGCGCTGCCCCTTATGAATACAAGATACAAACGCAGGACATACTGCAAATGCGCAACCTGCAGGATATTAACTATGTGGTTACGGTTCCGAGTGGTGGTAGTACATCAAACGCTTCTTCAAATGCGCCGCAACCCCAAACCTACCAGGTAGAAAACGATAGTACAGTTGCTCTGCCGGTGTTGGGTAAAGTAAAAGTAGCCGGATTAACCAAGTTAGAGGCTGCCAAAAAAATACAGGGGCTTTACGCCCGCACCGTACTTAAAAACCCCATTATCGACCTGCGAATAATGAACCTGAAGGTGTCCGTATTTGGCGAAGTGCGTTCACCTGGCAGCTACATGCTAACAAGCGATAAAACTAACCTGATCGATGTACTGGCGCAAGCCGGCGGCTTAACAGAAAAAGGCGACGAAAAGAAAATAAAAATAGTGCGGGGCGGCATGACAGATCCGCAGGTTTTATTTTTCGACCTGAATGATTTTCGTACGGTATCAAACCCGGCCATTATCCTGCAAAGTCAGGACATTATTTACGTTGCACAAAACCGGAGGGCAATAAAGAACGAGAAGATGCAGGACTTCTCAACCATAGTGCAGCCGGGACTGCTTTTTTTAAATACAGCGCTGCTAATATTCACTATAGCACGCAAGTAAAACAACAAAACGGATTATTGAAACAAGTTTAATAGATAGTAAATAAGTTATGGAAAGAGTTACATCCCTTAGCCGTATCATCTCCATTTTGATCCAGGATGGGTTTTCAAACAGCTATCATCAATTGTTTAAACCGGCCTTGCGTGCAGCTTACTACAAAGAACTTACCCGGTATATGGCGCAACCATACGCCCGCATAACTTTTCCTGCCCGAGCCAATCTGTTCATAAATAATGCATTAACCTTTAACGGATTACTAATAGAGGCTGAAAATGAAAATATATTTTACAAAAATAATTACTGGTTTCGCGCCAGTAAAAGGATTTTTGACATTGTTTTTTCGTTGGCTGTTATCATTTTCATTTTAAGCTGGCTACTACCTATTATAGCCCTGCTCATCAGGCTTGAATCTAAGGGCCCGGTGATTTTTTCACAGGAACGTTCATCGCGCGATAACCGAAGTTTCGCCTGCTATAAGTTTCGTAGCATGTACATGAATGATGATTGTGATAAGCTGCAAACCGCCAAAGGCGACCCCCGTATAACCAGGATAGGCGCTTTTCTACGGCGCACCAATCTTGATGAGCTACCGCAATTTTTTAACGTGCTGATGGGTGATATGTCTGTAGTTGGTCCGCGGCCGCACATGCTTTCTCAAACACGCGAGTATTCTGAACTGATAGAACATTTCATGATACGCCACCTCGTAAAGCCGGGTATTACCGGTTGGGCACAAGCCAACGGTTTGCGTGGCCGAACGGCTACAGTAGGTGAAATGCTGAATCGCGTGGATGCCGATGTATGGTACTTAAAGAACTGGACCTTTTTGCTGGATATGTACATCATTTTTTTAACCGTGGTGTATACTCTGGCCGGCAATAAAAACGCCTACTGATATATGAAGTTGATAAACTCAAATAGCTAATAGATCTGTCACATATAAGATTCTTCAAAAATGAAAACATTAAAAAACTGGTGCCTTATCGCTTGCCTGTCGGCGATCTCTGCACAAGGTATTGCCCAAACAAGCAGCACCGACACAACAAAATTGCCTACTGATGACCTGCGCCGCTGGTCAATAGGTGCTAATGGCGGCTTTTTAACCCATTGGACGCCCTTCAACCGTAAAACCAATGGCGATTACGGCACACCGCATGAAAAATTTGGCTATTCTTTTTTTGTGAAAAGGCAGATCTTGTCCAGTCTTGGTGTACAGGCTGATGTGCTTTTTGGAAAGGTAAATGCATCCAAGCTAAACAATTTCCCCGAGGGCGTGGCCGGGCAGGACCAGAGCGGTTATGAAACCAATATTAACTGGGCTGCGGATCTGCGGGGCTATTTCACCGTACCTAATTTAAGTTTATCAATAAAACCCGCCGTGATAGTACCTTACCTTACAGCAGGCGTGGGTTATATGTCTTATTCAACAACGGTGCGCAACCCACCACCGCCAATGGCTAATGTACCACAGCCCACAAGCGGCGATGGCAAAAGCTGGTTCTTGCCAATTGGTATCGGTTTTAAGATAGGTGTTTCGCGGGCTGTTAATATCGATTTGGGTTACACTGTTTATTCTATAAGAACAAACAACTTTGACGGTTATAAAAGCGGCTTAAATGATCACATGTCCTACGCGCACTTGGGTATAGAATACAGTTTTGGTAAGAAAAATTCACGCCCGCTGCAAAACTTTAGTACAGTAGCGGTTGTGCACGAAGAAGTTAAGGAAACTGCCGCGCAGTTACAAGCCAGGTTAGCGGCCGAAGAACAAAAGCGCCTTCAAAACGAAAAAGATATGGCTGATGATGATAACGATGGCGTAGCAAACAAGTACGACAAATGCCCGGGTACGCCCGTTAACACTAAGGTAGATGGCGGAGGCTGTCCACTGCCGGCAATGACTATGGTTAAGGAAAAGGAAATAGTTACCCAGCAAGACCGCCGTGTAATTGGCGATGCCATTAAGAACCTGGAGTTTGCATACGGCAAGGCCGAGATCAAAGAGCGTTCATATCCAACTTTAGACCGCGTAGCAGAATTGCTCATCCAAAAAGATTTTAGCCTAAAACTGGCAGGCCATACAGATAGCAAGGGCAGCATGAAAGCAAATATGGCTTTGTCTAAAGCGCGCGCGCAGGCTGTGAAGAATTACCTGGTATCAAAAGGCGCCAATGCCTCACGAATTGAGGCAACAGGTTATGGTTCGCTACAACCTATTGCAACTAATAAAACAGCTAAGGGAAGGCAAATGAACAGAAGAGTAGAGTTTACGCTGTTTTAAAACTATTTATAAACAAATTCCAATATACTACTCGGGCCGTATCTGAAAAGAGCGGCCCTTTTCTATTCGATATTGCGGAACCTGAATATTTTGTTATAAATCATCAACCGGAAGGTTTTATCCGGATGTTTTTGCGTTAGCGGGTAAAATATTAGATTTCCGTCTATCAAACTCAAAACAATGTCACTTGCGCTTCAACACCGCCCTTTTGATGCTCGTAAGTTCTGATCATGGTCAGTATCGCTGCGCCGTAGCGGTTCGTCTTCTCAGGACCGATCCCTTTGATGCCGCTGAGGTTTTTGGGTGTTTGAGGGAATTTTGCTGCCACCGCAGCGAGCGTTTGCTCTGTGAACAGCATACTGCCAAGCATATTTATCAAGCTGATGCAGGTATATGTCGCTGGCGTTATACTGTTGCTCCAGAAACTTCACTAAATAACGCTGGGTTACATAATAATGCTTCAGGGTACTCCACTTCAGATCAGTTGTGGATATTTCATTGTGATAGCTGAAAAGACGGCTCATGGAATAAACTTCTTGTTCCGCTCCAAGATAGAGATCCTTAACCGCCTTTGCTGAAAGCATCCTTCTCTTTAATTGTAGTTCTTTATAACTGCTGCCAATGGCCAACCTTACTTCCTCAAGGTAATTATTAATAGATTTAACTTCATCTTTATTACCCTTGGGCCATAGGCTGCCTGGTAACTAATGGGCTGTTGATCCGTAACGATCTCCGATAAGTTACCTGTGCGCACATTGGGATCAAAACTGATCCCGTAACCGGGTTGTAGGCATCCAATGGATACAGGGTTTAGTTGTCCGTTGGATCTTTAGATCCTGAATAGGATAGAAAATGCTTACGGTTTACATGGATACCTTTTAAAAATGATAACTGATTGATCCCGTGTTAAACTCGCCGCTGATGTAAGGCTGGCTGGCCGGCACATCGATATCCAGCCGCTTATCGGTAGCCCGGCACATAATGAGGTTTAGCTGTTGCGCATTGTGCTTTGAAACGAAGAAATTAGTGCCCTCCAATGGTCTTTGGCGTAGGCCGCCTTAACCGTAAGCCGCCAATGGCTGTTAAATTCATTATAGTAACTCAGGAAACCGTTATTTTCTGTTGACTGATAAGGCATCTTGTCAGGGTCGTTTATGGTAAAATCGCGGGGAAGCGAAGCAAATCCATCAGGCGAAAACACCATAAAAACACTGCTGGAACGCTGGGTCTGGAAGATCTACTCTGCCGAAATGAATGAGCGCTTATTGATATTGTATTTCAATACCGATTCCGCCGCTATTTAAAAAGCATGTAGGGAGATTTTTAGAGTAAGCACTTATCTCCATCCTCTCGGATTTCCCAAATAAGTGATAGTTGTCATGAATATTGCTGTCGCTCATCATTGGCTGTTCCCCTTCTTAAATTAATATTTGTCCTGCTAACCTGCAGGGCTATGAAAAAAATAAGCGCGGTATTTGATGGATTAAAATTCGCGGACAGCACGTTGGCATACGCGGTCAAACTGGCTGAAAGCAGCAAGGCATTACTATCGGGTGTTTTCCTGGAGTCATTTCTCTATAACAGCTACCGGCTGGATGATCTCATCGGGAGCCATGGCCTCTCCCAGGTAAAAATGAAGCATCTTTTGGAGAAGGATAAAGCAAGCAGGTTAAAATTAGCCGGTATTTTTGAGCAGGCGTGCAAAAAAGCGCAACTCAGCTATTCGATACATCATGACCCCAGCTTTTCTGTACCGGAAGTGCTCAGGGAAAGTATCTATAGTGACCTGCTGCTGGTCTGCGCAGGTGAAACATTCAGTCCTATACCAGGTCAGCCACCAACCCATTTTATACGTGAGTTGCTGGCAGGCACACAGTGCCCCGTGCTGATCATTACGGCGGAATACCAGGATATCGAAAAAGTCGTGCTGCTCTATGACGGAAAACCGGCCTGCGTACATGCGATAAAAATGTTCAACTATATGATGCCCTGGTTACGCGGCAAAGCGACCGAAGTGGTTTCAGTGGCAGATAGCCAGGATACAGCAGAACTTCCCGACGAAATACTGGTAAGGGAATTCATCGCCTGTCATTACCCTGCGGCAACTTACACATTATTAATAGGTTATACTGAAGAGGAGCTTTTAACTTCCCTTAAAAACAGCAGCAAAAACAGCCTTGTCGTTTTAGGAGCCTATCAGCGCAGCGGAGTCTCGCGCTGGTTTAAATCAAGTATGGCCGACCGGCTAATGAAAGCTATTGATGCGCCCTTATTTATTGCTCACCATTAACCTTAAACTTATGGAAAAGATCCTTGTGACCACCGACCAGTCCGTTAATTCAAAACCGGCGATCCGTTTTGCCATTAAATTGGCCAAACAACGCAAAGCGGAATTAATTATTCTGCATGTTTACCATCTCTTAAAACCTTTTAAATGGAGCGAACACGCCTTTGCGGAGTATACTGATACTTTTAGAAAAAAAACGGCAGAAGAATTAACTTCATTCATCGCCGGCATCTATCACGATATCCATGAATCCGAAATTAACCATCAATTGGTACTGGTATCCAATATCGATGTAGTGGATGGGATCATGGATTATGCTAATAAGCATAACTGTTCTTATATCTGTATCAGCACCCGTGGTGCCGGTACCCTTAAAAAAATATTCGGTACACATACCGCTAAACTGATCAGCAGTTCTGCCGTGCCGGTTTTATGTATACCAAGTTCTTACCATTTAAAGGAACTAACACACATCCTTTATGCGTCGGACATGACCGATTATGAAAACGAACTCAAAAAGGTCGTTGATTTTGCGCGGCCTATCCATGCCAGTGTGGCGATGATGCATATTTCATACCCCTACGAATTGGCACTGGATAAGGAACTGGCGGAAGCCACATTACAGGAAAAAGCGGATTTTAAAGTGAGGCTGCTGACCCCACGGCGGGATATATCCCATACATTGCTGGAGGATATTGAACATGCGATAAAATCGGATAAACCCTCCGTACTGGTCCTGTTTACTCACCAGTCAAGATCTACATTTGAAAAGTTGTTCTTCCCTTCTAATGCGGAGGAATATTCTTTTTACGGCAAGATCCCTTTACTTACTTTTAATAAAACGGAAGGGAAATAAAATTCCCCGGTAAATAAACCCCACATCCTTACGATAATGAAATACCCTTTAGCACACCCTTTTTCATTATCTGCAGTAGAGGTGCTCACGCTGTCTCAAACAGACGGTCATAAAGGAATTTCGCAAAGTGAGGCTGCGAAGCGCAGTAAAGCCTATGGGCTGAATTCCTACAAAATGCAAAAGCATAAAAGCCTTTGGCTGATCCTTCTTTCCCAGTTCAGGAGCCCCATTATTTACCTGCTGGTTTTTGGCGCAGCCGTTTCACTATATTTCAAAGATATTTTGGAGACGATAGCTATTGCGGCTGTTATCTTGATCAACGCGCTGATCGGCTTTATTATGGAAATACAGGCCCGAAGTTCAATGAACGCGCTCAAAAAAATGGACGTGATCCTGGCTAAAGTGATCCGCGACGGGGAGACGAAATTGATCCCATCTGAATCATTGGTGCCGGGCGATCTTGTTCCGCTGGAAGCCGGCGATATTATCCCGGCAGACGGGCGTTTAATAACCGTCAACCGCTTACAATGTGATGAATCGTCGCTTACCGGCGAATCCCTTCCGTCGGATAAAATGACCGGGGCGCTGCCTAAGGATACCGTTATTGGAGACCAGCAGAATATGGTTTTTAAAGGGACTTCCGTAATTAATGGGGACGGAGAAATGTTGATCACCGGCATTGCGGCAAATACGCAGTTGGGCACCATCACCGCGCTGGTTGAAAGTTCTGCCGATACGATCACACCGCTGGATAAAAAGCTGAACCGGTTAAGCAGGAAGCTGATCTGGATCACCCTGGCCATGACCGCAATTTTTGCGGTAACTGGATTTATACAAGGCAAGGCGCTCTTAACCATCATAGAGACCTCGATCGCCCTGGCCGTGGCCGCTATCCCCGAGGGTTTGCCGGTAGTTGCTACGGTGGCTTTATCCTATGGCATGCTGCTGATGGCCAGGCGCAATGCTATTGTTAAGAAATTATCTGCCGTGGAAACGCTGGGCAGTACCGGGGTGATCCTGACGGACAAAACCGGCACCCTGACCGAAAATAAGATATGTGCCGACACTTTCGCATTCCCGGAGGAAAGTGTTAAGGTCCATATCGAAAATAATCTCCTGAAATTCCCTCACGGGGCAATTAAAGTAAGTGCCGGAAACTTAGATAAACTGTTATTAACCGGCATTTTATGCAATAATGCCGATGAAAATACCGGAGATCCGGTGGAAGTTTCCTTAATACAAATAGCCATCGCTGCAGGCCTGGACAGGGCGAGTTTATTAAAGCAATACGAACGTATTGCGGAGGTGCCTTTCAGTTCGGAGATCATGATGATGGGTACCTTACACCAGACGGCCAATGGTTATTTTGCGGCTGCCAAAGGCTCTGTTGAACGATTACTGGAGAAATGTGCCAAGATACAATCGGGCACGGTCATCAATGATCTTGACAGCGAGTCGGGTAGCGCCATACTTTTAAGATCGGAAAAAATGGCGGCCAGCGGGCTGCGGGTGCTGGCTTTTGCCTACCGGTCAGATAACCTGCTTGACCCGTATAATTATTTGACTGACCTGGTTTATATCGGGATGGCGGGTTTTCTTGACCCGCCCCGCACAGATATTAAAGGCGCTATCCTGAGTTGCAGGAATGCTGGCATTAAAGTAGTGATGCTCACCGGCGACCATCCGCAAACCGCGCTGAACATTGCCCGGAAGGTGGGTCTGATCGATGAGGACGACAAAGCGGTGATGACCGGGAAAGAACTGCCGAAGGCCGAACTATTAACCAAAGAATGGCGGCAGCGTATCCTGGCTACGGCGGTTTTTGCCAGGGCCTCTCCTAAACAAAAACTGGAAATCGCGGATGTTTTTCAGGGGGCAGGGTTTATCGTGGCCATGACCGGCGATGGCGTAAACGATGCCCCTGCCTTAAAAAAAGCGGACGTAGGTATTGCTATGGGCATCCGGGGAACCCAGGTCGCTAAAGAAACGGCGAGTATCATTCTGAAAGATGATTCTTTTACTTCGATTGCCCAGGCGGTGGCGCATGGCCGGGAGATCTTTCAAAACATTCAGAAATTCGTGGTCTACCTGGTATCCTGTAACCTGAGCGAGATCTTCATTGTGACCATTTTAGGCGTAGTGATACCCGGCGCAACCTTGCTGCCGCTACAGATCCTATTCCTGAACATGGTGACTGACGTCTTTCCGGCGTTAGCGCTCGGTTTAGGTACGGGAGACAGGACTGTGATGTCGAGGCCGCCAAGGGAACCTAATAAGAATATCATTACTAATCAAAAATGGCTGGTTATCGCTTTATATTCAGCTTCCATCACCTCGGCTGTGATCATTGCGGTATTTTATTGTAAAGAAGTGCTGCATAATGATGACCGCACCTGTAACAATGTTGCATTTATCACCCTGACTTTCGCCCAGTTATTTCATGTGTTCAATATGTCCTCCGATGGCGCGCGCATTTTGAATAATGAAATTACCAGAAACAAATTTGTTTGGATCGCACTCTTCATTTGTATTGGCCTCACCTTGATGGTTTTCGCAATACCTGGCCTGCGTTTAGTGTTAGGACTTTCAGTACTTTCGATGAAATTATGGGCCGCCGCTTTAACTGTTAGCCTGCTGCCGTTGATTATTTTCCAGGTTTACAAGACTATCCAAAAAGTAAAGCACTAATCTTTCATAAGGATTTTTACGGGCCGTTCATCCCCGAGCAGCACGCCCCATTGCTTATACTTTTCGGTGCGGTCAAATATGATCTTTAGAATGGACAGCAGCGGCATTGCCAGGAACATACCCGAAAGGCCCGCCATGACACCGCCGATGATGATTCCCACAATGGAAACCAGCGGGTTGATCTTGACCTGCGAACCAACGATACGCGGCATTAATATGTTATTATCCAGGAATTGTACCACCGTGATGGCTCCCAATACGATCAGCACATCCGCAAGACTATCCGAGGAAGCCAGGGTGAGCAGGACGCCCAGAATATTGCCGATCAGGGCGCCCAGATACGGGATCAGGTTCAGGAAAGCGAAGAGGATCCCGATCAGTAAGGCATTCTGGATACCGAAAAGCCATAATGAACCACCCAAAATAATGATGATATAGGTAATCTGTATCAGCAGTCCCACGAGGTAACTTTTAACCATTTTTTCTGTCTGGCGGACAGCTTCTTCCACATTTTTGTATTCTTCTTTTTTAAACCACATCAGCAGGAACTTTAAAAAGAGGTTCCGGTATAGGATGATCAGGTAAATGTAGATCGGCAATAACCCTATAAAAATGATGATGCCGGACAAAGATCCTGCCGCGCCGCTCAATACCCCGCCCAGGGAACTGAATAGCTTTTTGCTTTGCACGTTAATGAATTTCACTTGTTCTGCCGGGGAGTAGCCAAATGAATTGCTGATCCAAATACTTAAATTATCCAGGTGTTTGGCTACGGTACGCTGGATCTGCGGGAAATCATCCAGCAAAGCACCCACCTGGCTGGAAAACAGCCAAATGATCAGCGCCACAACGATGGTTAGTAATAAGATCGGTAAAAAAACAGCGATTACTTCAGGCACTTTTAATTTCCTGAAAAAACGGAATACCGGTAACAGCATAAGGCTAAAGAAAAATGCCATTAACAAGGGCATAATGATCGTGTTTCCTGCAACTATGATAGTTCCTAAAACGAACAAGCCTATGAGTTCAATGGCCCGTTTTACGGTCACCGGCATTTCTTTTACCATGGGGTACGGTTTTTTACGCTTTTTGCAGTGTGCGCTTTTTTATGGCCCAATATAAGCCTTTTATATCGGTTTCCCATTTGGGCGTAATGGCAACAAGAATGATCTCCTCTAGCAAGTCGAGGATGGTCAAGGCTGACACGCCATAAAACAGCATATAAACCGGTTCAGGCAGCCAGTAGAAAAGTATCAGGAATATGCCCTGGAACACCGTAACGAATTTTGCCAGGTAGGTATGGAAACTACTGATCTTACGATAACGGATCAGCGCAAAACAGATCTGGGTTAGAAAAAGCAATACTTGTACTGCTACCAGCGCCAACTCTTTTCTCAGAAACTCCGGGTTCACCAGGACTATACCGACGATCGCCACTGCGATAGTCAGGTCATCTGAAACAGAATCCAGGACAGAACCAAATATGCTGGTTACTTTGTACTTGCGGGCGAGGTAGCCGTCGATCGCATCTGTAAGGAAACTAACAGCCAACAGCCATTTAAACAGAATGAACTGCCCATTGAACAATAATAACAACAGTAGCGGAGCCGCTAACAACCTGTAAAAGGTGATCGCATTGACCATATAATAGCTAAGTTTATGCATAGGGATGTTCTGCATGCATGCTTAATCATTATCCTTGCCATTCTCCTCTTTTACCGGCGAAGCCGTGTTCGTTCCAATTTCTGTATGCCTGATCTGTCCGCCTAAATAGCCGGTCCTCGCGATCAGCCCGAAGCCCACTAATGATGCCGCAAGCGCAAGCAGTGCTAAAGGCCTGGTTAGAGAAGTGCTTTTGAGTGTTACAAAAAGGCCAATCAAAGCTATGGCGCCGACAGCGATCAAGCCGATAAGAGAAGTCAGTGCAGATTCTGCATGTTCTTCGATAACATTTTTGGATATGCCCTGTAAATGTTCAACCGTTTCTTCGGCACCTTCGCCGGTTGCATAAGCTATGCCGGCTCCAATGGCGGAGACGATCAAAAGGTTATAGGCGGCGATCAATGTAGAATTGCTTTTCCTCCATATCCCATGGATCAAAACAAATGCACCCAGCGCAGCGCCGATGATCGGCAGGTGGGTGATCAGCAGGTGGATGTGCGTCTGGTTCATAACTTTTTTATCGAAGATCAGTATTTATTGATGGTATTTAAGTAATTGTCATCAAGCGAATTAATAACCTTCATCATTTATTTTTCAGCGGTAAAACGACAACTTTACGCTATAAAATAACGCTGTCATGAAGACAATCCTGATGCTTACTGACTTTTCGGAAAATGCGGATCGTGCCGCGAAAGCTGCTGCGAAGATTGTTCCTCAGTTAAACGCTGATATTTTAATTTATAATACCTATTATGATCATCCGATACTTCCGACCTACGCTGGCGGCCCCTTGGTGGTTGAAGAATTCGTATTTCGCAAGGATGAAAGCACCGCGAAACTCAGTCAGTTAGCTATTCAGCTGCGACATATCATGGCAGGCGTATCCCAAGGCGGGTTTAAACCTCAAGCAAATTATCAATGCGGGGAAGGCTCGCTGGGTAAAAATACCGCAGCGCTCATTCAGGAAAATACCATCGGCCTCGTAGTGATCGGGGGCCGAACGGATAATGCTATCGACCATTTCATATTCGGCAGCGACACCATGGACGTGATCGATCATGCATCCTGCCCTGTTTTTATCATTCCGCCGAAAGCTGATATGAATGCGCTGAAGAAAGTAACGCTGGCTATTCCGTTTGAATTGGCAGACATTAACGCCATCAACTATTTGACGGGCTTAGGTAAACAACTTAACTTCCATCTGGAGATCGTCCATGTTTCGCTCCTGGAAAAAAGCGAAGACACCATAAAGAAAAATGCCATCGTTAGTCATATTAACGCGATCAAGCAGGATAATATAACCTACCTTGAGATCAGGGGAAAAAATGTTGTGAAACGACTAAACCGGTTATGCAAAGATAAGAATTCTGATCTGCTAGCCCTGGTTCATTACCAGCAAGGTTTCCTGTCGGGCCCGTTCGACCGGTCTACAACCGTGGCGGCTTTAGATAACCAGCGTATACCACTATTGGTTATTCCGTCGGAACTGAATTAATCTGGTCCGCAAATTCATCTTTGATCAATCAACAAATGGCAATAAATAAATTTAACATTCCCGGACTAACTGACGGGGATGTACTTGCCGCAAGGTCAAAGTACGGGACAAATAGTTTGTCATTTAAAAAGGAAAATGGATTTACTGACGCCTTGAGAGGATTGGCGAAAGAGCCGATGGTGATCTTATTGTTGGTTACCTCTTGTATCTACTTTATTAACGGAAAAACGGGTGACGGTATTTTCCTGGCATCAGCAATAGTGCTGGTTGCAGGTATTTCTTTATACCAGGACTCCCGAAGCCGGAACGCGCTCGAAAAACTGAAGGATTTTTCACAACCTAAATGTAAGGTGATTAGGGGCGGAGAAGTTTTAGAAATAAAAAGTGAAGAACTTGTGGTTGGCGACAGCCTGATGGCGGAAGAAGGAACTTCCATTACTGCAGATGGCATTATCGTACAGTCCAATGACTTTTCTGTCAATGAAAGCATTCTTACCGGCGAATCATTAGCTGTTTACAAAGATAAAACCGCCATCGATAATTTAATCTTTCATGGAACCACGGTAGCAAGCGGGTTAGCTATCGCCACCATAACGGCCATAGGCAATCAAACCCGGTTAGGAAAGATCGGTAAAAGCCTGGAATCTATTGTTGAGGAAAAGACTCCATTGGAATTACAGATCAACAACTTTGTGAAAAAGATGGTGATAACCGGGGGGATCGTATTCCTGATCGTATGGGGTATCAATTATTTTCATTCAGCTAATGTCTTAGACAGCCTGATCAAAGCGCTTACCCTCGCTATGAGTATCCTGCCGGAGGAAATCCCCGTTGCCTTTACCACTTTTATGGCCCTGGGTGCCTGGCGGTTGATGAAAATGGGCATCGTAGTCAAACAGATGAAAACGGTGGAGACGCTCGGAAGTGCCTCTGTCATATGTACCGATAAAACCGGGACGATAACGGAAAATAAAATGAGCCTGACGAGGGTTTATCTGCTAAAAGAAAATAAAATCTTAAAAGCCGAAATCATTGCAGGTGAACCTGAAAAGGAACTGATCAGGATCGCGATGTGGGCCAGCGAACCGATACCATTTGATCCGATGGAGATTGCCTTACACGAGGCCTATATCAAAAGCCACAAAATTGATGAAAGGCTGGAATATAAAATGATCCATGAATATCCCCTGGGGGGGAAACCGCCGATGATGACCCACCTGTTCGAGAATACAGCGGGACAGCGCATTATTGCGGCAAAAGGGGCCCCCGAAGCGCTGATTAAAATCAGCGATCTCTACGATATTGAAAAAGACCGGATAAGCGCTGCAATTCAGCAACTCGCGGTGGGGGGATACCGTGTACTGGCCGTAGGGCAAGCCATTTTTAACGGCGATCAATTCCCTGCGACCCAGCAGGAGTTCAAGTTTGCATTTAAAGGCCTGGTTGCGTTTTACGATCCGCCAAAGAAAAACAGCAGTGCAGTAATGCAGGATTTTTATAAAGCCGGTATCGCGGTTAAGATCATTACGGGCGATAATGCGGAGACCACCGGAGCTATTGCACGTCAAATTAATTTCCATGGTTTTGATCAATGCATGAGTGGAGACGCGCTGATGCAGTTGTCTGACAAAGAACTTGGGGAAAAGGTAGGAGCCGTTAATATTTTCACCCGTATGTTCCCGGATGCCAAGCTCAGGATCATTAACGCCTTGAAAGCTAAAAGCGAGATCGTCGCCATGACCGGCGACGGCGTGAACGATGGCCCTGCACTCAAGGCCGCAAACATTGGCATAGCCATGGGTAAAAAGGGCACAGAGATTGCCAAACAGGCGGCATCGTTGATCCTGCTGGAAGATGATCTCTCCAAAATGGTGGATGCCATAGCCATGGGCAGGCGCATTTATACTAACTTGAAAAAGGCCATCCAGTATATTATTTCCATCCATATCCCTATCGTGTTAACGGTATTTATTCCTTTAGCTCTGGGCTGGGCCTATCCCAACATATTCTCGCCGGTACATATCATTTTCCTGGAATTGATCATGGGGCCAACCTGTTCCATTATTTATGAGAATGAGCCGATGGAAAAGAATACCATGCTGCAGAAACCACGACCGTTCAGCACCACTTTTTTTAACCGGAAAGAATTAACCACCAGTGTTATACAAGGTTTGGTAATCACCATCGGCACACTGGCAACCTACCAATATGCAGTGAGCAAAAGCGCAGACGAACAATTGACCCGTACCATGGTGTTTACTTGCCTTATCGCTGCTAACATATTTTTGACGCTGGTGAACCGCTCTTTCTTTTATTCCGTATTAACGACCATCAGGTATAAAAACAATCTCGTACTGCTGATCATCGGGGTCACCCTGCTTATTTCCGGATCTTTAATTTACGTTGGCCCATTGGCAAAATTCTTTGGTTTTGAGCCTTTAGGCCTGATACAGCTTTCCGTCAGTATAGGGACTGGCTTTCTGTCGGTCATATGGTTTGAACTTTTTAAATGGCGGAAACGGCTGCCTATCGGAAAAACTTCTGCAAAAAGACCCTCGTTATGAACCGAAGGAGATTTTTAGGCATAACAGGGGGATCGGCAGTTGTTGCCTGCGCAACATACTATGCCTACAGCGATAAAAGCAATTTTGTGAGGGCCAGTCTGAAGCCTGATACCCCAGTTATAACTGAACTGACCACAGATGAACGGCACATATTATTCCTTGCTTCACTGGCTCCGAGCGGCCATAATACGCAACCCTGGCTAATCAAATATATGGAGCCGCTGCACTGGATCATCTGCAACGACAAAACTAAATGGTTAACTGCTGTCGATCCTGCACAAAGGGAAACGATACTATCCATCGGAGCGTTTATTCAAAACCTGGAATACGCCGCCAATAATCTGGGCTATCGTTGCCAATTTAGTTTGTTGGCTAATACTAACCAGGACGAAAAGGTAATGGAAGTAAAACTGATCAGGTCGGGAAACCTCTTCAGGTATGATACCAGAACTATCATACAACGCAGGACGGTAAGATCAAACATGCTCTCCGAAGCATTGAAAACTGAAGATGTCAGGCTGCTAATGGCCAATGAACCTGATTTTATTCGCTTTGTACCCCGTACAACTAAAGCTTATCAT
The DNA here is from genome assembly GCA_001898335.1 of Mucilaginibacter sp. 44-25. Classification (GTDB taxonomy): domain Bacteria; phylum Bacteroidota; class Bacteroidia; order Sphingobacteriales; family Sphingobacteriaceae; genus Mucilaginibacter. The sequence goes on along the minus strand of MKTS01000004.1, from coordinate 10,841 downwards.
TATCTGAACGAACAAACCATCGAAGCCAATAAGATCCAGTCCTATCGTAACGCAGCGCAGAAAGAACTGGCTGACTGGATCAGGTTTTCCAATAAGGATGCAGAAAAATACCGGGACGGTTTAACTCCCGGAAGTATGGAAATCGAGGGTATTTCCGGCTGGGTGGTGCGAAACTTTTATGGGAAAACGAACGTGATGGGTAACAGCTTCAGAGATCAGAATATTAAACAGGCAGAGCAGCAAGTAGCATCTTCAGCCGGCTGGTTTTTAATTACAAGTAAGGACGCTTCTGTAAAGAGCCTGATCGAAACAGGACAGCGGATGCAGCGGCTGTTCCTGAAAGTAAGGGATAAAAATATCGCCATACACCCGATGACCCAAATACTGGAGGAGCCCGCTATTCACCAAAATTTTAACTCCGCTATCGGTATTAACGAACCTGTGCAGTTTATTTTACGAACAGGCTATGTAAAGAATTACCCGGAACCGGTTTCATTAAGGCGACCCGTGGACTGGTTTATTTGTCCGTAACGAAGGAGCAAATCCATCCTACTACCAGTTAAGTATTTTGAACACTGAACAACACCTACTTTACAATGAAATGAAAACAACAATGGGGCGAAACTGCCTGATCTTATTATTGGGTTTTCTCGGTTTAGGGGCTCTTGGCGGAGGTGGCGCGTTGGTTATTTCGCCCGGCGGTCGTTTGATAGGCATGCCATTATCCCTATTAAAAAAATCACCGTTTCACGATTTTTTAATACCTGGAACCGTTTTATTTCTTCTGCTTGGCATTGCGCCATGCCTTTTGATTTTTGCACTGATCAGAAAACCAGCTTGCACATTTGCCGAAAAACTAAACTGTTATCGCGACATGCACTGGTCCTGGACCTTTAGTATTTATACGGCATTTATATTGATTGCATGGATACAGCTGGAAATGGTGTTTTTACAGGCGGTAAGCTGGCTGCATACTTTCTATATGGTTCTTGCCATCGCTATATTATTTGTCGCCTTACTTCCGGCAGTAAGAAGTTTATATCAAAAATCAATTTAAATAAATAGAAAGAATCATGCTTATTACAGCAATACTCATTATAACGCTTTTAACAACACTCATCATTGGCAGGATCAACCTTTCTGTACGGTTCGGTAAAACTGTGAAAAGCCTTTTTGTTTCCGCAAAACCAGTTTCAGATAAAGCGTTTCATTACACGCAGCTAATAGGTTTACCAGAACCTGTGCGGCGCTATTTTAAACAGGTTTTAAGCAACGGGCAACCTTACATCAGTTACGTCAGTCTTTTACACGACGGTCAATTTAAAACGGGCCTGGATAAGAGATGGACAGCTATTGAAGGCGAACAGTATTTCACCGTCGAAAAGCCTGGCTTTATCTGGAAAGGTATAACCTCCCTTTTCACTGCACGTGATATGTATGTTGCCGATAAAGGACGGTTGATCGTATCCATTTTATCACTCTACAATATCGTAGATGGACAGGGTGAAAGTTTTGACCAGGGCGAGTTATTGCGATGGCTGGCTGAAGGGGTCTGGTTTCCCACCAACCTGCTGCCAGGGGATCGGCTGAAATGGATAGCCATTGATGAAAATACAGCAAAACTTACCTTTAGCCATAACGGAATGTCGCTATACTACATTGTAAAATTTGACAGCGAAGGGTTGATTACCCAAATGGAAACCAGACGCTATATGGAAAAAGGAAGGCTTGAAACCTGGATCGGTAAAATGGCCGGTTATAAGCAGATCAACGGCGTATTCGTACCAACAGACATAGAAGCCATATGGCGTTTAGAAAAAGGCGATTTCTGCTATGCTAAATTTCGGGTAACCAAAATAGTTTACGACCGGCCCCGAATGTTTTAATTGGTGATAGCTATTTAACATCAATAACATATTCTTAACCTATATTGTAAAAATTAATAAGTTCATGATGAGATACTTACTGTGCTTATTAATCATCCTGTTGGTTTCGTGTAGCGACGCAGGCAAATTTATCAAAGTAAAGGGCTCTGATACGGAGGTTAATTTAGCGGTTAGCCTGGCCGAAAACTTTTACAAGGTACACGCCGATTTCAGTGTGGCGATCTCGGGCGGCGGATCGGGGCTTGGCATTGCTTCATTGCTTAACGGGCAGACCGATATAGCCAATTCATCCCGGCCACTGAACCCAGAAGAAATTTTGCTACTGAAGGCAAAAGGCATTCCTGTAAGGACAGTGATTTTTGCAGAGGATGCAACAGCTTTTATAGTACGTAAAGATTTTCCCCTGGATTCTATTGATGTGATATCGTTGAGCAAGATATTGAACGGGCAATATAAAACCTGGAAACCGCTTACCGGTGAGAACCTACAGATCAATATTTATGGCAGGCAAAGTAATTCGGGAACACAGTCCTTCATTAAGAGTAAATTAGAGATCGAATTTAGCCGGGATGCCAAGGAAATGAATGGTAATGCCCAGATTTTAGAGGGCATTAAGCACGACAAATCCGGAATTGGTTATGTTGGTGCCGGTTATATACGCAATAAAGCAAATCAACAGGCCATTAAAGTATTAAACATCATTGGTAAACCGGGAAGTATTGCGGTGTCGCCTTTAGATATCAAAGCAATTGCCGCGCACCGGTATTATTTTCAGCGGCCATTATACCAGTTTATACCCCTTACATCCTGGAATAAAGTGTCTGCATTTATTGATTTTGAAAAAAGCGTTGCAGGCCAAAAGATCATCACCACCTCCGGTTACTATATTATCCCAAAATAAGATATGAAATTAGCGCTTAGAGAAAAAACTGATCAAACTGCCAAATTACTGTTCAGAATGACCGGTCTGATGGTAATTGCGATACTGGCGGATATATTCTTTATGCTGCTGTGGAATACCGTTGCCTTTTTTTTGAAAGTAAAGCCCTGGGATTTTATTAGCGGCACCCAATGGAACCCATCGGGAAACCCCGCTAATTATGGTATTCTGCCGTTATTGGTGAGCACCAGCCTCGTTACGCTTGGAGCCATGTGTATAGCCATTCCTTTAGGCATTGGAACCGCGTCTTTCCTGTCCGACTATGCGGGCAGAAAGCTAAAAAGTGTATTGAAACCAACCATAGAGATGTTGGCTTCAATTCCATCAGTGGCTATCGGATTTTTAGGTATCGTCGTATTAGGACCTGGCATTGCCCGTATAACGGGTCAATCAAACGGGTTAAATGCGCTTAATGGCGCTGCATTATTAGCTATCATGTCATTACCTACTATTATCACCGTTGCCCAGGATGCACTGGAGGGAGTGCCGAACGCTTACAAAGAGGCCAGTTACAGCGTTGGTGCCAACCGATGGCAAACCTTGCTACAAGTAACGATACCAGCCGCGTCACCAGGTATTTTAGCCGCAGTTATGCTTGGTGTCGGACGCGCTATGGGTGAAACCATGACCGTACTGATGGCTACCGGCAACGCATCAGCCTTTCCCAAGGGCTTTTTTCATTCGGTTCGTACCATGACGGCTACTATCGCCATTGAGATGGGCGAGGTGCCTTATCAAACCACGCATTATTACGCGTTGTTCGCCATTGCGGCAGTACTTTTTTTAATGACCTTATTAGTGAATATTGTTGGCGAACACTTTGTAAACAAATACCGAAAATACCAGGCAGCATGACGAAAAAGCTCACACCACTTATTGAATGGGGAACTTTGCTTTTAACTACAGGGTTGGTTTGTTTTTTCCTGTTAGCCATTTTGTGGGATCTGATCAGTAAAGGGTCTTCGTCCTTATCCTGGGCATTCATCAGCACTTCGCCTACAGATGGCATGACCAAAGGTGGTATATTACCTGCCATTATCGGTACGGTGTTACTTACCTTGATCACAGCCCTGATAGCGGCACCCTTTGGTATTTGCTGCGCTATTTACCTGAATGAGTATGCCGCGGATAGTTGGCTTACGCGGATCATCAGGGCCTCTATACGTAATTTAGCAGGTGTACCTTCTATTATTTATGGCTTGTTCGGGCTGGCGCTGTTTGTACAAGGCCTCCAAATGGGTACTTCGCTTTTTGCAGCGGGTTTAACACTGGGGCTTTTATCGATGCCTTATATTATCATCACTACCGAAGAAGCGCTGAGGCGCGTTCCGAATAGTATGCGCGAGGCGGCGTTAGCAGTTGGAGCTACACAATTTGAGTCTATCCGCGATGTGGTGTTGCCTTCTGCAGTTCCGGGCATGTTAACAGGCCTGGTACTTACGCTGTCACGTGCAGCCGGAGAAACAGCGCCCATTTTATTTACCGGTGTAGCTTTTTACATCAATAAACCGGCTGGATATTTAAATCAGGAATTTATGGCGCTGCCTTACCATTTGTATATGCTATCTACCCAGCACCAGGCTACTGAACAAGTAAGGCCTTTAGCTTACGGCACGGCATTGGTATTAATCATTGTGGTATTCTTTTTAAACCTTTCGGCTTTTTATATCCGTTATCAACACAGTAAACATGAGTAAAACCCACATCAAACTATCGGCCACGGCAGCTAAATTATGGTTTGGCAACAAGCAGGTGTTAAAAAGCGTAAACGTGGCTTTTCCTCAAAATAAGATCACGGCACTTATCGGCCCTTCGGGTTGTGGTAAAAGCACCCTGCTCAGATGCTTTAACAGGATGCATGATCTTTCGGCAGATGTGATGATCGAAGGTGATTTTTTACTGGAAGACCAGACACTTTATAATGGGAAACTTTCTGCCACAGAAGTGCGGCGGCGTATCGGGATGGTTTTTCAGCAGGCTAACCCCTTTCCAAAAAGTATCTATGATAACATCAACTACGGTTTACAAATCAATAATATCCCTAAAGACCAGCGCCCCGGTATCATTGAAAATGCATTGAAAGAAAGTTATATATGGGATGAGGTTAAAGACGACTTACAAAAACCGGCTACCAGGTTATCCGGCGGTCAGCAGCAGCGATTGTGCATCGCAAGAGCGGTTGCCCTGCGTCCTGAGGTGATCTTAATGGATGAACCCTGCTCTGCGTTGGACCCGATAAGTACGGCGAAGATAGAAGAGCTGATATTGAGACTGAAAAAAGATTATACCATTGTAATTGTGACGCATAATATGCAGCAGGCGCAGCGCATAGCCGACCAAACTATTTTTATGTACCTGGGTGAAATTATTGAGTCGGGCAATACGAAACAGATTTTTAAAAAGCCCGTTAACGAATTGACAAAGAACTATGTGAAGGGTCATTTCGGGTAGTAAAACCGTTTTCGTGATCACTAAATCTTCAACCGTCATAAGCAATCATATCTGCAGCAATGAAAAAAAATTGAAAAAGACATACCAGAAATTTTCTTTACACCGTGAAATAACAAATCATTTCGGCGGCCGGAAAGCAAAGAATTATTAGCCTCATCCATTTCGGTTTTAAATTTCAATTACCTGTCAATCAATTTGATTGACGCTGCAGTGTCATTTCCTACGATGATGACAGTCACTTCTTTGACCCTTTATTAAGGCCACCTTTAGAAAAAAGATTTACCATGAAAAAATCATCGTTTGCAATGGCGTTACTAACAGTAACATTAATATTTACGAGTGGCCTAAGAGCCGCAGGCGGACCGTCAGGATCGACGCTGGTAACGGAAATTATCCTAAAGGCTAAACTAAATAAGAAAACCCAGATGAAAGGATTTAAAACAGACATCCAGAGGGATGCCACCGATAACAAGAACTTCAGAAAAGTACTTTATACCGCCAAGCATCTTCAGTTAGTGCTGATGAGCCTGAAGCCGGGCGAGGAAATCGGCTCAGAAACACACGCCAAAAGTGATCAGTTCTTTCGATTTGAAGGGGGTACCGGCAAATGCATCATCAATTCAACTTCTTATACGGTAAAGGATGGCGATGTCATTATTATACCTGCGGGATCAAAACACAATGTTATTAATACCGATGCGCACACGGACCCCAAGCTTTATACAATTTACGCCATACCGCAGCACAAAGACGGCATTATACGTGCCACAAAAAAAGATGCAGAACAGCATGAAGCTAAATTTTATGGTAAAACAACGGAATAAGTTTTTCAACTGGAAACTTCTAACCCGGCTATAAATAAAGTGTAGCCGGGGTTTTACCATTTAGAAATAGCCTTAAATTTTTTCGAACCCTACCTTATGAAATTCTTGCGATTTAATTTTTGTCACCCAGTTAAAGGGAATGCTCATCTGACGCTTTTAACTAAAAATGCCCCTAAAAGCATGCATTTTAAATTCGATAGCAAGGAAACAAACCTCATCGAAGTGCCGATTGACCATTGTGAGGATGGAAGATGGAAAATTGAATTAGACTGGGAATATGAGAATAAATTCTTTACGCATAAAAAGGAGTTTGAAATCAAAGCACATAGAAAGATTTATTAGTTAACTAGTACCACATGGATGAACTTCAAATGCATCGTATTGGAATAATTATGAGGTCTGAACCCGGAAACGACATGGAAGTTGAAGGCGTATTGAATCCGGCCGTCATTCGCGGACCTGACGGCGAACTTTATTTGTTCCCGCGACTGGTAGCTAAGGGTAACTACTCCCGTATTGGTATAGCAAAAGTAATATTCGATGCTAAAGGTAACCCTGTTGATGTAAAGCGGCTTGGTGTCGTATTAGAACCAGAGGCCGATTATGAAAAAAGGCCCGAAGGCGGTGGGTGTGAAGATCCGAGAATTACCTATTTTGAGCCGATACAGCAGTACATCATGACGTACACTGCCTTCTCTTCAAAGGGGCCGCGTATTGCTTTAGCTATTTCAAAAGATCTACTTCACTGGGAACGTTTGGGGCTCGCGGATTTTGCGAATTATAAGCTGATCACCTTTAATGATGTGTATAATAAAGATGCCTGTATTTTTCCCAAGTCGATAACAAGTCCGCATGGCGATACTTCCATGGTGATGCTGCATCGCCCGTTATTTCCCGGCACTACTCCTGAAGACATCATGTGTGACAACGAAGACCGAAGAATCAGGGACCACCATGAATGTATCTGGATATCCTACAGTGACATGATGTTAAATGGCAATAAAGCAGAACACTTGCAAGAGTTTGAATCAAATAGTCCGCTTGCCCTGCCTGAGGCGGATTGGGAAAAGATCAAGATAGGTGCGGGAACGCCGCCGGTAATGTGCAGACATGGCTGGCTGGTGATTTATCATGGTGTCCACCAAACCTTGCCTGTTAACAATGAGCCTCATCACTTGGTTTACTCGGCCGGACTGATGATTTTAGATAAAGATCATCCTGACAAAATCCTCTATCGTTCGGCCAGTCCTGTATTAAAGCCCGAGTTATTGGAAGAGCGTGTAGGTATTGTTCAAAGCGTAGTTTTTCCTACGGGAATTGACAGGCGGGATGATTTGGGAACGCCTAACAGATTTGATGTTTACTATGGCATGGCGGATAATTGCATCGGGGTGGCCCAATTGGATATACCAGACGTATTGCCGCGAATGTGAATTCAATATGTAAGTAACAAAAGATTTTCTTTTTGGTCCATAGCCGCCTGATAACCAATCTCAAAAATCTCGTCGGCATATTTCATTTCGAACATATTATAGGGCGTAAGGACCGGCTCGATGAGTACATCACAAAGCCTGGCCTGGGAGGTGACCTTTTCCGCAGCCGCCAGATGGAAACAGCGTTCCAGCACCTGAAGCCGGGTTAAATTCATCCCTTCGCTGCTTAGCAATTTATTAACGTGTGAGCCGATGATCTTCCTGCATTGCCCGGACAGGCAATCTACCGGAAAATCATTAAGCACACCGCCATCTACCAGGAGGTAATGCTGATGGAGGATCGGCTCAAATACCGCCGGGACCGCAGATGAGCCCACGATCACGTCATTTAGCAATCCTTTAGAAAAAGTTACACTGCTGCAACTGTTCAGATCGGTAGCCGTAACGTATAATGGGATCTTCAGGAATTCGAAACCGTCATGCGGCAGCGCTTTGGCCAGCACTTTTTTTAAAATTTCCGGCGAGAATAACCCGCCCGAAGTAATGACCGCAGCCACGACACTCATCGGAGAGTGTTCTTTAGCAATATGCAATATTTGCGCGGGCTTGTAGCCGCCTGCATAAAGCGCGCCGATCACTGCACCGGCGCTAACGCCGGAAATGACCTGCGGCTTGATCTGCAATTCATCCAGCGCCTGTAACAGGCCCAGATGGGCTACACCTCTTGCGCCGCCGCCGGAAAGCACCAATCCGATATCTGCCATGAATACTAACGGTCTTCGAAACGTCCGGTTTTTTTATGAAGAACGATCTTGTACATGATCAGCTCTTTTATTGTGCCGATATCGCTTTCTTCGTCCACGAAACCATGCTCACGGGTAACAGAATCATCCATAATGAACGGGCTGATCCGGTCCGTCAGCTTTTGCAGTACCTTTTGCTGCTCGTCCATTTCGGTGATCTCTTCAAACTTACCCCAGGCAATGACGCTCTGCCAGGTGGTGATGTCTTTGATCTTATCCACCTCGAAACAAACTTCAGGGTTCTCCCGCATCACATCGATCTTCATCCCTTTAGCCGAATGGCCATAGATATTCGTGCCGTCGTAAACGTAATTTACGGGCACAATATAAACTACCCCGGCGGCCTGGCAACCGATCCGGCCCGTTAGTTCAGCTTTTAATAAGGCGTCTATTTGTGTATCGTTGAGTTCTCCTAACATTTTGTTGTATTATATTTGATAATTGGTGTTGATCGTATTAATGATCACTTAGGCTAACAGGAATTTATTTTCGCGCATAACGCTTTCAGTCAGTTTGAACAGTTCCTTTTTAACGGTATAATAATCCTGGGTCAGGGCGTTGATCTGGTCGGCTAAGGAATAGTTCTCGACGGCCAGGTAATTGATATCTTCCGTAGATTTATTTTCCGCGATCAAAGTCAGCCGGTCCAGTTGCATACTGCATTCCATGTGGGCGGCTTTCATATCTAACTGCAGTTTTAAAAGCCTGTTCCCGACGTCTTTCAGTTGTTCCACATCTGTCGGCTCAAACAAGCGGATAAAGTAGTCATATTGCAGGTGGCGCAGAAAATCGGTTTCAATTTGAAAGAATTCCAAGTCAGATACCCAGCGTTTAGTGCTGATATAGTATTGTTCAGCGCGGTCGGACATTTCAGTTACGTTTTCCATAATTTTTTTTTGAAGCTACCGGCTGGTTGTCGGCACCTGGTGAATTGATGGTGTAAAGTTCGGGAAAGGCGGTCGGAGCGCCGATGATGCCGGTCAGGGAATAAAATGTTCTTCAACACAAAAAAGGAATCTGCCTGGGCAACTTCCTTTCCGAAAAGGTTTCAGCTTTTCCGTTTCGCGCTACCTCACTAAAACGGATCGGCATATTCACTAAACCTGATCAGTTTTTTATTGACGAATTCTTCCACGCCCAGCGCCGATAATTCGCGGCCGTAGCCGGAACGTTTGGTGCCGCCGAAAGGCAGGTCCGACTGTGTCCAGGTAGGGTGATTGATAAATACCATGCCGGTATCGATCATCGCCGCAACATTTTCGCCTCTTTCTTTATTCGCTGTAAATACCGTGCCTCCAAGGCCGAAAGGCGAATCGTTGGCAAGCCTGATAGCATGAGCCTCGTCTTTAACGCGGTAAAATGATGCCACGGGGCCGAATAGCTCCTCATGGTAGGCAGCCATGCCAGGTTCAATGTCGGTCAATATCGTGGCTTCCATGAAAGCGCCGGGGCGATCCACCCGTTTGCCGCCAAGGATAACCTTCGCACCGGCATCTACGGAACGCTGTACCTGATCGGCAAGCTGTACCGCTGCACCTTCACTGCTTAATGGGCCAAGTTCGGTTGTGCTATCCATCGGATCGCCTACCTTCAAACCCGTTAATTTTGCTTTGAATTTGGTCAGGAACTCGTCCGCGACCGCCTCTACCACGATAAACCTTTTGGCTGCCACGCAACATTGACCGGTGTTATTCATCCGTCCGATAACGCCCCAGGCTACCGCCTGATCAATATCCGCATCTTCCAGAACGATGAAAGCATCGCTGCCGCCCAATTCCAGTACAGATTTCTTCAACGCCTTTCCGGCAGCAGCGGCCAGGCTTGCACCCGCCAGTTCACTTCCGGTAAGGGAAACGCCTTTTATGCGTTCGTCTGCGATGTAGTTGGAAACATTGGAACCGGAGATAAACAGGTTCGTATACAATCCTTTCGGCGCACCGGCTGCAATGAATATATCTTCGATGGCTTGTGCACATTGCGGTACGTTTGAGGCATGCTTGACCAGGACCACGTTACCGATCATGATATTGGGTGCCGCAAACCGGGCGACCTGATAGAAGGGAAAATTCCACGGCTCTACGCCAAGCAGTACACCTATCGGGCTTTTCTTAATGTAGGCCTCGCCAAATTCCGGCTTTAAATGTTCGTCAGCTAAAAATTGCTCTGCATTGGTCGCGTAATAATCGATAATATCCGCGCTTAAGGCGATCTCACCCAGGCTTTGCGCATACAATTTACCCATCTCTAAAGTGATCAGCTTAGACAGCTTATCCGATCCTTCCCGCATCAGCTCCGCGACGCGATGCAATAATTCTGATCTGCGGGAGAAAGGCTGGGTCCGCCAGGTCTTAAAAGTATCTTCGGCCTGCGTGATGGCGGCGTCAACGGCTTCCGGCGTCATCTCTTCAAATGTTTTAACAACTTTGTTGTCAAAGGGATTAATGGTTGCTATAAGCATAATGAGTTATTTATGCGAATCAAGGGTTAAAAGACAAGATAAATAA
>MKTS01000003.1 GCA_001898335.1 Mucilaginibacter sp. 44-25 | reverse complement strand
CGACAGCGAAGAATCTATTATACGCTATAAAAGTTGGCGATCAGATACTTCGCTATCGCTCAGTATGACAGAAACGCGTAATATCTGCATATTTGCACATCAAAACGCATATCTGCACACCAAAAACCTACTCCTCTCCTATCCAGCGGGCGAGGGTGCTCAGGGCAATACCGGTGGTTTTGCTGATTTGGCGGTAGCTATGGCCCTGGCGGCGCAGCTCGCGGGCTTGTTGTTTGAGGTGGTCGCTGCTTTGGGCGTCGGGGCGTTGCAGGTGGTTGCGCTCATGCGCGTGGCCGGTAAAGGTAAAGTGCAGGTCGTTCAGGTCGCGGGTAATCTGGCAAAGGCAAACGTTATCGGCACCGTAGCGGGCCGTGGTGCTGCGCTGTTTAATTTGCTTTAGGTACAGGGCACCGGCCCGGGTGTAGCTTTTGCCAATGGCAAAGGCGCTGTCGCAAAAGTTGATGATCATTTTACTCCCCTGCAGGTCGTTAACGGTAATGGCTTTGGCGGCATCGCGCTTGGGGGTGTGGGCCAGTACCAGCATGCTGAGCTTGTGGCGGGTTTTTATGGCCTTTAGCTTTTTCATTAAAGGCAGCGCCTCGCGGGCGCGTTCGGTACCGGTGGCCATGTAGGTAAGGTTATCAATAATCAATACCCTGGCCTTGCTTTGGGTAATGGCGCTCTCGAGGGCATTCTCGAGGTAGGTATCATAATCATCATACAAAGCAGGATTATTGGCGGCGGGGTTAAACTCGGCCCTATAAAAAGTTTTCCCGAAGGGGTAGCTGCCCCATTGCGGGTGGTAGTAGCGGCTCTCGAACTGTTTGCTGCCCATCTCAAAATCAACATACAGTACATGGGTTTGGGGCGGCAGCTGGTTGTTAAGGTCGCCGGTGCACACGCCCTGCGCCAGGTTATTGCCTATCTGCACCGCCAATATGGATTTGCCCAGGTTGGTATCGGCAAACAGCACGCATAGTTCACCCTCCATCCACAGGTCGCCCAGGAGCATACGCGGCATGGGTTTGCCGTACTCCTGTTTCATCCACTGGGCGGCGGTTTTCACCAGCAGCAAGTCGGTTTTTTCGGGGTCGAGGTAGATGCTTTCGTCCAGCCCGTGCCGGTGAAGGCGCTTACTGCTGCGCCGTGCCTGTGTGCGTATGGCCTCAACTACCGGCGGACGGCGAAAACCGGATGGGGTAATTTCAATAAAATCGTCCATTGGGAAAAATAGAATATCTGTAAAAATACAGAAATATCTTTATAAATGCAAATATTATCAGGCAGATAGAGAAAATAAGCGTCCCGAAAGCGTTCCGTTATAGTTTCCAAAAGCGTTCCGCACGGAACGGATGGCCAAAAATGATAACCCCGCAGTAAATGAATGGCTTAGCGTGGCGGGTATCAAGCAAAACTGCATCTACATTAAAAATGCAACATGCTGATAAATAAGATGTTCCGTTTGTCCCACATCGGTATATACTCCCGGCGGAACGCTCAGATCTTGAGCCGAACATTAATCTTTTGCAGCAGCCCCGTGAGCCACACTATTACGAACGAAAATATCAAACAGCGGATGAGGCCGCCTGTTCCCTGGTCGAGGTATTGCGGGTAGCCGAGGTCGGTCATCTGGTAAAGGGGGTAAAAAAGGTAGGGCAGCAAATAGCAGGTAAAGGTACTGGTACCCGCGGGCTCTATCACCTTAAACCAGTGGTACTTATGCTTTATATCCACTATAAAAATAAAGAAGGCGTACACCACCAGGCTAATGCCCGTACAGATGAGTACCCACGATGGGGTGTCGCGCGCTTTGGAGATACCGCCGCTAAAATAGCGCACAATAAAACCCAGGTTAAACAGAATAATAGCCATCAGGATCATGGCGGCCCAGAGCATCTTTATCTCGTTGTTTTTATTGAGCCGCATATACAGCACCGATACAAACACACCGGCCATGGTAAAGGCCTGCATGGCACCGTTACCGGCTATCCACATGTACTTTTGAATGCCACTCAAAAAATCGAGCATCCCAAAATGGAAATCGATGTTAAAGAACATAAAAAACAGCCATGCCGCGGCCTGTATCCATAGTATGCCATTGCTGTAATAATAAATGAGCCCGCATACGAGGTAGGCCCAGCCTATGAGCCCCAGTATGCCCCACCAAGTGAGGTGCAGCCAGGGGTGGGCAGGATCGGTACTGCGGTAAATTATGCACATGGCTATCAGCAGGGCCACGCCAAAACCCTGGAAAATGTAGCGCCGCAGGGCCGGGGTGTTTTTGCTGTAATCTAAAAAGATAAAAAAGAAGCTGAAGGTGGCCAGGCTGTCCCAAACTGGCTTGGGCAGTATGGTGGCACTTTCGTTATAGGTTTCGCTGTTGGCATGAAAGAACCCAATAAATACCAGCGCCAGCGACCGGGTAATAATGCGGTATGGCACATGTGCTTCCTGGTTATGCAACCGCTTTGCAAAAGCATACGGGATGGACAGCCCCACAATGAACAGGAAGGCCGGGAAAATGGTATCTGCAAGTCCTAAAGCGTCGGCATTTACACCTGCATGCTTAAGCCACTCGGGGGTATTGGGCACACCATCCAGGTCGTTCACAAAGATCATCAGGAACATGGTAACCGCACGAAACGCATCAATAGACCTGATGCGGTTAATTAAATTACTCATTAAACAGGCAAATGTATTTCAGAGATAAATGTTTTAAATAAACGTTAATTTGTCTAAAACATTATCCCGGTTAAGTCCATTTAGTCGCGGTCGCGGCTCAGTTTGCTGAATAAAAGCGGGTTCTCGTTCAACTCGGCGGTTTCCCTTCTATGCTTAATTACGTGTATAGCCGTAAACAATGCCTCTCTGAATGATACCTCCGATGCCATGTTACGTCCTGCGATATCATAAGCGGTACCATGGTCTGGCGAGGTGCGCACGAAGCTTAGTCCTGCCGTATAGTTAACACCTGTTTCAAAAGCGATCTGCTTAAAAGGTATCAGGCCCTGGTCGTGGTACATAGCCAGTACGGCATCAAACTGCATATAGGTACCGTTGGCAAAAAAGCCGTCGGCAGCGTAAGGGCCAAAGGCCAGTACATCGTTGGCACGCGCTTCTTCAATAGCCGGAATGATGATATCCTTTTCCTCATTACCTATTAAACCGTTATCACCGGCATGGGGGTTAAGCCCAAGCACGGCAATTTTGGGTTTACGTATCCAGAAATCGTCGCGCAAGCTGGCGCTCATGAGTTTTAGTTTGTTAACGATCTTTTCGGCAGTAATGCTTTGCGCAATTTGCGATACGGGGATATGGCCCGTAACCACACCAACGCGCAGGTTATCACTCACCAAAAACATCAGCGAATCTTCCTTGCTGTCGCGATGCTGCAGGTATTCGGTATGGCCGGGAAACTTAAAGTCGTCGTTCTGTATATTATCTTTATTGATGGGCGCGGTCACCAGGCCATCAATATGCCCGCTCAGCAGATCATCTGTAGCCCGCTGGAGTGATATAAAGGCGTATTTTCCGCCTTCGGGAGTTACCTTGCCCATGTCAATGCGAACATCTTCTTCCCAGCAATTGATCATGTTGGGCTTTTTATGCTGAGCATTCTCGGCATGGTCTATCACGTTAAAGTTAAACTCATTAGCATGAATGGCACGACGATGGAACGAGGCCACCTTGGTATGGCCATAAACTATTGGTGTACAGTAATCATAAATGCGCGCGTCTGACAGGGTTTTAATTATGATCTCCAGCCCTATGCCGTTTACGTCGCCTATACTTATGCCTATTTTAGGTTTATCACTCATGGTTTAAAATTGGATCATATGCCGCTTAACCTCAACAGTTTTCCGATTATCTAAACAGCTTAAAAGTAGCTGCATTTTGCTTTGTGTGTTAAGCCTTTAGCGTTTTGCTAAAAATGCAAATTAAAAGATTTTCAACTTATAATTCCCGATAAAAGCGCAAATATGCCGTAATTTGTCTGATTAATTTTAGCAAATGACCTTAGTAAGGGCAAAAAAGCATCTCGGCCAGCACTTTCTTACCGATAAAAATATCGCCTCTAAAATTGTCGACAGCCTGCGGCCTGCCAATGGTTACCGGCAGGTGCTGGAAGTTGGCCCGGGCATGGGTATCCTGTCCGATTTCCTGCTGCAGAAGCCCGAATATGAGGTTTTCCTGATTGATATTGACACAGAGTCGTACCAGTTTTTGCAAAAGAAATACCCGCAGTTGGGCGAGAGGCTCATTAATGCCGATTTCCTGGAGCTTGATTTTAAGGCCGTATTTGAGGATAAGATGGCCGTGATAGGCAATTTTCCTTACAATATCTCTTCGCAAATACTTTTTAAGATACTGGATAATCGCGACCAGGTATTAGAAGTTGTAGGCATGTTTCAAAAAGAAGTAGCCGAGCGTTGCACTGCCAAAGCAGGCAGCAAGGAATACGGCATACTAAGTGTTTTTCTGCAAGCTTATTATAAGGTAGAATATCTGTTTACGGTAAAAGCAGGCGTATTCAATCCGCCGCCTAAGGTATTATCGGCTGTTATTCGCTTAACCCGGAATCAAACTACTACGTTAAATTGTGATGAAAAGCTTTTCTGGCAAGTTGTAAAGGCCGGCTTTAACCAGCGACGTAAAACACTTAGAAACGCGCTATCCGCCCTTATTAACAAAGAAAGGATGGCTGATAATGCCACCCTTGATCTCCGTGCTGAGCGATTAACCGTTGATGATTTTGTAAAGCTCACTAACGAGATTGCAGCGGCCCGTTAACTGATCTTGATCACCTTACCCGGGCCAGGATATTGTTCCTTTACCTTTTCGGCCATACGTTTAACAAAAAGGTAATTGGCGGTACCCCCTATAGCTGCCCCAATTACCGGCACAAAGCGTTCTGCTGCGCGTACGCCAAAAGCTAAAAATATCTTTTCGGCTACGTTCTCCATCATAGTTTTACTAACGGCTATACCTGCTTCCACTTTAAAAGAGGTAGCTACCAACTGCATAAACTCGTTAAAACCTATTTGGTAACTACCTTTATTATGGTACATAATGGCCATGGTAACCCTGAATTGCTGGGTTATCAGGTTTACAAAATCAATGGGCATCCCTATAAGCATGGTAAAAAAGCCACCGGTACCCGCTACCACGCCTGAGCCGGCTGCCATTAAGGCACATTGGTTAATAAATTTATCCAGCCCCATTGTATCAACCCCACGCTTAACGCTTAATTGGTCAATACGGTCAAATATGCTCCTGAAGCCTCCTTCTGACAGTTTTCCGGCGTATTCTTTTATATGCTTTTTGGTATTTTTAAATGGTATAATATTCATACCATAGCAATTGCCATTTACGTGCCAGTTTTTTAGGCCTCACCCCAACCCTCTCCAAGGGAGAGGAAGTAATTTGTAAGCACTTTTGTACTTTTACTGCAAAACTTTAAGCTTTTGAAAAATAACATTCTTATAGTCGACGATCTGCACCCGGCATTTATGGAGCAGGCACAAGCATTGGGTTATACCATTAACTACCAACCAGGCTTTAAGCTCGATGATGCAAAAGCCGTTATTAATGATTATGACGGCCTCGTGATCCGCTCCAAGTTCCAGGTGGATAAGGCTTTTTTAGACCTGGCAACCAACCTTCGCTTTATTTGCCGGGCCGGCGCGGGCATGGATAATATTGATGAGGATTATGCCATTGCCAAAGGTGTTATACTCATAAATGCGCCCGAAGGTAACCGCGATGCCGTGGGCGAGCATGCTGTGGGCATGTTGCTATCGCTCATGAATAACCTTAACCGCGGCGATGCTGAGGTACGGAATGGGAAATGGTTGCGCGAAGAGAACCGGGGCTATGAATTAAAAGGCCGCACCGTTGGCATCATTGGTTATGGCCATATGGGCCAGGCTTTTGCTAAACGTTTATCCGGCTTTGACGTAGAGGTGATCGCTTTTGATAAATACAAAACTGGCTTTAGCGACAGGTACGCCCGTGAGGTAAGCATGGAGCAAATTGTGAAACACAGTGATGTGCTGAGTTTACATGTACCGCTTACACGCGAAACTAATGGGATGGTTGATGATGAGTATTTCTTCCATTTCAGGAAACCGATATTCTTTTTAAACCTTGCCCGCGGCAAGGTGGTTAAAACCCAGGCCGTACTTAATGCCATAAAACAAGGTAAGATACTTGGCGCCGGTTTAGATGTGCTTGAGGTAGAGAAATTTCCGGCACTGGCCGAGCAGCAATGGTTTGATGAGTTGCGTAATAACGGCAAGGTGCTTTTAAGCCCGCACGTTGGTGGCTGGACGTTTGAGAGCTACCGTAAAATAAGCGAGGTAATGGCTCAAAAGCTGCGCGAAATAGGTTTGGCCCAATAACACCGTCATCAAAAACAAGCTTAAAAATTTGGATTATAAAATTTAAAAGCTTTATCTTCGTTTTAATACCAAACAAGATCATGGAGACGCCGTCCCGTGGTCTTG
Organism: Mucilaginibacter sp. 44-25; assembly: GCA_001898335.1. GTDB lineage: Bacteria > Bacteroidota > Bacteroidia > Sphingobacteriales > Sphingobacteriaceae > Mucilaginibacter. The sequence goes on along the minus strand of MKTS01000003.1, from coordinate 661,763 downwards.
TTTGTTTTTATGGCCAAACGCTCTTCTATCCGGAAAGTAGAGGGGCGGTTTTTTTTGGCATTAAATGAACGATTTATAAACTAATTATAATTGCATTATGGCAGAGGTATCATACTATACCAAAGAGGGTTTAGAAAATTTAAAAGAAGAATTACAGCAATTAAAAACGGTTGGGCGCGCTAACATTGCAAAAGCGATCGCAGAGGCCCGCGATAAAGGCGACCTCTCTGAAAACGCCGAATATGATGCCGCCAAAGAAGCACAGGGATTGCACGAAGCCAAGATAGCCAAGCTGGAAGAAGTTTTGGCTAACGCCCGTTTGCTGGACGAATCAAAATTGGACACTTCAAAAGTACTGGCATTATCAATAGTTAAAATTAAAAACATTAAAAACGGCGCAACGATGAGCTACCAGTTGGTATCAGAAAGTGAGGCCGATCTTAAAGCCGGTAAAATATCGGTAACATCACCTATTGCAAAAGGCCTGCTGGGCAAATCTGTTGGTGAAAAAACAGAGATACAGGTACCTGCCGGTAAAATGGAATTTGAGATATTAGAAATAAGCAGGTAATGAATGGTTGATTGGATGATTAGTTCACATCTTGTCATCCAATCAACCGTTTTTAGTACTATGTTAACTATTCACTGCTCACTATTTACCACTTACCAACTATGTCTACCATTTTTTCAAAAATAATAGCAGGCGAAATACCATCGCACAAGGTTGCCGAAACGAATGAATTTCTGGCATTTTTAGATATTAGCCCTTTAGCCGAGGGGCACGTACTGGTGATCCCCAAAAAAGAAGTTGATTACCTGTTTGATATTGATGACGAAACCTACCTTGGCCTGCAAATGTTCGCCAGGATTGTCGCTAAGGGCATTAAACAGGCTATCCCTTGTAAAAAGGTTGGCGTAGCTGTAATTGGTCTTGAAGTGCCGCATGCTCACATCCACCTTATACCCATGAACCGCGTGGATGATATGAACTTTGCACGCCCTAAGCTTTCCCCCTCGCAGGATGAACTGGCGTCAACTGCCAAGAAGATATCTGAGGCATTGAAAGAAGTAACACACCGCGATTAAGCGTCAACAACATTACAATCACAAAAGAATTATCTAAACAGCCACGTCATCCTGAATTGATTTCAGGATAGCGGCTGGGTAAAAACAAATACCCCAATTATATTTCCATTATTTCCTTCTTCTTTTTGTTACGAAGGCGTTTAGGCACAAAATCAAGTATTTCGTTCTTTAATGCTTCTATCATCCGTCGTTTCAAGAAATTGCGATGGATAACAATACTTACTTCACGTGCTGGTTCGGGGCTTTTAAAGTACCGTATACGGTCGCGTTGTTTATCAGTCATATCAGCAAGCGCCAGTTCGGGTAATATGGTAGCACCGTTGTTCATATCTACCATGCGCTTTAATGTCTCCACACTGCCGGTATTGTATTCAAAATGCTGAAAGCCTTTTGTGGCTTTCCTGCGCTGGCAAATGTTGAGTACCTGCTCACGCATACAATGCCCTTCATTAAGCACCCATATCTCCTCCATGTCGATATCGTCGGGGCTTATCGTTTTCTTTTTAAATAGCTTACTCGTTTTTGCAGCATACGCCACAAAATTTTCGTAAAAAACAGGTATCTCGGTTAAGGAGCTTTCGTGCAAAGGGGTAGATAATATACCACAATCAAGCGTGCCTAATTTTAGTTGCTGTATGATCTGCTCGGTAGTTTGCTCCCAAACAATAAGCTTTACCTGTGGATATTTCTCAATAAAGCCACTCAATATTTTCGGTAAAATGTACGGCGCAATAGTAGGAATAATGCCCACCTTTAGCTCTCCTGAAAGTTCCTTTTGCCGATCGGTAACAATTTCCTTTAACTTTTCGCTTTCAGAGATCAGTACCCTCGCCTGCGCAATGATTTCCTCACCTATTTCGGTTGGAATAACAGGCTGCTTGCTCCGGTCAAAGATCTTTACGCCGAGCGTATCCTCCAATTTTTGCACCTGCATACTTAGGGTCGGCTGCGTAACAAAACACTTGTTCGCGGCAGCAACAAAGCTCCTGTAGGTGTCAACGGCTACAATGTATTCCAGCTGGGTAATAGTCATTATCAGTTTTATCTATTACAAATATAGACAACCATTGATTTTTTCTATCAAAATATACTTAAATAGATGGTTATTTTATTCTTTAAAATAACCCCACCCTTAGGTACTTACCTATCCCTATTCATATATAAACTAATAGATCAATACATTGTCTATCAACCTTGTTTTACCCACTTTAGCTGCGGCAAGGGCAACAACAGACGTTGATACAGGCGTAGCCGGGTACAATGTTTTGCCATCTACAATGCGGAAATATTCGGGCTCAACACCTTCTTCTGCGGCAAGCATTTCCATAGCTTGCTCCTCTAACTCTGCCTCGCGGCTCACATCAAAATGGCCTTTGATGTAATTAAGGGTTTTTGATAATACCAGCGCGTGCTTACGCTCCGTATCAGACAAGTGTACGTTGCGCGAGCTCATGGCCAGACCATCGGCTTCACGTTCTATGGGGCACATTACCATGTTCACCTGCAGGTTAAGCAGTTCAACCATACGCTGCACTACCAGAAATTGTTGGTAATCCTTTTGGCCCATATACAGGTTATTCGGCTTAACAACATCTAATAATTTAAATACTATCTGCATTACGCCCTGGTAGTGGCCCGGCCTGAATTCGCCCTCAAGCAGGTGTTCAAGAGGGCCAATATCCAAATGCCATTGCTCATTATCGTCATACATTTCGCTTACTTCCGGAGCAAATAGTATATCGCATCCGGCAGCTTCCAGCTTAGCCATATCGGCTTCAATAGGCCGAGGGTATTTCGCCAGATCGGCAGGGTCATTAAACTGGGTTGGGTTTACAAAAATGCTGCAAACAGTAATATCATTTTCGCTTTTTGAGCGTTTAATTAAAGACAGGTGGCCATTGTGCAACGCGCCCATGGTAGGTACAAAACCTACAGTTAGTTGCGGGTGCTCGTTAAGATACTGGCTTATGGCTTGCCGGGTTTTAAATGTTTTCAATGTTTTTGAAAATTTAGGGCAAAAATTTGGCAAAGGTGTATAATTCTTTAAAAACTACCAAAACATACTTGCACAAGTGGTTGCCAGTGTGTATAATAATGCTTATATTTGCAAACTCAAATTTTTTTGACTTCTTACATTTATTAATATCGATTAGTGATGGGTAAATCAAAACTACTGTTCATAACTCATGAAATGTCTCCTTTCCTCGAAATTTCTAAAATAGCTGAAATAACCCGCCATCTCCCGCAGGCCATGCAGGATAAAGGCTTCGAGATACGTATATTGATGCCTCGCTTTGGTAACATTAATGAAAGAAGGAACAGGTTACATGAGGTGATCCGTTTATCGGGGATGAACATTATTATCAATGATAATGATAACCCGCTTATCATAAAGGTGGCCTCTATCCCTGCCGCGCGTATGCAGGTGTATTTCCTGGATAACGAGGAGTATTTTCAACGCAAACATGTATTCAACGATAAGGATGGCAAATTTTACGCCGACAACGATGAACGCATGATCTTCTTCTGCAAAGGCGCTTTAGAAACCGTGAAGAAATTAGGTTGGGCGCCCGATGTGGTACACTGCCACGGCTGGATGAGCGCTTTAATTCCTGCATATCTGAAAACCACCTATAAGGACGACCCTACCTTTAAAAACTCAAAAGTAGTTTACTCTATCTACGAGAATGATTTTAAAGAAAAGCTTGACCCGGATTTCGCGCGTAAAGCCGTAATGGGCGATATGACCGAGGAGCATACTGAGTTATACAAAGAAGGCACTAATAATGCTTTATATACAGGTGCCATCCAATATAGCGATGCCATTGTTTTAGGGAGTGAAGAAATTGATGCCGATGTGTTAAATAATGTTAAAAACAGCAATAAGTTGGTATTAGATTACGTTTCCACTTCTGATTTCGAAAATTATTCCAATTTTTACGACGAAATAACCAATGAGCAATTGGTAGATGTTGCATAAGCTATAAAAGATTATATGAAATTTTACAAATTAGGCTTATTAACCATGTTAATAAGTCTTTTTATTTTGAGCAGTTGTAAGAGGCAGGAAGGTATAGGCCTTGATGTTGACCCTGCCACCCAGATAAATGGCACCCTGGTGGTAGATACCAGCCTTGTAGCTACTACGTTTGCCGAAGATTCTATTCCATCGGCAGGCTATTCCGCACGTGTACCGCTATCTTATTTTAAGGATACTGAATTAGGTATTACTCATGCCGGCTTTGCTGCTTTGGTATCTTTGCCTGGTGGTTTACCATATACATTGCCAACTGGTACTATTACCATTGACTCAGCGGTGCTTTCCTTACCGTATTCGCCAACATATGCTTTTTATGGCGACTCATTGCTGTCAACATTTAAAGTTAACGTTTACCAACTAGCGCAAAACATACAAAGCAGTGTAAACAAAACTACTTATAGTAATGATGTTTTTGCTACGGGGGATCTAATCGGGACCAAAACGTTTAAATCGCGTTCACATGATACCTTAAGGGTGTATAACATTGTTAAAGGTAAGCCTGATACTATTGCAAAGGTAGTGCCACAAGTGAGGATACCTATCTCATCAGATTTTATTAATCAGAAGTTTTTTCAGGCAGGTACCCTGTTAAATACAAATGCAGCCTTCCAAAATGCTATTAAAGGCTTATACATAAAGTTAGATGAGTCGCAAACCACAGGCATTGGTGGTAATATGTTTTTCAATGCCGATTCAGCGAAAATAATGGTGTATTACAGGGCCAACAATAGCGGAACTGTTGATACATCTTTGGTATCATTACCACTTAGTAACGGTCTGATCTCTATCCAACATAATTATAGTGATAAAGTTAAGGCTTCAATGAACCAAACAAATGGCAGTAATTTGCTATACATGCAGGGTATGGCCGGCTTAAGGGCGAAGCTTACTTTCCCTAATGTAAAGAATATACTTGCTGCAGCGGGAAACAATGCTATTATTAACAGAGCCGAACTGGTAGTGAAGGTAAGCCCAGGTACATCAGTTCCTTTTGCGCCCAATCCGCGGCTAACCATGTATCGATACGACCTGGCCCGTCAGCGTGTGTTATTGCAGGATGCATCCGGCGCCGACCCAAGGTCGAGCGGTGTATTTGGTGGTAATTATGATGCAACAACCGGTGAATACCATTTTATTGTGACCGCCTTTTTGCAGGACCTTATCAATGGTAAAACTACTGACTATGGTACTTTTATCGCCCCTGTATCACCCTTATCATCAGGTACAACAGTTAATATCAGCCCGACAATAAATTTTGCTGAAAGGTCAATCCTTGCAGGGAAGAATTCTCAAGATCGTATAAGATTAAAAGTGATCTACACTAAGATCAATCAATAAAAAACTTTTTAAAGTTTCTTAAAAAGATACCCTACTTGGGGTATCTTTTTTTGTATACAATTTAATTGTGTGTTATAAATAATATTCAGTTACTTTTGCCGCACATCTTAATTTGAAAAACTTTAAAAAATACATTTATTTATGTGCGGCATAGTAGGTTATATAGGCTTTAGAGATGCCTATCCAATAGTAATAAAAGGCCTTCACCGGTTAGAATACCGGGGGTACGATAGTGCAGGTATAGCACTATCAGACGGGCAGCTGAAACTTTTTAAAAAGGCAGGCAAGGTAAGTGACCTCGAAGCATTTACCGAAAACGAAAATATTGCCGGAACAGTGGGCATGGGACATACCCGCTGGGCTACACACGGCGCTCCAAGCGACAGAAACTCCCACCCTCACACTTCAGGAGATGGTAAGCTTACCATAATCCACAACGGTATTATAGAAAATTACGCTGTTTTAAAAGAGGCTTTACTATCAAAAGGGCATACATTTAACAGCGATACCGATACCGAAGTACTCATACACCTTATTGAGGAAATAAAAGATGTTACCGGCCTTGGCCTGCATGAAGCAGTGAGGCTTGCGCTTAACCGTGTTGTAGGCGCCTACGCTATCGTGATCATGAGCGCCGATGAGCCTGATGAGCTTATCGCTGCGCGCAAAGGCAGCCCTATGGTAATTGGTGTAGGTAAAGGCGAATACTTTATCGCTTCAGACGCTACGCCGATTGTGGAGTACACTAAAAATGTGATCTATCTTAACGATAATGAAATTGCTTATATCAGGCGGGATGATCTCCTGATCAAACACATCGACAATACGATACAAACGCCATATATACACGAGCTTGAGCTAAAGCTGGAAATGCTGGAAAAGGGCGGTTACGATCACTTTATGCTGAAAGAGATCTATGAGCAGCCACGCTCTATCCGCGACTGTCTGCGCGGGCGTATATACCCTGAACAGGGCATTGTAAAACTCGGTGGACTTAAGGATTATATCGAGAAACTTAAAAACATCGACCGTATTATAATCGTAGCCTGCGGTACATCATGGCATGCAGGCCTGGTTGGCGAGTACCTGATCGAGGAGTGCGCGCGCGTACCGGTTGAGGTAGAGTACGCTTCTGAATTCAGGTATCGCAACCCAATCATTACGTCAAAAGATCTGGTGATAGCCATATCACAATCAGGCGAAACAGCCGATACTATGGCAGCTATTGAGCTGGCTAAAGAAAAAGGCGCTACTATTTTTGGTATCTGTAACGTGGTGGGCGCTTCAATACCTCGAATTACCCATGCCGGTGTATACACGCACGCCGGTCCTGAGATCGGGGTAGCCTCAACAAAAGCCTTTACTGCGCAGGTTACTATACTCACCCTTATAGCCTTTTATATTGCGCAGCAGCGTGGCACCATTACTCAAAGCAAGTTTGTAGAATACCTTACCGAGCTTGATGAAATACCTGAACTGGTTGAACGTACACTGAAATGTAACGACGAGGTAATAGCTATTGCAGAGCGTTTTAAAGATTCGGCCAATTGCTTGTTCCTGGGCAGGGGCAACTCGTTCCCTGTAGCGCTTGAGGGTGCGCTTAAGCTTAAAGAAATATCCTACATCCACGCGGAGGGTTACCCTGCGGCCGAAATGAAACACGGGCCTATCGCGCTGATTGATGCCGACATGCCGGTGGTGTTTATCGCTACCAAAAATTCATCCTATGAGAAAGTGATCAGCAATATACAGGAAGTTAAAGCGCGTGGAGGCCATGTGATAGCTATTGTTACCGAGGGCGATACAGATGTAAAAGCCATGGCTGATTATACTATTGAAATACCCATGACCAATGATACGTTTGTACCATTATTGGCAACCATACCATTGCAGCTTCTTTCTTACCATATTGCGGTAATGCGTGGTTGTAATGTAGACCAGCCGCGTAACCTGGCAAAATCTGTTACGGTAGAATAAACTGTGATTTAAAGCATTTAACACGCGGCTCCGGACATTATACCCGGAGCCGTTCTGTTTTAAACAGAAGCTCCTCAACCAATAAGAAATGAGAATTCTCATAGCATAGACTATTGCCTGTAAACTATCCACTAAAATTATTCCTACCTTTGCATCATGATTATTGAGGTATTAAAATCAAAGCTTCACCGGGTTAAGGTTACACAGGCCGAACTAAACTATGTTGGCAGTATCACCATTGATGAAGACCTTATTGAAGCTGCTAATATCATCCCTAACGAGAAAGTGCAGATCGTTAACAATAACAACGGCGCCCGCTTTGAAACCTATGTAATAAAAGGCGAACGCGGCAGCGGCACCATCTGCTTAAACGGCGCAACCGCACGCCTGGCCCAGGTAGGCGATATCGTGATCATTATGTCATACGCCTACATGGAAATGGAAGAAGCCAGGAAATACGAGCCTATTTTGATCTTCCCTGATGCGAATAACAAGCTGATTAAGTAGTCCCTACCGGAATTTCTCAAACATTAAATTTTCTTTAATCTATTGCTTTTTAAGCAAATAACAATTAGGTTTGGTATAAATATTTACTAAACCTTGTCACAAATGAAAAAATTTGCCTCCCGGGCAATACCTCGCTCTGCAATAGGCTTCTTTTTATTAGCAATTTTATCTACGGTACTAATTTATAGCTGCAGGAAAGATCATTCCTCAAATGCTACTTTATCTGCAACTGACCTTAAAATAGCGGAAGCTAAAAGCTGGTATCAGCATGTTTATCCAATAACGGCAAATAATAACCCAGCCATACGCAACAATGCCCTCAATACAACAGAACTTAACCAACTAATAAGCCCCGACTGGCAGTACGGCATTGCTTATACACGGTTTAACCGTGAGGTAATTGAATTACCGGCAGACCCTTCGGTAAATTTTGGCTCTGCTTTAATGGATAAGGAAAAAAACAAATTACTAAGTAACAAAGCGTATAGCAAAAGTTCGTTTATCCTCCTTAAAAGCGATAAGGGGTATGACGCTTATGTAATGACCCTCGTTGCCGACTCGGACTATATAAACAAACACCCCCGAAAAACTTAACCATAATACTTACAGCAAACGCGATGCTGATTTTAGCGGCTTAGTACTCTATTTTACGCCCAAGGGTAAATATGTTTGCGGCTGGCGTTATAAGAACGGAAATATTTTACAACCATCATCATCAAACACGGCACAACCGGGAGTAACTAAAACACAAAGCATTACACACGCTACCGCTCCAACCTGCCTTGATTGGTACCTGGTAACTTATGAGGACGACGTACGTGTAAGCGAAATTTACCTTTACACCACCTGCACATCGGGGGCTGATGAAGGCGGAGGAGGGGGAGCAACTGCACCGCCGCAGTGCCCAACTAACGGTGACAACACAGACGCAGTTGCTGTTAAAGCGCCGGGCAAAGCCACTAATGCAACACCACCATCAACGCCACAGCCTACCACACCAGGCGATGGCGGAGGCTTCCCGCCGCCAAGCTCGGATCCTTGTACCGTGAGCGTACCGGAACCTGAAGAAAGCGACCCTTGTGATGAAATGAAGAAAGATAAAGATATGCTACCAGGTAACTTGAATAATACAGTTTCTGACATTTTAAGCAAACCCGGCACAAATGAATGGGGAGCTGATTTAAGATTAAGTAGCCTTACTTCACGTACTTATAATCCAACATCTATAACATCTGGTGTGAATGGAGCTTGGGACGGAACTTTTACTTGGAATCCTTCTGAGGGTTTTAGTATTGGAGCTATGCACAAACATTTTGCAACAGGCCCTTCCCCTGATGATGTTTTTAGCTTTGTAAAAAATCGTCAAAAATTATCAGATATAGGAGCAAGTGATGTTGAAAAACAGTTTTATGAAAAAAATTCATATGAAATTGTCGTCCTAAATAACGCTACTTTTATGATAACTGTTAACCCTGGCTGGTGGGGAACGCTGAAAAACATGTCTAATAACGGCACAGACTATGAAAATATATTCCGCAATCAAATTATTGAAAATCAAAACACCAATCAAACTGATGAGCTAACAGCTTCAGTAGCTGCATTGCAACAGATATTTGGCGAAGCAATAAATGTTTACAAAGCACCCATGGACACAACAAATTTTGCTATAGTTAATATCGATCAAAATGGAAATCTTATTATAATAACCTGTCCTTAATTCAATTTTAAATGAAAAAATTATTTTTTCTTTGCTTACTAACAGCCAGTATTTTTAACTGCCGCGCTCAAATAGTCCATTCCGCTGAACATATTATCCTTCCTTTACCAAAAGGAGCACAAAAGTTAACTGCACAACAAGTTAATACATTAACGAGTTTAACAAATAGTCAAGCTATATCGAAGTTCAAATTAGCACCACCTTATAACTTCAGGTTTGATAATATTGTCATTAACATATATAATATTGGGCGAAATGAGGCTAGTAACAACTTGACTAGAAAAAAAGCATCTCGAGATGAAGGCTTTTCTTTTTTGAAAAGAAGGGGTAATAACAGTTATCATTCTGTCATCAAAGATATTTACAACAAACGGGCTTTAATTGTAAATTATACTTATGGTGGTCATGTATATTGTTTTGTTGATATTCAAAACAGCGATAAAACTTTCACGCTGCCTTTAAAACTTTCATACCCCGAAGCAGATTCAGTAAAAGCAGCTGGATTGCTTGACGATATTTTAAATAATGCGCAGTTTACACAGTGAGGGTAATAGCCCACAGTGCCGATCTGTATGAATATGAAAACTTTAAAATTATTATTTTATATATCTTTTTGTCTTTGTTTAATTCAGTTGTTGGTTTGCTTATTTATGCCTTTTGCAGGCCCTATGAGCATAATCAATTTAATTAAACACGGAACCACTGAAGTAACTACAAGCAACCATATAATTATAAGTTTAGATCAAACACCATATAAGGAAAAATCAGCAACCCAATATCTGCGATTTTTGAGTGGTTTGTTCTATTTTATTTATTTCTTTTCAATAATATTTTGCTGTTTTCTTCCCGCGTTTGCAAAAGGAAATACAAAGCGCATATACATTTGGGGCATTGCAAGTTGCATCACAGCGGTATTAATATCAGTTGTAGGAGGTTTAATTTGGCGGCATTTAGTTAAACTATATTTAGGGATTTAAGTACCTATTCACTGGTCGGGGTTTAGCAACAGCGTAACATCCGAGCTAAAATACACTAAACTAAAGCTATCGGCGAGATAAATTCTTGCCGCATTATCGGTCAAAATTAGAAACTTTTCCCAGTGTGAGCCCGCAACTAAGTATGGCAGACACTAAGCTCAAAATACAAAGTGCCTGTAAAGTTTGAATTACAAAAAAGTTATTTAAATAACAATCAACGATAGCTGTATAACATGGTCTGCAAAAAATTATTATTAATTTGTATAGTGCTCTTGGTTTCCACTGCCACCACCAATGCACAAACACTAACTGCAAATCAAATTTCCTCTCATATACGGCAAATACTTGTAAATAACTACAAGCCCGATACATCAAAACTTTTACTGTGTTGTAAGCAGGCTTTAGTTAATATCAAATTCAAAGTAAATAAACAAGGAAAAATAGCAAACATTGCATTTAGCAACGACTCTGTTAAATTTGTAAATGAGGCATTAAAGAAGGCGATCAAAACTCTTGAGGGGGACAAGTATTTGATTAAAATACTTAAGAGAACAGGAAAAATTATAGTGCAACCCTTCTTGTATGATTATCGGCATGGTTGCAGTATCCCGACCCTCCAAAAGGACACCCTTCTGAACTACGAGGCCAGAGTATACACAGCAAAAATTATTAAAATTTTTACTACAAGAGATTTGGTTCAACAAACTTTAGTTGACATGTTGGCGTTTAATAGGAACGATAACCTTGCGGTCGACTGTATCTTATTAAAACCAATTGTTGATTACTTTATTGACTTGCCTTACTGATCTAATACAGGGTATGAATAGCCCCAGATAAATTTTCTTTGCAAACAGCCTTCAAACCACGCAATAATATATCCCCTCCTTCTCAAAAGTCCATTCTTTATTTGCCCTGCATTAAATTTGAAAATTTAACGCTGCAAATCCCTCATGATTACTATCTTTGCACCCCGATGCTGAGTCGGGAAATACTTCAACTCTCAGCGCATAGAACTTGTTGTTAAATGGCTAAATGCCCGTTTTTAACTTTTTGATTTAAAGCCCTATGCCCAAGGATACCTCCATCAAATCCGTATTAATTATTGGTTCTGGCCCTATTATTATCGGCCAGGCATGTGAGTTTGATTATGCGGGTTCGCAAGCCGCCCTTTCGCTGAAAGACGAAGGCATCTCCGTATCAATCATCAACAGCAACCCGGCAACCATCATGACCGATAAGGTTATAGCCGACCATGTTTACCTTTTACCGCTTACCTGCGAAAGTATTGAGCAAATACTGCAGGAACAAAAAATTGATGCCGTACTGCCTACAATGGGCGGCCAAACCGCGCTTAACCTTTGTATTGAGGCATCAGAACGTGGTATATGGGAAAAATATGGTGTAAAAGTGGTTGGTGTTGACGTAGCCGCCATCGAGAAAACTGAGAACCGCGAGGCATTCCGCCAACTGATGGTTGACATCGGTGTGGGTGTTGCCAAATCAAAAATTGCCAATTCTTTCCTTGAAGGTAAAGAAGCTGCGCAAGAGATCGGTTTCCCGCTGGTGATACGCCCAAGCTATACGCTGGGTGGTAAAGGCGCGGGCTTTGTACACAAAAAAGAAGATTTTGACGCCGCGCTTAGTCGTGGTTTGCAGGCTTCGCCTACCCATGAGGTATTGGTGGAACAGGCTGTTTTGGGTTGGAAAGAATATGAGCTGGAATTATTGCGTGATAACCGGGACAACGTAATTATCATCTGCTCTATCGAGAACTTCGACCCAATGGGTATCCACACCGGCGACTCGATAACCGTGGCACCAGCCATGACCCTGAGCGACCGTTGCTACCAGCAAATGCGCAACCAGGCCATCAAAATGATGCGTGCCATTGGTAACTTCGCGGGTGGCTGTAACGTACAGTTCTCTGTTAACCCAGCAAATGAGGAGATCATCGCTATCGAGATCAATCCCCGTGTATCGCGTTCATCGGCACTTGCTTCAAAAGCTACCGGGTACCCTATCGCTAAAATTGCTGCCAAGCTGGCTATAGGTTATAACCTTGATGAGATAGAGAACCAGATCACCAAAACAACATCGGCCTATTTTGAGCCAACTTTGGATTATGTTATCGTAAAGATCCCACGGTGGAACTTTGATAAATTTAAAGGCGCTAACCGCGAGCTTGGCCTGCAGATGAAATCTGTTGGTGAGGTAATGGGTATTGGCCGCAGCTTTATAGAGGCTTTACAAAAGGCTTGTCAGAGCTTGGAGATCGGTCGTGCCGGTTTAGGTGCCGACGGTCGCCAGAGCCGCAACCTTGAAGAAATTATGCATAGCCTTGAGCATCCGAGTTGGGACAGGTTGTTCCATATTTACGATGCCATGAGCCTTGGTGTACCAATGGAATCTATCCGTAAGGTAACCAAGATAGACCGCTGGTTCCTTAACCAGATACAGGATGTAGTGAACCTGGAGAACGAGTTACGCAGATATTCGCTTAACAACATTCCTGATGATTTCTTCTACACCCTTAAACAAAAAGGATTTTCAGACCCGCAGATCGCTTACATCCTGGGTAACGTTACCGAAGAGGACGTTTACAAACGCCGCAAGGAATTAGGCATCAGAAGGGTTTATAAAATGGTGGATACCTGCGCTGCCGAGTTTGCCGCACAAACGCCATACTACTACTCAACTTACGAGGGTGAGAACGAGTCAAAAGTGTCTGATAAGAAAAAGATCATCGTATTGGGCTCAGGCCCTAACCGTATAGGCCAGGGTATCGAGTTTGATTACAGCTGTGTACACGGTTTGCTTGCCGCAAAAGAGGCCGGTTACGAAGCCATCATGGTTAACTGTAACCCTGAGACCGTATCTACCGACTTTAACATGGCCGATAAGCTATACTTTGAGCCTGTTTTCTGGGAGCACGTACGCGAGATCATCGACCTGGAGAAACCGGAAGGTGTGATTGTACAGCTGGGTGGCCAAACCGCTCTTAAAATGGCGGAGAAGCTGCATGCGCACGGCATCAAGATCATCGGTACATCGTTCGACAATATGGACATTGCCGAAGACCGCGGCCGTTTCTCTGACCTGCTGAAAGAACTGAATATCCCTTATCCGAAATATGGCGTTGCCGAAAGCGCTGAAGAAGCACTTGAAGTAGCGCACGAGGTTGGCTACCCGGTATTGGTTCGCCCAAGCTACGTACTTGGCGGCCAGGGCATGAGCATTGTGATAAATGATGAAGACCTGGAGAAAGCTGTGGTTAATTTGTTGAAAAATCTCCCCGGCAACCGCGTGTTGATCGACCACTTCCTTGACCGTGCGGCCGAGGCTGAATCAGATTCTATTCACGATGGTGAGGATGTACACATCATTGGTATGATGGAGCACATAGAGCCTGCGGGTATCCACTCCGGCGACTCTTACGCGGTACTGCCTCCATTCGACCTGAGCGACAACGTGATCAGCCAGATGGAAGAATACACAGAAAAAGTAGCCCGCGCGCTTAACGTTCGCGGCTTGCTTAACATTCAGTTTGCCATTAAGGATGATAAAGTATACGTAATTGAAGCAAACCCGCGCGCGTCACGTACGGTGCCGTTTATAGCTAAAGCTTACGATGTGCCATACATAAACATTGCTGCCAAGGTAATGCTGGGCGTAAACAAAATAAAAGATTTCACCATACAGCGTAAGCTTAAGGGCTATGCAATAAAAGAACCGGTGTTCTCGTTTGATAAATTCCCGGAAGTAAATAAGGAGCTTGGCCCTGAGATGAAATCAACCGGCGAAGCGATCAGGTTTATTCCTAACCTGATGGACCCTTACTTCAGGCATCTATACAAAGAAAAATCAATGTATTTAAGTAAGTAATTCAGCGCTGGTATCAGTTTTGAATTACAAGGTAAGCCACCGTATATTCGCGGCGGCTTACCCCATTGTTTAATTTAGTGCTACAGGATTGAAAGTTAGTTTTAAGAATGGCGCGCCGATAGTTAATTTAAATACTATCGACCCGGAGAATATAGGTGATATATTGGCGAAAATTGAGTGTTCGTTCAATATCAGGTTCGAAAATGAGGATCTTAACCAGGTAAAAACCTTTGGCGCCCTGTGCGACCTGGTAGTAACCAAGATAAAACAGGCACATGCTGATAGTTGTACTACGCAGCAGGCTTTTTACAAGCTACGCAACGCCATCAATGCCAAAAAGGCAGTAGACCGTTGCGATCTTAAGCCAACCACCAAATTATGCGAGCTCTTCCCGCGCGATACACGTATTGAGGTTGTTGCCGATGTGGAGCAGGAAATGGGTTTACACATGAACCTGTTACGCCCTAAGCAAGGAATCGTTTGGGCTTTCGCTTTATCTTTATTGTTATTTATCACAGTAAGTTTTGTTTACAGCACTGTTGGATACATAGGTATGGTAGCATCTATTACCGGACTGGTACTTGCCGGTAAATTCGGTAAAGAACTCAAGGTTAAAACCCTTGGTGACCTTGCGGAGAAAATTGCCCGCGAGCATTATCTGAAATGCCGCCGCGACGCACAAACCGTAAACCGTGCCGAGGTAGCAGAGAAAGTCCGCGAACTTTTTGCAGGCCACCTGCACCTGGAACCTTCGGCTCTTAAGAAGCAAGCCCGCTTCGCTTAAGCAAATAGCATAAAAGCAAAAGCGCGACTGTATTCGGTCGCGCTTTTGCTTTTATATGAATAAATATCTATTTATCAACCATCAGGCCTTGCACCTCAAAAGTAATGCGATCCTTAGGGTTAACTTTTACCTGGTGTTGTTTTTTACCCCTCACGGTATCACCGGCAAAATGCTGTGCATCATCGGCTATGAGTTGCCTTTGCGCTACGCCCTCAATAATTACTGTACGGCCTGTAATGGCTTTAGGCAGCTTAACATTATAATCAGCAAAATGCGCCTCTATTACTCGTCCGTTTCCTGCATCTATGTTAAACCAGCCACCCTGCTCTTTGGTTACTTTAGTTATTTTGCCGGTAATGGCGGTGGTTTGCCGTATTTTGCCTCCCATAAGGGTTTCTAATTTTGCGGCAGGTATCGGCGCAATGTCTTTGGGCTTTTTACCAAATACTATTCCATGTGGCAGCGGAGTACGCTTTTGTGCAAATACCTGCACGCTGCAGAGCATCAATAACAACAAGGCAAGCTTTTTCATCGTTTAATTAACACCTGTGGTGCCTATTGGTTTAAACTCTTTTATTTTAAACCGCACTTGCAGTCGTGCTACGGGTTTTTGATATTTGTATAATACATGAAGAAGGTACAGCCCAGGAAAGTGAAGATTGTGAAGGAACGCAGGACGTTATCAGCCAGATACCAGTACGAATTGTTAGAGGCTGGTTGTGATGAAGCCGGCCGTGGTTGTCTTGCGGGCCCCGTATTTGCAGCGGCTGTAATACTACCGGCAGATTTTGACCACCACTTGCTTAACGACTCCAAGCAACTTACCGAAGAGGTACGCTACCAGCTACGTTTAGAGATAGAACAAAAAGCCATAGCCCACGCTGTTGCCTGGTGCGATAACCATGAGATAGACCGGATCAACATCCTTAACGCATCTTTCCTGGCTATGCACCGCGCGATTGAAAAACTGCATCTTAAACCCGAATTTTTAATTATCGACGGCAACCGCTTCAACAAATATGCCGACCTGCCCCACAAATGCATTGTAGAGGGCGATGCTAAATATTTCAGTATAGCCGCCGCTTCTATTTTAGCCAAAACCTATCGGGATGATTATATGAAGCAAATAGCTGCTGAACATCCGGAGTATAACTGGCATTCTAATAAAGGTTACCCAACCATTAGCCACCGCAAAATGGTTTTAGAAATGGGCCATACGCCATATCACCGTAAAAGTTTTAAAGTAACCGATCCACAACTGCTAATTTTTGAAGAAGACGTTTGACCCTTAATTGTAAGGTTATAACTTTACACCAAACCAACTAACCCGTAAGCTTGAGGATCCTTATCTTAACCCACCGTGCACCGTTTCCGCAAAACGGCGGTTACCCTATTGTGGTAGGCAATACCATAAAGGGCCTGGTTGATCTGGGGCATGAGGTTACCCTGTTATCCCTCAATGTTAAAAAGCACTCTGGCCTGCGCGAACGAGATGCATTGCTTGACCGTATCAGTTACACCGAATATGACATTGATATAAGGGTAACCATGGTTGAAGCGGTAAGCAACCTCTTCACTTCAAACACCTACAATATTGACCGGTATTATAACCCGGGGTTCGAAAAACTACTAATTAAAACGCTTACCGATAATGCCTATGATATTGTACAGCTCGAAGGGATATTTGTAGCGCCATATCTGGGCGCGATACGCAGAAGTTCAAAGGCAAAAGTAATTTTCAGGGCGCATAATATTGAACACCAGGTTTGGGAAAAACTGGCCCGCCAAAAAAGTGACCCTTTTAAAAAGTGGTATTTAAAATTACTCGCCAAACGCATAAAAAATTACGAACTCGGGTTGCTTAACCTGTTTGATGCTATTGTAACTTTTACCCAGCAGGACAAGCAATCGCTGCTTGATTTTGGCGCACGAATACCTGTTACTGTGCTTCCCATTGGCATTAACATCTCTCTTTACCGGCCAGACCTGAGTAAAACCGATTTTTCGGGCGTGTTTTTCCTTGGCTCATTAGACTGGATGCCTAACCGCGAAGGCGTAGAATGGTTTATGGATAATTTTCATAAGGAAATAACCGACGGCGACCTTAAGGCCAAGCTATACATTGCCGGCCATAACATACCCGAGGAATATGACGATTACGAGGTTTTAGGAAAGGTTTTCATACATGGCGAGGTAGATGACGCCCTGGAGTTTGTAAATAGCAAAGCTATCATGATCGTTCCGCTCTTATCCGGCGGGGGTATGCGCGTAAAGATACTTGAGGGAATGGCCATGCAAAAATGCATCATCTCAACATCCGCCGGCGCCGAGGGGATCAATATCGAAAATGGGAAAAATATCATCATTGCCAACACCACCGATGAGTTCTACCGCGCGTTAAAAAAATGCCTCATTGACGAGTATTACTGCCGTGAGATAGGCCTTAATGCCCGCAAGTTGGTAGAAGAGCAGCATGATATAAGTATTATTACACCAAAACTCATCCATTTTTACCAAACAGTTTTAAAATAGCCCTGTCAGGTACAGCTATTTTCCTATTTTTGCCGCATTAAATTGTTTTCATGAAAAATACTGCCTTAACTCCTATACATGTAAAAACAGGTGCCAAGATGGTGCCGTTTGCCGGTTATAATATGCCCGTACAATATACAGGTGTAAATGTTGAACACGATACCGTGCGCAAGGGTGTAGGTGTATTTGACGTAAGCCACATGGGCGAGTTTATCCTTAAAGGAGAAAACGCCCTTGACCTCATACAGCGTGTTACCAGTAACGATGCGGCTAAGCTTTATGATGGCAAGGTACAATACTCTTGCCTGCCGAACGAAGATGGCGGCATTGTTGACGACCTGCTGGTTTACCGCATTGACGAAAAAACGTATATGCTGGTAGTTAACGCCTCAAACATTGAAAAAGACTGGAACTGGATATCAAAATTCAACACTAAAGGTGTGGAGATGAAAGATATTTCAGACCGCACCTCTCTGTTGGCTGTACAGGGCCCTAAGGCTGCTGACGCCTTGCAAAGCCTTACTGATATTGACCTGGCATCAATGGAATATTATACCTTCACTAAAGGTAAATTTGCCGGTGTTGATAATGTAGTTGTTTCGGCTACAGGTTATACCGGCGCCGGTGGTTTTGAGCTTTATTTTGATAACGAGCATGCGGAGCATATCTGGAACGAAGTATTCAGGGCCGGCGAGCCGTTTGGCATTAAGCCTATTGGCCTTGCAGCCCGCGATACACTGCGCCTGGAAATGGGTTTCTGTTTATACGGCAATGATATTGACGATACCACCTCGCCTTTGGAAGCCGGTTTAGGCTGGGTAACTAAATTCAATAAAGAATTTACCAACTCTGAGGCTTTGCAACAACAAAAACAAGCAGGCGTAGACCGCAAACTGGTAGGTTTTGAAATGATAGACCGGGGCATACCACGCCATGATTACGTGATTGTTGATGCCGAAGGCAACGAGATAGGTAAAGTAACCTCAGGCACGCAATCGCCATCATTACAAAAAGCTATCGGCCTGGGGTATATAAAATCCGGATTTGCTAAAGAAGGCACCGAGATCTACATCAGCATACGCGATAATAAAGTGAGGGCAAAAGTGGTAAAACCACCGTTTTATAAATAGGCGCGTTGCGCTGTCATTGAATCATTGGGTCATTGAGTCATGAGTTGACTTGCGACTCAATGTTTTCTCCAATGACCTAATGACTCCATGATCCAATGACGAAATGTCTTGACGTTTGCCTTACCCCCGCTCTAATTCCACTATATAAGGTAGAAGATTATATTGTGGTGGTAATTGATATATTCCGTGCCACTTCATCTATCACTTACGGTATGGGTAACGGAGCGAAAGCCATTATACCGGTGGCCGAAGTTGCCGAGTGCGCGGCCTACCGTGAAAAGGGAGAACATTACCTGCTGGCTGCTGAACGTAATGGCGAGGTGGTTGACGGCTTTGATTTTGGTAACTCTCCATTTTCTTACACTGCCGAGAAGGTTGCAGGTAAAACCATTGTACTTACCACTACCAACGGCACACATGCGCTGCACTTAGCACGTAGCGCTAAACGTGTAGTTATTGGCTCATTTTTTAATTTAACAGCGCTTTGTAACTGGCTTAAAGGGCAGCATGAGAACATATTGCTGATTTGCTCGGGCTGGAAGAATAACTTTAACCTGGAAGACACGCTTTTTGCAGGAGCAGTAGTAGAACAGCTAAAAACCGAAGGTTACACGCTTGACGATCCCGCCATTGCCGCCAACGATCTTTTTCAGCTGGGCAAGCATGATATAAGCCAATACCTCAGCAAAACATCGCACGGCGAACGATTGAAAAAACTCGGCATTGAAAAAGACATTGCCTTTTGCCTGCAAATAGACATTACCACGGCAATCCCCGTACTGGATGGTGAAAAGCTGGTGAAGCTGTCTTAGCTTTCAGCTACTACTTTGCGTTGTTTGCGCCAGCGTTTAACAATGAAGTAGGTAATAGTTCCGGCAAGTATGAATGGCCATACGGCTATTACCCCAAAGAATAACGACTGTAAAACATCAAAACCATTACTAAGCGCCATTTTTAGTTTGTAGCCAAAACCATTTCCCGCGTTTACCTGCGCTGGCTGGGTAGTGTAAAAAGTAATATTTAGCGAGCTATACTCTACCTGCTTGCTCATATAGTTAAGCTGGCTTTGGGTTGATTCTATATCGCTGCGTATCTCAGTGAGTTTTTCTTCAATATCCAGCAGATCGCGCATTTTGCCGGCGCGGTTAAGCAAATTAACATACCGCTTCTCCAATTCGAGCTTATTATTAAGCCTGACTTTAGTATCAATAAATTCTGTGGTAACATCCTTAATACGGATGTTCTTTTGGTCGATCTTTGTTGCAGCGTCGGATACACTATTTAGAAACGCATCGAAATTAACTGCAGGGATGCGGATAGCTAATACATATTCTTTGCGGTTCTCATCGCCGTTCAGCGTTTCACTATCGCTTTCAGCATAGCCGCTCAATTGTTTAAGGTTGGTTAATATCTGCTTGCGGGTTTTGGCTACGTTGGTCGTTTCAAAACTGATGTCGCCTTCTTTAATGATCTTTTTATCAACCGATTCAACTTTCTGCCTGGAGCTTACAGCTGCATTATTGCCAACAACTTCTTGCTGCTCCGATTCGGCATTATAGCCTACGTCCTCTTTATCAGATTTAATAACCGGCGCTTTAAACGATACGCTGTTTACTTTCTCTGCAATTGGCGGAGGTAGCAAAGCTTCCTTTACCTTTGTTAAATTTTCAGATGGGTTTTGTTTACATGCCAGTACAATTAGTACCAGCAATGAAAGAATAAGATATTTTTTCATAATATAAATTGATTAGCTGAATCAAATTTACATTACAAAATTCTGAATTATAATATATAAAAAAATTATATTTTGATTTATATTATTTATCGAACTTATATTCCGAATAAGTTATTTTAACTTCTCGTTGTTCCTGTGCCTGTCTGCATCGCGGATGCTCTTTTTTTCAAGATTTTTTTCCAGCGCGTCCGTTAGGTCAATGCCGGTTTGGTTAGCCAGGCATATCAGCACAAAAAGCACATCGGCCATTTCATCGGCCAGGTTAACTTCCTTGTCCGACTTTTTGAACGATTGCTCGCCGTATTGCCGGGCCATAATACGCGCCACCTCGCCAACTTCTTCCATTAACATGGCAGTGTTAGTCAATTCATTAAAATAACGTACCCCGGTTGTTTTGATCCAGTTATCTATAAGATGCTGCGCTTCCTTAATTTCCATAAAGCAATATTACAAAATATGCCGGCTTGGTTTTGCTATGCTGGTAATCGCTATCGTTAAATTATTGCAGTAACAGTTTCAGGTTGATACCGAAATTGGTGAACGCGGTGGTAAAGGCCTGCGAGGTGTATGGTTTGGTGATATTGCTATCGTAAAATAGGTTAAGGTTAAAACGCTGGTTGATCACGTAATCTATAGACGGGCGCAGGGTGATATTTTTAGAGCCCGCGGATATCTCCGCGCCGGGCACATCAGCACGGTAGATCACCAGCTTTTTATCTCTGATAGCTACATCCAGTTTAAAGTTCACATCATTATTCTCGCGTCCGCTGCCAAATAATCCCCAGGGGATATGGAAGTTTTTAGGGCGATAGCCAAACCCAAGCACAATAATATTCTCATCCTGCTGGGCCAACTGGCTGTTAAGCATACTGAGGTTTAAGAACCTGTTTTTACTGAACTCCACATTGGCGGTCATGCTGTTTTTAAAGCGCATATCCGCCCCCAGCAAAGGCAGGAATGATTCGAGTATACTCACTTGCGAGAACTGGTAAAGCGGCAAAAAGTCGTTATTCGCGTCGCGTGTGCTGCTGTAGCCGTTTATAGTTTGGTATTGCAATAAAGTAGTATAAGCGCTAACGTTATAAGATGAGCGGTAAACATGCCGCAGATCAAACGAATCAAACAGATCATTAAACAACGGCAAGCGGGCTAAGCCGCTGTATTTAATATCCCAGTTAGGGATAGGTATTTTAGGGAATTGGTTTAGGCTTACCGCGCTGGCATCCTTACCTGTGTATGCCGCCAGGAAAGCCGGCACTAACACATTCTGCGCGTTAGGGCTGTAACCATCGGCATACCCGCCGTTTGTACCCGCCGAGTTGGGGTTTTGCTGGCCTAAACGCTGCGATACTACTGTACGGTTATCCAGAAACTTTTGGAAGTCCGCGGAATTACGGTCGACATCGCCACCTTTGGAAAAGGCCGTACCGATAGACAGGAAGGAGATACTGTATGTACCCGAAGTAACCGGGCTGAGGTTCTCAATACTTTGGGTACTCTCCAGATATTTAAACTGCGTTTGGTAATTGCGGTCCTGCGTACGGAAAGCCTTCAGCTCGATACGCAGATCCGGCAGCGGTTCAATGATGCTGCGTAGCTGTATATCCTCGTTAAAGGACTTTACAAAAAGCTGATTTTGCAAGGTATCGGTACTTATCCAGCCGCGTGCTATAGCGGTTGGCCGTATATCAGCCTGGCTGCCCAGCAGGAAGCCGATACCCGGAGAATTATAATTAAGGTCCTGCCCGAAGAAATTGGACTTAGGCAGATAACCCGGCAGGAACGTACCCTCTGTGCGGGTGTAGGTACCACTTATACTTTTAATACTGGTGAGCACACCCAAAAACAGTTTGCCAATGCTTGTTTTCTCATCACGCCCCTTTCTTAACCCCCTGAACTTGTTATAGAAATTAGCAAAGTTTAAGTTCGGATTAAGCTGTATGGTACGGGCGTTTTGTATACTGTTGCCCACATCATATGTAGGGTTATTGATGGCAAACGTCGGTTGCGATTGCCAGTTAAAATTGGTACTGTAACGCATAGTAAGCGCGGTCCAATCGAGCCCCGGTATTTTATTTACCGGGGTGGTGTAGTTAATGTTAATGGTATGATTATAATTTACCGTACGGCCCAGTCGCATCAGATTGGTCCATAAGGTATCGCGTTTAAGGCCATTGATACGGCCTGCGGGCTCATCCACTACGGAAAGATTGGTGGCATCAATATCCAGCGAAAGGGATCTGGATAGGTTCCAGCCTATGCCATATACCCTTGTAATATTAAAGTTCTTGTTAAACGATGTAGGGATAGCAATATAATTATTGGGGTCGTTGTTGCGTAGGGTATTTTCAGAGTAAAAACGATCGAAATTGATACTAAAATTTAACCTGGATGGCAGTATACTAAAGTTAAAATCGCGGGCCAGTGCCAGCAGGTTGTTTTTAATGATCTTGGCAAACGGCGTAATGTATTTAGGTTCCCGGGTATAATTGTAGTTAAGCGCCACACGATAAGTTTTTGCCATATCGTTCTCTACAATAAAATCATGATGCTGGTACTCGGTATAAGCATACGTAGCGGCAAAATTCTCAATATCCCAAACATGCGCCGGGGCAGAAACATCGGTACGTTCCTTGTGTACATTGGTAAAGTTAATGCTCTTGCGAACGGTAAAATCTTCCGAAACCCTTTTTATCGAGTCACGGGCCTGACTGCTTGGAGCCGCCGCTAATGATTTTTTCAGTTCCACATCGGCCATGCCGGGGTCATACTGGGGTGTGCTTTTTTGGGTAGATATATTGACATAGGCAGGTATGCGTATACCGCTCTTATCCGGGAAAAACTTGCCCAGTTCCACACTCGCCGAAGCATCAATGATCTGGTTGTCGCTACGGCTGCGGTCGCTCACACGCGAGTCAAGCGTACCAAAACCAATGGTACTCTTACTGCCTGATACGGTGATATTGGCAAAATCTGCCAATGTTGCGTCAACACGGGCGGTTGCGGCCCAGCCGCCGCCCTGGTCAAAATCGGTAAGGCGCAATTCATCGAACCATACGGTACCCGTTTTATTGAGGCCGTCGTCGCCTATGGTTCCGTTGGCCTTATAAGGATTACGCACACCCAGCATAATGGTACGCAGGCGGCTCAGGTCGGGCTGGCCCTTAATGGTTACCTTGTTCTTGCCATCAGTATAGGTAAAAGGTACCGTAAACGGCCAGGGCTGCCCGTTGAGCTTGGCATTGTTTCGCGCCAATTTAGCATCGGTTAAAATAGACAGCTGCAAATTCAGTTCATTTACAGCAGGCCATATTGCTCCCGGGTCGCGTGTGCCGGGTTGGGTTATGGCCAGTGGCACTTCATATTCATAATAGTTATCCTGGTAATCTACACCCAGGCGAATAAAGGCGTTCAGGTCGTTATCCTTTAACTGGTCACCCTCGGCATGTATAAACATTTGCACGCGTTTGTAGGCGCGCAGGTCATTAAAGAACGTACGGAAAGCGGCCCTCGAATAACCATCGCGCAAATTGGTCACATTTAGAGAGAGCGACTGCTCGTTCAGCTTAGTATCCGTTTGCAGGTTATTATAATTACGCTGGCGGTTAATGCCCGGAGGCACCACATAAGGTATAGGGGTGCGGTTACCGTTCTCCTCAATATTTACCGCTTGTACATCCAGTGTAGAACCATCATTTACCGGACTTTGTATAGCCGGATCGGCAATAATGTTTATAGGGTTATTTTCAGCATTGAAGGTGCGCCACTCGCTGCGGGCCAATTGCAGGGTAGCAAAGCGTAGTACGGCGGTATCCGCAAAGTTGGTCATGAACATACGCATAAACCGTATGGCCTTAAAATCCTGTATGTTGCCTACTTTACTGGTATAATCAGTTATGGGCACCCTGAATTGGTACCAGGTAACTGACTGCGTAGTGCCGTTTGGAAGCTTCACATTGGCCGTGATCTTATCGTTAATATAATTTTGGCCAACAACCATATCCTGCGGGCGGATGGAAACCCGGTACTGGAAGTACTCATCGGTTTGGCTCATGTTATTATCCCGGTTGATATCCTCTCCATCAGGCAACGATGTTGATGCCGATGTTTGTATGCCCAGCTCCGCCTGTGATTGTTCAGCCGTTTTGGAGTTGCCTTCGGTACCATTATAACGGCTGTAGCGTTCCAGGATACCTGCACCGGCCTGGTCAAGCGCCTGCCCCTGATAATAGCGATAATCGTCAGACGATGGGTCGGCATTAAGGGCAGCTGCTGCCTGCGGGTTCAGCACACCCTGTGTTTGCTGCAGGAAAGGCGCGAACTTTGTTTTTTCGTCCGCGTTATTCAACCCGTCTAAACCCACATCCTGCAGGCGGCGGTTATCCGGGTTGTTATCAAATGCGTTTACCACCGGCTGTAACCTGGATACACGGCCCCAGGCGGTTTCATCAACCTTATCCGCCGTAATACCATCTACCGGCAAGGCGTTCTCCAGGCTCTTACGTCCATCTTTTAATATATCTTCAGATACACTGCCGAGGTTGAAATACAGGTCGCCACCTGCGGAGTTAGGTTTATAAATAAACGGATCCAGCACCCAAAACTCGATGTAACCCACATTCAGCGATTCAAAATCATTGGTTTCCAGCTTACGGAAAATACCGCCCCAACGGTTGCGGGGGTTCTGCAAAGTACCATCAGTATTTACACCGGTTGTAGTATAGTTATATGGGCCGCGAACCGTGGGATAAAAAGCAAGATTAAGCGTGGCCAGGCTTAGCGGCTGCCCGGTGGTTGATTGCTTGTATGGGAAAACCTCCTGCTCCAGCACCTGCCTTACGTAATGGTTTGACAGATCGTTCCTGGAAACCGGTATGTTGCCCGAGTTGGTATAAAATATAGGGTCGATATTATAAAAGGCCAGTCGGGCACGGTTAAACCCGTAACTGAGATCATTGAAGGTTTGCGACTCGGGGAATAGTTGCGGCGTACCCGAAAGCTGCCAGTTAATGGCGCTTTTAATATCAATAACCGAGCGGCTGTTCTCAAAATCATCCAGGTATGAAGTACCATTACGTGAACCTGCGAAATTCAACGCGCCGGGACTTCCGGGCATCAGTTGGGCAAACTCACCGCTGAAATTGATGGTAGAGTGTGCTTTAGTATTGATAAAGGGTATCTTATCTACCAGCCTGGTTAAAAACCTCGACTCGGTACTGTAATTGGCATCGAAACCCCAAATAGTATTGGATATAGATTCTTCGCCCACTATTTCGTTTTGCGTAATGGGCTGCTCCGTAAGGTGCATAATAGTGGCACCGAGGGCCAGTTTAGGATTTACCCGATAATCAAGCCTTGTACCCCATAGCGATTTTTGCTGCACCCCAAACAGCTCGTTGTTTTCCAGTTTAATGTTAATAGGTTGCCCTGATTGTAAAAGAGCCTGGTTAAGCATACGCAGCCGCCCCGCGCTGTAATCGATCGTATAATCTGTCCCTTCCTGCAATTTTAGGTTACCGGCCGTTACTACTACCGAACCCTGCGGGATATTTACCGCGTTGAGCTGATACTCCGACCCATTCTGGCCCGTGTAAGTCCCTTTAATGAGGTAGCGGTTAAGCTTGGGGAACAACTGCTGAGCAATGGTTTTGGTTGAATCATATAATGGCTGATAAACATACCGGGTTTTAAGGTCGCCTTCCGCCGAGGTGAACTGCCTTTCCAGGTCGCTGCCGAAAGGTTCAATGGTGGGGAACATGATTCGCCCGTTCTGCGAATCAATGGTGATGCCCTCCAGGAAGTCGAAGTAACCATCAGGCGATTTATCATTCTGCTGATTAAGGTTATCCAGCCCGGTTATCTGCAACCATCTTTTCTCCTTGAGGTTGTTACCCTCATCCATGATCGTTTTTTCGATGCCGGTTTTATCATCGAGCCGGGAGATGTTAAGCCTGAAATTAGTAGGACTGATCTGGTAAGCTCCCAATGAATAGATGTTCTTCATCATCAGGTCCCAGGTAGGCAGGTTGGTTTTTAGCAGTTCGTTCTTTAGCAATTTGGTATATAGTACCGTTGGCGTTGCGTTGTTAACAGCTCTGTCGCTGCTAAACTCCCCTACCTGGTATTGCACGCCATTTACGGTATACTGATAGGCCACCGCCAGTACCTCATCATTATTGAGCGGGTAATTAAGGGAGATATAACCCAGTTGAGGATGCAGTGTAAATTCGTTATCCTTTAGCTTACGCGCGTAGGTAAGCTTGGCATAGTTATCGGTACCACCGCTTGCCCTGAAATAATTAGCCACATCATTAGAGTTGGTATTGCGGGCGCCAGCAGGCAGGTTGGCTAAAAGCGAGTTGGACTGCTGCGGAAAACCCGGCCCCTGGAAACCCGCCGGATAACCGCTGTAAGCCGAACCACCCTGTATCAGGGGGTTATGCGGCTTGTTCTCACCCAGGTCCATAAATGCCAGTATATCCCGCGAGTTATCGGTTACGTTGGTACGGTTAGTGGTCCAAACCTCAATTTTGGTAATGGTGATGTTTGAGCTGATAATGGGAATATTCGCCAGCGCGCGATTATAATTGTTGCGGAAATACTGAGATAAAAAGTAGTGCTTATTGGCCTCATAATCTGCCGCGGTTATAGAGATATTACCCTGCTGCGAGCCATTGGTTATGGTAATATTTTTTGCCTGCGAGCGCTGCTGCGAGAAAATACTGGTTACATCCAGCCGGCCGAAACGCAACTTGGTTTTTACGCCGAATAATGCCTGGCTCCCGGTGATTAGTGTAGTATTGAGCGGCATGCTTACGGTACCGGCTTCTATTTTTTGGATGATCTCATCGGCATGGCCGGTATAATCAAGTTTAATCTGGTTCTCAAACTGGAACTGCGCCTGTGTATTATAATTGGTAGTGATCTTTAGTTTATCACCTATATCGCCGGTAACATTGAGCTGTATGCGCTGGTCGAAATTAAAATTGAACTGGTTACGCTGCCGGGTATTGAACAGCGGGTTCTCATTCTTATTGATCTGCCCGGCCAATATCACTTCCGCCGAACCCTGAGGCCGTATGTTAATGTTTGAGTTGCCGAATATCTGCTCAAAGGTTTTGCTGCGCACCTTTATCTGAGGGATAAAACCCGGCTGCTGCGACTCAAAAGCATAATTGTCTGATAACTGCTGAAAATAATCGCGCCGGAGGCTGCGTTGCTGTAATTGCAGGTACTGACTAAACGTTAAATACTGCGGTGGACGATAGTTAAGGTTACCCAGGCGCTCATACAATATATAACGGTTGGTAAGCGGATCATACTCAATAGTGCGTACTAACCCGGGCGGGTCTTTAAAAAACAAACCCGACCGTTCCCTTTTTGTAGTAGGCTCGCGCAGCTTTATTGGCCCCGGTTTAAAGCCCGTATCGGCGCGGGCGGTTGCCGAGCCCGATGGCGCTACAGGTGGCTGGTTGCTTACAGGCAATTGGCCGGGCCTTGGCTGCTGGTTAAAAGGTTGCTGCTGTGGTTGGTTAGGCGATTGCTGGTTTGGATATTGTTGCTGCCTGTTAGGGAACTGCTGCCCCTGTTGTGTTGGATATTGCTGCTGCCCCTGCGATGCGGGGTACTGGTTAGGTTGTTGGTTAGGGACCTGATTTTGTTGCGTTTGCCTGGCATAAAGCTTCCCCGCTCCGCTTAAAGCAGATACAAAAAGTATCACTACAAAAAGCTTAGTAGTAAAAGTTTTTACCAAGTTAATCTATTAAATTCCAGTAATTATAAGTTCTTAAGGGCGAATTTAACCAGTTGCTCTACAGTTAAAACACCGGTATTTTTGCTTATTTCCTGATCCAGAACTTTCTCTGCAACATTACGAACAAAGCCCAGCATTACAAGGGCGGAAAGCGCCTCTTCTTTTGCCGTTTTTAACCCTGTTGGTACCGAAGTTAATGTATCCGGGCCTTCTTTTTTAAGCTTATCCTGCAACTCTAAGATAATGCGCTGTGCCGATTTCGGGCCAATGCCTTTTATACTTTTAATAAGCGCCACATTGCCTTGTACAATGGCCGCCTGTATTTCGGCAGGAGTAATGGACGACAGCATCATGCGGGCAGTGTTTGGGCCAATGCCCGATATGGATACCAAATGCAGAAAGAGCTTGCGCTCTCCTGCATCGGCAAAACCATAAAGTGTATGTGCATCTTCTTTAACGTGCAGCCAGGTGTATAACTTGCAACGTTCATGATCGCCAATCTGCGAATAGGTATTTAACGATATATTGATCTGGTAACCAACACCACCTGCATCTATCACCACATAAGCGGCGCTCTTGAACGCCAGTTTACCATCAATATAGTCGTACATGTTTTTTCAGATTATTTCTTTTTTGTTTTAGCCTGGTTGTCGCGGGCGCATTTTATTTGCGCGTCAATTACGGCTATGGTAACCATATTCACGATCTCGCGTACCGAACTGCCTAACTGTAATACATGCACCGGTTTCTTTAACCCTAAAAGAATAGGGCCAACAGCTTCGGCGCCGCCAATTTCCTGCATTAGCTTGTAAGCAATGTTACCAGACTCTAATGTAGGGAAGATAAGTGTATTAGCCGGCTTGCCGTTAAGCGTTGAGAAAGGAAAATTATCTGCCAGCAATGCCGGGTTAAGGGCAAAGTTAGCCTGCATCTCACCGTCAACAACCATATCCGGGTATTTATCGTGCAATATCTTAACCGCCTCGCGTGTTTTCTCCGGCAACTCGCCATCGTTTGAACCAAAGTTTGAATAAGACAACACCGCTACGCGGGGCTGGATATTCAACTGCCTAACCGATTTTTCTATTAACACGGTTATGTCTACGAGTTCCTGGGCCGTAGGGTTTATATTTACGGTTGTATCACCAAAAAAGAATGGCCCTTTTGGTGTGATCATGAGGTACATACCCGCTACCCGGCTAATACCTTCTTCAATACCGATGATCTGGAGTGCAGGTTTAACGGTTGACGCGTAATTTTTGGTTAGCCCGGATATCAGTGCGTCGGCCTCGCCAAATTCAACCATGCAAGCGCCGTAGTAATTACGGTCGGTGATCATTTTTTTGGCCTCAAATAAGGTTACCCCTCTGCGCTGGCGTTTCTTAAACAGGAATTGCGTATATTCTTCCGAGCGATTGGTTTGTTTTTTAGGATCAATGATCTCTACATCGCCCAGGTCAAGCTCCGTTTCACGCATGATCTCTCGGATGCGGGTTTCATCACCCAATAATATCGGCGTAGCTATCTTTTCTTCCTTTACAATCTGCGCGGCACGTAATATTTTGTAGTTATCTGCCTCGGCAAACACCACCCGTTTTGGGTTCTGTTTAGCCTGGTTAGTGATGTCGCGCAGTATTTTGTTGTTGGTGCCCAGGCGGGTCATCAACTCTTCGCGGTAGGCATCCCAATCAGTAATTATTTTACGCGCCACACCCGAATCAATGGCAGCCTTTGCTACCGCTGCCGAAACCTCGGTAATAAGGCGCTGATCCATTGGCTTAGGAATAATATAATCCCTGCCAAATTTGAGGTTAGTAATATTGTAGGCTAAGTTCACCGCTTCCGGCACCGGCTTTTTAGCCATTTCGGCAATAGCCTTGGTAGCGGCAATTTTCATCTCCTCATTTATGGCAGTCGCCCTTACATCAAGTGCCCCGCGGAAAATATAAGGGAAGCCGAGCACATTGTTCACCTGGTTAGGGAAATCAGACCGGCCGGTAGCCATTATAATATCCTTACGGGCGGCAATAGCCAGATCGTAGCTTATTTCCGGCTCGGGGTTGGCCATAGCAAAAACGATAGGGTTTTTAGCCATGCTTACCAGCATTTCGGGCGTTACTACATTACCCGCAGAAAGGCCTACAAAAACGTCGGCACCTTTCATGGCATCGGCCAGGGTGGTAATATCTTTGCGCTGGGTAGCAAACTCCAGGCGGATATCATCCAGGTCGGTGCGGTCAGGGGTAAGCAATCCGTTAATGTCAAACATCACCAGGTTTTCTTTTTTAACCCCCAATGACAGGTACATTTTAGTGCATGATACTGCCGCGGCGCCGGCGCCGTTCACTACCAGTTTTATCTTATCCAGCTTCTTTCCCTGTATCTCACACGCGTTCATCAGAGCCGCGCCCGAAATAATGGCCGTACCATGCTGGTCATCGTGCATCACGGGGATATTCATTTCGGCTTTAAGCCTGCGTTCAATTTCGAAACATGTAGGCGCAGAAATATCTTCGAGGTTTACGCCGCCAAAAGTTGGCTCAAGCGCTTTAACGATATTAACAAATTCATCTACTGATTTGGCGTTAACCTCCAGGTCAAACACGTCAATATCCGCATATATCTTAAACAGGAGGCCTTTACCTTCCATTACCGGCTTACTGGCTTCGGGGCCAATATTTCCCAGGCCAAGTACCGCGGTACCGTTACTGATAACGGCTACAAGGTTACCTTTAGCGGTATATTTATAAACATCTTCAACGTTGTTGGCTATTTCACGGCAGGGCTCGGCAACTCCGGGCGAATAGGCTAAAGTAAGGTCGCGCTGAGAGTTGGTGGGTTTGGTAGGTACTACCTGTATTTTACCGGGCCTGCCCTTAGCATGGTAATTAAGAGCATCCTGCTTACGATTTGGTTTGTTCATTGAATTTCCCTTTAATTAAAGCGCCCAAAATTACGATTACTTTTCCTGAAGCCCCAATAAAAAGCACATTACAAAGCTGTTTACACAAAATAGCACGGATGGCTCACTTTAGCTGTGGCCAATATTTACAGAAAGCCCGGGCAGTAAAGGCAAATTAACATTAGTGCCCAACTGCCTGTTCCATTGCATCAGTTGCTCTACCTTAACCCCATATTGTGTGGCTATAGTAGTTAGCGTTTCACCGCGCTTAGTAATATGGGTAGTTGGCGTAACCGGGGTTGCATTACCGCTAACTGGTTGTGGACCGGCCTCCACAGCTAATCGCCTGTACGGGGTTACCTGCGGAGGAGGAGGCGCAATAGCTACGTATTGTACAGGCCTTATGGGGCGTACCGGGGTTGTAACATCATTAACAGCTGTACGCAGTATTTCACTTTGTTGCTTATCCAGCTTGGGCACTACCAAACAGCGTGGCGCGGCTGCCGTACCATTAATAATTTGCTGGCGATAAGCGGGGTTAAGAGAAGAGATATCCTTAAGAGGCATACCCAAAGCTTGCGCTACACGACTGAGTGGTATAAATTTATTTACCATTACCGTATCGGTAACAATGGCTAAACTTGCTGTTTGTGGTGTAATGGCATGGTAACGGTGGTACCGCATCATGTAATTTACGGCGATGAATGCCGGTACATAACCTCGTGTTTCGGGCGGGAGCATATCCCTTATGGACCAATAATCATGCGTGCCCGATCGCTCAAGGGCGTGCTCAACATTGCTCTTTCCACAATTGTATGACGCTATGGCCAATAACCAGTCGCCAAATTGCAGGTAGGCATCCTTGAGGTAAGCAGCGGCGGCATTACTGGCCTGCACGGGATCGCGGCGTTCATCTACATAATCTGTCATCGCCAGGCCGTATATCTTGGCTGTTTCCGACATGAACTGCCATGGCCCCGCAGCGCCTACCCTGGATATGGCATTGGGATTAAGTGCCGACTCTACGATAGAAAGATATTTGATCTCATCAGGAATACCGGCCTGCGCGAAGGCTTTCTCATAAATAGGGAAATAATACCTGGACAAGCCGATCATACGGCCCATCTCATCCTTACGGCGACTGTAAAGATCAATATAAGCCTGTACATAGCCATTGTAGTCGAGCGGTACCTCTCGCTGGATAGAATCTAAACGGCGTTTAAAAATAACGTTGTTGTAAACAGATACCGGCGCCTGTGGCTCTGGAGCCAGTATGTTGGTGTCTTGCTGTGTAGATTGTAAAGCAAGGGCTGTAAAAGTTTTTTTTGCATCAGCTTTAACCACCTGCAAAATAAACGCGCAGGAGAGCAAAGTAAATAGTCTCTTCATACTTTAGGGTAACCCGCATGCAGAACCATGAGAGTTATTTACTAATATATTAACTTTTTATAGCTGAAGGAAATATTCGGAGAAATTTAACAATTCCTGTTCGTTAAAACTTTTAGCTATCAATTGTAAGCCTAACGGTAAACCTTTACTATTATTGCCTGCAGGTAAGGATATTGCCGGCACGCCTGCAAGCGAGGCCTGTACGGTAAAAATATCATAAAGGTAAGTAACTACCGGATCTTTCTCCTTTAACCCTAAAGCAAAAGCCGGTTCGGGAGCGGTTGGAGCTAATATGAAATCGTATTCCTGCAATATCTCGTTGGTTTTATTTTGGATGAGGCGGCGTACACGTTGCGCTTTGGCATAATAGGCATCGTAATAACCGGCGCTTAGTACAAAGGTGCCGAGCATAATTCGCCGCTTTACCTCTTTACCAAAACCTTCTGAACGGGATTTTTTATAGGTTGAGGTAAGATCAACGGCATTAGGGCTTCGATAGCCATAATGCACACCATCATACCGTGCAAGGTTGGATGAAGCCTCGGCCATAGCCAGTATGTAATAGGTAGGCACCAGGTAATCCAATAATTCAAATGATATGGGCTTTACGGTATGGCCATCCGCGCGCAATTTATCAATGTAAGCCGTTAGCGTGGCTTTCACATCAGCGTCAACACCCGGGCTGGATAAGGCTTCCTGCATGTAAGCGATGCGCTTTTTGCCACTCTCTTTTTTCAGATTGGCAATTTGTGGCACTGGTTTGTGGGCGAGGGTGCTGTCGTATTCATCAGGCCCGGCCATTACTTCCAATAGTAAGGCGGCATCCTGCACGGAGCGGGTGATGGGACCAACCTGGTCAAATGAAGAGGCATAACTAATAATACCATAACGCGATATACGCCCGTAAGTAGGTTTTAAACCCACTACACCGCAAAAAGCGGCTGGCTGCCTAACAGACCCACCGGTATCGGTGCCGATAGCGGCATGACACATGCCGGCTTGTACAGCTAACGCTGAACCGCCCGATGAGCCGCCGGATACACGTGTTTGATCCGCATAATTCTTTACAGGGCCAAAAAACGAATTCTCATTAGCAGCGCCCATAGCAAATTCGTCGCAGTTGCAACGCCCTATGATGATAGCATCCTCGGCCAACAGTCGCTCCACAATAGTTGCGGAGTATATAGCGGTAAAGTTCTCCAGCATTTTTGATGACGCCGTTACCTTGTGGCCTTTGTAAGAAATATTGTCTTTAATACCAATTACCATACCGGCCAGTTTACCTACCGGCCCGCCACTTTGCATACGCTTATCAAGTGCCCGCGCCTGCTCAAGCGCTTCAGCTGCAAATACCTCGTTAAAAGCGTTAAGTTGTACATTGGCCTGTATCTGCTGCAGGTAACCGTTCACCAATTTCTCTACAGTAGTATCACCATTTTTCAACCCGCTTTTCAGCTCACCATACGAGTGATAGTTATTAGTCATGGGGCCTAAAATAAAAAAACTTATCTGTTGAAGCTTAAACTATTTCAACAGATAAGTTTTAAATGCGGCTTTTTACCGCGCCAATAATGTTGCAGGGAAATTAAACCTTGGGTTTATCTTCGGTGCTGCTGGTGTTTGCCGATGAGCTTGAACTTTCGCCGTTTTGAGCGTCTTTAAATTCTTTAACGCCTTTACCAAGTCCACGCATTAATTCGGGTACTTTTTTACCGCCAAACAAAAGCAATATTGCAATGATGATCAGAATAATTTCTGGTGCGCCTAATCCCATGATTTTAAGTTTTTATGTATGAATATTTTACCTCATGCCGGTTTATTCGGCATGCTTATTTTCAGTTGTAATGTGTGCCGCGTTTGCATGCTCCGTGCCTGTGGTATGATGCTCTGCAACATGGGTTTCTTCACCAGCCGGTTTAACGGTGGTTTCGTTCTCAAATGTAGCGTCGGCAGCAGGTGTCGAAGCCTCAGCCGCCGGATGCTCTTCAATGGCATCGGTAGCCGAATGGCCCGTATATGCTGATACCGTACCGGCAACAGGCTCATAAGTTGGCGTTTCTGTCTTAGTTTCTATCGGGGTTTCTACGGCTTTCTCCGGAGTCTTCCTGTCCTCGTAATTGTTGATCTGGTTATTGATCTCACGTTTAACATCTTCAGAAGCGTCTTTAAACTCGCGGATACCCTTTCCTAAACCGCGTGCAAGTTCGGGCAGCTTGTTACCACCGAAAAGCATAAGGGCTACAAATAATATCAGTATCATTTCTGGAGTACCGATATTTAAGAATAACAAAACCGAACTTAACATTTTATATCATTTAAGTTTACAAATATACAATTAGTACTATACAGCTTAACGCATTAAACAAAAACTAATTATCAGCCAGCCAAGATTTTGGGTTCAGGAACTCCTTACCTTTATTTAAAGTAAAGGAAACCGTAGGATCGCC
The DNA here is from genome assembly GCA_001898335.1 of Mucilaginibacter sp. 44-25. Classification (GTDB taxonomy): domain Bacteria; phylum Bacteroidota; class Bacteroidia; order Sphingobacteriales; family Sphingobacteriaceae; genus Mucilaginibacter. The sequence continues at coordinate 626,567 of MKTS01000003.1, read as the reverse complement.
TGTTGACGGGTCAACCGCTACCGTGCCTATAGCCTGTTTAGTTGAGATATGCTGCCCCACGCCTACCGATACCGATTTAAGGTTAGAGTATGATGTAAAATACTCCCCGTGTTTCAATATCACGGTGTAAGAACCCGCTACGTCGATCACCCGCCGAACTTCGCCATCAAATACTGCCCTTATGGTGGCGTTGGCGGCTGTACGTATCTCATATCCGCTGCTTTCATTCCTGATGCCGTCTGCATCGGTATAGGTGCCAAACCCATGTAATAACTGCCCGTTGGCTACCGGCCAAGGCAAACGACCCCTGTTGCCCAGGAAATCGTTCGACAGCCTTGCCGCCTCCGGCGTGGCATTAAGCACCTGGCTATTGGTTGATGACTTGGTAATGGTTGGCTTTGTTACCGCCACTTCCCTGTTCTCCGCCTTTGCCCTTGCGGCCGCGGCGCGCGCTTCAGCCCGTGCCTTTTCTTCCGCCTCGCGCCTGGCTATTTCAATTTCACGGCTAATTGCCGCTGTAATGGCCCGGTTAGTTTGCGCTATTCTCTTACGGATATCCCGCTGTTGTTGCTTAATAGCCCCCTGTTGCTTTGAAAGGTCGGTAATTACCTTTACCTGGTTATTTTTCGCTTTGCCCAGCTCTATCTTTTCTTTCTCCTGGTTGGCAAGTAAATTGCTCTTTTCGCGTTTGTCCTTGTCCAGTTCGTTGATCTTTACATGCAGGTCCCGCTGCGTTCCCTGTATGTAACCCGCCTGTCGCTCTCGGTAAGTGCCAAATTGCTGCAGGTACTTTAAGCGCCGGTAAGCCTGGTTAAAATCCTTAGCGGCGAAAATAAACATGAGCTTATTGTAGGCGCTTTGGTTACGATAAGCAAACAGCACCATACCCGCATACTCTTTCTTTAACTGGTCTAACTGGCTTTGCAGGTTACGTACGGTATTATTGCTTTCAGAGATTTGATTGTCTAAATTTCTTACCTCGGAGTTGATATTGGCTATCTTTTCTTCCCGAAGATTGATCTGTGCTTTCAGGATATTCAGCTGCTTTAATGATACTTTTTTATTGCTGGCGGTTTCCTGGTACTCCTGGTTAAGTTGCTCCAGCTCATCAGATAGTTTTTCGCGCCGGCGTTTAAGTTCGGCACTGCTCTGTGCGAACGCCCCGGCAGCAACCAACATGCAAGCAAGAAAAATTGCGGCTTTAAAAAGTTTCATCCACCAAAAATATAATTTAATTAGCAGGTTCGTAACTTTTTGGGATACTAAAAGGATATTCGAGCGGCTTATCAAATTCAACCGTGTTGTAACGCAGGTTGGCTTGTATACGCTTATCACCAGCGGTTGAGCTGATATCTATTTGCGACGGGATAACACGGTTGCCTTCTTTAATAAATACATTATTGGCTACCTGCAATGTTTGCCGGGCCAACTGGTTTGACAGGTTGGTTTGCGTAACTTTAAGATCGGCACCTATAAGCAGCTTGTACATTACGTCCTGCATATTACCACTTAGTAGGGTATTGCTGCCTTCGTTGGTAATGGTAGCATGCTCATTAAGCAGCTCGGGAATAGCATTGCCCACCAACAGTGCCTGTACAGTTTTAAAATTAACCTGTTTACCGGCAAAATTATTAATGTAGCTGAATGGCTTTTTCAGATAAACGCTTTGCAGGCGGTTAATTACCTGCACACTATCCGGCGTTATCTGCGCGCGCGCCACCTCTATACCTGCTATAGCGGTAATGGATATCCATATTTTCTGGTCGCGGTTAATGCGGATATTTAGTGTTACATCATTGCTTTTACCATTGATATCCAACTTAGTTTTTGCTTTTCCGGTAAATGTGTTAAACATCACCTGGTTGGCCTGTATAGCCGAAAGTTTTTCGCGGGTAGAATTTAATCGAGCCGCAGCTGCAGAATCCGCAGTAGTGGGGCGCTTAATAACTGTAAGCTTTTTCGACTTGCAAGCCGCAAAGCCTACAAGGCAGCAAACAATAGCTATTTTATTCAGAATATTTCTTCTCATTTATCTTACGTTCTAACACCGGCGACGAGGCCCCGAGCGCTTTAGCTTTCTGCCAGTTTTTCACTGCGCCGGCTACATCGCCCAAAAAATATAAAATATCGCCATAGTGCTCCGTTTTGGTAGCACTGGCATTCTTATCATGTTGGAGCGATTTCTCTGCCCAGAGTTTAGCTTCAGCATATTTTTTCTGCTTGAACAATATCCAGGCATAGGTATCTTCAAACGACGCATTATCGGGCGCCAGGTTGTTGCTGTGCTTAGACATTTGCGCCGCCTTCTCCAACTGTTCGTTCCTTAACGACAAATAGTACGCATAATTGTTCAGCGTGTAGGCATTATCGGGGTCGGCCTCTAAGGCTTTTTCGTAAGCTTCGTCAGAACTTTTCCTGTCGCCGGTAGCATGGTAGGCATCGCCCAGCCCCGAATAGGATTGGGTAAGCAGGTTTTTATCATCAGCGGCCAGCATCACTGTGTTTTTAAGATAGCTAATGGACTTTACATAATTTTTTTTCTCCAGCCAGGCCACTCCTACCATATAATTCATCCATGCCTGGTTAGGAAATAGCTCAAGAGCCTTTTCACCATCGTAAATTACGGCATCCATATTGTTTTCACTAAACTCAATACGTACCAGTTGCTCCTGTACACCATAAGCCTGCTTATCCAGGCTGATAGACTTTTTGTAGGCTTCCTTTGCTTCTTTAACCTGGTTGCTCTGCAATAACAGATCGCCATAAAGAGCGTAGGCCTTGCTGTTATCAGGATGGGCCTGCACCAGCACTTTGCTTAACTGCAATGCACTCGCACGTGCGTCAGGCTCTTTTAGCCGGGGCAGGTAGCCTAAGAGGATCCGTAATTTTTGGTCGATATCAAGGTTGCTATCTGCAAAGGCGGCTTCCAGTTCGTCGTAACTTGCCGCAGGTTTATTTTGCTCGCGAAAAATATCGGCAAGGGCCAGATGCAGCAGCCCGTTAGAAGGGTCAATAGCTATTGCCTTACGCAAAATGGCAATGGCACTATCGTATTGTTTATTAGTGCTAAATATTTCGGCCTTAGCTAAATAGTATCGCGTTTGTGTGGGGTTCTGCTCTATAAGCGCGTCAAGCAGCGAAGCGGCTTTTTTAACATCATTTTGCCTCAGATAAACCTTTTGCCTGCTCAACAGCAGCTCTTCGCTCGGGCCGGCCAGCTCCTCTACTTTATCATATAACTTTAGGGCCTCGGTGTAACGTTTTTGCAGATAAAAGGCATTCGCTTTATCATAATAATAGTCAGACTTATCGGGATTAAGCCTTATCAGTTCGTCAAAAACGGCGTTTAGCTTAGGCAGGTCATTGGATTTTTCATATAGCGATGCCAGGGCGTTCCAGTACCATTCGTTATCACGGTTAAGGGCAACGGCCCGTTCCAGATATAGCCGGGCTTCAACCAAATTATTTTGAACCTGCTCTATATTAGCCAGTTCATAAAGGCTGGCGTCATTGTTAGCATCTATTTGCAACACCCGGTTAAACAGCTCTGCCGCGGCTTTCTTGTTGTCCAGCGTTTTTTCGCGCAGGGCCGAAAAAAAGAGCTGCTTCACCATGCCGCTATCCGCTGCTGATAATGGTTGTGCGACAACGGCTTTGTTGCCCGGTGTCTGTTTAGCCTGGCCCAGGCACATGGTGTTTAGGCCAGCCAGCAGTATAAGCGACGCTGTAAATTTCATCCTGCTTAAATTAACCTATTCCGGTATGTCCATAGCCCCCATGCCCCCTGGCAGTTTCGCCCAGTTCATCGGTTTCTACCCAGTTAACGCGCTCGTACCGGGCAACTACCATTTGCGCGATACGGTCTCCCGTATTGATCTCAAAGGCCTTATCGGAAAGATTAACCAGTAAAACTTTGATCTCACCACGATAGTCGGCATCAATAGTCCCGGGCGAGTTAACAATACCGATACCATGTTTAAACGCCAGCCCGCTGCGCGGCCTTATCTGCGCTTCGTAACCTTCCGGCAACTCAATATGCAGGCCGGTAGGTATCAGCTTACGCTCCAGCGGTTTCAAAATCACCGTGCTTTCCAGGCTGGCACGAAGGTCCATACCGGCAGCATACAGCGTTTCATAAGCAGGTAATGCGTTAGCAGACTTATTTATTATCCTTACGTTCATTTCTTTAATATCGCTTTTAATTCATTACGCTCGGTATACAAAGCGCCCAATCCAAACAGTATCAATAAACCGTTGCCTATAAATATATTACGGTGGAAAACCGTAAATGATAAATATACCAGAATGATGGATACGATGATATATACCAGGTTCTTTTTAAGATTATATGGTATAGGGTAGTTCTTTTGCCCCCACAAATAGGATAACACCATCATGGTGGCGTAAGCGGCAAGTGATATCCAGGCGGATGCCATATAACTGTACTTAGGAATAAACACCACGTTTAATACGATGGTAAGTATAGCCCCGATGCCTGATATATAAAGGCCGTACCGTGTTTGGTCCGACAGTTTGTACCACACCGATAAGTTCATGTAAATACCCAGGCAAACATAACCAAACACTAAAGGAGGCACTACGTTTAAGCCAACCCAAAAACTCTTGTTTCTTACAAAATATTTAAGCACCTCTATATTGGCTACCAACGCTACAAAAATTATGGCCACCACGATCACAAAATAATCCATAATGCGGGCATAGGTTTGGCCTGCATTTTTGTTTTTGGCATGGTTAAAAAAGAAAGGCTCGGCCCCGAGGCGGAAAGCTTGCACAAATATGCTCAGGAAGATGGAGATCTTGGCACAAGCCCCGTATATGCCCACCTCGCGCACGCTTATATTTTGCGGCAGCATTTTACTCAGCAGCAACTTATCCAGGTTTTCGTTCACAAGGAAAGACAGGTTGGCTATCAATACCGGCCAGCTGTAACTGAACATTTCCCTCAGCATCGGCTTATCAAAATCAGTACTTAGCTTTAATACCTCGGGCAGTAACTGGATAAACGATACGATACTGGCTACTAAATTTGAGAGGAAGATATAACCTACCCAGCCTTTTACAAACCATTGATCAATAAATGCTGTACCCGCCATGTGGTGGGCTGTCCACCAGGGGAGTATAAGTAAGAAAGTAAGGTTAAGTGTGATAAATACGGCGATGTTTACAAACTTGATCATTCCGTAACGCGCGGGCCTGCCATCGGCACGTAACTTGGCAAATGGTATTACACACCAGGCATCAACCACCAAAACCCCTACAAACAGCCTGATGTAGGTGGCGTACTCCTGTACAGATATTTTATCTCCCGAGCGTATGAGTTCGGCAATGTGACCTGCAAACGGAAAAGTAACCATCACGAATAATATAGTAATGGCAAATATTACCGCGAAGGTGTTGTTATAAACCTGCCTGGCCTTATCGGCATATTTATTCAGATACCTGAAAAAGGTGGTCTCCATCCCAAAAGCCATTACCGCGTTAAGGATGGATACGTAGCTGAACATGATGGTAAGCACCCCATATGACCCGCCCGAAAGCGTAGATGTATATATAGGAGTTAGAAAGAAACTCAGCGTGCGCGAAGCAATAGTACTAAGCCCGTAAAGAGCCGTTTGCCCGGCAAATTTTTTAGCAGTTGACAAATTGGATAGTTGTAATGATGACTACTTTTTAACTACCTCAAAATTACGATAGTTTTTTAATTCGCCCTCATGGGTTTCAACGGTGGTTACCTCGGCGTCCTCAGGGCCTTCGTTACACCATTCCAGAAACATCTCCATGGTGGCTTCATCGGCTTCGGCGGCAACAAACACATCGCCGTTGGCTTCATTACGTACATATCCACGTACACCTAACTGGTCGGCAACAGCTTTAGTTGATTTGCGGAAAAACACGCCTTGCACATTACCCTTAACAACAATATCCAGGTGTTTCATATGATCGATTTGAGGATTTAAAATTTTGAAGATTTGAAAATTATCCTGACCATAGAAATCCTAAAGTCAGGACCTAAATCCATAATCGTCAAATTAATCAGTAATTATTTGAAAACAGAAATCCATCTTCAAATTTTCAAATCGACGGATCTTCGAATTGAATTAAACCAACCGCTTTACCTTGGTTTCGTCGGTTATTTTAAAACCATCAAGCCCGGTTAGCAGGTTAAGGCCGGGCGTTTTACCCGCCTCTATGGTACCCATGCGGTCATCAACACCCAAAAATTGAGCTCCGTTTATAGTAGCCCACTCCAGTAAGGTATGAAGCGATAATGAAGGGAAATTTTGCTGAAGGGTACGCATTTCACTTAGGATGCACAACTTATTGTTTGATGCCAGGCTATCAGTACCCAGTGTGATGTTCAGGCCCTGGTTCACAAAAAGCTCTACTTTAGGCAGTCGCTTTTCAATATACAAGTTAGCATTGGGGCAAAAACACCAGTTAATATTCCTGTCGAAACGTTTGATGAAATAAATATCCTTTAAGTTGGTGCAGGTATTATGCACCATTAATATTTTTTGCCGGTTGGTAAGCAACGGGATGATACTCTGTAACGAGTTACGTGCCTGTGGCTTAAAAAAATCTATATTTAAATTAAGGTGCTTATATAAATCAATAAACCCGCCTAATTTATAGCGGTAAAATTTATTTTCATCCTCACATTCCTGGTTATGTATACTCAGCAGGTTATAGCCAGTATCGCTGTACTTTTTTAATATTTTAAATAGCTCCTTGGAAACCGTGTAGGGGGCGTGCGCGGTTATTGATACCGGCTGAGGCTTAAATTCATCCAGCGTTTCAATCGCTTTATTAAATATTTCTTCGGCGCGTTCTGGCAAAAAGCCCAATATTTCAACAAAGGTATGGTAATACAGTTTACTTGCAGCCTTCATTGGGGCGGTGGCGCCCACGTTAGAAATGTCGCCTACGGCTACTATGCCATTATCATACATTTCCTGGTCGGCAGCTTTTGCAGCCGCTAAAATATCTTCGTTAGCAGAAGCGCGCAGGGCCAGTATATCTTTTATAAAACTAATGAGCCCGTTGCCTGGGGGTATCTGGCCTTTTACATGCGAAAGCTCGGTATGGCAATGTGTATTGATGAAGCCGGGCACTATAGCACCATGGAGGTGTACAATATCGGCATTTGCGGCCGGAGGGTTATTTTCATCAGTAATGGAGATGACTTTCCCATAGTCATCCACAGTAACAATTCCATTCTTTACGGGATCGGCACAAACAGGGAAAATGTAATCGGCTTTAAAACTTTTCATCAAATAAAACTTGGCATCAGCAATGTCTCCTTAAACTCACTTTCCCAAAATTACAATTAACCTTTAGTTATTGTTTTTAATCTGAAAAAAGAATGACTTTAAATTAAGAACAGATTTTTTAAATTTAAGTACTTTTGTAATGTGAACAACAAAAAAGATAAAATAGACATCCGCAGCCTGACCCTCGAGAGTCTGCAAAAACACTTTATTGCCCTGGATGAGAAACCTTTCCGCGCAAAGCAAGTGTACGAATGGCTATGGAAAAAATCGTGCATATCTTTTGATCACATGAGCAATATTTCGAAAGAACTTCGCACCAAACTTAACGAAACCTTTACAATTAATAACGTACAGGTAAATTCTTCTCAGATTAGTGCTGATAAAACTATAAAAAATTCTTTTATATTACATGATAGCCATTTAATTGAGGGGGTTTTGATACCTACGCCAGACCGTATGACGGCCTGCGTATCATCACAAGTAGGCTGCAGCCTCACCTGTAAATTTTGCGCTACCGGCTACATGGAGCGTAAACGCAACCTCAACCCCGATGAGATTTACGACCAGGTGGTTTTAATTGACAAGCAGGCACGTGAGAACTATGGTATCCCGCTCTCTAATATTGTTTACATGGGCATGGGCGAGCCTTTGCTTAATTATGCCAACGTTTTAAAATCAATAGAACGCATTACCGCTGAGGACGGCCTCAACATGGCAGCCAAACGTATTACCGTATCAACCGCGGGCATTGCCAAAATGATACGTAAACTGGGTGATGATAAAGTGAAATTTAACCTGGCCCTTTCCCTTCATGCCGCTAATGACGAAAAGCGAAATGCCATTATGCCCATTAATGAGCAAAACTCACTAAAAGCACTGGCCGATGCTTTAAAGTATTATTTTGCCAAAACTAAAAACCCGGTTACCTACGAGTACATTGTTTTTGACGGTGTGAACGATACGCTGAAAGATGCTGAGGAACTGGCGCGTTTTTGCAGGCACCTGCCCTGCAAGGTAAATATTATTGAGTACAACCCTATCTCATTTGCCAGCTTCTTAAACGCAGGACAAGACCGCATTGAAGCTTTTGCAGATTACCTGCGCAAACAAGGCATTACCACCAACATACGCCGCAGCCGTGGCAAAGATATTGATGCGGCGTGCGGGCAATTGGCCATTAACGAAAAAGAGAAGGAAAAGGAGCAGTTAGCTTAAACCTTTATCTTTGCATTCGATTATGATAAGTGCGGGTACAACTTTCCAATTTTTAGATCAGGACCTTTTACTGCTGCCACAAAAAGCCATTTACTGGAAACAGCAAAACGCTTTGATTGCCGCCGATGTACATTTTGGCAAGGTGGGCCATTTCCGTAAAGCCGGTATTGCCATACCACGTAATATGGAGCAGGACGACCTTGCCGTACTGTCTGACCTGATTTATGAGCACCGGCCAGAAAAGATCTATTTCCTTGGCGACCTTTTTCACAGCGATATGAATAACGATTGGGATTGGTTTGTGCTATGGCGAAGCCAATTCCCAAAGCTGGAGATCATTCTTATAAAGGGCAATCACGACATTATCAGCGATCAGCATTACCTTAAGCTGGGCGTAACGCTATACAAGGAATTAGCGGTGGGCCCTTTCCTAATGCTGCACCACCCCCTGCCTAATGCTACTCAAAAAGCCGCCGGCGGGTATGTGCTGTGCGGGCACATACACCCGGGCGTAAACCTGGTTGGCCGTGGCAGGCAAAGTATAACCCTGCCTTGTTTCGCTTTTGGTAAAAACCAGGCCATACTACCATCATTCGGTAAATTCACCGGCAGGGTAGCTATACTCAGCCATAAAACCGACCGCATTTTTGGTGTACTGAAGGATAAAGTAATTGCCATTGGCTGATAAGCCATAATAAAAAACACATAAGTACTTGTTTTTCTATTAGTTATTTGTAACTTAAGGTAATCAATTAACCTTACTGTTATGAAGAGCGTAAAGCACATACTTGCCCGCAAAGGCAGCAATGTTATTGCCGTTGCTGCCGAAACCACCGTTTTAAATGTTTTAAAACTGATGGCTGATAAAAACATCGGCTCGGTAGTGGTAACGCAAAATGGCGAATACGCCGGCTTGGTGACCGAACGCGACTATGCCCGAAAGATCATATTAATGGGTAAACACTCTGATGATACCACTGCCGGTGAGATCATGAGCAACGGCCTCCCGCATATTACCCCCGAATCATCTGTTGATGATTGTATGCTGATCATGAGCGAGCGCAATATTCGTTACCTCCCGGTTTTTGACCGCGAGCAGCGCCTGTGCGGCATTATCTCTATCAATGACGTGGTGTATGAGACTATTCATTCACAAAAAGAAACCATCGAACAACTGCATAGCTACATACAGTCGTAACCGGATTCAGTAGCAAACCATTGACGTAATAACAGGTTATTATTACCGGGTACAAACCCTATTTACGTAATGGATGAGCATTTTAAACAGCAGGCCACACCTATTTTATTTGGCGCCGAGGTATTTATTGAACCGGGACAAACCGCGGAAGAAATAGACTTGTGGTTCCGCCGGTTACATGAGGCCGGCATGCAGGTTACACGCATACGCCTGTTTGAAAGCTATATGCACCGCAATGATGGTTCATGGGATTTTTCCCTGTTTGATACCGCTTACAAAGCAGCCGATAAGTACGGCATTAAAGTATATGGAAACCTGTTTCCGCGCACAGCATTTACCGACCTTGGCGGCTTAAAGTTCCCGAAAGATGCTGACCACCTCAAAGCTATTGAACGATACATAGAAAATGTGGTCAATCACTTTAAGCAGTTTAGTTCCTGCTATGGCTGGGTGCCCGTGAATGAACCGGGTGTTGGCCATTTTCCGCAGGAACAATACGCTACAGATAAGTATGAAGAATGGGCTGCTATGCAGCAACAAGTGGCGTACAATAGCGGCGGATATGACCATTTTGACTTTGCCGACGAACGTTTCCACCTTTACTACAATACCTGGTTCCTGAACTGGCTGCGCGACGAAATTTACAAACACCACCCGGATAGTATTATACATGTTAACAACCATGCTATTTTTAAAAACGTGGCCGAGTATGATTTCCCGGCATGGCGCCGCTTCCTTACCAGTTTGGGTGGCTCGGCACATGCCAGCTGGCATTTTGAGTATTTTACACGTGAAAAGTACGCGCTTGCCGTAGCGGCTAACTGCGAGATCATCCGATCGGGCGCGGGAAACATTCCTTGGTTTATGACCGAGTTGCAGGGCGGCAATAATACTTACAGCGGCTTCCTGGCATTATGCCCTACGGCTCATGAAATTGCCCAATGGCTTTGGATAGCCATAGGCAGCGAGAGCCGGGGCGCTATCTTCTGGTGCCTTAATCCGCGTTCGTCCGGCATTGAGGCTGGTGAATGGGCCATGCTCAACTATCACAATGAGCCATCAGACCGTTTTACTGCAGCAAACCGGGTAATAGAGCTGGTTAAACGCGAACACGCCTTTTTTGATGCAGCCCGCGAGGTGGAATCGGGTATAAATATTCTTTATACCCGCGAATCGCTATGGGTTGAGAAAACCCTGCAAATGGGCGGCAAGAGCTACGAAGGGCGGGATGTAGGCGGGGTAATGAAATCAGCCATCGCTTATTTTGAAGCTTTGAGCGAGGCCGGGATACAGGCAAACTTTAAGGAAATAAGCGAATTTGATTTCGGCAGGGATAACTTTGAGGGTACAGCTATAATTCTGGCACACCAGATAGCCATTCCATCAAAATACTGGCCTTTACTTGACCACTTTGTACAACGCGGTGGCAAGCTATTGTTAGAAGGGTTATCCGCTTTCTATGATGAAAATGCTGTAGCCACTACCCGGCTTGGTTTCCCATTGCGCAGCGTTTTAGGCGCTGATATTTTGGAATATAAGGCTATTGACGATATGCGGGAGATTATGGTTGATAACGCAAATCTGCCTGCATACCAATGGGCCGGGCAGTTAAAACCCATTGATGCCGATGTTATTGCGGAAAGTAACGGCTTAGTTTACGCCACAAAAAACTCTTACGGCAAAGGTAAAGCCTGGTATATCCCCACACTTGCCGGACTGGGCAGCCGCGTATCCAATAATTACGCGGAGCTGAATAATTTTATGGCTAACGCTTTTGCTGATATAGTTAACCGCTACCCTTTCCGTTTTGAGCAACCACAGCCGGGCCTGGTCATGAAAACATTAAAAAGAGCAAACGCTTATGTTACCATTATCGTTAACAAATCAGATAACCACCGCGAGTTTAAGATCATACCCGCCAATGAAACATGGCAACCTTCGGTTTTATTTGCCGATCGTGGCGGCAAAACAGGCAATCATTACATTAGCATTGGTTCGGAAGAAACCATGGTGATAAAATGGGTAAACTAATAAAGCGCCCGATGTGAACGGGCGCTTTACCACCAAGCTGCATTATTATATATGTATTTCTGCTGTAAACCCAATAGCGTATGCGGTACCTACAGCATATGAAATATGTCCGTCATGATCTTTATCATAAGCCTCCCATGAGTTAAATGATGACGGGTATATTTGCTGAACGAGGTTACCAAAGCCGGTAGCTCTTTCTACTAAAACACCGCCGCCGGCAATACATACCCCATTACCTAATACTGCTTTAACATCTGTATGCTGGGCTTCTTGTGCTTTTGTTACTACTAAATGTGGCTTTATTTCAAGTACAGGGTGGTTGCTGGCTATACCTATAGCAAAAGCGGTTAGTTCTACATTGGTAGATGCATTCTCGTAGTCACAATTAACAGCAGTCCACTCATTATTGCCAGACGGGTAACTACCCAGCACATATTTATTTGCTCCCGAAATTCTGTCAGATTTTATGCCCCCGCCTGATATCAGAAAATGATGATCAATGTAAGCTGTGGCGCTATCCTTCCCAACACCCCTATTAGATCCACTCGCGGTAGTGAGTGTTTTCTGGAACAGGCCGGCTTTCACATGCTCAAAAACAGGGTCATAAATGGCTATGGCGTAAGAGGTTAAGTATTTATTTGAATCTGCTATCTGGGCTACATCGTGGCTGCTGGCTGTCCAACCGGATATTTCATTTGTACCCTGATCCATGTGAGGGTATGAGTCTACAAGGAAGCTGCTATAATCTCTATCTAAAAATGCCCCTCCTCCAATAATACGAAAATGCGGATCAGGTGTTATCGCGTCTACACTTACCTCATTAAAGGCTTCGAGGCGCTTTGCTCCTGTAAAAACAGAAGGATAGTTAATACTTTGCTGAAGTACTATCAGATCCATTAATTGCTTAAACATATCCTTAGCTACATTATTATTAGCAAGCTGATAGATTTCCATTACGTTGGTAATACCGTAAGCCGTATCTTTTGAACAGCTGTTACCCCAGTTAATAATGGTATCCTTATGGCGCGGGTCAATGGCCAGTGCAAGTTTGCTGTCGCCACCGGCAGCCACAGCAGTTTGCGTAAAGCTATACGAATGCGTTTTTTCAGACAATGTTTGCGCTGCACTTGCAGCCGCCTCTATGCTGCCAACGCCTTTATATGCTGCTTTCACCTCGATAGAAACTTCTTCTTTACTCTTATAATCGGCAGTTTCAGCTTCTGTTCTTAGTTGAATTGTGCCGCCAAGGTTTAAGCCCAGTATCAGGTGTGTACCATACTGGTGGCCAAACCTGTCGGCATCCTGTAAGCTGCTTATGGCATCAAGGGCAGCAATCATTTTATCATCAAGACATTCTCTTATAGCATTATAGTCAGCCTGTTTGCTGAAGGTGATAGTTCCGCAATCTATACAGCCGTTAAATGAGCTTTTGAACATGGTTGAGGACTGATAGGTATCCTTCCGGTAACTGGCAGATACCGACCCGCTATAAAACCCGTAGCTACCCTCAATTCCCATAGAAGCCGCGAAACTTGACTCTACTTCCTGTGATGATTGGTATACCTCATCGTTAGAGGTAAACCGTTGTGAAAAGGTTTGCTCAATTATTTGTTCGTCCGTGAGCGGAGCTTTGAGATACCTTGAAGTTTGACTGAATAAGCTATTGATGCTTCTTGAAATGTGTGGGTTAAATATATTAAAGGTATGCAGAATAAAATCCTTCGGGGCCGAATTCTGCGTAGTGCCCTTTACAACCTGGTTCTCCTGTGTAATTAACATGGCTAAATTTTTATTTATTGGTGTGCAAATTTGTTTAGCCAATGTTACCTTTAAGCACACTACAGAGAGGGGCTTTATATACCCTTTTAATAAGATGATTTAAGCTTTAATTATCCCCCGGATGTGAGCCAATATCATTTTTTACTTTTTTTTGCCTTTTTAAGCTCAAATAACGCCTGGTCATCTTTCACCCTGAATTGGGTGATGCGGGTAACAAGTTCAAGCGGCAAAGGTGCGTCGATACAAAACCTGATGGTACCTTTAGACGTATCGTAAGGTGTTAATTCATTTGCAAAAACTTCAATGGCTTTTGCACCCGGATAAAAGCCGATATGCTTGCTCTGTGCCGCGAAATAAACCAGCACACCATGCTGCTTATAAGCCGGCATACCATAACTTATTATTTCGGTTGCATGTGGCGCGGCTTGTATTATGGTGTGGCGTAGCTCTTCGAGCATTATCCGTATATCATCAGGAAACGAAGCAATATAGATGTTGGTATCTGCAGGCTTTTTCATTGCAATAATTTTCAAACAATTTTTGGTTGCAAGGCTTATTTTAGCTAAAATAGGTTACCAAATAGATAATATGATGCAATAATTAAATATACTACTGTTACCTGTACAAGTCAGATATTTTTTCATATTTGATTAAATTTTTTACCATTAATACATATCCTTTGATTATTGATTTAACCAATTGCGACAGAGAGCCTATCCACATCCCGGGAAGCATTCAATCGCACGGCTTTCTTATCGCCATTGATCATAAATGCCACATTACCTACCATAGCGATAATGTTGATGCATATTTTAAAGGCGCTCCTGCAAACCTGTTAGGAGAAGACGTTAAGATTATTGAGCCCTATTTTGATCAGCATGAACCGGTAAATTTTATAGGTCAGCTTATCACTATTGGTAAAGTAAGCGGCTTTGAACAGATCAACCCTTTTATCATTCATATACAAGGGCAGCCCTTTCATCTCATCATATCCATATCAGACGACAACTACCTGCTTGAATTTGAACCAGCTGCTTCTGATCATAACAATGATATACAAAAAACTATCGGCCGATCAATTTCAGAAATGCTGGCCGATAAGAATCTGCAAAGCTTATTAAACAATAGCGCGGTACAAGTAAAGAATGTAATAGGCTTTGACAGGGTAATGGTATACCGTTTTGCACCTGATGGCCATGGTGAAGTAATTGCTGAGGCTAAAAATGATAACCTGCCATCGTGGCTTGGTTTACATTATCCCGCATCAGACATTCCCAAACAGGCCCGCGAACTGTATAAAAAAAATCTTACGCGCCTTATTGCAAACGTAAATGTGTTGCCAAGCGCCATCATTACATCGGCCACGCAAGCTGCTACACCTCTTGACCTTACTTGTTCTCATTTAAGAGCGGTATCTCCTGTACATATTCAGTATCTTAAAAACATGGGCGTACACTCGAGTTTCAGTATATCGCTCCTATACAAACAAGAGCTGTGGGGACTTATTGCCTGTCATAACTACACACCCAGGTTTATTGACTACCGTTCGCGCGAGTCGGCAAAACTTATCGGGCAGATCCTGTCGTCGGCATTGGAATTCAGGCAGGACGAAGAGAACCAGCAAACCATGGAGCGTTATAAAAACGCTGTTGACCAGTTAAGCCGTTACATGCTTAAGGATGATCGTATTGAAGAAGCGTTAACGTTACATTCGCCCTCGCTGATGGATGTTGTTGATGCCGACGGCGCAGTACTGATGCTGGAGAACCGTACCATCAGGTTAGGCGAAACGCCTAATGATGAACAATTAAAAGAACTGCTATCCTGGGTAAAAAATAATATCGTAGATTCCCTCTATTATACCTCCAACCTGTCTGCGGTATACCCTCAGTCCGCTCCATATAAAAACGCCGTTTCCGGGCTTATGGTTTCCACCCTGTCGCGGGAGCTGGACGAATATGTATTTTGGTTTAAGCATGAGCAGATAAAATCGGTTAATTGGGCCGGTAACCCTAATAAGCCTGTTGAATTAAGCCCCGAAGGCGAACGCATCCTCTCTCCGCGAAACTCATTTGAGATATGGTCAGAAACGGTAGCTTCTACTTCTGTAGAATGGAGCAATGAGGAGGTGAAATCAGTTATCCGGCTCCGTAGCGAAATTGCCTATGCGCTTAACCAAAAAGCGGGGGCTATACGCCTGCTTAATGAAAAATTAAAACAGGCTTATGAGGAGCTTGATACCTTTAGCTACACCATTTCGCATGATCTTAAAAACCCGCTTACCGCTATAAAAAGCTACGCTCAGATCTTATTGAGAGATAAAACGCTTTCGCCGCAAGCAGAGAGAGCTCTTTCGCGCATTAATGCCGGGGCCGATAAAATGAACAGCATGATAGGTGAGGTATTAGACTACTCTCGTATTGGCCGCGCCGAACTGGTATACACCGAGGTAGAAACCAGAACGATGATTGAAGAACTTGCACGCGAGATAGCCCTTATTTATGAGGTAGACCCAGCTGTGGTAACCATAGGCAACACCCCACCCATACAGGGCGACCGGGTAATGATATCGCAGGTATTCGCCAACATCATTAGTAACGCTATCAAATATTCGCGCTCATCGCCCGATCAGCGCGTTACCATAGATGCTACGGACAACGAGCAGGAAATAGTATATACCATTACCGATAACGGGCTGGGCATAGATATTAAACAACTCCCACGTATTTTTGAACTTTTCAACCGCATGGATAACGTAGGTGATATAGAAGGCACCGGGGTAGGCCTGGCTATTGTAAAACGCATTATTGAAAAACACCGCGGCAAAATATGGGTTGACAGCGAACTGGGTGCCGGCACAACCTTTTACATTGCTTTCCATAAATAGGCTTTACTACTTACCGGATATTAGGGACGCGGATATTTAACATTTGTATTTGTTAAATTTAATAGTTAGCATTGTGTATTAATGACGCATTGAAAACCCAATGCGCTGAAAACCAATTAGCCAAACCGCTTTAACTATTACTGTTCATGAAAAAGAGTTACCTGCTGCTTTTTGCATTGCTGCAATCATCTGCTTATGCCCAAACCAAATGGACTGAAACCAGGAACGGAGAAATTACCACCGTAACCAATAAAGGTGGCCAAACACTCGGGTATACCACTACATCGGGCGTTAAGATCCTTACTGTTGACGGCTATGCCTTTAAAGACCTTAATAAAAACGGTAAGCTTGATAAATATGAAGACTGGCGTCTGCCGGTTGATGTACGGGCAAAAGACCTTGCCTCAAAACTAAGTGTTGAGCAGATCGCCGGGCTGATGCTTTACAGCCGCCACCAGATGATCCCCACCATACCGGTTGGCCCGTTCGCGGGCACATACAACGGCAAACCTTTCACGGAAAGCGGTGCAGCTCCGTATGACCTGTCTGACCAGCAAAAGAAATTTCTGAAAGAAGATAACGTGCGCCACGTGCTGATCACCTCGGTACAAAACCCGGAGGTAGCCGCCAAATGGAGCAATAATGTACAGGCGTTTGTAGAAGGTATTGGCTTTGGCATACCGGCCAATAACAGTTCCGACCCGCGTAACGGCACCATAGCCACCGCGGAATATAACGGTGGTGCAGGTGGGGCTATCTCTATGTGGCCGGGCTCATTAGGCCTCGCGGCTACGTTTGACCCATCGGTTACACAAAACTTCGGGCATACTGCCGCACAGGAATATCGTGCCTTGGGTATAGCCACCGCGCTATCGCCACAGGTTGATATGGCCAGCGACCCGCGCTGGAACCGCGTAAGCGGAACATTCGGCGAAAACCCCTGGCTGGCTGCGGATATGGCCCGCGCTTATATCGATGGCTTCCAGACATCAACAGGTGATAAGGAAATAAAAGACGGGTGGGGCTACAACAGTGTAAACGCCATGGTAAAACACTGGCCCGGCGGCGGCGCAGGCGAGGGCGGTCGCGATGCGCATTACGGTTTCGGAAAATATGCAGTTTATCCCGGCAATAATTTCAACCAGCACCTTATTCCCTTTACTGATGGCGCCTTTAAACTAAATGGCAAAACCGGCATGGCCGCGGCGGTAATGCCCTATTACACCATCAGCTTTAACCAGGATAAGAAAAACCACGAGAACGTAGCCAATAATTATAATAAATACATTATTACCGACCTGCTGCGTAACAAATACCATTACGATGGCGTAGTTTGTACCGACTGGCTGGTAACCGGCGATGAAACCGTGATCAACAGCTTCCTTTCCGGTAAATCATGGGGGATGGAAAAAGCAACCTTAGCCGAACGCCATTACAAAATACTCATGGCCGGTGTTGACCAATTTGGCGGTAATAATGACATGGCCCCCGTACTGGAAGCCTACAAAATGGGCGTTAAGGAGCATGGCGAAAAGTGGATGCGTGAACGTTTCGAGCAATCGGCAGTACGGTTACTGAGAGGCAGCTTTCGTACCGGCTTATTTGAAAACCCTTACCTCGACCCTGAAAAAACCAAAGCTACGGTAGGTAAGCCCGAGTTTATGGATGCCGGATACCAGGCCCAGCTAAAATCAATTGTAATGCTCAAAAATAAGGGAAACGTGTTGCCATTGCAGACCGGCAAAACTGTTTATGTCCCTAAGAAATTCACCCCGGCCGGTAAAAACTTCCTTGGCATCCCCTATCCCGAAAAACTGGAATATCCTGTGAACATGGATATTGTTAAAAAGTACTTTAAGGTTACCGATAACCCGGATGAGGCCGACTATGCGCTCGTATTCATCAGCAGCCCTATAGGCCACGGTGGCTACAGCGAGGATGACGCGAAAAGCGGAGGCAATGGGTATTTGCCCATATCACTACAATACCAGCCTTATGTAGCTACTAACGCGCGCGCAACCAGTATTGCCGGCGGCGACCCATTAGAGAAAAGCACCAACCGCAGCTACAAAGGCAAAACAGAAAACACCACCAACGTTACCGACCTCGCTATGGTGAATGACACCTACGCGAAAATGAAAGGCAAGCCCGTAATTGTATCTGTAAACATTAATAACCCTATGGTATTTGGCGAGTTTGAAAAGAACGCTGCCGCTATCATTGCCGATTTTGGCGTACAGGGACAAGCCAGCCTGGATATTATGACAGGTAAGGCCGAACCTTCCGCGTTATTACCCCTCCAAATGCCGGTTGATATGCAGGCCGTAGAAAAGCAATTTGAAGATGTACCGCTGGATATGAAATGCTACACAGATTCTGAAGGGCATGTGTATGATTTTGGTTACGGCCTAAATTGGAAAGGTGTTATTAAAGATGCACGCACCGCTAAATACACTAAAACCGGTGTAAGACCCTAATTGTATGCTAAAGGACAATTGATTTACGCCTTTTGATCAAATTTGAAAAGTATGAAACGCTTACTTATCTTAATCATTTCGTGTTTAGGTGTGTTGAATGCCATAGCGCAGAGCAACCTGAAGGTGGTACAAACCCAAGCCGGGAAAATATCCGGAACGGTTAGTAAAGATAACAGCATACATATTTTTAAAGGCATTCCCTTCGCTGCGCCACCCGTTGGCGATCTGCGGTGGAAAGCCCCGCAGCCGGTAAAACCCTGGCAGGGTGTAAAAGCCTGTACCCAATTTGCTAAAAGCCCCATACAGGCGAAACCTAACGAATTTGGCGTATACACCCGTGAATTCCTGATAAAGGATGAACCTTTAAGCGAAGATTGCCTGTACCTCAACGTTTGGACCGGGGCAAGATCATCAAAAGAGAAACGTGCCGTTATGGTATGGATATATGGCGGGGGCTTTGTTAGCGGAGGCACCAACGTGCCTATTTATAATGGAGAGGCCCTTGCTCGTAAAGGCATCATATTAGTGAGTATTACTTACCGGGTAGGTATCCTTGGCTTTTTCGCTCACCCGGAACTTAGTAAAGAGTCAGGCCACAATGCTTCCGGTAATTATGGGTTGATGGACCAGATAGCCGCGCTTAAGTGGGTAAAGGAAAACATTGCGACTTTTGGCGGCGACCCTGATAAGGTAACTATCGCCGGGCAGTCGGCCGGTTCTATGAGTGTAAATAGCCTGGTGGCATCGCCCCTGGCAAAGGGACTGTTCAGGAACGCCATAGCCGAAAGCGGCGCAAGCTTTATTTCCGGCCCTTATAATGGCACAACACTGGCCCAGGCAGAAGAGGCAGGCCTAAAAACCGCCGAGAAGCTCGGCGCGCATTCACTAAAGGAATTACGTAATTTACCCGCTGATGTGCTGCTGAAACAGTTTGGCGGCAGGCCTATTATAGATGGCTATGTACTACCTAAAAGCATAGCCGACATATTTGCCGCCGGGCAAGAAAATCCGGTAACTTTACTCAGTGGCTGGAACGAGGATGATGCTTTTGTAGGCAAATTATTAAGCGCCACTGATTATCGGGCAGACCTGAAAGCGAAACACCGGGACGATTATGAACAATGGTTGAAGCACTTTCCAGGCAACACCGACGAACAGGCGGAGCGGTCGCAGATCAACATTTCACGTGATTTAACCTTTGGCATACAAAACTATACCTGGGCCAATGTACAAGCCGGGAAAGGTAAAAAAGTATTCCTGTACCGGTTTACAAGGCGTATGCCGGCCACGGGCGACTTTATAAAATATGGCGCCTTTCACACTGCCGAGGTACCTTACGCCTTTAATAACCTCCGCTTTGTAAACCGCCCTTTTGAGCAAGTTGATCGCCAACTGGCAAACGAAATATCATCATACTGGGTAAATTTTGTAAAAACTGGCAACCCCAACGGGAAGTCATTACCCGTATGGCCGGTTTACAATGCGCAAAGCAGCCAAACCATGTATTTAGGCGAAAACCCGCGGGCGCGTTCTCTGGAAGATAAAGCAGCACTCGACTTTATATTGAAATCTAATAGCAGGTAAGTCAATTTCTACGTATATAGTTAAATTGCTTAATATTACCGGGTAAAACCTGTTACCCCATGAAAGCTTTTGCCCGGTTAATACTTTTCACTTTATTGTTTATAAGCTTTTTAAGTGCTGTAAGGGCGCAAAATATCAATCCCGAACTGCTTTCGAAACAGTGGAAGGCGCGCTGGATATTTCTGCCTAACGAGCCCGATAAAACCTACGGCGTTTATCATTTCCGAAAAACCTTTGAGCTGGCTGCCAAACCGGCGAAATTCGTGATACATGTATCGGCCGACAACCGTTATAAACTTTATGTGAACGGCACACTGGTATCTTTGGGCCCGGCGCGAGGCGATACCTATTACTGGAATTACGAAACGGTTGATATAGCACCATACCTTACCGGCGGCAAAAACACCATCGCGGCACTGGTGTGGAACGATGGCGAAGACCGGCCTGAAGCACAGATATCGCTATACACCGCTTTTATCCTTCAGGGCGACACTCCTGCCGAAGAAATTGTCAATTCCAATAAAAGCTGGCTTTGCATACGCGATAACGCCTTCTCGCCGCTTAATGTTAAACTGGGTTATCCGGCCTACTATGTAGCAGGCCCTGGCGAAATGGTGGATATGCACAAGCGGGTAAAAAACTGGCAGGCCGCGGATACTGATGATGGCGAATGGCTGCATGCGCAGGAACTGGATAATGGTAACCCTAAAGGCATCCCTAACGCCTTTGGCTGGATGCTGGTACCCTCGTCTATCCCACAAATGGAGTTAACCACCCAGCGCATCAACAAGCTGCGTTACGCTAAAGGCACTACGGCCCCGTCGGGGTTCCCGGCCAGGGCAGAAAGCCTTAACATTCCGGCTAACACAACCGCTACACTATTACTGGACCAAGGCTTTCTCACCAATGCCTATTTAAACTTAAATATGAGCGGCGGCAATAACGCAGGGATATCATTAACCTACTGCGAATCGCCGATGGCATACACGCCTAACAAATGGCAGATCGTAAAGCCTAACCGAAATAATGTAGATGGCTATCGCTTTACCGGTAGGAAAGACAGCCTGATAGCCGATGGTTCTCCCGATCAGGAATTTACCTCAATGGCTTTCCGTACCTATAGGTATATATTGGTAAATATTACTACCCATGAGCAGCCGCTCACCATCAAAGATATCTACGGCACCTTTACCGGTTTCCCCTTTAAAAGGCAAGCTAAACTGGTAAGTTCCGACCCACAAATGCAGCAGATGCTGGATATTGGCTGGCGCACTGCAAGGTTATGCGCCGGTGAAACCTATTATGACTGCCCTTATTATGAGCAGCTGCAATACATAGGTGATGGGCGTATACAAGCTATGGTGTCTTACTACAACGCCGGCGATGACCGCCTTGCCCGCAATGCCATTAACCAGATGGACCATTCGCGGGTGGCCGAGGGTGTTACGCTAAGCAGGCATCCATCGTATAGCCCGCAGATCATCTCGACCTTTTCGCTTTGGTATATCGGCATGCTGCACGACTACTGGATGTACCGTAACGACGCCAACTTTGTAAAAAGCAAACTGGAAGGAGCACGCCAGGTACTGGCTTTCTTTAACCGTTACCAACGGCCAGACGGTTCACTAAAAAATGTCCCTTACTGGAACTTTGTCGACTGGATAAGAACCGGGGGCTGGGATTTTGGTCAGCCCCCGAAGGATAAGGACGGCAACTCCGCCATTTTGGATATGCAATTGTTATGGGCATACCACCAGGCTGCCGAAATGGAGAGTAAAATGGGCATGCCCGCTTTCGCGGCCACGTATACCGCCCGTTCTGTGCAGCTCGAGAAAACCATCCGCCAAAAATATTGGGACGCCCGTAAAGGGCTTTATGCGGATAATGCAGATAAAAGTACCTGTTCTCAACACGCTAACGCCTTAGCCATACTAAGCGGAGCAGCGCAAAAACAGCAGCTATCTAACATTGCGCGAAAACTACAAACGGATACCACGCTTGTCCCGGCTACCATTTATTTTAAATATTACGTACACCAGGCTATGATAAAGGCTGGCCTGGGTAATAATTATCTAAACTGGCTGGATATCTGGCACAATAACATCAAAATGGGCCTTACCACCTGGGCGGAGATATCAGACCTGGAGCACGACCGGTCTGACTGCCATGCCTGGGGAGCAAGCCCGAATATCGAGTTCTTCCGCACCATACTTGGGGTGGATAGTTACGCGCCGGGCTTTAGCAAAATAAAAATAGAACCGCACCTGGACAAACTGCAAAACGCAGGTGGTGAAGTACCGCATCCCAATGGGATGGTAAAGGTGAATTATCAAAAAATCGGCAACAAATGGCTAATAGCTATACAATTACCTGTGCGTACAGATGGTGTATTTTTATGGAAAGGGAAAAGCTATTATTTAAAAGCCGGGGAGAATACCTTTAGCCTTTAAACGCTTTACAAGCTGCATTTTTAAAAGCTGTTGTAAGCTCTATGTTAAGCACTTGCAAATAAAGTAACATACAGATTACATTATTATACGCAAATTGCCTTTTATTTGGCATGAATATCTCAACTAAATAATAATGTTTATTATTTAAAAATATGATATTTACGGTATAAACCCGTTATACATCTAAATTACCGGTACATGAAAACTACACCTTCACAGCTCAGGATCCTATCTATTGACATTGGCGGCTCCAGCATAAAGGCTACCATTTTGGATAGCAAAGGAAACCTGACTATGGATTATGAAAAAATTGCCACTCCTAAACCGGCCAATCCCGATAATGTGATCAAAGCTATTAAAACGCTGGTTAAGAATTATCCCGAGTATAACCGTGTTTCAGTCGGTTTTCCAGGGTATGTGCGCAATGGTATAGTGAAGACCGCGCCTAATTTAGGTACAGATTTCTGGGCTGATTTCGATTTTAGAAAAACGCTGACCGAATCACTTGGGCAAGATACACAGGTGGTAAATGATGCCGACATGCAGGGCTTAGGTGTTGTTAAAGGCGAAGGCCTCGAAATGGTGATTACCCTTGGTACCGGCTTTGGTACAGCCCTGTTGATGGATGGCCACCTGTTGCCACACCTGGAGGTTTCGCACCACCCGGTATCAAAGGGCCGCGACTACGACCAATATATTGGCGATAAGGCGCTTGACGAGATAGGCGAAAAAAAATGGAATCGCCGTATCCGTAAAGTTTTTAAAATATTAAAAACCGTATTCAACTACGATTACTTATATATAGGCGGCGGTAACTCTGACCTGCTTGATTTTAAGCTGGACAAGAACATGAAAATTGTGACTAACGCCGACGGAATAAAAGGCGGGGCGAGATTGTGGCAGGAGGATAAACACCCAGTTACTCACGTTGCAATGGCAACCCCAACTAAATAATTACGCTATCTTTTTTTACTTACAACAATGGAAAAACCGAACGAAAAACTTGAGGAATTAGCGATAAATACCGTTAGGATATTATCAGCAGATGCAGTACAAAAAGCAAACTCTGGCCACCCCGGCACAGCAATGGCTTTGGCCCCGATGGGACATGTACTGTGGACCAAGTTTTTAAACTATAACCCGCATAACCCTGATTTCGCCAACCGCGACAGGTTTATCCTATCAGCCGGTCATGCTTGTATTTTACAATACAGCTTCTTGTATTTAACCGGTTATGATCTTTCTTTAGATGATATTAAAAACTTCCGCCAGTTAAACAGCAAAACTGCCGGTCACCCGGAATACGGTTTGGCACCTGGCGTTGATGTAACTACCGGACCGCTTGGCCAGGGCTTTGCCAACGGTGTTGGTTTTGCTATAGCGCAAAAACACTTAGCAGCGCGTTACAATAAACCGGGTTTTGATCTTTTCGACTACAAAATTTACTCGATAGTAAGTGATGGCGACATGATGGAAGGTGTAACTTCTGAAGCCGCTTCACTGGCAGGCCACCTGGAGTTGGGTAACCTGATCTATTTGTACGATGATAACCACATTTCTATTGAAGGTAGCACTGATATTGCCTTTAACGAAGATGTAAGCGCACGTTTCCGCGCTTATGGATGGCATGTACAGGAGGTTAATGATGTTAACGATACTCACGCTTTAGAACTGGCATTGATCAACGCTAAAGCCGAATCTCAAAAACCATCATTGATCCGCGTACGCTCATTGATCGCTTATGGTAGCCCTAACAAATCGGGTACCGCAGGTTCACACGGTTCGCCGCTTGGCCCTGATGAGGTGAAACTGGTAAAAGAATTCTTTGGCTTCGATCCGGAGAAATCATTTAACGTGCCTGATGAGGTGTTGAAATACTACCGCGAAAAAGGCGAGCGTGGTGTTAAGAAAGAGGAGAAATGGAACGAGCTTTTTGCTAAATACAAACAGAAATATCCTGAATTGGCAGCCGAGTTTGAAACTGCATTCAAAGGCGACCTTCCGCAAGGCTGGACTGATAAATTGCCAACCTTTAAAGCATCTGACCCTAAAATGGCTACCCGCCAGGCATCAGGTAAGGTGTTGAACGCCATTGCAAGTGCACTGCCTAACCTGTTAGGTGGCGCGGCCGATTTGGCACCATCAACCGAAACTAATCTTAAAGAGGATTTCTCATTTACGTCTGAGAACCGCGCAGGCCGCAACTTCCACTTTGGTATCCGTGAGCATGCTATGGGTTCGGCGTTAAATGGTATGTCGCTTACAAAAGGGTTGATTCCTTTTGGTGCAACATTCCTGCAATTTGCAGATTACATGCGCCCTCCTATCCGTTTAGCGGCGATCATGAAGATCAGCCCGATATTTGTATACACGCATGATAGTATCGGCTTAGGCGAGGATGGTACTACCCACCAGCCTATTGAGCATTTGGCCTCATTACGAGCTATCCCTAACGTAACTGTTATTCGTCCGGCAGACGCCAACGAAACCACTTACGCCTGGAAAGTTGCGGTTGAGAAAAAAGGCGGCCCAACTGTATTGGTGTTCACCCGTCAGGCATTGCCAATTCTTGATCAGGATAAATACGGTAAAGCATCTGAGCTTGAAAAAGGCGCTTATGTAGTTTCTAAAGAAAGCGGCAATGCTGATCTGTTGTTATTAGCAACCGGTTCTGAAGTTGCCCTGGCCCTGCAGGCACAGGAAAAACTGGAAGCCGAAGGTATCTCAACCCGTGTGGTAAGCATGCCATCATGGGAATTATTTGAGGCACAGGACGCTGCCTACAAAGAAAGCGTACTGCCTAAAGCAAGCAGAAAACGTTTAGCTATTGAAATGGCATCTCCACAAGGCTGGCACAAATATACCACTGATGAAGGCGATACCTTGTGTATGACCACCTTTGGTGAATCTGCACCAGCTGACGACTTGTACAAACATTTCGGCTTTACCGTTGATAATGTTGTAGCTAAAGCGAAAGCGCTTTTAAAATAAGACACAAGAGTCAAGAACCAAGATACAAGACAAGCTCTTTTCTTGGTTCTTGACTCTATATTCCTGACTCCCTAAAAAAATGGACAGTTTAATTGAACGGCTCCAGTGGTCATCAGAGATCATTAACCCCGAGGCCAAACAAAAGGTTGCCCGCCTTATTGCCCAAAAGGTTAAGGACGGCGATATCCTTGGCGTTGGCTCGGGTTCTACAGTTTATATGGCCCTGCTTGCCATTGCCGAACGCCTTAAAACCGAAAAATTAAATATCAAAGCCATTCCCACCTCGCTGGAGATCTCCATGTTCTGCAGCAAACTGGGCATCCCGCTTACCAGCCTCTACGAACATAAACCCACCTGGTTATTTGACGGTGCCGACGAAGTTGATCCAAATCACTCGTTAATAAAAGGCCGTGGCGGTGCCATGTTCAAGGAAAAGTTGCTCATTAGTGTAAGCCCGGTGAGTTACATCATTGTCGACGATTCAAAGATGGTGGATAAACTATGTACCCATTTCCCGGTGCCTGTTGAGGTGTTCCCGCAGGCATTGGTTTCAGTGGGGCAAAAATTAGAAGAGTTGGGGGCAACCAGCATTGTGCTGCGCCCCGCCAAAGGCAAGGACGGACCGGTAATCACAGAGAATAATAACCTGATACTGGATTGCCATTTTGATAACGTAAGCCAAACACTTGAGCGCGATATAAAATCAATTACCGGGGTTATAGAGAGTGGCTTATTTATCGGCTATCCGGTTGAAATTATTAAAGCATGAGTTTAAACCGCTAATTGACACGGCGCAAACGCAATAAGGAGATTAGCATTACAATATAAAGCACATTAATCAGCACATTTGGCTGTTATTAGTGTTATACTTACAATAAATAACGATTTAAAAACCAAACAGATACATTTTATCATGGCAAATAAAGTAAAGCAAATTCACGAGTTCGGTCAGAGCATCTGGCTTGATTTTATCGACCGCGAGATCATTTCATCAGGCAAACTGCAAAAATTAATTGATGAGGATGGCATTAGAGGGGTAACCTCAAACCCGGCCATATTTGAGAAGGCGATAACCAGCAGTTCAGACTATGATGCTGATATTAAAGAGTTAGGTAAAACGGCCAACAAAACGGAGGATTTGTTTTTTGAATTAGCCATTAAAGATATACAGGCGGCTGCCGATCTCTTCAATCCGCTTTATAACGAAGGTGTGGTTGGTGCCGATGGTTACGTGAGTTTGGAGGTATCTCCTTTCCTGGCTTTAGATGCTGAAAATACCGCCAAACAAGCCGAGGAGCTTTGGAAAAAAGTTGACCGCAAGAACGTAATGATCAAAATCCCCGG
Source organism: Mucilaginibacter sp. 44-25 (assembly GCA_001898335.1). Taxonomy (GTDB): domain Bacteria; phylum Bacteroidota; class Bacteroidia; order Sphingobacteriales; family Sphingobacteriaceae; genus Mucilaginibacter. The sequence continues at coordinate 599,319 of MKTS01000003.1, read as the reverse complement.
CACTAAACCAGGTTTGCAGGCCATCCGCGAAACTATCGCAAGAGGTATCAACGTAAACGTTACTTTACTTTTTGGTTTAAAACGCTATGAGGAAGTTACCGAAGCCTATATAGCAGGATTGGAAGACCACCTGGCTGCAGGCCATAACATCGAGCACATTTCATCAGTAGCCAGCTTCTTCTTAAGCCGTATTGATGTGATGATAGACCCTATCCTCGAAGAAAAAGGCCTGAGCGATCTTAAAGGCGAGGTGGCCATCGCTTCAGCCAAAAAAGCATACGAAATATACAAACGTGTATTCAGCAGCGAGCGCTGGAAAGCATTGGAAGCCAAAGGTGCAAAACCGCAGCGTTTGCTTTGGGCAAGTACCAGCAGCAAAAATCCTGCATTTAAAGATACCAAATACGTTGAAGCCCTTATTGGCCCGGATACCGTTGATACCGTGCCTTTGGAAACCATTGAAGCTTTCCGCGACCATGGTATTGCTGCCGACACCTTAATGTTAGGTTTAGAACAAGCTACCGAGACATTGCAACGCGTTAAAGCAGCAGGCATTAACCTGGACGAGATCACCCAGAAACTGGAAGACGAGGGTATTGATAAATTCAACAAGCCTTTCGAGAAACTTTTGAAAGCTATAGAAGATCAGAAAAACAAGTAATAGACCGATGGAAGCAACATCTGTTAAATTCCTGTTTTTCGATATCGGCGGGGTTTTGCTTACCAATGGCTGGGGGCATGAGTCGCGCGAGGAAGCTGCACGCAAATTCGGCCTCGATTACAATGAGGTTAAAGAGTTGCATACGTTCATCTTTAACGTGTATGAAGCTGCCGGCGTAGACCTGGACGATTACCTGGACACGGTTGTTTTTAATCATCCGCGCGATTTTACCCGTGAGGATTTTAAGAACTTCATGTTTGAGCAATCAAAAGAACTGCCTGATATGCTTGCCTGGCTTAAGGAATGGAAAAAAACATCCGGCTTTAAGATCATGGCTATCAATAACGAGGGTAAGGAACTAAATGATTACCGCATCAAGAAGTTTAAACTGCACGAGGTATTTGACGCCTTTATCTCTTCATGCGAGGTGGGCACACGCAAGCCCGACCCTGCCATTTTTAAATTGGCAATGGGCGTGGCTATGGCGCAACCATCAGAGTGTGTTTACTTTGACGACAGGAAGATGTTTGCCTTAGCAGCGGGCAAGTTAGGCATGAGGGCTTACCAGCATACCGGATTTGAAACAACCAAAAAGATACTGGAAGATTTAAAAAAAGAAATTCAACACAACAAGAAATGAGCACAACAGATAAATATGCTTTTGGCATGATAGGCCTTGGTGTAATGGGCCGCAGCTTGCTGCTTAATATGGCCGACCACGGTTTTGCCGTTGCCGGGCACGATAAAGATGCCGGAAAGGTAGATTCATTAAATGAAGAAGGCGGCAACCTTCAAGTTAAGGGTTTTTTAGACGTAAAGGAATTCATTCAGAACCTGAAAACACCGCGCGCTATTATGATGCTGGTACCAGCGGGTAAACCTGTTGACAGCGTTATTGAAGAGCTTACACCATTGCTTGATAAAGGCGATATTTTAATAGATGGCGGCAACTCGCATTTTACTGATACAAACCGCCGTGTAGAAGAACTGGAAGCCAAAGGACTGCATTTCTTCGGCATGGGTGTATCAGGTGGCGAAGAAGGCGCACGCCGCGGCCCAAGTATGATGCCGGGTGGCGATAAAGATGCTTACGCGGTAATGAAGCCGATCTTTGAAGCCATCGCGGCTAAAGTAAACGGCGAGCCTTGTGTTACTTACATTGGCCCGGGCGCATCAGGTCACTTTGTGAAGATGGTGCACAACGGTATTGAATACGGTATTATGGAACTGATAGCCGAAACCTACGAGATCATGAAAAAAGGTCTTAAAATGGATAACGAGGCTATTGGTAAAGTATTCGCAGATTGGAACGAAGGCCGTGCGCAATCATTCCTTTTGGATATCACCAAAGATATTTTCAAATACAAAACACCAGGCGCAGATCACCTGCTGCTTGATGATATTAAAGACGAAGCCCGCGCCAAAGGTACTGGTAAATGGACATCACAAAGCGCTATGGACCTGCAGGCACCTATCCCAACGGTAGATGTTGCCGTATCTATGCGCGATCTGTCTAAATACAAAGAATTACGTACCCAAGCTGCCGGCATTTACAGCAAGAACGATCATCAGCAAATTGAAGGCGATAACCAAGAGCTTTTAGAGGCTTTGGAAAACGCTTTCTACTTCACCATGATCATTAGCTACGCGCAGGGTATGCACATGCTCTCAAGAGCGTCTGAAGAATACCAATATGATTTGCACCTGGATGAGATCGCTAAGATATGGAGAGGTGGTTGTATCATCCGTTCTAAATTCCTGGAGAACATTTACAACGCCTACGGTAAAGACAAAAATCTCAAGCACCTGTTACTTGATGCCGAGGTAGCCAAACTGGTTGAGGGTACTTTAGCAGGCATCCGTAAGGTGGTTTCAGCGGCGGTTAACGCAGGTATTGCTGCACCAGGCTACGCCGCGTCCCTGAGCTATTTCGATGCTTTCCGTACAGAGCGTTTACCATCAAACCTTACCCAGGCACAGCGCGACTACTTTGGCGCGCACACTTATGAGCTGATAGGTAAAGAAGGCACGTTCCACACACAATGGGCACCGGAAAAAGAATAATTTAAAGTGAGGGATGTTGGAGCGAGATGCCAGACTTTTCTCTGGCATCCCGCTCCGATTTCCCGCTCCAAAAAACACAACAATGAGCAACAACAACGCAAAAGCCGATCCTACCATATTTATCATCTTTGGCGGCACCGGCGACCTTAATGCACGCAAAATTGCACCGGCGCTTTACAACCTGTTCCTGGATGGTTGGATGCCCAAGCAGTTTTCCATAATCGGTACCGGCCGTACCAAACTTACCGATGAGCAGTTCCGCGATAACCTGCATAAGGATATCAACCAGTTCTCGCGTAGTGGTAAAGCCGATGAAAAGAAATGGGCAGAGTTTTCAGCAAATATATACTACCAGGTATCTGATGCAACCAATGCGGAAACCTACAAAGAGTTTGGTAAACGTATTGAGCAGCACAACAAAGAGTGGAAAACAACCGCCAACGTGTTATTTTACCTTGCAGTAGCGCCAAACTTCTTCCCTATCATCGCGTCAAACATATCTAAAGCTAAACTGGCCGAAGATAAAAACCGCGTACGTATCATCATTGAGAAACCTTTCGGCCACGATCTGGAATCGGCCAAAGACCTTAACGAATTGCTTAAGGGTATTTTTGATGAGTGCCAGATCTATCGTATCGACCATTACCTGGGTAAAGAGACCGTACAAAATATTATGGCCTTCCGCTTTGCCAACTCTATTATGGAACCGCTTTGGAACCGTAACTACATAGAGCACGTGCAAATTTCGGTTACCGAGCAACTGGGTGTTGAAGAACGTGGCGATTATTACGATGGATCCGGCGCTATGCGCGATATGATCCAGAACCACCTGCTGCAACTGCTTTGCCATATAGCCATGGAGCCACCGGTTAGCTTTAACGCCGATGAGGTGCGCGACCGTAAGGTTGATGTTTTACGCGCCATGCGCAGGTTTACCCCGGAGGATGTGCGTAATTCGGCGGTGCGTGGCCAGTACGGTAGCGGCTGGATGAAAGGGCAGGAAGTACCGGGTTACCGCGAGGAACCAAAGGTAGATCCGCAATCAAACACCGAAACTTTTGCCGCTATCAAATTTTTTATTGATAACTGGCGCTGGCAGGGTGTTCCGTTCTACCTGCGTACAGGTAAACGCATGCACCAGTCATCATCAGTGATAACCATTCAGTTTAAGGATGTACCTCACCTGATATTCCCTACCGAGGCTGCTGAAAGCTGGCAACAGAACAGGCTGATCATCAGCATACAGCCGGAAATGAGTATCCGTTTACAGGTACAGGCCAAACGCCCGGGTATTGATATGGTGCTGAATGCCGTTGATATGGTGTTCGATTATAAAGGGACTTACACTAACCAGGCACCCGAAGCTTATGAAACTTTGATCTTGGATACCATGCTGGGCGACCAAACCCTGTTTATGCGTGGCGACCAGGTTGAGGCGGCATGGGAACTGGTGATGCCGATACTGAACACCTGGCAGAACAAGAAGAGCCTTAACTTTCCTAACTACAGCGCCGACTCGTGGGGCCCTGAATCTGCAGAGGCCTTAATTGCCCGCGATGGTTTCAATTGGTTCACTCTCCCGGTCAATGGTAAAAAATAATTTCGATTTGAAAATTTGAAGATGTGTTGATTTGAAAATGAATCGGCAATCTTCAAATTTTCAAATCACCTAATTCTCAAATTAAGATGACACTAAACGTTTTTAACACAGATACCGAAGTTTTAGCCGCATTAGCTGCCTACTTTGCCGGGCGTGCCAAGGAAGCAATTGAAGCTAAGGGCCGTTTTGCGGTCGCCCTTAGCGGTGGTAGTTCACCAAAAAAACTGCACGAGCTACTGGCCAGCGAATACCGCGACAAAATAGAGTGGAACAAAGTGTTTTTCTTTTTTGGCGACGAACGAGATGTGCCATTGACCGATTCGCAAAGCAACTATCTCATGGCCAAACAAACCTTGTTTGATCCGCTGGGGATTGATCCTTCGCATGTTTTTCCAGTGCAGACTGATCTTGGTGCCGAAGAAGCAGCCAAGGAGTACACCGAAAAGATCGCGGATTTCTTTGATGGCGGAAAAGCCGAATTTGACCTCATCATTTTGGGTTTGGGTGATAATTCGCACACCGCTTCGCTGTTCCCGCATACCAGCGTGTTGCATGACGAAAGCGCATCGGTACAGGCATTGTACATCGATGAGGTAAAAATGAACCGTATTACGTTCACCGCGCCATTGATCAACAATGCGCGTCACATCGCATTCCTTGTCTACGGTAAGGGCAAAGCAGAAGCCGTTAAACATATTCTGGAAGACGATACCAACATAGAAGAATATCCGGCCCAGCTCATTAAGAGCGCAGATATTCAATGGTTCCTGGATGAGGCTGCTAATAGCTACCGATAATTTAGTTTATATATGCAAATTAATTTGCATATATAAACTAAATTAATTATAATTGATTTCACCTAAATCTTTATTTTAATGAAAAAGAAATTCTTATTTATTTTTGGTTTCATCTGTATTATCACTGTAGGCTATCTTGAATCATGTAAAAAGGGAGATAATAAAAAAGCAATTGTTAATGACGGGTTTCCAACAACGATAGTACATATAAATCAAAACACAGATGTTCGTGTGTCTTTTATTTCTGATGACACTTACACAATATCAAGAAAAGTAGAGTATCTCAATAATAAAACAGGTCAGATTATTCAAACATTCATTAACGAGATAACATCTTCTGATATCCCTTTTAAGGATGCTGTAAAAAGAGGAGCTTTTAATGGTATATCTGTTATTAAAAGCACTTCAAATACCATATTGTCTACTCAAACAGTAAAAAACAACACCGTAATTAAAACTGAATTGACAAAATCTTTACAATTAGATATGTTGGCTCCTGATCCATGCTCTTTTTCTGGAATACATTCGTGTGTATAAAGTACTATAAATAATATGAGCTTTGCGGAATATGCATTATGTGCATTAGATGCCCCAACATGTTATGCCGGATTATGGGTTGTATGTGGTGCAAAATGTTAATATTAATTATATGTCTGTAAAAGAAATAGTTCTGATTTTCCTGGTAATACCAATGCTATTGCTGGAACTTTATATAATAATAAATATTGCCAAGCAAAAATTATTTAAAACAAGAACGAAACTAATTTTAATTCTTATAACTTTTATACAGCCATTTATAGGGTATTTCGTATATCGACAAGTCTTATCAAATTACAAAACAGAATAATCGCAATAAACTGAGCGTAATTGATTTAATATAATCGTAAGCTAAGTGTTGTTTCTTCGAAAATTGTACATCATAAGAAAAACGCCCCTTAACAGGGGCGTTTTTTATACTATCCGACTGCACTACAAATTCCCGGCAACCTGCTGATATATCTTTTTGCTGTTTAAATACTGCCTGAGCAGTAACAGCATTACGCCGATTAATATGATGAGCACTATATAGCTGATAGCAAAAGTTTGCTGATTATGGATGTTAAGGGTGTTGGCCAATAGATAACTGAAAAACGATGTTACGATGTAACCGCCACCACTGGTGATCCCGCCGGAAACACCGGCATTTTCCGGAAAGCGCGTTAGGCAGTAGGTAAAGTAAATGTTGTACATAAAACCCATCAAAAAATGCAGGCTTATTACAAAGAACATGATGGCGTAAATGCTGCTGAACCAGCTTGCTGTAGCAAACATGGCTACCGCAAAGGCAGCTTGTAAAAGATTAGCGATAGTTAACTTAGCCATGAAATTCCGGGCTATCATAGACTTGCTCAACATGCCACCAAGCAGCAAAGCAACGCCCGAGCTTAGCGCCGCATAACCGGTAACAACCGGCGAATAATGAAATACGTTCTCGATAAAGAAAGGGGCCGACATACCGAAGATGATCGCCATGGAATAACTCAAACCCAGAATTACAATACCATAAGCGAAATCGGGCGCAGTGATCATCTTTTTATAGGTGTTTACAACCGATGCTAAATGGAAGGGCTTGGTACGGGCTAAAGTTTCTCCGCTATAACTCAGCTCTAACAGCAACATTACAAAGGCATAAATAGCCAGAAAGTAGAAATTTGCCCGCCATACGAAAACATGCTGCAGGTAGCCACCCAAAAAAGGTGCTATCACCGGCGCGGCCGACCACACCACCGATAACAAGCTGGTATAATGCTTTTGTTTATCTCCCTCAAACACATCTATAAACAGGGAGCGCTTTGACACCATGATAATGGAAATAAGAAAGCCCTGCAGTGCCCGCATTACAAACATCAACTCAATGCTACGGGTGCTTACAATAACCAGGTTGGTGACAATAAACGCGGCCAGCGATGCCAGACCAAGCTTGTAACGCCCATAGCTGTCAATAATACTGCCCACGAATAACTGCGATACACCGTAGCTAATGAGAAAAATGGTCATGGTGAGGCGCACATTAGATACCGATGTACCCAGATCATGCACCATTGAAGGGAACGATGGCACATAAACATCCATCGCGAACCCCGATATAGGGATAAGGATGAACGCCAGTATGGCGCTGATATTCCGGTTGCTGTCTGTAACACGTCTCATTTTCTATGCTCCTTTTGATGGAGCGCAAAATTAGAAACTAATTTGAGGATAGAAGTATTACCAGGTGCGAGAAGTATCTCTGAACGTTAATATTTCAATTGGGTGATAGATAAACTGATCGTCATGCCGAATTTATTTCGGCATCCCACAAGTAGGTCTAAGCGTGTGGGGTCCTGAAACAAATTCAGGATGACGTCGTTTTTCTTTAGGGGGCTTTGTTGTAATCTTTCTGCACGATCAAAAAGCTGGCGCGTTCCTCTTTATGAAACGGAATATCCCAATTCCCCTGGTAGGTAATTTTTGTGGGCAGCAACTCTCCGTTAAAACGGTTTAGTTCAATATCCATTTGCACATTGAAATCCACAAACATATTACTGAACTTCATGTCAATATACCGTCCCAGTATCTGGAAAGTATTCATATCAAAGATGGTCGTCATCTCTTTGATCATGGTATCATCATCGGCCGTACTGGGTTTTTTGATCACCTTAAAACGATAAACCGGGATGCTATCCATATAGGTGCCCCGGGCAAATTCGTAATTATAGTATTGTCGCAATTCCGGGCCAAAAATCTCTGTTTTACTGCTGATAAACGGTATGCCCGATATGCGCCTGCCCGGTGTAAATATCAAAGCCTTTAACTTAGCTTTGTACCCGGCATTTTTACCCTTGCCCAGCGCGGATGATGATGAACTGCTGGTAAAATCAGAGTTGTAGGCATTCATAAAAATATAATCGAACATCTCCACGGTATACAGCTCATATTTACCGTTCTTCTTTTTAACTGCTCCCTCATCCTGGTTAATGAGGTAAGTGGTTTGGCGCTTACCATCCACAAAATCGTGTCTTATTTTACGGTATATCTTACCGTTAACCTTATTCTGTTTATCGTAGGTGTAAATGCGGTTCTCGGCAGTAAAAGCGTAACGCTTCATGTTCTGGAAAGCCTTGTAAAAGCTGGTATCATGAACCACGGCATCGATAAAATCCTGCGCGGTTAGGCGATGTGAAATAATATTCACCGCAGAATCAATTACGATGGTACGAATGGTATCGGGGTTAAAGCGCTGTATCTGCTGTGCCTTTAAGGTAAAAGCCGAGAGTAGCAGACAAAGGGCGATGAGTGCTTTTTTGTTCATATAGAAGTCCATAGTCGATGGTCAATAGACCATAGTGTTTGATGCACAGTTTTCCATGGGCTATCAACCATGGCCTATGAACTAATTAATTCCCTAACTGCTTAACGGCAATGTAAGCCATCAGGCCAACGCTTTGCTCCAATGCGCTTTCCTCAATATCAAAGGTTGGGGTATGTACAGATGAGGTGATGCCACGGGCTTCGTTACGTGTACCTAAACGGTAGAAGCAGGAATTAGCTACTTGCGAGTAGTATGCAAAATCTTCAGCAGCCATCCATATATCCAGGTCGAGCACGTTCTCTTTGCCTAAGAAATCTTCGGCAAAACCGCGTACCTGCGCGGTCAATTTTTCTTCGTTGATGAGGAAGGGATAACCTTTCATGATCTTGAAATCGCAACTGCCGCCCATGCTTTCGGCAATACCTTCAGCCATTTTCTTCATCTTCACATGCGCGTCATTACGCCATTGTTCATCCATGGTACGGAAGGTGCCTTCCAGGTAAACCTCATTCGGGATAACGTTCGTTGCCCCGTTGGCGATAACCTTACCGAATGATAATACCGATGGGCTTTTAGGATCGGCAAAGCGGCTTACCACCTGCTGTAGCGCCGTTAATATATGCGCGGTGATGATCACCGGGTCGATATTTTGCTGTGGTTGTGCACCGTGGCCGCCTTTACCTTTTACGGTAACGTATAATTCATCCGTGCTGGCCATGTACTTGCCCGCGCGGAACCCTACTTTGCCCGCATCTATCAGCGGCATTACATGCTGACCAATAACGGCTGATGGCTTTGGATTTTCCAATACGCCCTCTTTGATCATCAAACTGGCGCCGCCAGGAAGCTTTTCTTCCGCCGGTTGAAAGATAAATTTTACCGTACCGCCGAATTCGCTTTTGATCTCGGTAAGTATTTTGGCAACACCTAATAACGATGAAGTGTGTACATCATGTCCGCAAGCGTGCATTACGCCTTCGTTTTGCGATTTATAAGACACATCATTAGCCTCTAAAATTGGCAGCGCATCCATATCGGCACGCAGGGCTACCACTTTATCGCCGGGTTTATCACCTTTAATGAGAGCAACTAAACCGGTATCCGCCATTTTGTGATATTCAATTCCCAGTTCTTCCAGCTTGCGGGCCACAAAAACAGAAGTTTCCACCTCATGGAAAGACAGCTCCGGATGGGCGTGTAAATGCCTGCGGTTAGCAACAACATCATCAAATATCTCTTTAGCTAAATGCTGTATCTTTTCTTTAATCATTGGTGACAACTGTTTTTGGTGGATTAATTTTCCCCGGAATTATAAATATTGTTGGAAACAGCGCGAGTAGCTGTTGTTTCATACGCTCGGCTTCGATCCTTGTACGGAAATCGCCAGCAAGTACTTTAAAGTTGGGTTCACGATAGCTGATATACGTACGCATCTCGGGAAGTTCCCGGTTACACCTGGCCTGCGCGTTAAAAGCAGCGGTACGGTTACTACCGCTGTAGATCTGAACACGGTACCCATATGACGATGTATAGCCCGTACCTGATGATCCCTTACCGCTATTCAGCGTGGCGCGTTTGGCCAGCAGGGTATCAAATAATGGCGGTGCCACTACCTGTACCTTGCCCCTGGTTTGCCCGAAGCTTTTTACAGATACGGAAAGCAGTAAAAGCAAAAAGCAATATTTGATACCTGCCGGGATAGCTTTATGATCAAATATTGCTTTCTTCATAGTGTCTGTTTATTTTCTGTCATGCTGAACGTTAGTGAAGCATCTAATAGCACGCATTGAACGCGTATAGATTCTTCGCTATCGCTCAGAATGACAAATTTTGTTGTGCCCCGCCTTCCTTAATTCTGCCCTATGCCGTGGCAGTTTTTGTACTTTTTGCCGCTACCGCATGGGCAAGGATCGTTCCTGCCTATCTTTTGCTCTGCCTTTGCCGGGCTGGGTTTTTGTATCTCCTGCTGCATCTCCTCCATAGGCAAACCACTTTGGTCTACCATTTCGGGTTTAGAGGTGCGCATCTGGCGCATATCTGTTTTAGGGGCCGGCGCTGCTTCGCGAACCTGTTCCGGTGCCTGCTGTACCGCAATACCACCTCTGAACAGGAAGCTCATCAACTCTTTATTTACGCTGGCCAGCATCTGGCGGAAAAGTTCAAATGCTTCAAACTTGTACACCAAAAGCGGATCCTTTTGTTCGTAAACGGCGTTCTGTACCGATTGTTTCAACTCATCCATCTCACGCAGGTGCTCTTTCCAGGCATCGTCTATCAATGAAAGGGTTACGTTTTTCTCGAAAGATTTAAATACTTCCTGGCCGTGGTTTTCTACCGCCTTTTTCAACGGCACAGCTACCTGCATGCCATGTACGCCATCCGTAAACGGAACAACAATGCTCTCTACGTACTGCCCGCGGGTTTCGTAAACATCTTTCAAAACAGGATAAGCTTGCTGCGCTATTGTTTCAGCTTTGCGTTTGTAGAACTCGCTTACTTCAATAAAGGTACTATCTACCAGTTTTGGCAGCGGGGTATTCGCAAATTCTTCAGCGGTTATCTCCGTATCAACAGAGAAGATACGGATGATCTCTAACTGGAAGCCTTCAAAATTGTTACCCTCTTTATATTCAGTTACGATATCTTCGATAACATCGAAAATAGTGTTGCTGATATCCACATCCAAACGATCGCCGAACAGCGCGTTCTTACGTTTCGCGTAGATAACCGTACGCTGAGAGTTCATCACGTCGTCATACTCCAGCAAACGTTTACGGATACCAAAGTTGTTCTCTTCTACTTTCTTCTGTGCACGCTCAATAGATTTTGAGATCATGGAGTGCTGGATCACTTCGCCATCCTCAATACCCATACGTACCATCAGGTTAGAGATACGCTCCGAACCAAATAAACGCATCAGGTTATCCTCAAGCGATACAAAGAACTGTGAAGAACCGGTATCACCCTGACGACCCGCACGTCCACGCAACTGCCTGTCAACACGACGCGACTCATGCCGCTCGGTACCGATGATAGCTAAACCGCCGGCTTCTTTTACGCCGGGGCCTAATTTTATATCCGTACCACGGCCGGCCATGTTGGTAGCAATAGTTACGGTACCTGCTTTACCTGCCTCAGCCACAATATCGGCTTCGCGCTGGTGCAACTTGGCATTCAGTACGTTATGTTTAATGCCGCGCAGTTTAAGCATACGGCTTAACAATTCAGATATCTCTACCGATGTTGTACCCACCAACACCGGGCGACCTGCTTTGGTTAGCTCCTCTATCTCGGCAGCAACAGCATTGTATTTTTCACGAACAGTGCGGTAAACGAGATCCTGTTTATCCTCACGCGAAGTTGGGGTGTTGGTTGGAATTTCAACCACATCCAGTTTATATATCTGCCAAAACTCACCTGCTTCAGTAACCGCGGTACCAGTCATACCGCAAAGCTTGTGGTACATCCTGAAGTAGTTTTGCAGGGTAATAGTTGCAAAAGTTTGGGTAGCATCTTCAACCTTAACGTTCTCTTTAGCCTCAATAGCCTGGTGCAAACCATCAGAGTAACGGCGGCCATCCAATACACGGCCTGTTTGCTCGTCAACTATCTTAACTTTACCTTCATCAAGGATGTATTCGGTATCTTTTTCAAATAATGTATAAGCTTTTAACAACTGGTTAACCGAGTGAATACGCTCTGATTTGATAGAGAAATCTCGCATCAGTTCGTCTTTCTTAGCCAGTTTTTCTTCGGCAGGAAGGTCTGATTTTTCGATCTTGGCTATCTCAGTACCCACATCCGGCATCACAAAGAAGTTTGGATCCTCGCCTGATGCGGTGATCAGCTCGATACCTTTTTCTGATAATTCTACCGAGTTGCTCTTTTCATCAATAATAAAGAACAATTCAGAGTCAACCTTAGGCATTTCTTTGCCCTGGTCCTGCATGTAATAGTTTTCAGTTTTTTGTAGTACGGTACGGTTAGCGCCCTCGCTCAGGAACTTGATCAATGCCTTATTCTTAGGCAGGGCACGGTGTGCACGTATTAAAGCCAAACCACCTTCATCAACACCGGTCTTGCCTTCGTTAATGGCTTTCTTAGCTTCGTTCAGTACGGTATTTACATACGCTTTTTGTGCGTTAACCAAACGCTCAATGCGTGGTTTTAACTCATAAAACTCATGCTCATCACCACGTGGAATAGGGCCGGAGATGATCAACGGCGTACGGGCATCATCCACTAATACGGAGTCAACCTCATCCACCATGGCGTAGTGCAGCTTGCGTTGTACCAGTTCTTCCGGGCTACGTGTCATGTTGTCACGCAGGTAGTCGAAACCAAACTCGTTGTTGGTACCAAAAGTAATATCAGCTAAATAAGCCTGGCGGCGCTCTTCAGAGTTTGGTTCGTGCTTATCAATACAATCAACAGATAAACCGTGGAACTCATACAACGGGCCCATCCACTCGCTATCGCGACGGGCAAGGTAATCGTTCACGGTTACAATGTGTACACCCTGGCCGGCCAATGCATTAAGGTATGCGGGCAGCGTAGCTACCAACGTTTTACCCTCACCGGTGGCCATCTCGGCAATTTTACCCTGGTGCAATACAATACCGCCTATCAGCTGCACATCGTAGTGTACCATATTCCAGGTAACCTCGTTACCTGCAGCAAGCCAGGTATTATGGTGAATGGCTTTATCGCCCTTAATAACAACGTTGTTTTTGCGTGCAGCTAACTGGCGGTCAAAGTCAGTTGCCGTAACCTCAATAGTTGGGTTACCGCTAAAACGACGGGCGGTTTCTTTAACCACCGCAAAAGCCTCAGGAAGGATATTCATTAAAATATCTTCCAGCTCTTTGTTGCGGTCTTTCTCCAACTTATCCAATTGAGTAAACAAGTTTACTTTCTCGTTTACGTCCATTTCGGGCTCGTTCTCAGTACGGTCTTTTATCGCTTTTATTTCGCTATCGATACCGGAAAGGCCGGCAGCAATGGTTTCTTTAAATCCTATGGTTTTAGCCCGAAGCTCATCGTTGCTCAGCTGGTCAAGTTGGGCATAAGCGGCCTTTATTTTCTCAACTATAGGCGTTATCCCTTTAACATCGCGCTCTGATTTGCTTCCGAAAAGCTTACTGAAAAAATCTAACATATTAATTTATATATGGTGCACCCAACTCAACAATTAAGCCAATGCAATTATAAAGTCATTTTGACAGGCAAAGGTAAGGTTTTGAGGCGAATTATCTGATGTGCAGGTGTGCAAATATGCAGATGTGCAGATTTATTAGCATGTGTTTAATATGCAGATGGTTAATATGGCATGCTGCCTGCATTATTAAAATTCACCTGCACATTTGCACATCTGCATATTTGCACATCAAATCGTACATTTGCCTGCATGAATATCCTGCTCCTTGGTTCGGGTGGAAGGGAAAGTGCCTTCGCCTGGAAAATTGCCCAAAGCCCTAAATGCACCAACCTGTATATTGCTCCGGGCAATGCAGGCACCGGCGCTTATGGTACAAACGTAAACCTTAAAGTTACCGATTTTGAAGGTATTAAGACATTTGCTTTGGCTAATGATATTAACCTGGTGCTGGTTGGCCCCGAGGAGCCGCTGGTAAAAGGTATTCATGATTTCTTTTTGGCTGATGAGCAATTAAAGAACATCCCCGTAGTTGGCCCGCAGCAAGAGGCGGCGCAGCTTGAGGGAAGTAAGGATTTCTCGAAAGAATTTATGCAGCGTAACGGCGTGCCTACCGCTGCCTCAAAAACCTTTACCCGCGATACTTTACAGGAAGGTATGGATTACCTGGCGACAGCCGGCCTGCCTATAGTTTTAAAAGCCGACGGCCTTGCCGCAGGTAAAGGTGTACTGATATGCCTTAGCCTTGAAGAAGCCAAGCAGGAACTGAACGCTATGCTTGCCGAAGCCAAATTTGGCGATGCCAGCTCAAAGGTGGTGGTAGAACAGTTTTTACAAGGTATTGAACTCTCGGTTTTTGTGATGACAGATGGCAACAGCTATAAAATATTGCCAGAAGCTAAAGATTACAAACGCATAGGCGAAGGCGATACCGGCCTCAACACAGGCGGTATGGGTTCTATTTCACCGGTACCATTTGCCGACGAAGCATTTATGCAGAAGGTTGAGCAAAAGGTGATCATCCCTACTATCGAGGGTTTGAAAAAAGAAGGCATCCCTTATAAAGGATTTATCTTTATTGGTTTGATGAATACCCACGGCGAGCCGTGGGTAATAGAATACAATTGCCGCATGGGCGACCCGGAAACTGAAAGCGTAATGCTGCGCATTGAAAGTGATTTTGTGGACTTACTACAAGGTGTAGCAGAAGGCAACCTGCACGAAAAGGAACTGATTATATCTCCCAAAACCGCAGCGACCGTAGTATGCGTTGCCGGTGGCTATCCTGGTGAGTACCTGAAAAACAAAACCATCACCGGTATAGAAAATGTGCGCGATTCGCATGTATTCCATGCCGGAACTACACAGGTTGGCGATGAAGTGCAGGCAACCGGCGGCCGGGTGTTAGCCATCAGCAGCTTACAGGATAATATGTTTAATGCCCTGCAACAAGCCACTGCCGATGCCGCACGCATCTACTATGATGGCGTTTACTTTAGAAAAGATATTGGGTTTGATCTCCTTTAGAAAGTCATTGGTCATTGAGTCATTGGAGTAGCTCAGAAAACAAAAGGGCGGAGTTGCATAAGCAATTCCGCCCTTTTGTTTTATAATGACCCAATTTCGGCGCGTCAATACAATGACTCAATGACGCGAAGCATAATGACTCAATTATATTTTCCCAAATAGTTCTTCCAGCTTGTTTTCCAGATCGCCGCCGGTAAGGTTTTTACCGATGATCTTTCCATTCGGGTCGATCAGGAAATTTTGCGGTATGGCACGTACACCGTACAACGCGGCAGCTTTGCTGTTCCAGAATTGCAGGTCAGATACCTGTGTCCAGGTTAAACCATCTTTGTGGATGGCCCCTAACCATGCCGCTTTAGCATTTGGACGGTCTAATGAAACACCCAGGATAGTGAAATTCTTGTTTTTATATTTATTGTAAGCTTTCACCACGTTCGGGTTCTCCATGCGGCATGGGCCGCACCATGATGCCCAAAAATCAACCAGCAGGTATTTACCACGGAAAGATGAAAGAGCCACAGCTTTGCCTGCCGTATCTGTTTCGGTAAACTCAGGCGCGGTAGCACCTAAAGCTACCGCTTTTAGCTTAGGCAAAAGCTCACCAAACTCTTTACCGCCGGTTGAGGCTTTTATCTCTGGCGATAAACCCTCATATAATGGGGCCAGGTCGGTATAATCGGCACTATACGCGAATGATTGCAGGGCGCTAAGGCTCAGGTAAGAGCCAGGATGTTCCTTAATAAACTTCTTATTTATGGCCGCTTCCTGTTTCTCAATAGCTTTTTCCTGCTTAGCTAAGGCCTCTTTCTGAGCATCGGTAGCATTTTTCTGTTTCTCTTCCAACGCTGTGTAGGCATCATTCACGGGTTTTAATGCCACCTGTAGTTCTGCGCTTTCCTTGTTGGTTTTGGTGCCGGTAATAACGGCACTCTTTAATGTATCAGGCGAGGTAACGGTGATGGTCCCAGGCTCAATAAAAACCGAATGGTAATCGCGTGATTTACGCATACCATCGCCTTTTTTGTTCAGCAACAAATAACCGCTCATGGGCACGGTACCGGCATCGCCCGTAAAGGTGAATTTACCGTCTTGTAACACGGCTGAGTCAACGGCTATGTTACCATCCTTGCGATATTGCAGATAAGCTTTAGCAGGTGCGCTGATGTGGCCTAACTTGCCTTGTATAGTAAATTTGCCGGTTTGCGCCGAAGCTATAGCCGGGAGTATGGCCAAAGCTGCGAATATAATTTTTTTCATGTTTTAGTTTAGTTATCAGACGCAATATGCGGTAAAAACCGCTAAAATCAAATCTTACCCAAATATTTCTCTAAAGCAGCGTCCAAATCATCGCCACGAAGATTTTTGGCAACGATCTTCCCCTGCGGATCGATCAGGAAGTTTGAAGGGATGGATTGTACGTTATAAAGTTTAGCCGCCATGTTGTTCCAGTATTGCAGGTCTGATACCTGTGTCCAGGTAAGTCCATCACTTTTGATAGCAGCCAGCCAGGCCTCTTTACCGGTATTTTTGTCTAAAGACACCCCTAATACTGTAAAGTTTTTGCCCCGGTATTTATTATACAGCTTAACCACATTGGGGTTTTCCTGGCGGCATGGTGGGCACCATGAAGCCCAAAAGTCAAGCAAAACATATTTACCCCTGAATGATGATAAGCTAACCGGCTTTCCGTTTACATCATTCTGTGTAAAATCAGGCGCTACCGCACCTATTGCCGTTATCTTGAAGCCTTCAATACCATTCCTCATGGCTATGCCACCATCAGTTTTTTTCACCTTGTCTGATAACGACTCAAATAAAGGTTCTATCTCATTAACATCGGGAGATGGGCCTGCATAGCTGGATAACGCGAGTAAACTCAGATAGCTATCAGGGTGGCTGTTAATAAAGTTTTTAAGTATGGATTTTTGTTCGTCTTGCAGGGCTTTGTACCTGGCCTGCATATTATTCTGAAAAGCTGCCGAGCGTTGCTGCGTTTCGGTAGCCTTTTGGGCCTCATTGGCAAGGGACTGTGCTTTATTGGTTATGGTCTGCAACAGGCCTTTGAGTTCCTTATTTTCTTCGTTCAGTTTAGACCCTGTTATATCAGCCTTTGATATAGAGTCTTTTACATTGATGTTGATACCACCCTGTTCCAGAAAAAACATTAAACCATCGGCTGTTGCTGAAGGCTTCCCATCGGGGAAATTGGTATCAATATATTTTGAAAAGCCCAGGTTTTTACGGTCAAGAAAAAGGCTGGCAGTAATGGGTTCTGCAACGGCACCCTTAAAGTTAAACGTACCATTTGCCACGGTGGCAGAGTCGGTAATGTTGTTATCGCCAACGCGGTAAACCAGGTAAATTTTCGCAGGCATTGGCCCATTAGCTACTTTACCATTTACAGTAAAATCTTTAGCCGTTTGCGCGTATGACAATGCCGGTAAGCACGCCAACACAGAGAACAATAGTTTTTTCATTAAATTAATTAAAGTACTTATAACGTGTAAGCGCCTGGTTAAATTGCCTTTAGTTCAATTTCTGATAAGTCCGCCACCACAGGTCCGGCATCTCGCCGGAAACCGCCGTGCGGTAATCCTCATATCGGCAAGGCACCAGGTGAAAGCGTTCGTTTTTTGACCCTCCCGTTGGATAAGGAACCTGCATCCACCACCGATCGCTTTTTTTACTTTTTACAAATACCAATTCGTGGTCATCATGCTTTAGGCTGGTTTTGTAGATAAGGTATTGCGATCTTGGGTTCAGCGGGAAATCTTTCTTTCGGTTATAAAAGCCATCAATAAAATACCATATCATCTGCGACAGCAGCATGGCCGTTTGTCCGTTGGTATCATACGCCGGGTTAAACTCATAAAAGCCTATTGAGCTCAGCTTATCGCTAAAACCGGCATAGCGGCATATCTGGCAGGCTTCCTCGCCGTAAAAGCCGTTTGGTTTGGCATTGCCGTTGGCTGCCGCGTCTGATGAGCGAATGGCGCCCATATCAAAACTCAGCATGTTTGCATTGCGGATAATGGGTTCGGATACAGCTATGTTTTGTGTAAGCTCACCCAGGCGGTGTACATCAAAATACAATTTCTCCATCACCCGTAAACTATCCTGACTGGCAAAATAGGTTTGGTAACCCATATTGCTGTAATTGAACAGGTAATTAGGCTCGTGCAGGAAAATTTTGCTGAGGTATGATGTAGAAGTTGCCTCAATGGTTTCAGGATGGCTGTCGTCTTCCAAATCAAATTGTGCATCTACCACCAGCAGGTCAACCTTTTGCTCCATGTGTTCGTAACCCAGGTACTGCGCATAGGTAAGGTCCTGTCCGCCCCCAATAATAAGGGGGACGATATCTTTCTTCATCAGTTCCTCAACTACGGTTTTAAGCGCGTAATAGGTATCTACTACAGTTTCGCCGCGGGCAATGTTGCCAAGATCTATTATTTTGGTGTTGTAGCTACCCTCATAAAGCTGATAAAGCTTTTCGCGTACGTAGTCGGGCGCAAGGGCGCAGCCGTGGTTATTAACGGCATTACGATCATCAAGTACACCGATAATGGCAATGTCCACCTTGTCTTCCATTGAAGGGAAATCAACTGAATAGTGCTCTATTTTACTCCCTAACTGGCTGGTATAGTAACCGTTTTTGGGGACTATCTTCTTTAGATCTATGGGCGAAAAAAAATCAGCTAAAGACATGGTTTGGACGTGCAGATATGTGGATGTGCAAATGTGCAGAAAAAAAAGATGTGCAGATGTGCGAATATGCAAATGACTTTAAAAAGCAATCTCATATACAAACTGCAGGCTAATCTACCATTTGCATATCTGCACATCTAAAAATATCGCATATTTGAAGCATGATTCTCGTTACCGGCGCAACAGGTTTTTTAGGTGCAGAACTGGCAAAAGAGCTGGTGCTGCGTGGCAATAGCATCCGTTGCAGCAAGAGGACCTCATCTGCCATTCCCGCTATCTTGCAGCCCTTTGGTGATAGGATTGAATGGGTAACTGCCGATCTGCTGGATGCGGACGCGATGGAAGAAGCCTTAACCGGGGTAACAAAAGTGTACAATTGCGCCGCGTTTGTTTCCTTACGGCAAGCTGATAAGGAGGCCATGATCCATACCAACATCATCGGAACGGCCAACCTGGTTAACCTTTGCAACCTGTACAAAATCCGGATGGTGCATACCAGCTCGGTAGCGGCTGTTGGCGAAGCCCCGGAGGGTGAGAAGATCAGCGAGAAACACCATCTCGACCCCACTACCGAAACCGATGGTTACGCGCTATCTAAACTGGAAAGCGAAATGGAAGTTTGGCGGGGTATAGCCGAGGGTTTGGATGCCGTTATTGTAAACCCTACCATTATTATTGGTGCCAGCGCCGGCAAAGAGGGCAGCGGCCAAATATTTGAAACCGTACGCAATGGCCTTAAATATTATACGGAAGGCACCATGGGTTTTGTGGATGTGGGCGATGTAGCCAAATGCATGATCGCGTTAATGGAAAGCGATATTACCGCCGAACGGTTTATCATTAACGGAGAAAACCGTGCCTACAAACAACTTTTTACAGAAATAGCCGAATGTATGGGTGTTAAAGCGCCAGTGAAACTTGCCCGCCCCTGGATGATGGAGGTTGCCTGGCGTGCCGCGGCACTTTGGGGAGCGGTTACCGGCAGCAGCCCGGCCATAGATAAAGTTAGCGCCAGGGCGGCATCTGTAACGCGTGAGTTCGACAACAGTAAGATCAGGAAGGCCTTTAACTACCAGTTCAGGCCCCTCAGCGAAACCATACAGGAAATTTGTAAAAACTACCGCTAAGTTTCTCCCCTACAATCTTTTTACGCTGAATTAGGTGATTGATTGGGTTACATCACGCCCGGTAAAGCCATTTAATTAGAATTTCATACCTTTATAAAAGCCGCAAAACACTAATTTTGCAGCCCGAATTTTTAGCCACGCATGATCACCAAGCCAACTATCGACCGCATAATGGAAGCCACAGATATTGTGGAAGTGATAGGCGAGTTTGTACAGCTAAAAAAACGCGGCGCCAATTTTATAGGACTATCTCCTTTCGTAAACGAGAAAACACCATCGTTCACGGTATCCCCGGCCAAGGGCATTTTTAAAGACTTTTCATCCGGGAAAGGCGGCAGCGCGGTAACGTTTTTAATGGAACTGGAAAAGTTCACCTATCCCGAAGCTTTAAAATGGCTGGCCAAAAAATATGGCATTGAGGTAGAGGAAACGGTTGAACACAAAGAGAACCGTGAAGAAGATAACCGGCGCGAAAGTTTAATGATCGTATCGGGCTACGCGGCTAAATTCTTCCATGAAAGCTTGCTGGAGACAGATGAAGGCAAAAGTATTGGCTTAAGTTATTTTAAGGAACGCGGGTTTAGCGCCGATACCATTAAAAAATTTGAGTTAGGTTACTCGCCTGATCAATGGGAGGCTTTTACCGGGCAAGCTTTAAAAGATGGCTACCTGGAAGAGTTTTTGGTGGATAGTGGTCTGTCAGTAAAGCGCGACAATGGCTCGTTGTACGACCGGTACCGCGGCCGGGTCATGTTCCCTATCCATAGTTTCACCGGCAGGGTGATCGCTTTTGGCGGGCGAACGCTAAAGAAGGATAAGAACGTACCAAAATACGTTAACTCGCCGGAGTCGGAGATCTACCATAAATCAAACGTACTTTACGGACTATACTTTGCTAAACGCGCCATACGCGAGGAGGATAACTGCTACCTGGTAGAGGGTTACGCGGATGTAATATCGGTACACCAGGCCGGCATAGAGAACGTAGTGGCTTCATCGGGTACATCCCTCACCGTTGAACAGATACGCCTGATTGGCCGCCTGACCAAAAACATCACCATTTTATACGATGGTGACGCGGCAGGTATTAAAGCATCCCTGCGCGGGCTGGACATGATACTGGAAGAAGGCCTCAACGTAAAAGTAGTGCTCTTCCCTGACGGGCACGATCCGGATTCGTTTGTACAAACTTTTGGTACCAGCGTATTTAAAAAGCACATAGAGGATAACAAAAAGGATTTTATTCTTTACAAGACTGATATCCTGCTAAAAGACGCCGGAAACGACCCTATAAAAAAGGCAGAGGTTATTAGGGAGATCGTGGAAAGCATCTCCAAAATACCGGACTCGATAAAAGCGTCGGTATTTATTAAAGAGTGCAGCAACCAGTTACAGATAGATGAACGCGCCCTGTTATCTGAGCTGAACAAAATGCGCCAGGCTAAGGCGAAGAAAGATGGCGACAAAACCTTTCGCACCGAGCCTTCCGTGCCCGATGAACCGCAATTTTTTGATGAGCCACAGGAAAAGTTGGTCAGGGAGTCGGACGCCCAGGAAAAAGAGATTGTTCGTCTGCTCCTACTGTATGGTAATAAAATGATTGACTGGGATGGCATAGCCAACACCTACATTGGGCCTTTTATGATTGCCGAACTAAGCGATGTGGAGTTTGACCAGCCCGTTTGCAAGCAATTTATAGAAATATACTGCCAGGAGCTGGAAAATGGTGTTTTGCCCGAGGACCAGCACTTTATCCATTACCCGGACAAAGGCATTGTTGATTTGACCGTTACCCTGTTAGCCACCAAATATGCGCTAAGCGAAAACTGGTACGAGATGCACAAAATTATGGTGCCCGATGAACAAGCTAACATGAAGGCCACCATATTGGGAGCCATTTTCCATCTGAAAAAGCAAAAAGTGGGCAAGATACTGGAAAGCCTGCGCAAGCAATTGCAAACCACCACCGAAGCCGCCGACCAGGAGATTCTGCTAAACCAGTATATGCACATGAAAAAGGTAGAAAAGCATATATCCGATTACTTAGGCTCCGTGATACTCAAATAATGGCTACCCATAACGATCTCGGCAAACAAGGCGAAGCGCTGGCCAAAGCGTTTTTAGAAGGCGCAGGGTACGAGATACTGGATGAAAACTGGACATTCGGAAAAGCCGAGATAGATCTGATTGCTTATCAAAACAAGGTGATTATATTTACCGAGGTAAAAACGCGCAGCGGTACCGGCTTTGGTTTACCCGAAGATTTTGTTGACGCCCGCAAGCAACGCCTGATGGCACAGGCTGCCGATGAATACATTTATTTAATAAACCATACCGGCGAAGTACGGTTTGATATAATATCTGTGCTTTTTAACCGTAATAATACCCATACCATAAAACATATTGAAGATGCCTTTTGGCCCACTGCCACCTGATACCATGAAAAAAAAATTAGTTCTTTTATCAGCCTTTACTTTATTATTTGCCTGGGGCTGCCACAGTGATAAAGATAACCAGCAGGATTTTTCCATAACGCCCGATGCCGGCACCTCCTACAAAACAGGCGATGCCGTTGCTATTAAACTGGCTTTCCCCAAGGATGCCAAAGTTGATTCGGTGGTGTACATGCTCGATTCTACCCGTATCGCTTCCAAAAAAGACTCATCGGCGGTAAGCTTGAAAACAGATAGTCTGCCGCTGGGCGCGCGAATGATCACCGCGCATGTTTACCAGGCAGGTAAGATACAGGATGTTACTACCAACATTGTGCTGTTGCCGGCCAAAGCTCCGGAAGAACTAAGCTTTAAAGTAGAAAAAGTATACCCGCATGATATCAGCCTTTACACCGAAGGCCTGATATATGCCGACAACGGCTTCTACGAAAGCAGCGGCGGTTATTTAGACCCTCCTCCGGGTGTACCTGCCGACGGGCAATCTAAACTGGTACGTACCAACCTGCAAACCGGCAAAATCTTACAACAAAAAATGATCGACCCGAAGGTTTTCGCGGAAGGGATAGCAGTGATTGGCGATAAAATAATGATGCTGACCTGGAAAGAAAAAATAGGCTACGTTTTTGACCGCAAGACCTTCGAGCTAAAAAACACCTTTAACAATAATGTGGGCGTTGAAGGATGGGGCGTAACCTACGATGGCAATAAGCTGTACATGGATGATAGCACCAACCGCATCTGGTTCCTGAATAAAGATACTTACCAGCAAACCGGTTACATTGATGTTTATGATGATAAAGGGCCGGTGAACGAGATAAACGAACTGGAATATATTGATGGAAAACTATATGCCAATGTTTACAATACCGATAACATATTGGTAATTGACCCCAAAACTGGCGCTGTTTTACAACGTGCAGACATGAGCAGCCTGTATCCGAAAAGCCAGCGCAATACCGAGGCTGATGTACTTAACGGCATTGCCTACGATAAGGCCACCAAACGCATATTTGTTACCGGCAAAAAATGGAACAAACTATTCCAGGTAAGTTTCAGTAAAAAATAACATTGGCCGGCGTTAATACGCCGGTTAATTTATCTGGCTGTACTTGCTTTTATATTCAATTGGCGAGAGGCCGGTAATCTTTTTAAACACCGTACGGAACGCTTTGGTATCGGCATAGCCAACACCATACATCACCTCGTTAACGTTTTTACGGCTGCTTTCCAGCTGTTTTTTAGCGGCCTCAATTTTAACGCGCTGTATATACTCCAGCGGGCTGTTGTTGGTGGCTTTTTTAAAGCGGCGCTCAAACTGGCGCTTGCCTATTGCGTAGCGCATGGCCAAATCTTCCACCGATATGCGGTCGGCAATATTGGCCTCAATAAATTCCTGGGCTTTTTTTATCGGCTCATCCTCATGCGCTTTTTGCCCGTTGAACATAATAAAAGGCGACTGGCTTTTGCGCTCTATCTCCAGGGCATAAACCTTAGCCGCCATAATAGCCATATCGCGCCCCGCATACTTCTCTATCAAGTATAGCAATAAGTTCCAGTAAGAGGTGGCACCTCCACTGCTATAAAGTCCGTTCTGCTCAGTAACAATGCGGTCGTCAACCAACGTCACCTTCGGGAACATCGCCCTGAACTGAGGGGCAGTGAGCCAATGGCTGCTGCACTCCTTTCCGTCAAGCAAACCGGTAGCGGCCAACAAAAATGCTCCGATACAAAGGCTTGCCACCTGGGCCCCCTTTTTATGCTGCTCAATTATCCAGGGCACAAACGGCGCGTTGAGTTGTAAGGTTGTTTCAATGTCACCGGATATGGCGGGGATGATAATGAGATCAGTGTGTTTCACCTCGCTGATCAGGGCATCTGTGTGTACCGTGAACAACCCGCCATGCAAATGCACTTCTCTTTCCAAACCTATCAGTTGCACCTTAAATGCTGGTGGTTTACCAGCCGCCTGTAAAAAATCGTTTACCCCGGTAAAAATGATGCGCGGGTCGGCAATGCTGGCTAAAACCGCTTCATTGATAATGAGGATGGAAACATGTTTCATAGTTACTGCTATTTTTCAGATGCAATATAGCAGGGATAATCGCACACGTCAAGCCCATGTCGCAAACAACCCCAAAAATGCCGCTTACGCCTCCCGTAAAACTCATTTTAGGAAATGATTGTGCCTGGAGAGCTATTAAAACCTGATCTTGAAATGTTCTTTAGCTTGCCCGGGCTTAAAAAACACCAGTCCGATCCAGAACAGGTCTACCGTTGCGGTTACCGATGGATGGGCTTTGATCTCGGCCCAGGCCTTTTTCATACCCGGGCTCCAGTATATGTCATCAAAAATAAGCATACTGTCTTCGTGTACCTTGGGGAGGCACCAGTTAAAATAGCGTACAGTGGCTTCGTATTGGTGGTTTCCGTCGATATAAACGAAATCCAGTTTTTCGTGATCATCCAATACACCCGGCAGGGTATCGTCAAAGTTGCCGGTGATCACATTGATCTGCTTTACACCGGCTTCCTCAAAAACGCTTTTAGCCACGCCCGCCGTTTGGGGGCAGCCTTCAAGCGTGTATATCTTAGCGTTTGGCGCCGCGGCGTTTAAATAAAGAGTGGTGATACCCAGGCAGGTACCCAGCTCTACAATATTATCAGGCTTAACAGAAGCGGTTAAGCGGTATAGCAACTTAGCCAGGCTTGGCGGTTTAAGGGCGTTAAGGGTAATATCGCTTATCTTTTTTTGCTTGTTATTGTTCACATGCGAGCCAGCGCCCAGATCAGTAACCGTTATAAAATTATCGTTAATGAGTAGTTTATCACGCTCCTGTTCAATTTTATGGTAAGCGGGTTTTTCTGTTTTATCGTAGATCACCTCATCAACCAGTTTATAGATGAATGGTGAATGCAAACCATGACGGTTTTTTGACGTGAGGCGGTGCAACAGAAAATCCTTTGCAAACGTTATATTGAACATAGCTGTAAAAATATCAAAAGGTTTAGTATTTTAGTATAGAGAGATATGATTGATCCTACCGAAGTAAAATCCCTTATCCGCCTTCTCGACGACCCTGATGCAGAGATATACAATCATGTGCATGAAAAGTTGTTTTCATACGGCACAGAAGCGATAGAATATCTGGAAACTGCTTTTACAGAAGCTTTTGACGCCATACAACAGGAGCGTATTGCCAACCTGGTACACGAGATACAATTTACCACGCTAAAAAAAGACCTGGAACTGTGGTACCATGGCGGCTCTTTCGATCTGCTTAGGGGTATTCTTATCATTAACCGTTACCAATACCCCGACCTGGATGAGCAAAAAGTAATTAACCAGATAGAAGCCATTAAAAGGGACATTTGGATACAGATGAACAATGAGGGCAGCCCGGTAGAGCAGATAAAGCTTGTTAACCATATCCTGTACAGCATACACGGATTTAGCGGCAATACCACCAATCACCGCGACCCGCAGAACAGCTATATTAGCCAGGTACTGGAAACTAAAAAGGGAAACCAGATATCGCTGGCCATTATCTATTCCATTATCGCGCAAAAGCTGGATATACCGGTATATGGCGTAAACCTGCCCCAGCATTTCATATTAGCCTACCTTGATGAAAGTCGCGAAACGGAATTTGATGGTGGAATATTATTCTACATAAATGCCTTTAATAAAGGGATGATATTTGGCCGCCGTGATGTGGATATGTTCCTGAAACAATTGAACCTGCAATATGATAAGCAGTTTTACGAACCCTGCTCCAATACGGATATCATCAAACGCGTAATCCGTAACCTTATCAGTGCGTATGAGCACTTGGGCTCGTCAGACAAAGTAGATGAGTTGAACGAGTTACTCAACATCGTTACTTCGGCGGATGCCGAATAACCGGGCTATACATTAATCCTCTGATGCTTTAGCTCCCGCCCCTTTATTACTTTACCAGCCAGCCGTTATCATCCATCCAGATTTTTGCCCAATCAAACCATTTAGCCTTGCTTCTTGGGTTATTTAAGCCAAAGCCGTGGCCACCTTTGGGGAACAGGTGCATTTCCGCAGGCACTTTGTTTTGCAACAGGGCATTGTACATCATTAAGGCATTTTCAACCGGCACCACATCGTCATCTTCGGCATGCACCATAAACGTTGGTGGCGTAGCGGCGGTTACCTGCTTTTCGTTAGAATAAAGGTCGAGCTGCTGTTGCGATGGGTTTTTACCGATAAGATTCTCCCGTGAACCCGCGTGTGTTTTTTCGCCGAAAGTGATCACCGGGTAAATAAGCATCATAAAATCGGGACGAACGCTGATGTTATCTTTATTGTCGATCACCGGTTTATCAAAGTGTGTCCCCGCTGTTGAGGCCAGGTGCCCGCCAGCCGAAAAGCCGATGATGCCAATACGGTTAGGGTTTATGTTCCATCTGGCCGCGTTTTGCCTTACTATTTGTATGGCACGCTGCGCATCCTGCAAGGGGCCGATGCTCTTATTCGTCATGATGCTATCGTTGGGCAGGCGGTATTTTAGCACAAAGGCGGTTACCCCTATTTTGTTAAACGCCTGCGCGATAGCCATACCCTCATGCGCCGATGCCAGGCCCGCATAACCACCACCGGGGCAAACCACTACAGCGGTGCCATTCGCTGTACCTTTAGCAGGCCAATAAGGCGTTAGCGTGGGTACGCTTACCTTGGTGATCCAGGCGGTTTCATTGGTATTTTCAATGTAATTGGCGGGTGTTGGCTTAGCATTGGGAACACCATTAGGATATAAAGGTATTGGCGACTGCTGTGCAAACGCTGCCATTGAGGTGCATGCAAGCACAAGCACGGTAAAAAAAGCTTTCATTTAGTGGTAATTGGTATGAGCAAGTTACAAATAATTACTGCTTAATAAAGCGCGCAGAAGTTCAATGAATTTTAGACGAATGGTAGCGAGAGTGTTTCAAAAAAGGTTTCAATACTTGTCATTGTGAGGAGTTTAACAAAGTGGCAATCTAATAAGCACTAACCTGCTTGTAAGATTGCCGCGCTATCGCTCGCAATGACAAATTCTATTATTCAATTACATCATCCCCTTCAGCTATCTCTAATAACCCCTCCGGTTGTTTAAAATTGCTTTTTACAAAGTGGCACCAGTCACATTCTTTTTTGCCGCAGCCGGTGCTGAACTCATGGTTCATGATCTTTTGATAGGTCGAAGTGATCTGGCTGGTTACTTCCTCTATGTCCTCCGGCGTTATCACCACCTTGGCTTTGTAATATTCATTGTCCTTCTCGGGTTCTACAAAATCAAAAATGGTATCCACCACTTCCCAATCATTGGTTCGGTCGTTATCTACCAGTATCTTATAGAACACCGCCTGGCGCCAGTAGTCGCCGCCGTTGGGCTGCTCATTGATAGGGCGCTCCAGTTTGGGTTTGGCATTACGCACGCGGCCGGTCTTGTAATCAACCACGGTTACCTGCTTGCCGTTGAATTCTATCTTATCCAGGTTACCTTTTATCGGTACTCCCTGTACTTCTATATTTTTGATACTATGCTCTGTGCGTGTTACCTTGTTCCAGGTGAGCACATTCTGTTCGTAGTAAGGCGGCAATATTTTTTCGCCGTATGCTACGCGTAGTTTAAAGTCTTCTTTTGTGAACGAATCGCGGTTGCGGTACATATACCAGCGAAACTCTTTCATAAATTCCTCGGTTGGCATAAACTCATCACCAAAATCTTTTAACCGCCGGAATGCTTTGTTTAAAGCCCAATGCACCGCCTGCCCAAAAGTAGCCGAAGGGCTTTTGCCCGAAGGCACACGTATCAAACACTGGAAATAAAACCTCAGCGGGCAATCCAGGTAATTGTTCAAATGCGTTACCGATAGCGTATAATTTTGCAGGAGCTGATTGATATAATTCCTGTCCAGCAGTTCAACAACCGGCTTATCGGCCTCGTTAAATTGCGTAGCGATAAATTCTATCATATCATCACTGCTCACTTTAGGGTAGCTCACCTGCAAATGGGTATCGGCCAATATCTCCCCAATAAACTGCGATGGCTCCTGGTCTTTCCCGTTCTTATCTTTAGCGGCGTACGACACATTCAGGCATTGCTTGGCCCGTGTAAGCGCCACATAAAACAATCTCCGCGATTCTTCCTTTAAGGCAATATCTTCTGATGCGGCCTGTGTCAACGTATCCGGGTAACTAAAACCGCTGTTGCGGCCTTTGGCATCCCACGTTTTTTTATCGCAACCGATAAAGAATACGTGCTCAAACTCTAACCCTTTTGAACCGTGTGCGGTAAGGAAATTGATGCCGTTCTCCGAGAAGATCACCTTGTTCAATTCCATACGGATGCCGTTCTTGCGCATCAGATCAATGGTATTGATAAGGTCGGATAATTTGATCTCCGGGTTCTTGCGGCTCTCGTCCTTTAAAAAATCAAAGAAACTGGTGAGCACCTGCATGTAAGTACCCTTATCCTGCTGCTGCATAATGTATTTAAGGATACCCATCTTAGAGATCACCGACTGGAACAACTGCTGTAGCGTTACGCTTACGGCACCTGTTAATAGCTCATCAATATCATTGATCAGGAACTTCATGTTAGTGCCTACCGGCTTGCTGAACAGATCGGTTTGTGCGGGTACTTTTATCTCATGGATATAGCGGCGAAGCGAAGTTTTTGGCTGGTTGTTACTTGCCGTAGCGAAGTTTTCTTTTGATACCGCGATGCTGGCCTTGGCTATTTCAATCGGCGGTATGTCGAAGAAGTCGTAATGCAATATCTCAAACAACAGTTCATCACCACTGTAAGGCGAATCCAGTTCCATAGCCAGGTAACGTAGTATGTTGATGATCTTCTCGCCGAAAGGCATGGTCAATACATCTATTTTGCGTTTGGTATTTACGGCGATGTTTTGCGTTTCCAGGAAGTGAAGCAGGTCGTCCACCTGGCTATGGTTACGGTAGATCACCGCTATCTCGCCCGGTGGCGTGCCTTGCGCTACCAAACGTTTTATCTGCATAGCTACATCCACCAATTCCTGGTTGGGGTTCTCGTATTCTTTTATGGATGGCACAACCACATCGCTGCTAAAACGCGGGTGAGACGACTGTAAATTTTTATCCAGGTTAAGCTGGGCGGTCAACCGCTCGCGGTTATTATTGATGAGCGCGCGGGAAATATCTAATATGTGTTGGTTAGAGCGGTAGTTGTGTTTAAGTACAACGGTGTAAAGCGTATTCACATAATCGCCTGCAAAATCCAGGATGTTCTTCATGTTTGCCCCCTGGAACTTGAAGATGGACTGGTCGTCATCGCCCACTACAAATACGTTGGGGGTGTCCCAATAATTGAGCAGGAACCTGAGCAATTCGTTCTGCGAACCGCTGGTATCCTGGAACTCATCAACCAATATATACTGATAACGCTCCTGGTAGCGGCGTAAGATCTCGTCATTCTCACGGAAAGCCTTAAGCACCCACATGATCATGTCGTCATAATCATAGCGGCCGCGGCTTTTCATTTTGGCATCGTAATTTTTGTACTCGCTAACGGCCGCCAGCAGTTTCTGCATGGTTTCCGTTACCTTATCAATGTCTTTCTGTTTTGGATCACCTATTTTTATGCCCGCTTTTGGATTGGCGCGTTTGTAAATAAACTCATCGCGGTTTGGCAAGTCGGCCAGGTAATCCTGTACCGCTTTCACCACCAACTCTTCCGACCAGTTCTCGGTTTTCATGGTAGAGAACAGCTTTTTTAGTCGCGGCGCATCAAAGTAAATATCGCCGGTAAAGCGTTTCAATAAATGATCGTTACCAAATTCATCTACTAACTCGCGGAACAGCATGGCCGATTCCAGATCGGACAAGGCCTCCAGGTTCAGCTTGCCGAAATATTCCAGGTTCTCCTGGATGATCTCATTACAAAAAGCGTGGAACGTGTAAATATTAATACGATAGGCATCGGGCCCGATGAATTCAAACAGGCGCTTGCGCATCGCAACCGCACCCGCGTCGGTATAAGTTAAACACAATATTTCGTTGGGCTGGGCATCCGTATCGGTCAGTATCTTACCTATACGCGCCGCCAGTATTTGTGTTTTACCCGTACCCGGGCCGGCAACCACCAGCACAGGGCCATCCATTTTATTTACAGCGGCTAACTGTTCGGGGTTTAAACCCGCCAGCGCTGCCTTAAACTTCTCGTTATATTTATTGAGTGGAGATTGCATAGTTTAGTAAATATAAGTTGCAGCGACGCTGCCTCAATGGCTTATTAGCCTAAATATTTTGCCGCGCCATCCGCGCAGTTAACGCCATCTATTGCTGCAGAAATTATACCGCCTGCATAGCCCGCGCCTTCGCCACAAGGGAACAAACCGGCTACCTGCGGATGCTGAAAGGTTTCCCTATCCCGCGGGATTTTTACGGGAGATGAAGTGCGCGATTCAACCCCAACCAAAATGGCTTCATTGGTGTAGTAACCTTTCATCTTGCGCCCAAAAGCAGGCAGGGCTTTTCGTAATCGCTCGCCGATCCAACCCGGTAAAACTTCTTTTAACTCAACGCTTTTGCAGCCGGGAAGGTAAGAGTTATCGGGAAGGTCGCGCGAAAGTCGGCCTTCTACGTAGTCCACCATACGCTGAGCCGGGGCAACCAGGTTACCACCGCCAGCACTAAAGGCTATGCGCTCCACTTCCTGCTGAAAGTTCAGCATGCGGAACGGATCATTCATATCGCCTTTAATATCTTCCATGTTGATCTGCACCACCGTACCGCTGTTTGCGTACGGGTTGTTCCGTTTAGACGGGCTCCAGCCATTCACGACTATCTCATCCACGTCCGTAGCGCAAGGGGCAATAATACCGCCCGGACACATGCAGAATGAGAACACCCCTCGGGCGTCTACTTGTTCAACCAAACTATAATACGATGGTGGCAGATCAGGCCCACGAAACTCACAGTGGTATTGCGCCCTGTCGATAATTTCCTGCGGATGCTCAATACGCACGCCCAGAGCAAAAGGCTTGGCTTCTATCAAGATACCCTGACGATGTAGCATCTCGAAAACATCACGCGCCGAATGGCCCGTTGCCAGTATCACGGCATCAGCCAAAAGTTTTTCGCCGTTGGCCAATTGCACGCCTTTTATCTTCCCAAACTCTACAACCAGCGAGGTTACCTTTGCATCAAATATCACCTCGCCGCCGGCATTCTGTATGCTTTCGCGCATAGCGGTGATGATCTGCGGCAGCTTATTGGTGCCTATATGCGGGCGGGCATCAACCAAAATATCTTCGGTAGCGCCATGGGCAACAAACGTTTCCAGCACACCCTTCACGTCACCGCGCTTGGTTGAGCGGGTGTAAAGTTTCCCATCGGAATAAGTGCCTGCACCACCCTCGCCAAAGCAATAGTTCGATTCGGGGTTAACCAGGCCCTGTTTATTGATACTCGCCAGATCGCGGCGGCGTTGTTTAACATCCTTGCCGCGCTCCAAAACAATAGGTCTTAGTCCGTTATCGATGCATTGCAAAGCAGCAAACAATCCAGCCGGACCAGCACCTACGATGATCACCCTCCTGGCGTCAGTAACGTTTTGATATTGGTGATTGTAATGCTCAACTTTAAATGGCTCATCTACAAAAACCTGTACCTGCATACGGTAAACCACCCTGCGGCCACGTGCATCAATGGAGCGCTTAACTACCTTAACACCGGTGATACGTTTCTGGGGGACATTTACAGCTGCGGATGCAAGCGTTTTTAAAACATTCTCATCATCCTGCTGCCCGGTCGGGCATACAATTTCTGCTTCTTTTATCATGATAGTTGCCGGGTTTTTATCCCGGATAATACAAAGATAAGGAAAAAGGCTTACCCAACGCTCTCCAAAGGAGAGGACTTAAACTAACCCCTGTTTATCATCATTATGCGGAAAATGCCACACCTAAATCCTCTCCAAAGGAGAGGACTTAAAAGTAACGGGTTTTAAAACCCTCTCCTTTGGAGAGAGCAGGGTGAGGCAATAGGATTGCCGCGCTATCGCTCGCAATAACACATTTAGTGTTACAAGCGGACGACAACTGTACGATAGCGAACGATTTTAAAATCAGTTGATAATTTAAACAATTAATTATCAATTACTTATAAAAAAGGTTGGATTTTGGCATAAGTGCTATCAATAAACATTACCACCATGACAACTTCAGTTGACAACCGCATACAAACTCTTTGGGAAGGCTGCCTTCGTAACGACCGCAAACATCAGGAACTATTATATAAGTTATTGGCCCCTAAAATGCTTGCCGTGTGTATGCGTTATGCGCAGGATAAAGATGAAGCGCAGGATATTTTGCAGGAGGGCTTTATCAAGATGTTTAAAAACATGGGCAACTATCGCGGCGAGGGAAGTTTAGAAGGTTGGATATGCCGCATTATGGTGCATAGCGCTATCTCACGTTACCGCAAAGCTAAAAGCACTATATTGGTAGATGATTTTGCTGAACAGAATATTCCTGTTAGCACCACCCAAAACGGCAACAGCCTGGAAACCAATGAACTGATGACCATGGTACAGGAGCTACCGGATACTTACCGTTCTGTGTTTAACCTGTACGCCATAGAAGGTTATTCGCACCAGGAGATAGGCAGCAAACTTGGCATGACAGAGCTATTATCACGCACAACTCTTTACCGCGCACGTACTATTCTGAAAGACAAATTAATGAAGCTGGCCATAAGAGAACGCCACTGCTTGGCAGGTTAATGCCTCACCCCGGCCCTCTCAGGAGAGAGGGAGATGAACACATTTTTTTCCAATAAATCAATAACAAAAAAGGTGAGCAAACTTTCGTTGCCCACCTTTCTGTTTTTATGTTATTTCGACATTCGTATTTCAAAATTCAGTGTTCGATATTCATCAATCTTCATCGAACACCTAATCGCTAATCTCCAACCACTAATCTCTACTTGTGCTTGCTGCTCATGTAAAACACCATGTCACCGCCGGCCATGAGTTGGTCGTGGGTAATGGTGAGGCCGTTTAGCGGCTTACCATTTAACATGATCTTTTGCACGTAAACATTTTTATCGCCCTGGTTCTTAACCGTAATGTTAAAGGTTTTACCGTTCCCAACCTGTATCACCGCGCTGTTTACTGATGGGCTGCCGATGGCATAATCAACCGAGCCCGGTGCTACCGGATAGAAGCCAATTGAACTAAATATGTACCAGGCGCTCATCTGGCCGGTATCATCGTTACCGCCCAAACCGTCGGGGGTTGGTTTGTACATGCGCGGCAATATCATGCGGATACGTTCCTGGGTTTTCCAGGGTTTATCCGTCCAGTTGTACAGGTAGGCCACATGGTGCGATGGCTCATTGCCATGTACATAATTACCGATGATGCCATCACGGGTAATATCTTCCGTTTCAGCAAAATACTTATCGGGCAGGTTCATGGTGAATAGGGAATCCAGGTAACGTACAAAGCGGGCGTTGCCACCCATGAGTTTAATTAACCCTTTAGGATCTTGTGGCGCAAAAAGGGTATAGTTCCAGGAGTTACCTTCAATAAACCCTTCATTGATGGTGCTCAATGGGTCAAATTTTGCACGGAAAGTACCATCGGCCTTTTTAGGGCGCATAAACCCTACGGTTGAGTCGTATACATTCTTATAGTTTTCTGAGCGTTTGATAAATTCGTTATAGATATCGGTTTGGCCCAATTTTTTAGCCATTTGTGCAATAGCCCAATCATCATAAGCATACTCTAAAGTGTTAGATACCGATGTGCCGCTCTTTTCATCCGGCACGTAACCTTTATCCATGTATTCGCCAATACCCTCGTAACTGCGTTTACGCGCGGTGGCTACGCAAGCTGCCAAAGCCTTATTGGCATCAAACGGCGCGTTGCCTTTAACAACAGCGTCTGCCAAAACGGCCACGCTGTGGTAACCGCTCATACACCAGTTCTCGTTTGCGGAATTGCTCCAAACCGGCAGCATCCCTTCCGGGCTTTGGTCAAAATGCACCAGCATCGACCGTACCATGTCCGCATTGCGTTGTGGCTGAATGATGTTAAACAGCGGGTGCAATGCACGATAAGTGTCCCAAAGCGAAAAGGTAGTGTAATTGGTAAAGCCATCGGCTTTATGAACATTCTGGTCTAAACCTTTGTACTGGCCGTCCACATCCATATAAATGGTCGGGTTGATCATGGTGTGATACATGGAGGTATAGAAGTTTTGCTTCTTCTCTACATTACCGGTGATCGTGATCTTCTCCAGTTCCTTTTCCCATTGCGCCTGCCCGTCGTTCTTTACTTTATCAAAATCCCAACCCGGTATCTCGGCCTGCATATTGGCTAAAGCACCATCCATGCTTACCGGCGATAAGGCAAATTTGATCTTGATCTTTTCGCCTTCTTCGGTATTGAAATCAAAATAGGCGCGAATTTGCTTGCCCGCTATTTCAGGGAAGTTTTTGCTTTGGTTGAATTTACCCCAAAAACCGCCGTAAACTTCGCGCTGGTCGTATTTCTTAAAGCCGTGCTGAATAAATGGCTTAGAAAACTTCATAGCAAAATACAGGTTACGGGTACGCGCCCATCCGTTTGTGGAGCGGTAGCCCACTACAGTGCTATCGTTAATTAGCCTAACGTAAGTCCATACGTTTTTGCCGGGATAATTGTATATGCCCGCCATCAGGTCAAGAATGATGTGCGCCTTGTCTGATTTAGGGAAAGTATACTGATGGAAACCCACCCGTGTACTGGTCGTCATCTCTGCTGTTATGTTTGATGCATCCAGCTTTACTTTGTAATAATTAGCGGCACTCACCTCGTTGGCATGTGAGAAAGCCGAGCGATAGCCGCTGCCCGGTTTATCTGCCACACCGGGGTTTAGCTTCAGTTCACCCACCGTAGGCATGATCAGGAAATCGCCCAGGTCAGAGTGGCCGGTACCGCTAAAGTGTGTATGACTAAAGCCAACAATGGTTTTGTCCTCATATTGGTAGCCCGCGCAATATTCATAAACCCTGGGGTTATACTTACCGTTAAGGTCATAGCTGGCGGTATCCGTTTCCGGGCTTAGCTGCACCATGCCGAAAGGTACGGTAGCGCCGGGATAAGTATGCCCCATACGTTGAGTGCCAATGATAGGCTTTACATACTGCACCAAATTGTCATGGCCTTTTTGTGCAAAAGCCTGCGCTCCGGTACAAAGCAGTATAGCGATAAATATTTTCCTCATAAATTATTTATGTAATTAATATGCCTTATTTGAAACAGCAAATATAAAATTGGTGTATTGCTTATTGATATTTAATTACATTTATACAAATAATTATTGCCAATATGTCGTAAATGTTACAAAATGTAACATCGGTATGCGATTTGTATCTAAACTATAAAATACACAATACCTCAAAAACTAAAAACAACAACAAACACATGAAAAATCTGATTATCGTAATCGTAGTGGTAGTATTGATTGCCATGATAGGCGGTTGCAGCTATAACGGGATGGTAAAGTCTGACGAGAATGTTAAAGGCAAATGGGGCGAGGTGGAAACTCAGTATCAGCGCCGCAGCGATTTGATCCCTAATTTGGTATCTACCGTAAAAGGCGAAGCTAACTTTGAAAAAACCACTATCACCGAGGTTACCGAAGCCCGTGCTAAAGCTACTTCTATCCAGGTTGACCCTACCAAACTTACACCGGAAGCTATACAGCAATACCAGCAGGCACAAGGCCAGTTAAGTACAGCGCTTGGCCGCTTATTAGTTGCTTCAGAAAACTACCCTAACCTAAAGGCCAACGAAGCATTCAGGGGCTTGCAGGTACAGTTGGAAGGTACGGAAAACCGTATTTCTGTGGCTCGCCGCGATTTTAACGAAGCCGTACAAGCATATAACAGCAAGATACGCGCTTTCCCTGCCAATATTACCGCTAAAATGTTCGGTTTTAGCGAAAAGGGTTATTTCAAGAGCGAAGCCGGCGCAGATAAAGCGCCTAAAGTGCAGTTTGATGAGCCAAGCGGGGATGATAAAAAGAAATAAACCTAATAAGGTTTGAATAAGCGAATGAGGGGAGGATGCAAAGCCTTACCATTCGCTTATCTTTTGATTAAACATGTAGTCATTCACTAACCCACTCATTAAACTATGGCCGTATTTACCGACGAAGAACAACAGCGGATCCAGAAGGCTGTAGCTGATGCCGAAAAAAACACCTCGGGCGAAATAAGGGTGTGCATAGAAAAAACATGCAGCGACGAGCCGCTTAACCGGGCCGCCAAATATTTCGCGCAGCTGGAAATGCATAAGACCAAGCTACGTAACGGTGTTTTGATATATGTAGCTACTGTAGACCGCAAATTTGCCATTATTGGCGATGCCGGTATAAACCAGGTAGTGCCTGATGATTTTTGGGACAGCACAAAAGAAGATATGCTGAGTCAGTTTAAATACGGCAATCTGGTTGAGGGCATTGTAACCGGCATTGCTAAAGCCGGCGAACAGTTAAAACAATATTTTCCGCACCAGGCAGGCGACACTAACGAACTATCTGACGATATTGCCTTTATGGATGGTAACTAATCATCATACCAATGTTTAAAAAGCTTTATTTATTCCTGGGCCTGCTGCTAATTGCAAGCGTTTCCTTTGCCCAGGACATTCCGCAACGCTCTGATAAGTTGGTTACCGACTATACCAACACCCTATCGGAAACCGACAAACAAAACCTGGAGAACAAACTGGTTGCCTATAACGACTCCACCTCTACGCAAATAGCGATAGTGATGATGCAGTCGACCGGCGACTATGATATTAACCAGTACGCTACAGCGCTTTTACGCAAATGGGGTATTGGCTCTAAAGAAAAAAATAACGGCGTGCTGATACTGGTAGCCATGAAGGACCGTAAGATGGCTATTTCTACAGGTTATGGCGCCGAAGGTTCGCTTCCGGATATTGTTACGCAGCAGATCATCCAGAACGATATGAAACCCCGTTTCCGTGAGAATGATTATTACGGCGGGTTAAATGCCGCTACAGATGATATCTTCAAAGCGATGCGCGGTGAATACAAAGCCGATAAAAAGGTGAGTAAAAAAGACGGTGGTTCGGTGATATTTGTTATTATCATCGTGGTCATCATCCTCATTATCATCTTTAAAAACCGCGGCGGTGGCAGCGGTGGCCGGCGTATTATTGGCAGCCGTGGCGGCGCCGATCCTTTCTGGTGGTTCCTGGCTGGCAATATGCTTGGCAACAGTGGCCGCAGCAGCGGCAGCGACTGGGGAGGATTCTCCGGTGGTGGCAGCGATTGGGGCGGTGGAGGGGGCGGAGGCTTCGGTGGTTTTGGCGGCGGCAGCGGAGGCGGGGGCGGCAGCAGCGGTAGCTGGTAGTTTTTGAGGCGAAAGGTAATAGGCGAAAGCTGAAAACCTTGAGAATTTATTTAGAGAGACGCATGTGATGCGTCTCTTTTTATTGATAGACCTATATTTGCATATGACAGAACTCACCTGGAAAACCTGCTCTTCCACTTACATACATAAAGGCCCTTGGGCCACGCTTCGTACCGACAGATGCGAAATGCCGGATGGCCGCATAGTTGAAGATTATTATGTACTGGAATATCCTAACTGGGTTAACGCGGTTGCCATTACCGATGAGGGCAAGGTGTTAATGGTGCGCCAGTACCGGCATGCGGCCAACATTGTATCGCTCGAGATACCCGGTGGTGTAATTGATGATGGGGAAGAACCTTTACAAGCCATGCGCCGGGAACTACTGGAGGAAACCGGCTACCAGTTTGATGATATTGAATTACTGAATACTGTATATGCCAACCCGTCCACCGCTAATAACAAAACCTTTTGCTACCTGGCCAAAGGTGGCGTAAAAGTGCAGGAGCAGGACTTGGATGAGCACGAACACATTGTAGTTGAGCAATACACCATCGCCGAAGTAAAACAGTTACTCGCCGATAATAAAATAGCACAGGCCTTACATTGCACCGGGCTGTTCTATGCTTTAATGAAGCTGGGAGAGCTTTAAAATACCATCAGCACCTGGCCTTTTTCAACCTTGTCGCCGGGTTGCATTTTAATTGAACGGATGGTAACATCAGCAGGAGCTTTAATGATGTTTTCCATTTTCATAGCTTCAAGAATAAACAGGTTGTCGCCCTTATTAACCTCGGCGCCTTCCTCAACCAGTATTTTTAAAACCAAACCGGGCATAGGTGCTTTTATGTCGCTTACCTTGGCCGTCATGAGGTTGCTCAGGCCCATTTTATCCAGCAGCATATCAAACTGATCCTTGGCGCTAACCGTGTACAGGTTGTTGTTCACCTTTATTTGCGCCGTTTTTGCCTGCGCGTCAAAACTCACCACTTCGGCATTGTAAGAGGCATGATTACTGATGATATGATAAAGGCGATCATTCAGTTGCTTTACATCCGCGGGCATCGCCTTTCCGTTCAGCAGCAGATCTGCGCCTTCACGTTGTAATTCAAACTCTTTCGCACCAACCTTTATCTTATACATATATGTGGTTTTTAACGAATATAGGAAATACTATTTAGTAAAGACATACTGCACCAGGTTGGCGCCCATTTTAAGCGCCTTTAATCGGCTTTCCTGCGTGTCGCCGGCGTAGGTGCCATAATCCTCCCAGCCGTTCCCCAAATCGCACTCATAAGTGTAAAAGCAAACCAGCCGCCCTTTATAGATCAACCCAAATCCTTGCGGTCGCTTACCATCATGCTCATGTATCTTGGGCAGGCCATTAGGGAAGTCATATTTCTGATGATAGATGGCATAGTTCACCGGCAGCTCCACAAAGTCGAGCTCGGGAAATACTTTTTTCATCTGCGGGCGAATGAACTGATCCAGCCCATAATTATCATCAATATGCAAAAAGCCACCGCCTGTAAGGTATTTACGCAGGTTGCGAGCTTCCTGGTCGCTAAAGATCACGTTGCCGTGGCCGGTCATAAACACAAAGGGATAATTGAACAGTTGCTCGCTGCCTACTTCAACCACATCTTCTTCGGGTTCGAAACTGGTTTTAAGGTTTTGGTTGCAAAATTTGATGAGGTTGATAAGCGCAGTGCGGTCGCCGTACCAGTCGCCACCGCCGTTATATTTAAGCCGCGCCATTTTGTAAGATGGCGGCGCAAAGCTGCTTATGCCAAGCAGCATTATTAAA
The DNA here is from genome assembly GCA_001898335.1 of Mucilaginibacter sp. 44-25. Lineage (GTDB taxonomy): Bacteria > Bacteroidota > Bacteroidia > Sphingobacteriales > Sphingobacteriaceae > Mucilaginibacter. Next base: position 559,662 of record MKTS01000003.1, on the reverse strand, counting down.
ATTGCCGTCAGGTATGCCAGCTTCCTCATGTCAGCGGTTTAAAAAATTCACTTCAAAACATGCTTCTAAAGCTGCTGTTTCGGTACGCAGGCGGCTCTCGCCAAGGGTAAGCGCACTATAACCGTTTTTAGTCGCTATCTCCACCTCTGCCGGGGTAAAGTCACCTTCAGGACCGATCATGATGAGATAACGCCCATGCTTTTTAAAAGATTGTGTCAGATCAGCTTTTTCACCATCGGCACAATGGGCAATGTATTTATCACCCTCAAACCCTTGTTGAATGAACTGATTGAAAGTAACAGAAGCATTCAACTTGGGGTGATAAGCTTTTATAGATTGTTTGATAGCGGACGTGATGATCTTATCCAGGCGCTCTGTCTTGGCTTCTTTACGTTCAGACCGCTGGCAGATCACCAGTGATATTTCGTCGATACCAATTTCGGTAGCTTTCTCCAGGAACCACTCTATCCGGTCCAGGTTTTTCGTAGGGGCAATGGCAATATGCAGATAGTGGTTGCGCTTTTGGTATTCCTCAATAACAGAATTTATTTGCAGAATGGTGCGCTTAGGATGCGCATCGGTAATTTCTGCTTTGTATAGGCCGCCTCTACCGTCAATCAAGGTTACCTCATCGCCTACAGCGAGTCGCAAAACACGCACGGCATGTTTACTTTCTTCCTCGCTCAAAAAGTATTGAGATAGTTTGGGGTCGATATCGGGCGTATAAAAAAGCTGCATGTTTTTTTCAGTATCAAGTAACTGGTATCAAGTATCGAGATTACTTAACAGTAGCAGAACATATTTTTATACTGCTTACTTGATACTTGATACTAACGGCTAATGTAAGTCTACCGCGTCTTCCTCATTTATCAGCAGTTCCAGCTTTACCGCCTCAATGTTCTGGTCTGATTTTTTGAGTACGGTAATATTATAGCCGTTACTTTCTTTCTGCTCGCCTACATCAGGTATTTTCCCGAATATGTGGCCTAACCAGCCAGATACGGTATCAAAGTCACCGTCTTCGGGAAGGTCATGCGGCAGGTGCTCGTTCACATCATAAATAGGCGCAAGCGCGTTTACCACAAACTCGCGGTCATTCAATTTCTCTACAATTGGTTTTTCCTCGTCGTACTCGTCCTGTATCTCGCCTACCAATTCTTCCACAATATCCTCAAGGGTTACCATACCGGCAGTGCCGCCAAACTCATCGGATACGATGGCTATCTGTATACGCTTTTGCTGCAACTCGGCCATCAGATCGTTGATCTTCTTGGTCTCCGGCACAAAGTAAGGCTTACGGATGATATCCTTTAGCACAACCTCCTGCCCACGGGCCAACAACGGTAAAATATCCTTGGCATGTACAATACCTATGATCTTGTCGATCACTTCGTCATACACCGGCATACGCGAGTAGCCTTCTTCTATCAAAGTATCCAGCAACTCTTCTTTGGTTGCATCAATCTCAATACCCTGTATCTTGGTACGGGGCACCATGATATTTTTTACTACACGCTCATTAAAATCAAACACGTTCTGTATCAGCTCATGCTCGTTTGAATCAAGCGCACCGGTTTCCTTACCCTGCTCAAGCAAGTACTGCAACTCTTCTGATGAGTGGTGCGTTTCGCTGCCCTCTACGTTTGTGATGCCAATAAGCTTGAGTATAAAATTGGCGAAGCCGTTAAGCACCCATATAAATGGCTTAAATACCACAAAGAAAAACCGCAACGGCCATGATACCGCCAGCACCGTACGTACCGATTTTTGGATGGCCAGTGATTTTGGCGCCAGTTCTCCAAAAACGATATGTAATACAGTGATCACCACGAAAGACAGGATGTGAGCCGTGGTAATAAAGCCCGGGCTTAATGTAATGCCAACAGCCATAAAGGCGCGTACCACAATGCTGGTAACCACCTCCTCACCTACCACACCAAGTGCCAGCGAAGCAATGGTAATACCCAGCTGCGTAGCAGCCAGGTAACCATCAAGATTGTGCAGTATGCCGCGTGCTATTTTAGCAACCCCGCTGCCCGATTTGGCTTTTATTTCAATCTGCGAGCCCCTCACCCTCACCATAGCAAACTCCGCGGCAACAAAAAAACCGTTCAGCAATACCAGGAAAATGGTTGCAAATATGTAAAAAGCGCTTATTTCGTAACTCCCGGGGTCCATTTATAGTTTATTGGTGAACAGGAAAAGTTGTTTTATATAGCTCAAGGCTTTCCTCAATAACCTTGTGCGCGTAACGTACACCCAACAGGTGCTCGATAGTAACATTTTTACCTTCAAGCACTTTATAATCGCTAAAGAAACGTACAATTTCTTTCATAAAATGCGGCGGCAGCTCGTTAAGATCATTAATGTAATTTACCGACATGTCGTTTTTAGCTACCGCGATAATTTTATCGTCCTGCTCGCCATTATCAACCATGTGCATTACGCCAACTACTTTAGCCTCGATGATCGACATCGGGTAAACATCTGTAGAACAAAGTACTAATATATCCAGCGGGTCTTTGTCATCACAATAAGTTTGCGGGATAAAGCCATAATTGGCCGGGTACATTACTGAAGAGAACAATACACGATCGAGCTTCAAAAGGCCCGATTCTTTATCTATTTCGTATTTTCCTTTTGATCCTTTAGGGATCTCGATTATTGCATTTACTATCTCGGGTGTATTATCGCCCGGTGAAACCTGGTGCCAGGGATGCTGTGTGCTCATTTATTATGTATATATATTTAATTTTCCTTTTGACTATGCATGCGCCTTTTCACATAAGCAAAAACAAGCGGAATTGTTGTAATAATTATTAATCCAAGTATGATGTATTGTAAATTATCCTTCAATTGCGGGAAACGCCTGCCTAAAAAATAACCTGCCAGGGTTAACGTAGTTACCCAAGCTATGGCCCCAACAATGTTGTAAAGGCTGAATTTTTTAAAGTCGACCTTTACAATACCTGCAAATATAGGGGCAAATGTCCTAACTATCGGGAAAAATCTGCCTAAAATAAGTGCCATGCCACCATGCTTGGCGTAAAATTCTTCCGCTACAGCAATGTATCTCTTTTTGAAAAATAACGAATCGTTCTTGCTAAACAGCACCGGCCCTGTGCGGTACCCAAACCAGTACCCCGTGTAATTACCTAATACAGCAGCTAATATAAGTGAAGGGACTAACAAATAAACCGGTACATGGATAATGCCCGCAGCCGTTAACAACCCGGCCAAAAACAGCAGATAATCGCCGGGTAAGAAAAACCCAAAAAACAATCCTGTTTCCGCATAGATCACTACAATCAACACTATAAACCCACCATTACTTAAAATAGAGTTAGCGTCTGTGAGATTATGCAGGTATTCCCAAAAGTTTTCCATGAAACCGATATCCGTAAAACTACAAATATTAAATTAATTTGCAGCGTTATACAGCCTAAATAAGGCCGGATACAATTGCCGGATATACCCCGATAACTATAGTTACCAGCGCCGAAAAGCCTAATACTAATTTGTAGTAAGCCGGTATTTCCACCTGCTCACGCTCGGCACTGCGGAAATACATAGCGATAATGACACGGAAGTAGTAGAAGATACTTATAATGGCATTAACAATAGCTACCACCACAAGCCAAACCCTATATTGCGACAATGCGCCTGAGAACATGTAAAATTTACCTATAAAACCGGCGGTAAGCGGTATACCTGCCAATGACAGCATGCTTATTGTAAGTACCAGGGCCAGGAACGGATTGCGTGCCGCTAAACCGTTAAAGCCTTCAAAATTATCTGTACCACTTTGCTGCCTTACCAATATAAGTGCGCCAAACGCGATCACTGACGCTATGGAATAAGCGGTAGCATACACAAATATGGAATTGGCTGAACCTGCTCCAATAGCCACTATCGCGAAAAGCAAATAGCCTGCATGAGAAATACTGGAAAAAGCCAGCATACGTTTAAAGCTTTGCTGATATAGCGCGGTGATGTTACCGATAAACAAGGTTAGCGTTGTGATCACCAGCAGAACCGGCGTCCAGAACTGAGCTATTGGCAGGAAACAAGCCGAAAATAAACGCAGGAACGCGGCAAAGCCAGCCACCTTTACCACTGTCGACATGAAAAGCGTGATCAACGAAGGAGCGCCTTCATAAACGTCGGGCGTCCAGAAGTGAAACGGCGCGGCACCAACCTTAAAGCACAAACCAACAATGATCAGCATAATGCCGGTGTAAAACAGCGGGTCGATCTTGCGTGGGCTCATCAGTACCCAGTCGCGTATGCCATCAAGGTCAAACGTACCGGTAGAACCGTAAATTAACGCTATACCAAATAACAGGAAACCTGTTGAAAAAGCTCCCATCAGGAAATACTTAAGAGCAGCTTCGTTAGAAGCAAAATCGTTTTTACGGATACCGGCCAATATGTATAAACTTACTGACATAATTTCGATACCAATAAATAACATGGTAATGTTATGGTACGATACCATTACCAATATACCCGCCAGCGAGAACAGGATAATGGCATAGTACTCGGCAATATGGTTACTTATGCGCTCAAAATAACCTTTAGATAGCAGCAGTATAAGGACAGTAGTAATGATACTGATCACCGAGAAAGCAACCGAAAAATTATCATACAACAACATGCCGTTAAACTCGGGTACCGCGTTGGTTTTCCACTGCATTACAGATGTAACCAATGCCGCCAGCAAACCAAGTACAGCAACAGGTAATAAGGCTTTCTGCGCTTTATATAAACCCAGGTACAGAAGTACAATGGGTAAAATAGATATAATAATTATAGAAGTCATGTATCTATATTAAAACTTCGCCGCTGTAAATTTCGCCGAAACTGTTTGAAACAAATTAGTAACCGATGCCTCAGAAAGATGCAGCAATGGTTGAGGATATACACCAATAACAATGATCAAGGCGCAAATGATACCCAGCACCAGCTTTTCCGATCCCTTTATATCTGTAAAAGTGGCCGTTAGCTCATTTAGCTCGCCTTGCATAACCTGTTTGTACATACGCAGCATATAAACCGCGCCGAATATGATGGTTAAGCCTGCAACAGCCGCAAATACGATAGTGTAATTGTATACTCCTTTTAACAACAGAAACTCGCCTACAAAGCCATTGGTTAACGGTAATGCTACTGTACCTAAAACGATAATAAGGAAAGCGATAGAAAACTGAGGAGCTACTTTGGCGATACCACCCAGCTGACTCATGTCACGGGTACCTAAACGCCTGCTGATAATATCCCATATGAAGAACATACCCACAACGTTTATACCGTGACTAACCATTTGTATCATGGCGCCCTGTAACCCCTGGATGCTCCAGGCAAATATACCTGCCGCGATAAGGCCAACGTGTGCTATAGATGAATAAGCAACCAGGCGCTTGCCATCTTTTTGCTTAAACGCGATGATTGAAGCATAAACAATGCCGGCTACAGATAACAGCAATACCACATATTCCATTTTCAGAAAGCCAATTGGCGCATTAGGTATTAACCAGCGTATTACACCATAAATACCCATTTTTAGCATGATACCCGAAAGCATCATGGTACCCGCGGTTGGTGCTTCTGTATAGGTATCAGGTTGCCAGGTATGGAAAGGGAATATCGGCATCTTAATAGCAAATGCGATAAAAAAGCCCCAGAATACCCAGGTCTGTTGCTTAATGTTAAGGCTTAACTCATAAAAAGCATGTACATCGTAAACCTTATTTGGGGTTTGCAGGTACAGGTAAATAATAGCCAGCAGCATAAATAACGAACCGGCAAACGTATAGATAAAGAATTTGATGTTTACACGTATACGGTTCTCGCCGCCCCAAAGCGCGCAAATGAAATAGATAGGGATCAACGCGGCTTCCCAGCCCACATAAAACAAGAAACCATCAAGCGCGGTGAATACGGTTAACAAACCGGCCTGCATAAATAAGATGAGCGCATAAATGGCTTTAGCATTCTTATATTCATGCTGATAAGTGCTCAGGATGATCAGCGGCACCAAGCCGGTGGTCAGCAATACCATCACCATACTTATACCATCAATACCGGCACTAAAATATACCCCCATTTGCGGGATCCAGGGAGTATCAATCACGTACTGTACCGATGCGTTAGGTACAAAGCCTGAAACAAAGTAAGCAACTATGCCCAGCTCAACCACAGAGAAAAATAAAGCGGCATGCTTGGCTGCTTCGTTCTTAAAAAACAGCGTTAGTATTGCTGCTACTATCGGTAAAAATATTAAAATGCTAACCGTCATTTTGTATGTTAAACGCTATGCGCTTATATTTTAACTAAACTATAAACCAAAATACCGATGATGCCTATCACCATCATGAATATATAGAAACCTACGTTCCCTGTTTGCAGCAAACGCAAGCCCTTGCTGGTTTCTAATGTGCCTTTACCCAAACCATTTACAAAACCATCAATACCCAACTGCTCAACCACCCGGTGTAAGAATACCGAAAGCGAATCAAGCGGCTTGCGTATCAATTTATCATAAAGTTCATCAACATAAAATTTGTGGTATGACAGGTTGGTTAACGCCGGGCGTTCTTCTTCATCAGCTACAGGCACCTGCGCGCCAGAAACATATTTGCTGTAAGCATATCCCATTGCCGCAAAAGCAATCAATACCGATGTACCCATCAATATCCACTCGGTGTTATGGCTTAGCTCATGCTCGCCTAATAATTTTGTCGACCCCTCAAATACCGGCGCAAGGAAAGCGCCTAATTCGTGATGGCCACCCAATACGGCAGGTACACCGATGACTCCGGCGATAGCCGAAAGGATGGCTAAAATGATCAATGGGATGGTCATGTTAGCAGGCGACTCGTGCAGGTGGTGTTCCTGCTCATGCGTACCGCGGAATTTCCCCCAGAAGGTCAGGTACATCATCCTGAACATATAGAATGAAGTTAAACCCGCGGTGATAACACCTACTACATAAAATACAGTACTGTGCGCAAATGCGGCAGCTAAAATTTCATCTTTAGAGAAGAAGCCAGAGAATGGCGGAATACCTGCTATGGCGATAGTACCAATGAGCATGGTGATAAAGGTAGTTTTGATCTTACCTTTCAATCCGCCCATTTTTCGCATATCCTGCTCACCACTCATGGCATGGATAACAGAACCGGCACCGAGGAACAGTAACGCTTTAAAGAAAGCGTGTGTTAATACGTGGAAGAAAGCGCCGGTGTAAGCGCCAACGCCTAAACCCAAAAACATGTAACCCAACTGAGATACGGTTGAGTATGCCAGTACCTTTTTAATATCGGTTTGTGTTAACGCGATTAATGCCGCGAATGCCGCCGTAGCCAAACCTACAATGGCTATAACTTCCATAGTGGTTGGTGCCAGCGTAAACAGGATGTTTGAGCGCGCGATCATGTAGATACCCGCGGTAACCATGGTTGCGGCGTGTATTAAAGCAGATACCGGGGTTGGGCCGGCCATAGCGTCGGGCAGCCAGGTAAATAATGGTAACTGTGCCGATTTACCCACCGCACCTACAAACAATAACATGGTGATGAGTACAATAGGCGCACCGTGTGCTACAGCACCCGCTGCTTTCGGGAAGATATCAGCATAAGCAACGCTGCCAAACTGATCCATCAATAAGAATATACCTAAAAGGAAACCTAAGTCGCCTATACGGTTCATGATGAAAGCCTTCTTGGCAGCATCGGCATAGCTTGGGTTGGTATACCAAAAACCGATCAGCAGGTATGAACATAAACCTACGCCTTCCCAGCCAATGAACATCACTACGTAGTTGCTACCCATAACCAGCAGCAGCATAAAGAATACGAAAAGGTTTAAGTAAGCGAAAAACTTACCAAAACCGGCATCGTCATGCATATAGCCTACCGAATACAGGTGAATTAAGAAGCCCACACCGGTGATGATCAGCAGCATTATGGCACTCAGCTGATCAATGAGGAAAGCCATCTGGATGTGGAAAGTGCCAACGCTGATCCAATCAAACTGTTGTACGTTTACAGGTACACCGGTTGATTTAACCTGGAAAAATGTAGCAACGCTTATACCAAATGATGCCAGTACAAGCAAACTGCCAATGGTGCCTATAACACCTTTTGACAAAGCGTTGCGACCAAGGCCGTTGATAATAAAACCGGCTAAGGGTAGTACAGGAATAAGCCAGATAAGTTTGTCCATAAGCCCCCTCTAAATCTCCCCCAACAGGGGATACTTATTAATTTTCTATTTATTATTAAAAATATTACTAATCGTTTGCCTTTCTTAAGCCCTCTCCTTCGGGGAGGGTTTGGGTGGGGCTACGCTTCTACCATTTCAACCTGTTCAGTACGTTAATGTCTATTGAATTGGTGTTACGGTATATCATTACTATTATAGCCAGCCCTACTGCAACTTCTGCAGCGGCAAGCGCCATAATAAAAAATACAAAAACCTGACCTGCCGCATCGCCGCGGTAAACTGAGAAAGCGGTAAGCAACAGGTTAACCGAGTTAAGCATCAGCTCAACCGACATGAATATCACAATAGCGTTACGACGCAGTAAAACGCCCATAACACCTATCGAAAAAATAATAGCACTTAAAAATATGTAATGGTTAAGCGGAACCGCTTGAATAGTATGGGTTAAACTTTCCATTAGAAGGTTGCTTTAGTTTCTTTCTCTTTAGTTGCCAGTAATACAGCACCTACCATTGCTGATAACAGCAATACGGATGATATTTCAAAAGGCAGCAAAAATTCGTTAAATAACACTTTTCCCAGGTTTTTCACCAGGCCAAGATCAGGGTTCTTTAACACCACAGGATCTGATACGCCCAATAATTTTAATGAAGACACCAGCGCAACCGCCAATATACCACCACCAAAAACCGCCGCTATCTTCACCATGAAAGGTTTAACCGGCTCGGCCTCCTTATTCAGGTTAATGAGCATGAGTGTGTAGAGGAACAGTACCAGTATGGCACCCATGTAAACAATAAAGTTTACCACCGCCAAAAACTGGGCGTTCAGTAAAATATAATGAATGGTAAAAGTAAAAAAGGTGAGCACCAGGTACAATATGCTGTGTACCGGGTTTTTTGCAGAAATAACCAGTATTGAAAAAAATATGGATAAAAACGCAATGAAGTAAAATGTACTCATGGTTGATATTTACAAATACCTTTTGCCCGTAAAAGCTGGGCAAAGGTATAAAACTTTGGTTATTGATTTAAAGGTGCTTCTACTAATTTGTCTTTACCGTATATAAAATCCTTACGCAGGTAATCTGATGGTACAATATCACCGTCCAGATAGATCGCTTCTTTAGGGCATGCTTCTTCACACAATCCGCAGAAAATGCAGCGCAGCATGTTTATTTCATAAACCGCGGCATATTTTTCCTCGCGATATAAATGTTCTTCGCCTTTCTGGCGTTCGGCAGCCGTCATGGTAATAGCCTCTGCCGGGCACGATAGCGCGCAAAGGCCGCAGGCTGTACAACGTTCGCGGCCCTGCTCATCGCGTTTAAGCGAGTGCATACCACGGAAGTTTTCAGAGAACTCGCGCTTTTCTTCGGGATATTTAATGGTCACCGGCTTTTTAAAAAAGTGGCTCATGGTGATAGAGAGCCCTTTTGCAATCGCAGGCAAGTAAGCTCGCTCCCAAAAATTAAGCGGCTTTATCTCTAATTGCTTCTTTTTATTACTTAATGATTCCATTAATTAAAAATCCTTCCCTATTTGAAAAATGTCATAAATATACCGGTTAACACAATGTTGGCAATTGCCAGCGGGATAAGTGTTTTCCAGCCAAGGTCCATCAACTGATCATAACGGAAACGCGGGATGGTCCAGCGTACCCACATAAAGAAGAAGATGAACATGAATATTTTAATGAACAACGCAACTACGCCCAATATGGCAACCAGGTTTGGCGAGTGTATCAGATCCATAAAAGGGAAGTTATAACCGCCAAAGTAAAGCGTAGCCATAACTGCCGATGAAATGAACATGTTGATATACTCTGCAAACAGGTAGAAACCCAGTTTCATAGATGAGTACTCGGTGTGGTAACCGCCTACCAACTCGGTCTCACACTCAGGTAAGTCGAAAGGTGAACGGTTAGTTTCCGCGAAGGCGCATACAATGAACAACAGGAAACCCAGGGGCTGTTTAAATACGTTCCAGCTGAAATAGCCATCGGCCCAGAAACCGTGCTGTTGTTTAGCAATTTCGCCAAGGCTTAAAGTGCCTGTAACCATCAGCAAAGCGATGATAGAAAGGCCCATTGAAATTTCGTAGCTGATGTTTTGTGATGCCGCGCGGATAGCGCCTAACAACGAATATTTGTTGTTTGATGCCCAGCCACCTATCATGATGCCGTAAACACCTAATGATACTACGCCGAAGATGTACAGGATACCTACGTTAATATCGGTAACCTGCAGCGGGATAACACGGCCGCCAATCTCCAGGTTTTGCCCCCACGGAATAACTGCCGAACCGATACATGCGGTTAATATAGCCAATGATGGGCCTACAATGAACAGGAAACTGGTCGCGTTAGTTGGGATGATCTCTTCTTTCAGGAACATTTTACCACCATCGGCAAGGGGTTGTAAAATACCCCATGGGCCTGCACGGTTAGGGCCAACCCTATCCTGGAAAAATGCCGCGATCTTACGCTCAGCATAGGTAGAGTACATGGCTACTACCAGGCTTATCACAAATATTACAATGATGAGTGCGATCTTAATTAGCAGGTCTATCAGTTCCATTACAGGCGTGTCTCCCTTTCAAATTGTTCTTTATTTGCTTCCTGCAACAGCGGGTTGGCTTTAACAACCGGAAGCGGTTTAAGTGTTTCGTAGTGGTTAGCGCTGATAACCGATTTGTTTGAAACCTTGCGCGGGCCTTCAATTACCCAATCAGCAGTTTTCTTTTTATCAAAGCGGCAGGTGTTGCAGATAAATTCTTCCACCTCGCCGTACTCGTCTTTGCGGCCGGTTACGCGGATAACATCCTCACCTTTATACCAAAGGGTAACTTTACCGCAGCAACCTTCTGTCTCGCAATCGCGGTGTGCTTCAACCGGCTTGGTGAACCAAACACGGTTTTTAAAGCGGAAAGTTTTGTCGGTTAACGCACCTACCGGGCAAACGTCTATCACGTTACCGCTAAAGTCGTTATCAACGGCTTTTTGGATGTAGGTTGATATTTCTGAATGATCACCACGGTTTAAGATACCATGTATACGGTGATCGGTTATCTGATCGGCAGTGAAAACACAACGGTAGCAAAGTATACAACGTGTCATGTGCAGCTGTATCTTATCGCCAATGTCAATCTTATCAAATGTGCGGCGGTCAAACTCGTAACGTGTCTTCGCGGCACCGTGCTCATAGCCCAAGTCTTGCAGGTGGCATTCGCCGGCCTGGTCGCACACAGGGCAATCCAGCGGATGGTTGATCAAAAGCATCTCCACAACGCCTTTACGTGCCTCAATTACCTCAGGCGAAGTAATATTTTGCACCACCATACCATCCATAACGGTAGTACGGCAGCTGGCCACCAGCTTAGGCATTGGGCGAGGGTCTTTCTCTGAACCCTGGCTTACTTTTACCAAACAGGTACGGCATTTACCGCCACTACCCTGCAGTTTTGAGTAATAGCACATAGCAGGCGGAACAATGTCACCACCTATCATCCTTGCGGCATTAAGGATGGTGGTCCCGGCTTCTACTTCTATTGATATGTTATCAATTGTAACCTTCATTTGAAATTCAAAATTAAAAAGTCAAAAGTCAAAAACTCTTATCCTTTTTATAATTCCTTTATTACTTAAGGTTGATGATTATCGAAGCGATGATCTTTGAAATCTCATCAGCTTCGTTCAACAACTTGTTTAGCTTCTGCTTCTCGTCTAATAAGATCGTGTCCCTTATCAAACATATCCAGTACTTTGTTTCGTTCGCCGAATTAAGAGCTATGTTATAAAAGTTCCTAAAATCTTTCGTCGAACTACCAGATTTCGCTTCAATTATATTGGCACCAATTGAGGTACCGCTTCTTAGTAACTGGTCAAATACTGAAAAGTAAATTCTGTCATATCTGGCATTTGAGATAAAAAGCACGATCTCTTTTGAGAACTGGTAACATCGCTGTTTGATGTCATACGGCTTTTCGCTCAAGTTGCTTTCCTGTTTTGAATTTTTACTTTTGAATTTTTACTTACAATTACGCTTCCGCTTTCTCCAATACCGGTAGCGGATCCGCGTAATGCGCTAAACCGTAGTTGCTTGTTATAGCAACCGATGGATTAGTTACATGCCATTCAAACTCGTCCCTAAAGTGGCGTATGGCACTGGCTACAGGCCATGCTGCCGCGTCACCCAGCGGACAAATCGTATTACCTTCTATTTTTTTGCTTACATCAACCAGCAGGTCCATGTCACTCATTTTACCGTGGCCAAATTCCAGGCGATGCAATACTTTCTCCATCCATCCTGTACCCTCACGGCATGGCGAACACTGGCCACAGCTTTCATGGTGATAGAAACGGGCGAAGTTCCAGGTGTTGCGAACAATACACTGGTCTTCGTCATAAGCGATAAAACCACCCGAACCTAACATGGTACCGGTTGCAAACCCGCCATCAGATAACGACTCGTAAGTCATTAAACGGGCTTCGTTATTAATGGTCTTCAAGATAAGGTTAGCAGGCAAAATAGGTACTGATGAACCACCAGCAACAACTGCCTTTAAGCGTTTGCCGTTGGCAATACCCTGGCAATAATCATCGCCGTAGATAAAATCCTCAACAGTAACACCTAATTCTATCTCGTAAACACCCGGGCGCTTTAAGTTACCACCAGCAGAAATGAGCTTGGTACCTGTACTACGACCGATGCCTATTTTTGCGTATTCATCGCCACCGTGGTTGATGATTGGCACTACAGCCGCGATAGATTCCACGTTGTTTACCACTGTTGGGCAACCATACAAACCGGCAATAGCGGGGAATGGTGGCTTAATACGTGGGTTACCACGTTTACCTTCCAATGATTCTAATAAGGCGGTTTCCTCACCACAGATGTAAGCACCGCCGCCCGGCTGTACATACAGCTCCAGATCGTAACCGGTGCCTAAAATGTTGTTGCCCAAAAAGCCCGCGTTCTTAGCCTCGGCGATAGCCCTTTCCAGGATCCGGATCTGCGGCATCATCTCACCTCGCAGGTAGATGTATGACGTATTCGCACCTAAAGCGTAGCTGGCTACGATCATCCCCTCAATCAATAAGTGAGGGATGTGGGTCATTAAATAACGGTCTTTGAAAGTACCGGGTTCAGACTCGTCGCCATTGCAAACCAGGTAACGTGGTACGCCTTCCGGCTTAGCCAAAAAGCTCCATTTCATCCCGGTAGGGAAACCCGCACCACCACGGCCGCGCAAGCCCGACTTTTTTACCTCTTCCACCACATCATCGGGCGAAAGGGTTTTAAGGGCCTTTTCTACCGATGCATAGCCGCCTTTTGAACGGTATACATCAAAGGTATTAATGCCGGGTACATTTATATGTTCAAGTAAAAGTTTGCGTCCCATTTTAATTGTTCGCCTTTCCTTTTAAATCACTTATCAGTTTATCAACCGACTCGGTTGTTAAATTTTCATAGAAAGTATATTCAGGGCCAATTTGCAATACCGGGCCGTAACCGCAAGCGGCAAGGCACTCTACACCTCTCCAGCTAAACAAGCCATCGGGAGTAACATCGCCTTCTTTAACGCCAAGCGTTTTTTCAATGTGTTCCATTATTGGTGTAGCACCAACAATTTCACAAGGGCCTGTACGGCAAACCTCTAACATGTATTTGCCTTGCGGCTTTAAAAAATACATGGTATAAAAGGTAGCTACCTCATAAACCTCAATAGGTTGTATATTCAGGTATTCGGCAACCTTATCCATAGCCGGCGCGCTAACCCAGCCAAACTCGGCCTGCACCAGGTGCAGAATAGGCAATAACGCCGATTTCTGTTTACCTTCAGGATAACGGGCAACAATTTCGGCAAATTTGCCCAGCAGCTCCGGCGTAAAGGTTACCGGTGCATCGGTGTTTTGTACACTAAGCATCTAATTCTCCCGCTATAATGTTTAAGCTACTCATGTTAATAATCGCGTCAGACAGCAGCATGCCACGGCTCATTGGCGCATACATCTGGTAATTGATGAAGCTTGGCCTGCGGAAATGCAAACGATAAGGCGAACGGCCACCATCATTAACCAGGTAAAAACCTAATTCGCCGTTTGTGGCCTCAACAGCGTGGTACACTTCAGCACGAGGGGTATCTACCTCGCCCATCACTATTTTAAAGTGATAGATCAATGCTTCCATGTTATTGTACACTTCCTCTTTTGGAGGCAGGTAAAATTCGGGCACATCGGCATGGAAAATATCCGAAGGCTCTTTTTCAATTTTATTAAGTGCCTGCTCAATTAAGCGAAGGCTTTGCCACATTTCCTCGTTACGCACCAGGAAACGGCTGTAAACGTCGCCATTATCGCCTACAGGCACCTCAAAGTCAAACTCTTCATATGATGAATACGGCTCCATAGCGCGTACGTCATAATCTACACCGGCGGCACGTAGTAACGGACCGCTCCAGCTGTAGCTCAAAGCGGTTTCGGCACTAACAGGGGCTACACCTCTTGTACGGTCAACAAATATGCGGTTACGGTTAAACAACGCTTCAAACTCTTTTAGTACAGGCGGGAATTTCTTTACAAAGTTCCTGACCTTGTCAAAAGCGATCTGGTTAAAATTGCGTTCGAAACCGCCTATACGGCCAATGTTGGTGGTTAAACGTGAGCCGCAGATCTCCTCATAAATTTCGTAGATCTCTTCGCGATACTCCATCATGTACAGGAAGCCGGTGAAAGCGCCCGTATCTACACCCAATACCCCGTTACAAATAATATGGTCGGCAATACGTGCCAGTTCCATAATAATAATGCGCATGTAGTCAACACGCTTGGGGGTAGTGATATTTAAAAGCTTTTCAACCGTCATGTGCCAGCCCATATTATTAATGGGCGATGAACAATAGTTTAAACGGTCGGTAAGCGGTGTTATCTGATAAAACGGCCGATGCTCGGCAATTTTTTCAAATGCACGGTGTATGTAACCTATGGTTGATACACCGCTCACAATACGCTCGCCATCCAATTGCAAAACGTTCTGGAACACACCATGGGTTGCAGGGTGGGTTGGGCCCAAGTTTAGCGTAGAGTATTCACTCTGCGGATCGGTATCTGTATATACGGGATGGTTCTGCATATGTTATCTTCCGAAAAAGTAGTCTTTTTTATCAACGCGGTTAGGGTCTTCCAGCGGGTACTCGCGGCGCATCGGGAATACGGTCATGTCATCCACATTCAGTATGCGGCGAAGATCCGGGTGCCCGTCAAATATCACCCCGAAAAAGTCGTAGGTTTCACGCTCCATCCAGTTGGCTCCATCCCAAAGGGTTGTAGCAGTAGGGATATGCACGTTTTCCAGCGGCATAAAAACTTTAACGCGGATACGGGTGTTGGTAGTGAGGCTATGCAGGTGATAGATCACGCCGATAGGTTTTTCACTTTCCGGATAATGTATAGCGGTAATATCTGTTAAAAAGATAAAATTTAGTGCTTCATCATTTTTCAGGAAGCTCAAAACATCAATAATGGCATCAACACTGGTTTCAACGGTA
The DNA here is from genome assembly GCA_001898335.1 of Mucilaginibacter sp. 44-25. Lineage (GTDB taxonomy): Bacteria > Bacteroidota > Bacteroidia > Sphingobacteriales > Sphingobacteriaceae > Mucilaginibacter. The sequence continues at coordinate 543,889 of MKTS01000003.1, read as the reverse complement.
AGTAAACCAAAATCGGCGCCGGTTTGTACCACCGTACCGCCAAATTTTTCATCGAGCCTTCTTAAAAGTTCCTCGTTAGTTATCTTACCCATTATTGTATTCCGTATTTAGCCAGTAATTCCTGGTATTTAGGTTCGTTACGGCGGCGTAACGATTCTGTTTTTACCAATTGTTGTATACCCATAAAGCCATCTATAATCGCTTCGGGGCGTGGTGGGCAACCGGGTACATAAACATCAACGGGTATTACCTCATCAATGCCCTGTAAAACCGAATAAGTATCAAATATACCACCACTTGATGCGCAAGCGCCTACAGCCATTACCCAGCGGGGTTCGGCCATTTGCAGGTACACCTGGCGAAGCACAGGGGCCATCTTTTTAGAGATCGTACCCATTACCATCAGCAGGTCGGCCTGGCGTGGCGAAAAGCTCAAACGCTCAGCACCAAAACGCGAAAGGTCATAATGCGAGCCCATGGTAGCCATAAACTCAATACCACAGCATGATGTAGCAAATGGAAGCGGCCATAGTGAGTTGGCGCGAGCCAAACCTATCGCCTTATCAAGAGAAGTAGCGAAAAACCCCGATCCTTCAACTCCCGCAGGGACATCAACTATTTGTATATCACTCATTATTTTGTAATGAAATTAATATCAGCTAAACTGACAAGACAAATTTACAACAAATGTGCTGTAACAAATACACTGTGGCCGTCCACGCAATATATTTAGAATCAGTCTAAACTAATCCCAGTCGAGCGCTTTCTTTTTGATTACGTAAATAAAGCCGGCGAGCAGTGTGGCCATAAAGATGAACATCTCTATCATCCCGGTTTTACCCATATCCTTAAAGTTTACGGCCCATGGGTACATAAAAATTACTTCCACATCAAACAACACAAACAGGATAGCCACCAGGAAGTATTTGATAGACGCCGGCGTGCGGGCGTTACCTACCACCTCGATACCCGATTCAAATGGGGTAAGTTTATCTTTTGTTTTACGCTTAGGGCCAATTTTGTGGGTTACAAACATGGTTGTAACCACAAAGCCAATGGCTACCAGCATCTGGAAGATGATGGGCAGGTAATTAATGGGTAAACTTTGTGTTTCCATGCTGCAAATATACAAATGCACTTACAATAACAAAGCCCCTTTTTTAGAGGGGCTTTGCATATAATTAATTGAAATTAAGCTTTATTTACCTCGGGCGCCTGCACCACCTTTTTTAGCAAAGAAGGATACTACTTGCTTATTAGTAGGGTCCATATCTCTTGCTTTGGTGAAGTAGTCGGTAGCTTTCGCGGTGTCTTTTTCTTTAAACTCCGCATAAGTGCCTAAGTATACATAAGCTTCCGCCAGGTCTTTTTTAACCTTGTCAGAAGGAGCACCTTTTGCCAGTGATACCTCTATAAATTTCTCGTAATACGGTTTGGCATAACCCACAATATTATTTCGGTCTTTTTCACGGTAATCGTTTACGCGAGCGCGGAATAAGTAAGAATCGGCTGTGGTAGGACTTTTTTGTGCTACATAGCTAAATGCCGAATCTGCTTTTGCCAGTAAAGATGTATCAGCTTTTACACTTTTATCTTTAGAGAAATACTGATCCTGGAAACCGTAGTAGTAGCTCAAACCTTCGTAAAAGTGATCTAACAACTTGGCGTTACGGCTTTTTTGAGTATAAGTACCATAAGCCTGTGCTGCCTCCAGATATTTCTTCTGGCCAAACAGTGTTTTACCAATTTCAGAGTATACGTCAGCCTGGGTCGTATCTAACGTAGCGGCTTTACGCAATGACGCAATACCTAATGAATCCTGTTTTGAAGCGATCTGTAAACGGCCCAGGTACAGGTAGTCACGAGGAATGATACGTTTAGGATCAGCCTTGGTGATCCAGGTATTCATGGCCTGTAAACCTGCAGCATAGTCCTTATTTTCATATGCGGCATAAGCCAGGTAACGGTATACTTTCAGGTTATTAGCTGCATCTTTTGACAAAGCAGCGGCTTCTGTTTGCAGAGTTTTGTAATCACCTGATAACAGTAAGAAGTCGGCATAACGTAAGCGCGAATCCAAAGAAAGGTCTGTTAACGACAAGTATTTTTTATACTGGTCTGTCGCTTCTTTAATTTTAGCTGATGCCATCCTTGGGTCGTTAAAGGCCCAACGAACGTCAGTTTCCGCCCACTCACGGTAAGCCGGACCATAGTTCGGGTCAATCGCTAAAGCGGCTTTATATTCATTTTCAGAAGCCTCAAAGTTATTAGCGTACTTCCATATAACACCGGTTGCCACTTTAGCATGAGCCAGCTTAGGATCAATATCCAAAGCGGCCTGATAGCTGCCTAAAGCGTCAGTATTTTTTAATTGTGTACGGTAGGCATCACCTAATGCTAATAATATCTCAGCATCTTTAGGGTTTACAGCTTTACCTTTATTTAAGATAGCGATAGCCGCATTAGCGTCAGCCGCGGGTACTTTACCTTCTACATCATTTAAAAGGTAAGAACGGCCTACATATAAATAAGGTTTGCTGTCTTTACCTGCCAGGGCAACAGCCTGGTTAAAATTGGTAGTAGCGGTATTCCTGTCTTTATCAACAAAGGCAACAGCACCTAAACCGGCGTAGTTTAAAGCCGACTTAGGGTTCACGGCTATACCTTTTTGAAAAATCGCTTTAGCCGAATCAGGGTAATCCTGCAGTATATATACCCATCCGTAATAAAAATAGTTCTCATCTTTATTAGACTGGGTAACGGTCAAATTCTTCAGCATCGATTTTGCCTTCTGATACTGCTCCGCGTCAATCGCTTTTTTAGCATCAGCTAAACTTTGTGCAAAAGCCGACGACCCCACAACACTCAGCGCCAGTACGAGCTTACTTATTTTACTGATCATTTTCATCTTAGTTTATTATATGAATGTATAGTTAGTGTACAATATTAATTTCCCTTTGCGGGATCACCTCAGGCAATAAGCCCGATTTAAGTATGATACGCTGCCCGCGCTCGCTTGCCAAAAATGAAGCGAACCCGGCTCCCAAACCTTTACGGCCTGTACAATCGATAATATATAACGACCGGCTTAGCGGATACGTATGTTGGACAAGTGTTGTTTGCGATGGTTTAAAGTATTCATTAGGGGCGGTTTTACTATTCTCGTCCTTAACGCCTACAATTTTAACCTTTTCAACAGCCTCCGCATAGTCCTTATCCGGGTCGTTTAGCCAGCTGAAGCCGGTAATGCCCATAGCATTGGGGTGTGTACTTACGTATTTGATCACCTCCTTATTAGAGCTCAAGGCATAAATATTTTTTTGTTTTAACTCGTTATTACCCGATAATGTTTTCAAATATCTCACCAGGCTCGAGTTTGGATTGTCAAAAACAATGCTTTTATCTGTTTTAGCCTTTCCATTCAGCATTTGCTTGATTTCGCTTACAGATGTTATAGTATCATTAGATGCCTGGTTAATAATAATGGCTACCGCGTCTGTAGCAAATTTGTTTACCTCAGGTGTTAACGCCCTGCGCTTTAATACGCCCGTTTCCATGGTATCCAACAACCGGGAGGTAATAATTATCCTTGTTTTATCATTCAGCAGATCAGATATCACGCCGTTTTCCGGTTTGTAAGTAATTACCGGTTTAGCATCCTGGAAAGCGCTTTTAAATACAAATAGTTCCTCATCAATAATGGGCGAAAACGATTCATCAGCAGAGAATTGAGCCGTACCTGAAGTAAAGCCATCCATGGGTTGTTGCGCTTTTTTGTTACCACTGCCAGGCTGGCCGCATCCCTGCACCGCCAATATAACGGCTAAAGCACCAAATACGAATAACAGGTTACCTCTCATTGGGGTCTTTTCTTAAATATCGTGAGAAACGCAGTACCGCGTATAATAAGATAATAGAGCCAAAAATTGTTCTCCGGGTTTGAGGCATTTCTAATGGAAATTTATCCCAAAATATAATGAGCAGGCCTAAAACAATAAAACAGGTAAATGCGGTAACGCCTAAAATAAGCAAAAACCGCCTTTTGGGCGATTTTTGCTGTTCTTGATTATCTACTGACATTAGTTTCTATTCTTCGGCCAGTGCAAAGTTTACAGGTATGCTGTATTGTACACGCACCGGACGACCGTTTTGTATACCAGGAGTCCATTTCGGAGAAGCCTTTAATACGCGTATAGCTTCTTCGTCGCAACCGCTGCCGATACCTCTAACCACTTTAATATCAGTTAGAGAGCCGTCGCGCTCAACCACGAAGGTTAAGATCACACGCCCCTGAACATTGTTCTCACGGGCAACAGCCGGATATTTAATGTTTTTTCCAAGGTATTTACCAAAAGCACCTTCGCCGCCGGGGAAACTTGGTGATTTCTCTACCGCGGTAAAAATTTGGTTAGTGTTTTCTTCCACTACCTGTTTAACGTCAGCGTTACCTACCGGTTCCTCAATCCTGATGTCCTGGTTAGGGTCACCTTTCTGGTCTTTCGGACCAGGGTCAGCAACTTCCAGTTCTTTTACAGTTGGAGGTTCTTTTTCACGCACCTCGTTATCCGGCTTTACTACCGGAGGTGGGAAACGCACCTGGTCAACCTTTGGTTTAGGTGGTTCTGGTGGCGGTGGTGGTGGTTTCTGTTGTTCATTCACCGGTGGTGGCGGTAAAACCACCTCGGTCACCTTCACTTTTTCAGGTGCCTTCGGTATGAAACCCTCAATGGCGTTTAATATTGTTTTTAAAGAGATAAGGAAAACAAACAGTACAACACCAATTAAAAGCGCCCGATTAGTATTACGGGAGTTGTCTTTTCTTAGTTCGTATGCACCGTATGCTTTGTTACGCCCTCTAAATACAACGTCTATCCATTGCTGGTTTAGTATGTCTAATTTTGATCCGAGCATTGTTATAGCGTTAGTTTTCTTCTGTTAATTATCAATTAGTAGTTGCCGTCACGTTTCAACAGGCCAAGCTCTGCCGGTGTAATATCTACAATAGCAAATGACTGCACACCAGTGATCTTCATTTCATCCAAAGCATCAACTACGTTTTTGTAGTTTGATTTATCGCTTGGTTTGATCAGTACGGTCATATACTTACCGGTGGTTTGTTGTATCTTCTCACCGTTTTCGATGAGTACTTTACGTAAACCTTCTTTACCATAGCCTGTAGTTTCTGGTGGCGTTTTTCCCGGCTCACCTACAAACCATTCTACCTTATCGTTAGCGCCAAGCAGCAACGTCATAGAACGTGATGCAGCAACCGCCAACTGGTCTTTATTCTGATCATCCTTATCAGGCATGGTTACATCCATAGCCTTTGGTTTCGACAGGGTGGTAGTGAACATGAAGAAGGTGATCAATAAGAACGCAAGGTCAACCATCGCTGTTAAGTCAACACGTGTTGAAGCCTTTTTACTTCTTACTTTCCCGCCTTTTTTCCCCCCGCCGGAGGAGGTGTCTAATTCTGCCATCTTTATTTAGTTGTTTTAGGCGCAGCACGCAGCGAAGTGATAAAATTAAATTTGTTAATTTTTTGTTTCTGCAACAAAGTGATCAGCTGACCGATTACCGGGTACTCTTCCTTGCTATCGCCTTTTATAGCGATGCGCAACGCCTTGTTATGTAAAGCAACGTCAACCTTACGGGCTTCGCGGATCCAGTCAGACAACTCATTGTTATTGGTAGTATCGCGCGGGATGCCCGGTTGTTTAAACTCTTTACGTTGCGTAGGCTCAAGTGCCAGGAAACCTTTTAACTGGTTAATAGGCACGCCAAATGTTGGAAGGGCCGCAAACTTGGTTTGCTCCTCAGGGGTGAAATTTATTTTATATTTTTCGCCCATTTGGATAAGGGTTTGCTTACGGATATCATTACCATCCACTCCAAAGAAAACCTTATTCTGACCAACAGTTAACAACAATGTGTTATCGTCAGGAATAGGCTGCTCTACAGAAGAGGCAGGAATATCAACCGGCACCGGATCCTCTGTCCTTGGCTTTGCAGTTAATATGAAGAAAGTAAGCAGCAGGAAAGCTACGTCGCACATGGCGGTCATATCTATCGAGGTGCTCTTTCTTGCGACTTTTACTCTTGGCATTTTTTTCCTTTGTTTATGATAATGTAAAATTAAAGACTATTAATTAAATAACCAAATTTAATTTTGATAAAAATGATTATATAAGAACTTTATTTTACGATTATCTATTTTTGTGTGATGCCGCGAATGTTTGAACGATGCTGAAACCAGTTTCGTCAATAGCGTAAGTCAACTTGTCGATTTTTGATGTAAATACGTTGTACATTACAATTGATACAGCTGAAGTACCGATACCTAATGCGGTATTGATAAGTGCTTCAGAGATACTGCTTGATAATGCAGCCTGGTTAGGAGCACCTGAAGTTGCTAACGCACCGAAGGCCTTGATCATACCGATTACCGTACCTAACAGACCGGTTAATGTACCGATAGATACCAAAGTAGCGATGATGGTTAAGTTTTGCTCTAACATTGGCATTTCTAAAGCAGTTGCTTCTTCGATGTCTTTCTGGATAGCTAAAGTTTTCTGGTCAACGTCAAGGTTTTGCTCATTTTCCATTTCGCGGTATTTTTTCAAACCTGATTTAATTACGTTGGCTACAGAACCCTTTTGTTTGTCGCACTCAGCGTTAGCGGCGTCAATGTTACCTGCGTTTAAGGCTGATTGTACTTTTCTTACAAAAGTATCAACGTTACCAGTACCAGATGCTTTACCAATTACTACGAACCGCTCTAAAGAGAATACGATAACCATTAACAGGTATGACATGATGATAGGTACGATAATACCACCTTTGTGTACGGTACCGAATAAATCTACGGGCTCGTTTTCCGGGTCGCCGCCTTTATAGTGACTTGGGTGACCTAAAATGAAAATGAAAATGCATATCGCCACAGCAATACAAATTGGAATAGTCAAAGTCGCAAATGCGCCCGATGCACTTGAGCTTTCTTTTTTTACAGGAGTAGTTGGTTTTGTTGGTGCGTTTGCCATTACTTTTTAATTTTTAGTTTTTGTTTTGTTGTTTATAAAAGTTAATAAAATGTGTGCGCAATAAGCGAGAAACAAAATTAGAATTTCTATGAAATAAAAAAACTATTTCTGCATTTGTTTATAATAATTTAATATTCAGCAAAAAGCGTTTTGCAAATTGGTTTTTACATAACGCTATAAAACACAAAAATTGTCTATTGTGCAGACAATTTTTTACAAGTAAACCTATAATTTTTAAAAATAGCAAGTTATAACACATAAAAAATGTGTAACTAAACTGATATAATCGGGTCTAACTATACTGTTTCAACCGCTCTTGGGCCTGCTTTTACCAGTTTTTCGGTACCATAAGCCGCATATTTATCAAAGTTTTTAATAAACGCTGCCGCCAGTTGGTGTGCCTGCTCCTCATATTGCGATGCACTGGCCCAGGTAGCCTGCGGATCCAACACACTGTCAGGTACGCCGGGGCAACTTTCAGGCATCATCACATTAAATACCGGATGTGGGCGGTAACCCACATGATCCAGTCCGCCGTTTAGGGCAGCAGTTACCATAGCGCGCGTATAACTCAATAGCATCCTTTGCCCTACACCATAAGGGCCACCCGTCCAGCCGGTATTTACCAGCCATACATTTACATGGTATTTCCTGATCTTTTCTCCAAGCATCTCCGCGTAGGCTATAGGGTTTAAAGGCAGGAAGGCCTCGCCAAAGCAGGCCGAAAAGGTAAGTGTTGGTTCGTTTATACCGTTCTCTGTACCCGCTACCTTTGCCGTATATCCGGACACAAAATGATACATAGCCTGTTCGGGAGTAAGTTTGGCTATGGGAGGTAAAACGCCAAATGCGTCGGCCGTTAAAAAGAAAATATTTTGGGGCACACCAGCTACTGATGGCATCAACGCGTTTGCTATATTCTCTACCGGGTAGGCTACCCTGGTATTCTCCGTTTTAGCTATATTATCAAAGTCTACCCTGGTAGTACCTGCTATATAATTAATGTTCTCCAGCAGGGCGCCAGGTTTAATGGCATGATATATCTGCGGTTCTTTATCTATTGAAAGGCCGGCGCACTTGGCATAACAGCCACCTTCAAAATTAAAAACACCGTTGTCGCTCCATCCATGCTCATCATCGCCGATCAATTTCCTGTCTGCATCGGCAGAAAGCGTGGTTTTACCCGTGCCTGAAAGTCCGAAAAAAATCGCAGTATCTCCTTTTTCGCCGACATTGGCGGAGCAATGCATAGGCAGCACCCCATGATAATGCGGCAGAATAAAGTTAAGTACCGAAAAAATACTCTTTTTAATTTCGCCGGTATAACCGGTACCGCCTATAAGAATAACCTTTTTGCTAAAGCTGATGATGGTAAAATTCTTTTGACGGGTGCCATCGGTTTCCGGGTCGGCCTCAAAACCGGGGGCGGCTACAACGGTCCACCCGGGTCTTTGAGAGATATTGGCCTTTTCCGGGCGTATAAATAAGTGGTGTGCAAACAGGTTCTGGTAAGCGGTTTCGGTGATCACCCGCACATCCATATGGTATTGCTCATCGGCACAAACCCGGCAATCGCGCACAAACAACACATCAAGCTTATTTAGGTACGCTTGCATTTTACGGCATAAAGCCATAAACCGGCCGCCATCAAGCTTGTAGTTGATATTACCCCACCAAACCTGATCATGGCTAATGTGATCGTCAATAATAAACCTGTCCTTTGGCGAACGCCCGGTGAATTTGCCGGTATCCACTGCCAGCGCTCCGCTATCCGCAAGGCTGCCTTCATTGCGTTCCAGGGCACAGTCAACAAGTTGCTGCTGGGTTAACTGATATTGAATATTAGGATTGTAAAGGCCGAGATAGCGTAGAGGCGAACTGCTTTTCATGATGCTTTCCATGTAAGGGTAAATTTTTCAGATGATTGATTTATCCAAACTTAGGTCTTTAGCAAGGCAGCACACAAGAGCTTAATTATAATTTTTTACATGATGTATTTTTTACACATCATTTAAATATTTAATAAACAGTAAATTAAGAATAAAATAAAAATTATCTCAATACACTATCCTCCGGCTTTTTTAGCCTTGTAACCATCTGTTTGCAGCATTGCAAGTACTTTATCTCTAAAATCGCCCTGCAATAGTATTTCGCCATCTTTTACGGTACCGCCTACCCCACATTTGCTTTTAAGCTTTTTGCCTACAGCTTCCAGGTCGGCATCTGTGCCAACAAAGCCGTTAACCCGCGTTACCAGCTTATTGCCCTTTATACGGTCTAAAAATATTTTGAGGTTTTGCTGCTGAGGCGGCAGTGTTTCCTGTTGCCCGCTCCCCTCTTCCTGGTACCGGAAGTCCGGATCGGTTGAATACATGATGCCGGTGTAGTTTTTCTTTGCCATAGCTGCTTAGTTTAAGCCCCCTCTAAATCTCCCCCGATAGGGGAAACTTATTTTTTTAAATTGTGCCTTTCTAAAGCCCTCTCCTTCGGAGAGGGCTTGGGTGAGGCCATATATGAACTACCCACTATAACTTTTAATGCTGATGGCACAACGTCTATCCTGATATCCTCATCAGCTGATTGTGGCTCACCGTCTAAATGTATTGGGCCGGGCTTTACACGCGTAATATGCACGTGCTTCCCTTTAATGATCTCTACGTATTTGGATCTGTCGGCCGTTTTGGTAAACATCCTCAGGCCCATCTCCGGAAACCTCCATAGCGGAAAAGGCTTGATCACACATACATCCAGCAAACCATCCTGTACCGACGCCGTGGGTGATACATGGGCGTTATTACCATATTGTGATGAGTTGGCAATGCTCAGCATAAAAGCTTCTCTATCCAATGTCTGGCCGTCAACCTCAATATGATATTCCTGCGAACGGTAGTTGGCAATTTCCTGTAATGACGATTTAAAGTAGTTAATAAAACCCCGTTTATCGCCGCCCTGCGCAAAAACATGGCTGATGTGGGCATCAAAACCCATCCCGGCCATATTAAAAAACCACTGGTCGTTCATTTTGCCGGCATCTATTACAATGCTGCGGCCGGTATTCATGTTTTTGATGGCGCCTACGGTATCCATAGGTATGCCCAGGAAGCGGGCCAACCCATTCCCAGAGCCGAATGGAATCACAGCCAGCTCTGTTTCAGTTTCGGCTATGCCCGATGCTATTTCGTTTACGGTACCATCGCCGCCAACGGCTACAATAGTATCATACTCGCCTACGGCTGCCACGGCCAGGTCATGCGCATGGAATATGCCGGTGGTAAATTCAAAGTCATATTCAAACACAGCCGGGTCAAGGTGCTCCTTTACCATCCCCGGCACGTTATCCTTTTTCTTTCCTCCTGATACGGGGTTGATAATAAATAAAGCTTTCCTTTTCAACTATCTATGTTTGAGCGGGCAAAAGTAAATGTTTTTCGGCTTTAAGGAAAATTGTTTTATTTTTGCCTCCCGAAAGTGGACTGATTTAATGCCTTTGCTGCTTTGCAAATGCTGGATTGCAACCACGTAAAAAAGTGCTAACCCTGCTCTCCTTTTTACAGCGTTTCAAATAAATCTCTTACCTTTCGGCTTTAACGTTTTATACATTATTATATGTCATATTTATTTACATCGGAGTCTGTTTCAGAAGGACATCCGGATAAAGTTGCCGACCAGATATCTGACGCGTTAATTGATAACTTCCTGGCGTTTGACCCGGAATCAAAAGTAGCCTGTGAAACGTTAGTAACTACCGGCCAGGTAGTACTTGCCGGCGAGGTGAAATCAAAAACCTATTTAGACGTTCAAAAAATTGCCCGCGATGTAATTAACCGCATTGGTTATACCAAAGGCGAATATATGTTTGACGGTAACTCATGTGGTGTGCTTTCGGCCATCCACGAGCAATCGCCGGATATTAACCAGGGGGTTGACCGCCAGAGCAAAGAAGAGCAAGGCGCCGGCGACCAGGGCATGATGTTTGGCTACGCTACCAGCGAAACCGATAATTACATGCCGCTTGCTTTAGACATTGCTCACGCGCTATTGCGCGAGCTTGCCGCCATCCGCCGCGAAAATACCGACATTAAATACCTTCGCCCGGATGCAAAATCACAGGTTACTTTAGAGTACAATGATGATAACCAGCCGCAACGTATAGATGCCATAGTGATCTCGACCCAGCATGATGATTTTGCCGAGGAAAAAGAAATGCTGCAAAAGATCAAAAATGATATCATCAGTATATTGATCCCACGTGTTAAAGCTAAATACCCTAAATACGCGCACTTCTTTAACAACGATATTAAATACCACATTAACCCAACCGGTAAATTTGTTATTGGTGGGCCGCATGGCGATACCGGTTTAACCGGCCGCAAGATCATCGTAGATACTTACGGTGGTAAAGGCGCGCACGGTGGTGGTGCATTCTCAGGTAAAGACCCATCAAAAGTTGACCGTTCTGCTGCTTATGCTACCCGCCACATTGCTAAAAACCTGGTTGCTGCCGGTATTTGCAGTGAAGTACTGGTGCAGGTATCATACGCTATAGGCGTTGCACAGCCAATGGGTATATATGTAAATACTTATGGTACGGCTAAAGTGGCTGTAACGGATGGCGAGATCGCTAAAAAGGTTGAGGCAATTTTTGACATGACCCCTTACGCTATCGAAACACGTTTTAAACTGCGTAACCCAATTTATAGCGAAACTGCTGCCTATGGCCACTTTGGCCGCCCAAGCGAAACGGTTACCAAATCGTTTAACGCGCATGATGGCAGCGTGGTAACCCGCGAGGTAGAACTATTTACCTGGGAAAAACTTGATTATGTAGATAAAGTTAAGAGCGCCTTTGCTTTGTAAACGCTAATACCGAATAAATTAAAGGCGTACCAGTTAACGGTACGCCTTTTTTATTACCCATTAAAACATGGCCACAACGCATAAAAAACCTTCAGCAGTATTAGTAGCATTTGCTTTCTTTAACATTTACATTGTTTGGGGAGCCACTTACCTGGCAGTTATATACGGGTTAAAAACCATACCGCCATTTATATTGGTAGGCTTAAGATATAGTATTGCCGGATTGGTTTTATTGGCTATTGCCATGCTCAAAAAACAAAGACTACCCGAATGGAAATACCTTTGGCGCCAGGCATTAGGCGGCACCCTTATGCTGGTTGGCGGTACGGGCATGATAGCATGGGCCGAGCAATACATCAGTTCGGGGCAGGCAGCCATATTGGTGGCTACGGAGCCCCTGCTATTTTTACTGGTAGACAGGAGCCGCTGGTCGCAATATTTTTCTAACAAATACATTATAAGCGGACTGGCCATTGGTTTTGCAGGCATCTTCATGTTCCTGAAAATGGGCGCCTCGGGCGGGCGTTCATCATCAATGAGCTTGGTAGCCAGCGTAGTGGTTATCCTTAGCGCATTAGCCTGGGTAACAGGATCGCTTACCGCCAAAAATGCCAAAGGCAACAGCTCCACTATCATGAACGCGGCAGTACAACTCATTGCCGCCGGTCTGGCCTGCGGTATAGTAGTTCTCATTAAGGGTGAGTACACCGGCTTTTCCTTTACCCATGTAAGTTTAGATAGCTGGGGCGGACTGCTGTTTTTAACCGTAATGGGGTCATTAGCGGCTTACCTTTCTTTTATCTGGCTAATACATATCAAACCGCCCGCCGTAGTAAGTACACATACCTATGTTAACCCGGTTGTGGCAGTATTTTTAGGCTGGATATTGGCTAACGAGCAGGTAAACGGAGCACAACTTTTAAGCTTGTTGCTGATATTAACCGGTATATTATTGGTTAACCTTTCTGATTACTTGCAGAAGAAGCAACGCCCCCAACCCGGCGAAGTATAGGAATCAACAAAACTTTTAAATATTTGTAGTAATAAGAAAACCACTTGTATGAACGACGAGGAATTTAGAGAACTGCATCAGCCTTTGCATGTACCCGCCCATTACGACGCCAATGCGACGTTAAAGGAAAATCTTGCTTTTGCACTGGCCGACCTTGGAGAAGGCACAGCCGATGAGGTGATTGCGCACCTCCAGAAGCTATCAGGCGGACAAAGCGAGATAGAACGCGAACACGCCTGCGAACTATTGGAGTTGTGGTATAAGAACGGTATGGTAACCGTAAATGAAGAAGTTCAGCCTAAACGCTACAACCTGCATAAAATAACACAGGTTAACAGTGGGAGTGTTAACCCCAAACTAACCGCGCCCGGGCTGGATTGATAGTTAAACTACCTTAATACCATGGCGGGTTAATAAATTGGGCAAACCGCTTACATCAAACAGTGCCCTCCTCAGCGTATTAAGTTCGGGGTCGATGATAAAATTATAAGCCGTAGAAAAGTTAACGCCCGATAGGTCGGTATGGTTGAACACGGCATTATCCAGGTCGCAATCTGTAAATACCGAGTTGGTTAATATGGCCTCGGTAAAACTCACCTCTTTTAATGAGCATTTAACAAAAGAGGTTTTCACCATTTTTTTAGCCGCGAAAGAGGCATAATCCATTACACAGCCGTCAAACGCCACACCAAACAGAAAGTCATCACATTTGCTAAAGTTCACGCCCAGTATTTTACAGGCCTTAAAACGTACATCGTTTAACATGGCGCCGTCAAGGTTAGCTACAGAAAGGTTGCAGTCTTCAAACACACAATCCATAAACTTGCACCGGCTAAAATCGGCCTCACTAAGATCGCTTTGTTTAAAAGTGCAATTCTCAAACTCTATCCGCTGAGCCTTAACTCCTGGATATTGGAGTTTCTCAAAAATCTCCCCTTCGTAAAAGCTTTTATCAAACATTCTCCTAAGGTAAATGAATTTGAGATGGAATTTCCATACAGCCACGCACAATCCTTGTAATGCAAGTCGGTTATTACTTGCACCTCACTACCCTATCGCATACATTTGTTAAATAGCTAACCAAAATAAAACTTTTACTGCATCCATATGAAAAAACTGATCGCATCTTTACTGCTCGCAGCAGCAGTAAGTTCGACCCTTTATGCTCAAAAATTCATCGGCGTAAAGGGTAAAGAAATAATCGGAACCAACGGCAAGCCATTCCTAATAAGAGGGACCAACCTGGGCAACTGGCTGGTACCCGAGGGCTATATGTTCAAGTTTAAAAAGATCAACTCGCCCCGGCTCATTAACCAGGCGCTAACAGAATTAATCGGCCCGGAGGATGTAAAACTTTTCTGGAAAACCTTCCAGGATACATACATTACCGAAGCGGATATACAATATTTAAAATCTACCGGCATTAACTCGCTGCGCATACCATTTAATTACAGGCTGTTTACCAAAGAGACCTATATGGGGCAAAACAACCCTAACCGCGGCTTTGAGTTGCTTGACAGGGTGATAGGCTGGTGCAAAAAGGCCAACCTACACGTGATTTTAGATATGCATTGCGCTCCGGGAGGCCAAACCGGCGACAATATCGACGATGGCGATGGCTACCCTTTCCTGTTTACCAGTGCCGCAAGCCGCAAACTCACCGCTGATATATGGCGCAAAATTGCCGACCATTATAAGAATGAAACCACGGTAATGGGGTACGACCTACTGAACGAGCCCATAGCCCACTATTTTGATGTAAAAAGCCTAAACCCACTTTTAGAACCCACTTACAAGCAAATAACAGCGGCTGTGCGTTCTGTTGATAAAAATCATATTGTATTTATAGGCGGGGCACAATGGGATAGCAACTTTAAGGTGTTTGGCCCTCCATTTGATAACAAAAGTGTTTATACCTTCCACAAGTACTGGACAGATGTTAAGCAGGAGGTAATACAGGAATATATAGACTACCGCGATAAATACAATGTACCCATTTATGTTGGAGAAACCGGCGAAAATACCGACCAGTGGGTGCATGATTTTAGGCTGTTGTGCGAAAAGAACAATATCGGCTGGCATTACTGGCCTTACAAAAAAGCCGATAACAATAAAGGCTTTATGAGCTTTAAGGCGCCAGAAGGATATGACGAAATAATTGAGTATACTGAAAAGCCACGCGGAAGCTTTGAGGAGGTCCGCAAAGCCGCCCCTGCCGACAGGGAACAAATAAAGAAAATATTATGGACGTTTTTAGAGAACGCCAAATTTGAAAACTGCACACCGCAGAAAGGCTACATAGAAGCACTTGGTTTGAAAGCAGCAACTAAATAACCTGCACTTTGCACGAAAGGCCACCTTGCGAAGGTGGCCTTCCTTTTTTATTTATCACTAAGCATTACCGGCGTTTTGCCGTTGCCCATAATAATGATCTTGGTATTGGGCGATAAAGCGATCTCCTTTTGCGCTTTAATGCTTTCGTATTGTAATTGCTTATCAGACAATCCGGTCGACAGGATGCGTTGGTAGTCGGCAATACCTTGCGCTTCAACCCTTTTACGATCAGCCTCCTGGCGCTCTTTTTGGAGCACGAAGGTCATTTTTTGCGCATCCTGCTCGGCCTGTATCTTAGATTCGATACTGGCCCTTACCGAAGCAGGTAATGAAATATTCCGTACCAGTATCTGCTGCAGCATTAACCCATTTTTAGCGAAGCTTGCCGAGATGGTCCTGTTGATCTTATCCTGAAACTCCTGGCGTTTAACCGAATACAGGTCAACGGCGGGGTAAGCCACTGCATTATCACGTATTGCGGTGCGCGATACTGTACGAACGATCTTATCCACGTAATCCATTCCTATGTTCTGCAATATAAATGGCGCTTTCTTAGGGTCAACTTTGTACAATACGGTCAGGTCAACAGTTACTTCCAAACCATCGGAAGAGAGTACCCTTATCGCGTCGTCACCCTGAACTTCTCCCTCGCTGTGGGTGGCGCTCATGGTGTAATTTTGGGTTTGCACATTAAAATCGGCCACATCAACCAGCGGGTTAATCACATGCAGGCCGCTTTCCAAAACCTCATCCTGCACCTTACCATACAACACCTGTACGCCTACCTTACCCGGATCAATTACTTTGAAAACAGAAAGCAGTAACCCAATAGCAATAATGGCTATACCGATAATGCGTGCCATACCGCTAAACCGCGACGCGGCAACATTTGAACGTTTAAGCGTTATACTTGCAACAAGTACAATAACACCAATAACAGCTAAAAACATAGTGGATAAGGTTGAGGGGTTTTATTTTTTGATCCGAGGGTCTTCCATCGCCCGCACTTCTTTCATTAACCGTATTTTGGCAATTACAAACAAAGCGCCCAGCATTAAAAAGCTAACCAGCCATATCCAGCGTTCATTTTGTAATGAAGTGTATGCCCCAAAGCCGCAAACAATGATGATTACGGTATAAAAAACGTTTAAGGCTAATTTTTTACCCATTATTAGTACACGTTAAGTTCAGGGTCTATTTCTGCTTTCCAACCCAGTATGCCGCCTTGCAAGTTGTAAAGGTTAGTGTAGCCATGTTGTTCAAGCTGCATAATAGCCATGGCGCTGCGCTTGCCACTACGGCACATTACAACAACCGGCTTATCATGCGATATCTTTTCGGTTTCAATTAAAATTCCACCCAGAGGGATGAGCTGGCCACCCAGGTTTGAAGTTTCGTACTCAAAATCTTCACGAACATCTATCAGTTGAAAGTCTTCACCTTTATCCAGCTTTTCTTTTAATTCCTGTGCGCTTATTTCTTTCATGTAAAATGTAATTTTAATAGCCAAAGGTAGGGTTTTCTGTATCAAATATTTATAAGCGTTTTGTAACAAACGTTATTGCCGAGCGTTTTATTAATAGCGTATACATTTAAGGTATTAGTTTAATGAAAAAAGTCACCAGATTTTTTTGGTTCTGTTCCGGCGCTCATGTGGACACACTGAAAAAATACCCTATAGAACATAATAAATATGTGGGCATTGGCGCCACCATATTCTTCACCGCCCTGTTTGCCGCCCTCTCGGGAGGGTATGCCATGTACTTTGTATTCAGCGGCAACGCGTTTGCCGTTGGCTTCGCTATCCTGTTCGGCCTGTTATGGGGTACCGCCATTTTTAACATGGACCGCTACATTGTATCAAGCATTAATAAAGAGGGCAGCGTTAACCAACAAATATTACAAGCTACCCCACGTATCCTGTTAGCCATTATGATTGGCCTGGTGATATCGCGCCCGCTCGAGCTAAAGATATTTGATAAAGAGATCCGCGAGAAATTAAAGACAGCGTACCTCAAAGGACAGCACACCAAAATTGACAGCCTGCAGCGTACCTACAACCAGAAATATGCCCAGGAACTGGGTAAGGAAAAAGACCTTAAGAAGGAAAAGGATTCGCTGGAGCGTGACATAAACCGTTCTCGTTATGAACTTAACCAGGAAGTTTTTGGCGACAAGACCAACCAAACATCAGGCATTATGGGTTACGGCACTTACGCCAAACGCAAGGAGGAAGTGCTTAAAGAAAAGCAGGACCGCCTTAAAACCGTTACCGATAACCTTAACCAGAATGAAGACTATCTTGGCCGGCGCAAGGATTTCGAGGGAGTAAATGCCACCCGCCTATTTAACGACAGGCAACTGGACAGCCTGGCCAACATTGCCGGTTTTGCGGATCGCAACTGGGCGCTTGGTCAGCTCTCTTATAATGTAGATGGCTCGCGCGACCTGGATACCTACATGGCCATCTCTTTTATCGGCTACCTGTTCATTTTGTTTGAATGCTTGCCGGTTTTTGTAAAGCTGATGTCGCCCAAAGGGCCTTATGATACCGCCATTGCCAAGCTGGCCGAAGCCAACATCCACTTTGCAGAGCGCGATAAGGAAAGAGATATCACGGTAACAGACCAAACGTATGACCACCATCTTCATGCCGATATTGAACGGCGAAAGCACATCATAACGGCACAATCTGAATATGACCTGGGCAGGCAAACGTATGATTGATTCATTTGATTATGGTTTACAATACCGCGGCTATTAATTCGTAATAACATTGATATATAACTATTGCTGCAGATATAGTAACTTCAAGGCCTGAACATACCACACTACATGAAGAAATTTATTACCCTGGCTACAGCCGCCTTTTGTGCTTTTTCCGCATTGGCACAAAGCGGCAAAATAAAACCTATCTATTACGCCGTTTCTTTCCCCAACGCTGTCCACCACGAGGCCGAAATTACCATGACCTTGCCTGACGCACCCGGAGGAAAGCTGAAAGTACGCATGAGCCGCTCCTCACCCGGCCGTTACGCCACTCATGAGTTTGGTAAAAACATTTATAATGTAAAAGCTACTGATGCCACCGGCGCCCCTTTGAAAATTGAGCAGGTAGAGGGTGATGTTTATGAGATAGCGGAACACCCTGATGTAGTAAAAATTAGCTACACCCTTTTCGGGAACCATACCGATGGTACCTATGTTGGTATTGATGCCAGTCACGCGCATTTAAATATGCCGGCTTCATTTATGTGGGTTTTAGGCATGGATAAGCGCCCTTTAAAGTTTGAGTTTAACGACCTGGACAAATACGGCTGGAAAGTAGCTACACAGCTTAAGCACGAGGGCGATAACGTATATAGCGCGCCCGATTTGCAATACATGATGGACAGCCCTACCGAGCTGGCCAATGTAAAGGTAAGCAGCTGGGACGTGGTAAATACCAATGGCAAAAAACAAAAAATGTCCATAGCAGTACATTCTGATGATGACCAGGCCACTATTGACAATTTCGCCAAAATGGTGCAAAAGCTGGTATTGGAAGAAAAAGCCGTATTTGGCGAACAGCCTAATTATGATTTTGGCAGTTATACCTTCCTGGATGATGTATACCCGGCCAATTTTGGCGATGGTATGGAGCACCGTAACTCTACCTGTATTGTTGACCGCTCTGCCAAAGTTGGCGGCAACGAGAACGATCTGCTGGGTACTTTTTCGCATGAGTTTTTCCATAGCTGGAATGTGGAGCGCATCCGCCCTAAATCATTGGAACCGTTTAATTTTGAGCATGCCGACATGAGCAACGAGCTTTGGTTTGCCGAGGGCTTTACGCAATACTATGGCGAAATGCTGCTGGTACGTGCCGGCTTCAATTCTGTTGATGATTATACCGGCACTATAGCCGGCCTGGTTAACTCTGTACTGGCCAACCCGGCACCATCCAAATTTCCGCCAACACAAATGAGCCGCTACGCGGTATTTGTTGATGCCGGTGTATCTGTTGATGCCACCAATTACACCAACATGTTTACCAGCTATTACGTTTATGGCGGTGCTACGGCCCTCGCGCTTGACCTGCGCTTGCGCAGCGAGTTTAAGCTTACGCTTGATGATTATATGCGCCAGGTATGGCTGGCTTACGGCAAACCCGAAAAACCTTATACCATACCTGAGTTACAAAACGTGCTGGCCAAACTAACCAATCCTAAATTCGCCAAAGCCTTTTTTGACGATTATATCTATGGTATAAAAAAGAACGACTATGCCGAACTGCTATCAAAAGCAGGGCTTATATTGCAAAAAGCAGCACCAGGAAAAGGCTGGATGGGCCGTGTTGCCGCAAGGCCTGCTAACGGTGGTTTACAAATAGTGAGCGCCACCGCTTCTAACACTCCTATATACAAAGCCGGTCTGGATGCCGACGACCTGATATTAAAAGTTGATGGCAAGGAAGCTAAGGAACTTTCCGCGTTAACTGATGCGGTGAAAGACAAGAAGCCTGGCGATAAGGTAACCATCAGCTACCATAACCGCACCGGCGACCATGAAGCAACCGTAGTTTTAGAGGAAAGCCCGGCCCTGCAGGTGCTTACCTATGAAAAAGCGAATAAGGAATTAACTCAACAACAAAAAGATTTCAGGGCAGCCTGGTTATCATCAAAAGTAAAATAGTATGAATATTAAAATATGGCTGGCAGCCGCCACGGTACTTACGTTACCATTATCCGGAATTTGCCAGGATGTAAACAAATTAATTAAAGAAGACGACGTACAACGGGTAATTAAAACCCTTAGCGCTGATGACATGCAGGGCCGGGGCACATTTACGCCGGGCATTGAAAAGGCCGCCGCGTTTATTGAAGGTGAATTTAAAACGGCCGGATTAAAACCCATGGAAGGCAACCAGGGCTACAGGCAAACCTTTTACCAAACACGGGTTAAACCTGTTAATGCACGGGTGGTGTTTGATGGCACAGCAATACCCGACGACAAGGTAGCGGTTAACACCAATGCGGCGTTTACCTGGAAAAGTAGTGACACTACCATAAAGGTTACAAAACTTACCGACCAGAGCAGCTTCAGGAAGCAGTTGGGTACTGCCATGCGCAGCGGTAAAAAATTACTGGTGATATTTGATGCTTCGTTGGCTGATGTGTTTAAAAGGATCAGGGACAGGGCCGTAAAGGGTATGATAAGTGATGGTATGCCATCACAGCAAATTGTTTACGTTTTAGATGTAAATGAGCCTAAAAACTTTGAGGCCAACTGCGAAGTAAAAGAAGAAAAACTTTCGTTGAGTAACATTGTGGGCGTTATCCCCGGCAAGACCAAGCCAAACGAGTATGTGGTATTCGGCGGACATTACGACCACCTGGGTATCATTAAACCGATGGAGGGTGATAGCATTGCCAATGGCGCCGATGATGATGCGTCGGGCACTACAGCGGTAATAGAGCTGGCTAAGTACTATAAAAAGCTCAACAATAACGAGCGTACCTTGGTATTTGTGGCCTTTACTGCCGAAGAGATCGGAGGGTTTGGTTCCAGATATTTTGCTACCAAAGTAAACCCCGACCAGGTAGTGGCCCTGTTTAATATAGAGATGATCGGCAAGCCATCAAAATTTGGGGAGAACTCTGCTTTTATTACCGGCTTCGAGCGGTCTGATTTTGGGCCTATCCTGCAGCGTAACCTCGAGGGTACCGCCTTTAAGTTTTACCCCGACCCATATCCGGAACAAAACCTGTTTTATCGTAGCGATAATGCTTCACTTGCCGCCGTTGGCGTACCGGCACATACCATTTCAACAGACCAGATACCAACCGATAAATTTTATCATACCGTTAAGGATGAGTTGAGCACACTGGATGTAAAGAACATTACCGCTACCATACGCGCTATAGCGTTAAGCTCACGCACCATTGTATCAGGTAAGGATACCCCTACTCGTATACCTAAGCTTGAAAATTAATCAGCAATAACATACTGCTATCGAAGCCCAAACAAACGTTTGGGCTTCGGCGTTTAAAGTCAAACTAAAACACTCAACTATGCAATGGTTTGGCAGGCGCGAAAGCAGTAACACGGAAGATGGCAGCGCGAGCGGTGGCAGGGGCATAGCCCTTGGTGGCGGCGTAATCGGCATTATAGCCGCGGCTATATATTATTTTACCGGTGTAGATCCGTCTGCCGTGCTTAATGGCTTACAGCAGGGCGGCGGCCAGCAAGGCAATAACCAGGAAGTAGTGGCCAATACCAAAGAGAAAAAGTTTGCTAAGGTAGTTTTCGCGGATACAGAAGATGTGTGGAACAAGCTGTTTAGTGATATGGGCCGCACGTATGAAGATCCTACCCTGCATTTTTACCAGGAAGCGGTAAACACAGCCTGCGGTACCGCGGGTGCCGAAGTTGGCCCGTTCTATTGCCCCGGCGACCAAAAGGTATATCTTGATCTTTCTTTTTTCAAGGAACTGTCAGACAAGTTCGGCGCGGCGGGCGATTTCGCGCAGGCTTACGTAATAGCGCATGAAGTGGGCCACCACGTGCAATACCTTTTGGGCGTATCGCAGAAAATGGACCAGGCAAGGCAGCAATTAAGCAAAGAAGAATATAATAAGCTTTCGGTGAAGCTGGAACTACAGGCCGACTTTTACGCGGGCGTTTGGGCTTATTATGAAAAGAACCTGAAAAATGTACTGGATCCCGGTGACATTGAGGAAGCATTAAACGCTGCCCACCAGATTGGCGACGACCGTTTGCAGAAAGAGTTTCAGGGCGAGGTGCATCCTGATAGTTTTACGCATGGTTCCAGCGCCCAGCGGATGTATTGGTTTAAAAAAGGTTATGAAACCGGCGATCCTAAACAGGGCAATACATTTGCCGCCGCCGACCTGGAATAACTATTTTTCAACCTTAGCTCTTATCCTGTCTTCGGCTAATTTCACCAGTTCGTCAACCGTGCCGGTACCGGGTTCAATAGGCTCCAATACTTCCCATTTCATGGGTGTAAACATATTGAGCGGGTACAATCCGTACCTGATCATTTTCCAGCTATCCGTGATAGCTACGGGAACCAGCAAGGCGTTAGGGCATTTTTTTAATAGTGTAGCTACCCCGGCAGATTGAAATGGTTTTACCCTTCCATCTTTTGAGCGGGTACCTTCCGGGAATATCATCGCCCCCCAGTTATTCTCTTTCATCCGGGTGGCAAATCTGGAAAGTTCCATAATTGATTGGCGCGGGTCTTTCCTGTCAATATTAGCGCCACCGCCATGCTTTAAGTTATAGGATATGGAAGGGATACCTTTGGTAAGCTCTACTTTCGAGATAAATTTCGCATGATATTTCCGCAGAAAATAGATCATCGGGGGGATATCCAGCAAACTCTGATGGTTGGCCATAAAAATAATAGGGCGGCCAACGGGCAGGTCCTGCCGGTTAATAAAGGTAACCGTGTTACCTAATACGTAAACAGATGTAATGAGGAAAAAGTTAAGGATATCTACACAACGTTTATGCGCGGAGTAGCCGCCCAAATGCAGGCAAAGCCATTGCAGAGGGTGGAAAATGAGCAGAAATATAAAAAACACAGCGATAGCAATGGGCGACAGGATATACCCTAAAAACTTTCTCATAATTAAACCTGCAAATTTAAAGTTTTTTGGTATTTGCTAACTGTTTAATTTATAAAGTGTTCTCCAGGAGCATCAGCTTCACTTTTAGTATAGCGGCCACTGCGAGGCAATCGGTGATCAGTCCGTCGCACACCATTCGGTAAACCTCATCAAATGGAAGTTTATTTACTATCAGTTGCTCCGTTTCTTCGGGTTCAGCCTCAAATTGTTGCAGCCCTTTAGCCAGGTAGAGGATACAGAGTTCATCAGTAATGGAGTTGGATAAATGCATACGCTGAATCTCTGTCCATTCGTTAGCCTTCAACCCTGTTTCCTCTAATAACTCCCTTTTGGCCGACTCCAGCGGATCTATACCTAAAGGCCCACCACCCTCCGGAATTTCCCAGCTATACTGGTTAAGCGTGAAACGATATTGGCCAACCAGGTAAGTATTCATCTCCTCATCCAGCGGCAATATGCCAATAGCGATGTTCTTATAATGTACTTTACCATAAATGCCCGGGTTACCGGATGGGTTGATCACCTGGTATTCGGTAACGTTGATCCAGGGGTTATTATAAATCTCCTTAGCCGATAAGGTTTTCCATGGGTTTTCTACAGGGTGCTCCATAGGGCTAATTTATATTTAAAAGCTGTACCGCACAACATGATATTTATAACGAAAGTCGGCAGGATAAGTCCATGCCGGCTTTTTCATTTGTATGGATAAGGCCTATCTCTCCCAAAAAGCCGGAGGTTCAATACCCAGGGCACGCAAATAAACGTAACCCTGCCCGCGGTGATGTACCTCATTATCCAAAAGATAAACAATGGTATTGGTTACGGTATTGCTGTATAACCCATAAGCATTTACGGTTTCATTAAAATGCTCAGCCGGTATCTGCGGCCAAAGCTCATCAATTTGTTCGGTAACGCTATCCCATGCGGCCAGGAATTCCGCTTTAGTTTTTATAGCTAAGGTTTCGCTAAACGGGTTCCACTCGGGCCTGGTTTCCCACTTCCCGGTAACAATCCCATTAACACCGGCGCTTGCAAGGCCAAGCATTTCGCCGGCGAGCTGGCTGTAAGGGCGCATTCCGCCTATAGAAAATTCAAAGAGTTCCTTTTCGGGGAATGCTTCCAATACCCTGCGGCTTAAGCCACGATGGCCTTGCCAGTTTTTTAAAAGATCATCTGCCGTAATTACTGGTGTGTTTACTGTTGTGTTCATATGTTTTAAAGTTGGTACCACAAAATAACCACCCACCAATGACAACCGTATGTCAGCAGGAAATATCATTTAAAAAAATGCTGATCAGATGGGCTGCGATTTATGGTCGCTTTATCTACCCCACATTGTCGTATTTACACCTTACGGGGCGCAATAAAAACAACACATATTTGTGTAAATTTAGGATATGATCGAGGTGTTTAAAACTAATGTAAAGCGAAAGGGAGCCGCCCGCATCTTGTTAAAAAGACTTCTTGAAAAATTCCCCGGCAGCCGGGTTAATTTTGATCTGGAGGATTGCGACAAGGTATTGCGGATCGAAGGAGCAGAAATATGCCCTGAGAGCACAATTGAGATACTAAGAACATACGGACACTACTGCGAAGTATTAAACGATTAAATTACATGATAAAACTAAACACGTACATCAACTTTAAAAACAACCAATGCCTTGAGACGATGGAGTTTTACCAAAATATTTTGGGCGGAAACCTTAACGTGATGAGCGTGAAAGGTTCACCAATGGAAGATGCTTTTCCGGACGGTATCGACATCCTTCATGCCGATCTTACAGGCGACGACTTTACCATACAGGGAACCGACATTGCCAACCCGGACGTGGAAGCAACAAACGGCATTGTATCCATCACCCTTAATTGCCCTAATCTGGAGGACATGCGAAACAAGTTTGCCAGGCTAAGCGAAGGTGGCAAAACCGTACATCCTATCATGACTTTCTTTGCAGGCTCAATGGGTAACGTGGTTGATAAATACGGTGTACGCTGGGGAATATTCACTGAAGAAAAGAATAGGAAATAATTATAGATCTATTTTTTCAAATAGATAAAAGCTATTGGCTTGCAGCCTGCTAAGGTTGCCGTTTAATTGATATATTGCAAAGAACAAACTCTATAACCAACCCCAACCTATATGGACACCTTATTAACTATAATTGGCATCATAGCAGGAATAGTGTTAGCAGTGCTTGCACTAAGCCTTATTGCAGCCAAAAGCTACACTATACAAAGAAAAATTGTGATTAACCGCCCCGTGATGCAGGTATTTAACTACATCAAATACCTGCGCAATCAGGACAATTACAGCAAATGGGTGATGCTTGATCCAAATAAGCGAATAACCGACATAGGGGCAGACGGCACTGTTGGGTTTAATTCTGCCTGGGATAGTGATGTAAAACAGGTAGGTAAAGGCAACCATACTATAACGAACATCATAGAGGGCAAAAGATTAGACACAAGGGTTGTATTTATAAAACCCTTTGCCGGCGTGGCGGATGTATATATGGCAACGCAAGCGATAAGCAATGATGTTACTGAAGTAACCTGGTCTTTCTCCAGCAAGATGCCTATGCCTATGAACATCATGCTCTTGTTCATCAACATGGAAAAAATGCTTGGCCGCGATATAGAGGAAAGTTTGAACAACCTGAAAACCGTATTGGAAAAACAGGCATAATACACCTGCCGTAAAGCCATACATTATAAAACAAAAGAAGCCGGCGTTTAGCGTCGGCTTCTTTTGTTTTAATACGGAAAGCTACTTTATCCTCTTTCGTAATTCAGTTATAGGCATGGTAACCATACGGCCCACAGGCTTTTTACCACGGTAAGTAATTACCCGTAGCTGGGTAGCATCAATAGGCACGTTAAGCACACCGGTATATTTAGGATAAAACCTATCCGGGTATGAGTTATCAAAGCTGTAATAGATATCCAGCCCGGGCACCTCGGTAGTAAGTGTTACGTTAAGCGTGCTATCAGGGTTAAAGCCTGCTTTAAATATTGGGTCGTAAACACTTGGCGCATACTTGATCTCGGCCTCATCAAAACGGGCAAAATGCTTTTCTACCCGGCTAAAGAAGTCGTTAAAGTTCTTTTTGGCTTTTGGCGACCAAACGCACTCTGCCAGTGCGAATCCGCGTGGCCAGGTCATGTATTCGGCCTGCCGGATGTTGTACACCTGTTCGGTCCACAAATTGGCCTGCCCGCCTTTTATTAATTTGGCGTTTACACCTTCCGGCACAGGGTCAAACTCATAGGTTTTGCTTAAACGCAGGGTAGCATAAACATGCGGCTCCATAATAGGGTCGCTCTGCATATAATCCAGGTAAACGAAAGTAGTAGGGCTCATCACTACCTCGTGGCCCAGCTTGGCAGCCTCTATACCGCCTTGCACACCGCGCCAGCTCATTACTGCAGCGTTAGGGCCAAGGCCTCCTTCGAGTATCTCATCCCAACCCATAAATTTTTTCCCTTTTGACTCAACTATCTTCTCCAACCTTTTTTCGAAATAGCTTTGTACCTCTTCCTGTGTTTTCAGGTTCTCTTTGGCCATTAGCGCCTTAACCTCGGCACTTTGCTCCCAGAAGTTCTTCGCACATTCGTCGCCACCCATGTGTATGTAACCGAATGGGAACAGCTGCGCTACTTCGCCAACTACTTTATCCAGAAACTGGTAAGTAAATTCTCCGGCAGGGTTAAGCGTGTTATCTACCAGTGCAGGATGGCCGGGTTTGGTCCAGTCCATTATCCGCTCGCCCGAGCGTACTACATATTTATCAGCACCGGGAGTAGCAGATAGCTCGGGATAAGCAGCTACAGCGGCCAAACTATGGCCGGGCACATCAATCTCCGGAAGGATGTTTACAAAACGTTCCCGGGCATATTTTACTACTTCGCGAATATCATCCTGAGTATAAAAACCTCCATAATTACGTGGCTCATCGGGCTTGGGTGGGGTAAAGTTGCCAAACTCGCCTTCGCGTTTAACGTTGTAGGCGCCCACGGTAGTCAGTTTTGGATAGCTTTTGATTTCAACACGCCAGCCTTCATCATCGGTCAAATGCCAGTGAAACAGGTTAAGCTTGTATTTAGCCATATTATCAATATAGCTCATCACCTCTTTTTTAGTGAAGAAATGCCTTGATACGTCCAGCATTAAGCCGCGCCATGCAAACCTTGGGTAATCGGTAATATCAACCGCTGGTATGGTCCATTTTACATCCTTAACCACTTCCTTGCTCTCAATTTCTTTTGGCAGTAACTGGAAGATTGTTTGCATACCATAGTACAACCCGGCTTCGGTATTGGCTTTAATGGTTACCCCGTTAGCTTTGGCCGACAGGTAGTATCCTTCGTTACCAATAGTGTTATCGGCAACCTTATTCAGGATGAGTTTAATGGCCGCGGTTGGTGCGCTTGCTTTTAAATGCACCATTTTACCGGTAGCAGTTGAGAACTTATTTTTGATAAGGTCGAGTACCGGCGTCATGGTCTCTGTTAGAGGTGCCTGCACCGTTATGGCGGCGGGCAGCACGTACTGGCCGGTATGCTGCACCATGCTTACCGGTTCAGGAATAATGGCGATACCTTTATCGGCCTGGGCAAAAGCGCTCATACCTGCTAAACAGCATAACACAAACAAGGAAAGTTTTTTCATAATGGTTTGGCGTAATTTTAATTGGATGATTGCAATTTATAACTTTTTAAATAATATTAAAAAGTTTTTTGCACGCAAACGATTGATATTAAATTAACAAGGCTTATCCCGACCTGTTTTTTTATTAAATTGCCAATCAACTTTAACCGTCCGCGCCAGCGGCATAACCAATTAATATCTACAACATGTCAACCGATCGCAGAAAGTTTTTAAAGCACCTGGGAACATCCGTTTTGCTTACATCGGCCTCGCTCAATAGCTGGGCGGCAAAAGAAGAACACGAAACGCGCATACTTAAAGCTGAAAAAAGGGTAAGCCCGAATGATAAGGTACGCATTGCCACCATTGGTATGGGTATTATGGGCTTCGCCGATACCAGGGCTGCTTTAACCGTACCCGGTGTAGAACTGGTTGGGGTTTGCGACCTGTACAAAGGGCGCCTGGCACATGCCAAAGAGCTATACGGGCAAAATCTTTTCACTACGATGGACCACCGGGAGATACTCGACCGTAAGGATATTGACGCGGTAATTATCGCCACAAGTGATAACTGGCACAGCCAGATAGCCATTGACGCCATGCATAAAGGCAAAGCGGTATATAGTGAAAAGCCTATGGTACATAAAATAAGCCAGGGGCTGGAGGAGATACGCATGCAGAAAGCAACCAAAGCGGTATTTCAGGTCGGAAGCCAGCGGGTGAGCAGTATTGCCTACCGTAAGGCAAAAGAAATGTATGAGGCCGGTGCCATCGGGAAAATTAACTCCATAGAGGCATCATTTAACCGGCAAAGCGCTTTGGGGGCATGGCAGTACACCATACCTACTGATGCCAACCTACAAAACGTGGATTGGGCACGATACCAGGCTAATGCTGATGTTAAGCATGATTTTGATGCGAAAAGATTTTTTAGGTGGAGGAACTACCGTGAATACGGCACAGGCGTGGCAGGCGACCTGTTTGTGCATTTATTGAGTGGTATCCATTTTATTACCGGCTCAAAAGGCCCGGAAAGTATTTATTCTATTGGCGACCTGGTTTACTGGAAAGATGGCCGTAACGTACCCGATACCATGAGCGCCGTTATCCATTACGGCGATACTAAAGAGCACCCCGCCTTCCAGGTGTTATTAAGGGTGAATTTTATTAGCGGCGAGGGCGACCATGGTACTACCAAGATCGTCGGTTCGGAAGGTGTTATTGACCTTAACGACGAAGAGGCCTTTACCATCCGCAAAAATAAAATGCCCGAAGCACCGGGTATTGGCGGATGGGATTCGTTCGGGACCTTTACCCAGGCAGAGCAGAAAAAACTGATGGATGCTTATAATACCCGCTGGACCAAAGCGCAACAGGAAACGCCTTCGTTTGACCCTATAGTATATCGCGCTCCCGAAGGATACAATGCCTCAAATGATCACTTTGCCAACTTTTTTGATGCCATACGCACAGGTAAGCCTGTGGTTGAAGATGCCGTTTTCGGTTTTAGAGCGGCAGCGCCCGCGCTGGCCTGCAACGACAGCTATTTCCAGCAAAAAGTAATTAAATGGGATGCCGAGAATATGCGGATAGTTTAAACGCCGGGATAGATATAAATAAAGCGGGCTATTGAGTATTCTCAACAGCCCGCTTTGTTTATTTAATGCGTCTTGCGCCCACCCCTTCATTCGTGATCTTTACGGGCTTTATATAGCCGTCTTTATCAAACTCCATTTTATCTATACAGGTAACCCGGTGGTTACCATCGGTTTCGGTTAATGGCCTGCGGTGATAAATAATATACCACTCGTCGGTACCGGGTATTTGAATAACAGAGTGGTGGCCCGCGCCGGTAGCTATGGCAGCATCCTGTTGCAGCACAACGCCGACTTTCTTAAACGGACCATTTATACTATTACCGACGGCATAGGCTACGCGGTAGTCCGGGCCTGTCCAGCCGCCTTCGCTCCACATAAAATAATACTTCCCTTTGCGTATAAACATCACCGGGCCTTCCACATAACCCTTTGGGGTAATTTCGCGGTAGGTAGTACCATCGGCAAAAGGTACCAGCCCGGTAAAATCATCCTTAAGCCTGGCAATGTTGCAATGGCCCCAGCCACCATAAATTATATAATACTGGCCGTCCTTATCTTTAAAAACAAACTGGTCAATAGGCTGTGCGCCATTCACTATATTATCTATCAAAGGTTTCCCCAGGTAGTCTTTAAAAGGGCCTTCTGGCTTATCGGCAATGGCAACACCTATACCGCCTGTCGCTTCGTTATTTTGTATATCATTGGCGCCAAAGAAGAAGTAATACCTGCCTTGCTTTTTTACTATTGCCGGCGCCCACATGGCGCGTTTAGCCCATTTCACGTTAGATGAATCCAGCACATTATCATGCTTGGTCCAGTTCACCAGGTCTGTAGATGAAAAGGCATCAAAATGCACCTGCTGGTTATACGGTGCCGAGTAGGTAGGATATACCCAGTATTCCTTACCGAAAATAGTCGCTTCCGGGTCGGCATACCAGCCCTGGAATATGGGATTGCCCGATGTTTTTTTCTGTGCCAGCAGCGGCTGTCCCCAACCCGCTATGACCAATAATGCTAATAACGCTTTTTTCATATATTTATCTGCAGAGGGCAACTACGTAACCTATTACTTCCTTTACGTAGGTATTCCATTGTTCCATTGACTCCGTATCGGGTAAAAAATCAAAAAAGCTAAGCTCCGCCGATTCCTGATACTGGCAGGGGTAGGCCACAATATCAATACCTGCTTTTTTAAAGAGGAGCTTCGCCCTTGGCATATGCGAAGCCGAAGTAACTAATAAATATGGTGGTTTCAAATGGTTTTTTTTTAAAAGTGGTTTGGTAAACGCCGCGTTTTCCATGGTATTCCTTGCCTTACCTTCCAGGATAATGGAGCTATCTGCAACACCTGCCTTTAACAATTCCGAATGTACAAAAGCGGCCTCGGTAAACTTACCCGGGTTAAGCGAAGCATTGCCTCCTGTAAATACTATTTTTTTAGCTACTCCGGAGCGGTACAGCATCAGCCCCTTGTAATAACGGTCGGCAGCGTTATTAAAATAACTGTTGCCCTGCCGGTCCTCGCTAACCATGCCACCCAGTATTACAACCGCGCTGTAAGTTCGGTTATGCAGGCTATAAGGCGGGGTGTCCCAAAGGCGCGCGAATATATCGGCAGTTATCTTTATCGAAAAAAAGTACAGTACGATAAGTGCAACTATAACCGCCTGTTTCCTGCGCCTGTTACTGCCAATAAATGCGGCATACAGTAAAATAGCCACTACCCAGAACAATGGCATGGCGAAACCAACGAGTACCTTAGAAAGCACAAAATACATAATGGCAGCAAATTAGCATTTTTTACCTGCGCTGTTAACGCTTATTACGCTTGCATTAACAATACCGCATATGCAGTATTGCCGATTATAGCTGTTTGGTGTTTTTTTGTGGGTTATTTAAGCGTAGCCAAGGGTAATATGTATAACTAAACAGCTATATTTATATTCACTTCTCCTAAAAAATGAGTTGCATTAAAGTTGCCATTGTAGATGATAAGCCCCTGCTTAGAGAAGCACTGGTGAACAATTTTGCCGCTTACACCGAAATTAATGTTGTATTGCAGGCGCAACATGGATTAGACTTCCTGAACAAACTGGAGAAGCTTGCCCCTGAACTCTGGCCCTCAGTGGTATTAATGGATATTGAGATGCCCGTAATGAATGGCATTGAAGCCGTTACCATAGCCAAGTGCAAATACCCCGGCATGCATTTTCTCATGCTTACGGTTTTTGATGATGAAAACAAACTGTTTGAAGCCATAAAAGCAGGAGCCGACGGCTATCTGCTGAAAGATGAAAGAGTAGCCAACATTGTAAAAGCCATAACGGACATTGTATATGAAGGCGGTGTGCCTATGTCGCCCCGTATAGCCCACAAAGTATTAAAGCTGCTGCGTAACAACCCGGAAACGGTTGAACCCGTTAAAACTAACCAGCCCCAAGATAACGAATATGCCCTATCGGCCCGCGAAATGGAAATACTCAACCATATTGTCGACGGGCATAACTACCAGGCGATAAGCGAGCGCTTGTTTATCAGCCCGCACACCGTTCGCAAACATATCGCCAATATTTACGATAAGCTGCATGTATGCAACAAAGCATCGGCTATTAAGGTAGCCACGCATCACGGCTGGTTCAATTAAAATAAAAATGCCCCTTTACAGGGGCATCAGCATTATATTCTTACGTTTTCCATGCCGTATTGCTTTAACACGTCGGCAGGTACGCCCGTCCATTTGTTAGGCGCGTTACCCGCGTAACCAATATCCTTGGTACCCATCTCACTGCTCCAGAAGCCGGATGCCGTAAGGTCACGCATTAAATTAAAGAATTTTACACCCTGCGCCACTTCTGGCTTGGCTTCATACGGATAAGCGATCTGGTCAAGCAGTTCGGTTTGTTGTTTAGCACTGCATTTGATGAAAGGGTTGCCGTAGTGGTTAAGGCAATAAATGTCCACCCATTTTAATCCACCGCGCATGGGTAATTTATGTGACGGGATATCCTTCACAATAAACTCTATAAACTCCGGCACTTTAGCGTCAGACGCGCTGCCTGAGTGTTCATCCTTAGGGATAATCAGGTCTGCAAGCACGGTAATGGTAGCCATCTCATGCTCATCAAAATATTTTTCGGCTTTTAATTTATTTTCACGCTCTATCTCTTCCGGCTGCCGGCCCGGCACTGCTTCCTGCTTGCCTGCCTCTGCCGTTTCAGGCTCTTTTTTGTCGCCGGTTTTGCAACCAACGCCAACTAAAAACCCGGTAGTGAGGGTTCCTAAACCTATGGCTTTAAGGGATTCTCTTCTGTTCATAGGGCTTATACGTTTAGTTTTTTACGTTGTGATAAAATGTATTCTGCGGTACGCATGCTCAATGCCAGGATGGTCCAGGTGGCATTTTTATCACCTTGCTGAACAAACGGAGCAGCATCAACCACAAACAGGTTGTTACAATCATGCGCCTGGCAATATTTGTTTAGGGCCGATTTCTTTGGATCATCGCCCATGCGCACGGTACCTACCTCATGGATGATCTTACCCGGAGCCTCTAAACCATAGTTGGTTTCGGGGCCCTGCATTTTGCCATAAATGGCACCCATGTTGTGCAGGATCTCTTCAAAGGTTTCCTGCATGTGCTTGGCCTGGTTGATCTCGTCGTTGGTCCATTTATAATGGAAACGCAGTACCGGGATACCATATTTATCAACTACACCATCCGGGTCTATCTCGCAATAGTTATCTGCACGGGCAATAGCGGTACCTCGGCCGGCCATACCCACCTGCGTACCGTAGAAACGGCGATAATCGTCTTTTAGCGATGCGCCGTAGCCACCACCCGGTTTCTTTTTACCATCGCGGCCAGGCACGGCACCGTTCATATCCTGTATACCCGAGCCAAAACCGTATGAAGGCATGTGCATACCGCCACCGTATTCAATATGGTAACCACGCGGGAAATTGAGTTTTTTATTATCTAACCACCATGGCGAGTAAATATGCACACTACCCACGCCATCTTCGTTGTAGCGTTTGCGATCCATCAGCTGCGGAAGGAAACCACCCGCGCCGGAACCTGTACTATCATGAATATATTTACCAACAACACCACTGCTGTTAGCCAAACCACCGGGATGCGCCGAAGATTTGGAGTTAAGCAATAAACGTGCAGACTCGCCCGCGCTGGCACCCAGGATAACTATTTTAGCGTTTACCTGGTACTCCTGCATATCCTCACGGTTAACGTATGATACGCCGGTAGCTTTGCCTTCTTTATCGGTTAATACCTCACGCACCATAGCGTTGGTAATCAATTTAAGATTACCTGTTTTTAATGCCGGGATAACCAAACAAGATGATGCAGAGAAGTCGCCGTACACTTTACAGCTTCGGCCACACTGCCCGCAAAAGAAACAGGCACCACGGTCTTTATTATCCTTCAAAGCTTCGGTTAATACCGAACCACGACCTGTAATTACCTTAACACCCGCTTTAGTAGCACCCTGCTTAATGAACAACTCGTTTAAGCGTGGTTTTGGCGGTGGTAAGAAAATACCATCGGGTTCACTTTCAATATTCTCAACCGTACCGTAAACACCTATCATGCGGTCAACCTTATCATAAAAAGGTTTAAGGTCGTTATAAGTAATAGGCCAGGGGTCTGTTAAGCCATCTTTGGGTTTAAAGTCATCAGGGCCCATGCGTAGCGAAATACGGCCCCAGTGATTGGTACGGCCACCCAGCATACGCGCGCGGAACCATGAGAACTCGGTACCATCTTTAGTGGTATAAGGCTCGCCATCCAGCTGCCAGCCGCCGTAAGCGGCATCAAAATCGCCGAAGGGGCGTGTAGTACCAGCGCCACGGCGGGCTGATTCCCATGCCCATTTCAGCTGCTGCGAATCTGTTTTAGGGTCAAAGTAAGCGCCGGCTTCCAGCATCAGTACCTTTAACCCGGCATGCGCCAAAACGTAACCGGCCATACCCCCACCGGCACCCGAGCCCACAACAATGGCGTCATAAACGGTACCTGTTTTTTTAATTTGTATATCTTCCATTTATATGTCGAACTATAAATTCAAATGCGGTTGTAATTATAACTCTTTTAGTTTAATGTTTTTATAAGCCACCACAGCGCCGTGCGATTGTAAAGCGATGTGCCCCTTAGGATATTTCGCGAAATCTTTCCAGGTTTTAAATTTACTGTTATTCAGCAATTCTTCCCACTCCGGGCTGCCCATTTGTACGTTAATTACTTCCTTGCCATTCAGCCAGAAAGTGAGGTGGCCCTTATCCTTGCGTATCTTCACGGCGTTCCACTGGCCTGCAGGCTTTGCAGCATCCGCCGGAGCGGCTTTCATATCATATAATGAGCCGGCAAGATGGTTTGCTTTTTTGTTGTCTTCGGCTTTTTGGTTATCCAGCACCTGCATCTCGATACCTGAAAGATAGGTAGCGCCCAAAGCAGGATCCTCGTGCACGCCGAAAATGATACCGCTGTTGCCGCCTTCTGCAATTTTCCAATCTAAAGAAAGCTCATAGTTTTCGTATTCGCCATCGGTAACCAGATCGGCCTGGTTAGGTGCTTTAGGGTCTAACTGCAAAGCGCCGTCAACCACACTCCATGGGCCCGCGTCTTGTTTAAGGTAGGCATGCCAGCCGTTGGTGGTTTTGCCGTCAAACAAATTATGCCAGCCTTTTTTTGCCTGCGCAAACGTTGCGTACTGTAACGTTGCTACAGCAAGAGTGCTCAAGATTAGTTTTTTCATGTTCAAATGCAGATTGTAGCAGCCTATGTTTACAGCCGCCGGTTTATACTTTAATGAGGGTAAAGCTAACATTTATTTTGCTGTATGCCATGCAAACGCATTTTGTCAATCAAAAATTTTACAGACCTATTTACTGTAATAAGGCTAAGCTTTACCTCTTAAAATATCCAATCTGTTTTCAGGCGCATCTGGCGAAAGAAAATCAGGAATTGTCCTTACAGTTCTTTTGGGGCGGCTAAGAAAGTCTATATGCCATTCAGTAATTCTTTGTTCTTTAACGTGTATGTAATTACCCTGCTCAGGTTCAGCAATATATTCTTCCTGCACAATTAGTGCTAACGGCTTTTCAGTACCGGGCCGCCTTGACGCAAACGTTTCAGCTTCTTCATAGGTCACAAAGGCATAATAATAATCATTACCATCCTCTTCATCTGGAGCACCATTACGCGGGCTACACCATACACGGTACTCCAAAACATCATCCCAAACATAACCGCCACCAATATTTACTAAAGCAGGATATTCGCCAACAAGATCACTATCTTTTGCAACAGGGTATTTAGACATGGCATAAATATACTATTTACTGAACAGAAAGTTCAGCCCCGACGCAATACCCAGTTGCATATAAAAGTAATGGTCCTGGAAATAGATGTTATAATCATCCTGCCCGCGGTAGCCTGCCCCCACTACAAACGCGGCAGCATGCATAAACGGAAACTGATAATAGTATTTTAAGCTGGCATTGAGCCGCCTGCCCAGATCAGTAGCGCTGTAAGGCATTTTCCCGGCTATGTAGGTAAAATCAAATTGTAGCCTTTGCCAGTTTCTGAAGTCTGACTTATTAGGCTCAATGTCATCCTGGTAACGTTTAGCCAGGTTGTAGATGTAAGTACCATTCACCCGTACAAACCCATACCTGCCGGGCAGCCCGAGCGATGCGCCACCACCATTGCTGTTAAAAAGGGTGCGGTGCAGTTCAATACCCAGCGTTCCGAACTGGCTGAGTATGGTATTTGGCCTGTCGAGGCGTTTACCGAGGGTATAATTTAGCTGCACAAAATCTGTACTGAATTTGCCGCTATCTACATTTATACTGCCATCGGGCTCTACCGATGGCCCGCGGATACCGTTTGAATGGTGGGTATATGATGCTGATAAATATTGCGGACGGTACGCATCATCATTTAACCGGTAATACAAATTGGCGCTGGGCATATAACTGGGCGATTTTACCGGGTTGCCATATTGTTTAAGCAGCCTCACCTTCACCCTGGCCGAAACATCAAAAAAGAAACGCGAGCGCGGCGAATTGAGCAATACAAAGTGGGTGTTGATATCGCCAACCAGCAGGGTTTTATGCGGCTGAAAAAACTCCTGCCCAAAAAACGCCGGGGCAAGGTTTTGTGTATATATCTTATTAAAATCCCGGTTAATGATGCGTTTGGCAATTTTTAAACTATCTGCCCGGGGGCTTACAATGGAGGTGTCGGCAGGTACATCAACTGCCTTTGCGGCCAATGCCGGATAAAGCATCACCGGCAAAAAAAATATCAGGTAAATACGTAAGAGTTTTATCATATGAAGGTGTCGCGCCGCTTGCCGGTTTAATTATGTGTTTGTATGCGCCAAAAATAAAGCTTACTGTAACATAGTTATACTACGCCGCCGCAAAAGCATAAAATTTAGTACCTTGCAGGCATACGTTTAACAATATAGTGACATTTCAGGATTTTAATTTCGACGAACAGCTTTTAGAAGGTGTTTTAAGCATGGGGTACAATACCCCCACCCCTATACAATCATTAGCCATCCCCGCCATTATGAATGGCGACGACCTGATTGCCTGCGCGCAAACAGGCACAGGCAAAACGGCATCGTACCTGCTGCCGGTTTTAGATAATATTTGTAAAACCCATAACCACCATACCACAGCGCTGGTATTGGCGCCCACACGTGAACTGGCCCAGCAGATAGACCAGCAGGTAGAGGGCCTGGCGTATTTTTCGGGCGTGAGCTCGCAGGCCGTGTTTGGCGGCGGCGATGGTATGGCCTATGAGCAGCAACGCCGTGGTATACAAAACAATGTAAACATACTTATTGCTACCCCAGGGCGTTTAATAGCGCACCTTACCTCGGGCGTATTAAAGCTTAACCAGATCACCCACCTGGTGCTGGACGAAGCCGACCGCATGCTGGATATGGGTTTCCATGATGATATTATGCGCATTGTAGGTTATCTGCCCAAAAAACGCCAAACCCTGCTTTTCTCGGCCACCATGCCGCAGCGCATACGCAAGCTGGCCAACGCCATATTGCATAATCCGCAGCAAATAAACATTGCTATCTCTCAGCCTGCCGCCGGTATCGACCAGCAGATATACCGCCTGCACGACCAGCAGAAAACGCCTTTACTTAAACATATCCTTAAACAGGGCTACCAAAGTGCCATCGTGTTCGCTTCGCGCAAGGAGATCGTAAAATCGCTTTACAAAGAGTTAAAGGCGGCCAATGTAAATACCGCGGCGTTCCACTCAGACCTGGAGCAAAAAGAACGCGAGGAAATACTGCTCCGTTTTAAGAACAGGCAACTACCGGTAATTATTGGTACCGACGCACTCTCAAGAGGGATTGACGTGGAAGGGATTGACCTGGTAGTAAACTACGATGTACCACCAGACCCGGAAGATTATGTACACCGCATTGGCCGTACCGCCCGTGCCGCCACAACAGGTACCGCAATTACGTTTGTAAACAACCGCGACCTGCGCCGTTTAAAAACCATTGAACAATTGATTGAGCGGCCCATCAACGAAAAGGAACTTCCTGGAGATCTTAAAGCTATTGAACCGGCTAAGGAAACAAGGCCCGAGCGCAGTGGTGGCGACCATAAAAAAGGTGGCAGGCGTAACGACCGCAGGTATGGCAAAAAGAAACACACCAAGCCTGCCGGTGGCGATAATAAAAGCGCTTAAAGATTTAGTTAAACCATTTAATTTTTGCGGTGTCTATTTGTTTTAAAACGCCAATGCGTTACATTTACACAACCAATAAAACTAAATAATGACATCAAGACGTTCGTTCCTGAAAAGCAGTGCCATGCTATCGGCTGGTTTGCTTATGGCGCCTGAATTGTTTGCCGCCAAAAAGAACAGGTATATAGGCCTGCAATTATATACCGTACGCGACGCCATGGCCAAAGACCCCGTTGCCGCCTTAGCAAAGGTAGCCAAGGTTGGCTTTAACTCTGTTGAGGGGGCTACCTACACCGGCACCGAGAAATTCTACGGAATGGAACCGGCCGAGTTTAAAAAAGTATTGAGTGATAACGGCCTCATTATGCCAAGCGGGCATTACATGCTGGGCGAAGGCATCCCTAACGCGAAAGGCACCATCAGCAACGACTGGCAAAAAGCGGTTGACGACGCGGCTGCCGTAGGCCTCAAATACATGGTATGTGCTTACCTGCTCGATGCCGAACGCGGAACGCTTGACCACTACAAGGAAACCGCCGAAAAACTGAACAAAGCAGGCGAAGTTGCCAAAAAAGCGGGCATACAACTATGTTACCATAACCACGATTTTGAATTTGCTTCGCAGGATGGTAAATATCCGTATGATGTGTTGCTTACCGCTACAGACCCAGAACTGGTGAAAATGGAAATGGATATTTACTGGATGTATCGCGCCAAGCAGGACCCGATCGCGATGTTTAAAAAACACCCGGGCCGTTTCCCGCTATGGCATGTGAAAGATATGGATAACACGCCTAAACAAATGTTTACCGAGGTAGGCAATGGCGTTATCCCGTTCAAAAACATATTTGCCCATGCTAAAACTGCAGGCTTAAAATACTTTTTTAACGAGCAGGATATTTGCCCCGGCGACCCGTTTGTAAGCATCACCAAGAGCTACAACTACATTAAAGCCCAGGGTTTCCACGTTTAAACTATTGATTGAACACTTATAATGAGGCCGGCAGCTTTTTCAAGCTTCCGGCTTTTTTATTTATTGTAAGATAGCCTTTAAAAGCGCCATACCAGTATGCGGCTGGTTTTTTGCCCCTGCGACATGGTAATGGTTTTCACCTCTGCTGCCTTATGGTAATCAAGCGATTTATAGCAGCCATCCAGTGTACGCTTTTGGGAGATAAGTGAAGTAAACCACTTACATGAGCGGGAAAACTGCTTGCTTTCCGTGATCAGTTTGTTCAGAAAACGGGGTTCGCCGCCCTCGCACCATAATTCGGTATTACGGCCGCCGAAATTCAATTCGGCGCCTTTATCCTGCTGCAGGTTTTTCCATTTGCGCTGTGCGCTGGCATTCACTTCTTTGGCCGAGGCATGGAATGGCGGGTTACACATGGTAATATCAAAGCGTTCACCGGGTTTAATAATTCCCGAAAAGATATGCTCATAAGAACTTTGGGTACGTATATCTATGGCTCCGCCTAAATTATTCGCCTCCACTATCTTCCGTGCCGAACCGGCGGCAACATAATCCACCTCGCTGCCCACAAAGCTCCAGCCATAGCTTTTATGCCCGATAAGCGGGTAAATGCAGTTAGCGCCAACGCCAACATCCAGCACTTTTACATTATTGCCCGTGGGTACCACGCCACCATTACCTTCGGCCAGCACATCGGCTATGTAATGTATATAATCGGCCCGGCCGGGTATGGGCGGGCATAGGAAACCCTTGGGGATATCCCAGTCGCTGATGCCGTATTGCTGTTTCAGGATGGCTTTATTGAGTGCCTTTACAGCTTCATTATCGGTAAAGTCGATGGTTTTGAGCCCATGCTCATTCACAAACAGGTAGGCAGCCAATGCGGGCAAGGCTTTCGCCAGCGCATCCAGGTCGTACCGCCCGCTGTGCGGATTACGGGGATGCAGGGTACTTTTTTTATCGGCTGGCGTTACGGTTTTGTCGTTCATGTGCTCAAGGGCTTACTATCCTGCAAAATTAGCGGAATTAAATGTAAATGCATGCCCATCAAATTGTGCGATTGCTTAAATTAGGCAATTAAACCTCAATCGCTCCCTGATATGACAAAAAAAGCTATCGGCCTGCTGTTATTCATCTGCACCAGCCTGCTGCATTTAAGCGCTCAGGCCAGAACCATCCAACTTGCCGGACTCGTGGTAGACAGCCAAACGCTAAACCCTATTGCCACCGCCGATATTTATGACGATGAAACACACCGCCTGATCGGCAGCACCAATACAGAAGGATACTATCACATCAGCCTTGACTATAACAAACCCGGCGATATCCGCTTTAAATTACGGGTGGTAAAAAA
This sequence comes from Mucilaginibacter sp. 44-25, assembly GCA_001898335.1. GTDB lineage: Bacteria > Bacteroidota > Bacteroidia > Sphingobacteriales > Sphingobacteriaceae > Mucilaginibacter. The sequence goes on along the minus strand of MKTS01000003.1, from coordinate 503,693 downwards.
CGGCTACAACGCCTTTACGCAAACCGAACACTGGGGCAATCTTTGCGATGGCACCACCAGCCTCATGTACTTTGGCTTACAGCAAAAGCAAGCTGCCGCGCCCGCGTTTTCCTCATTGGGCGATAAAGGCAATGGCATCACCTATGACCAAGCCTTGCAGGGTTTTATTAAGGTGCGGGAAGGTCGCGTACTGGAAACCCAGCTTGCCCATGCCTGCGAGGGTAACCAAAAGGTATTTATACAACTGGATGATGCTGCCTACCTGGTAAGCAATACCGGCTGGATCAAACTCAACTCGGCAGACGACAAAGTGAGGGTTGACGATAAGATAGTCGCCGCCAACCAGCTTAATGATGTCTTGAAACGCGGGCAGATCAAATGGATGTCGCCTGTAGATGAAAAAGACGCGAAGTTTGCGATTAGAACGAAGTGAGATACACCTTTACGAATATTCAAACATCACATAAATCCTTTCCAATACTTACCTAAACCCAATCACAAAATCATGGCAAAAGCTTATACTACCCCGGGTGTTTATATAGAAGAAAAGAACACCTTTCCCAGCTCGATGATCGCGGTAGCTACGGATGTACCGGTTTTTATTGGCTATACAGCTAAAGCTATCAGCAACGGCAACCCGGTGCTAAGGCAGCCGGTGCGTATCACCTCCCTGGCAGAATACATGGCGTATTTTGGCGCAGGCTTTAAACCGAGTTATACCATTGCAGATGCTACCGATGCCGACAAGGACACTTTTATAATGGACGGCAAAAGGAAGCTATTAAATATAGTGGATAACCACACCTTTTATCTGTACAATTCGATCCGTCTTTTTTACGCTAATGGTGGCGGCGCGGCTTACATTCTGTCAGTTGGTACGTATGGAGATAAACCGGAGGGCATTGCAATAAACGCTGCTGATATCGTGAGCGCTATAGATGTGCTTAAGCGGGAGCAGGAGCCAACACTGGTGGTTATCCCGGACGCTATTGCCCTTGGCGAAGCCTGTTACAATCAAATCTACACCGCTGTTCTGCAGCATTGTGCCGAAACACAAAGCCGCTTCGGGATATTCGACCTGGTAAAACAACCTGCAACAGTATCAACAGAGCAGATCGTGGCGGCTTTCAGGGATCAGATCGGTAACAATGGGCTCAATTATGGCGCCGCTTATTATCCCTGGTTAAAAACTACCGTAATACAGCCTGATGAAATCAGTTTCGAAAATATTGATGCCGGCGTTGATCTTACCAAATTATTACCCGAAGGCGAAGCCAGAGAAATAATAACACAATTTAAAGCGACAGCCCAACCAACCGAAGGCGATAAAAGGAACTTTCACCTTTCTTTAAAGGCTGCCAGCATTACCTATGTAAAACTGTTGAATGAGCTGCTGAATAGAGAAAATGTGTTGCCGCCAAGTGGCGCTATGGCGGGCATTTATACCATGGTAGATAAAACCCGCGGGGTATGGAAAGCCCCTGCAAACGTATCGTTAAACATGGTGAGCGCGCCAGCTATCAACATATCGAATGATGAGCAAGAACAGCTTAATGTAGACGCCCTGTCGGGTAAATCCATTAACGTTATCCGCTCTTTCGTTGGTATGGGTACACTGGTTTGGGGTGCCCGTACTTTGGATGGTAACAGCCAGGATTGGCGCTATATCAACGTTCGGCGTACGATGATCATGCTGGAAGAATCCATTAAACTGGGCTGCCGCGCTTATGTATTTGAACCTAATAACGAAAACACCTGGGTAACCGTTAAAACCATGATCGTGAACTTCCTGACCAACCTTTGGAAACAAGGCGCTTTGGCCGGGGCCGCTCCCCAGGATGCTTTTGACGTCCAAATCGGTTTAGGCACAACCATGACCCCAACAGATATACTTGATGGCTATATACGAATTACAGTTAAAGTAGCCATTGCAAGACCGGCAGAGTTTATCGTGATCACCTTCCAGCAACAAATGCAGCAATCGTGATTATTGAGTAAACCTAATAGAATAAGGCTGAGTTCTTAAAGACATAGGCCTATTTAAGCAATCGATTATACAACAAAGCCTTAAATCTTGACGATTTAAGGCTTTGCTTTAGTAGCCCCGACGAGAATCGAACTCATATCTAAAGTTTAGGAAACTTCTATTCTATCCGTTGAACTACGGGGCCAATAATTTGGAAATGCAAATGTGCAAATTTTACATGAGCCCCGCAATTACCCGTTAAATTTTTAAGTAGCTATTTATTTACTGCCCTCGTGGTTTTTATCGGCAACAGCCGCGGCGCCGCCTATAAGGGCTGCCGCGCCAACCACCGTCATGGTTTTGGCATATCCTGTAGCTTTTGAGGTTACAAAATAATAGCCTCGTTTTTGTTCAAAGCCTGCGAAATTTGTGGGCGAGCTAAGCGTGGTAAACGTTTTAGATACATAAAAACTTTGCTGGTATACCACCGGGGTGGTCTGGCTGCCATCAACCGTGTACAGGGTTAAATAGCTTTTAAAGGCCAGCGGAGAATTACCCTGCTCAAAGTACGCGGTGTTTACTTTAGTAAACCCGTTTGGGTCGTAGCCGCTATGCAGCATACGCACTTTTTTATAAGCGCTATCGGGTACCGGCAAAAAGCCATTGGCCAGGCGCACGGTAGCCATAGTGCTTTGCGTATGCGGAGGTAAAAAAGTAGTTGATTGGGGCAGGCTGGCTACGGCATTGATATTACCCGACGTATACGACGGCGTACCGGTAACCGGCGTACTAAATGCTTTATAAGTATTGGTTTGCGCAGCTATGTTCCCGTTGATATTTATTTTATCAGGTGTGTAACTGATAGCTTCGTTGCCCACAATTACGGCCGACTTTTGCCAGTCTACATACTGCGGCTTATCCAGCTTGTTATATACAGTAACTTGTACCGGGGCATTGCTGCCGTAAAAAGAGTAAGATATTTTTACAGAATCGTTCTCGAACTCAAAATCGCCCGATTCCTGGTTTTGGCGCGAATTGGTGCTACTGATCACGTTTACCTGGTACCGGCTGCAGGAAGCCAACGCGATAGTGAAAAGTAATACAGCGGGGAGTAAAAGCTTTTTCATTATGAAATAGGTTAAAGTTTTTGTTCAAAGCTATGACTTTAACCTTTAGCTTAAGTTTAACGCTATATTACTTTTTTGTAGAAAAAAATTTATCGGATAACCGATCCGTTCGGCATGTCGCCTGTTGGCGCTACAAAGCATAGCTTGCCTTCGGCATTCTCGGCCATCAGGATCATCCCCTGCGACATAATACCTTTTATTTCGCGAGGCTCCAGGTTAACCAATATGCTCACCTGCTGCCCGATGATCGCTTCCGGCTCGTAGTGCTCGGCAATGCCAGATACTACCGTGCGCTGGTCTATACCGGTATCAATGGTGAGCTTCAACAGCTTTTTGGTTTTAGCCACCTTCTCGGCGGTAAGGATAGTACCTGTACGGATATCCATACCCGCAAAATCATCAAAACTAATGTTTGGTTTAGCCGGAATAACCGGCGCCAGTTTAGGCGCGGCTGCCGCCGCGGCTTTTTTATCTGCCAGTTTTTGCACCTGTTTCTCTATGGCCTCATCCTCAATTTTCTCGAACAATAACGATGCGGCATTCAATTGGTGACCGTTGGCAAAGGTAATTTCTTCATCAAACGTTACCGGGGCAACGTTAAGCATACCAAATATCTTTTCGGCGGTGCGTGGCAGGAAAGGCTGCAGGCAGGTAGCCAGATGGCCTATCAGCACCAGGCTGTTGTGCAGGGCGTTTTTAGCCGCTTCCGCATCGGTTTTAATGGATTTCCAAGGCTCTTGTTCAGTTAAATAACGGTTACCCAAACGGGCCATATCCATTACATTCTGTAAGGCCTGGCGGAAACGGTAGCTTTCGAGGTTTTTGCCCAACTCATCGTAGTACCGGCCTACCTCTGCGTTCAGTTCGTTATCGGTAAATGTTATATTGCCACCTTCGCTTTCTACCTTACCATCAAAAAACTTATGCATCAGTATCATTACCCGGTTAACGTAGTTGCCTAATATGGCTACAAGTTCGTTATTTACGCGGGCCTGGTAATCTTTCCAGGTAAACTCGCTGTCGGCCGTTTCCGGTAGTATTGATGTTAGTACGTATCGCAACTCATCCTGCTTACCCGGGAATTCTTCCAGGTACTCGTGCAGCCATACCGCATGGTTACGCGAGGTAGAGAGTTTATCACCCTCCAGGTTCAGGAACTCGTTTGCCGGTACGTTTTGCGGCAGCACGTAATCGCCATGTGCTTTTAATATAGCCGGGAAGATGATACAATGGAACACAATATTATCCTTACCTATGAAATGGATGAGGCAGGTATCATCGGCGTCATCCGCCTGCTTTTTCCAGTATTGCTGCCAGTCCTTTTGGTTGTCAATAGCCCATTGTTTGGTGGCCGAAATATAGCCGATAGGCGCATCCATCCAAACATATAGCTTTTTGCCTTTAGCTTCTTCAAGCGGCACGTCAATTCCCCAATCGAGGTCGCGGGTCATGGAGCGGGGTTGCAAACCAGATTTAAGCCATGAGCGGCACTGCCCAAATACGTTTACTTTCCACTCCCCCTCTTTCTCATCTATCCATTTTTCGAGCCAGGGCTGATATTTGTCTAATGGTAAGTACCAGTGTTTAGTGGGCTTTAATACCGGCGCTTTTCCGCTTAAGGTAGATACCGGGTTGATGAGGTCGGTAGGGTTGAGTGAGGTTCCACAATTCTCGCACTGGTCGCCGTAAGCGCGGTCGTTGCTGCACACTGGGCAGGTACCGGTAATGTAACGGTCGGCCAGGAACTGGTCAAAATCCTCATCATAGTATTGCTCCGAGAATTTTTCTACAAACTCGCCCTTCTCGTACAGATTCAGGAAAAACTCCTGCGACAGATCATGGTGAATTGCCGATGAAGTGCGGTGATAAATATCGAACGATACGCCAAATTCCTCGAAACTATCTTTTATTTGCTTGTGGTATTTATCAATAATAGCCTGTGGAGTTGTCCCCTCTTTTTTGGCTTTTATGGTAATGGCGGCACCATGCTCATCAGAGCCGCATATGTATACTACGTCTTTCTTCAGCATCCGCAGGTAGCGCACAAAAATATCAGCAGGGAGGTAGGCGCCGGCCAGGTGACCTATATGCAAAGGCCCGTTGGCATAAGGCAGCGCGGATGTAATGGTAAAGCGTTTATATTTGTTAAGTTGCGACATTAATGCGGATGTTTATTAATTTGCAAAGATAAATCTTTTAAGTCAGAAAGTCCGGAAAGACGGGAAGTCTGTAAGACCGGATGACAGAATATGCTTTTTTGATCTTATCCTAATCTTACGGACTTATGCCGACTAACGGATTGCCGACCATTATACCCCCCTACTTAAAAAAAGGCGACAAGGTAGCTATTACCTGCCCGGCTAAAAAGTTGCCCATCCCCATGACGGATGCCATAAACCTGTTAACCAGTTGGGGCCTTGAAGTGGTACTGGGCGATACCATAAATGCATCCTACCACCAGTTTGCAGGGGATGACGCTTTCAGGGCCGCAGATCTGCAACGTTTTATTGACGATGACAGCATCAGGGCCATCATTTGCGCACGTGGTGGTTATGGCACCATCCGTATGGTCGACCTGGTCAACTTCGGCGGGTTAACGGACAAGCCCAAATGGCTCATCGGCTTTAGTGACATTACGCTGCTGCACGCGCATATTATCAGCAACTATGGTATCGCTTGCATACACGGGCAAATGCCACTTAATATTCCCGATGCTTCCAAATACTCGCTGGAAACGCTCAGGATGGCCTTATTTGGTGAGGAATTAAAATATACATTGCCGGCAAACACCTGTAACCGGCAGGGCAAAGCCAATGGCATATTGGTTGGGGGTAACCTCTCGTTAATGATGGCTATCTCCGGCTCTGTGAGCGATATTGATTATGAGGGCAAAGTATTATTCCTGGAAGACGTTGGCGAATACCTGTACGCAGTTGACCGTATGCTGCGCTGCCTTAAACGCGCGGGTAAGCTGGAGCATTTAGCCGGACTCATCATCGGCGGGTTTACAGATATGAAGGATAACGACATCCCCTTCGGGCAAACACTCCCTGAAATAGTGATGGATGTGGTGAAAGACTACCGTTACCCCGTATGCTTTGATTTCCCTGCCGGGCATATTTCTAATAACTGCAGTTTAATATTGGGGCAATCCGTATATTTAGAGGTGCAGGAAAACCAAACGATCATCCATTACTAAACCATATACCATGGCATACCTAAGCAAATTAAACCAGTATAAAGATTTTGGCTTACTCATCACCCGTGTTGGCCTTGGTGCCATGTTCATATATCATGGCTACCCTAAGTTGATGGGCGGGCCGCACCTGTGGGGCGAGATCGGCTCGGCAACCAAATATGTGGGCTTAACGTTTGCGCCGGTATTTTGGGGCTTTATGGCGGCTATTGTTGAAGTCCTTGGAGGCTTTTTATTAATTGTAGGTTTAGCCTTTCGCCCGGTATGCTTGCTGCTTATTATTAACATGATCGTGGCGGCAGCCAGTCACCTGGGCAGCGGCGATGGCCTCATGGGCGCCTCTCACGCTATTGACGACGCACTGATCTTCGCGGGTTTGCTATTTATTGGCCCCGGCAGGTATAGTGTGGATAAGAAATAAGGTTAAAAATGTTAAACGTATGTTAAACATTTTATTGCCTGAAACTTAATATTAAACCCTCCGTATAAATGCACTTAACCTTTAATTATTGCATTTATGAAAAAAACCTTAATGGCCGCCATGGCCATCGTTGCTATCACCTTTGGTGCATGCAAGAAAGACCTTACCACACAAACCGCCCAGGAACCTAAAAGCGCTACCTCAAAATTAAAAACCAACGTAGCTACGCCGAGCTACTATTACAGAGACCTGACTTTACAGCCACGGCAACCCGGCGAAAACTTTGATACCTATACGGCTAATTTTGGCCTGGCGGTTATCAAGGTTACCGGCTCACCCTCATGGGATACCAACGCCTATCCAGACCTGGTGAATGGCGTGCCTACGGTAGGTGCCAGCATAGCAGCAGCACCGGGATATAACGCTTATGTTACTATAGGTAATACTTAAGGCGCGATAGGGCAAGACGTTTTTACCGTTTCTGTTGGCGTATTAGGTTCCTTTGATGCCGTTAAATTTCAAAGCGATGTTTCGAAATACCGGGATGCCAGAAATACTTATGAAAAAGATCCGGCTAATAAAACTAATCCGCTGATTTGGGATTATGTAAGTGGCCCATACACCACACAATCAAACGTAGTAAATACCGTGGCTAAGTTAATACGCGTTACAACAGGCTCGCATTGGGCTATTGCAAGTATTGATTATCCTGTACCACCGCCGGTAAAACCCACTATCCCACCATCAACAGTTGAAATTGGTTTTCAGTTAACCCAAGGAGGACAGCAGTTTGAATACGATATATTCCTTAGTAACGGCACTGTAACTGCTATTCATAGCTTTAACACAGCAACGGGTAATAATAACCCTATTGCAAGTTACTCAGGTGGTACGTTTACACCAATATCAGGCACACCGTATTATCATATTGCCAATTTAAACATTACTCCTGTAAATCTGCCTTCATTCACTTTCACAGGTGACTCTACAGACATGTATTAGTAACAGTTGGTATTGAGCAAGCTTAAATTAGGTAAAATATTTTAACTACCTATTCATCGCCTCACCGAGCGCTTTGATGTAATTCTCATCTATTTCACCGCCATCGTTGTCGGCCATAAACTTTTTAAGTTTATCCGCGTCGGCGGCGAAGGCGGTTTTTAAGGCCTTGCTTTTCAATTCAAGTTTTTGAGGCGCGCCCCCATCCTTCGCCAGGAAATAAGTATCAGCATCAATATATTCGTCGTAATTGTGGCCGCTGGTGGTAATGCCGTTAGTGGTATAATTATTAGCCTCGTATTTGGTATTGGTAAGCTTGTATATTTTGTATTTAGGCCCGTTACTCAATACCTGTACATATTTGCCCTGGTTAACAGCCGGTACAAACTCAAACCTGTAAGGTTGTACATTTTCGTCAAACAACACAAAGCCCTTCACCTCGCCTTTGAGGGCGCTAAATACTTTTACCTGGTCGCTGGTAAACAGCAGATCGCCCGAAATTTTATCGTAATTAAACAAGTAATCGTCGCTTTGTATCAATGAATCTGCCGGGCTTATGGCATAGCCATGCACCCAGTTATTAAACAAATAACGGCTGCCATGTACTTCCTGCTGGCCCGAGCGCAGGTATAATGAGCCAGATGTGTTGATGTTATTGCTGGTATTGCTTTGGAAAAAGTTAGTAGCCGCCAGCTTGGTCGACGAAGTTTTGCTTTGCCCGCTATTTAGTGTTACGGCAACTTCATTTTTACCATCAGCGGTAACAACTGCTTCCAAAAAGTTAAGCGCCGATACCACCAGTTTAGCCGGCACGGCAGCATCCATAGAAAAGGCTCCGTCGGCATTGGTATAGGTACCGTAAGGTTTGGCCGCAGCGCGCACAAACGCGAAAGGGACAGGCTTATTTTGAGAATTTTTAACTGTTCCACTAATATTTTGCCCAAAACTAACCGACGCCGAAAATATAAAAGAGATAAATAGTAAGACTGCTTTCATGATAAGTTTTATATACCGACTAATATATGAGTTAAAAATTATATGCTGAAAAAACCATGTATTTTAGTCGTTACAAATAAAAAAGCCGCCTCGTGAACTATGAGGCGGCTTTAATTAAAATACTGTCTCGTCCTGAAATCTGTCAACTTATTTCAGGACGAGACATACTATTAGCTATTGCTTATAATATCTATCAACATTGTGTCTTGCACCAGAGCCTCCTAATACATCAAACTGGAATGTGAACAAAGCTTGAGCCTCGGCAAACGTATAACCCTTGTTAGGGTCGTAACCAGGAACAGCAATCGAAGGCTGAGTAGTTACCGATATAGAGTTAGGTGTAAAAATGCTTTTAACATCATCGCTATTCAGTGATACCTGGAAATTACTGTATCGAGCCGCAGATCCTGTACCTGTTTTTGTAAATGTTACTTCGTAGCGTACGTTTTGTTGGAAGTAGCCGCCAGCTACCTCGAATTGCGTAGGCGAAACTGGTGATAAAACTGATGTTTTACCGGTAAAGTTACCGCCTGCAGGTGTCCTCGTGAAATCATGAAGATAAGTACCCGCAAAATCATTACCTATAACGTGATAGTATTTAATAGACTGATTACTTGAAATGTTTAAACCATCAGCTTTGGTTATACCAATAGGAAGCATATAGCTTTTAGACGGATCAAGGGTACTTTTGTCAAATTTAAATGTTATAATCTTGTAACGACCACCAGCCGGTATAGTAACTACAGTAGTTTTAAACGTATAAGCACTGGCCGGCATTTGCTCGTAAACAATGCTTGGGTTAGCCGCGTTGTAACTGGCTATTACTGATGGTATTACATCAACTGTTATATCCTGAGGATGATCTAAAGCTGAAGAAGACGCAATATTAACACCAAACGATAAAGTTATGGTGTCGCTCGTGATTGCATCTGAGGCAAAGTGACTTAAACCACTTAAGGGAATCTCTGCAGACTTACCGCCCTTAGAAAAATCAACTGTAGTAGCACTATCTTTTAAGCACGAGCTAAAGGTACCCGCCGTTACAATCATTGCAAGGGCGATTTTTATAAAATTTTTTATTTTCATGTCTTTTAATTCTAAATTATTTAGCCCAGAATATTTTAGATGTAAATATATTTATGGTGCCCTGAGCACCTACGTTGGCAGCGTTAGCGGCGTATTCAATAGTTGGGTATTGTATACGGGTAACCTGGTTTGGCGCGTTTACACCCGGGTAAATTGATAGTGGTATACCGGCAGGGTAACCTGTTCTGCGCAGTTCATTAAACATTTCAAACTCCCCAAATGGGTTTAATGCCACCCATTTTTGTACGATAATAGCCTGCTGTTGCTGTGCAAAAGTACCACCGGTTGGGTAAGCATGGTTAGCAATGTAAGTAGCGGCAGCGCTGCTGGCGTTAGGTACACCAAGGTTGCTGAATGAAGTAGTAATACCTGCATTATAAAGCGCCTGAGCATCGCCGGTAATGTAACCCGCGGCAACAGCTTCAGCCTGTAAAAACAAGGATTCTTCTGAAGAGATCAATATACCCCTTGCAGTTGGGTTTAAAACGCCCGGGCCAAATTTACTTGGCGTTTGTGCTGCTACCGGCGCGGTAACTGTACCACCAAAGTAACTACCTACTACATTGCCCGATGGGTTTGGCGCGTAAATACGGGTTAAACGAGGGTCGTTGTTGTTTTGCAGGAATTGTATACTATAAGTATTAGCCTGGTATATCTGGTTATTTGTTTGTGAGGCCCCTGATTGTGTATAACCAAAGTTTAGATACAATGGGTTTTGCTGGCCACCGTTAGCATCGTTGTTGGTGTAACCAGGATTAACCGAACCCGGTGTTGAAGCATCAAGGTAACCTAAGCTTTGTGTAGCCTGGGTAGCCGCCTTTAATGAAGCGGTTTTTGATGCGATGTTAGATTGGCGCACCGCTAAACGTAATTTTAATGTGTTAGCGAATTTGATCCATTTGGTCATATCGCCGCCAAACATAATGTCGGCCACACCGGGGTTAACATCACCTGCCCCGGCACCCTGTATCATTTTAATAGCCGCGTCTATTTGTACCAATAGGTCATCATAGATCTTTGAGGCATCGTCATAAGCAGGTGTAAAGTTCTTAGAACCCTGGAAAGCCTGTGAATACGGTACGTTATTATAATTATCTACCAAAGCCTGGAAATCATAAACCAGCATGATCTTGGCTATAGCGGTATAATTAGCACCGGCATTAGCGCCTATAAGGGCATTATAGTTAGCCGCATTGTTAAATAATGGTGTAAACGAGTTAAAATCGTTAGTAGTGATCTGGTACTGGTCAAAATTGGCAAATACCTGGAAACCGGTACTACGGCTTAAGTAACCCAAATAGCCACCATACTGGACAAAGTTACCGCCATTAATGATAGAGGCAGTAGTTTTAAGCGAACCTGACAAAAGCAAACTCGGAGAAGCTACAGAAGGCGTATTCGGGTTATCCTTCAGCTCGTCAAGGTAGGTTTTCTTACAGCTGCTGGCCGCAACTGTAAGAACCGTTAATATGATTGATATATACTTTTTCATATAATTAAAATTATTAGAATTGAATGTTAAGGCTGGCTCCAAATAAGCGGGTTGGAGGTAATTGATATGTATTGATGATACCGGTACCGTTACCAGCCAATGCAGAAAATTCAGGGTCAATAAATTTCTGACCTTTAGGCCTTAACATTAAAAGGTTTCGGCCTATTAAAGCAAACGACGCCTTTTTAATGTATTTAACTTTACGTGCCCATGGTGAAATATCAAAAGCCAGGTTAGCCTCCCTTAATTTCCAGAACGCCGCGCTGTTTACGTATGCAGCTGTAGAGTTATAAAACGCGCCCGCGTTCCAGAAACCCTGGTTACCATCAAGTATAGTAACAGAGGTATTTGGTGTGTAAACAGGGTTAGCAGCAGTACCAGTGTTAATAACTGAATTAGGGAAAATAAACGCCTGACGATCTGCAGATGCTGAATAAGCAGAAATACCGGCGGCTGTAGCGCTTGCTAAACTCGCGTTATAGAAAACACCACCTGTACGGAACTCACTTGTAGCGGTAAGCGTCACAAATTTATAGCTCAGGGTTTGTGTTAAACCCAACAAATATTTAGGCACTGTTTGGCCGAAGTTTTGCAAAGTTGAATTAGTACTTGGGTAACCGGTAGTTGCATCAACAATTACACGTCCCTGAGGGTCGCGGTTAACATCGGCACCTACCAGGATAGGGAAAGGCTGGCCAACCCTTGCCTGGATCAAGGCAGAACCTTGTGAAGCAATGGTGATAGATGGTAAACCGTTAGTAAGTGATTTTACTAATGAATTCTGGATAGTAAAGTTACCGCCTAAATTCAGGTAGAAGTTATTCTGCTCTTTTGTTAAAACAGTAACATCTAACTTAAACTCATAACCGGTGTTCTGCACTTCACCAATGTTAACAGTAGCAGAGTTGTAACCGCTGGTAGGTGATACAGAAATGGGAAGCGTTTGGTTACGGGTGTTACTTTTGTAGTATGTAGCGCTCGCGTTGATACGGCTGTTAAAGAAGCTCAGATCTGTACCAAACTCTATCTCCTTGGTTAACTCAGGTTTAATTAACGGGTTATTTAGCCTGTCACCTAAAGTTAAACCACCGGTATTACCATAAGGGAAACCTGATGTTGGGCTATAGGTGTTTGTTGTGCTGTAAGGAGATACGTTTACGGCACCTACCTGGCTGTATGAAGCCCTGATCTTACCGTAATTGATAACTTTATTGTTCTTTAAAGCAGGGATTGCATCTGTAAATACTACCGAACCTTTAACTGATGGATACCAAAAAGAACGGATACCGCTTGATAAACGTGAATCATGGTCGTTACGTAAAGTTGCTTCGATAAAAGCAAAATCCTTGTAGCCAATGTTTAAGTCACCAAAGTAACCGATCTGACGGATTTTTTGGGTGAACTGAGAAGTTGCAGGTGTACCCAGGATACTGCCGATGTTGTAAAAGTTATCAACCAGTAAGTTGGTACTGTTGTTTTGCTGCTGGTTAAGATAAGCTTGCCAGATACTGTTACCCAATAAGAAGTTTACCTTAAAGTCGTTATAAAAAGTTTTATGGAAAGTAGCGAATACATCCTGCTGTATACGTGAGTAACCTTGAGGGCCTATACCGGTATCAAAGCTACCATCACCAAACTGGGTACGGTTTTGTACCTGGCCGGCAATGTGGCCTGTTGAACCACCGTAAGACTGGCCTTGTGTACCATAGCCACCGGTTGGGTCGCTCATAGCATACTGGCTGAACTGTACGGCAGAACGCCTAAACTGTTGCTGACCAACACCGAAGTTTTCTGATAAACGATAAGAAAGATCAAACCATTTAGTTGGGGTTAAGGTACCACCAAAGCTCGCGGTAAGGTGATCTACACGGGTATCAACACGGTCATTTTTAATGATCCAGTATGGGTTAACACCATAAGAGTTATAGAAGGTATTTACATCAGCGAAAGGCTTGGTAATATCCTTGTATTTATCCAAAGGCACCCATGATGGAGTATTGTATAAAGCGCTTAACAAAGAGCGGCCGCCATCTAATGATGTACCATCGTAACCACCAAAGCCTACACTGTTCTGGTATGATTGTACGTAGTTGGCAGTGAAATCAGCCTTGAAAATACCATAGGTTTTAGCGGCAGAAACACGTACAGAGTTTCTTTTGAAACGCTCATCAGGTGTGATGCCTGATTTCATCAAGTTGTTAGCTGATAAGTTGAAACTGTTGTTTGCATCGCCTGAGCTATAAGAAAGGTTGTTCTCTTCACCATAACCGGTAACGAAGAATGCTCTTCTTGGGTCAACAGGGCGGGTCGCATAAGGATAGATCTGAACAGTACCATCTTCCAATGGGATACCTAACTGTGTTGGCTTGCCATTGTAAGCAGGGCCGTATGACTGGTTCTCAAAACCTGCGGGTGTAGTAATAAAACCTGTAATAGGATCCTGGAAAGGAGAACCCTCACCACCGTAGCTACCAAATTTAGTTTGGAAAGATGGCAGGTACGATAACTTTTCAAGTAAGAAGTTATTGGTATAGCTAACACGTGGCGCGCCATTAGGGCTACCATGAACAGTAGTAATGATCAACGCACCGTTTGACGCATCAGAACCGTAAAGGGCCGCGGCACCCGCACCATTTAATACGTTCACAGACTCAATATCGTCAGGGTTAATGGTGTTCACCTCGTTTGGAGAGATTGGCACACCGTTTAAAACTACCAGAGCGTAGTTGTTACCCAGAATGTGACGGTTCCCACGCAAAACGAAACGAGTTGTAGGGTTAACGCCGTTATCCAGAGTACTTACCACCAAACCAGCAACCTTAGCGGTCAAACCAACGGTAAAGTTGGTCGCTTTAGACTCTGTAAGGGTTTTATTAGTGATAGTTGTGGCCGCAGCGCCCTGCTCTTTAGCCTGGCGTTTAATACCTAAAGCGCCGGTTACAACAACCTCGCCTATCTGGTTTACTGAAGGTGAAAGCGTAACGTTTACTACGCTGCCGGCACCTAATTTAATTTCCTGCGCAGTGTAGCCAATAAATGAAACCACGAGCGTGGAATTGGCTGGAACACTTAATGAATACTTTCCGGACGGAGAGGTCTGAGTACCAATAGTGGTACCTTTAACCTTCACAGTAACACCTGGAATCGGAAGACCGTCATCCTTCGCTACTACTGTACCGGTAATCGTACGATTTTGTGCATAAACCTGCGTTACAAACAACGACAGGAAACACAAACTTACTAGTAGAAGTTTTTTCATGTTTGTTAATAATAAGATCAGTTAATAGTTAATTAATCATAAAAGTAATGTTCAGTTATCAATAAATCAAATTAAAAAGTGAAAAAAGACCACTTTTCATAAAAATCTTAAAAAAATTAAAAATATTTAGTACTATGTATTGCATAATACATTCCAAAGCATATATCTTTGTATTATGATTGTTGAAAACACACAAACCCAAATGAGGAAGGGCATACTGGAGTACTGCATCCTTTCTATTATAGCTAAGGGTGAGATATATGCGTCAGATATTATTGCTGAATTAAAGAAAGCCCGGCTGCTCGTAGTAGAGGGAACGCTTTACCCCCTGCTTACCCGATTGAAGAATAATGGACTGCTCGCCTACAACTGGGTAGAGTCTACCTCAGGGCCGCCACGCAAGTATTATGTACTTTCTGACGAAGGGCGCAAAGTGCTTGAACAGCTCGACAGCACCTGGCAGGAACTTGCCTTTGCCGTGCAAACATCCATAGGCGACCGCAATAACACCAATAACCAATAATCTCACATCACTATCATCATGAATAAAACTATTATCATCAATATAAACGGCATCGTTTTCCATATAGAGGAAACCGCGTACGAGATCCTTAAAAACTACATGACCGAAGTGCAGCGCCACTTCATGGGATCGGCCGACAGCCTGGAAATTACTACCGACATTGAAAACCGCATTGCCGAGATGTTTAACGAGATACTTTTAAAAGAGGGCAAACAGGTAATTGTGGAGCAAGATGTTAATTCCGTTCTTGAGCAAATGGGCTCGGTTAAAGATTTTGAAACCGTTGAAGACAACGCAGGCCCTGCCGGCCAACAGACCTTTAACAGCGGCAGCGAGCCCCGCCGCCTTTTCCGCGACCCGGATGACCACCTTGTAGCCGGCGTTTGCTCGGGCATAGCCAACTACTTTGATTTTAACGCGGTATGGGTGCGCTTACTATTTGCCATAATGGTTGCCTTTGGCGGTACCGGCCTTATCCTTTACATCATATTATGGATAGTGGTACCCAAAGCTGTTACCCGGGCCGACCGTATGGCTATGAAAGGCCAGCGCCTGGACCTGCAAGGCTTTAAAACTAATTTTGAAGAGGAAATGAGCGGCTTGCGAAACAATCTTTCCAGCTTCAGCAACGAAGCCCGCCCCTTCATCTACAAAACCCGCGATTTCGCCGGCGATTTCTTTAGCCATTTCGCCAACTTTTTAGGTACCACCGGTAAATTCATCTTTAAACTGATTGCCATACTCGTATTATTATCCTGCTTTGGTGGCATCATCGCTATTGTTGGAACGGTGATAGTGGCACTGGCTACCGGCCATCCTACCATTTATCATCTTTTCCCTTTCAGCATGACCAGCAGCGCCGTTAACAACATTTTCCTGATATCGGCCGTATTGTTGGCAATTATCCCGCTACTGGCCATTATTTTTGCCATACTTAGCTACGTGTTCAACACAAAGAACATAGGCCGTACAGTGGGCTCGGCCTTACTATTATGCTGGGTCGTATCGTTATGTGTGGTTATATTTTATGCGGTAAAACTGAGCAGCCAGTTCAGGTCAGGCGCCAGTTACAGCCGTACCATCAACATTACGCCATCAAAAGACAGCACCTATCATTTAACCCGTAACGACATTAAATTCCTGACTGCCGAAGACAGCGCTCGTTATAACATCAAAAACTTTAAGGGCGGCATCATACTCGATGATAACGAAGAAAATTTTGAGATGCCCGACGCTGAAGTATCTATTAATATAGAGCGCAGCGATGTTGCCCAGCCTGTGCTTATCGAGTCGTTCAGCTCACGCGGTGCCGATTACGAGGATGCCCTGGATAACGCTCGCGGCACCACCTATCACTTTGAGCAAACCGGTAACCTTTTAAAATTTAACCGCCGCTTCCAGAAAGACGCCGATCATCCTTGGCGCAATCAAAGGGTATATCTCACGCTGAAAATACCGATGAACAGCAAGCTGGTTATTGACGACAATATGGACGGCATGTTAAACGGCATCAGCGTTTATAATTGTAAAAGCGATAACAAACAGGAGAATGCCCCGTTCGCCAATTTTATTATGACGGATAACGGCCTGCAGTGCAAAATTGATACGCTGGTATCAACGCCCTCTAAGCTAAAAACAGACAGCCTCAAAACTGATACCACTAAAAAATGAACGCATTAATAAAATATATAAGCCTGCTGGTTTTAAGCGGGCTTATATTACTTTTTTGTATTCACCTTAGTGGCACTGTAAAAAGCCCTGCCATAATAAAGGCTCCGGCATCTGCCGCTCCGGCACCTGCCGCCACGGCCCCGGCATATTTTAGCCCGGCTCAGATCATTGAATTTATTGCCCCTGCATTAAAATTTTAAACTTTTCTTGTAACCTTTACCCCCATACCTGCATCTTATTAACAGAACATCCGGCAAGCCGGGACGAACACGACGAGGGTATCTAACATATGGGAAACAACTACAAAGCTTAAACTAACATCTAACCTAAGCGGGTAACCGCAAACACTAATTTTTACCGGCAAAAAAAATCGGGGGCCAGCGTCCCGTGGATTTGTATTGCCCAAACTTTTAAACCATGAAACAATTAACCAGCATATTACTGATGGCTGCCCTGGCTTTTGCCGGCGGGCGCTTAAATGCACAAACCACCTCACCACCACGTGCCACTATAACCGGTACCTTTGTTAACGACCAAACCAAACCGGTTGATTATGCAACTGTAACCTTATTGAGAGCAAAAGACTCCACCGTTGTAAAAGGCACTTTAACCAACGATGCAGGCCGATACGTTTTTGATAAGATAACCGAAGGAAAATATATTATTAAAGGTACAAGCGTTGGCTACCAGCCGGCATTTACCACCGCTTTTGATGTAGCTAATGGCCAAACTAATGTTACCGCGCCTGTGCTTAACATGACATCGGCAAGCCGCAGTTTACAGGGTGTTAATATAGTAGCCAGTAAACCGCTTATCGAGCGCAAACTCGACCGCACGGTGATGAATGTAGAAAACAGTGTATTGGCCGCAGGCAACAACGCCCTGGAAATATTGGAACGCGCCCCTGGTGTTACCATTGATAAAGACGACAACATCAGCCTTAAAGGTAAACAGGGTGTAACCGTGATGATAAACGACAAGCTTACTTACATGTCGGCACAGCAATTAACTACTTACCTGCGCTCTACCGATGGCTCTAACATCCAATCTATAGAACTCATTACCAACCCATCATCCAAATATGACGCTGCAGGCAACTCGGGTATCATCAATATCAAGCTTAAAAAAAATAAGATGATAGGGACCAATGGCAGCTTAACCGTAAACGGAGCTTATGGCAAAAACTTCCGCGACAACACCAGCCTTACGCTTAACCATAAAAACGGCAATCTTAATGTATTTGCTACGCTTACTCGCGGAGATATTAACCGCGAGAATATGATTCAAATTGATCGCCGTGTGGATAGCGCTTCTAAAAGCACCTACTTTAAGCAGCAAACCAATATGCTTAATCATATCCACTATAATAATTATCGCTTCGGGGCCGACTATGCTACATCAAAAAAGAACACACTGGGCTTTGTGATCAATGGCGATTATACTAATGAGTATAATGACAATACAGGCATTACCCGACTGGGTGTAACACCTGCCGCCGCCGACTCTTACCAAACCACTATTGCTGACATGAAGCAAACCTATCGCAGCTTCTCAGCAAACCTAAACGATAAATACCAGATAGATACGCTTGGGCAGGAAATAAGCGTGGATGCTGACTACTCTAAATATCGCAATAACTCTGATGCGATATATGATACTTACTTTTTCCGCCCGGATGGTACTACACAGAGGCGCCCTTTATTTATAGCCAACCAGACACCTTCTACCATAACCATATGGACGCAAAAAGTTGACTATACCTTGCCGCTGAGCAAAACACTTAAGTTTGAGGCCGGTGCAAAATTCAGCTCTGTAAAAACAGATAATGATCTGCAAGCACAGGTGGATAGTACCGGTACAGTTAATAATCACCAGTTTGTTAACGACCCCAACCGCACCAATCGCTTCATTTACGATGAGCGGATTGCCGCAGGTTACGTTAATTTGGGTAAAACTTTCGCCAAAACATCGGTACAATTAGGTTTAAGGGCCGAGAATACCTCATCAACCGGCAACCTGGTCACTTACAACCAGGTGGTTAAGCGTAATTACCTTAACCTGTTCCCGAGCTTATTTATTAACCACACCCTATCAGATAAAAACGAGATCGGTTTTAGCTACAGCCGCCGTATAGACAGGCCAAATTATGATAACCTCAACCCTTTCAGGTTTTACCTTGACCAGTATACTTACGAACAAGGTAACCCATTCCTGAGGCCGCAGTATACCAACTCGTTTGAGCTAAGCTATACCTATAATAAAACAATAAACTTAACTTTAGGGTACAGCCATACTACAGATGTAAACACACAGGTTGTGCTTACTGACACTATTACTAAGGCCACCTACCAAACCAACCTGAATTTAAACTCGCAGGATTCTTACAACGCCAACATCAACAGCCCCTTCACTATTACCAAATGGTGGACAGGTAACATAAACGCTACGGCTTTCTACCAAAAGTTTAAATCAGACTCGTTATTAGGCGGGCAATTAAACGCGGGCAAGTTTGCTTACCAGGCACGCTTAACGCAAAACTTCCTGTTTGCAGGCCTTAAGGCAGAGGTATCGGGCAATTACCAGTCTTCTTTAAGATATGGTTTGTTTGATATTAAACCGCAGTATTCTGTTGATGCGGGTGTCAGCCGCTCTTTTGCGCAGAAAAAACTAAATATTAAATTCAGCGTGAGCGATATATTTGATACCCGCCGCAATAATGTAGGCAGCCACTATCAAAACGTGAACCTGGATGTTCGCCAGAAAAACGAAACCCGTTTGGCGCGCTTAACGCTTACCTACAACTTTGGTAACAGCAAGATCAAAGTACGCCAGCACCAAAGCGGCGCTGACGATGAAAAAGGCAGGGTGAAAAGCGGTAATTAACCCCCCAGCCCCCTGAAGGGGGAGTAGAATTATTTCTTTACCATTAGATATTAAACATTAATGTAATGCCCGTTCATAAAAACATGAACGGGCATTATGCTTTTCAAAAGCTCCCCCTTCAGGGGGCTGGGGGGTTACTGCCCGACCATAAACAGCGCGTTGCTGAACAACAGCTTACCGTTTTCCCAGAAGCTACGAAACAGCGGATCGTCGGCCAGGTAAACTACCGAGCCCCGGCCAAGGCCCTGCACGCCCATGAGCATGCCACTGGTTAATTTCTGTTTAGTAAGAAAACCCGCGAAGCCCGCTACATAAGCTTTATTATCAATGGTGCCTACGCTCCAGTCATCTTCGCCAAGCGGTTCATAAATATCCTCGCTGAGTTTTAGGGTATAGTAATATTTAGGGAAACCATAGCCCAGTGGGTGGGTGTTATCCATATTTACCTTAAATATGGCACCCGGGATACTTGAACGTAATGCGTCGCGATTGCGATCAGCATAAATACGTTTTTGCGGTTTCGCTTTAGCATCCGGCTTATCGCTTTTCTTATCTTCTTTGGCCTTAATATCAAACCCTTTTTTATCCACCAACGATGCCACGGCATTTTCCATAGCGATGAGTTTACCGCCGTCGCTTACCCACTTTTGCAGGTTATCCGTTGCCAGGTCATTATAGCGGCCATCGGGCAAAACAATAACGTCATAATCAGCAAGCTTTAAGCGGTTAAGGTCCTGGTACCTGATGAGCGTAACCGGGTAACCGATCTGCTGCTCCATAAAATGCCAAACCTCGCCCATGGCCTCCGCGTTGATGCCATCACCTGATACCAGTGCTATACGCGGCTTCTTGATATACCGGATATCGAACGAGCCGATATCTGATCCTTTATCTACAAACCCGGTTGAAAGCGGCGTGAGCTCATGGCCCAGATCAGCAGCGATCTGCGTGATCATCCGGTCAAAGTCGGGTCGGTCATTCCCGGCGCGCGTAATTAATAAAGATCCTGCCGTAAACTTTTTGCCGCCCGCCTCAAAAGGTTCCTGGGAATACCGCACCTTAACGCCCTGTTTTAGTAAAGCAGAAAGAAACCTTACATCTGCAATGGATTGCCAGGCAGATACATACGCGTAAGCTTTGGTGTTACTCAATGCCGCTGGCTTTACCACGCTCCAGCTGGCATTAGCCGGCTGGTACGATTCCTTTAAACCATAAGCTTTTAAACCATAAGCATAAGGTAACGACCAGGCGGTTATATCATACGTTGCCGAATCGGGGATAAAAGTTTTCGGTTCCAGCAAAACATGAAGCAGTACCGATTTGGGTTGATAAGCATTCACCACCAGGTCATTAGTACCAACCGTGTAACGCTCATCCGCGCCGCTAAAATAATTATACCCCGTTACCGATTTGTTGGCCAGGCCATAGCCAAATTTTATGCCGTTGCGGTTGAGCAGTTTGGCTAATTGCTCAACTTTTTCGTTGTTATCGTTCTTTATCACATAGGTTTTAAACTGCCCGGGCGGGTTTTGGCGGCTGTTGTCATAAAACTTTTTAAACTCGCTTACCACACGCTGGCTGTTTGCGGCAACCACCTCAATGGTAGCCATGCTGGTTTCATGGTGGTGCGCTATACGTTGCGCAAGTGTAAGTGTATCGCCGGTGGCGGTAACCACGGCCAGGCCCGCGCCTATGCCACCCTGCTCATAGGTCATGCCGATGGAGCCATTGTAAAGCGGATAGGTATCGCCATAAGAAGGGTATAGTAAATCAAACTCTTGTTTGGTAAAATACATCCAGCCATTGGCATCAAAATGTTTGGCGTTGTTCTTTCCAATGGTCACCTGGAAATCGCGCTGCCATTGGGTAATGTCCTTGTGGTAAGGCTCGGCGGCTGGGGCAAAATAATAAGGGTTATTGTAACCCTGCTCATGAAAATCAACATGTATCTGCGGCAGCCATTGATTGTATAAGGCTACCCTGGCCTGCGTTTCTTTCTGTGCCTGCCATGCCCAATCGCGGTTAAGGTCAAAATAGTAATGGTTTACCCTGCCACCCGGCCAAGGCTCCAGGTGCTCTCGCGCCGTGGGGTTGGCATTTGGCGCGGCACCAACAACCGAATTATAAAAATTAACATATCGTTCGCGACCGTCCGGGTTCAGGCACGGGTCAATGATCACCACCATATTCCTCAACTCGGCCTGCACCTTGGTATTGTTAGGGTTAACCAAGTCGTAAAGTACCCACATGGCCGCCTCGCTTGAAGCAGGCTCGTTACCATGAACATTATAACTTAAATAAGTTATTGCCGGTGCGTTTGCAGATGCGGTTCCGCTTTCTATACCGGCCAGTCGCAGGTTATTATGCCTTATCTCATCCAGCCGGCTAATATTATCTGCCGACGCAATAAATGCCGCTATTTGCGGGCGGCCTTCATTGGTGGTACCAAATTGTTGCAGTTTAATATTTTTAGCTGCGGATGCCACATACTTAAAGTACTCAACAACGCGGTAATGCGGTGTAAAATGTTCGCCCAGTTTGTACCCAAGAAACTGTTCGGGGGTTTGCAATTGTTGCGCGAATGTTGCCGTAATGCAAAAGGAAGCTATAAAAGTGGTAAGTAGTTTTTTTATCATGTGCGGTGGTTGCATCAATAAAGCTAATCTAAGGATATTTTTTTGCTGACACACATGGGGCTGCAATTTCAAATCTGCACCTTTGCCATCGTGATGACACCCTTGCAAGCCCTTCAAAAGTATTTTGGTTATTCGGAGTTCCGGCACTCGCAGGAAGCTATTATTAATACTGTTTTAAACAAGCAGGATGTAATGGTGCTGATGCCCACCGGCGGCGGTAAATCGATATGCTACCAGTTGCCTGCGGTTTTGCTGAATGGCTTAACCATAGTGATATCGCCATTGATAGCGCTGATGAAGGACCAGGTAGATAGCCTTAACCTGAGCGGCATACCGGCTGCCTATCTCAACTCCAGCCAATCTGCCGAAGAGCAAAAGGACATTGCCATTCAGCTACAGAATAATCAGCTGCGCCTGCTCTATATAGCGCCCGAACGTTTATTCGCGCCGGATTACCGGATGATGACCTTCCTGAAAACATTGCCTGTAGTGCAGTTTGCAATTGATGAGGCGCATTGTATCTCGCAATGGGGGCACGATTTCAGGCCCGAGTACCTGATGCTTGCCGGTTTAAAAAGGGAGTTCCCGGGCGTGCCGGTGATCGCCTTGACCGCAACAGCCGACAAACTTACTCAAAAAGACATTTTAGAAAAGCTGAACCTGCAACAACCCTCGGTTTTTGTTTCCTCTTTTAACCGGGCTAACATCACCTATCGGGTAGTGCCGAGGCGCAAAGGTTTAGATCAATTACTGGATTTCCTGGAGCAACGTAAGGACCAATCGGGCATTATTTATTGCCTGTCACGCAAATCAACCGAAGCTTTAGCTGCCGACCTGAAAGAAGAAGGCTATGCTGTTGAAGCTTATCATGCCGGTTTAAGTAATGAGGTTAAAGCCCAAAACCAGGAGGCTTTTTTGCGCGATGATATAAAGATCATAGTAGCCACCATCGCCTTTGGGATGGGCATCAATAAATCAAACGTGCGTTATGTGGTACACATGGACCTGCCCAAAAACATAGAGGGCTACTACCAGGAAACCGGCCGTGCCGGGCGCGACGGTTTGCCATCTGATGCCATGTTGCTGTACTCGCCCGGCGATGCTGTTAAGCTGCGCGGCTTTGCTATGGTAGAGAACAATGCCGAGCAAAGCGCCATCATGCTTAAAAAGCTTGACGATATGGTGAATTATTGCCAGCTGCATACCTGCCGCCGCCAATACCTCATGAACTATTTCGACGAGGAGTTTCCTGACCATTGCGGCTCATGCGATTTTTGTTTAAGCGAGTTTACCCGCTTTGATGGCACGCTTATCGCCCAAAAAGCACTGTCGGCAGTGGCGCGTTTAAAGGAACGCTTTGGCGCTAATTACGTGGTTGATTTCCTCCGCGGGTCAAAAAGTGAAAAGATCTGGGCCGACCATAAAGCGCTTAAAACCTATGGTGCGGGTGCCGATATCAGCAAAGCCGACTGGCAGCGCTACCTGCGCGAGCTTACCGCGCAGGGTTTTCTGCAACAGATGGATGAAAACGGTTATCCAACCCTTAAACTTACCCTAAAAAGTGAGGCGGTCCTCAAAGGTGAACAAAAAGTTGAACTGATAGCACACCATGTAATGGAAGAGCAGGAACAGGAAACGCCTGCTTACGAAGTGGAATTGCTTAACATCTTACGCCAGCGCCGCCATGACTTTGCTATTAGCGAGAACCTTCCGGCTTACATTATATTATCAGACGCCACCCTGCAGGAAATGGCTATCTACCTGCCACAAAAAATGGATGAGTTAAGGCTCATATCCGGTTTTGGCGATGTAAAACTGGCGCGTTACGGTCGTGAGTTTTTGGAGATCATTGTTAATTACAGCAAGGCTAAAGGTTTAGAGTCCCGCATAAAATCGAAGTCAGCCAGGCGCGAGCGGAAGCCTAAAAGGGCCAAAACCTCTGACACCAATAAAGCCAGTCTGGAGCTATTCCGACAAGGCTTGTCTGTAGCCGAGATCGCCCATGAACGCGGGTTATCGCCTGTTACCATCGAAGGCCATTTGACGGCGTTTATCCAAACCGGCGAACTGGATGTAAGCACATTTGTTTCTGCCGATAAAATACCCGCTATACAAAACGCCATAGAAAGCTATGGTGCCGAACGCCTGGCTCCACTCAAGGAAGTTTTGGGCGAAGTTTACAGCTATGGCGAGATAAAAGCTGTTGTCGCGTGGATAAATTTTATGCAAAACGCAAACACATAAAAGCTCAAAGCCGTTTTATATATTCGTATACCATGATCACTACCGAAGAAATTTACCAGTTATACCTGCAGCACCCGGTTATCAGTACCGATACACGGAATATTACCCCCGGCAGCCTATTTTTTGCTCTAAAGGGAGAAAAGTTTGATGCCAACACCTTTGCCGAAAAAGCCATAGAGGCCGGCGCGGCTTACGCGGTTATCGATAACCCCGAATTTGCCAAAGGCGATAAATTTCTGCTGGTAGAAGATGTGCTGAGTGCATTGCAAGACCTGGCAAGGCATCACCGCAGGCAATTGAACATTCCTGTAATAGGCCTTACCGGTACCAACGGCAAAACTACCACCAAAGAGCTCATCAACGCGGTATTATCACAGCGTTTTAACACCCTGGCCACACAGGGGAACCTTAATAA
Organism: Mucilaginibacter sp. 44-25; assembly: GCA_001898335.1. Taxonomy (GTDB): domain Bacteria; phylum Bacteroidota; class Bacteroidia; order Sphingobacteriales; family Sphingobacteriaceae; genus Mucilaginibacter. The sequence continues at coordinate 478,779 of MKTS01000003.1, read as the reverse complement.
TCATATAGGAGTGCCTTTAACCATCCTGAGCATCAAAGCATCGCACCAGATGGCGGTTATTGAAATGGGCGCTAATCACCAAAAGGAAATAGCGTTGCTTTGCAGTATCGCACAGCCTTCGCACGGCCTTATTACCAATGTGGGCAAGGCGCACCTGGAAGGCTTTGGCGGTGTTGAAGGGGTAAAAAAGGGCAAGGGCGAACTGTACGATTTCCTGCATGACGGGACAGGCCGTATAGCTTTCATCAACAGCGATGACAAGGTATTAATGGAAATGCAGCGCAACAGGAACCTGCATAATGTGGTCTATTACGGTAAAAACGCCAACCCCGACAACCTGGTTAGCGGCAAAGCCATTGACAATGGCCCGTTATTGAGCCTCAAATGGCATAACCGCAACAGCTCGTCATACAACGTAAAAACACAACTGACCGGCTCATATAATCTTGATAATATACTGGCGGCCGCTTGTATCGGTTCTTTCTTCGGGCTTGATTCTGATGAGATCAACGCGGGTATAGAAGGTTATCAGCCTAAAAACAACCGCTCGCAGATCATGAGAACAGCGCATAACACGCTCATCTGCGATTTTTATAATGCCAACCCCAGCAGTATGTTTGTGGCCATTGATAACATGGATAAACTGAAAGCCGCTAACAAGATCATGATCCTGGGCGATATGTTTGAAATGGGCGATGAATCGGCGGCAGAACATCACGCGGTAATTAAAAAAGCGATGGATGCCAGCGTTGACCAGCGGATATTTATTGGTAAGGATTTTTACAGCCAGCAGGATGCTGTACAAGACGACGAAAAAACCGGCGCCACGTTTTACCTAACCGCCGAAGATGCTATTGCTGCTATACAACAAAGTTCATTTATTAATGCCACTATATTAATTAAAGGATCAAGAGGTATGGCGCTGGAGCGGCTGGCGCAATTGCTTTAAAAATAATTATAATTTCCCCGACATCATTTTACGCGACCCCAGCAAGGCCAAAAGTGAGGCTATGGCGGCTGCTGTTAAATAATAACCCACATACGCCAGCCCGTAATGGGTGGCCAGCATGGTGGCCAGGTATGGCGTAAGCGAAGCGCCAAATATGCCCGCGAGCGTGAAGGCCAGCGAAGCGCCGGTGTAGCGCACCGCGGGCGGAAATATCCCGGCCAGCGCCGTGCCGATAGGGCCGTAATTGATCCCCATTAAAAACATCCCGGTCGACAGGAACAACCCTGTGGTAACCACCCCACCTGAGGTAAAAAAAGCGGCGAAGGTTAAACCGAAAACGGCTATCAGCAAAATGGAAGCCATTAGCATACGGCTTTGCCCATATTTATCAGCCAGTTTTGCGGAAAGTGGTATTCCCAAGGCGAAGGCCAGCATAGAGATCATTTGCAGGATAAGAAATGAGCTTTTGGTATACTTAAGCGCCGACGTTCCCCAACTGAGTGTAAACACCGTCATGAGGTAGAACAGCAAGAACGTGGTGATGGTCACTATCGTCCCTAATATAATGGCTTTGGTATGCTTGGTAAACACATCGGCGAAGGGCACATTGGAGCGCTCGTTGTTGTCTATCACCTTCACAAACTCGGGCGTTTCGGCAATTTTAAGGCGCACATAAAGCCCCAGCCATACCAAAAGGGCGCTGGCAATGAACGGGAAACGCCAGCCATAGCTGATAAAGGCAGCCTCGCTCATTACTTTACTCAATATAAAAAAGGTACCGGTTGATAGCAGGAAACCTATCGGCGCGCCCAACTGCGGGAACATGCCATACCAGGCTTTTTTATGTGCCGGCGCGTTCTCTGTGGCCAGTAATACGGCGCCGCCCCACTCGCCGCCGAGGCCAAGTCCCTGCCCAAAGCGGAACAGCGCCAGCAATACCGGTGCCCATATGCCGATGGTATGATAGCCGGGCAAAAGCCCTATGGCCACGGTTGATGGCCCCATGGTCATTAAAGCGGCCACAAGTGTGGCTTTGCGCCCCTTCCTGTCGCCAAAGTGGCCAAATATAGCGGCCCCCAGCGGCCGGGCCAGGAACGCCAGCGCGAACGTAGCCAGTGATTCCAGCGTGGCCGATGCCGGATCAGAGCTCGAAAAAAACAATTTAGGGAACACCAGCACCGCGGCGGTGGCGTAAATGTAAAAATCAAAAAACTCTATAGTGGTGCCAATAAGGCTGGCGGTAAGTATACGGCCAACCGGGTTAGCGGGTGCAGCTTGCTGGTTCACAGTGCCAAACATATTAAATTTGGCCGAATGCGCAAACTTGCAGGCCTTAAAATAATCGCTATTTTAGGGTATCCCCTACCTTAATATTCAACCACATGAACGCAGCAGAAATATTAAGCAGCTTAAAGGCCCTCGGCAACGAAAAAGTGCGCACGCATAATACCAAATTTGGCGCCGGCGATAACCAGTTCGGTGTTAAAATGGGCGACATCAGGGCGATGGCTAAAAAAATCAAAGTCGACCACGAGCTGGGAAAAGCCCTATGGGCAATCGGTAATGTTGACGCGCGCTTTTTATCCTGCCTGATCATGGAGCCTCAAAAACTTACCGCTGACGAATTAAGCGACATGGCCCGCTCGGAGAAGTTTACGCACGTGATCGACTGGCTGTACACTAATCTCATTAAAGACCGCCCGGATAAGGAAGAACTGAGGATAAAATGGATGGCCAATAAACACCCTATGCTTAACCGGCTGGCCTGGAGCCTTACCAGCAGCCGTATTGTACGCGATGCCAGCGATATGGACCTCGGGGCCTTGCTTATCCAACTGGAAAACGAAATGCCCATAGCCCCGCCAAATGTACAGTGGACCATGAATTACGCCTTAGCCAATATTGGTATACACCATGCGGCCTACCGGGAGCGTGCGCTACAGATCGGCGAACGGCTGGGCATTTACCGCGACTACCCCGTATCAAAAGGTTGCGTTTCGCCCTTCGCGCCTATTTGGATCAACGAAATGGTAAAGAGGCAATAATTAGTTGGCAGTTTTCAGTAGGCAGTTAGCAGCAAGCATTTGTCATTACATTTTTATGCAAACTGCCAACCGGGAACTGCCAACTGTAACGCTACTGCCCAACCTGCAGGTGATACCCATCATCAAAACCGGAAAAATCGGGTTTTAGCCTGCGCGAAGTGATATCGAGCTTTTCGCCTGAGCGGGTAATTTGCAGGTAATGGAACTCGGGCTTGTATTGAATAGCCATATCGTTCATTGCCGCGTTATTAGCTTTTAAAGGCTGGTGCAGCCCCCCGCCCCCGCCTATTACCAAAAAGGTTTTGCCCTGCATTTGATAGCGCTCAAAATTATGCGAATGCCCAGAAAGGAACAGCACCGCTTTTTTTGATCTAATAAACTGCGGCACAAAATTGTCCTGCACCGCTGTTGATGGGCTTACAATTTTACTGTTGGTATAGGGCGAATGATGGCAGCCAACAATAACCAGCTTAACCGCCGGGTCGGCATCCAGGGCTTCCAATTTGGCAGTATACCACTTATCCTGTTTTACAATAGCTTCTACCGGCATTTGCCCGAAATTGGAGTTCAGCAGCACCACAGCGACAGAGTCGATCACCACGGCATAACCGGACGGGTCATACGCCGGGAAACGCTTCCGGAAATTAACGGTACCTTTATCCGTATTAAACATTACCTCGTGGTTACCCAGCGTAGCATAAACAGGGATGGAATCTTTAACCGTTTGCTCCAGATAACGGTCTATGTTTTTCCAGGCCTTTTTGCTCTTGCCGAGCGATACCACATCGCCCAATATAAAAAACGCTTTTGGCCGCAGGCTGTCCACATCTTTAAATATCATTTTAGTGGCCTGCAGGTTATGGTTCGATCGCAGGAAGATCTTCTCTACCCACATGGGCTCCTGTGTATCGCTGGCAAAGGCCATTACCGGGCGGTCCTGTGCCGAACCCTGCGTTACCAAAGCCAGCACACTTAACAGTATACCTATTAACTGCTTCATGTTTTAGGAACGTAATAACACGCGGTTTAGTTTGATAAGCCAAATGGCCGGAAACAAGAAATCCCACCTTTTAGGGGTGGGATTTCTTGTTTAACGTGTACAGTTCATTATTTATTACTGGGTGATCTTGCCGGTGGTTCTGTTAATGTAATACACCTGGTTAACAGTGCCCGATTTGTATATACTAACACGGATAAGATCATTAGGCAGGTATTCCATGGTACCGATCAGATCGCCAACATCGCCCTTACCCATAAAATAGTTGGCATAACTGATATTGAAATCAATGGTACCCGACACAATAACAGGGTTCTTGTCTGTACGCTTCGCAAATACATTCTGCCACTTGTAATACTCTTCTGTTTTTTCATTGATACCGAAGCCTATTTGTATGTTGGTGGTTTTGTGCGCCTGCGAACCACTAATAGTGATGGTCTGGTAAAGGGTATCTGCCGCTTTAACTACATAGTTAAAGGCCGTGTATTCAGTATTGGGAGATTCCGGTCCGCCGCCATAAACTGATAAGGTGTCTTTTAACGCGTAAGCGTCTACATTGTACCCATTATTAAAGGCACCATTACACAGGTAGGTAAAAACAGAATTGCCCACGTAGCTGTAAATATCACCGTTAATAACATTGGTATAATTGGTTTTCTTAACTACCGATGAACCGCATGGGTTTTGAGCGTCAAAAACGCGTACGGTATTTACACCATTGCTGGTTTTGGAATTATTTTCCAGGGTATTGGTAAGGCTTTTTTGGAATGACTTGTTGAAATTCAGCACAAAGTCGCGGCTTTTAGCCATTAACGCGGTATCAATAGCTGGCTTTTTATTTACCGCTACATCATTTTTTTTACATGAAGCGTTAAACAACGCAGCAAATGCTACTAATGGCAGGGCAATTTTTAGATAAGGTTTCATTAAAAGAGTAAAATTTTTATTCAGATATTTTGTTTTTGCGTTTTAGGCAAATTCCATGCCCAGAATTTAACTAAGCAGAGGATTAAGCCGGCCTGATTTTACCGTGGAAACAACTACCCAATTTCGGTAACATAATCAACGTTTAAGGTCTTGCGTATATAATCAACCTATCCGGTTAAACACTGCGATAATTATTAAGGCTTCATCAAAAGATGTTAAAAAAATTTTGAATTATAAAAATCAATTTTCATAACTTCAAACTATCTAAAGCCCTTATTATGAAAACCTTAACCACTCTTATTATCTTGAGCCTGGCGTTTAATTGCAAAGCGCAATTTACTGGGTGTGCTGCAAACAATTTTTCGGCTGCGCCCAGTTCACAATTTATGCTTTTCACCAGTTCGGGAAATTACCAGTTAGACCAGTTTCTTTCTACGGAAGCGAATGTCCTGAGAAGTTTTTTTAGTGTAAATCCATCGTTCTTTCTTTATGACGATACCGGATCGCCAAATGCCCGCGCCTTTCCAGTAGCACAACTGCCACAATACCCGGATGGTACTGTTGTATTAGGTAAAACGTATTTTAATATGATGTACAACTTTGCCCAAAACGTCACAGTTGTTCCTGTTACAATGGCTCATGAGTATGGCCATATAGTAGACTATAAATACCACGTTATTCAAGCAAACGGAATGTATGCCGAATTATTTGCTGATTTTATGGCTGGCGCATTCTTGTATTATCGATCCGTTTTAACCCCTACAGATGTTTATAATAATCTCAACTGGTTTTATTCCATAGGTGATTATGCCGGTGTAAATGACCCTGGGCATCACGGCACACCACAGCAACGTTTAGCGGCTGCTATGGCCGGATACAATTGGCTAAAAACAAACGCGTATCCCGGCATAAACGTTACACAGGCAATTCCGGCTGCCAAAGCCTTTTTGGGTATACCATAAATGTGTGACAGAATTCTTTAAAAGTATAAGCGATTCTTTTAAAGCTACGAAGTAAGTTGGTTAGGCGATACGCCATACTTTTCTTTAAAGGAATAAGAAAAATGCGACAGGCTCTTAAAGCCAAGGTCCAGATAAATGGCCGAGGGCTTTTTGCGTTCATGCTGGATAAGGTACCTGGCTTTTTCCAGCCGTTTACCTTGCAGCCATTGCCGGGGCGCCGAGTTAAAAGTTTTCCGGAAATCGCGTTTAAAACCAGCCAAACTACGGCCGGTGATCAACGCGAATTGCTCAACCGGAATATTGAAATGAAAGTTGTGGAGCATAAACTTCTCCAGGTCTATCTTATACGGCTCCGAAAAGTCGAAGAAAAGGTCGCGCAGCGCGGGCAATGCATCAATGAGTAAGGTAACTCCCTCTTTCACTTTCAGGATGCCCAGTTTGTCGGTCATCTCCACCCCTGATTCGCGCGCGTACGGAACCACCGATTTAAAATATCCCTGCAGAAATTCGTTAACGGGAACCAGGCGGTTCAACGGGCCGGTATATTTCCCGTTAGCCGCTATCTTTTCCTCTAACGCTATTCTGCGCAACAGGTCTTCCTGCAGGGATATCACAATAGTTTCATATTGCCCGCCGGGTGGCGGTTGTTTACTAAGTGTGCCTACTTGGTTTTTCGCGATCAGCAGTGTTTCTCCCGCGGATATGGATATCCGCTGCGTGGCGGTTTGCAGCGTTAAGGTGCCAGACAACTGCATCACCAGCGTATGATAGTTCCACAAGCATACTTTCTCTTTGCACACTGCCGAGAGGTACGAATAAAACAGCACACCGGGAAGTATCTCTTCTGGACTGATCATTTATGAGCGTTGCAAGTAAGTATCACCAGTTATGGCACCGGGAGCAAAAGTATTGTTCAGGGTGTTTAATTCATCAGGGTTAAACGTAATATCCATGGCGGCCAGGTTTTCTGGCAGGCGGGTACGGCGGCTCATACTTACCAAAGGCATCATATATTCGCCCTGCTCCTTTACCCATGCAATGGCCAGCTGTGTTGGCGTGCAATTTTTATCATGGGCCAACTGCTTAAGCACTTCTACCTTCGCCAGGTTATGAGCCAGGTTATCACCCTTAAAACGGGTAAAAGCATTACGATAATCATTTTCCGGAAGCGGGGCTTTTAAGTCGCCGGTTAGTAAACCCTCGGCGGTGTTGGCGAATGCCACAATACCAATGCCCATTTCTTTGGCAGCGGGTAACAGGTCTTTCTCTATCTGGCGGTCGGCCAGTGAATAGCCTATTTCCAGCGCGCTGATAGGATGAACGCTGTTTGCCTGGCGCAGCTGATCTGCCGTTATTTCTGATACGCCGATGTATCTTACCTTGCCCTCTTTAACCAGATCGGCCACGGCACCGATAATATCCTCTACCGGCACACTGCCATCCATGCGACTGGGTTGGTACAGGTCTATGGTTTCAACACCCAGGCGGGTTAACGAGTAGTTGATAAAATTTTTAATAGACAAAGGCCGCAGATCAAGCCCCAGCCAGTGCCCGTTGTGGAATATGGCGCCAAACTTTACGCTGATGAATGCATCATCTCTACGGTGTTTGATGGCCCTGCCTATCAGCATCTCGTTATGCCCGGCGCCATAAAAATCGCCGGTGTTTAAAAAGTTGATGCCTTCATCCAAGGCCTGGTTGATCGTAGCTATGCTTTCGGTTTCGTCGGGCGTAGGGCCTCCCCATATAGATGACATACGCATACAGCCTAAGCCAAGCCGTGATACATAAGGACCGTTATGGCCCAACTGAATTTTTTCCATGTTTTTCATAACACAAAGATCATTCTAAAAATGGCTCTTAAGTTTCGTGTACGGCTCAAATATCAGGCGTGTACGGCTCAAACTCCTAAACATATAAACTAAAAAAGCGCCGGTGGGTTCACCGGCGCTTTTATTTAATATCTTATTCCTTCGCTTTTTTGGGGGCTGGGGCTTTCTCCCCTGCAGGCTTTTTTGCCGGGCGGGGTTTTACCGCTTTCTTAATTTCTTTTTCCGAGGTATCGGTATGCGCTTCGGGGGCATCATGAGTAATCACTAAGGTTGGCTCGGCATGCTCATCAGAGAGGGGATCCTGGCGGTCGGGCACTGTAGCTGTGGCTTTAGTCGAAGCTTTTTTTGGGCTCACAAGCTCCGCCAGAACGGTGCGGCCGCCTTTAACCACCTGGTTAAGCTCCACGTTTATTTTAGTACCCAATGGTAAAAAAACATCCACGCGCGAGCCAAATTTGATAAACCCGAACTGGTCGCCCTGCTTTACCACATCGCCCTCTTTTACATACCATACAATGCGGCGGGCCAGTGCGCCGGCTATCTGCCTGAACAGCACCTGTACGCCATCGCTATTCTCTGTTACAATGGTGGTACGCTCATTTTCGGTAGATGATTTTGGATGCCACGCTACCAAATATTTGCCGGGGTGATATTTAAAATATTTAATGAACCCGCTGATAGGGTTACGGTTAACGTGCACATTTACCGGCGACATAAATACCGACAGCTGTATGCGGCGGTCTTTTAAAAATTCCGGCTCTTCAGTTTCCTCAATCACTACCACTTTTCCGTCGGCTGGGCAAAGTACCTGGGTTTCGTTCACCTCAATATCAAATACCGGGCTACGGAAAAACTGAACAATAATTACAAACAGCAGGAACGACAGGATATACACGATCCACTTTACCACAAGCGCTTCGGGGAAATAGAATTGCATGAGCGCGTTTATCACAAAAATAAACAGGATGCAAAGGGCAAGGGAGGTATATCCTTCTTTATGAAATCTCATTATTATATGGTATTTATTACAAAACTAAGCATTTAAAATAAAGTGCAGATAGGTATATACAACCGGCGCAGCAAACAACAACCCATCAAAGCGGTCTAATACTCCACCATGACCCGGCAATAAACCACCCGAGTCCTTTACATTTATACTGCGCTTAAACATAGATTCTATCAGATCGCCGGTGGTGCCAATTACCCCTATGATAATAGCCATGCTTACCCAGTGCTTCCAATCGAGCTCGGTATAGTAACGGCTAATAACAAATGCCACACCGGCGGCAATAAGCACCCCGCCAATAAAGCCTTCCCAGGTTTTTTTGGGCGAATGGCGTTCAAACAATTTGGTACGCCCAAATGCCCGGCCGGTAAGGTACGCGCCGGTATCATTGCTCCACAGCATTAGCAAAAATGCCAGTGGGAAATGGAAATTATAAGCGCCCTTTACGTAAGCCAGCGCATGGAAAAAAGTAAACGGAATTACCGTAAACACCAGGCCTAACAGGGTAAACCCAATATTAGCGAAGGGCGATACGGATATTTCATAAAGCTCCTGTATAAATACGGAGGCAAGGGTAAGTGTCAGTAAAAACAGCAGTTGATGATAAATGGGCTCATCATGATAGTTGATGAGGCCAAAAAGTACAAATATGGCAACCGCGTTAATGAACCCGGTGCCGCGGTTTACCGTAATGCCGCTTTTGATAATGAGTCCGTAAAACTCGTGCAGGCACAACAGGGCAAGTACAAGGTAAAAACCCATAAATACCTGCGGCCCCAATAGCAGCGAGCCGATCATTACAATTAAAAAGAAAAAGCCGGTTATGGCGCGTGTTTTCATAATGTTATCTGGTTCAGGATCATCATCTCAATAGCCCGGCTAAAATTATCCTGGTGCACGTAAACCTCCACTTCGCCAAAGTTCTGATGGGATGATGCCTGCCTGTTGAGTAAAACAGCGTTAATATGGTTCCCGGTAAGCATTTGCTTAACAATTTCCGACTGATAGTAATTGGAAGACGTAAATACTTTAACCCAGTTCTTCTCCATTTAATACGGGACTGCTTTTACCCCCGGCTATTTTTTTGTAAACCAGCAGCAAAATTATAATAATTATCAGGCTAAACGCATACTGCCAAAAAGTAAATATGTGCTGGTCGTCGGGGTTAAGTTTTATACGTTTATTCTGGTAAAGGTAAGTGGCCACCACCGCGGTACCGTTGTTTAAAAAGTGGCCCCAAACCGCGGGCCATATGCTACCGCTGTAAACCACAAAGTAGCCAAACAGCGCGCCCAACAGCATGCGTGGCAAAAAGCCGTAAAACTCCAAATGAAAAGCGCTGAAAATAGCCGCCGTTACCCAAATAGCGGTATGCTTGTTCTTAGTCCATTTCAACAATATGGTTTGCATCCCCCCTCTGAACAGGAACTCTTCGGCAATGGCGGTGAACAGGCCTACCAATAATACATTCTTAATGCAATCCCACAGGCTGTTCATCTGCAAAAGAGCCGTGGTAAGCTGTTTAGCATTTTCTTCGCTTTGCTTCATCCAATCCTCCAACCACTTTAGCCATGAAGGCAAAACCATTTGATGGTTAATGTTACTCAATAGTTCTATCAATGGCGATGAAACCAGCATAACAAAAAATACCACCACTAAAAGTATTGGTGTAAAGCGCCAGGTTGTTTTCAGATATTCAGCTGGTTTACGCATTACCCATGCGGCAAATATTACCGGCCCGGCAAAAAGAGGGATGGTCATGGTTACCAACTGCAAAAAATAAAGCACGGGTATAACTTTGGGGTTATCAGTATTTACCGTAGCTATATCTTTAACAAGTTGACTATCGTACACCAACAATCCAATAACGGCCACCACGTTCATGATTACCCAAAGCCCTGCACATATCACTAAAAAGTAAAAGAATTGCCTTCTTGCAGATGTTTGATTTACAGGCGCTTTCGTCATATAGCTCAAATTGCGTAAATTTGCAGCGTAAATATAATCATGTCTGTACAAATAGGGAACATAGATTTAGGGGAATTTCCGTTGCTGCTGGCGCCGATGGAAGATGTGAGCGATCCGCCTTTCCGTTATGTGTGTAAGCAAAACGGGGCCGATATGATGTACACGGAGTTCATCTCATCAGAAGGTTTGATACGCGACGCGGCCAAAAGCCGCCAAAAGCTGGATATTTTTGAATACGAGCGCCCTATTGGCATCCAGATCTTCGGGAGCGACATTGAGCACATGCGCGAAGCTACCGAGATAGCCACACAAGCCGGCCCCGACCTGATGGATATTAACTACGGCTGCCCGGTAAAAAATGTGGCCTGCCGGGGCGCGGGTGCCAGCCTGTTGCAGGATATTGATAAAATGGTGGCCATGACCAAAGCCGTGGTAGAGGCTACCCACCTTCCTGTTACCGTAAAAACCCGCCTGGGCTGGGACGACAATACTAAAAACGTTTATGAGGTGGCCGAACGCCTTCAGGATGTAGGTATAAAGGCTTTAACCATACACGGCCGCACACGCGCGCAGATGTACAAGGGCGTTGCCGATTGGACACTGATACGTGAAATAAAAAAGAACCCCCGCATAAAAATCCCCATATTTGGCAACGGGGATATCGACTCGCCCGAGAAAGCGGCCAACTGGCGGCTGGAATACGGGGTTGACGGTATGATGATAGGCCGCGCGGCTATTGGCTACCCCTGGATATTCCGTGAGGTGAAACATTTTTTTGCCACGGGAGAGCATCTGGATAAGCCAACCATTGCCGAGCGTATTGATGTTTGTAAAACACACCTCATTAAATCAATGGAGTGGAAAGGCCCCAAAACGGGGATTTTTGAGATGCGCCGCCATTACAGCAACTATTTTAAAGGGTTGCCTGATTTTAAGGAGTTTAGAATGAAACTTGTTGTTGCTTCATCCGTTGAAGAGATAATGGATATATTGGAACAGGTTGATAAAAAATATAGCCTGGAGATGGCTTAATTTTTGAATTGCAACCGATATATTTGAAATAAGGAGATCAAGATAATAAAATGGCTACTACTATTACTGAGGGTGTTAAGGTTTCGGTTGAAACCATTTACCAGCCAGAGTACTCAAACCCGGCTAACGACCATTTTATGTTCGCTTACCGCGTAAGCATTGAGAACATGGGTAATTACGCGGTACGTTTAATGAGCAGGCATTGGTATATTTTTGATTCAAACGGCGCAAAACGCGAGGTTGAAGGTGAAGGTGTGGTAGGTGTGCAACCTATTATAGAACCTGGCAACAGCCACGAATATGTGAGCGGCTGCAACTTAAAAACCGATATGGGCAGCATGAAAGGCGAGTACCTGATGGAGCGCCTGCTGGATAGTTCAACTTTTAACGTAAAAATACCGGAGTTTTACCTTATAGCCCCATACCGGTTGAATTAAACCTCTACGCTAAAAATATTTAAGCCCCGTTAGTTTCTTCTATCGGGGCTTTTTTTGTTTGTTTCTACTCCTGCATGTGATTGCGGAGAGCGGAACAATGGGAGTTGTGCAACTATCTTTTTCATTTTGTCATGCTGAGGCACGAAGCATCTATTATAGAACCCGATGTACATTAGATTCTTCGCTGCCGCTCAGAATGACAACAAGGTTTCTTTAATTTGTCATGCTGAGGCACGAAGCATCTATTATAGAAACCGATGTACGTTAGATTCTTCGCTGCCGCTCAGAATGACAACAAGGTTTCTTTAATTTGTCATGCTGAGGCACGAAGCATCTATTATAGAACTTGATGCACATTAGATTCTTCGCTGTCGCTCAAAATGACAACAAGGTTTCTTTAATTTGTCATGCTGAGGCACGAAGCATCTATATAGAACCCGATGTACATTAGATTCTTCGCTGTCGCTCAGAATGACAACAAGGTTTCTTTAATTTGTCATGCTGAGGCACGAAGCATCTATTATAGAACTTGATGCACATTAGATTCTTCGCTGTCGCTCAAAATGACAACAAGGTTTCTTTAATTTGTCATGCTGAGGCACGAAGCATCTATATAGAACCCGATGTACATTAGATTCTTCGCTGTCGCTCAGAATGACAACAAGGTTTCTTTAATTTGTCATGCTGAGGTACGAAGCATCTATTATAGAACTTGATGCACATTAGATTCTTCGCTGTCGCTCAGAATGACAACAAGGGCCGTTGTTGGTTGAGGGTTGCCACACTTACGCTCGCAATGACGGACAGACTACAAAACAAAAAACCCGCGTTGAAAAACGCAGGTTTCTTGAATGATTTTATAAAGCAATCGGTGTTTAAGCGATAGTAATTAAACTGGTTTTGATTTGATACGGGCAGCTTTACCGGTAAGGGCACGCAGGTAGTACAATTTAGCACGGCGCACTTTACCAACATTGTTTACTTCAATTTTATCAATGTTTGGAGAGTTAAAAGGGAAGATACGCTCAACACCAATACCATTAGAAACTTTACGTACAGTGAAGGTTTCGCTGTTACCAACGCTGTTACGTTGTAATACAACACCTTGGTAAACCTGGATACGCTCTTTGTTACCTTCTCTGATTTTATAATGTACGCTTACAGTGTCACCGGCTTTAAAAGCGGGGAAGGTATTTTTAACTACTGATTGCTCTTCTACAAATTTTACTAAATCCATGATTTTTAGCTCTTAAAACCGATTTTTAACCCGTAAAAATCGGAGTGCAATAATACGGAAAATGTTTTAATTAGAAAACACTTTTAAAAAATTTCCACAAAATATTTGTTGTTAACAATTTTAGTTGGTGATTAGGTGAACTGGTTGATTACGTGAATAGTTAAGAAAACAGCGTACCCGACCCACCTTATACATTCTATCCCCCTTCAGGGGGTGAGGGGGCATTTACTCCAACAGATCAGGCCGGCGTTGTTTGGTACGTTCCAGCGCCTGTTCAAAACGCCATTTCTCTATATCGCCCGCATGGCCGCTTAGCAACACATCCGGCACCTTATGGCCATTCCAGTCTGCCGGGCGGGTGTAAATGGGAGCGTCAAGCATATCATCCTGGAAAGAGTCAGACAAGGCTGAGGTCTCATCGCTCAAAACGCCCGGTATCAATCTTACCACGGCATCTACCAAAACCGCTGCCGGCAGTTCACCTCCGGAGAGCACATAGTCGCCTATAGAGATCTCGCGGGTTACATAAATATCGCGTATGCGCTGGTCGATCCCCTTGTAATGGCCGCATAGCACAATAATATTTTTTTTGATGGATAGTTGGTTGGCAATGCCCTGGTTTAAGGTTTCGCCATCCGGCGTCATAAAAATCACCTCATCGTACTCGCGTTCGCTTTTAAGTTTTTCAATACAGGCGGCAAAAGGCTGTATGGCCATCACCATGCCGCTGCCGCCGCCATATGGGTAATCATCCACACTTTTATGTTTGTTGGTAGCGTAATCGCGCAGGTTATGCACCACAATCTCGCTGATGCCCTTTTTTTGGGCACGCTGCAAAATAGAGTGGGCAAAAGGGCTCTCCAGCAAACCCGGCAGTACCGAAATAATATCAAAACGCATGGGGGCAAATTTAGTGATTAGTGATTGGAGAATAGAGATTAGTTTTCATCTATTAGCCCAATCCTATTCTTGACTCTTGCATCTTGACTCCTGGCTCTTGTCTCCTGCTTTCTTGCCTCTCTTAAATAACCTTCTGTATTTGCCAGCAGTGGCCGTATGGGTCTGTAATATCGGCCTGGCGGTAGCCGTAATCAAAATCCTGCGCGGGAGAGGTGACTTTCGCTCCGGCCGCTACGGCTTGTGCCACAACTACATCCACATCATCAACAAATATGTTGACTGATACGGTACTGGCGCCAGCCTTGGCCGGACTGATGAGTGTGGTTTCCCACTGCTCGTGCAGGTGAAATATAGCGCCGTTTAAATTCAGTTCCAGCACATGGATGCTGCCGTCATCATTACTAAAGCGGCGTATTTCCTTAGCACCGAACGCATCTGTATAAAAACCCACTTCTTTAAGCCCGTTGGGGATAATGAGCATAGGTGCGAAAACCTGGTTTACCATGTTGCCTGATTGTAATAAGAACTAATCTTGCCAGCTGGTTAACTTTCCGTTTTCAAAATAGTAATATTCAGTTTTTCCACTAATGGTGGTGTTGTACACCCACTGCTCGTGTACTCCCCATGAACCTACTGTACGGTTGATATCATCCGGCTTATTCATGAATTCACAAAACATTGATTTCGTCATTCCTTCGATTATCGTTCCTGTAGCTACGTATGGGCCGTAATAGGCGCCATATTTTTTGATCATTGCCTTCTTGTAATCCCTGTTGATGAATATGTTCTTAAAAAGAACCATTTTATCACTCTGAACTAATACAGAGTCGTTTAAAAAGCCAGGCAGCCCTTTATATTTTACTGACCAAGTATTGGACTTCGGAACAAATTTGTAAAGAGTAACAGTATCCCCAACATCTACAGTCAACTGTGGCTTCTTAACTAATTTATCAAACGTTAACACACCTTTTGAACTGGTAACTGCTTGTACCGCAGATTGGGCGTTTGCAAAAAAAACTGTTAATAATAAGGTTAAAGTTATAATGTATTTCATGCCTAAATATAAACAATCCTAAAATATCTGGTGTTAATGTTATCCTTCCAAATAAATGTCCAGCAGGCCTTCCGGCAGGTCAACGTATACTTCTTCGCCTTCTACATCAATACCTTTAATAATTTCCACGTTAAGCGGGAACAGCACTTCCTTATTATTAAAATAAACCGAGGCGATGAGCTGCTGCGGGTACTCCATAATACTGTCTATCTCGCCCAGCTCGCCCTGCTTTTCGTCAACCACTAAAAAGCCTTTAAGGTCTTTCAGCGTAAACTCCTCTTTCTTCTTTTTGGGTTTCAGTTTATTGGGCAGGTAGATGTCCTTTTTAGCCAGTAAAGCCGCTTTCTCAACGGTATCTACATCCTCCAGGTTAAGGTAAGCCTGGTTGTTTTGCAGATATTTAACCGAGCTGATGAAGTACGGCACCAGTTTACCGGCTATCTCAATAAATACCGAGTTGAATTTGATCTGCTCAATACCTTCAAAATCGGTGTACATCACCATTTCGCCTTTGAGGCCTTTGGTTTTTAATATACTGCCAATCCGGAAATGTTCTTCTGTTTTCATTTGCAAATATCTGTTTAAGCTCCCTGTTTACAAGCGTGCTTAGTGTACCGTATATAGTTTCCAAAAGCGTTCCGCGCGGAACACCTGTGAAAACCAATATTCATTTGATAGCCAGTATTTTAACATCATAACAAATGATTTTACTGACAAAAAATTGTCAATACCAACCAACTGGCAACTAACCCATTACCGCTGTACCACCAAGGCTATATTTCCCAACCGGAACAAGAGGCTTAGTGTATCGTTAAACAACAATGGCGAAGAACATCCGTCCTTCGCCATTTGGTAATATCAAAGCTGCTAAAATTATTCAGCGCTTTCTGCAGCTTCTTCAGTTGCAGCACCCTCTTCAGCAGCAGGAGCTTCTTCTGCAACTTCTTCAGCTGGAGGTGTGTTTTTAGCAGCAATAGCCGCAGCTTTATCTTCTTTCTTTTTAGCTTCAGCAGCCAAAGCAGCTTTGCGTGCTTCGTCTTTAGCTGATGCCAGGTTTGATTTTTTACCGGTGATCTTACCATCTTTTTGCTCTAACCATGCAGCAAATTTTTCATCTGCCTGCTCTTGGGTTAAAGCACCTTTAGTAACGCCTCCCTGTAAGTGTTTTTTGTATAATACCCCTTTGTAAGAAAGTATTGCACGGCAGGTATCAGTTGGCTGCGCGCCACTGTTAACCCACTCAAAAGTTTTATCAAAATTGATGTCAATTGTAGCCGGGTTAGTGTTTGGGTTGTAAGAGCCAATACGCTCAATAAACCTACCATCCCTTGGTGCACGGGCATCTGCTACTACGATGTAGTAAAAAGGTTTTCCTTTTTTACCGTGTCTTTGCAATCTGATCTTAGTTGCCATTCTTTGTTTTTTATGTATTCAACATTACCCCCGGAGTTCTTTCTGCGGGGACGCAAAGGTATAATTAATTTTAAATATATAAAAGGCTTATAATTAAATCGTTTGTGAACTCCCCCGCTGCCCGTAGCGGCAGGCATTGACGATAACTATCCAAATATTTTAAATTTTTTTGTAACAAGCATGATACAGCAGCATCTTATTATCGCTATGCAGCCAAGGTCTCATAAAGCTGCAAGTTATTGTGAGGGCCCGCACCTTAAGGGTTCCGTTAAATAAATCACTTAAACAAAATGTCTGAAAATTTATTGATCCAGTTCTGGTGGGTATTTCCGCTGGTGGCTGCTGTTCTGCTGTACAAATTTGTATTGCGTGTTTTCTTTGGTATGATCATCGTTCCGGATGACCGTATTGGTTTAGTTGTTAAAAAGTTTACGCTTTATGGCGATACGCGCCTGCCTGATGGACGCATTATTGCCACCAAAGGCGAAGCTGGTATGCAGGCCGCGCCGCTTGCACCGGGCCTTTACTGGCGCATGTGGCCATGGCAGTATGCCATTACCATGGAACAATTTACCATTATCCCGCAGGATAAACTGGGGCTGGTAAAAGCCAAAGACGGCGCGCCAATGGATACGGGCCGTGTGTTGGGTAAACCGGTTGATTGCGACAAGTTCCAGGATGGGCGTGGGTTTTTGGAAAACAATGGCCAAAAAGGTCCACAAGCGGCATTCCTTACTCCAGGTAGCTACCGTATCAATACCTTCCTGTTCGAGATAGTGATGGTGCCTATTACCCGCATCCAGGAAAACAAAGTGGGCATTGTTACCACATTGGATGGTGAGCCTTTGGATAAAGGTGAAATTGCCGGAGGCTCGGTCGAAGGCCACCGTAACTACCAGGACCCCATGGCTTTTATTAAAGCAGGCGGTAAAAAAGGTTTGCAGGAGGACGTGATACTGGCAGGTACCTATTACCTCAACCCATGGTTTGCCATTGTGGAACAGGTGGATATGATACATATCCATATAGGTTACGTAGGTGTGGTGAACTCCTTCGTAGGCCCCGAAGGGCTCGATACCAGCGGCGTTGGCTTTACACACGGTAATATTGTGGCCAAAAACGAGAAAGGTGTTTGGGACGAACCGCTTGACCCAGGTAAACATCCCATCAATATATACACCCATGCGGTAGAAATAGTACCTACAACCAACATTGTATTAAACTGGGCTAACAGCCGTACCGAATCGCATGAACTGGATAAGAACTTGTGTACCATCAGCGTACGTTCGTCAGACGGTTTTACCTTTAACCTCGATGTTTCGCAGATCATCCACATACCGCGTAACGAGGCGCCTAAGGTGATTGCCCGCTTTGGTAATATGAAAAACCTGGTATCACAGGTATTGGAACCAACCATCGCCAACTACTTCCGTAACTCGGCACAAAAAAGCGGTGTAATTGAGTTCCTGACCAATCGTTCTCAACGGCAGGAAGATGCCCGCCAGCAAATAAGCAAAGTATTGGCAGCCTATAACGTGGAAGGTGTAGATACCTTAATTGGCGACATTGTTCCACCGGAAGCACTTATGAAGACCCTTACCGACCGTAAGATAGCTGAGCAGGAACGCGTAACCTACGAAATTCAAAAAAGCGCGCAAATTGAACGTAAGGAGTTCGAAAGTGCTAAAGCCGGCGCCGACATGCAACCCGAGGTGGTAAAATCAACCCGCCAGGTAGAGATCAATACGCAACTGGCTGCCTCAAAGGTTGCCGCTGCTAAAGGTGATGCAGAATCTCGCATTATCAACGCCAAAGCAGATGCAGAAAATAAAACGATTACCGCAAAAGCAGATGCAGAGGCCAAAACCATTAATGCCAAAGCTGATGCCGCAGCTACGGAAGTAAACGGTAATGCCGATGCCGGTAAAATTAAGGCGATAGGTTTGGCTGAGGCCGAGGTAACCAAGCAAAAAACAGAGGCAATGGGTACCGAACAATACGCCATTGTACGCGTGGCGGAAGCCCTAGCCAGCAATGGCATAAAACTGGTGCCTGAGATATTGGTAAGCGGCAAAGATGGCGGCAATGGCGGCATGATAGATGCCCTTATCGGTAACGAAATGCTGAAAAAACTGCAAAGGGAAAGCGAAGCCAAACTCGATGCCAATCAGTCATAACCCTATTAATCCTACAAAAAGAAAAGCCCCGATCACTTTATTATGATCGGGGCTTTTGATGATGGTCGTATATAATCCGGTGATTGGAGCCGGTTTACTTCACGGTTTGCGCATAAATATATTCCAGCTTATATTCTTTGAGCTTACTATCATAATCGGCCAGTTGCCTGTCAGACCTAAAAAAGCCTTCAACAGCATACAAAAACTGCGTATCGTTTTGAAACACGGCCTCTAAATTATTCATGGTAAGCGCTTTTATGGCTGTATCAGGTTTTTGGCTAAAATAGAAATCTTCTACCCTTTTAACGCCCCTCGTATTAGGCTCTAACTGGTAGGCAGAATACAGATAAATACCCTTTTCAGCTATGATCTTGTACGCCGTGTTTTTAAAGTAGCGATAATCGGCCCCTTTTAGCCTGTAGCCAAAGATTTTGTCCTTGCGCAGATAAACGGGTGAGGCACCTTGCTTTATTTTTACATTAGCCCAGTCAAACAGTCCGTTAAAACGAATTTGCCCGGCTTCTGCTTCGGCTGTATAGCTTAATTTGTGATTAATAAAATCATCCGCAGACAGGTAAATGCCGGATGATGATTGTGCTTTCACTGTTATGGTTAGCAGCATGGTCGCAACAAATAAGGATGCGATACCATAAATTCTGAATGATTGTTTCATGATCTTACTGAAAAGTTTAATTAAAAACGAGTCATTAAAGCGATAACGAACCTGTTCTCTGATTTTACAAGGTCGGGCGTAAAAGATGGGTCGGCCGGTATGTATGAGTTAGGGTTGAATGATGTTGCCGGGTTGGTTTGGTAACCTGATGCGCTGGTAACCCCACCATGACCGTTAAAATACGGAACGTTCATAAACCGGTGTACTAACTCAAAACGTACGGTAAGGAACTGGTTTGGATTATAGTCCAAACAGGTTGACCCATCCCAGCCGGCCATTTTAGAACCGGGCGTTGATGCTGCCAGGAACGAATCTGTTGCCTGGCCGGGGGGTACTAATGCCAGGTAGCGGCTTGGGTTGCTCATAAAGCCCCCACCGAGGGTCCATCCCCATTTCATATCCTTACCAAACCACAAACGGTTATAGGCCATCGCGCTGATAAAGTTTGAGGCGTTTTTGCCAAATGCCGAATAAACCACATTGCCCGGCGCTGTACCATTCTGAAAACCAAAATCGGCGGTAAGTGTGAAAGCGGCACGTTTTATACCTGATGTGCTTTTGTTTGCCGCATCATAGTATAAATGCTGTATGGAGTTATCTGTATGGTATCTTTTTACTCCGGGCGCGCCGGCTACGTCTGTACCAAAATAGTTATTACTTACAAAAGAAAAGGTTGGGCTTGGCCTGGTATTAACCGAAAAACCGAACCCCGGCATTTTGTTAAACACGCCGTAAGACTGCCAGCCGTTAATGATCCATAACTCCACTTTGGTAGTTACCGATGGGAAAGCCTGTACCCTTATACCATTAAAAAACCATGGGGTATTATCAGAGGTATAAGATGGCTGGTAGCTCCAGTTCTCGAAGTTATTATACGAGTACATACCTATATATGACATGAAGATACCCATATCCACGTTGATACCATGCCACGCGTTAAAATGATAACCACCGTAGGCTTCACTAAGGTATCGGTAAGCGTCGGGCAGGTCATACTGCCCCTTGTAACCGCTGTAATCATTCCGCGGCACAACGGTTGAGCGGGTACCAAACTGCGTCATGATACGGCCGCGCACATTGTCGTAATGGAAATCGCCGCCAATACCTACAAATGATACAGCCACCTCACCGTTCCGCGCAAGCGCTGTTGAACCCGTTACCGTATTATCAATAGGGTTATGGTTAGAGCGGGTATAGTTCATGTCGAACGTAAAGTCGCCGGTAAAGTATTTATTATCCAGTAGTTTTGATGTTTGGCGGTTCTGGCCGTTTATCCACGAGAAATCAGCATAGCTTAGCGGCTCTGCATCCTTAGGTATCTCGAATTTCTTTTTGGTGGAATCCTGCCCAGGCTTAAGTGCAGTAGCCGTTTGGGCCATACCCGTGATGGTGCTGCAGGCGAGCGCGAAGGTTAGTGCGGTAAAGATTTTTTTCATGTTTACTTGCTTAAATTTTACTTCTGTTTATTTGGGATAGATCAACTATCCGATTGGCGTATACCACACAGATGCCAAATTTTAAGCAATAAATAAATAGCTGCTTATCAGTATTTTATAACAAAACACATTCAATATAGCAGCCATATTATTTTTAGAATAGGAAAATAGTTGTCAGATTGAGAATATCAGATATGGTATTCTTCCATCTTGCGATACAAGGTTGACAGGCTGATCCCCAGCATTTGTGCCGCTTCGCGTTTATTACCGTTAGCCTGGTGTAAGGCCCTGCGAATGTAACGGGTTTCCAGGTCGCTCAGATCAAAAGAATCACCTTGTTCTGCAAAAGTATCTTCAAAAAAATCGGCGGGAAGCGAAGCAATGGTCAAATCTTCACCGCGATTGATGATCAACAGGCGCTCCATCAGGTTTCGTAACTCACGGATATTCCCCGGCCACTTATGTTCCCGCAAACATTTTAACAGTTCGGGGTTAATAGCGGGCACCGGTTTATTAAACTGTTTAGCAAACACTAATGCAAAATGCCCGGCAAGGGCTTGTATGTCATCGCTACGCTGGCGCAAAGGCGGGAGCGGTATAGTGTAAACAGCAAGCCGGTAATACAGATCCAGCCTGAATTTCCCGTTAACGGCCTCGTTCTTGAGCTTCCTATTGGTGGCCGCCACAATGCGGGTATTTACACGAGTGGTACGGGCTTCTCCCACACGGTTGAAAACACCGTTCTCCAACACGCGTAGCAGTTGTGCCTGAAGCTCGATATTCATTTCACCTATCTCGTCCAGAAAAAGTGTACCGCCATCAGCCTCTTCAAAAAGGCCCTTTTTATCTTTTAAGGCACCGGTAAACGAACCGGCCACGTGCCCAAACAGCTCACTTTTTAACAGGTCGCCTGAAAAGGAACTACAGTTAACGGCTACAAACGGTTTATCGCGCCTTAAACTTGCTTTGTGCAGCGCCTGCGCGAATACCTCTTTCCCGGTACCGGTTTCGCCGAGCAGCAATACGGTAGTATCGGTATCGGCTACCTGCTTCGCCATGGCAACTGCTTGTATAGTTGCCGGCGAATTTCCAATGATGTAATCAAAACTGTATTCATGCGGGATATGCTTTCTTAAAGCTTTTACCTGTGTGCCTAACCGGGCTTTTTCGGCGGCGCTTTTAACAATGGGTACAATGCGTGCGTTGTCATCGCCTTTCATTATATAATCAAAGGCGCCGTTCTTTACCGCTTTTACGCAGTCTTTAATAGAACCAAAGGCTGTAAGTACCACCACCTCTACTTTCTCAAAGCCGTCTTTTATTTTTTTAACCAGATCAACGCCGTTCGCATCGGGTAGTTTAACGTCACTTATCACCACTGTTATCTCGTTCTCTCCAAGCAGTTTTAAACCAGCCGCCGCGTTTGGTGCTTTAAACACGTTAAACCCTTCGTTCTCTATTATTCGTGAAAGCAAATCCCTAAACTTACCCTCATCTTCTATAATCAAAATATTTCCTGCTACCATACAATTCGCGCACTGCTAAAAACATGCCCGGTTTACTTATGAGCCGTTATTGCCCATTCATGCGCACACATAGGCAATTCACGGCTATCTGTATGTACACTCACCTTGTCATTTTGGGAAAGTATATTTTCAAAATGAAAATGCATCCGGCCCGGAATAACACTCCGATCCGAAGATTATAATTAATTATACTGTTAATGGTAGGTGGTTCGCCATCGTGCGCTTAGAATCAATACTGTGGCATTGCCATTGTGTAGGCGCCACAGTATTGATAATCCAGGTTCAAATGACCATTAAAAATTTACTACGTATAGGGTTTGGTGTATTATTCGCGCTTACGTCGCTTATTTCAGCATTGGCCATTGTTAACCTGCATAGAATAGCACAGGATGACAAGGCCATTCTGCGCGACAATTACGAATCGCTTATATTCATTAAAAACATTAATGAAGCACTGGATATGCCCGACATCCCGAATGATGTGCAACAGGAGATCATCCAGCAAAATATTACCAAGGAAGAAAAAAACATTACCGAGCCACATGAACAGGAATACACCGATTCGTTATTCGCAAACTTTATAAAATTTAAGCAGTACAGCAACGATCCGCTTAAAAGAGCGGTTTTCCGTGCCAGGATGAAGGATGCCGTATATCGTATTTCAACCGTTAACCTAAAAGCCATTTATGAGCGTAACGCGAAAGCCAATATCGGGGTAAACCGGGCCATGCTGAACATGAGCATGCTCGGACTAATTAGTTTATTAATTACCCTTCTGTTCCTTTTTAAGTTCCCCAATTACATCAGCGCTCCCATCAAACGGTTTATTTCGGCATTCGGGGAGATATCGAAAAAGAATTATGAAGTTAATATCCGCTTTCCTGATAATAGCGAATTTCAAAGCCTTGGCCGCTCGTTTAATGAGATGGTAAATAAGCTGCGCGATTACGAAGACGGGAACCTGCAAAGCATTCGGTTTGAACAATTGCGGGTAGAAACTCTTGTAAAAAATGTTACCGATGCCATTATTGGCTTTGATGGAAATGAGCATGTAATATTTGCCAACCCCATGGCCCTTAAATTACTGGGGGTTGCCGAAGATGATATAAAAGGTAAAAAACTCAGGGAAATTGCCGCCTGGAACGATGTTATTTCCAAACTTATCCAATCAGAAAATGCCGTTTACGACCTGAAACTTGACCTGGACGGGGAACAAACCTATTTTACAAGAGAGTTTTTTGAGATACACCTGCCTTCAAATAAACCCGGAGAAAGTAAAATAGGCCACTTTGTACTGCTCAAAAACATCACCAGGTTTTACCACCTGGATGAAGCGAAAACGAACTTTATAGCCACTATATCGCATGAGCTAAAGACGCCTATAGGTTCCATTAAAATGAGTACCGCGCTATTACGAAATGAACGTTACGGCGCCATTACTGAATTTCAGCAGGAATTAATAGATAATATCGAGGAAGATAGCGACAGGCTGCTCAGGATCACCTCTGAACTGCTGGACATGGGCCAGGTACAAACCGGAAAGCTACTGCTCAATTTTACCGCGACAAAACCCATTAGCATTGTGAGCTATGCTCAAAAAAGTATAAAGGTATTGGCAGACCAAAAGTGCCTTTCGCTGCAGATAGATTGCGCTGAAGACCTACCCGAAGTATGGGCCGATCCTGATAAGACCGCCTGGGTATTAATTAACTTACTTACCAACGCCATTAAATACAGCAACGGCCATGGCGTAGTTGAGTTAACAGTGACCCGGATTGCCGACAATTTGCTTGAATTTTCGGTGAGAGACCACGGAGAAGGCATCAAAGAAAGCTATCTTTCGCGGTTATTTGAGCGCTATTTTAAAGTGCCCGGCGAAGATTCCAATGTATCCGGCACCGGCTTGGGGCTCGCCATCGCAAAAGATTTTATTACCGCTCAAAATGGCGAAATTGGCGTAGAAAGCCAGCCTAATCAGGGCAGCCGGTTTTACTTTACGCTTCCGGTACAACCTTACTAACCAGCTCCCGGGCGGAAAAATGCTATTACTTCTGCCTGAACCACACCTGTATAGGCGCACCGTTAAATTCAAAGTTCTCGCGAAGCTGATTTTCTATAAAGCGGTAATATGGGTCTTTTATATACTGCGGCAGGTTACAAAAGAAGGCAAACATTGGTGTACTGCCAGCTATCTGCGTAATGTATTTTATCTTAACGTATTTACCCTTAATTGATGGCGGAGGGTATTTCTCAATGATCGGCAACATCACCTCGTTCAACTTAGAAGTTGGGATCTTGCGGGCCCTGTTCTCATAAACCTTATTGGCAACATCAATCACCTTTAAAACGCGCTGTTTCTCCAATACCGAAGTAAATACAATTGGCACATCCGTAAAAGGCGCTATTTTCTGGCGTATCTGTTCTTCAAATACCTTAACGGTTTTACTGTTCTTTTCAATCAGGTCCCACTTGTTCACCACGATCACCACGCCTTTCTTGTTCTTTTCGGCCAGGTGGAAAATGTTAATATCCTGCGACTCGATGCCTTCAACCGCATCAATCATCAGGATGATCACGTCTGCTTCTTCCAAAGCTTTGATGGTACGCATTACCGAGTAAAACTCGATATTCTCCTTCACCTTGGTTTTTTTACGCATCCCGGCAGTATCTATCAGCATAAAATCGTGCCCGTACTGGTTGTAATGGATGTGTATAGAATCGCGCGTAGTGCCGGCAATTGGCGTTACGATGTTGCGATCTTTACCTATCAAAGCATTGATGATGGACGATTTACCCACGTTAGGGCGGCCTACAATGGCATATTTAGGGCGGGTATTCTCTTCAAGCGGAACATCCTCAAAATGTTTCACCACTTCATCAAGCAATTCGCCGGTACCCGAGCCGGTCATGGAAGATATGGTGTATATCTCGCCCAGGCCAAGGCTGTAAAACTCGCTGGCATCAGCAACCTGAGATGTGTTATCAACCTTATTTACTACCACAAAAACAGGTTTGTTGCCTTTACGTAAAAGGGTAGCAATCTCATCATCCAGGTCGGTAATACCTGTGGTAACATCAACTACAAACAGGATAGCGGTAGCTTCCTCAATAGCGATGATCACCTGTTCGCGGATAGCGGCTTCAAAAACATCGGCAGAATTGGCCACGTAGCCACCGGTATCAACTACGGTAAACTGGTGGTTGGTCCACTCAGAAGCGCCGTAATGCCTGTCGCGGGTAACGCCGCTAAAGTCGTCAACAATAGCCTTGCGGCTTTCAGTTAAACGATTATATAATGTGCTTTTGCCAACGTTAGGGCGGCCTACTATAGCTACTATGTTACTCATTTTGATTTTAGATTTCAGATCTTCGAGTTACGGTTTGGAACCGTTAACGCTAAATCCATGCAAATTTACAAACCCGATAAGCAAAAATCTAAAATCGTAATTCGTAAATCGTAATTAGAATTATTCGTACCCGAATTTCTTCAGGTAATTTTTTTTGCTGCGCCAGTCGGGGATCACTTTTACAAACATCTCCAGGAATATCTTACGCTGGAAAAATTCCTCCATGTCCCTGCGTGCATATGTGCCTACGATTTTCAGCATCTCACCTTTGTTACCAATGATGATGTTTTTTTGCGACTCGCGCTCCACAATGATCTCCGCGCTGATACGATAGATCTTAGGGTCTTCCTTAAAGGCCGTTACAATCACCTCGGTGCTATATGGTATCTCTTTTTTATACTGCTTAAACACCTGCGCACGTATCATTTCTGATGCGAAGAAGCGGTCGTTTCGGTCAGTCAAGGCATCTTTCTCATAGTACGGTGGGTGCTCGGGCAGGTTCTCCAGCACAAAGTCGAAGATGCCTTTAATGTTATGATCATGGAGCGCCGATACCGCGAAAACTGCTTTCGGATTCAGTTTTTCCTGCCAGTAAGCAGCTTTGGCACGTACTTCCTCCTCGTTGCTGAGGTCTATCTTGTTGATCAATACCGCAAGCGGCGCATCGCTCTTTTCAAGCTTTTTAAGCACATCCTGCTCATCGTACTCTTCCTTAATATCGGTAACCAGCAGTATCAGGTCGGCATCAACAATAGAGCCTTCTACCTGGTGCATCATGCTCTCGTGCAGGGCGTAATGCGGTTTAATAATGCCGGGGGTATCAGAGAAAACGATCTGGTAATCCTCATCATTAACAATACCCAATATGCGGTGACGCGTAGTTTGGGCTTTGGGGGTGATGATAGACATTTTTTCGCCAACCAGCGCGTTCATAAGGGTTGACTTGCCTGCATTAGGCTTACCAATGATACTTACGAAACCTGCTTTGTGCGACATAAAAATTATTTTAAAATATTATTTGGACTGCAAAGAAACGAATTATATCTTTGCAGTCCAATTAAAACGGAGAGCAAATTGCTTTTTTGACAATTGGAGCAAACATTTCGGAGTTATGCCCGTTATGTACAATACCAACAAGATAGTGCGGGATGGAGCAGTTGGTAGCTCGTCGGGCTCATAACCCGAAGGTCGTAGGTTCGAGTCCTGCTCCCGCTACCTGAAAATCAAAAAGCCTCTTAGAGAAATCTGAGAGGCTTTTTTGTTACTTAGGCATTTGCCGTGTTTAACTACCGTTAAACTATACGCTTATTTGTTTAACTTATTTCTTTTCTAACTAACCAGATTTTATTCTGTTGAAAGTTACTAATTTAGTGCAAGCTTGCTTTAACACAGGCGATAGTGGCTAACTGTTGATTATGAGAAGGGTTCTGTTCCTTATTTTTATTTTATTGCCGATTACATTGCCAGCCGCTGCCGCAAACGGCGACTTGTTTGAACAGTTGAAAGCGGAATTTTCAAAAAAAGGATTCTACGATCACCAAAAAGAAGCGCAGATAACCGCTTTAAAGGCAAAGCTCCGTCGCCTTGCCCCCACCGATCTGCAAAACCAGTTTGAAGTTTGTAATAAATTGTATGATGAGTATAAATCTTATCAGTACGATTCGGCCTACGTTTATGCCAATAAATTATTACTCATTAGCCAAACCCTTAAGGATAAGCCTAAAGAAGATTTCAGCAAGATAAAAATGGGTTTTATCCTGCTTTCTTCAGGAATGTTTAAGGAAACGTTCGAAAGCATGCGGGGCATTAATGTACAAAGCCTGCAAAACCCGGTAAAGTTGGAATATTACTCTATTACCATGAGGGCCTATTATGATCTGGCGGCCTATAATAATGACAGGCATTTTACGCCCGTTTACACCAGCCAGGCCAATAACTACATTGATTCGGCCATTGCCATCAGCAGCCCGGGCTCGTATGACAATATCTACCTTACCGGCTACAAAGAATATAAGAACGGCGCGAATGATTCTGCCACCGTATTATTTAACCGGCTTCTGGATTCAAAAAAGCTTACGGAACACCAGGACGCGATAGTACAATCAACCCTGAGTAACGTTTACCAAAGTATGGGGCAGCCGGATAAAAGCATCGGCTTGCTTGTTAAAGCTACCATAAGCGATATACGCTCGTCTACTAAAGAAACCATTGCTTTATTTTGGCTGGCAGAGATACTGTACAAAAAAGGCGATATTAAAAACGCCTATTTAGCCCTCGAACACGCGCTTGACGATGCCGAGTTTTATGGTGCAAGGCAGCGTAAAGTGCAGATAGCATCGCTCCTGCCCATTGTGGCATCGGAAAAATTGCTATTTATAGAGCGCGAGGAAAAACTATACATAAGAAGCCTAAGCCTGATAACGGTGTTGGCAGCGGTAATTATTGTGGTGTCTATACTGCTGTATAAGCGTAATAAAAAGCTGAAATCGAAAGAAAAGATCATTGAGAAGGTGAACGAGAAACTGATGGAAGGCACCAAGATCAAAGAAGACTACATAGGTTACTTTTTCAATATTATCTCGGGCTACATCCTACAATTAGAACGTATTAAACGTTCTGTTGATACCAAACTACCTGCCAAAAAATATGACGACATACAGTTGATGGCCAACAACATCAACATTAAAAAAGAGCGGGAAACGCTGTTCAACACCTTTGACCATGTTTTCATTAAGATATTCCCCAATTTTGTGGAAGAGTTTAATAAACTATTCACCAAAGAGAACCAGATCTGGCCTAAAGAAAACGAGGTGCTCACTACCGACCTGCGCATATTCGCCCTTATGCGGATGGGTATTACCGATACCGAAACCATTGCCAAGATATTAGAGTATTCTGAAAAAACCATTTACGTTTACAAAATGCGCATCAAAGCTAAAGCGCTTATTCACGGCGATGAATTTGACCAGCGCGTTATGGCCATTAAAGCGGTTGATACCAGCGGCAAAAAAGCTTAGTGTACGCTGACTGATCATTCTCTACTCTTCCTGAAACACGCATTACTGAGAGGGTAAACATAAAACCCTTTTGGATGCCAACCCCATACACTTATACTTTATTGCCAAACAGCGGCAAACGCTGCTACTAAGGCCATTGTATTCATCAATGTCATATGCAACAACGATTGAGGCCGTGATCAGTCAGGAAAATTTCACGTTGAAAACACCTCATAAAAACGCCCGTTTTAATAGTGTAAATTATACGCTTAGTGTATTGAAATGATGCTATGAGCGTTAAATTTTTTGATTTTAATTTATTTTAATAATCTGATTATCAATTACTAAAATTTAAATAAATCTCAATTTTATTAAATTTTATGTAAAAAAATAGGTTACGGTTTTTTAGCTCAGGAAATTTGTATTGTTGAAGATAACGAGCTGCTTAACCAACGCTTACACTTCACAAAAACCAATTATAATTTTTTCATGCCTCAATGATCTCACGTTTCGCAGGAGCGGAACATGATTTTTTTGGTGGCTGTTCAATTAAATTTTTTTAACGGCTTAAAACTGATGAAGGTCCTGATCTCCATAGTCGCAGGTTTGCACCTGAGGGCGAGTACGCGACCGTCAATAGCGGCCAACCATTAACATTTAAACACACCATCTTAACTAATTAATTCAAAATCAAATTTTAAATGAGAAACAATTACTTTAAAAAGTTTATGCTCCTTTTTGCAGTGCTGTTGATATCGCAGGTGATATTCGCACAATCAGGCAGCATTACCGGTAAAGTGGTCGACGACAATAACCAGTCGTTACCCGGCGCAACGGTTTTGATATCAGGCACCACCATAGCCGGTTCGGCTGATGCTAATGGTGTTTACCGGATAAACGGCGTTAAAGCCGGCACCTATACCTTAACGGCCAGTTTTATTGGTTACACCTCACAACCCAAAACGGTTACGGTGGGCGCGGGCAGTGTAACGGTAAACTTCAATATGCAGCCGTCGTCAAAATCACTCAACGAAATTGTGGTGATTGGTTACGGTACCGTGAAAAAGAAAGACCTAACCGGCTCTATTACTACGGTAAGTTCAAAGGATTTTCAAACCGGTAACATTACTTCACCAGAGCAATTAATTGCGGGTAAAGTAGCCGGTGTATCCATCGTTTCTAATGGTGGTGCTCCGGGCGCAGGGAGTACTATCCGGATCCGCGGCGGCGCTTCATTAAGTGCAAGTAACGACCCCCTTGTTGTGGTAGATGGTGTACAGTTAAGCAATGATGGTATACCAGGTTCTCCAAGCCCGCTTACACTCATCAACCCGAATGATATAGAAACCTTCAGCGTTTTAAAAGACGCTTCTGCTACGGCCATTTACGGTTCAAGAGCTTCAAACGGCGTTATCATCATCACCACTAAAAAAGGTGTGGTGGGTAAACCAGTTGTAAACATCAATTCGCAGGTATCGGTATCAACACTATCTAAAGAAGTCCCTGTTTTAACAGGCGACCAGCTACGTGCTTATGTAAAGGCTAACGGAACTGCAGCTTTCCAGGCGTTATTGGGTAATGCCAATACCGACTGGCAAAAAGAAATTTACCAAACTGCGGTAAGTACTGATAATAACGTAAGTGTAAGCGGTGGTTTAAAAAATATGCCTTACCGTGTATCGGCAGGTTACCTGGATCAAAAAGGTATCCTAAAAACCGGCTATCTGCAAAGGGCTTCGGCAGCGGTTAACTTGTCGCCAAGGTTGTTTGATAACCATTTAAAGATCGACATTAATTTAAAAGGATCTGATAGCAGGGCACGTTTTGCTAACCAGGATGCTATTGGCGCAGCGGTTACTTTTGACCCTACCAAACCGGTATTTTCAGGCAATAATAATTTTGGCGGTTACTTCGAGTACCTTGACCCAAGCTCAGCGTCAGGCTTAAAAGCATTGGCGCCACGCAATCCTGTAGGCCTGCTTCAGCAGAAATTTGACAAAAGCCAGGTGCAAAGAAGCATTGGTAACGCACAGTTAGATTACAAATTCCACTTCCTACCGGATTTGCACGCCAACGTAAACTTTGGTTACGATGTATCACAGGGTAAAGGAACTATCTATATCCCGCCAACCGCGGCAGCCAGCTATTACCGTTATAAAGACGCCAATAACGTTTTACACAGCGGTGTTAACAACCAGTACCGTACCAACATCCTGAATACCACTTTTGAGGCTTATTTAAATTATGCCAAGGATATTAAGTCAATCAACAGCCGCATTGACGCGGTTGCTGGTTATGCTTATTATGATTATTCTACTAAAAACTACAACTTCCCTGATATTACTTCAGACGGTAACGGTACAGTTGTAAGCCAGCCTAACTTTCCGTTTGATAAGCCACAGCACAGGCTGTTGTCTTACTACGCCCGTTTAAACTACACGTTTGACGATAAATATTTATTAACAGGTACTATCCGTCGTGATGGTTCATCAAGGTTTAGCCCAACCAACCGTTACGCCGTGTTCCCTTCAGGAGCTTTCGCTTGGAAGATCAAAGAAGAATCTTTCCTGAAAGATAACAAAGTACTATCAGATCTTAAATTACGTGTAGGCTATGGTGTTACCGGCCAGCAGGACGCGATAGATAACTACGCTTACACTTCATATTATGCGTTAAGCACTCAAACAGCATCATACCAGTTGGGTAACAGCTTTTACCAGTTATACCGCCCTTCGGCTTATGACCCTAACCGCAAGTGGGAACAAAGTGCCACCACCAACGCGGGTATCGACTATGGCTTCCTTAATGGCCGTATCAGCGGTAGCATCGATGCTTATTATAAAACAACCAAGGACCTCATTGCCCCGGTTAACGTTTCGGCAGGTGCAGGCTTCTCTAATGTGATTGTTACCAACGTAGGCAGCATGACCAATAAGGGTATAGAGGCAACTATCAACGCGCAAATTGTACGCAGCAACAGCGTTACCTGGGATGTAGCCTTAAACGCCACTTATAACGTAAACAAGGTAACCAAGTTAACTTTCGTAAACGATCCAAATTCTACCGGTATCGCTACCGGCGGTATATCAGGCGGTACAGGAAACAACGTAGAGCGCTTCTATGTAGGCCAGCCGCGTGGTGTATTCTATGTATACCAGCAGGTTTACGGCAGCGACGGAAAACCACTGGACAATGTTTATGTGGACCGTAATAATGATGGCGTCATCAATGATAAAGATCGCTATCTGTACAAACAGCCCGATCCCAAATACATTTTTGGTTTCTCAAGTAATGTTACTTACAAAAACTTCAATCTGGCGGTAGTGATGCGTGCCAACCTGGGTAACTATGCTTACAATAACGTGTTCTCCAACACCGGCACAAGGAATAACATCATCAACCCGCTCCAGTACCTTAACAATGGTTCTACCAACGCATTGGAAAGCGGTTTAATCGGCGCTAACGACAAAAACGTACTATCGGATTACTATGTACAGAACGCGTCGTTCCTGAAAATGGATAACGCGAGCCTCGGTTACAACTTTGGTAAAATACTACGTGGTAAGGCACAGTTAAGCATTAGCGGAAACGTGCAGAACGTTTTTGTAATTACCAAATACAAAGGCGTTGACCCTGAGGTGAACGGCGGTATTGATAATAACCTATACCCCCGCCCGCGTACCTATGTGTTAGGCTTAAACCTTAAATTTTAATTCAATAGTATATTTAACATATACATACAGCTAATAATAAAGCGATATGAAAAAGAACTTGATGATAAAGGCAGCAACTGTAGTACTGCTTGCAGGCAGTTTAACAGCCTGCACCAAAAAGCTGGACTTACTGCCTACCAACGATATTACAGCGGCTACCGTATACGCTACGCCGGCCGGTTACAAACAGGCTTTTGCAAAAGTATATGGCGCATACGCGCTTACCGGTAACCAGGGCCCTGCAGGTAATGGCGATGTGCAGGGTATTGATGAAGGTACCTCTGATTTTTTACGCCTTTACTGGAAAGCACAGGAATTAAGCACCGACGAGGCAGTTATTGCCTGGGGCGACGCCGGTATACAGGATTTCCATAACATGAACTGGTCTGCCGCCAACCCTTTCTTAAAAGGCTTATACTACCGCAGTTTATACCAGGTTACACTGGCGAACGACTTTATCAGGCAATCGTCTGACGCTGAACTGAGCAGCCGCGGTATTTCAGGAGCTGATGCTGACGCTATCCGTCGCTTCCGTGCAGAAGCCCGCTTTATACGTGCCTACCAATACTGGGTGTTATTGGATCTTTACGGAAACGTTCCGCTGGTAACTGAAAATGATGTGATAGGCAAAACGGTGCCAAAACAAGCAGATCGTAAAACCTTGTTCAACTATGTTGAATCGGAATTGAAAGCGATCGAGCCGACGCTTGCCGCGCCAAAAACAAATGAGTATGGCCGTGCAGACCAGGCAGCAGAGTGGGCGTTACTGGCAAGGCTATACCTGAACGCCGAAGTATATACCGGAACAAAAAGATACGACGACGCTATTGTTTACTCAAATAAAGTGATTAGTGCAGGTTATTCACTCATCAGTAACTACCAGTGGTTAATGCTTGCTGACAATCAGCAAAATACCAGCGAAAACATACTTACCATTA
The DNA here is from genome assembly GCA_001898335.1 of Mucilaginibacter sp. 44-25. Lineage (GTDB taxonomy): Bacteria > Bacteroidota > Bacteroidia > Sphingobacteriales > Sphingobacteriaceae > Mucilaginibacter. Next base: position 445,214 of record MKTS01000003.1, on the reverse strand, counting down.
ACTATGATGGTTTGCGTACTCAAAGCTTTGGTGGTACAACATTTTTAACTCACGCGCCTGTTGGCGGTTCAGAGTCGGCAAGCTATTTCGGTATCAATGGCGGCTGGGGTGGCGCACGTACTACCAAGAACCTGCCTAACCTGTTCCCTGATTATACCGGTACTGCAGATAAAAGGTCACAGTTTTATACCAACGGACAAAACCTGGAGATAAAAGACCAAACGGTGTTTACCGATGGCTTTGCCGTAACCAAATACCGTAATGTAACACGCGCGGGCGCACCGGGCCAGAGCCTTGATTACGCGGACGTGGATTTTCCGTTGTTCCGCCTGCCTGAGATGTACCTGATCTATGCCGAAGCGGTTTTACGCGGCGGCGCTGGCGGCAACCTGGCTACGGCTATAGATTATGTGAACAGGATACGTACTCGTGCGTATGGTAACACCAGCGGTAACGTTGCTACTATTAACCTTGACTTTATTCTGGATGAAAGGGCACGCGAGCTTTACTGGGAAGGCTTCCGCCGTACAGACCTTGTACGTTACGGCAGGTTCACTACAGCCGCTTACGTATGGCCGTTTAAAGGCGGTGTTGCCGGTGGCAGGGCTGTAGAAGATTACAGGAATATCTACCCTATCCCTGCAGATGACATTACCGCCAACCCTACGCTAAAACAAAATCCGGGTTACTAAAAAATTAAGTCAGCAGGAGCTGTGTTTGCAGCTCCTGCTATACCAAATCATAAACGTGTTTTAACAAAAAATAACATGAAAAAAATTATTACTAAATTTTTAGCGTTCAGCTGCCTGGCCATTCTGGTGCTGGCATCTTGCAAAAAAGATGAGGTACGTACAGTGGCGCAGCCTGCCAAAGGCGGCTCGTTAACGGTATCAACTACCACTCCAGCTTTAACAAAGTCTAACCTTAGCGCTAATGCCATCACCTTAACCGGCACCGCGCAGTCATACGGATACAGCGCGGCTCCAACCTATACGTTTCAGATTGCCGTTAAAGGAACCAATTTCGCTACGCCGACCGAGGTTACGCTACCTGTTGGTGTGTTTGCCAAAAGCTATAATGTACAGGACTTTAATAACCTGTTATTATCTATGAATTTGCCAACAGGTACACCAGCTCAATTAGAGATGAGGCTGAAGAGTTCGCTTAGTTCATCGGCTACCGAAGGTACTGCTTATTCAAACGTGGTTACAGTAACTGCTACGCCGTTTGCTTTAGTATCATACATATACGTACCGGGCGCATACCAGGGCTGGAACCCACCAACTGCGGATAGCTTACAGTCGCCTACCGGCAATGGTGTATACACTGGTATCATCAACTTCACAGCGGGTAACCTTGAGTTTAAGATCACACCTCAAAAGAAATGGGATGTGGCTTACGGAACCACCGGTAGCGGCACTATTGGCACAAGCGGCGGTAATATTAAAGCGCCCGCGGCAGGCCAATACTACCTCAAGGTTGATCTAAACGCCGGTACACTGGTAATGGTACCTGCGGATTATATGTCTGTTATTGGTAACGCCCCCGTAGGAAGTAACTGGAGCGCCGATATTGATTTGAAGTACAATAACGGCACCCTGGCATGGGAAGGTGTTGTACCAATGGTTGCAGGCGAATTTAAATTCAGGATGAACCATGCCTGGGACAACAGCTACGGCATACCTAAAACCGGTGCCGATGGTACTTTCCTAAACAATACCGACAATAACAATCTGCCGATCTCTGCAGCTGGAAATTACAAGGTGAGCATCACCACTGTATACAGCGATTTTAGCACTGATATAAGCAAATTAGGCAAAATTGACAGATCGCTTACGGCTAAATACACCGTAGTTAAACAATAATATACTACAGCCGGTATGCGTTGGCATACCGGCTTCTTTTTTATCCCCCCTACTTTTTTTACACCCGTTTCCGGGTATCATTGGTAGAGACGAATTAAAAAATGACAAGACCGAAGCTAAAAATTACCCTGGCCCTTTTGCTGTTATCACAATACGTGCTGGCACAATTACCGGCCTTAGAAAGAGTGGAACCTGCCTTTTGGTGGGTGGGTTTTAAGAACCCCAAAGTACAACTAATTGTACACGGCGATAAAATTGGAGCAAGCCAGGCGAGCTTAAATTATGCCGGCGTGAAGTTAACAGCAGTACATAAGGTAGAAAACACCAACTACTTATTTCTTGACCTTGCTATCAGCGCTGCTGCACGGCCGGGAAAATTTCCTATTACGTTTAAACAGACCGGTAAAAAAGACTTGGTTTATAATTATGAACTTAAACAGCGCAACACAGCGCAGGGTGCGCAGGGCGTAACCAACAAAGACTTGATCTACCTGCTAATGCCGGATCGTTTTTCAAACGGCGACCCGTCTAACGATGTGGTTAAAGGTATGCTTGAAGCCGGTTTACACCGTGACTCCATGTATTCACGCCACGGTGGCGATATACAGGGGGTGATCAACCATCTCGACTATTTAAAAGACCTGGGAGTAACCGCCATATGGATGACGCCCGAAATAGAGAATAACGAGCCGCACGCCTCTTATCACGGTTACGCGGTTACCGATTATTATAAAATAGACCCTCGATACGGCACAAACGAATTATTTAAAAGCTACGTGGCTAAATGCCATGCCATGGGTTTGAAGGTAATTAAAGACCTGGTGCATAACCATATTGGTACCGAAAGCTGGCTGATACAGGACATACCCATGAAAAGCTGGGTACACCAGTGGCCTAAATATACCAACTCTAACTTCCGTGATGCAGCAGTGATGGACCCGCATGGTGCTGCGGCAGATAAAAAGCAAATGCTGGATGGCTGGTTTGATAAGCGCATGGCCGATCTGAACCAGAATAACCCTTACGTGCAGAATTATCTTACCCAAAATCATATCTGGTGGATAGAATACGCGGGGATAGATGGCCTACGCCTGGACACCTATCCGTATAACGACGCTGTTTACATGGCCGACTGGTCAAAAAAAGTAAAAGCGGAGTTTCCGCGCCTGTCCATATTTGGCGAAACGCTGGTGTGGTCTGTAGCTAACCAGGCGTTCTTTACCCAGGGAAATACTGTGAACCGTGGGTTTGACACACAGCTGCCAGGCATAACCGACGCCCAAATAAAAGATGCCATTGCGGAAGCGCTCAATGGCAAAGAAGGCTGGACTGATGGCGTAAACAGGATATACAACATTGTTGCGCAGGACTTTATGTACCAGGACCCCACCCGCAACACTGTTTTTTTGGATAACCATGACATGAGCCGCTTTTATTCGATAGTAAATGAGGACTTTACCAAGTTTAAATCGGGTATGGCTATGTTGCTTACCATGCGCGGAGTGCCGCAAATGTATTATGGCGATGAAATATTGCTCAAAGGCTATTCCAACCCCGACGGTTTGGTACGTGAAGATTTCCCGGGTGGCTGGGAGGCCGATAAAAAGAACAAGTTTACCGCCGAAGGCCGCGATAAAAAAGAAAATGAGGCCTTTAACTACATACGAACCCTGGCTAATTACCGCAAAAGAACAACAGCCTTACAAACAGGCAAGCTGATGCAGTATATTCCCCGCAATGGTATCTACACCTATTTCAGGTATGATGATAAGAAAACCGTTATGATAGCCTACAACGGCAGCGAAAAGGAATCCGCTTTAGATACCGATTATTTTTCTGAACGCATGGCGGGCTTTAACAGCGGCACAGATGTAATTACCGGGCAAAAAATAAGCAACATTAAACAATTGCTTATTCCAGCAAAAACTACCCTTATAATTGAATTAAGCAAATGATCGCCGCTGAGCATAAAAACACCACACAGCCTTTAGCTGGTACGCGAAAAGCTGTAGAAAAGCCAAAGCTTACCTTTTGGCAGATCTTTAACATGAGCTTCGGCTTTTTGGGTATACAATTTGGCTTTGCGTTACAAAATGGTAACGCCTCGCGCATATTACAAAGCTTTGGGGCCGATGTAGAACATTTGTCGCTATTTTGGTTGGCGGCCCCTATCACCGGTATGATCGTGCAGCCCATTATTGGCCATTATAGCGACCGTACCTGGAACCGCCTTGGCCGTCGTAAGCCATACTTCCTAACAGGCGGTATTTTATCCGCGCTCGCTCTATTTTTCCTTCCCAATTCGGCAGTATTGATGTTTTTACCGCCGGTAATGGTAGGGGCAGGTATTTTAATGATCATGGATGCTTCTTTCAACGTGGCCATGGAGCCTTTCCGCGCACTTATTGGCGACAACCTGCCCGATAGTCAGCGAAGCCTGGGCTTTTCTGTACAAACCTTTCTCATAGGTGTTGGAGCGGTAACCGGGTCAGTACTACCCTGGGTGATCAGCTATTTTATGGGTACGCAAACAGCGCAGCCGGGCCACGTGCAGCCAAATGTTACCTATTCGTTTTACGTAGGCGCGCTGGTAATGATTATTTGCCTGTTATGGACCGTTTTACGAACCAAAGAATACTCACCGGCAGAGTACGCCGGGTTTCACCCCGAAGAAGCAGAAGAAGAACCCAAGCGCGGTTTAGGCCAGATCTTTCATGACTTTAAAAACATGCCGATAGCCATGCGCCAGTTAGGGCTGGTACAGTTCTTTTCCTGGTTTGCATTATTCTCTATGTGGGTGTTCGCTTCACCGGCCATTGCCACACATATTTTCCATGTCGATTTAAAAGACACCACCTCCGTAAACGCCGCAAAAGCGGGCGACTGGGTTACCCTGATGTTTGGTATTTACAATGGCGTATCGGCTATTTATGCGCTTTTTCTATCGGCCATTGCGCGGGCAACCAGCCGCAAGCTGGCACACTCTTTTTCATTAATTGCAGGGGGCATTGGCTTAATATCCATCTTCTTTATCCAAAACCCCAATATGCTCATCTTAAGTATGGTGGGTATAGGCTTAGCATGGGCAAGTATACTGGCTATGCCTTACGCTATCCTTTCGGGTTCTATTCCGGCTAAAAAAATGGGCGTTTACATGGGCATCTTCAACTTCTTTATCACATTTCCGCAAATAGTAAATGGCTTTTTTGGCGGATGGGTAGTAAAAAACCTGTTTGGCGGTCAGGCTATATACGCCCTTGTACTTGCAGGTATTTTTATGCTGTGCGCGGCCATCTCGGTGATCTATGTGCAGGATGGTAAAAATATTAAATACGCTAAAAAGTAGATGGGAAAATTACAGATGAGAGGGATGAAATTTTATAGCGCGTTACTATTATTTATGATCGGGGCTGCTTCTGTTGCTGAAGCTGGTACTGGTTATCCTGTATATAACGGCACTGACCTTGGCGTTACCTACTCGCCTGCCAAAACCTTATTTAAAGTTTGGGCACCCGGCGCGTCTGCTGTTAAGTTACGTTTATATGCCAATGGGGAAGGCGGCACCGCCTTAAAGACTATCGATCTGACCAGGAAGGATAATGGAACGTGGGCCGTTAGCATCCCCGGGAATATTAAAAACCGGTACTACACTTTTCAGGTAATGCAGAATGGCAAATGGCTGCAAGAAGCTCCGGATATGTATGCTAAAGCGGTTGGTGTAAACGGCAAAAGAGGCATGGTAGTTAACCTTGCGCAAACCAATCCCGGCGGCTGGGCAAATGATAAAAAGCCCGCCTTAAAAAACTTTACAGATATCGTTATATATGAAACCCATGTACGCGATATTTCTGTGGACCCTAACTCCGGCATTAAACATAAAGGAAAGTTCCTGGGCCTTGCAGAAGTTGGCACCAAAAGCCCCGATGGTTTAACCACCGGGCTTAGCCATATTAAAGAACTGGGTGCAACGCATGTACATTTGCTGCCTTCTTTTGACTTTGCATCCATTGATGAAACCAAACCGTCCAAAGGCCAATATAACTGGGGCTACGACCCACAGAATTACAACGTTCCTGAAGGTAGCTATGCTACTAACGCGTATGACGGCAATGTACGCATCAGCGAGTTTAAGCAAATGGTACAGGCTATGCATGCCAACGGCTTGCGCGTGGTGCTCGATGTAGTATATAACCATACCAGCGACACCGAAAACTCCGTATTTAATCAGTTTGTACCCGGCTATTTTTATCGTAAAACGGCTTTGGGCCAGTATGCAAACGGTACAGGCTGCGGCAATGAAACAGCCTCAGAGCAGCCTATGATGCGTAAATTTATGATAGAGTCAGTATTGTACTGGGCTAAAGAATATCATATAGATGGTTTTAGGTTTGACTTGATGGGTATACACGATATAGCTACGATGAACGCCCTGAGCGATGCCCTGCACAAATACGACCCCTCGATATTTATTTACGGAGAGGGCTGGACAGCCGGCGAAAGTGCCTTGCCTGAAAACCTGCGTGCCACAAAGGCCCATACCTATCAGCTCCATCAAATAGCCGCGTTTGGCGATGATATGCGCGATGGCTTAAAAGGTGGTTTTAGCGATGTGAAATCAAAAGGATTTGTAAGTGGACAGCCCGGGACAGCCGAAAGCGTAAAATTTGGTATTGCCGGCTCGGTACAACATCCGCAGATCAATTATACGGAGGTAAACTATTCAAAAGCCCCATGGGCGGCACAACCATCACAAGCTATTGATTATGTATCGTGCCATGATGATAATACCTTGTTTGACCGCCTGAAAATAGCCAACCCTGATGCTACAGAAGAGCAGCTCATTAAAATGGACAAACTAAGCCAAACAGCGGTGCTTACCGCTCAGGGTGTTGCTTTTTTACATTCGGGTGCCGAATTTTTACGCACTAAAAAGGGTGTCGCTAATTCATACAAGTCACCGGATAGTATTAACCAGATAGTCTGGCACCGCAAGGCGCAATACAGGCAAGTTTACAATTATTACAAAGGGCTAATTGCGCTACGCAAAAATCATCCGGCATTTAGGATGCCTACTGCCGAAATGGTTCAGCAGCATTTGAAATTTAACCAAACTAACGATAACGACCTGATCGCCTTTAGCTTAACAGGGAACGCTAATGGCGATAAATGGAAAAACATTTTGGTGATACTGAACGGAAATACTTCTGCCAGTGAAATTAATCTGCCCGGAGGTAAATGGACGATAGCTGCAAACGGCGATAAGGTGAACGAACTTGGGTTGGGTACCAGCACGCAAACCATTAGTGTACCTGCAACTACCGCATATATTTTATATCAGTAAAAATTTATAGAGAAACATCACGCTAAAAAACATAACCAGGACATGAGAAGAATCATTTTATTTACCGGGATCATTGCCCTGCTATTAGGAACGGCAAGTTGCAGCAAAAAAAACATTGATCCCTCAACACCTACCAATACAGGCGGTGGCGGTGGGGTTACTATACCTAACGGCAAACCGTTGCCATCAGGCGCAGGGGACGGCGTTACGTATATTAACTCAGGTACATCAGCCATTTTTAACATTTACGCGCCTGGCAAAACATCCATGGCGGTAATTGGCGAGTTTAATAACTGGGCACCAACAGCCATGACCGTTACACCAGATGGAAATAATTGGTGGGTACAAATAGATAACCTGGACCCTAACAAAGAATACGCTTACCAATACCTTGCGGATGGCACCTTAAAAATTGCCGACCCGTATTGCGAAAAAATCCTTGATCCGGATAATGATAAATACATACCGGCATCAGTTTATCCTAACTTAAAAGCTTACCCGGCTGGCCAAACAGGTATTGTTAGCGTAATGCAGGCGAACCAGCCAACTTACACCTGGAAGTACCCGAACTTTACCCGCCCGGATAAAAATAAACTGGTAATATATGAGTTGCATGTGCGTGATTTTGTGGGTACACACTCTTACAAAACCATTGCTGATACCCTCAATTATCTGAGCAACCTGGGTGTAAACGCTGTTGAACTGATGCCGGTAAACGAGTTTGAAGGCAATTCTTCATGGGGCTACAATCCTTCGTTCTACTTTGCGGTTGATAAATACTATGGCACCAAAAACGACCTCAAAGCGCTGATAGATGCCTGCCATGCCCGCGGTATGGCCGTGATACTGGATATGGTACTTAACCATTCTTTCGGTCAGTCGCCTATGGTACAATTGTACTTCGATAAAACAACCCAGAAGCCTTTAAGTACCAATCCCTGGTTTAATGTTGACCCAAGGCACCCATACAATGTAGGTTACGATTTTAACCACCAAAGCGCGGCCACTAAATACTTCGCCAAAAATGTAATGAAGTTTTATATGCAGCAATACCATATTGATGGTTACCGCTTTGACCTTGCCAAAGGCTTTACCCAAACGCTAAGCACGGATGACGCTTCTTTTGCCGCATATGATGCCAGCCGTGTAGCCATCTGGAATGATTATAAGAACTTTATCAATAGTATAGATAACAATAACTTTTACACCATACTGGAGTTTTTTGGCGGCGACCGCGAAGAGAAAGAGCTCTCAGATAATGGCATGATGCTGTGGAATAACCTTAATTATAATTTTAACGAGGCAACAATGGGTTATGTACCCACTTCCAATTTCTCGCGGTTATACTTTAGCAATCATAGCGGCTTTACCCAGCCTGATAATATTGTAAGCTATATGGAAAGCCACGATGAGGAGCGCCTTATGTTTAAAAACATTACTTATGGTAACAGCAGCGGAGCCAACGGCTACAACGTTAAAACACTGGCTACAGCCCTGGCCCGGCAGGAAGCCGCGGCAGCCTTTTTATTTACCGCGCCGGGCCCGAAAATGGTTTGGCAGTTTGGCGAAGTGGGTTATGACATCTCTATTGATGTGAATGGCCGCACCGGCGAAAAACCGCTTCATTGGGAATACAATAATGACCCGCAGCGCCATAAGCTTTATGCTACTTTTTCTAAACTGATCAGTATGAAGATCAATAATCCGGTTTTTGCAACATCAAATATTACTTATAGCTCGTCGGGCTCTATTAAAACCGCCAGCCTCACAGGTGCCGATGGTACCAATGTGGTTGTAGCAGGTAATTTTGATGTAAACAGCCAGGCAGCTACAATAGCCTTCCCGAGCGCGGGCACCTGGTATGATTACATGTCCGGAACTACAGTAAATGTTACCACGCCGTTCGCAACAACATATGCTCCGGGCGAGTATCACATTTATAGCAGCAAAGCGCTGAAATAATTAGTATTCTATTATCCAGCCTCTAAGCGCAGCTGGTAAAAAGCTTATATAACAATAAAAGCCTCCTCGGAGACTTTTATTGTTATAAACTTATACGTGGTTGTATTACTAAAATAAAACAGCGCTTAATTGCGTCTGTTGAACAGGAACGATGCATAATAAACCAAAGTAGCCAATGCGCTAAGCGCGGCTACCACGTATGTCATGGCTGCCCACCAAAGTGCGTCTTTAGCCTGCTCATGTTCCTGGCGAGTTTGCATTACCGAATAGTTGTTATTCAACCAGGCTAAGGCCCTGTTACTGGCATCAAACTCTACAGGCAGGGTAATAAAGCTGAACAACGTTACCAACGCCAGGGCACCCACCCCTATGGCTAACACAAAAGGGTTATGGGTAAAGAATAACAGCATAATCCCGATCATCAATGTCCATTGCGTAAGGGTTGATGCTACATTTACCACCGGTACCATAGCAGAGCGGAAACTAAGCCAGCTGTAGGCCCGCGCGTGTTGTACGGCATGGCCACACTCGTGAGCGGCAACCGCCGCCGCGGCCACGCTACGGCTGTTATACACATCCGGACTAAGGTTTACTGTTTTATTTTCCGGATTGTAATGGTCGGTTAGCTGGCCTTCAACAGAAATTACCTGCACGTCATAAATGCCATGGTCTTGAAGCATGCGCTCGGCCACTTCACGACCAGACATGCCCGAAAGTAACGGCATTTCCGCATATTCCTTAAACTTGTTCCTGAAACGCCATTGTACCACAAAACTGCCCAGGGCTATCACGATCATGAGCAGCCATGCTGCATTATACGGAATGAATAATAAACTCATCATATCTTTCAATAGTTATATTTATCCCGTTTCAAAAAGTATTCCACTAATGGATATAGGCGGATGCTAAGGCCTTAACTAATATCTGTTAACCTAACGATCTTATTGCCGTTAAATACAAACACCGACCTACCGGAAAGCTCCAAAACCGCTCCTTTTTGAGGTCCGCCGGGTATATCAATGGCTAAAACCGCATGATAACTAATGGAAACATCACTTTCATTTTCCTGATGTTTGATCGAGGTGATGGTTTGCCTGCGTTCGGTAAAGTAATCTTTAATCTTACAAGCCTGCTCTTTAAAAGCTTCTATGCCATTTAAAACCATCGTCGGCTCCCCGTTAGAAATGTTTTCAAAATATATATCTTCAGCCATGTCAACTGCCATTCCGTCAGTATCAAATGCGTTATAGGCATTAATATAATTTGAGATGATCTTTTCTCTTTCTTCCATATTTATTATTTACTTTATTAAAGGCAATGCGGCGGCACCTAATATACCGCTGTTTTCTAAAGCGGATACTTCTATCTTTAAACGTTTAACCGCGGCTGGGTAAACATAGGTCCTTATCTCCTCCCACATACTGTCTTTAAAATAATCATAGGCAACACGTACCGAGCCACCCAGTACAATGAGTCCGGGATCGAAGGTATACATCACCATTTTAATGGCATGCCCCAGATTCTTTCCAAATTGCCGGTATAAAGCTAAAGCCCCGGTATCGCCTTCACAAGCCCGCCCGTATGCGAGTTTTCCGTCAATGTTGTTTTTCAAAGTAAAGAACGAGCCGCTGGCATATTCATCCAGAACGCTATCGGCATAAGGCAGCAAGCCAAATTCGCCTGCGCCACAGTTATAGCCCTCGTATAATTGCTTATTTATAATAACGCCCGCACCCAGGCCGGTACCAAGCGTTAAGCCAACCATTGAATTAAAGCCAACGCCCTTACCATAGTAATATTCACCGGCGGCAAAACAGTTTGCATCATTATTCACATACACCGGCAACCCAAAACGTTGTTCTAATAGCCTTTTTAAAGGCACTTCTTTCCACGCGGGAATGTTTACCACATCGTATACAATTCCCTCATTTACATTAACCATGCTGGGGACACCTATACCGATGGCAGCAACTTCACTTGTTTGTAAAAGCCCATCAACCAGTTTATACACATCAGCAAGTACTTCATCGGCATTGCTTTGTCGCTTAACGGGTATAGTGGCTATTGCTGATAATACACCGTTACTTACCACAGCGCCCTTCATATTAGTGGCGCCCATATCAATCCCTATTACACCGGCTTTTTGCATGCTTAAGTTTGGTTAATGCTGCAATATACACGTCTTTAGCGCTTGTACGAAAGTAAAGCGGGGCTTTTCGCCCCGTTTTACAATTACATATTCATCATGGAATGATGCCGACTTTTGGAACTACCCATTTTCATTAACGCGGGTGTTATTCGCAAATATACCTGAAAGCCAACCGGGCTACTGCCATATAAAGCTTGTAATGCCCGTGGTGATACATTGAGCGTTGTTTGAACACCTGCTGTTAAATTGGTTTGCTTTAGTGTGGTCAAAACATGATTCACACCAAGCGTTACCGCGTTAATATTGAAATTGGGGTTAGACGGGAACATCGCTTCCAGGTCCAGTTCACCGGCATCTTTCTGTACAAACTCATACCGGCCGTAGATGGCGGTTTTGTGCAGCTGCAAGCTGTTCTCTAAAAGTACCGATGGCTGTGTTACTCCATGATGCCTGTTTTGGCCATAGACCAAAGTAGTAGCCACGTAGCTGTCTTCGCCCAGCATTTTGGTATGTATAGCCGAGGCCGTAAAGCGGTTAACATTATCGTTAGGTTCGGCCTCCTCGGGGCTTTTTAACCATCCGTTAGAAACCTGTAAGCCCACTCTTTTGAAGGGTTTACGGATAGGCGCACAGAATAGGAGTCAAACCTCGGTTTATCAAAATTATAACGGTGCTCGTCAGGCTCACGACCGGTAAACACCGAGCCTTCCAGCTTTACATTTTTATACCTGAAACCTAACGTTGCCGTACCAAAGGTGATGTGTGTAGCATCGGCGTAATGATGCGTAAGCGGGGCATCAGGGTTGTTCATGGCCGAAAGCCTGTGCATAAATACCGGGGGGCCTAGCGCAGGTTCACCCGGCATACCTACCGACAGATATACTTCTGTATTTTTTGCTACCCGCTGGGTATAAGCCAAACTTAACTCAGCAAACAGATCATGAGGATGTTGCTTATCTACCAGCTTAGCGCCTTTATAAGATTCCCCGGTTTGATAAAGCAACGGGTAGCCACCCGGACCAACTGTGAAAGGGTCAAACGAAAACATGGTATTGATGGCAAAAAGGCCGTTTTTACCTACTTTTCTCTGGGCCATGTACATAAACCAGTTGGGCGCGTCAAACTGGCTGCCGCCCCGCGATCCTCTGTTAAACAGGTCCTGCTTGTTGTAGCGCATAAAAACACTGCCGTGAAACATGTGCATCCAGTTCTTACCGTGCACCATGTACATATACATAGGGGTTTCATCAGGCACCCATGAAGTTCCTGAACCATCCCGGTTCATGGGCAAATCGCGGGAAAACTGACTGCTCATCATATGCTTAATGGTATCATGCTGCATATTTGGCATCATCTTCATATGATTGGCATCCATTGGTTTCTGTGTAGTACTGTCTTTTTGCATGTGGTGCACAGGATGGTCCTGAGCTATTGCAGCAAAGCACAGTAAATTGATGATGATAAAAGGCAAATATTTCATAGTTCGAAAAAATTATACTCGAAACGCAGCAGATACATATTTGCACTGTTACGTAACATATTATTGTATAATGGTGCGCGGTACGAGAAGTCGAGCCGGCACACGCTGTTAAAGATAAACTGGATAGCGGGCGCTGCATCAAGATAGCTTTGCCCATAACCCGGGTTGGTTTTTCCTAATAACTCGGCGTAAAGGTTTACATTGACCTGGTCATAACTCCTGTAGTTTTTAGGAAATAACAGGTAACCGGCTGAGAGGGTATAGCCTAAAGCTTCTTTGGCGCCGGTAATACGCCCCGATGCGTTATCACTATTCAGCCCGCGTATATAACTGCCCGATGCCGACAGGGCCAGTTTATGCAACAGTTGGGTAAACACTAAACCACTCTGCACGCCGGAATTATCCCCTTCAAGTGCCAGTTCCTGTACCGCGTAGGAATTGCGGCTACCAGCCAACTTGCCAAAAACAGCACCCCTAAAATGCCGCTGCACATCATCAACAGAAAGGAAACGGTATTTAGCATAAAAGCTGCCCCCCTCAAAACGCTGCCGGGGCTGATAAAAGTCGGACAGGTATGCTGCGCCATGTAGCATAAGCTTTCCGCTGGCGCCATACATAGCCTCCAATGTAGTACGGTTCTTAAACTCCGGATCGAAAAACCCTTGGTTTTCCATACGTATACCCAGTGAACGGGCTGCCATGTTGCTGGCAGGCTCGGTATTTACATACAACTCCTGCCCAAAAGCAACGCAGCAGCACGCCATAAGGCATAATGCCAGTAAGCTCGTTTTCATGAAAAACTGCTTAAATAATTACGTGGTAAACCGGGCCGCTTGTTGCGCCACTCTCCTCATTCAGTTTTCCCAGGTGCTTTTTGGTAACGGAGCTTGGCGCAAAACCTTTGTCTACAATGGTTAATGCAACCGGGCCACTCAGCGGTTTTTGAGCATTGATAAGTTTAAAGGTGTTGCCGCCATAAGTAAAGGTATTGTCGGCCACTTTAATATCGTCAAAATTGAGCGTAGTTTTAAAGTAACTTACTGAAAAGCCGGAGTCTTTTACTTTTTTGCTGATCTGTGCCAGGTCCATCGGTACGCCATCCTTAAAAGTGATGTTGTACACGTTACGCATCAGATCGGGCTTTATCTCGCTGATAAATGGTAAAGACTTGAGCGACTTTTCTGTTGTTTTAGCACATAATGAGCAGGTAAGGCCGCTAACCTGAAGCTCAGCCTTGGTTGATTGCGCCTTTGCGAAAGTAGCGGAGGCGAAAAATATAATGATAAAGATTTTTAAAGATTTCATTTTATTAAATTTTGCATATATAATTCGTGAATTTGATAACTGGATAAGGTTGCGTAAACCTGTCATCAAATCCTCAGAATGCAATTTTTAATAAAGATAGCTCCCGTCGTTCGGGGTACGTTGGGAGGCCCCCTGTCAAAAAGTATTTCAATAATGGCCTGCTGTACCGGCAGGAAAAAATCATTGAATGAAACATGTGGCAACTGTACAGGCGAAGGGGCCTTGGGTGCATTGTACTGCTGAAGCTCGTGGCTGTCTTTAACTTTAACATCCAGTTTCGAATCCTTGCAGCACTTCATTTTGCTTTTCGCCATTGGCTTAACGCAGCTTTTGGCGGGCGCATTTATCTGCACATCAGCAACACGGTTGCCGCAATAATGTAAATGCAGGTTAAAGCCGGATGCTGTAACCGTATACAGCAAAACCAACATTAATACTCCTGCTTTTCTCATCATATAACAAATATACGTTATTAACCAGTTCATTACAAAATGGCTGCCTCAACAATTTAATGAGCTACTGCCTAAATTAAATGATGACGCATTTGATACAGCCGCCCTTTTTTATTTAACTTGAGGCCGATTTTAGAACATCATCTAAACCAGCAATGAAACTAAAACTTTTAATCATCGCGCTGCTGTTCGGTATTACGGTAAAAGCGCAAAATACTCCTAACATTACACCATCGCACTTAAAAGCTGCGGATGAATTACTGAAGATCTCGGGGGCCGATTCGCTTTTTAAAAGCAGTATGCAGTTGTCACTTAAACAAAGCAGCGCCAACATACCTGCAGATAAACGGGAGAAATTTATGGAGGTAATGAATAGCTTCTTTGCTAAATACATCAGTTGGGACCTGTTGAAGGACCAACTGGCCGCCATATACGCTGCTGAGTTTACCGAGCAGGAGCTTAAGCAGATCACAGCTTTTTACAGAACGCCCTTAGGCAAAAAGCTCAATGCGAAACAGCCTGTTATCATGCAAAGATCTATGGTTTTAGGGCAGCAAATGGTACAAAGCCACCAGGTAGAGCTCCAGCAAATGCTGCAGGACGCATTTTAAGAACAGCAATAACAATTTGTAACTAAGATATTCGTTTACCATCTTAGTATAATATTCCCTAATTAAACTATGAATTTTAACAAGACCTTATCAGTAGCCGCCCTGGCACTGGTAATTGCTTACGGACATGCAGATGCGCAAATAAAAAAGCGTCCGCAACCCTCTCCCCGCAATAGACCTGTTTCCGCTCTGGCACAGTTAGGCGCCAACCCACTACCTGTTGATAAAGATGTGATCATTGGCAAACTGCCTAATGGCCTTACCTACTACATCAGGCATAATGAGCAGCCACAAAACCGTGCTGAGCTTTATTTAGTAAATAAAGTTGGTTCGATCCTTGAAACAGACGCGCAACAGGGACTGGCGCACTTTACAGAGCACATGGCCTTTAATGGTACGCGCGATTTCCCTAAGAACGATTTGATCAATTACCTGCAAAAATCAGGCGTACGCTTTGGTGCCGATCTTAACGCGTACACCTCTTTTGACGAAACGGTATATCAGCTTCCCCTGCCTACAGACAGCGCCGCGGTTTTTGCCAACGGCTTTAAAATACTGGCCAACTGGGCCGGTCGTGTAACCTTCGATCCTTCGGAAATTGATAAAGAACGCGGTGTGGTTTTGGAGGAGGAGCGCCTGCGAGGCAAAAATGCCCAGGAGCGCCTGAGCCAGCAAACGCTTCCTACTTTGCTTAATAACTCGCGCTATGCAACCCGCCTGCCTATTGGTAAAGAAGATATATTAAAAACCTTCACACCCGAAACTATCAAAAGCTTTTACCATGATTGGTACAGGCCCGACCTGCAGGCCGTGATAGCTGTTGGCGACTTTGATGTAAAAAAGGTAGAAGCGCTTATTAAAGCCAACTTCTCCGACCTCAAAAATCCAACGCCTGAAAAACCGCGCGCTGAATATACGGTGCCTCCAAGCCCCGGTACAGCGGTAAAAGTTGCTACAGACAAAGAGTTTCCTTACATGCTGGCTCAAATTATTGTGCGGCACCCACAAATAGTTATAAAAACAGATCTGGGTATGCTACAAGGTATGCGTGTGCAATTGTTTAATTATATGCTGGCACAACGCATAAGCGAGCTGCAACAAAAACCCGAACCTCCATTCTTATACGCTCGTTTAAATTACGGTGGCTTTTTAGGTAAAATGGATGCCTTTACAGCCGTGGTGGTAGGCAAGCCCGACGCATTTGAGAAAGCGGTAAAAGCCGTTGCTGCCGAAACAGAACGTGCCCGTAAATTCGGGTTTACCTCAACAGAGTTTGAAAGGGCCAAACAGGCTGCTTTGGTGGGCATACAAAACGCCTATTATGAGCGGGACAAAACCAATTCGGCTAATTACGTGAGGGAATATCAGCAAAATTTCCTGAAAGGCGAAGGTATCCCTGGTATTGAGTACGAATACAACTACTACGTATCTAACATGAATAAAGTTAACCTGGAAGAGGTTAACGCTATGGCCAAAAAGTTAATTACCGATCAAAATCGGGTGATAATTGTAGAAGGCCCTGAAAAGGACAAGGACAAACTACCTGATGACAAAACCATTTTAAATTGGGTGAACACAGCAGGCAATGGCGTAACAGCTTATGTTGATAATGTGACCAGTAAGCCTCTGATGGAAAAAGCGCCGGAACCAGGAAAAATAGTATCTGAAACGCAAAATGATGCTTTAGGTACTACTACGCTAACCCTTTCCAACGGTATAAAAGTTATCCTGAAACCTACCGAGTTTAAAAACGACCAGATATTACTTAATGGCTTTGCCCCGGGCGGTACCTCTTTAGCCAGCGACAATGATTATACATCAGCCAGTTTAGCCGCAGCTATTATTGGCAGC
Organism: Mucilaginibacter sp. 44-25; assembly: GCA_001898335.1. Classification (GTDB taxonomy): domain Bacteria; phylum Bacteroidota; class Bacteroidia; order Sphingobacteriales; family Sphingobacteriaceae; genus Mucilaginibacter. The sequence continues at coordinate 428,198 of MKTS01000003.1, read as the reverse complement.
AGTGGTATATCCGAGTTTAACCAGGGTATGCTGGATAAGATGCTGTCTGATAAAAACGTCGATATTTCGCCTTATATTACAGAAATAACCGAAGGTGTACGCGGCAGCTTCTCACCCCGGGATCTGCAAACCGCTATGCAGTTGGTTTACCTTTACTTTACCCAACCGCGTAAAGATGCCGACATATGGCAGGGCAACATTAACCAAACCAAAACCCTGCTGGCTAACCGCGGGCTTGACCCGGGCAGCGTTTACCAGGATACCTTATCGGCGGTGCTAAGCAATTATAATTTCAGAGGTATGCCGGCTACCGTTGACCGCCTTAACGCTGCAAGTTTAGATAAGGCTTATAACTTTTATAAAAACAGATTTGCTGACGCCAGCAACTTCACTTTTGTACTGGTAGGTAGCTTTAACCCCGAACTTATACGCCCTACACTTGAAACCTATCTTGGCTCGCTACCGGTAACCAATAAAAAGGAAAGCTTTAATAACCTTAAACTTTACCCGGCTGCCGGGCAGATCAACAAGACGGTTTATAAAGGAATGGACGATAAGGCAGTAGTACAGCTCATATTCAGCGGGAACTACACCTACAACAACGCCAACAACATGCAATTAGACGCGCTCGAAGAGGTATTGAACATTAAACTGATAGAACGTCTTCGTGAGCAGGAAAGCGGCATTTATTCGCCGGGTATAAAGATCAATTATAACAAAAATCCAGAGGCGCGTTATACAGCTACCATTAACTTTACCTGTGCCTCTGCGAACGTAGATAAGCTGATAGCCGCTACGCTCGACGAGATCAACAAGATAAAGCAAAGCGGTGCGCAGCAAACAGATATTGATAAATTTAAAGCAGAGGAGGCCCGCTCAACGCAGGTACAGCTAAAGCAAAATGTAGCGTGGTTGGGCATTTTATCGTCTGCCGCTCAAAACAATGAGGATCCGGAACAGATACTATCTCACGTTAAGGATCTGGATAATGTAACCATGCAAAGCGTTAAGGAAACAGCCAATAAGTACCTTAACACAGCCAACCTGGCAAAAGTGATCCTAATGCCGGAGAAAAAATAGCAAAAATGCCCCGCAATTAGCGGGGCATTTTTGCTATTCGGCTTTTACATTACTGAAGAAAGCCATATAAGCGTTCAGAGCGCTCACGCCTTTCTCATGTACAGCTATACCGGTAATTGTTCCACTACGATCAGTATCAAAGGCAATACCGGCAGCCTGGTCGTCAAAAATACTACGGTCAGATAGCTCCGTTTTAAACGAGCCTATCTTTTTTAACTGAAAGCGGGCTTCAGCTTCCTTTAAAAGTACTCCTGTATATATCCCCTTATCTGTCTTAAATGATGGAGACGAAACCCTGATCACCTTAACACGTGCGGTGTCGTCATTTCCCATATTTTTTGTAAAATATACCTGCGTTACGTAACCCCGCTTGTTATGGTCAGCGTACCATACCGAAACGCTTTTACCCATAGCGGCATCACCGCCATCGGGCTTACCCAGGCGGGCAACCACTTTTTCACTACCTTCTTTTAAAGTCGTTTGCCCTATACCCGCTCCAGGCTTAATCAACCAGTCGGGGCCTACGGTTTCGCTTTTTCTTTCAGGGGTACCTTTTAGCGTATCAGACTCTTCCTTTTGGATAGCTGTGGCTGTGGTGTCTGTTTCATTGGTAGCCGCTTTTTGTTTGCAGGCAACCGTTCCGCACACACATAGTATGCCGATATAGTGTTTTAAGTTCATATACACCGATTATTGGATTTACTTTTTGTTACATATAACTAATAACCATATATTTTGTTGTTTGAACGATGATATCACCAGGGCAAAAGGTAATTAAGGACTGGTACAGTAAAAAAAGCTGGCATCAGTTTCCGTTTCAGAAAGAAATGGAACAAGTATACCTTTCCGGGTATTCCGGTTTGCTCAATGCCCCTACTGGCAGTGGTAAAACATTCGCGCTTTTTTTACCCTTTCTGGCGGGCTTTATCAACCAGCACCCAACCGACTATCAAACACGGAAAGATAATGGCCTGCTAATGCTCTGGATTACGCCATTACGTGCGCTCACCAATGATATACGCAAAGCCATGCAGGAGGTATGCGATGACCTCGGCCTTCCATGGCGCATTATGACAAGAACCGGCGATACGTCATCTGCCGACAAGGCTGCTTTAAAAAGTAAACTACCCGAGGTATTGCTCACCACCCCGGAAAGCCTGCACCTGATGCTGGCACAAAAGGAATATGCTAAAGTGTTTAAAAACCTGCAGGTATTTGTGTGCGATGAATGGCACGAATTATTGGGTACCAAGCGCGGCGTACAGGTAGAATTAGGCCTATCGCGTTTAAAGGCGCTGGCTGCAGTTGGCGCTCGCCAGTTTGCAGAAAAGGATGAAGAAAGCCAACTGCAAACTGCAAACCGCAAACTCAAAATATGGGGGATATCGGCAACCATTGGTAATCTTGAACAGGCTGCGGAGGTTTTATTAGGCAACAGTTTTGATCCTGAATATGTGCGGATGGTAAGGGCCAATGTAGATAAGCGTATCGTCATAGAATCTGTTATCCCCGAAAATATTGAGAACTACTCATGGGCAGGGCATATTGGCGTTAAACTGCTGCCACAGGTAATGGAAATTGTGGCTAAGAGTAAAACCACGCTTATTTTCACCAATACCCGGTCGCAAAGCGAAATATGGTACCATGCTATAATTGACAACTATCCCGAGTATGCGGGTATTATGGCCATGCACCACGGTTCGCTGGATAACGAACTGCGTAACTGGGTAGAACAGGCTCTGCATGCCGAAGCGCTTAAGCTGGTGGTATGCACATCAAGCCTTGATCTGGGTGTCGATTTTAGGCCTGTCGACACGGTGATACAGGTAGGCAGCCCTAAGGGCGTGGCCCGCTTTATGCAGCGCGCCGGGCGTAGTGGCCACCATCCCGGAGCTATTTCAAAAGCATACTTTGTCCCTACTCATTCGCTTGAGCTACTGGAAGGTGCCGCGCTGAAAAACGCTATAAAACAAGGAGTATTTGAGAGCAGAGACCCTATGTTACTTACCTACGATGTACTGATACAATACATGGTAACGCTCGCGGTATCTGACGGATTTTATGCTAATGATCTGTTCGAAGATATTAAATCAACATTTGCCTTTGCCGATCTGCGCCGCAAAGAATTTAACCAGTTGCTTGATTTTATTGTTAGCGGGGGTAAAACACTGGCCCAGTATGACGAATTTTTAAAGGTGGAAGTTGAGAACGGCCTTTACAAGGTGAACAGCCGCCGTGTGGCCATGCGGCACAGGCTGAGCATCGGCACCATTACCAGCGAATTGAGCATACGGGTAAAATGGCTCAGCGGCGGCAGCCTGGGCACGTTGGAGGAGAGTTTTATATCCAAACTAAAGCCAGGTAACACTTTTTGGTTTGCCGGCCGAAGCCTGGAGTTTGTTAAGGTAAAGGACATGACCGCCTATGTAAAAAAATCTAAGGCCACAAAAGGTTTAATTCCCAGCTGGGCGGGTGGCCGCATGCCTTTGTCGTCGCAACTATCGGCTGTATTCAGGGATAAGCTGGACGAGGTGGCACATGGCATAGAGCAGGATGTTGAGGTAAAAGCACTTAAACCCCTATTTGATCTGCAAGCGCGCTTGTCGCACTTACCACAAAGCCACGAGTTCCTGATTGAATCCTTCAAGTCCAAAGAGGGCCACCATTTGATTTTTTACCCTTTCGAGGGGCGCCTGGTGCATGAGGGTATGGCATCGCTGCTGGCTTACCGTATATCGGCTATAAAACCGGCAAGCTTCTCCATAGCCATGAACGATTATGGGTTTGAACTGCTCGCTGATGAGGATATTCCTATTGAGGAGGCATTGGAAGACGCGGCTTTCTTTTCGATAGAAAACCTGGTTGAAGACATACAGCAAAGCTTGAATGCAAACGAAATGGCGCGACGGCGGTTCAGGGATATTGCACATATAGGCGGATTGGTTTTTACCGGCTATCCCGGCCAGCAAATTAAAAACAAGCACCTTCAAGCCTCTACTTCGTTATTATTTGAAGTATTTAACGAGTACGAACCCGATAACCTATTGGTAAGGCAATCTTATAACGAAGCACTTGCATTTCAATTAGAGGAGTTCAGGCTTCGTGCCGCCCTACAGCGTATAGCTAAGCAAAATATTATCCTAAAAAATATTGAGCGACCTACCCCTTTCGCGTTTCCGATACTGGTTGATAGTTTGGGCAGGGAGCGCCTCACTACCGAAACACTGGAAGAACGTATCGCTAAAATGGCCCGCAGGTACGAGGTTGATGAAGTACCCGAACCTGTCAAACCCCGCTCAAGAAAAACAGGCGTAGTGAGAAAAAGAGGGTTTTAAAAAACTCTATAAAACAAAAACAGGACGCCCATTTAATGAACATCCTGTCTCTATATGCTTATTAGCGTTACAGCTTACGTTTTACCTCAACGTTTTCATAAGCTTCTACAATGTCGCCTACTTCTATGTTGTTATAGTTGGCAATATTTAAACCGCACTCGTAGCCTTGTTTAACTTCTTTAACATCGTCTTTAAAGCGTTTAAGTGAAGCCAGCTCGCCGGTATGCACTACCACGCCATCGCGAATAATGCGGATCTTACTGTTACGCGTGATTGTACCGTCTAACACCATACAACCTGCAATGGTACCCACTTTGCTGATCTTGAATGTTTCACGGATCTCAACGTTAGCAACAATTTTCTCTTCAAAGGTTGGCGCAAGCATACCTTCCATCGCCGCTTTGATCTCGTTGATCGCGTCGTAGATGATGGAGTATAGCCTGATGTCGATCTGTTCCTGCTCGGCCAGCTTACGCGCGTTTTGCGACGGACGTACCTGGAAACCAATGATGATCGCATCAGAAGCAGAGGCCAGCAATACATCCGATTCGGATATCTGACCAACAGCTTTTGAAATAATATTCACCTGTATCTGCTCGGTTGATAGCTTCAGCAATGAATCGGATAGCGCTTCAATAGAACCATCCACGTCACCTTTAACAATAACGTTAAGTTCCTTAAAGTTACCCACCGCCAAACGACGACCGATCTCATCCAAAGTGATGTGTTTCTGTGTACGCAGACCTTGTTCGCGCTGTAGTTGCAGGCGTTTGTTGGCAATTTCACGTGCTTCAACTTCGCTTTCCAGCGCGTTAAATTTATCGCCCGCGGTTGGCGCACCCTGCATACCCAACACCTGTACCGGTGTTGATGGGCCTGCCGATTCTACGCGTTGCCCGCGCTCGTTGGTCAAGGCCTTCACACGGCCGCTGTAGCAACCAGCCAGAATAGGATCTCCTACCTTTAAACGGCCTGCCTGCACCAATACAGTAGTTACAATACCACGGCCTTTATCAAGCGCCGCTTCAATAACCGTACCTACGGCACGTTTGTTAGGGTTAGCTTTAAGCTCTAACAATTCGGCCTCAAGCAATACCTTCTCTAATAGAAGATCTACATTTAAGCCTGTTTTAGCTGAAATTTCCTGAGTTTGGTATTTACCACCCCATTCTTCAACCAGTATGTTCATACCAGATAGCTGCTCTCGCACCTTATCGGCATTTGCACCCGGTTTATCAATTTTATTGAATGCGAAAATAATCGGTGCACCGGCAGCCTGTGCGTGGTTTATCGCCTCGCGGGTTTGCGGCATCACACTGTCGTCAGCTGCTATTACGATGATAACAATATCGGTAACCTGCGCACCACGGGCACGCATAGCGGTAAACGCCTCGTGGCCAGGTGTATCCAGAAAGGTAATTTTTCCTTTATTTTCGGGCAGGGTAACTTCGTAAGCACCAATGTGCTGGGTTATACCACCGGCCTCACCGCCAATAACGTTGGTTTTGCGGATAAAGTCAAGCAATGATGTTTTACCGTGGTCAACGTGGCCCATAATGGTAACTATGGGCGAGCGCGGAACCAGATCTGCCGGATCATCCGGTTGGTCAAGGTTGGCTTCTTCGTCCTGCGGTTTAACAAATTCCACCTGGTAGCCAAATTCATCAGCCACAATGCTCAACGTCTCAGCATCTAAACGCTGGTTGATAGACACGAACATACCCAGGCTCATACAGGTACCGATAATTTGCGTTACCGGCACATCCATCATGGATGCTAACTCGTTTGCCGTAACAAACTCTGTAACCTTCAATATTTTTGATTGAAGTTCCTGCTCCATTGCCAGTTCTTCAGCACTTGCCGCTACGTCGTCACGTTTCTGGCGACGGAATTTAGCACGCTGTGAGAACTTACCAGACTTACCTGCACCGCTTAAGCGAGCAAGGGTAGCCTTAATTTGGTCTTGTATATCCTTTTCTGAAGGCTCCTCTTTAGGGCCTGCAGGCGGGTTATTTCTATTATTCCTGAAATCAGGGCGATTGTTATTGCCACCCGGACCACCTTGCGGTTGCGGCGGGCGGTTCCTGAAATCGGGACGATTAGGGTTAATGTTGCCAGTTAATGGTTGCTGGCCACCACCCTCTTTACGTTTACGTTTACGTTTGTGGTCGGCATTATTATTATTGGCCGCATTTGATGAAGATGCTACCGGGCCTCCACGTTTAGGCTGCTCAACAGGCAACTGTATCTTACCAATGATCTTAGGGCCTGAAAGGCGCTCGGCATTGGCACGTATAACCTCATCCTGGTCGTCATTATCATTCGCAGCCGGAGCTGATTCAGCAACAGGTGTTTCAACCGGTGCTGCCGGTTTTGGCGCTTCAACAACCGGCTTTTCAACAACAGGTTCAGGTTTTGGCACTTCAACAACTGGTTTTTCAGCTACTGGTTTTTCAATAACTGGCTCTGGTTTTACCACTTCCGGCTCTTTTGCAGGAGGCTCTGGTGTTGGCTCAGGCGCAGGCTTTGGAGCCAGGGCCGGTTTACCAAGGTTATCCAGGTCTATTTTCCCTACAACTTTAACTCCCGGTAACGCATCACTGCGCTCGTCATTTTTGGATGGTGCGGCTTGTTCGGCCGGCTTTGGCTTATCAGCCGGTGCCGGAGTAAACTGGCCCGCATTTTTAATCAGTATCTCTTCGTTCTCAAAATCACGGTTGCGACGCTGCTCTGCAGGGCGCTGCTCGGGAGCCACAGGGGCTTCCTCCTTCCTGATCTTGCCGATGCTGATCTGTTTGGCCTCCTCCTTAATAACTTTATCAGCAGCAAATTCTTTCAATAGTACGTTGTACATTTCGCCGTCCAGCTTGGCCATAGGTTGCTTTTCTACTTTGTAACCTTTAGACGCAAGAAAGTCGACAATGGTACCCATACCAATGTTCAATTCCTTTACTGCTTTAATTAATTTTATGGATTTGTCTTCTGACATTTATTAAATTTTCTCTCTAATTATCGCAAAAATACGATTTTTAATTTGTTATTCGGTTTTATTCAAACTCCGCCTGCAGAATAGATAAAACTTCTTTTACCGTTTCTTCTTCCAGATCGGTACGCTTTACCAACTCACCAACAGACAGTGCCAGTACTGATTTCGCCGTATCCAAACCAATACGTTTGAATTCGTCCAGTATCCAGCTGTCTATCTCGTCTGAGAATTCTTCGATGTCCACATCCTCATCGTGCTCATCAGCCTCACGGTAAACATCAATTTCATAACCCGTCAATTTACCTGCCAGTTTTATGTTATGACCACCACGGCCGATGGCCAATGAAACCTGATCGGGTTTTAAATAAACAGCAGCGGTTTTTTTCTCATCATCAAGCTTAATTGAAGTGATCTTCGCCGGAGACAATGCACGCTGTATGTATAGTTGTACGTTGTTAGTGTAGTTAATTACGTCAATGTTCTCGTTTTTTAATTCGCGAACGATGCCATGGATACGTGAACCTTTCATACCTACGCAGGCGCCTACAGGGTCAATACGGTCATCATAAGATTCTACAGCAACCTTTGCACGCTCACCCGGTTCACGAACGATCTTTTTGATAGTGATCAACCCGTCGAATATCTCAGGAACTTCCAGTTCAAACAAACGTTGTAAGAACTCAGGGGCTGTACGCGAAATGATGATCTTAGGGTTGCTGTTCATCATATCTACCTTAGAAACTACCGCACGTACGCTGTCACCTTTTTTAAAGTAATCGGCAGGTATTTGCTCTGTTTTAGGCAGTAACAGTTCATTGCCTTCATCATCCAGCACCAGGGTTTCTTTTTTCCAAACCTGGTAAACTTCGCCGGTAACAATCTCACCAACACGGTCTTTGTATTTTTTGAAGATCTCGTCTTTTTCAAGTTCAAGGATCTTTGAAACCAATGTTTGGCGTGCCGCTAAAATAGCACGGCGGCCAAAGCTTTCTAAAGTGATCTGCTCTATAAAGTCATCGCCAACTTCCAGGTCAGGGTCTACTTTGTGAGCCTCTGCCAATTCAATTTCCAGGTCATCATCCTCGCTAAAGCCGTCTTCCATAACGGTACGCGTGCGCCATATCTCCAAGTCACCGTTATCGGTATTCACAATTACGTCGCAGTTCTCATCCGTACCATATTTTTTTCTGATCATGCTTCTGAAAACGTCTTCCAGCACGCTCATCATGGTTGGGCGGTCAATATTCTTGAAGTCTTTAAACTCCTGAAAAGAATCAATTAAATTAATATTGCTCATCTTCTCTTTGTTACTTGAATGATATTAAAACTTTTGTTTCTGTTATTTTATCAAACGGTATGGTGTTCTCCACTATTTCCGCTTTTTTACCTTTTTCTTTTATCGTTTCGGCTACTTGTATGGCATCTTCGTTAACCGCCAACAGCGCCCCTTCCCTCTTGGCGCCATCATCCGTCTTGATGCTTAGGTTGCGGCCTATATTTTTGGCGTATTGCCTTTTGAGTTTCAGCGGGGTATCAATACCCGGCGATGATACCTCTAAATTGTAAGCATTCTCTATAACATTTTCTTCTTCGAGATGAAAGCCTACATGCCTGCTAATGGCAGCACAATCAGCAATGCCTGCTCCGTTATCGCCATCCACTAAAATGATTAGTTTGCCGTTCGGCTGCATCTTAACATCAACCAGGAACAGGTGGGGCATTTCGGCGATTTTTTCCTCAACTAATTCCGTTACTCGCTTTTCAATGTTCATTATCAGTAATTTCTTCCTGTTTTTACGGCGGGGAAAATTAATCGATAAAATAAAAGAGGGGACTATCCGCCCCCTCTTTTTTAATTTTCAATGCAAATATAAATACTTTTTGCGGATATTCAAATGGTTATGGCTTAAAAACCAAATCAATAAATTTTAATTTCCCCAACCGTGCGCGTCCTTGCAGGTAATCGGCAAATGAAGTACCCTGCCCCAATTGATAGCTACGAACAAAATACGTTTTTCCTTTTACGAAAGGCGTATCGGGTGTAAAGATGATCGTGTTTTGTTTGATAACATATTTTCCCAGCTGCACCGGCTGGTAGCTTTTAAGGTCGGTATCGGCAGGCATCTTGTAAACCGGTATCAGGCTCTGCCAAACCTCCCTGTTTGTATCACGTGCAATTTCATTGATCACCAATTGCTCTAAACCCGTAAAAGCAACCGACTTACCCTGATCATACAATGATAAAGATATCATTTGCTTTCGGCTATGAGGCCTGCAAGCGGCAAAGCTTAGGCAGAGCAATAAAATAAAACAACATTTTAAAGCTTTCATTAACCAGTTTAAAATAAAAGCCCCGTTCAATTAAAACTAAACGGGGCCTCAATATAATTAAAGGGTAATTTAAATAAAACAAAGGGTGCAAGCGAACAATACATTAAGCAGCAGCAAAGCACCAAAGCGATTTTTATTATGCCTGCTTACTACAGCAAGCTTAGCGTTAAGCGATTTAAGCATACGGTTGTTAAGCAAAATAAAATGACTCATTAATAAAAAGCAGACAGCGCCGCCGGTTATGATAACCATAGTACCCATGTTTAAAGTGAGCCAATTTGCCTTTAACATAAGCTTGGTAAATAACATTACGTTGGTAAGTAACACCACCAGCAAAAAGCTCACGTTAAATAACGACTTAAACTGGGGTAAACTACCCTGACCGAAATTTTTGAAACTCCACCTGTAAAACGCTACATAAATGGATTGATAGGCTTTTGTCATGATGGTTAAATTTAGTTGGTGTAACAATAGCAAAGCCCATATGGCTTAATATTCAATTATACGTAAAACAAACTAAAAAAGTATAAAGTTTTGTAAAATTTATTTTTTCGAAATAAAATTCACAAACATGTCAAATTAGCCGAACTATATTAAATCAGCAACGCTTATTTGCCGCTATCGCCGCCTTCTACGTTATACGTGGCGAGCAGATTTACATTAGGATCGATTTTGACGACAGGTTTATCATGTACAGCAGGAAAAGTGAAATTAGTTGCCACACCGTTTATATCCGCCCGATATAATTTTCCGTCTACCATGATCTCCAAATTTAACTGATATGGCTTAACCTGCATTTGATTAAAGAGGATAACTACCTGCCTGTTCTGCGGCAGGTATTCCCATTTCACATTTAAAATCGGATACCCGGCCTGTCGCAACCATTGGTTAAAAAACGCGCTCAATTTCATACCGCTTGCTTTTTCCATTATAAAGCACAGGTCATTAGTATTGGCATTCCCGCCGCTATATTGCTTGTAGTATGAAGCAATACCTGCCCAAAAGGCTTTGTCGCCAATACGGCGGCGTAACATATGCAAAAACCAACCGCCTTTTTGGTATGCGTTGGCATTGAGCAATTGCATCATTGGCCCCTTAAACGCGGTATCTACCACAGGCGCATTATAGCTTTTCTCAAAATCGAATATTACCTTCCGGTCTGCTATCAGTCGCTTGTTCAGGCTGTCTACGCCATATTTGCCTTCCAGGTAAAGGTTGGTCATATAAGTAGCGAACCCTTCGCTTAACCACAAGTTGGTCCAGTTTTTTTCACTCACCGCATCGCCAAACCATTGATGGGCTATTTCATGCGCCATTAATGCTTCAATGCCTTTGTCCCGTACAGATTCTTCAAAGTAAAATATAGCACCAGCATTCTCCATGCCGCCAAAAATGGTTTTTGATTGCACGTTGGCCAGCTTTTTATATGGGAACGGCCCTATCCTTTTGGCGTACCAGGGTAAAATTTCAGCAGCAACAGCATACGCCGTTAAACCCATGTCTTTATCTTCCGGGAATACGTAACTGCTCACAGGGACGTTATCGGGAGCACCCGCTTGCGCGACGGCGAATTCCGCGACACCTATTACCATTACCTTTGTTGGCAGCTTTGCTGTTTCTTTCCATAAGGTAAATCTGCGGCCGCCCGGAAGCGCTTTATCCGTTACTTTTAGGCCATTGGCCACAACGATATATTTAGCGGGAGCTGTCACCGCGAATTCAACAGAAGCCTTGTCGGCAGGGTCATCAATACAAGGAAACCAATTATGCGCCCGCGTTGGCCAGTTATCTCCAAAGAAGGTGCGCTTGCCATATTTACTGGTTGATATAATCAAGCCATCGGCAGGTATACCCTGATAGGTAATATTGTATACGTGTGTACTTCCTTGCAGCGCTGCCGTATTAATAAACAGCTTGCTGCTATCCTGCTTAAATTTAAGCGGCCGCCTATTTTCGGTAACCGCGGTTACCTGCATCCCTTTACCCGAAGTAATTTTACCCACAAGGTCAAACGCCACCTGCTTTACCGGCTTTAAAAAACGCGTGGTAACAGCAGCCTGCCCTTTTATGAGGTTATTAGCATCTGTAAGGGTGATGGCAAACCGGTAGTTAAGCACATCAACAGGCGCACCCGGCTGTTGCGCGGATACCACTGATGTAAAGAGTAGTGATAGCAATAAGGATAAAGGTTTCAGCATAGCATTAGTGATTCTCTTCCTGATCGATGCCCGGCGCTGTATAATTTACCGTGCCTGAAGTTTGCCCAACGCCAAAATACTCTTCCAGTTCCGCGAGAGTGGATGAGCTGGTAGCAATATCTTTAATTACTACACCCTTTTCCATCAGCAGGATACGGTCGCAAACGTCCGTAACGTGGTTAAGGTCATGACTGGATACGATGGTGGTTACCCCCTTGTTCTTGTTCTGATCTTTCAGTATATTTTTGAGCCTGAATTGTGTGCTGGGGTCAATATTGGCAAAGGGCTCATCCAGCATCAGCAGTTCCGGATTTTGCAACAGGCAACTGGCTACACCCACCTTGCATTGGTTACCTTTTGAAAGATCACGTATATATTTACCTTTCTTGATGATCTCCCCATTGAAAAAATCAGATAGGGCATTCATTTCTTCATCTACCTGCGCCTTACTTTGCTGGTGTAGGCCGCCAATAAAATAGAGATACTCTTCGGGGGTAAGGTAATCTATTAAAAAGCCCTCATCAAGGTAAGCGGCGGTATATTGCTTCCAGGCTTCACCGCCGGCTACTACCTGGCCTTTTGAAAGCACCTCACCTGCCTGCGGGCGTATCAGGTCCAGTATCATACGGAACAAAGTTGTTTTTCCCGCTCCGTTGTTTCCTACCAGACCAACGCTTTCGCCTTTCTGTATCTGCAAAGCGGGTATATTTACAACCGTTATCCCGTTATAAACTTTTTTTAGGTTTTTAATCTCTATCATGTTATTTATTCCTGAAGCCTTCGGCTATTTTATATCGTTTATTGTAAAAATCTTTTTCAAGCTGTTTTATCCAAAAGTCGCGTGTAGCAATGCCCACAACGGCTATAATAGCCATTGCGCCAAAGCCCCAGTCGCTGCTGTGCAGCAGGTATCTGAATGGCAGATAAATGAGGTATGGGCATATTAATAGCGGGAATGATAACAGGAGCTGACTGGCGCCCACCCCCTCCCAGTTAAAGGAAGCTCCCTTTGTAAGATCAATACGTTTTTGATTAAAGTTGGCAAACCAAAGCACTATGGTAGTATTGATACCGATGTTCCACAGGTACATCACAAAATGTATCATTACTGTACGCCAGCCAAAATAAGCATAAGGTGTGGTTAACACAAAGGCTACGGTAGATACCATGGCAAACAGCAGGTACTTTGCCCGCAAAAAATCGCGGAACTTAACTTTACTTACCAATATACCATCAAAATGCGCAGCCTGCCAGCTATACATAAACTGCCCATAGCTGATAATAAAGAAGCCGGTCATGAACATGCCCACAAAAACCTTCATGCCTTCGCCATAAACTTTTTGGGTATAAAAGATGAGCCCATAAAACAAAAAGAACAAACCCATCACCAGGGCGCTTCTTGGGCGCTTATTTCTTAATATCAGCTTTATCTCGTTAGCTACCAAATCGCCAATATGGCCAAACCTACCCAGCAAAGGTATCTCGGTGCTGCTTTTACGATCTTCTGCCTTTTTAGAACTTAACTCTTCCAGGTATAAGTTATCCTTCAGGTAAAAAAAGTTAATGTAAAACATGGCTATAGCCATTAACAAAGGCACCATTACCAACACCGGCGTCTTTAACAGATTACCGAATACCAGATTGGAGGCTTTTTGTATAGAGTATAGATGCCAAATATAGTCGCCACATACAATAAGCGATAGCAAACCGCCAACCGCCAGAAAAATCCAGCCATTTAGGTTAGCCCTCCTTTTGATGTACAGGGCCAAATAATTATTAAATACGGAAATACCAACGATGGACAGCCATATGGCCGAGGCTACTGCCGCTCCATTTTCAGGCAGTATAATTTTTACTATAAAAGGGGTAAAAAGAACAATTGGCCAAAGGTTAAAGAAAGAGAAAAGCGCAGTTAAGGCCAGATAGCTGATAATGGTGTTACGCTTTACCGGCAAATGAAGGTATGGCTGTACTTTTAACGTTGGTAGTTCCTGCAATTGCAGGCGCATTACCATATCGTATAAAAAGTATACCAGTAAAATGCCGCAGAAGGCAACCACCAGATCATCTTTCGGAAACAGCTCGCCAAGCAGCTTATCAAGCACAAAGCTCAAAAACAATACGCAGGCCAGCAAATAAAGCATCATGAGGCCAAGAAATACTTTTACCGCTATGCTTTTACCGGTATTTTTTGAACGCCAAAAGGCTTTCAGTTCATGGTTGAAAAAGGTTAAGATCATTCAGCTGAGTGTAAAGAAAAGTACGTTTAGATTGCGGTGTTTAAGATACTAATAATTGTACCTGCTGCCCCACAATTTTTTTAACCTTTCTTTTGACTCCGCTTCGCGCGCGTTGTTACCCGGCTCATAAATTTTTGTACCGGCTATTTGCTCCGGAAGAAAATCGAGTTCGGCGAAATTGCCTTCGTAGCTGTGGGCGTATTTGTAGTTTTTTCCGTAGCCTATGTTCTTCATCAACTTTGTTGGCGCATTTCGTAAATGCAAAGGCACCGGGAGGTCGCCGTTTTCGCGCACCAGCGACATAGCCGTTCCAATGGCTGTAGTGGCAGAATTGCTTTTAGCCGAGGTAGCCAGATAGATACAGGTTTGCGAAAGTATAAGCTGCGACTCGGGCATACCTATTACCTGCACGGCATTAAAGCAGCTTTGTGCCAGAAGTAATGCGTTAGGGTTGGCATTGCCAATATCTTCTGACGCGAGGATGAGCATGCGGCGGGCAATAAACAAGGGGTCTTCACCTCCGGCTATCATACGGGCCAGCCAATAAACAGCGCCGTTGGGGTCGCTCCCCCGCATGGATTTAATAAATGCAGAAATAATATCATAATGCTGCTCACCAGCCTTATCATACAAGGCCATGTTCTGCTGCACATGTTCCAGTACCACATCATTGGTAAGCACAATTTTTTTAGCATCAATGGCGCTTACCAACAACTCAAAAATATTAAGCAATTTGCGCGCATCGCCGCCGCTTAATCGTAAAAGTGCTTCATGCTCTTTTATGATAATATCCCTTTTACTCAGTACAATATCCTCTTTCATTGCCTTGTTGAGCAGGTCGAGCAGGTCTTGCTCCTCAAGTGGTTTCAGGATGTAAACCTGGCATCGTGATAACAAAGCGGAGATTACCTCAAATGATGGGTTTTCTGTAGTAGCACCTATCAGTGTTACAATACCGCGCTCAACCGCTCCAAGGAGCGAATCCTGTTGTGATTTGGAGAAGCGGTGGATCTCATCTATGAATAGTACCGGCAACACATCGCCCTGCTCTTTAAGCAAAGTAGCTTTTTCAATTACCTCTCTCACATCCTTCACACCTGAATTAATAGCGCTAAGTGAAAAGAACGGTCTGAAAAGCGATTGTGAAATAATATAGGCCAGCGTAGTCTTACCCACTCCTGGCGGCCCCCAGAATATCATGGATGGCAACGCTCCGCTTTCTATCGCTTTGCGCAAAACTGCTCCTTTACCTACAAGGTGTTTCTGGCCTGCATAATCATCCAGTGAGGCAGGGCGCATGCGTTCGGCTAAGGGCGGCAAATTATTCATATGGTAAAATTCAGAAATTGAAACACTAAATCCTAAAAAACTTAGTAATATTACAACAACAGAAATGCCACAACAGTTTAATACAAATAATTACCACCAGCTATGTGACGAGTTGGCCCTGCGGGATGCCGACCTGGCAACCGTTATTCATCTTTACGGATACCCGCCCTATTGGAGCAGGCCCAATACATTTGAAAGCCTTGTACATATTATTCTGGAACAACAGGTATCGCTGGCTTCGGCATTATCGGCACTGAACAAACTTCGCGATCGGCTTGGCGAGGTTACCCCTGCCCGGATTTTATTGCTAACAGATGCCGAAATGCGCGAGTGCTATTGCAGCAGACAAAAAACGACCTACCTCAGGTATCTGGCAGAAGCCATATTAGCCGGGACGATTAATCTCAATGCCTTTGAAGAAATGAATGACGAGGACATACGCGCTCAACTAACCGTCCTAAAAGGAATAGGGAACTGGACTGTTGACGTTTACCTCATGTTCGTGCTGCACCACACAGATATTTTGCCTTTAGGAGACCTGGCGATTGTAAACGCGATTAAAAAGCTGAAATCCTTACTTAAAGATACGCCTCGAGAGCAGCTATTATTAATAGCAGATGATTGGAAACCGTACCGAACCATTGCCAGTATGCTGTTATGGCATTTTTATCTCAGCGTGCGCAAAAAGTAACTGGTTTTTATTATAATAATACCTAAAAACCTGCGTTTGAAACATTTGAAACTTTAAATTAAACACAAGGCAGTTAATTTTCTACAGCACCCTTGGGATGATAGGATAGTATTTAAATAAAAGGTTCTGCGTTATTGAATTAAGCTATTGTATATCAGAAAACTAATTTATAAGTTTGTATAACGGTTAAAATTTATTTACCACCCTCCGCTAAATTTAAATGAGATATTTTTTAGTATTAGTTATGCTTTGCGCTTACAGCCTTACTGCATCTGCACAATGGTGGCGCCTTGATTTTAAAAAGCATGCACGGTACCCAATGATTTCGCGCATAAAAGACAACAGCCTGGCCAGGATGAAAGCCACAAACAATACGGTTAATATTGATTGCATAGACCACCTTCCCTACATACCAAGCCAGTACCAGTTAGAGGTAAACGAGCGTATTGTAATGCGTGCCGCGCAGCACAGTATGCGTTTCCGTGAATATGGCCCTGCCAGCTACCGTTTTAGTGAATTAGCACAGATCTATGTAAAAGAGAATCGCCTGTCTGAGGCAAAATGGTATTACCTGCAAAGCAACCTCATATCAAGGCAACAGAACGATCATCAGCACACCATCAGCAATCTGGTTAACCTGGCAATGGTTAAAGCCGACCTTGGAGATATGACCCAAGCGCAGCAGGACCTTACCGAAGCCCGTGAACTGGCACGCGCTAACGGCCGCCCTCAGGACATAAAATTTATTGAAGAGAAAATGAAGTTCTTGCAAACCAATAAAACCTGGCTTCCCAAATCAGAATTACGCTATGCTGATGCTGCAGAGGTTACCGCTAAGTCAAAATAAATGCCTGTTATTGTAACTTTTGCATAAAACAGGCATCCTACTTTAAAACAAACCAAACATTATTGTAATATTGTTTATTCAATACATTTAGGGGACGGCTTTATTGCTGTCTTTTTTTGTATATAAAAATAAAAGGCACAAGTATTGATGTTTCAACAAGTTCCGGGTATAAATACTGTTAAAGATATGTTTAAGAAATTATATTTAATGCTGGTTTTAGCGGCCGCGCTTGCCTGCAACGCGTCGCCCTCAAGGCCTGTTTATAAACAAGCTGGCCCTAACGACATAAAACCAGAAGAGCAGCAAAGCGTGGTACTTACTTATGTAGCTAAGCTCATCACTGATTACAACTATAAAAAAGTGCCGCTTAATGACTCGATATCAAGCATCATTTTTGACAGGTACATAAAAAAACTTGACGAAAACCACAATTATCTAACAGCAGGAGATATTAAAGACTTTGAACAGTACAGAAATGTATTGGATGACGATATAAAATCAGGAAACCTGAATGATGTATTTTACATCTTTAACGTTTTTCAAAAACGGTATACCGAATATGTAAACTTTTCTGTAGCGGAACTTTCCAAAAGTTTCGATTACACTAAAAATGAAATGTTCACTTTTGACCGCGACAGCTTGCCATGGGCCAAGTCTGACGCCGAGTTGCATGATATATGGTCAAAACGCGTCAAATATGACCTGCTTAACCTTAAGCTTACAGGCAAGGACGATGCGGCCAATAAGGTTACGCTAAAGAAACGCTACACCAGCGTACTTTCCCAGGCCAATAAATTGTCGAGCCAGGATGTTTTCCAGGTTTTTATGGATTCATTTACCGAAGCCATTGATCCGCACACCAACTATTTCAATCCATCAAACGCGGCTAATTTCAATATTGACATGTCGCGTTCTCTTGAGGGAATTGGCGCGTCGCTAATGACTGAAAACGAATATGTAACCATTAAGAGCGTAACTCCGGGCGGCCCGGCTGATAAGAGTAAACTGGTAAATGCCGAGGACCGGATAGTTGCTGTGGCGCAGGGCAAAAACGGCGAGTGGCAGGATATTGTTGGCTGGCGCATTGATAACGCTATAGCTTTAATACGCGGCCCTAAAGGAACTACTGTAAGGCTTCAATTGCTGGCAAAGGGAGCAGCAGCCACATCAAAACCAAGGATCATAGAGCTGGTGCGCGAAAAAATCATCTTAAAGGATGTTTCTGCGAAAAAAGATATCAGAACGTATAACAGCAATGGCAAAACCATTAAGATAGGTATTATCTCGGTACCTGCATTTTACCTGGATTTTGCCGATTACAAAGCTGGTAACCCGAATTATAAAAGCACAACACGCGATGTTAAGCTTATTTTGGATAGTCTTAAACGCGAAAATGTTGATGGCGTTATTATGGATCTTCGCCAAAATGGTGGCGGCTCGCTAATGGAAGCTATTGAACTTACCGGCCTGTTCATAAAAAACGGCCCGGTGGTACAGGTTCGTGACGCCCGCAACCAGATAGAAGTTGACAAGGATGAGGATGATGGCATTGCTTATTCAGGGCCATTTGCCGTATTGGTGGATAGATTCAGCGCGTCAGCTTCAGAGATCTTCTCCGGCGCTATACAGGATTATGGCCGCGGCCTTATCATCGGCACCCAAACCTACGGAAAGGGGTCTGTTCAAAATGCTATCGACCTGGACAAGATCATATCACCTACCTTAAAAGATAAACTCATGTCAATGGTAGGTAAGCCTAAAGCTGTGGCTACAGGCAGCCAAAACAAATTTGGCCAGCTCAACCTTACCATAGCTAAGTTTTATCGCATAAGCGGTAATTCAACACAGCATAAAGGTGTAATTCCTGACGTTCAGTTCCCATCCATCATTCCACTGGATAAATATGGAGAAGATACAGAGCCTTCGGCAATGCCGTTTGATATGATCCCTAAAACAGACTTTTCTGTTGTGGGCAATTTCTCAACCGTTATTCCGCAACTGCGTAAACTGCACGACGAGAGAATGAACAGCAGCCTTAGCTATAAATACCTGTTAGAGGATATACAAGATGCCAGAAAGCAGGACACTGTTAAGACGATTACTTTGAATGAGGCTGAACTCAAAAAAGAAAGAGACGCCGATGAGCAGAAAGCGTTTGAACGAAACAACCTAAGGCGAGTAGCCCTAGGCCTGCGCCCTCTTAAGAAAGGCGAAGCCAAACCAAAGAAAGAAGACCTTGACTTTTTACAAAAAGAAGCGGGCCAGGTTCTGACAGATTACATTACACTTGGTAATAAAACAGCTTCCCGCTAATATAAACCAAGCTTAAAATAAAAACCCCTGCTCTATCGGGCAGAGGTTTTTTTATGGATTACAATGCGGGATTACGGGACGGTAACCGCTACAGTTGGTGACCGTTCGCTTTCATTCTTTAACCTATCAAGAGCGGTAACCACATAAAAGTAAGTTGCACCGGGCCTTACATTAGTGTCAAAATACGCAGCCTCTGTATCGTATTGTATGTGCAGAATATTTTTAGGGTCAGCAAGATCAAACTTTTCGTTTCCCTGAAAACGGTAAATCACATAGCCATAAACAGGCTCATTATCACTTGCCGGTAATGGAGCTGCCCATTTTAGCATAATCCCCTTGTTCTCCGGCCTGGCCGTAAAATTTTGTACCGGGTTAGGCGGCACAGAGTCGAGCCAGAGCATCTCCGGCGGAAGGGCCGGATGCCTGTAAAAATCCTGCCTGAGCGAATCGGCAATGTGGTTGGCATTACCAATAATTGATTGAGCCCTAAAATAAACACTACCCTGTGCTCTTGGGTTAGCACGTATCATCCGTAATTGGTTGGGTATTTCCGATGGGTTTTTAAATGCGGGACTACGTGCCTCATAAAACCTGTAAGGCGCCTGTCCAACATATAAATGCCGGTTAAAAGTATTATTACTCCACCAATTCAGCAGAACATCAAAAGCCGCCGAACGGTTACCTATTTGCCAGTAGATCTGCGGATTGATATAGTCTATCCAACCCTCCTGCATCCACTTGCGGGTATCAGCAAAGTTTTCAATATAAGAAGAGCCGCCGCTTGTGGCCGAACCATCGGGGTGCTGACTTTTGTTGGCCCATATACCAAAAGGGCTTATGCCAAACTTCATGTGAGGCTTATATTTATGTATGCTATCGGCCAGCATATGTATAAGCTGATCTACATTGTTGCGGCGCCAGTCGCGTATGTTATCAAATCCCTCACCATATTGTGCAAACGTGGCTACATCATTGATCACCTGCCCTCGCACCGGGTACGGATAAAAATAATCATCCATATGTATCCCGTCCACATCATAGTTTTTTACCACATCAAGCACCACTTGTACTATATATTCGCGAACCTCGGGGATGCCGGGGTTAAATAATTTTATTCCGTCATAAATAAAAAACCATTCGGGCTTAACCCTGGTAATGTGTTCTGGCGCAAGCATAGCAAAGCGGCCATCAAACGTTGCCCTGTACGGATTAAACCACGCATGCAGTTCCATTCCGCGCTTGTGCGCTTCTGTTACCGCAAAATCCAGCGGATCATAGCCCGGGCTTTGCCCTTGCCTGCCTGTAAGATATTTTGACCAGGGCTCTCGGCTGTGGGCATAAAATGCATCTGCAGCAGGCCGCACCTGAAACATTATCGCGTTTATACCCGTTTGCTGTAAAGTATTCATTTCGCTGGCAAGCTCACGCTTTTGCGCCTCTGCACCTGCCCTCGCATTGGTTGGCCAGTCCAGATTTACAACCGTGGCTATCCATACACCTCTGAACTCCCTTTTAGGCTGCTTTATAGTATCAAGCAATATTTGAGTAGAAGTATCACGTGCAGCTGTGGGGTGTGCAGATAAAGAAGAGTAAAGAAACGCGCAAAGAAAAGCAGACAGGATATATTTATATAAATGCATTAAGCGTTGTTTTATTTGGTGCCCAAAGATATAAACTCATCATTAAGCAGTTTTAGTATTGGTATAATAAATACGCCTGTTTTGTGTTTTAATCATATTGTACTTATTTTAGCCTGTGTGCTGTAAAACGCAAACAAGGCGTGTAAAACTTAGGTTTATTTAGTTTTTACCGGCATTTATTAATATTATTGAAGCCCATAGTTTCGCTGGCATTTGCCGGGAGAGGCTGTATCAATCTTTAACTATTACTATGGAAAACCAACCAGAGAATAACCAACAGGGGCAATCTGCCAAGAAGAACTCCAACGTTATTTATTTTTTGATAGCTGTTGTGGTGGCACTTTTAGGTACGGATGTTTACCTATACATGCAAAAAAACAAGTCGGATATTAAGATCGTTTACCAAAATGACGAGAGAACTCGACTGCAAACTGAATTGGATAGCCTGGAAGCACAAATTGAGCAGGTAAACGCTGGTCGTTCTAAAATGACAGCAGCCATGCAAGCTAAAAACGATTCGCTGCAGCTAAAGATCAGGGTATTGCGCAGTGAGCTCGCCAAGGGCAAGCTAACTAAAGCCGAACTAAACAAAGCCCAGGAAGATATTAAACAGCTACGCTATTTTGTAACCAAGTATACTGCCGATATTGAGGAGTTAAAAAAACAAAACAACACCTTAGCCACCGAGCGCGATACCTTGAAAAACAACCTGGCCACCGTTAGCCAGAAAGCTACTGCGCTCGAACAAAAAAACCAGGAGCTGGATAACAAAGTAAAAGTAGCATCAGCCATAAAGGTAGCCACTGCCGAAGTAGTAGCCTACAAAGTGAAGAACAGTGGCAAGGAAAGCGACGTTACTAAAGCTAAGCAGGCTACCAAAATTAAAATAAACTTTACCGTTGCCACTAACGCTGTTGCCGAAAAAGCCCTTCATGATGTTTATGTACGTGTGATAGACCCAACAGGTAACCTCATCACACAAACGGATTCAGGTACTTTTAATGCCGATAGCCAGGATTTGCAATACACTTATAAGACTGCCATTGACTATCGCGATGATGGTAGTATGTACACAATTGACTGGGTTAATCCTCTACCCTTCCAAAAAGGCACGTATACTATTATTTTATATGCCGACGGTTATACAATGGGCAAAACCAGCATTACCCTTAAATAGCCCTCAATTACAAAAGCAACAACAAAGCGCACCGGAAATCCGGTGCGCTTTGTTATAATAATCAACTACCATTGATAACGCGTTTATTACAGTTATAATCAACTGTGATCTGTTGGCTTTAAACGCACACCTTTACATCTCTATATGCACAAAAAAAGGGATGCTTACGCATCCCTTTTCCGTTAGTAGTAGTTAGTTAGTATGATAGTTTAAGTTTGTATACTATAGTTCTTCGTCGTGCTGAGAAATATCCAGGCCGGCTATCTCTTCTTCCGGAGTAACACGAAGCGGGCTAATAAGGTCGGTAACCTTAAGCAAGATAAACGAGCCGATGAAAGCGAAAGCGGATACCGCTACAAGCGCTATAAGGTGTTTAACAAACAATCCTGTTTCGCCATAGAAAAGGCCATTAGCACCTGCACTGTTTACTGTTTTAGTGGCAAATACACCGGTAAGCAACATCCCCATCATACCGCCAACGCCGTGGCAAGGGAATACATCAAGTGTGTCATCAATGCTGGTTTTGCTTCTCCATATAACCACCAGGTTACTTACTACGGCCGATACGATACCCACAATTAACGAGCTTGAAACGGTGATATAACCGGCAGCAGGCGTAACCGCTACCAAGCCTACAACAGCACCTATACATGCACCAAGAGCAGATGGTTTCTTACCCCTGAGCATATCAAAGAATATCCATGACATGGCCGCAGCTGCAGATGCGGTTGTGGTAGTAGCCAAGGCAGTAGCTGCTAATTCGCCAGAACCCAAAGCAGAACCCGCGTTGAAGCCGAACCAGCCGAACCAAAGTAAACCTGTACCTAATATTACGTAGCTGATACGTGCCGGCGCATGTGTTTCAGGCAGGTCAGTTCGTTTTTTAAGATAAAGAGCTGAAGCCAATGCCGCCCAGCCTGCAGACATGTGTACTACTGTACCGCCTGCAAAATCAAGCACACCTAATTTAAAGAAATAGCCTTGTGGGTGCCAGGTGGCGTGTGCAAGAGGTATATAAATAATAACGATAAACAGTGTTATAAAAATCAGGTATGAATTAAAACGGATACGCTCGGCAAATGCACCGGTTATTAAAGCCGGTGTAATTACCGCAAACTTTAGCTGGAACATGGCAAAAAGGATCACCGGGATAGTACCCCAAGCCACGCCAATGGTATTCTGCATCATAAAGAAGCTCTTGGGGTTGCCTAAAAAGCCTCCGCCAATGTCATCTCCAAAAGCCATACTAAATCCAAACACCACCCAAATAATGGTAATGAGCCCCATACACACAAAGCTTTGCAGCATGGTAGAAATCACGTTCTTTTTACGCACCATACCACCATAAAAGAATGCCAAGCCAGGTGTCATTAACAATACAAGCGCTGTGGAGATGAGCAACCATGCAATGTCTGCCTTGTCAAAAGTAGCAGGTTTAGCCGCTGCGGTGTTGCCCGGATATAGAAGGGCAAGTACCACAACTACAACCAGAATGAGAAAGGGTACAACTTTTTTCATTTTTTTAGTTTAAAGTGAAGAGTTTAGTTAATTAATCGTTAGTTAGTAGTTAATAAGGGTTATATATTTTCGGTTTTTACAGCATTTATCCAAATTATATCATCAAAACGATAGATATAAATAATTTTAGTCAAATAATCGCTACTTAAAACTAATAAATCATTTTTATTTAAACAATTATATCAAATTTATAATAATAAATGCAATAAAATTTTATTTTTATTTATATAAACACATATAAATAAAAATATTTCAATAAAAATAATTTATAATCCTACATAAATGTGAAAAACCGACAGTTATAAGGCACTAATTAAAGAAACAGGAAACAGAATGGTGTTTTTTTACCCAATGAATATCATAGAGCTGATTTCAGAGGCAGACAAATTGTCTAAAAATGAAAAAGGCCACTTAAAAGTGGCCTTTTTCTATATTGAGAGGATTTCAACTATTTTTAAGAGGTTCGGATTGATCTCCTCTACGTGCTTGCAAGCATATTCAAATGGCGTGTAGGTAATTTCGTTGTGAACAATACCTATCATCTCATTACGATGACCATCGCGTAAAGCTTCAACTGCGGCTACACCCATACGGCTTGCCAATACCCTATCCATACACGATGGGCGGCCACCACGTTGGATGTGCCCAAGTATAGAAACACGGGTATCATAATGCGGGAAGCGTTCTTTTACATGGCGCCCTATTTCAAAAGCACCACCTGCATCGTCACCTTCAGCAACAATAACAATTTTAGATAGCTTGTCCTTACGGCCGGTTTCCAGCCTTTCGCACAAAGCACCTATGTTGGTTTCCGTTTCCGGTATAATAATGGCTTCAGCACCCGATGCAATACCTGTGCGCAAAGCAATAAGGCCCGAGTCGCGCCCCATTACTTCGATTATAAACACACGATCGTGTGATTCTGCCGTATCACGTATCTTATCTACCGCATCAATCACGGTATTAATGGCCGTATCATAGCCTATGGTAAAGTCAGTACCGGCAAGGTCATTATCAATGGTGCCGGGCAGGCCTACCACAGGTATATCGTACTCGTTACCAAAAATACGTGCGCCGGTAAAAGTACCGTCGCCGCCAATGGCCACAAGCGCGTCAATACCGTGCATTTTCAACTGATCATAGGCCAACTTGCGGCCTTCCGGAGTTCTAAATTGCTCGCTACGGGCGGTCTTAAGAATGGTACCCCCCCTTTGTATGATGTTGGCAACCGATTTACGGTCCATCGAGAAAAGCTCACCATTGATCATGCCCTCGTAACCGCGTCGGATACCGGTTACTTCTATACCATAGTAATAGGCAGATCTTACTACCGCTCTAATGGCGGCGTTCATGCCCGGGGCATCACCACCAGATGTAAAAAGTCCTATATTTTTTATTTGCGTCATTTTGTAAGAAGGCGCTTTAAAAGTCTATACAAAAAGAGATACTCTACTAAACACCTATACTAAGGTGTTATTGGTAAAGCAAGCGCGAAGTTACATTATTTTTTTAGTTTGAACTTACTTTTTATAAGCCGCAATGCCGCTATCGAGGTATTTTACAAACTCCGTTATATTTTGGTTGGCACCCTGAGGTGGCACCAGCGTTTCGCCTTTTTCGTTAATAATCACATAATAAGGCTGGGCGTTAGAGTTGTATTTGGCCACTTCCATGTCAAGCCATTTGCCCCCAAGTGTAGTTATTTTTTTACCCGGCGACACGGCAGATTCAACCTGTTCCTCTTTAGCAAGTTCGGTTTTATCGTCTATCACCAGTTGCAACATTACAAAATCATTCTTTAGGCGTTTGTAAACTTCCGGGTTCGGAAATACATTTTGCTCCATCAAGCGGCAGTTCACACAATTCCAGCCGGTAAAATCTATTAAGATAGGCTTTTTTAACTGCTTTGATACTTCTACGGCCTGGTCATAATCATACCAGTCGTCAAGGCCTTTAACTTTGGGCAGGCGCTTAAATAATTCTTCGTATTTCTTGTCTTTTATAGTGGTAGTGTTGGTTGACGCGGCACTTGCTGCAACGCCCGTACCCGACGAAAGGTCGAAATCCTGCGTGCTCAACGGTGGCAGCAATGCGCTTATTGATTTTAATGGCGCCCCCCATAAGCCCGGTATCATATAAAAGGTAAATGCAATTACTACCAGAGCAAAAAAGGTTCTGGTTACGCTGAGGTGCGGCACATCGCTATCGTGTGAAAATTTGATCTTGCCAATAAGGTACAAACTCATTAGCACTCCAATGGCTATCCATATAGAAAGTACCACTTCCCTGTCAATGAGGTTCCAGTGATAGGCCAGGTCAACATTCGACAGAAATTTTAACGCGAACGCTATTTCAATAAAGCCTAAAATAACCTTTACGCTATTAAGCCATCCGCCAGACTTGGGTAAGCTTTTTAGCGCCGATGGGAAGGTGGCAAATATGGTAAATGGTAAAGCTATAGCTAATGAGAACCCGAACATCACTACAGCAGGCGCAAGCCTGTCGCCCTTGGTAAAAGCGCTTGATAACACGCCGCCAATAGCCGGCCCCGTACATGAAAACGAAACTACCACCAACGTAGCAGCCATAAAGAAGATACCCGCAAAACCGCCCTTATCAGAGTTAGCATCCAGCTTGTTTGCCAAAGAACTGGGCAATGTTATTTCAAAAGCCCCCAGGAAAGACGCGCCGAATACTATCAGCATCAGGAAGAAGAAAAGGTTAAAAATACCATTGGTTGCCAAGCCATTTAATGCGGCCGGGCCGAAAATAATGGTAATAAGCAACCCGAACACCACGTAAATAAAGATGATGGATATACCGTAAAGGCATGATTGCCATATGGCACTGGCGCGGCTCCCCCCTCTTTTAGTAAAAAAGCTTACCGTTAAGGGCAACATAGGATAAACGCAAGGCAATAAAAACGCTGCAAAACCACCTAAAAAGCCTATTATAAATAATTGCCAAAGGCTTTTTGGCGAATCCGTACCGCTTGCACCTGGTGCGGCTTTTACAATGGCTTTAGCAGAATCCGTTTTCGCTTTGGCAACAGAATCGGCCTTTTTCTTGTTTTGTGCCAATTGCTGTGAAGCAGACGGCGCCTCGGTAAACTGTACATCGCCGGTTGAAACCGTATCAGCAGCAGTTTGAGCGGCTGATAAACGGCCTGTAGTGAAAACAAAAAATATGGCTATAAGTATAAAAGTATAGCGTAAAAGGCCGCGGCCTGTAGCAGGTGTCATTTTAGCGAGGTATTATAAATTTATTTAACCGGTATGCTGAACTTAACTTCGTCTGGGGGAAGGCATTTCGTATCGTTACAGGTCATAAACTCCAGTTTACCGGTAACTGTAGTAGCTTTAGCTTTCAACTTGATTTTTTGCTGAAAAACCACCGAGTTTTCAAAAAAGCCTACATTCATGCTAAAAGCCTTTTCGTATCGGTTTATAGGTGCAGGCTCAATGGTTTTACCAACCAGGGTATATTCTTTCGATGGGTCAAAAGTAAAAGATGTTTTTACGGGCCCGCCTTCTTTTACGTTTTGCGAGTAAACATGCCAGCCTTTATCAATAGTAGCACGTATTAATACAGTAGCCTCAGTAGCACTGGTTTTTTTGGCAGCAAAAGCCCAGGTAACATGCGATTCTATTTGCGCTTTGGCGCCCACAGAAAATAAAAAAATAGCGCTAACCGCTAAAAGTAACTTCTTCATTATTATTTGTTTAAAAATTCTATTTCCTTTAAT
This sequence comes from Mucilaginibacter sp. 44-25, assembly GCA_001898335.1. Classification (GTDB taxonomy): domain Bacteria; phylum Bacteroidota; class Bacteroidia; order Sphingobacteriales; family Sphingobacteriaceae; genus Mucilaginibacter. The sequence continues at coordinate 400,768 of MKTS01000003.1, read as the reverse complement.
TGATAATATTGCGTACCCAATTCCTGCTCCACAATCAGTAAACCCTCTTCCTTAACCCCGGATACCATGCCTTCAAATATCTCACCGTTGGACTTGAACCATCTTTTTTGGTTTAACCCATATAACCGGCTTTCATACGTATCTCTTAATGCGGTATACTTTCCGGCTTTTAGTTTAAGGTACCACGCTTCGGTATGATTACAAATCTCCGCTAATATATTTTTTAATTCATAATTCTTATGCAATATATTTTTGATGGATGTGGCGCTACCTGCGCTAGCAGGGAAATGCTCCTGGTTCACATTAAGCCCTATCCCCACAACCGAATATTTGATTTGCGAGCCTGTTAGCACGTTCTCAACGAGCATACCTCCCAGTTTATTATGCTGATAATAAATATCATTGGGCCATTTTATCTTAAGATTGTCACGCAACAGGGGGTACAATGCGTCATATACTCCCATACTTACCGCACGGGTTAAATCAAATTGCTGGTGCGCGTTTAAAAAAGATGGCCTTAATAAAATGCTGAAAGTTAAATTTTTCCCGGGCTCGGCATGCCAGCTATTGTCGCGCTGCCCGCGGCCGGCAAACTGATCTTCTGCCATAATGACCGTACCTTCCGGTACTGGCTTGGAATTTGACAGCATGTTTTTTAGGAATGTATTTGTTGAGTCAACTTCTTTGAGCTCCACTAAATTTTGTCCAACAAATAATCCTGAAAATATGTTATTTTGCAACGTACAATATTTAAAAAACTAAAATCGTTCAAAACTAAATCTTTTTAATGGTAAAAAGTAAAGTAATAAATGAGTCGGCTTATATATCAGAGCTTGCCATACATGGCATGCAGGAGAAAAAAGGCAATGATCTGGTTAGGCTCGACTTAAGAAATATCAACAGCTCGGTAGCAGACTATTTTGTAGTTTGCCACGCTGATTCAACTACACAGGTAAAGGCAATTGCCGGAAGTGTTGAAGACGAGGTATATAAAGCGTTACAGATAGAGCCCTGGAGAAAAGAAGGGTTAGAACACGGAGAATGGATACTGCTTGATTATGTTGATGTAGTTGTACACATCTTCAGGACAGATAAACGTGAGTATTACGGCGTTGAAGACCTTTGGGGCGACGCTGAAATTAAAAGCTACAAAAGCGCCTAATAAAAGCTCAAAACCGTTTCGTACCCCACTAAATTAATTTACAGCCAATTGAGCTTGAATAAAATGGAAATTAAAGACAAGAAAACCGATAGTCAAAAACCCCTTCGCAGGGTACCCAATAAAAAGTCAAACCCCAAGCCCCCTAAATTTAACCTGATGTGGCTTTATGCCATATTAATTATTGGGTTGTTTGTAATACCAACCATATGGGGAGGCAGCACCGGCAAGCAAATAGATTTCCAGACGTTTAGCAACACCATGCTTAAGGCGCATGATGTTGACCATATTACTGCCTATAAAGAAGGCGACCTGGTAAAAGCCGATGTTTACATTAAGAAAGATAGCCTTAGCAAACCCAAATATGCTGATGTAAACAAACAGCAGCGCAGCTTTGCCATGAGCAATGATGGGCCTCAGTATTACTTTACTGATGCCAGCTATGAAAGCTTAAAACAATCACTCACCGCGGCTGAGAAAGACCTGCCCGATGCGGAAAAAACACCTATAAAATATGAGCAGGGTAAGGAAAACCTGTTAAGCAACTGGCTGGTACAGTGCATTATTATGGCGGTGTTGCTGGTTGGTGTATGGTTGTTTATTATGCGCCGTATGAGTGGTGGTGCCGGTGGTGGCCCTGGTGGCCAGATATTTAATATCGGCAAATCAAAAGCTACGTTATTTGATAAAGAAGCTCAGGTTACTGTTACCTTCAATGACGTTGCCGGGTTGGAAGAGGCGAAACAGGAAGTGATGGAAATTGTAGACTTCCTTAAAAATCCTAAAAAATACACCAATCTGGGTGGTAAAATACCCAAAGGCGCCCTGCTTGTTGGTTCGCCGGGTACTGGTAAAACGCTTTTAGCTAAAGCTGTAGCCGGTGAAGCACATGTACCTTTCTTCTCATTATCGGGTTCTGATTTTGTGGAGATGTTTGTGGGTGTTGGTGCTTCACGCGTACGCGATTTATTTAAACAGGCGAAAGACAAAGCCCCTTGTATCATATTTATTGATGAGATAGACGCCATTGGCCGTGCACGTGGTAAAAACAATATTGTTGGCGGTAATGATGAACGTGAAAACACCCTGAACCAATTATTGGTGGAGATGGATGGTTTCGGTACCGACTCCGGTATTATCATACTTGCAGCAACCAACCGCCCCGACGTGCTTGACTCGGCCTTATTACGACCCGGCCGTTTTGACAGGCAAATATCTATTGACAAACCGGACCTTAACGGCCGTGAGCAGATTTTTAAAGTACACTTAAAACCTTTAAAGTTAGCTGCGGATGTTGATGCCAAAAAGCTATCGGCCCAAACTCCTGGCTTTGCCGGTGCCGAAATTGCTAACGTGTGTAATGAAGCAGCACTGATAGCAGCCCGCCAAAATAAAGAAGCCGTTGACATGCAGGACTTCCAGGACGCGATTGACCGTGTGATAGGTGGTTTAGAGAAAAAAAATACTTTGATCTCTCCTGAAGAAAAGCGCGTAGTTGCTTATCATGAAGCCGGCCATGCCATTGCAGGATGGTTCCTGGAGCATACCGATCCATTGGTAAAGGTATCTATTGTACCGCGCGGTGTTGCCGCCCTGGGATATGCGCAATACCTGCCTAACGAGCGCTTTCTTGTAGCCAAGGAAGAACTGATGGATGATATGATCCTCTCTATGGGGGGCCGTGTTGCAGAGGATATTGTTTTTGGTAAAATAACCACCGGCGCGCTAAGCGATCTGGAGCGCATTACCCGGCTGGCCTATGGCATGGTTAAAATATATGGCATGAACGAAAAAGTAGGTAACTTATCGTTCTATGACCCGCATGGCGAAAACCAGTTTAATAAACCATACTCAGATACCACAGCAGAGCTAATTGACTCTGAAGTGCGCAAGCTGGTAGATGTGATCTACAGCAAAACCAAGGACCTGCTTACTCAACACCGCGAAGGCCTTGAAAAAGTGGCAGCGAAGTTATTAGAGAAAGAGGTATTATTCCAGGCAGACCTGGAAGAGTTATTGGGTAAACGCCCGTTTGAACACCGCACTGCTTATGACAAATTTGTTAATGGTGATAACACGCTTACGCCTGACAACAATGCCATTCCTGAAAGTGTAATTAACCCCGAAGCGTCAAACATGGAAACGCCGGAAGGTAAATAATAAACTATACGAATAAGCCGCCGGCGTTGCCGGTGGCTTTATTTTTTCATATTCATGAAAGACATCACCACATCTAAAGAAAAGCTTTTAAAAAAAGTCCGTAAAGCGCTTTTAGAGAAACGTGATAACCCATATCCCAACCTGGAGGAACAACCCATGTACCCGCCGGTAGCGGAGGTACCTGAGGTATTATTCGCTGAAAAATTTACAGCCATAAACGGGCAGTTTGTATACTGCGAAAATGAGATACAATTTATTGAGAATCTGCTTGAGTTGGCTCATGAACGCAAATGGCACAAGATATATTGCTGGGAGCCTGCCCTGCAGGAAATATTAAAACAATACGAATATCCCTTTTACGAAACGGATAAGGACTTTGAACTGGCTGATGTTGGCTTTACCCTTTGCGAAGCGCTTATTGCCCGCAACGGCACCATTCTGCTATCTAATGCCAATGCTGCAGGCAGGCGTTTAAGTATATATCCACCCGTACACATTGTACTTGCCTATTCTTCTCAGATAGTACTTGATCTTAAAGATGGCTTTAAGCTTATCAAGGAAAAATATGGTAATCAGTTACCGTCTATGATCACACATGTAACCGGGCCAAGCCGTACAGCTGATATTGAAAAAACACTTGTGCTTGGCGCCCATGGGCCAAAGGAGCTTTTTGTTTTTTTATTGGACGCTTAGGCTGATATAGCGCTCATAAAGTTGCTGTTACAGGTGCCTCAATATATTGTCAGATTAAATTGCATTTTGCTAATATTATTAGCAAATTTGTATTATGTCGCATGAGGATAACCCGGAATATTTTAAAGGGAGAGGGGCCCAGGTAAATACGCATAACCGCTTTATTAAAAATAAATACGTACGCGAACACGAAGAGGGGCTTGATGAGCAAATGCTGGAAAACACCCATACACAACTCTTTGAAGAAACCCCCAAAAAGATCGTCAGCGAATCGAACAGTCCGGATCTAAGTCATTTTGTTTCTATAAACCCGTACCAGGGCTGCGAACACGGCTGCATTTACTGCTATGCACGTAATAGCCACGAATATTATGGATTTAGCGCCGGGCTCGATTTTGAGCGGAAGATCATTGTAAAACGTAATGCCGCCGAATTACTGGAGAACCATTTTAATAAAAAAGGCTATGAACCAACGCCCATAGTACTTTCCGGCAACACCGATTGCTACCAGCCTATTGAGCGAAAGCTAAAGATCACCCGCTCATTGCTCGAAGTATTCTACCGCTATCGTAACCCTGTAAGCATCATCACCAAAAACAATGTGGTATTGCGTGATATAGATATTTTGAGCGATATGGCACGCATGAGGCTTGCCCATGTAAATGTTTCTATAACATCGCTAAATGAGGCGGTAAGGCAGAAGCTTGAACCGCGTACGGTAACCGGAGCAGGACGACTGGCCGTTATAAAAAAATTGTCAGAAAAGGGCATACCCTGCCGGGTGATGGTAGCCCCCATTATTCCCGGGTTAAACAGTAATGAAATACCGGATATTATTAAAGCCGCTGCTGATTGTGGTGCTGTTTCTGCTGGGTTTACTATCGTTCGCCTGAATGGCGCTATTGCCGAACTATTTACAGATTGGGTACACAAAGCCTACCCGGACAGGGCCGACAAAATATTGAATATGATACGGGCGTGCCATGGTGGCAATTTAAATGATAGTGAATTTGGCCGCCGTATGAGCGGCGATGGGCATGTTGCTAATTCTATCCATCAATTATACCGGATGGCGTGTGTCCGTTTTTTAGCCGGCCGTGAAATGCCTGCATATGATCTAAGTTTATTTACGCCTAAGGGAGGGAAACAGACGAGTATGTTTTAATCATTGGCATATCATTCCGAGCGATAGCGAAGAATCTTTTAGGTGGCAATAAATACTGCCAGATGCTTCGTTCCTCAGCATGACAAAGGCATCTTACATCCTCATCCTTAACGATACCGACCTGCCCAGTGCTTGCACAAACTCAGGATCTAAAACCGGCTCTGACTCGCGTAACCGCCAAACGTTGTTCTCTTTTAGCAGATGTAGCTTTTCGCCATTGAGCATGAGCTCAAGTTCTGTGGTGTTCTTGTTAATTAAGTTGCTGTTGATGATCTGGTAAACGTAATCCCGATCATTAAATGTTATTCTTAGCGGTAATCCCATACACTGTTCTTCTCTGTTGTAAAATTAAACTATATAACCAGCCAGGAAAATTTATTTGAAATTTAACTATCTGATAAACAGCACGCCCTTTTTCCAGGCAATAAAAAAGCCCCCTTCAAAAGGAGGCTCTCAGTATTCTTAGCTTATTATTTAGTTAGCTTGTTCTTCTTCTAAAGCCATTACTTCATCAACCAGGATACGGCCGCAATGCTCGCAAACGATGATCTTTTTGCGCTGGCGTATATCAGACTGGCGCTGAGGCGGGATCTGGTTAAAACAACCTGAACATGAATCGCGCTGAATAGTTACAACAGCTAAACCGTTCTTTGCGTTTTTGCGCAAGCGGTTATATGCGGTTAGCAAGCGTTCTTCAATATTCTGCTGTGCGCGTTCGGCCTGAGCGGTAAGCTCCGTTTCATCTTTCTCTGTTTCGGCAGTTATGGTACCCAGCTCTTCCTTTTTAGCTTCAAGATCAGCGCGGCGGGCATCAAGATCTGCCTGAGCTTTTTCAAAAATGGTTGTTTTTGAAGCTATCTCATAACCATATTCACGTATCTTTTTCTCGCTTACCTGTATGTCAAGTCCCTGTATCTCTATTTCTTTTGATATAGCATCGTACTCACGGTTGTTCTTTACATCGTTAAGCTGCGCTTCGTATTTTTTTATGTTAGCCTGCGCGTCTTTTATCAGGTTTTTGCGGGTTACAATTTCGTCCTCAAGATCGTCAAGCTCGTTTTTTATTTTCTGAATCCTTGTTTCCAAACCAGCTACATCATCTTCCAGATCGGCAACCTCCATAGGCAGCTCACCTCTAACCTGGCGTATCTTGTCAATTTTGGTGTGGATGGTTTGCAGTTCGTATAAAGCTTTAAGCTTTTGTTCTATGGTTTGTTCCATTAAATAAAATATTTGACGGGGTTTGTATTCACTTTTGTTAAACGGATGGCAAAGTTACTAAATTTTTTCTGAATAAGTTCGCATAATAATTGCTGTGTAAATTGCTCACTTTCAAAATGTCCAATGTCTGCGATCACTATTTTTCCCTCGGCATCAAAAAACTCGTGGTATTTGTAATCTGCTGTTATAAAAACGTCGGCGCCGGCAGCTATTGCATGCTTCAGTAAAAAACTTCCCGAGCCCCCACAAACCGCTACTTTTTTAACCCGCCTTCCCAGCAATGCGGTATGCCTTATTACTTTACAATCCATAGAAGCTTTTATCCCGGCCAAAAAATCAGCTTCATCCATAGCTTCTTCCAGTTCACCGATCATCCCGCTGCCTACCTGCTGGTTTTGGTTGGTTAAACTGTACAGGTCATAAGCCACCTCTTCATAAGGGTGCGCCAATACCAGCGCCATAATGATCTTGCTTTCCAGGTTAGCCGGATAAATACTTTCTATACGCACCTCGGCTTCGCTGTGGCGCATACCCACCTCTCCTACGTAAGGGTTGCTCCCTTCCCCAGCCTTAAACGTACCTGTACCACCGGCGTTAAAACTCACTTCGCTGTAATTGCCAATATGGCCCGCGCCCGCGTGGAACAGTGCTTTCCTTACCTGCTCGGCCTGTTCTACCGGCACAAAAGTTACCAGCTTTTTTAACAGCCCATGCCGCGGCGTTAGTATACGCGTATTGGTTAACCCCAGCGTCTCGCATATTTTAGCGTTAACACCATCCATTATACTATCCAGATTGGTATGTATAGCATAAAGCGCTATGTTATGCCTGATGGCTTTTTCAACAACCCGCTCCACATATGTTTTTCCGTTAAACTTTTTAAGTCCCTTAAATACAATAGGATGGTGAGAGATAATCACCTGGCAGCCGGTGGTAATAGCTTCGTCTACCACCGCTTCAGTACAATCAAGCGATACCAGGGCGTGGTTAATTTCCTGGTCGGGATGGCCAACTATAAGGCCGCTGTTATCATAGTCTTCCTGGTATGCTAATGGGGCGAGGCTTTCCAGATAGGATGTGAGTTGAGATAGTTTCATAGCTCACTAAGGTAACAACAGCGTATCTTTTAAAAAAGTTATTCTTTGTTTTCTTGAATAAACCGCTCTATTTGTTCGCGCGTCATCATCCAATTGTCAGACGCGGGATTGATCACCAGCCCGCTGATGCCGGGCGCGTCTAATATAAATTGCATGGTTTCCATGGCCGGAGAGATCAAGCCAGAAAACCCTTCACGGGTTTTAAACCACAAGTCAATTTCATTCCAATCCGTAAAAAGCGGATAATACTCGTTATTGTTCGTGTCAACTATATGGTAGAATTTGATGGTGCTGCCTTTTTCAAAAACGCCGTTGCCTGCCTCATTTGCCGGCGTAAACACCAGCCCATCGTTTAATATGACCATCAGGAAGTTGGCCCGCTTAAATTCTTTCACAAAAAGCTGAAGATTGGCTTCCGTTTTTTCATGATAAAAGCCCTCTATGGCTTTCTTTAAACCCGGGTTAGTAACGGGCTTATTCACATCTACCTCATTTTCTTTTCCAGAAAACGCTCTTTTAATATTAGAAAATAGCCCCATATTACTTCAAATTAAATTTATTTAAAGGTAACTAACACCATCAAGCCCGGATATAAAACGCAAAAAGGCCAAAACAGTTGTAATATTTTCTTTGGATTTGCCCAGGCAATGTTGCTTATTAGGGCATCCAATTCTTACAGCTGTTTTGGCCTTCTGAATTGTAAAGGTTTGGGTAGATATAGGGTGTACTATGCGTTTTGCTTTTTAACCTTTTTAAGGTCGCCAAGTAATATCCGCATCAGTTCTTTATCAAATTTTGATACTAATTTATGGGTGGTTTGTTTATTCTGGGTTTTCATGGTGTTAAGAGTTTATGTTGTTTATTAATTAGTTGTATTTAGTAAGGGCCGCCCATTTTTACGATCTGGAAACTCTCATAAGCCATTTTCTGGTTGTATTCATTAGCTAATGACTGATGATTGATCAGATCGACAATGGTACCGATAAAGCAGAAACCTGCCGTGAAGAAATATAACAAGCCCATTACTGTTTGCCCCAGCATAAAGCGCTGTACGCCGGCTATGCCGATGAAGCCGATGAGCGTGAAGATTAATACATCCTGTGCGCTTTTTCTTTTACCTGAATAAACCATATAAAAGCTTTGTTTTTGGGTATCGGTAAGGTCATTGGTTGCCTGGTGTAAAAAAGCCATCTCTTCTGTGGTGATGCCTGGTAATGACAGGTATGGGTTATATGCGTTCATGATATTTAGTATTTGTTGTGATTGATGATGTAAAGGTAATATCGTACTAAAAATCAGCCTATACAAAATAGGCGGTGACACTAAAAGCCTCGGTAAGCGCGGCGAAATGCTCGGCGAAAACCACCGGATATTTTTACCGACTATTACCGAACTGGTATCGCCTGGCTTCAATTAAAATAAATATGCGATAGATTAACGCTAATAATACCGGCAAACCCAGCCAATGCGCATGGAAAGAACTTTTAAGATCGCCATGCAAAAGAAACGAAATGGCATGCCCCAAACCACAACCCGGGCACCAGGCAATACCCAAAAGTTTTAGCGGACACAAAGTAAAATGGCCCTGGGCTGCCGGGTTTGTTAACGCCAGGCATACCAAAGCCACTATCCAAAATATCAGTTCGAAGTATTTTCTGAATACGGTTTTAATCAACGCGTTTTGCTTTTGTTGTCAGTATTAAAGATACTGCAAAAGCTTCAATAACACCAACCAATAAAGCGCCAAAAATACGGCCGCTAAAACTTTCAAAAGTACGGGCACTGCTGGCATCATTATTAAACCAGTTGATAAATACAATGCTGCTGAATACGGCAAGCGCACCGCCTACCAATAATATCTTAAAGCTTTGTATTAAGGCTTCCAGAAAACCCATCTGGCCCTTAAGTTCACCATCGCGAAAGTTCTTAACGCCGAAAAATAAGCCGATCAAGGGAATAAGGCCCGAGACATATTCTATTGGCGCTGTCTGGTTATCGGTTATATAGTAACCCATGCCGCGCATAATAAAAAGCCAGATGATGCTGAGTACGCCGATGATTAATCCGAATATTACTGAGTTCTTCATTTGTATAGGATTAGTAAATGTGTCACATATCAAAATATCATTAAAAAGTAAACATATACGCAAATTGTTTGCTCTTATTTATGATAATTGATTGCATAACGGCCGAAAGGCTTATTTACCGTATATTTGCACCGTTTTGAACATCCGGGATATTTTAGAGCGATATAAGGCTGATGAACGGATCACCACGCTGGCAAAGGCACTAAACGCCGGCAAAAATCCAAGAGTACAGCTAAAAGGTTTGGTCGGGTCGGGAGATGCGGCCATGGCCACTGCATTGTATTTTTTACAACATAAGCACATGATATTTGTGCTACCCGAGCGCGAAGAAGCTGCCTATTTCCTATCAGACCTTGAGAATTTGACCGGTAAAGACGTCTTGTTTTTTCCTTCATCGTACCGTAAACCTTTTGAATTTACCCAGCCGGACAGCGCCAATGTGCTGGCCCGTGCCGAGGTGTTAAATGAGCTGAACCATTCTACTGAATATGGCCAACTGATCGTAACCTATCCTGAGGCACTGGCCGAAAAGGTGATAGACCGCTCTTCATTAGAAAAGAACACGCTCGAGATAGGTATTAACAATAAGCTCAGCATTGATTTTATCAACGAGTTTTTGGTTGAATATGATTTTGAGCGTGTCGATTTTGTATATGAGCCCGGCCAGTTCTCTATTCGTGGTGGTATTGTAGACATCTTCTCATTCTCGCACGATCTACCCTATCGTATAGAATTTTTTGGTGACCTGGTAGAATCTATCCGCACTTTCGAGATCGAGAGCCAGCTATCTGTTGAACAGGTGAAACAGATCACGGTTGTTCCTAACGTACAATCAAAGTTTCTGACAGAAAATAATATTTCTCTACTTGAATACGTAGAAGCCGGCACCCAGGTATGGATAAAGGATGTACAATTTACTTTAGACATTATCCAAAGCGGGCACAAAAAAGCTACCGCCTTATGGAAAGCGCTTTCATCTGAAGAAAAGACACAAAACCCTGAATGGATAGATCCGAAGTTCGCGTTTACAGATGAAAAACTGATTGCCGATCAATTACATGATTTCCCGCTGGTAGAGTTTGGCAAGCAGTTCTTTTATAACGATGCCGAAGCCGTTAACTTTGATATGCGCCCTCAGCCATCATTCAATAAAGATTTTAACCTGCTTATCCATAATTTTAAGAACAACGAGGCAGAGAAGATAGAGAACTATATTCTTACCGATTCGGCCAAGCAGGTAGAGCGGCTATACGCTATTTTGGACGACCTTGACAAAACCGTGAAATTCACCCCGGTAAACACTTCAATACGCGAAGGTTTTATTGACAGGGAGCAAAAGCTGGCCTGCTACACCGACCATCAGATATTTGACCGCTACTATAAGTATAAACTTAAAAAAGGCTATCAACGCTCGCAGGCCATTACGCTGAAAGAACTGCGAGACCTAAAGCCGGGCGATTTCATCACCCATATTGACCACGGTATTGGTAAATACGCGGGTCTGGAGAAAGTAGAGGTGAACGGCAAAACGCAGGAGATGATCCGCCTGGTTTATGCCGATAATGATCTGCTGTACGTGAACATTAATTCCCTTAACCGCATCAGCAAATATAGCGGAAAGGAAGGCACTGCCCCCCGCATGAACAAGCTGGGGACCGATACCTGGGAGCGCCTCAAGAAAACAACAAAAAAAAAAGTTAAGGACATCGCCCGTGATCTCATAAAGCTTTACGCGGTGCGTAAGGCCCAAAGCGGCAATGCCTTCTCGCCCGATAGTTACCTGCAAACCGAGCTCGAGGCTTCGTTTTTGTACGAGGACACACCTGACCAGGAAAAGGCAACTGCCGACTTTAAAAAGGACATGGAGTCGCCACACCCGATGGATCGCCTGATATGCGGCGATGTGGGTTTCGGTAAAACCGAAGTAGCCGTACGTGCCGCATTTAAAGCGGTGGCTGATAGCAAACAAGTGGCTATACTGGTACCAACCACCATCCTGGCCGCCCAACATTACAAAACTTTTAGCGACCGACTTAGAGGCTTTCCTGCAAATATCGACTACATCAATCGCTTTAAGACCAACAAACAGATCAAAGAAACGCTTGAAAAACTTAAAGAGGGTAAAATAGATATTATTATCGGCACGCATCGCCTGGTAAGTAAGGATGTAAAGTTTAAAGACCTCGGCCTCATGATCATTGACGAGGAGCAAAAATTTGGCGTAACCGTTAAAGAAAAGCTGAAACAAATGCGCGCCAATGTGGATACGCTTACATTGACGGCTACTCCTATCCCACGCACGCTGCACTTCTCATTAATGGGCGCACGCGACCTTTCCATTATCTCTACCCCGCCACCCAACCGGCAGCCGGTAGTTACGGAACTGCATGTATTTAACGACACGCTGATAAAAGATGCTGTACAGTTTGAGATAGAACGCGATGGACAGGTATTCTTTATCCACAACCGCGTGGCCGATCTGCCGCAGTTAGGTGCATTGATACATAAACTGGTACCCAAAGCCCGTGTAGGTATTGCCCATGGCCAGTTAGACGGCGACGCGCTGGAAGATGTGATGCTTAAGTTTGTGAACCATGAGTACGATGTATTGGTGGCCACCACCATTATTGAGGCCGGGTTGGATATCCCGAACGCCAATACCATTATCATCAATCATGCCCATATGTTCGGACTGAGCGACCTGCACCAGATGCGCGGCCGTGTGGGGCGGAGTAATAAGAAGGCATTTTGTTACTTGCTGAGTCCGCCGTTGAGCACTTTGACGAACGAGGCTCGTAAACGATTGAGCGCCATAGAAGAATTTAGTGACCTCGGCAGCGGCTTTAACGTGGCCATGCGTGACCTGGACATCCGTGGCAGCGGTAACCTTTTGGGTGCCGAACAAAGTGGCTTTATAGCGGAGATAGGCTTCGAGATGTACCACAAGATACTGGACGAGGCCATACAAGAGCTTAAGGAAGATGAGTTTAAAGGTGTTTTCCCTGAAGAAAAGCCGAAACCGTATATCAGCTTCACCCAGATAGATACCGACCAAGAAATACTGATACCCGATGAGTACGTAACCAACATTGGCGAGCGTTACAACCTGTATACCGAACTAAGCAAACTGGAAAACGAAACAGAATTACAGTCATTTCAGCAGCAGCTGCATGACCGCTTTGGTCCTATCCCCCACCAGGTAAACGAGTTGTTTAACTCCATACGCTTGCAGTGGTTAGGTAAGGGCATTGGGTTTGAAAAGCTCTCTCTAAAAAATAATGTGCTGCGTGGTTACTTTGTAAGCAACCAGCAATCGCCCTATTTTGAAACCGATGAGTTCCGCGAAGTACTGAACTTTGTACAGCGTAACCCAAGGCGCACCAACCTCAAAGAGGTAAAGAACACGCTGCGTTTAAGCGTAGAGCGAGTAGGCTGTATACAAGAAGCCCTTGAAATATTAGAAGAAATGCGGGTGATTTGGGCGTAAGTTAAAGATTAAACAATCTTAATTCAAGTTTGCTCTTTCTGCAACGTAAGATGGCTTTGTAAAGCATCCAATAAGCATTTGGCCGATTAATGATTTCGCCTGTTAAAGTTCCATCCTGATTCAAAGTCGTTGAGTGCCCACCCACACTATTAATATACGTTATTCCATCGTTTAACAATCCATGATGGTATGCGTAAATGATAGTTGTCGCATTTCCGATTTCATTTTGAAATTGAAATTGACGTTGACTACTTGTGTCGCCAAGAAAATCAAATTCATATAAAAATGGCAGTGAATATTGTATAATTAACTTTTCAATGCCAGAGTTATTGTGATACTTCGGTTTACCTGTTGAATAGTCACTTTCGAACTCTTCAGCTAAAGTTTTTAAAGCTGCTTCTAAATCCATTGGACGAGCGAAAAATTGCCCAAGTAGATGAATTAAGACAATTAATGGATATCTTTCTCCTGGAACAAGGCCCGCTTGACGATGGATATTCACATTAGGTAAACTATATTCTCTAAATCTTATAAAATTTCTAATTCTAACGTGTTCGCGGCTGATAAGCGAAGATATGATAGATTCAAAAACATTGTAGAAATTAGTCCGTTCAATCCCGTATATAGCACTATATTCTGACAAATTAGTACCATTTGGATAATATTTAGCCAAACAATCTTTCCCTGAAACCAACTTTTTAATACTCTCAATTAGAAATTTCTTGTTGTTAAAAAAAAGATACTCTGAGAGTAAAATTTATCTATGTAGCCATGAAATTCCGCCTTTTCTCCATACTTATGGTGAAATAAATTTTCAACAGTATTAATATCACAAATAAGGATTACTTTGTCAAAAGAAAACTTATTTGTCTCAAAGCGGCTATCATTATGTGCCGTAAATATGTTAAATATCCGAAAAATATGTTCAGCATCTAATCGATCTAAATCGTCGATTATCAAAACGACCTCTTTTTCAGAAGATTCTCTTATTTTATTAAGATATTCTTTAATCTTAGCTGTAAAAAAGTCGAACTCACGGGGAGACCCTCTTTGCATCCTTATATCGACCAAATAATTAACTACAGCGTCTTCATCCGTTGAAGTCAGGTCTTTTTTATTATTTTGATAATCCGCAATCAACTTGGAAATTCCTTCTTTAACGGAATCCAAAGACTCGGCTTCAGGCATAAAAGCTTTTAACGCACTTTTTGCCAAATTATAAAAATCCAGCTTATTTAAAACAAAAGATTGTGCTAATAACAAGTCGTTAAAATCCGTTTCATTTAAATCTAAGTAGTCAGAAAACCTTTCGAAAATTTGCGTTAGAACATCATATTTAATTAATTCAAACACATCCGTGTTCGAAGAAACGCTGTAGTCAGTAGGTTGCAATGTAACCGTTAAGTAATCTTTATGAGCTTTAAATATTTCTTCTAAAAAGAATGTTTTACCAGCTCCAAAAGGAGCTGAAAACAAAAGACGTTTGTTTCCATCTTGTTTAAGATGCTCTTCAAATCTTTCAGACTCCGTTGAAATTGGTACTGTATAACTCATCACCCCACTTTCTGATAAATCCCTCTCAAATTCCTACCCAACTCGCGATAGTCCAGTCCATAACCAACAACAAATTTGTTAGGGATCTGGAAGGCAACGTAGCGCAGCTCTTCAATGCTATGTTCAATGGCTTCGGGCTTTAGCAGCAGGCTGCAAACAGTGATTGATCTGGGCTGGCGCACTTGTAGTTTCTCGATCAGAAATTTTATGGTGTTACCGGTATCAATAATATCCTCTATAAGGATAATGTCGCGGTCTTTAATATCTATGGTCAGGTCAAAGTCCTCGCGTATCTGGCGGGTGCTTGATGTACCGCCGAAATAGGAAGCCAGTTTCACAAATGTAACCTCGCAGGGCACTACTATCTCGCGAACCAGGTCGGCAATAAACAGGAAGCTGCCGTTAAGTACGCCAACAAAAACCGGCTGGCGGCCTTCAAAATCGTTATTTATATCTTGTGCAACTTCGGCTATGCGTTGCTGTATCGCCTCATGCGAAAACAAGGGTTCAAACTCAAGGTCGTCTATTTGTAATTTCATATTGTAAACATACATAAACGCAAACAAATTGCATGTTTATACGCTATCTTTGAACGTTTTATGACAGACCATCAGATACATACCTTATCAAACGGCATCCGCATACTCTTTAAACATTCACCATCGCCTATTACGCATTGTTGCTTTGTATTTAACGCAGGCTCACGCGATGAATTGCCCGAAAAAGAAGGCCTGGCGCATTTTATAGAGCACATGCTGTTTAAAGAAACCCATCGCCGCAACACCACGCAGATACTTAACAGGCTGGAGCTGGTGGGCGCCGACCTGAACGCTTATACCACCAAAGAGTATACCTGCATACACGCCTCGCTCCTAAACCAGCATTTGGAGCGGGCTGTAGACCTCTTTGAAGACATCATTTTTCATTCCACCTTCCCGGAAGATGAAATGGAGAAAGAACGCGGCGTTATCCTTGACGAGATAGCTTCCTACCAGGACCAGCCCGAAGAAGCCATACAGGACGACTTTGAGGAATACCTGTTTAAAGGCCACCCTATCGGCAATAACATTTTAGGTACCACCGAAAGCGTTGCGGCCATTTCGCAGCAGGATATTCATCAATTCATTAAAGCTACTCACAACACCCATCAAATGGTGTTTGCCGTTTACGGCAATTATGATTTTCAAAAGCTGATAAAGCTTTGCAGTAAATATTTTGAGCCTATACCTGAAAATAACACCGCAAAACAACGGGTAGCGCCCGGCATGCACCATAACGGTATTTACGTTGTGCAAAAGCCTATTACGCAAACCCATTGTATCATAGGCGGCAGGGCATATCCATCAGCCCACAAGCATAAATACGGACTGCTGTTGCTTAATAACATTTTGGGGGGCATGGGCATGAGCAATCGCCTTAACCTGGAGATACGCGAAAAGCATGGTATTGCCTATACCATAGAATCTAATTACACTTCGCTTACCGATACCGGCATATTTTCCATATACTTTGGCACCGATGCCGGCAAAGCTGCGAAGGCCGCTAAACTCGTGGAGCGTGAGTTGAAAAAACTACGCGAGAACCGTTTAGGCGAGGTGCAGCTAAAACAGGCAAAAGACAAGTTTATTGGACAAATTGCCCTTGCCGAGGAAAGCCGCATGAGCTTAATTATTTCCATGGCCAAAAGCTTAATGGATTTTGGCCACATTGATACGCTTGAAGATGTGTTTGCCAAAGTTAACGCGGTAAGCGCTGATCAGTTACTCGAGATCAGCAATGAAATTTTTGATAATGACCATATGATAACCTTGTTGTTTGAGCCTAAATAAATAAAACCTTTACCTTTGTAAAATGAAATATCCGATTGTAGCTTACGGCGATCCTGTTTTACGTAAAAAAGCGACTGCGATTGAGCCCGACGAATACCCGCATATAAAAGAACTGGTTGATAACATGTTTGAAACCATGTATGGCGCCCGCGGCGTAGGTTTGGCCGCCCCACAGGTGGGCATGTCCATGCGCTTATTTGTGGTTGACGCTACCCCTTTTGACGATGAGGAACCGGAGTTAAAAAACTTTAAAAAAGTTTTCATAAATGCCGCCATGCTTGATGAAAGCGGTGAGGAATGGTCATTTAACGAAGGTTGCCTGAGCATACCGGATATCCGCGAAGATGTAAGCCGCAAGCCTGTTATACGTATTTCCTACTATAATGAAAACTGGAAACATCATGAAGAAACCTTTAGCGGAATGGCTGCCCGGATCATACAACACGAATACGACCATATTGAAGGCAAATTATTTACCGATAAATTGAGTCCGCTTCGCAAGCGTTTAATAGAAAAGAAACTAAACGATATTTCAAAAGGCGCTGTTGATGTAGATTACCGCATGAAATTCCCTGCAGCCAAAAAAGGTCGTTAAAAGAGAAACAAGACAGCAACAGTCAGGAATCAAGAGCTACTTAGCTCAACCTCCTCCTGTATAAAAATAAAGAAGCCGCTTAGTATTAAGCGGCTTCTTTATTCTGTCTTGATTCTTGACTCTTATATCTTGACTCTCCTTACTTACCTCCTCCATCAGTAATGGATTTTATGAGGCTTCCCCATGCAAGCGGGTTAAGCAAAGGGTTGGTGCGTGAATGCGAATTAAGTATCTCGTTGTGCATAGATTGCGTGTTGGCCGCTTGTATTTCCTGCGCGTCTCGTGGCAGGGTGTTGGTCATGGCGGTTATAGAAGCACGGCTGATGTTTTTCCGGGCAATTTCCAGGTCGTCATCCGCAATCTTGGCATTAACAAAATCTTTTCTAAACTCATCAGTAGTAGCCCACGGAAACACCCTCACCATCGGCAGGTTGGTTATTTGCGGCTTAAGCACAATCTTGGCGGTATAGCTTCTGTTTTTGGTGTTCTGAGGCATGGTTACCATAGTTGCCGCATAACCAATAGCGGTAAACTGCAACGTATCCTGCTCATGGGCAACAAATGAAAAATAGCCATTGTAGTTGGTTATAACAACGCTTTTGTTGTTGCTTAAGTTGGTAATAGTTACATAAGGAACAATTACATTGGTACTATCCGCATTGTATACAATACCACTAAACTGCACCAGCGGCTTCTCTTTGTTTTGCGCAAAGGCCGATACCGATAACAGTAAAAATAATATTATGCCGAACAGTTTTCTCATGTCTTCAACATCACACCAAATACGTGCCGAATTTTGTTTTATTATCTAAGGACAGCAAAAATACTGCATGGTACTTTGGCAATGCAATTTTTTAACAAAACTTAACAACTATTGTAAATTTTCCGGAAGCACGGCATTTGGGTCGTCCATTGCCGTTAGGTTTATTGCTTCAATAGCTGTTATTTCGGGCACAGCCTTTTTAACAGCCTGTTCAATACCGGCCTTAAGCGTCATGATACTCATGGGGCACGAACCGCAAGAGCCCAGCAATTTAAGCCTTACTACGTTTTCAGGGGTTATTTCTTCAATAGAAACGTTACCGCCATCGGCCTCCAGATAGGGCCTTATGGTATCTAACGCTGCTTCCACCTGATCATTTAAACTCATTTATATATACTTTTAAGTAAAGATATTAATTATTTACCGCATTTAAAACATGCATTCTTTCGGCATTAATGATGGATACCTGTTGTGCCACACGTTCGGCCATTAACATAAATGCCTGGTTCATAGGGCTGGTTTCATCCAGCACAATGGGTTTACCGG
The DNA here is from genome assembly GCA_001898335.1 of Mucilaginibacter sp. 44-25. Classification (GTDB taxonomy): domain Bacteria; phylum Bacteroidota; class Bacteroidia; order Sphingobacteriales; family Sphingobacteriaceae; genus Mucilaginibacter. The sequence continues at coordinate 382,412 of MKTS01000003.1, read as the reverse complement.
CATCGCCGGAATCACTGATTCCCTTCACCAGTGGGATCTCGCCCAAAAATGGCACCTCAAGCTGCGCGGCCAGTTTCTGCCCGCCGCCCTGGCCAAAAATGTAATATTTATTTTCAGGCAGTTCTGCCGGGGTAAAGTAAGCCATGTTTTCAACAATACCCATTACCGGTACGTTTATGGCTTCCATCATGAACATACCTATACCTTTTTTAGCATCGGCAAGAGCTACGTTCTGCGGCGTGGTTACAACCACAGCACCGGTGATAGGGAAGCTCTGGGTAACCGTGATGTGGATATCTCCCGTACCGGGAGGAAGGTCGATCACCAGATAATCGAGTTCGCCCCAATCAGCATCGTTAAACAACTGCTTAACCGCTGTTGATACCATTGGCCCCCGCCATGGCACGGGCTGGTTAGGGTCGGTAAAGAACCCTATCGACAATAATTTGATGCCGTATTTTTCAATTGGCTCAATCCTTGTTTTGCCGTTCTCCTGTGTGGCCATAGGGCGCGCGCCTTCCAGGCCAAACATAATGGGGATGGATGGCCCATAAATATCGGCATCAATCAACCCCACTTTAGCACCCGCTTTTGCCAGGGCCAGGGCCAGGTTCACCGATACAGTTGATTTACCCACACCGCCCTTCCCTGAAGCTACCGCGATAATGTTCTTAACACCGGGTACACCGGTATTACGTTGCGTAGTAACCTGCGAGGTCATGTTCACGGTAACCGCTATATCCTTACTGATGAAGTGGGCTATGGCATTACGGCAGGCATTCTCGATCAGCCCTTTTAAGGGGCATGCCGGAGTAGTCAGTACTACCGAAAAGCTCAATTTGTTACCATCAATATGTATATCCCGGATCATGTTAAGGGTAACCAGGTCTTTTTTCAGGTCGGGCTCCTCAACATGGCTAAGGGCTTGTAGTACTTGTTGTTTGGTGATTTCCATATTTATTTAACTGCAAAAATACGAAAACAGGTAGCAGCCTGCGTTTGTTAAGAAAACAATTTGCTCATCGCTTCCGTTTGCAGCACATTATATTTAGTTTAGTTTTGATGCAAAAATCATCTATGCGCCGTTTTCACATCAACCCCAAATATATCCGTATCGCCCTGATCACTATTGCTGCATTGGTTGTAATGGTAGCCATTGGCGGATATGTTGCCTATAGCAAGCGTGAGGTACTTTTGCAAAAAGCTATCAGCAAAGCTACGGCAAAAGCCAAGCGTGATTATAATTTAGATGTAAAAATAGGTTCGGCGCGTTTTACGGGAATGGCCACCGTTGCCTTCGAGGATATCAGCGTAGTGCCGCAGCAGCGCGATAGCCTGTTTTCTGTTAAACGATTTGATGTAAGTGTAAAAGTATTGCCGCTTATTTTTGGCAATATTAAGCTGGGCGACGTAGTATTGCAGGATGGGCACCTGAACCTCACCAGTGTGAAAGGTGTAAAAAACTTTGACTTCCTTTTTAAAAAGAAGAAAGACACTACAGATACGGGCCATAAAGTTGACCTCTCTGATGTTTCCAACCGGCTCATTAACGAGGTATTGTATAAGATCCCTGATAACCTTTCACTTAAAAATTTCCTGACAAGTTTTAGAGACGACAGTACCACGCTTACCTTGCTTACAACTACGGCGTCCATCAAAAACGGGAGGCTTAATTCTACCATTAATGTAAATAAAGGCGAATCTACCTGGCATGTGGATGGGAAAATGGTGCCGTCTGATAAAGATATTGATATCCGCCTGTATGCCGAGGGGAAAAAAGTAGAGCTGCCGCTGATACAAAAGAAGTTTAAATTAAAGCTCAATTTTGATACCATTACCACACGCCTAAGCAATGTGAGCCATAGCAGCGGCGAAACCAAAATAAACGGCTATTGGTCTATCCGTAACCTGTTACTTAATCATCCGGGGCTATCTACGCAGGATATTGTTGTACCTAACGGTTCTATTGACGCTAATTTTGTGGTTGGCTCCAACTTCGTATCACTTGATAGCTCGTCGGTTATTCACCTTAAAAAGCTCTCTGCTCACCCGTTCGTCAAATACACACTAAACCCGGTAAAGATATACGAGGTAAAGTTTAAAACCGACTGGCAAAACGCTCAGGACGTTTTCGACTCGTTCCCAACAGGCATGTTTGAATCTCTTGAGGGTATACAGGTAAGCGGGAAGCTCAATTACAGCCTGGATATGTATCTCAACTGGGCACATATTGATGATATGGTTTTTAACTCAACCCTGCAAAAGAGTAACGATTTCAGGATACTTAAGTACGGCAAGGTTGATCTGGGCAAACTCAACAAAACATTTGTGTATGTGCCATATGAAAAGGGCAAGCCTATGCCGCCTCATACTATTGGCCCCGAGAACCCGGAGTTTACACCGCTAAACCAAATTTCGCCCAACCTGCGCAACGCGGTAATGACTGCCGAAGACCCATCGTTTTACACTAATCGTGGCTTTGTTGATGAGTCCATTCGCAAATCGTTCATCACGGATATCAAAGAAAAGAAATTTAAACGTGGCGGCAGTACCATATCCATGCAGCTGATCAAAAACGCTTTTTTAACCCGCAATAAAACCCTGTCACGCAAGATAGAGGAAATACTGATTGTATGGCTGATTGAGAACAATCGCATAATGAGTAAAAACCGTATGCTGGAGGTCTACTTCAATATTATTGAATGGGGCCGTGGTATATATGGTATTTCAGAGGCTTCTCATTATTACTTTGGCAAAGCGCCGTCAGAGCTTACGCTGGGCGAAGGTATCTTCCTTGCCAGCATAGTACCCAACCCTAAAGCTGGCTTATACGCCTTTGAACCCGACGGCACCCTAAGGCAGCGGCTGCATGGATATTTTAATCTGATTGGCCGCCTTATGGCCAAGCGCGGGCTTACCGAGCCCGATAGCAACGCGTACGGATTTTATAGTGTACGCTTACGCGAAGGCTTACGACGCCAGATAGCACCGATTGATACCGCCACAGCAGACAGCCTGATACGCCAGGCCGACAACGATGATGATGCCGCGGGCGTAGGTGTTACGCCGGTTTTTGAAGAACCTAAGAAACCCAATTTCTTCCAGCGCTTGTTTGGTAAAAAAGATACCGCGCAGGCAGCCATGGAAAAGAAGATTGAGGAAACTAACGACGCTATTAAAGCCAGGCTTAAACAGGAAATTGAAAAGGTAAAAGCGGAATACAAATTCAAAATTGATAATGTAGACACTGCGGGTAAAACCAAAAAGGAAATAAAAGCCGAGAAAAAACGACTTAAAGAAGAGGGTAAAGAAAAGGAGCGTGAACTTAAAGACCGGATGCCGTAATGCAACAATCATTTAACACCTCTTTACCGGTTGGTTTTAGTAAGCTTGATAGCCCGGAGGACATCCTATGTTTTATAGAAGCTTTATTTAATCCGGATAGCCACGCTTACCCTTTGTTAGTATCTGCATTGCAGTATGAAAATAAGCCCAAATTCGGGCCGTCTACTATCAGTAATTTGAGGCTCTCGCTTATCTCTTTTGATCTGCAAACATTGAGCGGACGACTAAGGATTGGTTATGATATGCAGCTTACTTTCGGCTGTGAGGACCTGGTAAAAGACCACGTTAACCAGCACTCCTACTATAATTTTGTGATAGATATTGCGCATAAAAACATTTCATTTGCCAGCGATATACTTGAAACACCTTCTACTGCCGACGAATTCTGATTTAATTGCCTAAGAGATAAAACCTTACCAAAGGCTGACTGTTGTTGAATGTTGCAACACATATATTTGTCCCATTAAATCAGAGAATATGTCATTAGTAGATAAATTAAAATGGCGTTATGCCACCAAAAAATTCGACAATACTCAAAAAATTGCTTCGGAAAAATTAGATTATATTTTAGAGGCTACTCAGCTGGCGCCATCGTCACTTGGCTTACAACCCTACCGCATTTTGGTAGTTGAAGACGCTGCCATCCGCGAACAACTGAAAGAGGCTTCACATGGGCAAACACAGATCACTGATGCTTCTCAACTAATTGTTTTCGCGGTAGAAAATAACCTTAACGAAGAATTTGGTAAAAAATACATAGACAATGTAGCAGCCATACGTAATGTACCACGTGAAAGCCTTGCTGGTTTTGAAGGCATGGTGCTTGGAACTATCAACGGCCGATCAAAAGAAGAACTCAAAACATGGTCTCAAAAACAGGCCTATATAGCACTGGGGGTATTGATAGCTGCCGCATCTGAACAAAGCGTAGATATTTGCCCTATGGAAGGTTTTGATGTGGCACGTTATAACGATATCTTAAATTTAACTGAAAAGGGTTTAACTGCTACCGTCATCGCTACCGTTGGCTACCGCGCCAGTGACGATGCCTATGCGCAATTAGCCAAAGTACGCCGGGCTAAGGAAGAACTGTTTATACATGTTTAATTAATTATACTAATAAAAACAAAAGCGGGATAGTTAAACTATCCCGCTTTTGTTTTTTAAGTTAATTTTTAAAACTGTTGCATAATTCGGCACAGGCTTTGCAATTAAGCTGTAAGAGAGGAAGATACGAGATGGCAAAGAAAATATTAATAGTTGATGATAATGAACTCATTGTAGAAGTAATGAGTTATATACTTAAAAATTGCGGATACGATGTTTACTCGCTAAATGGTGGCGAGCATGTAATTGAAGAAGTTAAGATTAAACATCCAGACTTACTAATAATGGATGCATGCATGCCGGGAATGAATGGCAAAGAAATTTGTAAGGTGCTGAAAATGAATAAAGAGACCAGCAGGGTGCCTGTTATCATTTGCTCGGGAGAAGATGATCTGGAAGAAGCCCTAACACAGAATGGCGCTCCGGATGATGTGCTGCAAAAACCGTTTGATATGACTTCACTCATCAATAAGGTTAAAATCCAAATAGCCGCGGCTTAAACGGCTAAAGCCAAAAGCAATTGATCATACATCAAATATGCTTTTGGCTTTTTCTATGGTCTTTATCAGGTCTATTCCTTTCTCAAGCACTCCTTTAAATAAATCTCCTTCGCTCCGCGCACGTTCTACGGCATTTTTTATATTGAATTGCTGCATGGTAAGGCCGGGCTTTACCTCATCCCAATGCAACGGCATGGATACCGTTGCTCCGGGTTTAGGCCTTAGGGAATAGGGGCCGGCTATAGTAGCGCCGGGCCTGTTCTGTAAAAAATCAAGATACATTTTACCGCCTCTGTTTTTTACCATACGCTCGAGGGAAGTATATTCGGGGATCTGCTTATGCACAATATTTACAATGAGGCGTGCGAACATTTGCGATTGGTCATAATCATATTTCGCGCCAAGCGGAATATAGATATGCATACCTGTAGATCCGGATGTTTTGCAGCATGCAGGTACATCAATAGCGTCTAAAACCTTTTTAACTTCCTGCGCCGCACTGATTACCTGATTGAAGGTGTTTTTATCCGGATCGAGGTCAATAACGCAATAGTCCGGATTGTCCGGTGTGTTAATACGACTAAACCATGGGTTCATTTCAATACAGCCCAATGAAGCCATCCATAAAAGTGTTGCCTCATCATGCCCCACCAAATATTCTTTGTGCTCTCCGTCGCTTGTAGTGTACGGGAAGGTGCGTACCCAGTCGGGTGACTTCCCTTTCACATCCTTTTGATAAAAACTTGACCCTTTTATCCCATTCGGGAACCGATTTAATGATTGGGGCCTGTCTTTCAGATAAGGTAATATGTATTCAGCGATCTGGTAATAATAATTGAACATGTCCCGCTTGGTAATCCCCTCGCCAGGCCAGTACACTTTACTGAGGTGGGTAAACTTGAGGTCGTGCCCGCATATTTTTTTTACCTGTGTTTCTTCGTTAGGGTTTAGAAGCGTACGCTTCGTATTGCCTGAAGGAGCCTTAACCAATGCCTCTTTCTTTTCATCCCCGGCGGAATGTTCTACTATTTCATCAGTTTCGCCGCCAATTTCACGTACTACATCCCTGGCTTTTTTATCAACACGCATACCTTCAAATGAGGGGTGCCTGAAAACGCCATCGCTGGTTACTTCTGAAAAACTGACCTCACATACCAAATCAGGCTTTAGCCATGTAGCCTTTGCTTTGGGCGGATTGGGCCGAAACCGTGATGGTTTATTGACATCAGGCTCAAACCCAAACGGGCTGTTATTTACGATCAGCGGCTTAAACAAACCCATCATTTCCTTTTGCAGCTTATCTGAAAAGCCTGTACCTACTTTCCCAACATATTGCAACCTATCGCCCTCGTAAACGCCCAGCAGTAATGAGCTAAACTGTTTAGATGTGCCCTCGTTACGCGTAAACCCGCCTATTACTACCTCCTGCCGTTTGTTGATCTTTATTTTAAGCCATTCTTTTGAGCGGCTGTCGGGTATATAAGTGCCGCTTGCCTTTTTAGCCATAATACCTTCAAGGCCAATTTTTTGGGCTGCCTCAAAAAACTCCGTACCGTTAGCTTTAAAAGTCTGGCTCAGGCGTACACGGTCGTCATTATCCGGAATAATTTCTTTTAGTATGGCCTGCCTTTGGCTAAGCGGCAGGCTCGTAAGGTCTTTGCCGTTATACCATAGAATATCAAATATATAGTACACCAGTTCACCATCAGCTTCGCTGCGCCAGTTTTGCAGGGCGCTAAAGTTAGATACGCCCTTATCGTTTAAAACCAGGATCTCGCCATCCACTACCGCAGTGATGTCCCACCCGGCCAATAAACGTGCAAGCGGGTAATATTTATCATTAAAGCTTTTGTTGTTACGTGAAAAAACCTCCACCTGGCCTTTGTTAATGAATGATAACGCCCTGTAGCCGTCCCATTTTATCTCGTATATCCAGTCAGGGTCATCAAAGGGCTCATTAACCAGCGTTGCCAGCATAGGTTTTATCCCTATTGGGATGGTGCTTTTGGGTGCCTTTTTAAGTATAGCGGCTATATCAATGTTTTCTTTTGGCTGCTCATTGGCCATTTCTTCAATAGCATCATTCGCTTTCCCGGTCGTTGTCTTTTTTTTTGATGGGGATTTCTTGGTTTCCTTTTTAAGCTTATGCTCCCCTCCATCAGTCCATACCTTATCACTTGTTTTTTCCATTGTGGCTATGGTTTTGCCCGACAATACTGATTTATCTTCTTTGGTAATATCTTTAGCGGAAGCGAATTCGTCCTTATGCTTGATAAGCAGCCAGCCGTTTTCGCCCATGCCATGAGTTTTTACCAGGGCAAACTCGCCTTCCAGCTTTTCACCATGAAGTTTAATTTTAAGCGAACCTGTTTTTAACTGTTTTAAGAGGTGCTTCTCCTGGGCTTTTTTTCCCTTTATTTCTTCAATAGGTTCATAGGTACCCTGGTCCCATACAATCACTGTACCGCCGCCATATTCACCTTGTGGAATTATACCCTCGAAACTACGATAGTCGAACGGGTGGTCCTCTACCATCATGGCCAACCTCTTATTTTTAGGGTCGAGAGAAGGCCCCTTAGGTACCGCCCAGCTTTTTAACACACCATCCATTTCCAGCCTGAAATCGTAATGCAAGTGAGACGCATCGTGCTTTTGCACTACAAACAGGAGTTTGTTTTTGTCCTTACTTTTACCGGCTTTAGGTTCAGCGGTTTTGTCAAAATCCCGCTTTTCAATATATTTTTTCAGGCTCATGGGTGGTTGTTATGGTTTTAGCGGCTACAGGACAAAGCCGGCACACATATAATAACATGCGACAACAACCGATGGTTTTACAAATTAACTAATAGGAGAAATAGATTGGCGTCATCCTCGCGAAAACTACCACAAATCCCTGTCAATATTTTCCAGGTATTTATAGCCGCTACCTGTATTAACCAGCACAACCCGCTCGCCATAATTGATCCATCCCGAGGCCTTTAATTTTTTGTATGCCTGCCATAATGCCGCGCCTTCCGGTGCCACAAATAAGCCCTCGTTTATTGCCAGTTCCCTTACCCCAGCTTGCATTTCCTGGTCGCTTATCGCTATAGCCGTTCCCCGGCTTTCTCTCAGCACCTTGATGATGATCTTATCTGCGTAAGATTTAGGCACCCTTAAGCCATTCGCTATAGTAAAGCCACCATCAATGAAACTGGCGCTGTCGCTGTTGGTGTTAATAGCATTCACTATCCCATTACAGCTTTCCGATTGCACGGCTACCATGCGCGGGCGTTCCGGGCCAATCCACCCCAGTTGTTCCATCTCATCAAAGGCTTTCCATATACCTATTAGACCTGTACCCCCGCCCGTGGGGTAACATATTACATCAGGTAATTGCCAGTTCAGTTGTTCAGCAATTTCATAACCCATTGTCTTCTTACCCTCAAGGCGATAGGGTTCACGCAGGGTTGATATAGGAAACCAGCCTTTTTCCGCCGCCTGATCGTGTATCAGTTTACCGCAATCGCTGATATTACCGTCTACCTCAACTAAATCAGCACCGTATAAGCGGCATTCGTCTTTAAATAAATCGGGTGTTAATTGGGGCATATACACTACTGCCTTTATGCCCGCCCTTGCCGCATAGGCCGACAAGGCCCCTCCTGCGTTCCCCGCAGTGGGTATAGCAATGGTTTCTACTCCCAGTTCCTTCGCTTTTGACACCGCCATGCTTATTCCTCTGGCTTTAAAAGATCCGGTAGGATTGCCTGCCTCATTTTTAATGAGCACCTCGTTTCCCTCAGTTACATTCGGGGAATTGACTATTGGTATTATCGGGGTGAAGCCCTCTCCCAGCGTCACTATATTTGCAGGGTTAATTACCGGCAGCATTTCCCGGTAACGCCACATGTTGGCAGGGCGCAATTTCAGCACGCGTTTGTCAAAATGTACAGTGGTATTATAATGGGCAAAAAGGGTACTGTGGCAGCCCTCAGTTCTGCACACCGTATTGAGGTCGGATGCAGCGTACACAGCACCGCATTGCGGACACTGTAATTGGGTTAAGAAAGTATCGGCTATATTGCTTGTAAGCAGGTTTTCCATATATAATGATTGATGTGAAGCCAAGGTATTAACAAAGGCCATCATAGGCAAATAAACCATACGTGGCTTTTGTAAGTTTAGTATATTTATAGGGTGAGATTTGAGATCCATCAGCCATGTACCGCGTTGCAACCTTATGTAAAACATTTGGTGGTCTCAGAGAACGACGCTGATAGCTCCAATTAAAATATACCTGGAATTAAATAATCGCTTTTTTACAATTTACGCATGTTTACAATACAACAAATGCAAGCCGCTCACAGTAAGGTTAAAAGCGCTGCCGACTTTCCGGCTTATGTGCAGGAAATAAAAAACTCGGGCCTTTTATACTATACTTTTAACGTTACTAACGGCGCTACCGTATACACAGGTGCCAGCGATTATCAAGTAAGCGGAGAGGCTAAGTATCCCGTCCAAAGCATTAACGATAATGGAAATACCGATGTCCTGCAACAGTATATACGCCAACATCAGCAGGGGCGTTCAGACTTTTTTACCTTTTGCAGGCAATGCGCCGAATGTGGCGTTGAAAGGTGGGTGGTTGATACCCGGTCCATGTATTGCAGCTATCTGGATAAAGCTGGTAATGCCTTAGTTGTGGAACCTATATCAGAGTTTTTATAAAAAAGAAGCCCGCATGTGCGGGCCTTCTTTTTTATCGTTCTTAGCGCTCGTAAACTGAGCCTTGTAGGGTATAATTTTCTGAACCAGCGGCCGTGCTCATGGCAATAGACGGGATATCTATTTTTATTTTTCCGTCAACAAAGCTTACCTGTACGGACGTTGCCGTGGTGCCTGAAAATATAAAACCTGTACCGGTTGCGTCACTTGTGGTAATAGCGCATTGCGTATCTGATAATGCAGCAGAACTTCTAACAATAGTATAAGAAGCGTTAACACGTGGCAATGCCTTAAAAAATACGGTCAGCGTTCCGTTACGGTCTTTATTTTTATCAGTAAAGTTAACGTACGCCGCGTTGGTACCCGATGCCTCTAACCTGTTTGAAGTGGTAGCAAAGTGGATAACTCCGTTAAAAGTCCAGTTGCTGTCTGATAGCTGTGGTGTTTCACCGCTTTTTGTACAGGCGCTAAACAATATTACAAAAGAGGCGCAAAGTAGTGTCAGTGTTTTTTTCATAATGAGCTTTTGGATTAGCGGATGGAAGACCGCGAATTAAAATTCTTTTAACGTATAGCTGCCCTTTTTGTTTTAAATAATTTGTTTGAGCTTAAGGCGTTAAAACCTTTAAACATATTAGTGGTTAACACATTGATAAGTTTGGATTTTAACAAAATACATTAACACCATGAAAATCAAAATGTTATTTCCGGTACTACTTACAGCGGCCATCGCTGTTTCCGGGTGTGTAAGTAATAAAAAATACAACGACTTACAGGTCAGCTATAATCGCCTTGACAGCAATACCCGCGAGTTGCGAGGCAAATACCTGCTAACGGAGCGAAACTATGCGGTTGCCAGTGACAGGATAAAAAGCCTCGACGACCAGTTGGCTTCCGAGCGGGCCAACAATAAGCAGTTGCAAAGCGCGCTTGACAAGTGTTTATCCTCGAACGGGCAGGGCAATATCAATATTTCAAAACTGGTCGACGAGATCAACCGGTCCAACCGCTACATACAGGAACTGGTGAACGCCAAAAATAAAAGCGACTCGCTCAATATGGTGCTTACCAATAACCTAACCCGCTCCTTAAGCGCACAGGAAGCACAGGGTGTGGATATACAGGTGCTTAAGGGGGTGGTTTATATATCACTTGCCGACAATATGCTATACAAATCAGGCAGTTATGAAATATCTGATAAGGCGGGCGCAACTCTGGCTAAAATAGCCAAGATCATTACAGACTACAGCAACTATGACGTGCTGGTTGAAGGTAATACAGATAACGTGCCTATTGTGCAGAAAAACATCCGCAATAACTGGGATCTGAGTACGTTACGGGCATCTTCTGTGGTACAAGCACTTCAAAACAATTACCAGGTTGACCCTAAACGCTTAACCGCCGGCGGCCGTGGTGAGTACAACCCGATTGCTGATAACAGCACCCCAAGCGGTCGTGCGCAAAACAGGCGCACCCAGATCATCATCACTCCTAAACTCGACCAGTTTATGGACCTGATAGGCAAGGCACCGGAAAACCAGCCAAAACAATAATAATACAGAATCAAATAATAAAGGCGGCTAATTGCCGCCTTTATTATTTAGTTAACTGTTTATCTTATTTGATAACGGTAGTAATGGCCTCGCCAACTTCATGCCCGGCATTTTTCCGGAAATCGAAGCCAAGCAGCTGCGCTATGGTTTGCGCAAGTTGCTTGTGATAGGTAGTGCTTTGATCTGCAATCTCTCCTTTGGGCGCCGTATCCGGACCAATTATCGCAAACCAGGTTTGCTCGGAATGCTGCACATCGGCACCGTGCCCTCGCCAAGCATCAAGTGAAGTATCGCCCCGGCCATGGTCACAAGTGATCAGCAGGGTGGTTTTATCCTTGTACATGGGGTCGCGCTGCACCATATCCCACAGCGTTTTAATGTAACCATCCTCCTGCCGCGCACGTTCCAGGTAAGCTTTGTAATTACCATCGTGTGCCATATCGTCTGTTTCATCAAAGGCCATGTACAGCACACGTGGCTTATTCTGTTTCAGGTACTCTTTGGTAAACTCGTAGGTAATAAAGTCCGACCGGGTGGAGTCGCCCAGGTATTTAGGTACCTCATGCTGCATTTCGTTCAGGAACTCCAGGCGGGTATTTTTGCCTGGCGCTTTTACATCGGCATAACCAGAATATACCTGAAGGCTCGAGCGGCCAACATTTAGTATCTGAGGGAAACGCTCCCATGATGAGAAAACGGCTACCTTTCCTTCAAATCCCTTCTGCCTGTTTATAAATTCAAGCACGTTCATATTCGGGTTAGCGACTGCGTCATTAGTATTCATTCGCTTATCCGGGAAGCCGGTGAATATCTCGCTATAGCCTGGATAAGAGAAATGGTAAGGGTTAGCCACTTCATCTTTGCTACCCTTGTCCCTGTTGCCATAGATCTGGCCCTTGCTGCTCACTACCGACCACAGGAAGGGAAACAGCTTTTTACGCCGCTCATCAGCAGATGGAGCCCAAAACTTTTGTTGAACTGCTTTTTTATCATCCGTGTACTTGGAGTTTATCAAGGCAGAATCGGCTCCGCGGAACACTTCCTGCCAGCGCATACCATCCAACGTAACAATAATTATGTTTTGGGTTTTATGCGTTTGCGCAATCGCTCCGCAGATAGCCGTTGATAATAATAATGATAGGGCAAGTTTTTTCATAACCTAAACAAAAAACGGCCATTCATATGAATGGCCGCTATATTAAATGAGTAATTATTTAAGAATCCACATTACACCGTTGATGTCATCATTGCCACCAAACTGGTTTTGCAGGGCGCTCTGGTAGTTCTTGGTATTAGCTGTACGCTCCGAATTTGGATAGAGGAAGCGCTTAGCTATACGGGAGCTGTTACCGGTACCCGGGCCTGTGGTAAAGTTAGGCACACCAGTACGGCGGTAGGTAAAGTATGACTCTAACCCTGAGTGGCGGAACAGCGCGATATACTTTTGCTGTAATATCTTGGTGATACCGGCATTACCTGTTTCATACTTAACTGCCACCTGGTTGTAATAGTCATTGAAGGCTACATTTATGGTATAGGCATCATAATTTTTTGAAGCCTGTATATCATCAGAACCCGGGCGGTAGAAATAAGCTATGAAAGTACCATTTTCCGGGATGCCATATGAAGCCATTGATGCCTTTATACCGTTCTGGTAATAGGTTTCGGCGCTGCCGCTTGCCCAGCCGCGGGTAATTCCTTCAGCAATGTTAAACATTAGTTCGGGGTAACCTATTTGTATGCTTGGCTCACCTGTATAGGTAGAGTAAAAGCGCTTACGGTTAATGAACGAATATTTTTGCAAACCTGCATTGTTGTACATGGTACCTTGGTCCAAACCCGGATCAGCGCCCACAAAGGAGGCAAAATCTGTAGGGCTTTGCTTTTGCTTATCTACCAGGTCGCGGGCCGGTTCTGCGGTCACAAAAACCCGGGGGTCTTTTAACGAGGTAAGCAAGCCAACGTAGGTTGATGACATGTTCTTACGTGATCCGCTTTGGCCGAAGTTATTCGGGTTCATCGGATAGTAGTTATTAGGTATCACGAATGTATACTGCATGTTATCGGCGCTGCTTTCCATCAAAGGATATTTGGTGGGGTTGCTTATAATAGCCGCGAAACGTGCAGGCACTTTTAAATCGGCATCTGATGCTTTATTGCTTAACTGCACCAGTAAACGAATGTATAGCGCGTTCACTGTTTTCTGCCATTTCTTAAGATCGTTGCCAAAATAAATGTCGTTCTTTAAAGTAGCACCTTCGCCGGTACCAAAGCCGCTGGGGTTAGCTATTAGCTGGCCTAAATCGCTGTTGGCGCTTTCCAGCCAATCTAACGATTGCTGCATAACCGTTTTTTGCGGATCATACGCAGGCTCCAGGTTTCCTAATCCTTTCAAAGCCGCGGTCATCGGGATATCGCCCATCTCCAGGCTCATTTTGCTAAACAGGTAAGCCCGGAAGAATTTACCCAAAGCCTCGTAAGGGTTAATGGCCGCGCCGCCGGTTGCCGCGGCTTGTTGCTCCATCACCGTTACGTTTTTTAGTGTAGAGTAATAGTTATCTCCGCTGCCAAAGTCATAGCGATTATTCCCATAATAATCATAGTTATACAAGTAATACTGATCGTATACTTCTTTTTGGCCATCAGGCAATTCTGCGGTGCTGGTAAGTATGCCATTAAACAGCAGGGCTGCAGGTACACTATTAGGTACGTTAGTATTTTGGGTAAGCTCGTTAAAGCTCTTTTTACAGCTGCTTACTGAAAGCAGCAATGCTGCAGGCAGTATATATTTTTTTAATATCGTTTTCATTTTACTGCTTATCTGTTGATTAGAATGATACATTTAAGTTTAAACCATAGCTACGCACAGTTGGCGATTGCAGGCCGGTTAAACCAGCCGCGTAGTTATACTGGTCAAGGTCAACATCTTTAAAGCGTTTGTCTTTATAGAAATAAAGCAGGTTGCGGCCGTAAACGGTAACTGATGCTTTTTGTATAAAGGTTTTTTGCAGCATTTGCTTAGGAATTTCAAAGCCCAGGGTTACTTCGCGCAGCTTAGAGAAGGTTTTGCTCATGAGGTTGGCTTCGTCAACACCGTAGTATTTACTTACATAATCCTGTACAAAAGTTTTAGTGGCGTTCGGCGCATATTTCAGGTCAGCATAATTATTTACCGCACCGGTACTTGAGTTGTAGTTGATTACACCGCCGTTTGATATTTGTACGCCTTCGCCAACGTAGCTACCTGTATATCCGGCCTTGCCATAATTAGCCCAGTCCTGGTAACGGGCAGCGCCCAGAGCGCCTTCGGCTGTTTCTATGTTGGCACCACCACGCATGGTTTTGTTGTGCATATAGTCAACAATAACACCACCAACAGAACCATCAAACTGGAAACCCATGCTAAAGTTTTTGTACTGCAATTTGTTGTAAACACTCCATGCGTATTTAGCATTCATGTTACCCAAGTATTGCGCAACGGGTTTTGCTAATGGTTTACCTGCAGCATCATTGATGATCTGTCCATCAGGCGTTCTTACGAAAGCAGAACCATATAATTTATCCGTACGGTCGCCCACCTTAAAGAAGGTGTTATAAGTACCCTGGCCTGCAGGCAGCTCTTTATAAACATCTTTAAAAGTAGAGATGTTGGCTAAGATATTCCATGAGAAACCACCCAGGTTTTTGATAGGTGTACCCTGCAATGACCCCTCATAACCTGTTTTCTTGGTTTTTAGCGCGTTTACATATTCAACCGTGTAACCTGTTGCTGTTGATATCGGGTTGGCTAAGATCTGCGGACCATCAATATACTGGAACGCTGTTGCGCTCAAGCCCAAACGATTCTGGAAAAATTTAATATCAAACCCTTCCTCGTAGTTTACACGGGTTGATGTTTTAATACCTTGTTGAAACAGGTAATCTGTTGCAAAACCTGCCGTTTGGCTATTGTAAGGCTTGCTTGTTGAAAAAGAAGTATTTAAAGCATAAGAAGGGCCGTTGTATGGCGAGTTGTAGGTAGTACCGTAACCCAGCGGGTTGGTGTACAACGACGCGCCTGTGCTGCCATCAAATACGGTAATAGAGTTAAACGGCGCAGGGCCAATGGTAGTTGCGGTAGCATCAGAACGGATATTTGAGAACGAAGCGCGGCCTTTCAGGAAGCTGATCACTTCGGGCAGCTGTATGTAATCAGACAGTACCGTTGATACTGACACGCTTGGATAGTAATAGGTAGTAGGCGTTTGGAACGCTGACGACTTATCGATACGGCCTGTACTTGATATGGTCGCATATTTACCCAGGCTGGCATCTAACGAATAATAAGCGCTCAACACCCGCATATCAGACCTGAAACTGGTTGATTGTACCGGGTTCATGGAGTTGCTGAAAGAGTATACGCCCGGCACGTTCAGGTAATCTGTAGATGTCCAGTTAGAGTTGTAGCTCAGGTTACGCATGTTACCCCCTATTAAACCCGAAAGGTTAAGGAATTTGGCAACAGTATAATCGTAGTTCACCATCAGCTCTGTGTTGTTGTCGAACAGGTTGCGGCGGTCTTCGCGATAATCGCCCATGTTACCTTCACGGCCATAAGGGTGAGCCGAATAAGGCATTTTTTCGGTGCGTAAAAGATCGTAGGTATCAATTTGTGAACGCAGGGTTACGTTCAGGTTGTTATTGATCTTGTAGTTGCCTGATAGGTAGCCGGTAGTATTGTTTTTGTAATGGCCGCGGGTCCACTCTTTTACCATTAACCAAGGGTTGTGGTAACGGGTGTACTCCGCGAACTGCGACTGCACGCCTACCTTACCAGGCTGCCAAATAGCTTTAATATCCGGAGAGTTCACATCCCAGTCGGCACCGGTCCAAACAGCAATGTTGTATATTAAACTGTTAGGTCCATATTGTACATCGGGAAAGTTGTCTGTTGTTTGGCGATTGAAGTTAATGTTACCCTCAAATTTCCAGCGAGAGCTTGGGCTGAAAGAAGCGTAAATATTCGCGTTGGCAATATCCAGGTATTGCTCAGGAATATAGCTGCTCTGGTGCTGCTGTGATGCCGATAAGCGAATGTTATAATTATCCCCATTAGCGCTCAAAGCAACGTTATTATTGGTTTGATAACCTGTACGCAAAAAGTTCTTAAGGTTATTAGCACCACGAGCTGTGTAAGGTGTAGCCTGGCGAACACCATTAATTACCGGGCTATCATATTGCTCTATGAGCTGGCCGGCAAAGTAAGGGCCCCAAACGTCATAGTCACCATCAACACCGCCTGGTGCACCACCTTTACCATCAACAAATTTGTAATAAGTGTTTTCTCCGGCACCGAATGAATGCTGCACGCGAGGAAAAGCCAAAAAGCCATCATTGATCACCGTGCTGCTATTTACATCAACGGTAAGGCCTTTTTTATTCTTGTTACCTTTTTTAGTGGTGATAAGAATAGCGCCGTATGATGCACGGTTACCATAAAGGGCCGCCGCCGCAGGGCCTTTTAATACGGTATAACTCTCAATATCATCGGGGCTAATGTTATACGTATCTGTATTGATAGGGAAACCATCAACTACGTACAGCGATATGGCATTACCACGCAGCCTAACGCTTGGCGCGCCCAACAGCTCTGCGGAAGGGCCAACTGATAAGCCCGCTACTTTACCGGTTAAGCCGGTAATAGGGTTAGGGTCGCGGGCAAGTGTAATATCCTCGCCATTAACGGTTTGTACCGAGTAACCTACGCGGCGTGTTTCTTTTTTTACACCCAGGGCGGTAACCACTACTTCGTTAAGCGCTTTGTTATCACCTTTAAGGGTAATGATCATATTTTTAGCGGTGCCTACGGTAGCTTCCTGCTCTGCAAAGCCCAAGTACTTGAATATTAATGTTTGGCCGGGGCTGGCGTTAATAATAAACCGCCCGTAAACATCTGTGGTAGTACCCTGGCTTGAGCCTTTAAGCATTACGCTTACGCCAGGCAAAGGCTGCTTTGTTTCATCTGTTACGGTACCTGTTATTTTGCTTTGTGCAAATAACATCACCGGAAACAGGCAGGCGGCAATGAGTAATACCAGCCTGTTTAAGTTGAGGTAAATTTGTTTCATCTGCTTTTAAAATCTGTTAATGTGAGTTTGATTTTATCAGCAGCAATACTAAACTATGTTTATTATTTATAAACTAAGTTTAAATTAAGTAAACTTTAAAGATGTGTGTTCGGAAAGTTAAGCAGGCCTAAAAGAAGTAATATTTATACTACGCTATGTTAAAAATAACTTAATACAAGCATTAGAGAGCTTAATTATTACGCTTTAAATGATCAAGCGCCATTTGCTTTAACCGGGCAATGTTGGTTACCGGTACGTGTTGTTCTTTGGCCTCGTCGTCCCAGTAGCGGAAACGGATTATTAGATCTTTATCCGGGTTAGCCTCAAAAACGGCAGCCTCATCAGCAGACATTACCCCTCCCTGGAAATTTAGTGTGGTGCGGCTTGCCGGCGATAGTTTTTCGTAATACTCCGGGTATTTAAAGGTCAGGTATCGTTTAGCTATCACGTGTGCCTGTACCAGATCTGCCATTCGTTTAGAGAAACCCATGCTGATCAGGTAATCGGCGCCCAGTTTTTCATGGTCTACATTCCCCATGCCATCCATGCTTTCGGCCTCACCTTCAGCGGCACACAAGTGGCCAATATCATGAAAAAAAGCAGCCAATATTACTTCCTCATCGTATCCCTCTGCCTCAGCAAGCGCGGCAGCCTGCGCCATATGCTCTAACTGCGATACCGGTTCACCTATATAGTCTTCGTTGCCGTGCTGCTCATAAAGAGCAAATACTTTATCTACTATCTGTTCGGGTGTGTAGGATTGAGGGATGGTCATGGCTTATGTTTATCACAAAAAAAATCATTGCATATTAGTTTTATGTTAAGGATGCATCATAAATTTTTTAATTGAATAATGTGCAAAATGTTACTTGCTACACGTTAATATATTATATACTTTGCCCGGGCAACCAACCTGAATTACCGATGGAAGACGACCTGCTGATACAAATAAGTAACCGCATAAAAGAAAAACGACGGGAGAAGAATATCACCGTACAGGAACTTGCTACCCGCGCTAATGTGAGCAAAGGCCTTATCTCACAAATTGAAAATAGCCGTACCATTCCCTCGCTAATTGTACTGATAGACATTGTTAAAGCGCTTGATATAGACCTGAATGTTTTTTTTAAAGACATCAGGCATAAAAACAATAGCTTCCCGCTAATTATAAAAAGGAAAGAAGAATACGAGTACTTTGAAAAGGAGCATGCCGATGGCTTCCACTACCACAGGATATTTACCCAGCATGTAAAAGATTCTACTGTAGACATTGTATTACTTGAGCTTGAGCCCAACGCCAATCGCCCACTGGTAGAAACCGAAGCCTATGAATACAAGTATATTATCAGCGGCGAGATAGAATATGTTTTTGGCGATAATAGCCGTTATCATTTAAGTGAGGGCGACAGTATGCTTTTTGACGGGCGCATGGCCCATACCCCATCAAATACAGGAAATACCAAGGCAACCATGCTGGTAGTTTACTTTTTTGAAGCCAAGGCCAACGCTTAAAATAAGCTTAACACCATGTTGGTTTATAATTAATAAACTAAGTTTATAATTGCTAAACAATTTATGGCGTTAGTTATCTTTGTCTTTTAATCTCCATATGAGCCTGCAATTACAGTTAAGGAAACAGGTAAGTAAACTGCCATATGGGGTGGTGTCGGTTTTGGCTGGCTTATCTGCGTTTGGAGCGTATACGTCTATGTATGCATTCCGAAAAGCGTTTACCGCAGGCACATTCACCGGCCACCAATACCTGCATGTTGATTATAAAGCATGGCTGGTAATTGCCCAGGTGCTTGGCTATATGCTCAGCAAGTTCTATGGTATCCGCTTTATTGCAGAGGTTAAACACTCAAATCGCGGTAAAAGTATCCTCATACTGGTTGGTATAGCCTGGTTGGCCTTATTCGCCTTCGCTTTTGTTCCGGCACCATATAATATTATACTCCTGTTTATTAATGGTTTACCTTTGGGGATGATCTGGGGGTTGGTGTTCAGCTACCTGGAGGGCCGCAAAGCCACCGAATTTATGGCTGCTGTGCTGTCTATCAGCCTCATTTTTGCATCGGGCTTTGTAAAGACCACCGCCCGCCTGCTCATGCATAATTTCCATATCAGCGAGTATCTGATGCCCTTTGCTACAGGAGCTTTATTTGCAGGGCCGTTATTACTTTTTGTGCTTATTCTCGAGGCGGTACCGCCGCCTACAGAGGAGGACAAGTTGCTTCGTACCGAGCGAACGCCTATGACATCCGGGGAGCGTAAAGCTTTTCTTACACGTTTTTTACCGGGTATTATCCTAACGGTAATTGTTTATGTTTTGCTTACCGTGATACGCGATGTACGTGATAATTTTGAAGTGGAGATATGGCACGGCCTGGGCATTACCAGCAACAGCATTTACACCAGTATAGACTCGGTGATCTCCCTACTGGTACTAACCGGAATGGGGTTACTCATCATCGTAAAAAAGAATTTAAAGGCGTTCGCCATCATACACCTGTTTATTATTGGTGGATGCCTGCTCGCGGGTATATCAACATTATTATTCAATGCCGGTGTGATCAGTCCCATCATTTGGATGACCCTTGCGGGCCTTGGGCTATATGCCGGCTACGTACCTTATAATGCCATATTTTTTGAGCGCATGATCGCGTCTTTTCATTATAAAAGCAACGTGGGGTTTATTATGTACGTTGCTGATGCCATTGGCTACCTCGGCAGCATCAGCGTATTACTGGTTAAGGAGCTGGGTAACCCGGCTATTAGCTGGAGCAGCTTTTTTAAAGAGGCGCTGTTGGTTCTTGCGGTGGTAGGCTCCTTAAGCGGACTGTTATCACTGCTTTATTTCCTGCGAAGCGCACGCAAGACAAACACGAACAAAAATTTAAATTTATTTACAGCATGAGTAAGAAATCAGCCATTGTTGTTGGTGCCGGTATTGTTGGCCTAGCTACAGCAAGGGCCCTGGTTGCAAGGGGTTACCGAGTAACTGTTTTTGAACGCAATGAACGGGCGGTAGGCGCCTCGATACGCAATTTTGGCATGATATGGCCCATTGGGCAGCCAACAGGGCCGTTGTTTGACCGCGCCATGCTCTCCCGAAGTATATGGAAGCAGATATGTGAAGAGGCTGGCATCTGGCATGACGAAGTCGGATCGCTGCACATGGCCTACCAGCATGACGAGTTAGCCGTAATGGAGCAGTATGCCGAAGCCAACAATGGCCTGCGCGACTGTACTGTACTTAGTCCCCGTGAAACCCTACAAAAATCTGAAGCGGTTAACCCTAACGGGCTTAAAGGCGCTTTGTGGAGCGGTACAGAAATGATCATTGAGGCCCGTGAGGCTATTGGTAAGGTAGCACAATATTTGGCCGAAAAGTACCAGGTGCAATTTTATTGGAACACTGCTGTTAGCGAAGCTAAAACCAATTATGTGAAAGCTGGCGGCCATGTTTACCACGCCGATGAACTGTTTATATGCAGCGGTGTAGAGTTTGAAACCCTTTACCCCGAACTTTTCGCAAACGCCAATATCACCAAATGTAAATTACAAATGATGCGCATGGCATCACAGCCAAACAACTGGCGCATTGGCCCATCGCTTTGCGGGAGCCTTTCCATGGTACATTATCCGGGCTTCCAGGCAGCATCGTCATTACCAGCGCTGCGCAAACGTTATGAGACCGAATATGCCGAATATTTAAAATGGGGCATACATGTGATGGTATCACAAAACCACGTGGGCGAGCTCACCGTTGGCGACTCGCACGAGTATGGCCTGGTGCATGATCCTTTTGACAAAGCGTTCATCAATACCATGATCACCGATTACCTGCAAACGTTCACCTGCCTTAAAGATACCCGCGTTATACAAACCTGGAATGGCCTTTATCCTAAACTTACTAATGGCCAAACCGAACTGATATTAGAGGCCGAGCCTGGCGTAACCATTATTAATGGCCTTGGGGGCAACGGCATGACACTCTCTTTCGGGTTATGCGAGCAATACATCGCCTCGAAGTTTGATGGTGTTCCTGCTTAACGCATTAAGAATTACCCAACAAAAAACGCCCGGTGATTGCCGGGCGTTTTAATTTCGATCTCCTCTTTACTTTTTCTGTTCAACAATAACCCACCTGTTGGCGGTGTTGTATTTCCCCTCTACTACTATTTTGTACATATCAGACGGCATATCCTTTACCGGAATAAAAGCATGCTGTGCGCTGGCATCAAACTCGCCAATCAGCTTATAGTTATCTTCCCCACCCTGCTTTACGTTGTTAGTTGCAGTAACATATACTTTAACCTTTTCCGCTTTATTCAGCGCCGTCCAGCTCAGGTCAATATTGCCCTGCACATAGTTGGCTTGTACATTAGCGACAGAAACTGGTCCGGTAAGTGGTGTCCCGTCAATTTCCCGTTTGTACCTCTCAGGTATCTGAATATTCATAAACCTGGCTATGGATGGCATAATATCTACAATACCTGGGTAATAATAATTCGCATAACTATTCATGTCGTGTGCGTTAGTCACTATCCAGGTAGAGCGCTGGCGCGGAGATTGACCACCGTGCCCCCTACCATCCTTTTCGCCGCGGCCGTGGTCGGTAGTAATATAAATTACCCAGTCTTCTTTAAAATTTTTCTCACGGTATTTAATGGCTTCCCAAACTTTACCTACCTGTTTATCCATCATCTCAACCGCGCTGTAATATTGCGGGCTGTCGCCATAGCGGTGCCCCATATCATCTGTATACTCCAGGTATATCCACGAAAGGTCGGGCACCTCGGTTTTAATTGAAGCTGTAGCCCGGGCTATCACCGTTTCGTCTATCCGGTGCATGTAGGCGCTTTCTTTATCATGCTTAAAGTTTACGGTATCCAGCTCAAACCCATCGGCGCTATAATCTACATGAAGGTTATGCGTTTGCGGCAACCCATCACCTACCAGCTTGATGCGGTTATCCTGCCAACTGGAAAATACCGCTATCTTCTTTTGAGGATACTGGTCTTTAAACAACCTGAAGATAGTGGGATAATTATAATTGGGTGCCTTAATGTCGTTGTCCCAAACATTGTGCTTATTTACCCATGTACCGGTGAGCAGGCTGTTGTACCCCACTGCCGATATGGTTGGTGTTTGGCTATAGGCCTCTTTTTCGCCGCCAACATGCGCGCGCAGGTATTTTCCCTCTTTAGCTATCCGGTTAAGGTTGGGAGTATTGAGCCGCTCAATTACATCGGCAGGAATGCCATCCGCTATAATAAATACGGCTTTGTGTATTCTGGCTTGCGCACTCACCGCTGAATAGCTTAAAACCATAACTACAGATGCCGCAATTGCAGACTTGATAAAACGTAACATAATAAGGAGTTTTTGGCAAACATACGTAAACAGATTATTGATCCCGGTTAAATAATTATTAAATGATCTGATACGATTATTTCCGCACACCAACTGTTCGAAATCGTACAGTTTTTATTTTAAAACACATTTAATCATCTGTTTATCAGTATATTATTTACTGGCACATGTGTTGAAAGATGTTTCCGATATCATTAATGTAAGCCTGTCATGCTAAAAAACTACATCCTCACCGCCCTGCGATATTTCCGCAATAACAAGGTAACCACATTAATTAATATGCTTGGGCTGTCTGTAGGGATCAGCGCGGCGCTCATCATTTTTATGATGATCCATTTTGACCGAAGCTTTGACCGCTTTGAACCCGCGCGCGAGCGTATTTACCGGGTAGTTACCGACGGCGATGGATGGAAAACTCCCGGTATACCTGTACCGTTTGCGCAGGCGCTTAAACAAAATAGCAGCGGTATTGAAACCATTGCGCCGCTTTTTGATCTTAATGGATGGAATACCAAGGTTACCATACCCCAGGGAAGCAGCAGCCCGGATAAGGTATTTAAGAAACAATCTAATATCGCTTTCGCTGACGCGGGTTATTTCGACATTATCCCACATAAATGGCTTTCCGGGAAACCGGCGACAGCTTTTAATGGCCTATATAACCTGGTGCTTACCCAATCAACCGCCAAAACCTATTTCCCAAACCTAACGCCGGGCCAGGTAGTAGGTAAAGTGGTAATTTTTAGTGATACCTTGCGTACAACTGTTACGGGCGTGGTTGCCGACCTTGAGGCTAAGAGCGATTTTAAGGAAAATAGCTTTATCTCATTAAATACTGTTTACCAAACTGGTTTAAAAAAAGCTTATCAAACAGAGCAGTGGGGCAGTATCAACTCCGCCAATCAATTATTGGTTAAATTATTACCAAATGTTTCCAAAGCAACTGTAGAACACCAGATTGCAAGTATTTTCAAATTAAATGCTAAAAATGAAAAAAGTAAACACCTGCTGCAACCACTGGCCGATGTACACTTTAACCCCGATCTTGGTGGAAGCGTAGATCCGTCGGTTATACGTAACCTTGCTATATTGGCTATTTTTCTGATACTGCTTGGTGCTATCAATTTTGTTAACCTATCCACCGCGCACGCGTCTGAACGGGCAAAGGAAATAGGTATCCGTAAAACACTCGGAAGCGACCGGAAGCAGCTTATTTTTCAATTCTTAACGGAAACATTTGTATTAACCTTTGTTACTGCCGTTTTCTCATGCGGGCTTGTCCCACTATTATTAAAAGTTTTTAGTGGCTTTATTCCGGATGGCTTAAGTGCGTCTTATTTGTTTGGCAATCCTGGTGTATGGCTGTTCTTATTAGCTTTGATTGCTCTCTTAAGCCTTGTAGCAGGGCTTTATCCGGCATTCGTGTTATCCGCATTTAAACCGGTTAAAGTATTAAAGGATAAACAGATGAGTGCATCTGGAAGTGCTTGGCTACGTAAATCGCTCATTGTATCGCAGTTTGTAATAGCCCAGGTATTTGTAATTGGAGTATTGGTAGTAAACAAACAGCTCCATTTTGCCAAGGAAAAAAATATGGGTTTCCGTAAGGATGCGATCATTAACTTTTATGTGCCTTTTGATCTGGATAAACCCAACGCGAAAAAACAGGTACTCAAGCAGGAACTGGCAGACATACCCGAAATACAAGCCGTGAGCCTTGGTAACCAGTCGCCAGCCTTTAATGGCACCATGACCACCGAGGTAAATTACAAACAAAAGGGCAAGGATATTAAACTGGATGTTGCTTCGCGCAGCGGCGATACCGCTTATCTTAACGTATATAAAATCAAATTACTGGCCGGCCGTAATATTATGGCATCAGATACCGCCAGCGAACTGTTGATCAATGAAACCCTGGCCAAGCAGATCGGCTTTAACCAACCGGCCGAAGCCATAGGGCAGTTTTTGCAATTTAATGGCAATCAGCTGCCTGTAGTTGGAGTAATGAAAGATTTTAACCAGGCATCTGTACGCTCGGTTGTAACGCCGCTTATTTATTTTTCGGCACCCAAATTTGGATATGTAATGCATGTGGCACTTCAGCAAGATCCGGCTACATGGAACCGGGCTATAGCCAAAATGACCACCGCCTGGAAAAACACCTACCCCGATATGGATTTTGACTATGCCTTCTTGGATAAAAACATAGAAAAATTCTATAAAGAGGACCAGCAGTTATCTCTTTTATTGTCGTGGTCTGCCGGTGTCGCCATACTTATCAGTTGCCTTGGTATGCTGGGATTAGTGATCTTTATGACCAACAGACGTGTAAAGGAGATTGGCGTACGCAAGGTATTAGGCGCCTCTGTAGCGCAAATAGTTGGTTTGCTACTGGCCGAGTTTACCAAGCTACTGCTACTGGCGTTTATGGTAGCCGTACCTATTGCCTGGTGGCAAACTAATAAATGGCTGCAAAATTTTGCCTATCACACCCCACTCAGCTGGTGGATATTTGCCGCTGGCGGCACATTTATTATAGCTGTCGCCTTAATTATAGTAAGCATTAGGGCCGGAAAAGCCGCTATGGCCAACCCGGCAGACAGCCTGAGAGCAGAATAACAAGAAAGGGCCTTAAGTTTAAGGCCTTTTCTTTATGGCTTGGCTGGCCGGTTGAAACGAACGAGCGTATATATTTCGTCTAATTATATGCTAATGGTATCAATGTCTGCTAAATAGGGCCAACATTTCCTCTAAAGCATTTGCAGAGTGCATGCGTTCACCGTTTTCTAATGACTCAAGAGCCGCAACTGCGGCGCGGTGGCGCATGTTTTTTTCATATCGATCTATGGCCTCCTGCCGGGTTTTGTATTGACCATTAGCCAGGCATTCGCTCAGCTCCAGTGCATCAAGCATGGCCATGTTGGCACCCTCTCCTGCAAATGGCGGCATTACATGTGCCGCGTCACCCAATATGGTTAGGTTTGGCTGCGCTTGCCATGTTTGATCTAAAGGCATACAGTAAATTGTCCGGGGGATAAAAGGCGTTTCCGCATTCTCAAATAGCTGGTACCAAATGCTGCTCCAGTTGCCGTATTCCTGTTTAAACCAATTTAAAACCTGCAAATTATTGGTGTAATCTAATCCATTAGTGGTTGCCCAATTCTCAGGCACTTTAATGCTGGCGTAAAAGCCCAAATCGCCATTGCCTTTTTGGCCCATTAACAAATCTTTTCCTCTGCCAAAAGCCATAATTTTGCCCCCGTTTATTAGCTTATTTACATCCGGAGCATTAATTGCCGCATTAGGTACATTACCTTCCAGCATGGTAATGCCGGTATAAAACGGCTTTATATCTGTAAGATATGGTCTTATTTTAGAGTTTGTTCCGTCAGCGGCTACTACCAGGTCCGCATAAGCAGACCTACCATCTTTGAAAAACAAATGCCAACCTTCGCCTTGTTTTTCCATCTGTTGGAAATGGCTATCCCATACCACCGTATCCGGGTGCAAAGATTCAAGCAATATTTTTCTTAGTGTGCCACGGTCTATCTCCGGCCTAAAATGCACATGGCCAAAATTCTCTTCGGGCTTATCATGATCGCTTAGAAATACTTCGGCCTGTTCATTAACAATCAGTTTCCGATCGGCCCCGGGCATAAAGTTTTTTTGGAATGCTTCTATTAATCCCGCTTTAGTAAGCGCCGCCATGCCCGACTTTTCATGCATGTCCAACGGCGAGCCCTGTACACGTGCATATTGGTCTCTATCGCGTTCATAAAGTTTTACTTCAACATTTTCTAATTGCAAAAGCCTTGCTAATGTGAGGCCTCCAGGCCCTCCGCCAACAATAGCTACTTTTTTATTTTTTAATAACATATTATATCAATTTTATAGGCACAAAGCTATTGCTCCTTTAAAACTGATAATAGTATAAATCGGTCGTTTTTATTGCGCGATAGTTCTTTAGGTAAAACACCGGAGAACTTCTTCACCTCTTTTATGAAATAAGCCTGATCTGTAAAATTTAACTCGGGGAATAATTTGCCTTTTGCAATATGCTTTAAAGAGGCCCTGAACCGTAAAATATTGCAATAGGCCTTTAACGACAGTCCGTATTGCTGATTAAAGTAGCGATTAATTTGTCTGCTGCTCCAGCCCACCTGTTCTGCCAGTTCAGCAACCGGCATTTCGCCGTTTGTTTTATAGATTAAATCAAAGAGTTTTAGTTTCCTGCGATCAGGACTCAAAGGTATAAGTGCCTTGATCTTCGCTGAAACACGGCGATAAAACAAATCAAAATCAGTTAGAATATCTTTATCAAAACCCCAGTAGTTCTCCGGAAAATTTTTGGCAATATCTATGATATCCGCTACCCGGGTCTTAAGAATATACTCAACGGCCGGAGGTTTAAAACTTACCACAAATGCCTTCGCTTGCGGCGGCACAAAGCGTTGCTCAGGCGCTGTTTCTAAACCAATTAGCAGCACTTCATAGGCTTGCGTGCCAGGTTGCCAAAAAAACAGATCAATGCGGCCATCAGGCAGCACCACCACCTCTTTCGCGGTATCCGATTGATTATGGAACATGCCTATGTTCTCAACAAATGCAGATATAGCCGGCTCCGGTTCAAGAAAGTTAAAGATAAAATCTGTTTTCATTTGCACCCCTTAAAGATAACGCTTTCGTAGCGTTTAACATTTCCCTGTTGTTTGCAGGAAGAAAAGTTAATTAGATAAGTTATCGAAACAAGTTGCGTTTGTTGTACAAATAAAGCTTATTAAAAAGCCTCAAGCCAATTAGGCCTGAGGCTTGTACTTTTTTGAATGGTATACGTCGGGATGGCAGGATTTGAACCTACGACCTCCAGCACCCCATGCTGGCGCGATACCGGGCTACGCTACATCCCGTTTGTTAAACTATAAATTTTAAGGTGCTGCCATAAAACAGCGCTGCAAATATAATTTATTGCGTTAAAATCGCAAATTGTGAGTAGAATCAGGGTTTGGCCATAGTTAAGGCAAAGGCCACCTCACTTATATCGATAAGGCGGCCCTGATTCCATTAATTAAAATTTATAACTCACTGTGGTTAAGAATTGCCTTGGCGGTATAGGGTTGATACTGTAGTTTTCGTGTACATTGTAGTTAAGTACATTACCAATATTTGAGAGCTTACCCATAACGGAAAACCTTTTACAGATATAACCTATTGACGCATCAACAGTAGTAAACCCTGGCACATTAACCAGCCTGGATATAGGTTGTGTTTGCCCCACAGTATTCGCGTTACCCGCACTACGGTTACCCAGATAATAAACAGACGCGCCTACTCTAAAGCCTTTCAGGTCGCCATCATAAAATGTATAAAACACACTCGTATTGGCGGCATGTTTTGGTGTGTTTAACAAAGGTTGCCCGGCTATGTTACTGCCAATAGCTGTTCCCGTTTTAGTATATTTAGCATTAATGTAGCTGTAGCCCGCCAAAACATCAAGCCCTTGAACCGGGTGGCCTGCAATATCGAGTTCTACGCCGTCGCTTCTTGTTTCGCCGCTGAGTACTTTTATATTGGTATTAATATTAGGTGTAACCCCATCGGCAGCAAATGGCGCTGTTTGGGCAAGGTTATTGTTTTTAATGCGATAGGCCGTTACGTTCACAGACAGTTTACCATTCAGAAAATCGTTTTTAATACCAACCTCATATTGATCTATCAATGACGGCGCAAGCGGTTTATTATTGATATCGGTCCCGGTATTAGTTACAAAAGAGTTAGAGTAGCTGGCAAACAGTGCGGTGTTGGATAAAGGTTTATATACTACACCTATGCGTGGCGAAAACGCTTTGTCCTGTTTACCGACAGCCGGCATAGCAGTAGCAGCCGTGGTGTAATTGGTAACTGTAGTTGGTGATACATATTGGTATGACCACCGAAGGCCCGCAAGCACTTTAACTTTTTCAGATAAACTGATAAGATCATTAGCATACACACCGAACCGGTTAGTAGGCGTTACAATGTCATAAAAGGGGTTCATTTGTGGTTTATCCGTACGAAGTGGATATTTATTAAGATCAAAAATGTTGATCTTATCATAAACAGCATTTTGCGGCGTGTTATTCTGATCGAGATAGCTCGATACTTTGTTTACCGTGGCAACGTAGGTATAGGCATTATTGCGGTACCAGTCTGCATCTGCTCCGGCTAAAATGTTATGCTTAATAGCGCCGGTATTAAACTGGCCGGTAACATTAAACTGACCGGTATAATAATCTTCAAGCGTTCTGGCCCTGTTCAGCGTACGGCCCCAGTCGCCATTGGCATCCGGCAATACCCGCTCTGTAGTTTGGTATGAACGGTTAAAATGCTGATACGAAAAACCGCCGCTCAACTGCCAAAGGCTATTAAGTTGATGGTTGATGGTTGCCGTGGCCGTAGTTTGCTTAGTATTCCCGGTTGACCATGATGCGCCTAAATACCGGTTACGCGGAACATTGGCGATTACGTTATTGATCTGGCCTGTTCCAAAATCTGGTGTAAAGTCATAGTTCAGGTAATCGCCTTCAACAACTATGGTTGTTTTATCGCTTATCTTGTACATAAATGAAGGGTTAATGTACTCCCGCTCTGTTTTCACATTGTCGCGGTAGCTTTTGGCATTTTCATAGGTGCCATTTAAACGGTAAGCCAATTTGGAAGATATAGGGCCATAAACATCAAATGAGGGGCGATAAAGATCATAACTACCATAGGTCATGGATGCAGAGCCGCCCTGGTTAAACGAAGGTTTTTTGGTAACCATGTTCAAGATACCGCCCGGGGCCACATTTCCGTACAGCAAAGCAGCGCTGCCTTTTAATATCTCAACACGCTCCAGCGAACTGATATCAGGAACGGCACCTGAATTAACCCTGAACCCGTTTTTAAACATGTTGCTACTTCCAAAATTGTAACCTCGGGCGCCAAATGTTTCCTGCGTATTGCCACGGCTGCTGTATAAATATACACCGTTCACATTCCTGATCACATCACTCAATCGAAGCAACTGTTGCTGATCAAGCACATCGCGGCCTATTACAGTAACACTTTGGGGCAGGTCCATTGGCGAAACGTTCATTTTACCAATGCTTAACTTTTTGCGATTGATGGATTTTGTTGATGAAACGATAACCTCGTTTAACTGGGCCGAGCTTTCGCTAATTTTAAAGCTTATGATGCTTTTCTTATTTGCTGTAACGGTTACAGTTTGCTCTTCGGGTTTACAACCAACGCAAGACGCAACAAGGGTATACGTACCCGGCTTAACGCTATAGAATATAAATAAGCCGTCATTAGACGTAGTAGTACTTTTGTTTAATTCCTTAATGGTAACCGTTACTAATGATGCCGGTTTATCATCGCTGGTTTTAACTATACCGGATATTTTGCCGTTATTTTCTTCACCATCGGCCTTAACGATCAATGTATTTAAAAACAGGGATAAAATTAAAAGTGGGATAATGCGTAGGTATGTGTATAATTTATTCATCGCTCTATTTAGATTAAGTCTAATTAAGCGCAAATTTAAAAAACGGATTTTTCTTTCCTAATATTATTTATAATTAGTTTAAATAAGAAGAGCTCGTCGGGGGTGTAGGCAAGTGGTCGCGATACAATTGGGGAGTAAACACACCTATCACAGTGTATTTAATGGGTATTCAATGTCCTTGCGGGTAAATAAATGACGGATATAAAGGCGTTAACAGCTAACTTGCTTGCCTAACGACCGAGCTCCGCTTCTTTAACGCCAGGCAGGTTGCGCACATCATGTAAGAGCGCCAGGGAAGGCGTTTCTGAGGTGGCTCTTGCCATTAAAATGGTTATTACGCTGTTATCGTTATCTCCCGCCGATATACGTAGCTCATCCATCTCTACTTGGTGGTTGTGTAAAACCTGTTGTATGGCTTTAATATCGGTATGGCGGCTATTTATATTGATGCGCAGCGAGGTGAACTTGTTTTTATCAAACAGTTTCTTCTCAATAGGTTTAATAGCCGCAAGGATAATGACCACCATAACTGCCGTGGCCGTTGAAGTAACATACATGCCCCCGCCTGCTGAAAGGCCAATGGCGGCAGTGGTCCACAAGCCGGCCGCGGTGGTAAGCCCTTTAATTACTTTGTTCTTCATGAACAAGATAGTACCCGCTCCTAAAAAACCTATGCCGCTAATTACCTGCGCGGCTACACGTGAAGGATCAAGCGAAACACCCGGCTTGTTAAGCACATCGCCAAAGCCATCCATAGATACTATCATGGTTAGCGCGGCGCCCAGGCAAACAAGCATGTGGGTTCGCAAGCCTGCCGCCCAATCGTGGCGTTGCCGCTCATAACCAATTACACCGCCCAGCAGCGCGGCAAGTAACAGTCTTAACAGGATGGCGTATATAGATATCATGGTTTATATATTAAACAGCAGCCTGTAAATGATGTTCATCAACAGCTATTACATTATCCTGTTGCTTTAGTTTTTCTTTTCTTAAAAAACGGATGTGCAATAAGCCTATCAACAGCGCCGCGATCCCCTCAAATAAAATAGTGTCCGGCGCTCCTATCCATTTGGAAACCAGGCCAACAAGTAACCCACCAATAGGCTGCAATCCAAAATAGGCCATGGCATAAAAGCTGATCACCCGGCCGCGCATATTGGGGTCAACACTTGTTTGTATAAGCGTATTGCTAATGGTGATCTGCGACATCATGCCAAAACCTGCAATGGTAGCAAACACCAACGCGAGCCAATAGGTGCTCTCATGCGAAAATAGCACCAGCCCTATTCCAAATATCAGTGTGTTTATGCTTAATATCTTTTTAAGATTACTGCCGCCTTTTAACGAAGCCAGAAATATAGCGCCGCTAAATGCGCCAAGACCTATCACGCTATCAATCACCCCAAAGGTAGTAGCATTTCCTTTAAATACTTCGCGGGCATAGTACGGTATAAGTGTGCTAAACGGTAGTACCAAAAGGCTGATCAGTCCCAGCATCATGATCACGAAAGTAATAGATGGGGTAGATTTGAGGTAAGTAAACCCTTCCTTTAATTCGCCAACAACGTTTTTGGTATGTTTTTGCCCAATGTATGGCGGTAGTTTCATAAGCAGCAGCGAACCCAATACAGCTATAAAGCTAACAGCATTTAGCAAAAAACAAAACCCATCGCCCCACATTTCCAGTATAAAGCCCGCTATAGCCGGCCCAATGAGCCGTGACAGGTTAACCATTGATGAGTTTAGCGCGAGCGCGTTGGGCAGATCGTGCTTATCCTCTATCATCTCGTAAACTAATGATTGCCGCGCAGGCACATCAAAAGCGTTAATTACTCCAAGGATAACGCTCAGCGTAAGTATTTCCCAAACCGCGTAATGTTTAAGCAGTACCAGTACGGCCAGTATGGTAGCCTGTATCATGGAAGCCACCTGGGTGGTTAGCAACACCCGGAAACGATTGTACCGGTCTGATACCACCCCGCCAAATAACGATAATACAAATGATGGGAACTGGCTGGCAAACATAGTAAGCCCCAGCATAAAGGTAGAATGTGTTAACGTGTAAATAACCCAGCTTACTGCTGTCTTTTGCATCCATGTACCGATGAGCGATACGGATTGCCCTGCGAAATATAACCTATAATTGCGACTGCCGAAGGCCTTGAAAGTATTAATATCCATTTGTTAGTATCTCAACGGCTAAGCGAAAGCCGCTATTGTTTCCATTTAACCAACTGGCGCAAAATTACCCAGCTATGTCAAAATTAACGTCATGCTGGTGGCATATTAATTATTGTGCTATTTTCGTTATGTTTCTGTTAATATGGTTTAGAGAAATATATGGCCGCACCCAACAACGATGATCTGCTGATTGAGAAGGTCAATATTTTCATTCGTAAATATCATTACAACAACCTGCTTCGGGGCCTTATTTTTTTAAGCGCCGGCATCTTCTCCGCTTACCTGGTTATCGCTATTACAGAATACTACGGAAACTTTAATACCACTGTTCGTACCTTATTGTTTTACTTCTTTATACTGCTCAACGCCATATTATTTACGTGGCTGGTTTTACCGCCATTACTGGCTACGCTAAACATCAAAAAACCAATAGATCATTTTACTGCTGCCGAAATTATAGGTAAGCATTTTTCGAGCGTTAACGATTCCTTGCTTAACACGCTGCAGCTAAAGCAACAGTTGGTCCTTGATTCTCAACATCGTGAATTGCTGGAAGCCAGTATTAAACATCGGACAGAAAGGCTCAGACCTATCAGCTTCCCATCGGCTATTGATCTGCGCGAGAATAACCGTTACCTCAAATGGGCCATACCACCGGCGGCGATTATTATTGTTATCGCTTTTGCAGCCCCGTCTGTACTTACTGAAAGCACTACCCGACTCATTCACCATAATACCTTTTATGCGCCAAAAGCGCCTTTTCAATTTCAGATCAAAAACACTGAGCTTGAGGCGGTACAGGGACAGGACCTAAAGCTCAATGTGATGCTTACAGGCAATAACTTTCCGGATAACGTGTACATTGAAACGGCTGGCACTACTTTTAAACTCGATAAAAAAAGCGTTGGCCGTTTTAGCTTCCTTTTTAACAATTTGCAGCAAAATATTCGCTTCCGCTTATCCGGCAATGGGTACCTCTCTCCTGCTTACGATATCAGGGTACATCCAAAGCCCGTATTACTCCATATTAACGCACGCCTCAATTACCCGGCTTACATCAAAAAGAAAACCGAACAGATCAATAATGCCGGCGACCTCACTGTACCTGCCGGGACCGTGATAAACTGGGATCTGTATACACAAAACGCAAGCGACTTGTTATTTAGCCTCAACCAAGATACTCAACGGTTATTCCCAACCAAAAGCGGGGTTTTTACACATATTGAGCGCATACTTAATCCTGGAACCTATATGATCAAGGCGACAAATAAAGAGGTAAGCAGTAATGATTCTGCCGTTTATCGTATAAACGTTATCACGGATGGGCCGCCAGCCATACAAGCCGACGAACGGCCAGATTCTGTAAGTATGAAGGCTTTATATTTTAATGGCCACATACAGGACGACCATGGCTTCTCGGGTTTAACATTGGTATACCGCATAGGCGCTGGGAAAAACATCCGCGAGGTACGCAAACCGGTTAAAGCCGACCTAAATGGCAATCAAAGCGGATTCTTTTATTACTGGGACCTGCGCTCAATAGGACTTAAGCCCGGCGAGAGCCTAAGCTATTACTTTGAAGTGGCAGATAACGATGCGGTTAACGGACCCAAAACCGCGCATACGCCCGAAAAAACGCTCAACATACCGGATGCCCCG
The DNA here is from genome assembly GCA_001898335.1 of Mucilaginibacter sp. 44-25. Taxonomy (GTDB): domain Bacteria; phylum Bacteroidota; class Bacteroidia; order Sphingobacteriales; family Sphingobacteriaceae; genus Mucilaginibacter. The sequence continues at coordinate 348,349 of MKTS01000003.1, read as the reverse complement.
ACACTGGCCAACCAGTTAAACGCAGGCACTGTTGCTGTTAAGCAAAAAATGGCATCGGCAGTTAAACTTGCCGGGCAGGTAGAAAAATCCGCGCAAAAGCTTAGTGAATCATTACTGGATAAAAAAACCTTATCCTTTGATGAAAAAAAACAGGTAGAGGACCTGCTGCAAAAAAGAAAAGATCTGGATGCCTTAATAAAAGAGATCCAGAACGATAATAAAAAGAACCTTTACAACCGCCAGGAAAACCAGCAGCAAACACAAGAGCTTTTGGATATGCAAAAACAGATTGAAAACCTGTTTAACAATGTACTTGATGAAAAAACGCGCTGTATGCTGGAGAAATTACAGCAAATGCTGCAGCAAAACCAAAAAGATGCTACACGTGAAGGCCTTTCGAAAATGCAGATGGATAACAAATCGCTCAAAAAGGAATTGGACCGAATACTGGAGCTATACAAGAAGCTTGATTTTGAGCAGAAGGTAAATGAAACCGTTAACCGCCTGCACCAGCTATCTGCCGAACAGCAAAAACTGGCCGACCAAAGTAAACAAAACGGGAACAGCTCGAGTGACTTGCAGCGGCAGCAAGCGCTCAACCAGCAATTCGAAGACATAAAACAAGCATTGGGCGAGCTAAAGAAAACAAGTGAACTTAACGGGAACAAGCAAAGCTTTAATGACACACAAAAGCAACAGCAGGAAATAAGCAAGGATATGCAACAAGGCGCTGAAGCGCTAAAAAACAATAATCGTAAACAGGCATCAGACGCGCAGCAGCAAGCCGCCCAAAAAATGCAGCAGATGGCACAGCAAATGCAGCAGGAAGACGCCGAAGGCCAGCAAAGCGGCAACAGCATAAACACACGCGAGCTGCGAGAATTGTTGAAGGCCCTGGTAAACAGCTCCTTTGCGCAGGAAAAAATTATGCAATCGTTAAGGGGCATGGGTAGTACCGATCCTGGCTATAGCGATATAGCTCAGAAGCAAAAAGACATTAAGGATAATCTTAAAACAAGTGAGGATAGTTTATATGCCCTGAGCCGGCGTGTGCCACAGATACAAAGCTCAGTAAACAAAGAAATTACTACGATTAACGATCATATTAACCAGGCACTTGATGACCTGGGCGAACACAAAACGCCCGAGGCTTTAAGAGGCCAGCAATTTGCCATGACCGCCATGAATAACCTCGCGCTGATGTTAAACGAGGCGCTTGACCAGTTACAGAAACAAAAAAGCAAAAGCGGAAAAGGCAAGGGCAACCAACAATCGCTTTCGCAGCTCAGTAAGATGCAGCAGCAGCTTAACAAGAATATGCAGCAGGCCCGCGAACAGATGCAGAAGCAGGGTAATCAGCCACAGGGGAAAAGCGGGCAGGGCAGTATGAGTGAGCAGTTTGCCAAAATGGCTCGCCAGCAACAACTTATCCGCCAATCGTTACAGCAGTTGAACAGAGAGAACAATAAAAATGGTAAAAACGGGTTAGGAAATTTAGATAAAATTTCAAAAGAAATGGAACAAACCGAGAATGATCTCGTAAACAGGAAAATAACCGATGAAGCCTTAAGGCGGCAGCAGCAAATACAAACCAGATTGCTGGAGGCTGAAAAAGCCGAACAGCAGCGCGAGCAGGACGATAAGAGAGAAAGCAAAGCCGCACAGGATATACCCCCCGGTTACATAAAAGCTTTACGAGACTATGAACAGGTTAAAGCTAAGCAAACAGAACAAATAAGAACCGTCCCCCCGGCTCTTAATTTATACTATAAACAAAAAATAAAACACTACTTTGATCAACTTAATTCTAAATGATATGGAAGAGGCCAATGCTAAGGCAACAGGCGAACTATATACCCTGCAACTCCCTTCAAAAGTGGAAAGCATTTCGGCGCTTGAAGCCCTGGTAGAGGAGGTGGCAGATAAATATCAGGTAAGTGAAGATACCTTTGCCAACATGATGACCTGCCTTAACGAGGCGGCAATGAACGCTATTTTGCATGGCAACAAACTCGACGAGAAGAAGACCGTTTATGTGAACGTTGAAGCTGATAGCCGACGCATTGTATGGACCGTAGCAGATGAGGGCCCCGGTTTTAACTATAATAACCTGCCCGACCCAACCGAGCCCGACAGGCTCGAAGAGTTAACCGGTCGCGGAGTTTTTATTCTCAAGCATCTTGCAGACCAGTGTATTTTTAATGCCGCCGGCAATGAGGTTGAACTACATTTTAAAATATAATGCCGGCCATCAACTTTTTTGAAGAAGACATAGCCTATAAGCTCAAGAATAAAACAGCCGTTCGAAAATGGATAACGGATACCATTAAAGAAGAGGGCTACCAGCTTAGCGAACTTAATTACATATTTTGCTCAGATGAATATTTGCTTCAAATAAACCGCCAGTATCTCGACCATGATACTTATACCGATATCGTGACCTTTGATAATTCTGAAAAGCCGGGATTTATCGTAAGTGATATTTTTATATCGATAGAACGGATACGTGATAATGCTGAAAAGTTTAGCGTAACCGAAACGCAGGAGCTTCACCGGGTGCTTATACATGGCGCGCTTCATTTACTTGGCTATAAAGACAAAACTGCTGCCGACAAGAAAAAAATGACAGCAAAAGAAGATTTCTATCTGGCTAAAAGAAGTTTTTAATCCTATTTTTACTTAAAATTATTCATCTTCTAATAACAAAAATATGAAAGCATTTGCGCTGATACTTTCCCTGATGTTTGTAACATCGGCTCCTTCTGTTTACAGTTTTAAACTTAAAACTATTGACGGAAAAGATTTTTCGCTTGCCAAATACAAAGGCAAAAAATTACTTGTTGTGAACACGGCATCAAAATGTGGTTTTACCCCTCAATATGCCGAACTACAAAAACTGGCCGACCAATATGGTGATAAGGTTGTTGTAGTTGGTTTCCCTGCAAACAATTTTGGTGGTCAGGAGCCTGGTACCAATACTGAGGTAAAAGAATTTTGCCAGAAAAACTATGGCGTAACCTTCCCGCTTAGCGAAAAAGTAAGCGTAAAAGGTGATGATATAGCGCCGTTGTTCAAATACCTTACTTCGGCACCTAATCCTGATTTTACCGGCGAGATCAAATGGAATTTCGAGAAGTTCCTGATAGATGAGAACGGAAAGCTCATCCACCGTTATCGCTCAAACGTTAAGCCGCTTTCAGAAGAAATCACTAAAGCATTATAATAATAAAGGGGGGCTGTTTAGCCCCCCTTTATTATTAGTTTTTACTTGTTGCTTTATCCTTTGCCTCTTTAGCAGCCTTTTCCTTCTCCTCCTTAGCCTTTTCTTTAGCTTTCTGTATCTTTTCCAGTGAATCTTTTTTAGCCTTTTCCTTCTTCTTAAAAAAGCCCCGGAGCAGGAAGTTATGCTGAGCTGCCTTTAAGTCCTCGTTAAGTGTTGCCGTTGTTGCATGCACACCTTTCATAGTGGTTTTAGCCTGCTTAACCGTGCCCTCAAGCTCCTTAGCAATTTGGTCGCTGTTCAGCAACCTGCCAATACTGCCTTTGCCACTATTTACCTTATTAACTATTCCGGCAAGGCCATCGGTTATCTTTTCGGCGTTATCGGCTATCTTGGTGAGTTTATTAATTACCTTGTCTACATCAACCGGGTTAACAGCAGTAAGCATGTTTCCATCGTTTACTTCCGTATTGCTTGATACGCCGCCCGGAGCTATCACTACCAGTTTATCGCCCATTAACCCATCACTGCCAATACTCAGCTTAGAGTCCTTTTTAATGAATTTTTTAACGCTGTTGTTCAAAGTAAGGTCAACCCTTACCGAGCTGTCGTTAACAATATTAATAGCATCAACCACGCCCACGTTTATCCCGGCGAAGCGCACGTTGTTACCTACCGTAAGGCCGCTAACATTTTTAAACATGCCGTACACCTTAAACGTAGAGCTAAACATACTTTTTTGGTTACCTATGTAAAATACGGCCAGGAAAAGTACCAATATACCGGCAATGGTAAATATCCCTATCTTTATTTTTTGTGATGATGTGGTTTTCATTTGGTTTGGTTAAAAAATGATCTGATAAACTCGTCTTCAGAGTTTTCTAACTCTTCATAAGAGCCTTCTGCTATATATTCTCCATCATTCATTATCACTATTCGGTCGGCAGTAATGCGCGCGCATTCCATATCATGCGTAATAATGATGGATGATGTTTTGTACTTCTCCTGCATACGCAGTATCAATTCGCTTATCTCACGTGATGTAATAGGGTCCAGGCCGGTGGTAGGCTCATCATACAGCATAATTTCAGGCTGCATGATCAGCGTACGTGCAAGGCCCGCACGCTTACGCATCCCGCCAGACAGGTCTGAGGGCATTTTGTCTATAGCGTCCTTTAAGCCTACTCCATCAAGCGCTTCTTCCACCAGTTTATCAATTTCGGCCTGGTCGGTCATCTTTTTAATCCTCGTAAGCGGGAATTCCATGTTCTCACGTACCGTCATAGAATCATACAAGGCACCACTCTGGAAAAGAAACCCTATTTTAATACGCAGCTCTTTGATCTGTTCCTCACCCATTTGAGCTACATCATTCCCAAAAACCTTTACCGTGCCTTTATCCGGCGTAAGCATACCTACAATACATTGTATGGTAACCGATTTACCCTGGCCGGATTTACCCAGAACAACAACATTTTCACCCCTCTTTAGCTGCAGATTTATGTCTTTTAAAACATCCTTATTGCCGAATGATTTAGCAACGTGTGCTATATTAACCACAACCTCGCCCTTTTCTTCAGGCTTTTTTAGTTTGATATCTGTTTCTGCCGCTTCCATGTTATCTGTAGAATAATATACTGGTGATCTGTACAGCAAGGGCGTCAATAACAAAAATCCATAAGGAGGCGGTTACTACGGCAGAGTTGGCCGCAAGCCCCACACTCTCCGTACCTTTATTAGAGTTGTAGCCTTTATAGCAACCTACAAAACCTATGGCAAAACCAAAAAATATGGTTTTTACTACTGCTGGCAACAGATCCATAAATTCAAGCGAAGAAATGCACTTCGTAAAGTACAGTGAAAACGATATATCATCTGTGAAGTTCAGTGCAAGAAAACCGCCGAACAAGCCAATGGCATCTCCAATAAGCGTAAGCAGGGGCACCATAAACGCGGTGGCCAGTACACGTGTAACTACAAGATATTGTAATGGATTTGCTCCCGATACTTCCATCGCGTCTATCTGCTCGGTAACCTTCATACTGCCAAGCTCCGCGCCAATGCCTGAAGCTACTTTACCGGCGCATATAATAGCAATGATAACCGGCCCTATCTCACGTATAAATGATACGGCAAGGGTACGTGGCAACATGCTTTCGGCACCAAGCTCCAGCAACGACGGGCGTAGCTGCAAAATGAGCACCAGGCCCATTATAAATGATGTTATGCCTACCAACATCATTGAGCGGTAACCTATCTCGTAGCACTGGCGTACAAACTCAGACCATTCAAAGCCACCCCTGAACAGGTTACGAAAAAAGCTGGAAAAAAATACACCCTGGTCGCCAACAGCTTCCAGCCATTTTTTATATCCGGGTATTGCCTGCTCTGCCATAAGTGTTGAAATACTTGAAGGTATTAAACAAATTATTCGTTAATTGTTTGCAGCGCCGAATATTATTTTGGCTGTCAATAGTTCATCGGCACTTCTATAATGAGTATCTGGCTGTCTGAATTGGTTGTTATCTCAAAGGAGTCTGTATCATAAACCCCTAATGCGTCCCTTTTGTTTAACAGGTTACCAGCTATTGTAACACTTCCATCGAGGATAAATACATAAGCGCCATTTCCTTTTGTATGGATATTATAAGGTGTACTAACGCCCGCATCAAAATAGCCCTGTGAAAAGGTAGTATCCTGGTTAAGCCAAAGTGTATCTTCACTTTTTACAGGCGATATAAGCCGTGTAAAAGCATTATTTTTCAGTTTATCGGTAAAGTGTTTCTGATCGTACCGCGGAGCAATGTTTGGAACCTTGGGAAATATCCATATCTGTAATGATTCGGTATCTTCTGTTGAAGAAGGATTATATTCAGAATGGAATACTCCAGTTCCGGCAGACATTACCTGGACGTCGCCTGCCCTGATGATTCCTTTATTGCCCATGCTATCCTGGTGTTCTAAAGCACCTTTTAACACAATGGTGGTAATTTCCATATTATCATGCGGGTGGCGGCCAAAACCATTGCCGCGGGCAATATAGTCGTCGTTAAGCACGCGCAATGCGCCAAAGTGTACTTTTTCGGGGTTATAATAGGGGCCAAAACTGAAAGAGAAATTCGCTTTTAGCCAGCCCATATCATTATAGCCTCTTTCGTTAGCCGGATGAAAAATCGTCTTCATAATTAATTTGATGTAAATAAATATATGTTTAAACACACAATTGCTATTCCACAATTTATTTATGTGTAATTTTGCCTGTTAAAGTAACCGGTATGGCATACAAGGCAATAATTGCAGGGGCAAGCGGCCTTATTGGCAGTAATTTACTGACTATATTGCTGCAACAACAGAAATATAGCGAGGTGGTGGTTCTGGTACGTAATGCGCTGCCGATAACTCATCCTAAATTGGTGCAACTAATTATCAATTTTGATGATTTGAATAAGTATGCCAACGCCATTAATGGCCATGCGTTATTCAGTTGTTTAGGCACAACGCGATCGCAGACACCCGATACTGATGAATATCGAAAGATAGATCATGATTATCCCGTTAAGCTGGCACAGTTGGCAAAGAATGGAAATGTTAAACATTTTCATCTGATCAGCGCTATCGGTGCCGATAAATCATCGGCTAATAGTTACCTCAAACTTAAGGGGGAAGTAGAGCACGATATAGAAATGATAGGAATCCCGGTTCTACATATTTACCGCCCCGCAATGCTGAACGGCGAACGTAGTATCTCCCGACAGGCAGAGAAAATATTTAACTTCATATTCGATATCATTAATCCCCTTTTAATCGGTGGCTTAAAGAAATATCAAAGCATTAAAGCACCAGTACTTGCCTGGGCTATGTACAAAAAGTCGTTAGATGATACTGAAGGTACATTTATACATACAACAGATAAAATTAAACAGATAAAGTGAGCACGTTTATATCGGCAGAAAATTTAGGTCATTCTTTTCATGATAACTGGTTATTTAAAAATATAACCGTAGGCATTAACCGTGGTCGCAGGGTTGCACTTGTTGGCGTTAACGGCGCAGGGAAGAGCACCTTATTAAAAATACTTTCAGGATCGCTTAAGCCAACAGAGGGTAAAGTAGCACAGGCCAAAGAGCTTAATGTGGGTTACCTTGAGCAGGACCCTGATTTTAAAGGCGCTCTTACCATCAGCGACTATATATTTCATGCTGATAATAAACAGCAACAGGCTATCCGTAAATATGAGGAGTTGTTAGAGAATGATCCTGATAATATGGACGCACTCAACAAAGTGATGGAGGAATTGAGCGAAATAGATGCCTGGGAATATGAATACAAGATAAAAACTATTTTAGGACGACTTGATATACATCACCTAAACCAGCATATCAATACGCTGTCGGGTGGTCAGAAAAAACGCTTGGCTTTAGCTAAATTGTTAATAGAGGATCCCGAACTGTACGTTTTAGATGAGCCTACCAACCACCTTGATATTGATACCATTGAGTGGCTGGAAAAACTACTTACTGAGGGTAACAAAACCATTTTAATGGTTACCCACGACAGGTATTTCCTGGATAACGTTTGTAACGAGATATTGGAGATTGATAAGGGTAAGATTATCCCCTATGCGGGCAACTACGCCTATTACCTTGAAAAGAAAGCAGAGCGTGAAGCAGCAGATGAAGCATCTTTCCAAAAGAACAGCAATCTATTGCGGAAAGAATTGGAGTGGATGCGTCGTCAGCCAAAGGCAAGGGGCACTAAATCCAAATCAAGAATTGATGCTTATTACGATTTAGAAGCCAAAACGAAAAATGGCGGCCCTAAACAAAATGTGGAGCTTAGCGTTAAAACAGCTCGGCAGGGCAATAAGATCATGGAACTTCACAACGTTACCAAAGCGTTTGGTGAAAACACTTTCGTAAACAATTTTAGTTACATCTTTAAAAAAGGCGACCGCATTGGTTTAGCAGGAAAGAACGGAAGTGGCAAATCAACCCTGCTTAATTTAATTACCGGTAACTTAACACCAGACGCAGGTAAGATAGACACCGGTGAAACCACAGTTATGGGTTATTTTAACCAGGCTGGTTTAGTATTTAAAGATGATGACCGTGTTATAGACATCGTAAAGAATGTTGCAGAGTATATTACCATGGCTGATGGGAAAACAATTTCCGCTTCGGCATTACTTACGCTATTCCTCTTCCCTCCTGTAAAGCAATACGGTATGGTGGCCAAATTAAGCGGTGGCGAAAAGAAGCGTCTTCACTTGATGAAGATATTGATGAAAAACCCCAACTTCTTGATACTGGATGAGCCAACTAACGACTTAGATATTGACACGTTAAACGTATTGGAGGAATTCCTGATCACATACCCTGGCATCCTGATGCTGGTATCGCATGATAGGTATTTACTGGATAAAATGGCCGAGCAGCTGTTTATTATGGAACCAGGCGGCCATGTAAGGATCTTTAATGGCAATTACTCTTCGTATCGTATTGAGCTGGAAGAAAATAAGCAACAGGCAAAAAAGCCCACGCCAGTAGATTTGCCGGCGGCTTCGGAACAGACTAAAAAGAGCAAGCTGTCTTTCAAAGAAGAAAAAGAATTAGACAGCTTAGAAAAGGAAATAGCTGATCTTGAAAACAAAATACAGTCAGGAAACGACTCATTAAATACAACAAATATAGATCAGCAAACCTTAAATGATACTACTGCTCTACTAAGTAAATTTACAGAGCAGCTGGAGGTAAAAACAATGCGCTGGATGGAACTTACAGAACTTAAAGAGGCATGAAAAAGTCGGACATTATTGCTTCTATAGGTGTTATCATATTACTGATAGCCTTCGTTCTAAACCTTTTTAAGGTGATCAATTCTCAAAGCAGACTTTATTCTGCTTTAAATTTTGTTGGAGCGGCAATCTGTGGCTACTCCTCCTATTTAATAGAATTCTATCCATTTGTTGTATTAGAGAGCATTTGGGCAGCATTTGGATTGTACTCATTTTTCAATGTTCCACGTGGAACATCTAATTAGTTAATCGCGGAATGTTCCACGTGGAACATAAGTTCTATATATGTTTAAAAAATATAATGTTATAGTTGTAGGTGCCGGGCATGCGGGCTGTGAAGCAGCAGCAGCGGCGGCGAACTTGGGTTCTTCTGTGTTATTAATAACCATGAATATGGGTACTATAGCACAGATGAGTTGCAACCCTGCTATGGGCGGTGTGGCGAAAGGTCAGATAGTAAGGGAGGTTGACGCGTTAGGTGGTTATTCGGGTATCATAACGGATAAGACCTCTATCCAATTCAGGATGCTCAATCAGTCAAAAGGCCCTGCAATGTGGAGCCCCCGTGCTCAGAGCGACCGCATGCGCTTTGCTGAAGAATGGCGATTAGCATTAGAGCGTACGCCAAACGTTGACATGTGGCAGGATACTGTTACTTCCTTATTGGTAAAAAACAACGCCATATCGGGGGTAAAAACATCTATAGGCGTGGAGATTGAAGCTGATGCGGTGGTACTCACTAATGGTACATTCTTAAATGGCATCATACATATAGGTGAAAAGAAATTTGGCGGTGGCCGAACAGGAGAAAAGTCTGCAACCGGCTTAACCGAGCAGCTGGTAACATTAGGTTTCGAAGCAGGCAGAATGAAGACGGGCACCCCACCACGAGTAGACGGCCGTAGCTTAAACTACTCCCTGATGGAAGAACAATGGGGAGACGAAGTGCGTGGCAAGTTTTCTTATACAGATGTCAAAGGCATAGAAGAACAACGGTGCTGCTGGATAACATATACAAACAGCAACGTGCATGAAACACTGAAGGAAGGTTTTGAAAAATCTCCTATGTTTACTGGCCGTATTAAAGGCTTAGGCCCGAGGTATTGCCCATCAATCGAAGATAAGATCAACCGCTTTGCAGAACGCGACAGGCACCAGATATTTGTAGAACCGGAAGGCTTAAATACGGTTGAAATTTATGTAAATGGCTTCTCAACTTCATTACCCGAGGATGTCCAATATCGTGCATTAACTCAAATCCCAGGTTTTGAAAATGCCAAAATGTTTAGGCCCGGTTACGCCATAGAGTACGATTTCTTCCCTCCTACGCAGCTGACATTAACGCTTGAAACAAAACAAATCAGCAACCTTTACTTCGCTGGCCAGATCAACGGAACTACCGGTTATGAAGAAGCGGCATCGCAAGGATTTATTGCTGGTATCAATGCGCATCAAAAAATTAATGATAAACATGAGCTGATACTTAAAAGATCAGAATCCTATATCGGTGTATTAATTGATGACCTGGTTACTAAAGGAACAGAAGAGCCTTACCGCATGTTTACATCCAGAGCGGAACATCGCTTATTACTCCGCCAGGATAATGCAGATATCAGGTTAAGCCCAATTGGCCACGAACTTGGTTTAATAAACGATGAGCGTATTGCCAAAGTGAACGCTAAGGTGAAAAATTCTGATGAGATAGTTGCCTTTGCTAAAGCCAAAAGCATTGAACCATCAAAGGTGAATGCCATTTTAGAAGAAAATGGTACTTCAGCCATCAACCAGAACACAAAGCTTTTCAATTTATTAAGCAGGCCACAGGTAGGCTTTAATGAACTAAACTCGGTAGATAGTTCACTACAAGAGCTGTTAGCCAGATATGATAAAGAAACAATTGAGCAGGCTGAAATAAAAATTAAATATGAGAGTTACTTTATCAAAGAAATGGAAATAGTTGATAAAATGAAAAAAATGGAAGATCGTGAGATCAATCCAAATTTTGATTACAATCAATTAGGTTCATTGTCAAAAGAAGCTCGAGAAAAATTAGCAAGGATAAAACCACGCACACTGGGCCAGGCTTCTCGAATTTCTGGGGTTTCACCATCAGATGTATCCGTTTTAATGGTGCATGTGTCAAGATAAAGCATAAAACGCTTAAAATCAATAATTTATAAATTATTGATTTTAAGCCATTATTTTCTAATTTTAATATTGGCGTTCATCAAAGCATAAAAATCGTTTATAGGGCTTAAAATATATGTTAAATCAAAAACCTGCCTTTTTTGCTAAAAATGTTACTTTAATTTCGGTGATCTTATTTGCTTTTGGCTGCGCTGCTGTTCAAAGACCGCAGGGGGGGCCGCGTGACCTTACTCCTCCGAAATTGTTGAAAGCAACCCCGCCAAATATGACCAGGAAATTTAATGCGAAAGAGATACGCCTGGAATTTGATGAATTTTTCAAATTGACTAATCAATACCAGGAAATAACTATAAGCCCGGCCCAGGAAAAACAACCGGAGTATAGCATCAGCGGAAAAGCGCTGCAAATAAAGTTTAAAGACTCGCTTCAGAAGAACACTACATACGTAATCAATTTCGGTAAGGCCATACAGGATGTAAACGAGAGCAACGTACTCAAAAACTTTACCTATGTCTTTTCAACCGGCGAACATATCGATTCGTTGAGCATGTCAGGATCTGTGATTAACAGCACTACGCAGGAAAAAGAGAAAGATGCTACAGTAATGATATTCCCTATTAAGCAGGACTCGCTCCTGTTTGGTAAAAAAAAGCCTACCATTTTTACTACCACCGATTCATCTGGTAATTTTTCTCTGAATAACCTTCATGAGGGAACCTATCGCATATATGCTTTAAAAGAGCAAAGCGCTAACAAAATATTTGATAATGATAAAGAATTGATAGCCTTTTCAAAAAAACCTATCATATTAACCAAGGACACCTCTAATATCAGGCTGGCCTTGTTTCAACAAATACCGGATAAATTTAAAGTAGAGAAAAAATTTGGCGCTGATGGCGTATTAGAATTAGTATTTAATAAGTCTTTAACTAACCCTGCAATAAAAATATTATATCCGCCTAATATTAATGACCAAAAAATAGTTGAACTAAGCAAAACACGCGATACCGCTACTGTATTCATGCGCAATATGGAATGGGATTCTTTAAGTGTTGCCGTTTTAGATAATAACAAACCTGTTGATACGCTATACCAACGCAAGGGAAAAAAGGAATCATTTGTACGTAATCTGGGCTTTAAATATAACCTGAGCAGGGATAACCGTTTGAAGCCCGGTGCTGATCTGCGCATAACGGCTAATTTACCTATCGCTACTTTTGAATCGGGCCTGATCGTCCTTAAAGAAGATTCTACAACGTTACAGAACTACACCATTACCAAAGATACTACCTCAACAAGAACCGTAGTACTTAAATACCGGTTCAGACCGGGAAGGAAGTACCAGTTGATAATTGATCAGAATGCCTTTACGGATATTTATGGAGATAAAAATAAACGCAACGGTACCAATTTTGAAGCTGATAAACAGGAAAATTACAGTCAGCTAACACTTAAAGTTACGGTACCTGAACCGGGTAAAAGTTATATTGTTGAATTACTTGACGACCAAAAGAATAAACTACGAAGTGATGCAATTACCGATAATACGTCTATAGTTTATAAAAACTACCTTACTGGAAAATACCGCATAAGAGTCGTTTATGACGATAATAAAAATGGACGCTGGGATAGCGGGAACGTAAAACAACGACTGCAGCCCGAAAATATTTGGCTGTATGATAAAGAATTAACATTACGCCCTAACTGGGAATCAGAAGAGCAGCTAACCATTCCTAAAGAGCAAATTACTCCTTAAACCAACCGGAGTACATGATATAGTTATTTGGTAAACGATCTAATAAAGCCTTTTGCTCATCAGTAAGAGGCTTTATTTTTTTGGCGGGAGAACCTGCATACAAATAGCCCGATTCGCATACAGTACGCTCTAACACTACAGAACCCGCTCCGATGATCACATACTCCTCTATCACTGCATCATCCATTACAATGGCTCCCATGCCTATCAGAACGTTGTCTTTAAGCGTACAACCATGTACAATAGCATTATGGCCAATAGATACGTTATTACCGATATTGGTAGGCGACTTTAGGTAAGTAGCATGTATGCAGGCATTATCCTGGATATTGGTGTTATTCCCTATTTTGATGTAATGCACATCACCACGAATAACCGCATTGAACCATACTGAACAGTTATCACCCATCTCCACGTTGCCAACAATGGTAGCATTAGGGGCAATAAAAGCATCTTTACCAATAACAGGTGATTTATCTTTAACAGGCAGGATTACGGGCATAGCTTTTTTGAGGCAAAAGGTGAAAGCATAAAGGTAAAAGCTTTTAAAACTTATCTTAAATTTTTTTATGTTTGGTGAAATAAGCGAAAATAGCTCAGCTGGTAGAGCATCAGTTTCCCAAACTGAAGGTCGCGGGTTCGAACCCCGTTTTTCGCTCTAAGTATTCGCTTGCAATTTCCGACACGTCATTACGAGGTAATAGAAATTGACTATTATAATTAAAATACGGTATCTTCCAAAACCTCTTGATGCTGCGGATAATCTGTAGTGTAATGTAAGCCCCTGCTCTCCTTACGCATCATGGCTGATTTAACAACAATGTAAGACACTTGTATCAAATTACGGAGCTCACAAAGTTTCACAGATAGTTTTGTACGCTTGTAAAATTCTTCAGTTTCTTCATACAACAATCGTAAACGGCGCATGGCACGTTCTAATCTAAAATCAGAACGAACAATACCTACATAATCGTTCATCAGTTTCTGCATCTCACGGATATTGTGCGTTACCAAGATGTCTTCATTCAAAAGCTGCACGCCCTTTTCATCCCAATCAGGTATATTATCAGGCACTACAATATTGGAGAAATCTACAATGGCATCCTTATATATACGATGTGCAAAAACCAATGCCTCTAACAATGAATTAGATGCCAGACGGTTAGCGCCATGTAATCCGGTAGAAGAACATTCTCCGCAGGCATATAACCGGTTTATAGAGGAACGGCCGCTATGGTCCACCATAATACCGCCGCACATGTAGTGGCAGGCAGGTGCAACCGGTATCATGTCTCGGGTCATGTCAATTCCCATATCCAAACACTTGGCATAAATGTTAGGGAAATGTTGCAGGATATCTTGCTTGCTTTTGTGCCGCACATCCAGGTAAACGTAATCCTCGCCTGATTTTTTTATCTCGGCATCAATTGCGCGCGCAACAATATCCCTTGGTGCTAATGACTTACGGGGATCATATTCCTGCATAAATTCTTCACCGTTAGTACGTTTTAATATGCCACCGAAACCACGTACCGCTTCTGATATCAGGAATGATGGATACTCACCTGGATTATATAACGCTGTAGGATGGAATTGTATAAACTCCATATTCCTTACCTTACCCTTTGCACGGTACACCATAGCCACACCATCACCGGTGGCAATAATTGGATTAGTAGTTACAGAGTAAATATGCCCGGCACCACCAGATGCCATTACCGTTATCTTAGAAAGTATTTTTTCAACATGGTTGGTTTCTGTATTGAAGGCATAAATCCCATAACATTTAATATCTGCAGTAGACTTATCTACAAATTCACCTAAATGGTGTTGCGTTATCAGATCTACCGCGAAGTAATGTGTTAATATCTCAATATTTGGTTCAGCATGTATCTGTTCTAATAATGCACGCTCTATTTCAAAACCTGTAATATCCTTGTAATGGAGTACACGAAACTCCGAGTGTCCACCCTCTTTGGCAAGGTCATAAATACCGTCGTTGGTCTTATCAAAGTTGGTTCCGTAATCGATTATCTCATTAATCCTTTCCGGCCCTTCAGTTACAACTGCCCTAACAACTTCGGGGTCGCAAAGGCCATCACCGGCAATTAAGGTGTCATTTATGTGTTTTTCAAACGAATCTTCCTTTTTATCCACAACTACTGCCACGCCACCCTGGGCATACTTAGTGTTGCTTTCGTCCTCATTAGCTTTTGTAACTATCAGAACCTTACCATGCTTTGCAGCTTTTAATGCAAAACTCAATCCGGCTATTCCTGATCCTATAACAAGGAAATCAACATTTCTGGTCATGTTTTTTATATGTATTGTGTAAAATTAGGTTTTATGTTAATAAGCGGGGTAAAAGGTGTTAAATTTGTGTAGGAAAAAAATCAGAAAAAAGCATAGTTGTTAATAACCTCGATTTTGGAACTTTTTGCCGCATTTTTTAAGCAATTTATAAGACAGTTTCACATCGAAATTAACATTTTTACACACCGATAATTATTAACAAATAAGTATTTAAAGTAAAAGTTGTTTGTCATATAGTTTTAAAAATCAAGTAAATGAAAAATACAAAAGCGTTTAAAATTGTTAATAACAATGGAAAAACAACTTTTTAGCTAATTCGTATCTCAACTTTTTAACATAACTAACACCTTAACAAACAATAGTTTTATTTTAATATAAAAAGAAGCTATTATTAATTGATTTGTGGAATGGATATCTTCGAAGAAATAAAAGTGAAAGGATTTGCCGACGAATACATTGATCCGTCGCTTGATCTTTTCGCCGAAATAGATAGGCTCAAAAAAGAAAAAAATGCAGTTATACTGGCCCATTATTACCAGGAAGGAGATATACAGGATATTGCCGATTATATTGGCGATAGTTTGGGCCTTTCGCAGCAAGCAGCCAAAACAGATGCCGACATTATTGTTTTTGCCGGTGTACATTTTATGGCCGAAACAGCCAAAATATTATCCCCTGATAAGAAAGTTCTGCTACCGGATCTGAAAGCAGGTTGCTCCCTGGCTGATAGCTGCCCCCCGCATTTGTTTAAAAAGTTTAAGGAACAATACCCTGATCACTTGGTGATCACTTACGTAAACTGTACTGCGGAATTGAAAGCACTAAGCGATATTGTTTGTACATCAAGCAATGCCGTACAAATTGTAGAGAGCTTGCCTAAAGATCAGAAGATCATCTTTGGACCTGACAGGAACCTGGGTGCCTGGGTAGCTAAAAAAACAGGCCGAGACCTTGTACTGTGGAATGGTGCCTGCATGGTACATGAGATATTCAGTCGTGAAAAGATCACCAAACTTAAAGAGCGCCATCCAAATGCCAAGATACTTGCCCATCCGGAGTGCGAGGAAGTGATACTACAGATGGCGGATTATATAGGTTCTACCACCGGTATTCTTAAGTATGCTACCAATAGCCCTGAAAAGGAATTTATTGTAGCCACAGAATCCGGAATTATGCACCAGATGGAAAAGGATAATCCGGATAAAACTTTTATCCCCGCTCCTCCTAACAATCAGTGTGCTTGTAACGATTGCCCGCACATGAAACGTAATACGCTTGAGAAACTTTACCTGTGCCTTAAAAATGAAATGCCCGAGGTTGAAGTTCCTGTGCATATCATTAAAGACGCGGTTAAACCTATTGAACGTATGCTGGAGATATCAGCTAAATTGGGATTATAAAAATTTATATAATTAAAAAATCCCTTCATTATCAATATGAAGGGATTTTTTATTGGGTTGATTTGATTACAGATTATCCTTTCTGGTTTCAATAACATCCTGGATATTTTGCGGTAAACTTGAAAACAAGTTATAACCGGTTGCTTTCTCAATATCGCGTACGGTAACACGATATTGTTTCCAATCGCTGTTAATGGTATTGATATTGGGTGTATTTACTGCTATAACCCTTGTATCAGCACTTACGCGGTTTACGTCGTTATTGCCGTTAGGTATAATAACGGCAACTTTCCACACATTGCTGGGTACGGTAACATGGTCGTTATTTATCTTGTTAAAAGTTCCGTTTGAGCCGGTACCGCCCATTCCATAACTGCCCATTACAATATAAACCTCGTTACCTGCAACCACTTGTTCGCGCAAATAATTTTCCATGTTTGCCCAGGTTTGCTGGTTATTTTGAGGTGCCTGCGGTATCA
This sequence comes from Mucilaginibacter sp. 44-25, assembly GCA_001898335.1. Classification (GTDB taxonomy): domain Bacteria; phylum Bacteroidota; class Bacteroidia; order Sphingobacteriales; family Sphingobacteriaceae; genus Mucilaginibacter. The sequence goes on along the minus strand of MKTS01000003.1, from coordinate 331,239 downwards.
TATTGGTCATTAAGAAAGTTGCCGAATTGGCGTTTGCTGAACTTGTACGATCTGCAGACGGACAGTTATGTCCCCTGTCAAAACCAGAACCTGAATAGCTGTTACTCTCCACATGATAAAAAGCAGCAGGTAAACCGGCAAAGCCAGCAAAGTTATTAAGTCTTGAGCTTGCGTTAGTAATATTGGTAGCGTCCAAGTGCCAGCTCACCCAGTTAGGTGTACCCCTGTCGCTGCTGTATGATTCTACGTAATAGCTTTGGTCTATAAGGTAATTATTAGCCATTACCACGGCTGGCTGCGCGTTTGAAGGGTTACCCATTAACAAATTGCTGTTATCGCCGTTAACAGGTTGTGCATCAGTGCCGGCAGTAATGCCTCTTTCAGGTGCTGCCGTACCCGTGCCAGTATTTCCACCGTTATCATCACTTCCGGTGTCTGGCGGCCCTACTGTTAAACCGGCATCACCTGTACCTTTAAAGGTAATGTCATCAATGTTGATACGAGTGGTACCTGTTTTTTGTATGCGAAACCTAACCGGTTTGTTAACAGTTACCTTAAATGAATCGGTAACGAATGTGGTACTGGTTTCTAAAATATCGCTACCCAATTGGGTATAGGTGGCACCACCATCAACAGACATCATCAGTTGCCAGGTCGAATTAGCATCTGTACCGTATTTGGCATGTTTGATGGTGATTTGCTGCAGGTTGGAAATATCAAATTTCATAGTAATATCCCCTGTTCTTAACCTAACAGACTTATTACCATTTTTAACGTCGGCCGCCAGGTTACCTAAAAGGGCATCGTTAAAATTCCAAATGCCGGTAGTTAGTTGTATATCAGCCGCCGCATAAGCGGTTTTAGATCCGGTTTCAAAATCTTCAACTATGGTATATGGCTTGGCAACCGGTGTTTGGTTGCCGCCATTATCAGCATTTTGCACCTGTACAGGATCTTTTCTACAACCGGCAACAACCAATACAACAGACAAATAAACGAGGAGTAATTTTCTAAACTTCATATAAATATATTTTCTGCGTAAAAATAATTGGTTCTTATTAATCTATTGTTAATTAACTTTATGTAAGATAAAATTTACGTAATTCCATTAGCCGTATATTTATTAAGCATCTTTTGTATTTTTGAAAGCTGGCTGTTTCAATATAAGAGGCTGTTAAGTTTGCTTAGTTTTAAGCGTCAGTAAATACGATACACTATGTTTGAGAACGGAGAGAAAACCAACCTGGAAGCATTAGGTGAGTTTGGCTTAATCAGTCATCTTACAAAAAATATAAAACTGGTTCAAAAAAGTACAGTTAAAGGCGTTGGCGACGATGCCGCTGTACTGGATTATCAAAATAAAAGGACGCTGGTATCTACTGATCTGTTGCTGGAAGGTATTCATTTCGATTTGGCATATACACCCCTAAAGCATTTGGGCTATAAAGCAGTGCAGGTTAACTTAAGTGATATTTACGCCATGAACGGTACAGCTACCCAAATAACCGTATCTATTGGCATGAGCAGCAAATTTCCGCTGGAGGCCATTGAAGAACTGTATGAAGGTATATATCTGGCTTGCGGCAATTATAATGTGGATATTGTGGGTGGTGATACTTCGGCCTCGAAGCAGGGCCTGGTGATCAGTATTACTTCATTGGGTTATGCTGATGAAAAAGAGGTAGTTTATCGTAATACGGCTGAAGAAGGTGACCTGATATGTGTTTCGGGAGATTTGGGTGGCGCATATGTGGGCTTGCAACTCTTGGAGCGCGAGAAATTGGTTTATCTCGAGAATCCGAACATACAGCCAGACCTGGAAGGGAAAGATTATATTGTTGAAAGGCAGCTTAAGCCGGAGGCACGTAAGGATATTATTGATCTTTTACAAGAAATAGGTGTTAAACCTACCGCCATGATTGATGTATCTGATGGTTTGGCATCTGAGATATTGCACATTTGTAAGCAAAGCAATAAGGGTTGTAAATTATATGAGGAAAAAATACCTATTGACCCAATGACATATGAAACTGCCCGTGAATTTGGCCTTGACCCTACTGTTTGTGCTTTAAGCGGAGGCGAGGATTATGAACTACTGTTTACTGTTAAACAGGCCGATTATGATAAGATAAAGCATAAGATGGATATCTCCATCATAGGGTATGTTACTGAGCCTAATGAAGGATGCTCGCTCATCACCAAATCAGGCAATGTGCATGAACTGAAAGCACAGGGATGGAACGCATTTAAGGCTGAATAATATTTTTTATTAACTATTCGTCGTCAATATATTTATTGTCTATCTGCTTATTAGCTTTAGCGCCTAATTTTTTAATCTTTTCGGCGGTTATTGTTAGGTTGCCTGCGCCATCCGTTAGTTTGTTAAAGGCGTTGGCATATGCGGTTTGCGTTTGGCTGATATTTTTACCGATACTTTCCATATCGTTTACAAAGCCTACAAATTTATCATACATGGTACCACTGAGGCGGGCTATTTCCAATACGTTACGGTTTTGCCGTTCCTGTTTCCAAATGCTGGCTATGGTACGCAGGGTTGCCAGCAAAGTGCTCGGGCTGACAATTACCACCCGTTTTTCCCAAGCATCGCTAAATAGCTCGGCATCCAGCTGAACCGCGAAGCTGAAAGATGATTCTATAGGGACAAACAGCAATACAAAATCCGGCGAGTTAACCTGGTACAGATCATGATAGTTTTTTGATGACAGGTTATGCACATGCCCACGTATGGACTCTATATGCCCTTTAGAATAAAGCTTACGTTCTTCTTCTGTTTCGGCGTTTACCAGTCGCTCATAAGCAATGAGTGATACTTTGGCATCAATAATTAAATGTTTGTTATCTGGCAGGTCAATAATCACATCCGGTTGCAAACGCGTGCCATCCGTTTGATTTAAACTGGCCTGTATACGGTATTCACGGTCACGCACCAAACCGCTACGTTCCAGTACTTTTTCCAATATTACCTCGCCCCAGTTACCCTGTTTTTTATTATCGCCTTTTAATGCCCTGGTTAAGTTTGACGCTTCGGCGCTGATAGTTTGATTAAGTTCCATTAGCTGGGTAATTACACCTTTTAGTGTATTTCGCTCGGCAGCTTCCATGTTGTAAACTTTATCAACCTTTTCCTCAAATTGCTTTATATTTTCTTTAAGGGGCTTAATAATGGCATCAATATTCAGTTTATTGATGTCTGTAAACTCACGCGATTTTTCCTTTAATAATTTCTCAGCTATATTTTCAAATTCCCGTTGGAAATGCCGTCTGGTATTTTCCATTTCTTCTTTCTGCTCAGCAATTTTTTCCTGCTGTGCTTTATAATATGAGCGTACGGATTCTAAATTTTGGTTAGCCTGCGCCAATTGAGAACGTTCGTAGGAAAGCTCATCGAGTAAGCGAATTTGTTCATCTTTAAAGTGCCGGTTGATATTTTCATTTTCGGTAATTAGATGACTTACCTTTTCGTCTGACCTGGCAAGTGATATTTTTAGGTCTTGATTTTCAGACCGAAGGTTACCTAATTCGTTTAATGAAGCCTGATTACCGGATTTTTTAAATAAGAAAGATAGTATTATACCGATTAGTAAGCCACATATACCAAATAAAGCCTCGTTCATAGTTAGATAAAAATTTTAGTAAAAACGAAGGTAATTAAATAATTTTTGCTAAAAAAGTAAGTGTTGGTAAGGCTTGTATAGCTTAAGTATTTTTTGATGAACTTATTTACAACCAGGCGCTTTAAGGTAGTTCAAAACCATTTAAAGTTTAAAGGCTTGCTATTGTAATAATATTATACCCCATGAAGAAAAGCCTTTTAATCCTCCTCATAGCACTTTCCTATATACCGATCTATGGGCAGGATGTTCAATTAAATAATGGCCCCGCTGCCGATAGCATTTTAGGTACCTGGCAAACTGCCGACCAAAAATCCCGGATAACCATAACCCGAAAGGACAGCTTGTATTACGGAAAATTAAGCAACGCTACTTTAAGTATTGATAAGAAAATAAACTTGCATTTGCCTACAAGCCTTTTAGGTATATATATTCTGCAGGATTTTAAATACTCTGGTGACAACCGCTGGGATGGGATGATCTTTGATCCCAAAAGTAAAAAAACGTATAAATGCTACCTGAAACTCGAGGATGACGGTACCATGAAGGTAAGAGGCTATAAAGGAATATCCCTGTTCGGAAAATCACAATATTGGACGCGGATAAGATGATAATATAATATCAAATAAAAAAGGCCATCCGTTTATACGGATGGCCGGAAATTTTAATAAAGATCTTATTTACCACCTTTTTGGTGATGCTCAAACTCGTGAGCTTCAAAAGCCAATAAAACATTAGCAATTACCCGATTATAAATATTAGCGTTGCTGGTGTTGCTGATAATGATTGTACCGTTTGTACGTGTAGCCTGATCAAGCAGCGTCGGTGGGATGCCCATCAGCAATCTGTTTAAGTGCAGGTTAATCTTAGAGGTTACACCTGTAGTTGCATCAACGTTTACGTCTTTTACTTCGGTTTTAATAATGGCGTTGTCATTGTAGTCAAACTCGATAGGTACAGCGGCTCCGCCTGATGTAGTGAAAGTACCTTTTGCTGTAAGTGGGATATCGATACCTGATGATTTAGTCAATAAAATACTTAACTCAATTTCGCGGTAGTGGCCGGTATCAACCAAAGCAACTATTGGTGATGAGCTTAAATTAAGCAGATCCAGGTTAGATACATTTTTTGTAGTAACCTCGGTTTCTTTGCCATTACGTTTCGCTTCGAGTTTAAAACGGGTAACATTGGCAATTACAGATGACCATTTAATGCTGGCAGTTGTGCCTATAATGGCATTTACTGCTGTGCCATTTGTAACAGCTGACGTTGCTACGGTGGCCTGTTGGTTATCAGCGGTTAGCTGGAAGCCCATTTCGGCTTGTGCAGTGGCTGTTGTATTTTTCTCTTTTGAGCAAGAGGTTAATAATGCGGTGCATATTAAAGCTGCAGCACCCAGGTTGAGGAAAGATTTTTTCATGAGTTATTATTCGGGGTTTAATTATAACCGTATTACGTTTAAAGGTAGAATAAAGGTTGCTTCAATTGTTGATTTTAATAAAAAATTTAATGTGGGCATAAAAGCCCAAAATTTTCCAAGCCGCGGTTTAATAAAAACCCATCGCAGTAATCGCTATTTCGTATCCGGGATGTATGCCAAATAATAGAATAAAGAAAAATTTAAATTAATTCTATAAAAACCATAGGCATTATAGAAATATTAATATATTTGCACCCGTAACGTTCTTTAAACTTATCCAGAAAGACCGAGGGAATGGCCCTATGACGTCTTAGCAACCTGTACATCAATGTAAAAGGTGCTAATTCCTGCTTCTGTTAAAAGGAGAAAGATAAGCATAAACAGTACCCTATTACTGTTATTCACTGCCTCGCTATCTGGTAAGTTCATAAAGACAAAAAAACAACAGTATGAAAATTTACCTGGATAACGCGGCCACAACACCATTAGCCAAAGAAGTATTTGAAGCAATGACTCCTTTTTTCCTGCAGCATTTCGGCAACGCTTCATCACAACATGCTTTTGGCAGAGAGGTAAAAGCTACTTTAGAACAATGCAGGCAAACTATTGCCGGTTTGTTGCATGCACATCCGGATGAGATCATTTTTACATCAGGCGGTACCGAAGCGGATAACACGGCTATTCTATCGGCGGTAGAAGGCGCCAGGATAAAAAACGTAATTACTACCCGTTTTGAGCACCATGCCGTACTGCATACCCTGCAACATCTGCAAAAAGAAGGAAAAATTACGCTGAACTATATAGAACACGATCAACGTGGCAACCTGAACCTGCAACACCTGGAGCAATTACTCGAAACAAGTGAAAAAAGTTTTGTATCGGTTATGCACGCCAATAATGAGATAGGTAACCTTAACGATATAGAAAAAATTGCTACCCTTTGCGAACGTTATAAGGCTATCTTCCATACCGATACAGTGCAAACCATGGGGCACTACGTCCATAACCTGCAACGGGTAAAAATACACTACCTGGCAGCATCGGCACATAAATTTCATGGCCCAAAGGGTGTTGGCTTTTTGTACTGCCGCAGGGGTACCCCGCTAACGCAATTGCTAAAAGGCGGTGGTCAGGAAGCCCGGTTGCGCGCAGGAACGGAAAACATTGCCGGCATTGTAGGCCTCACTAAAGCACTTGAACTGGCTTATGAACATTTAGATAGCCACCAAGCGTACATACAGGGTTTAAAGAGCCAATTGATTAACGGTCTGTTAAACCATGTACCTCATATTACTTTTAACGGGCGATGTTCTGATGCCGATAAAAGTTTATACACCGTATTAAGTGTTTCCCTACCTGATGCCGGTACTGATCTGCTACGATGTTTGGACCACCTTGGAATAGCCGTATCAGGCGGTAGCGCCTGCTCGGCCGGGGCTGCTTCGCATGTGCTTAGCGCGCTAAAAATCACTCCGGGTAAACATACCATTCGCTTTTCATTCAGTCGGTTTAACACGCCGCATGAAATTGATCAGGTAGTTGCCTCGTTAACCGGCATTTTACAACCGGTAGCTGCCTAAAGGCAAAATCAAATGCTTAAAAAGCCAAATCGCAATATGTACTTATTTAAATCATGAAAACTACATTTACTACTGCTTCTTTAAATCGCTATTCTATCGATCCGCGCAACTTCACTTACGGCCAGTGTTGTTGCTGTTTCCGCGCGTAATCTGCCCATCAGCGGCCAATTGACAATTTATTTATTCATCTGCATCCGGTAATAAGTCGCCTGGCTACTTATTACCGGCCAGGGTATTATTTCCAAAAAAGAATATCATGTTAAAAATTTACAAGTTTTTGCTGGCAATATGGTTGCCGGTATTATTTTTTCAAACAGCAAATGCACAAAGCATTAAAGTAAGTGGTACGGTAACCGCCCAGTCTGACGGGCAGCCATTACCAGGTGTAAGCGTTGCCGTACAAGGCGGCAACACCGGCACCCAAACAGATGTACAGGGGCGCTTTACGCTCACCGCTAAAGTGAACGACGTACTGCAAATATCCTATCTGGGCTTTGTTACACAGCGTATCACGGTTTCTGAAACGCAGGCCCCTTTAAAGATCGTATTGGTAGAGGCCCCCAACTCGCTCAACGAAGTAGTTGTTACGGCGCTCAACATCAATAAGGATAAAAAATCATTGGGCTATTCTGTACAGGGCCTTAAATCAAAAGACATATCAGAGGCTAAGGAAACCAACCTGGTAAACGCGCTGGCAGGTAAAATTGCAGGTGTACAGGTTACCAATAGCCAGGGCGATATGGGATCGTCGCGAATTATTATACGGGGAGAAACGTCGATATCCGGTAATAACCAACCCCTTTTTGTGGTGGATGGCGTTATTGTAGACAACTCACAGTTCCTGGGAACAAATGGTTCAAGGGACTTTCAGAATGCCATATCTGATTTGAATACTGAAGATATTGAATCTATAAGCGTGCTTAAGGGGCCAAACGCGGCTGCATTGTATGGTTACCGTGCTGCTGCAGGTGTAATTCTTATTAAAACCAAAACCGGCAAGGGCGCAAAGGGGCTGGGCATCACCATCAACTCCAACACTTCTTTTGCAACATTAAAGGTATTTCCGGATTATCAAAACTCATACGGACAAGGCTCAAACGGCAGGTTCAGCTATGTTGACGGCAAGGGCGGAGGTATAAATGACGGGGTTGATGAAAGCTGGGGCCCACGCCTTGATGGCCGCCTTATCCCACAATTCTATTCCAATGGACAGGCGGTGCCGTTTGTGGCACATCCTAACAATGTGCGAGATTTTTTCCGCACCGGGGTTACGCTCAATAATGGCGTGGCGCTGGCGGGCAGCTCGGAGAAATTTGACTATCGCATATCCTACAACAACCTGCACCAAACCGGCGTGGTACCAAACTCTTCACTGGGCCGTAACTCATTTTTATTGAATGCCACCTTCAGGCCAACTCCCAAACTAACGGTTACCACCATTGCTAATTATATTAAGGACGACGCGGGCAACCTGCCCGGCGCCTATGGCCGAAGGGCAACCAGCACCATGCTGCAGTTTACCTGGTTTGGCCGCCAGGTTGACATTAACCAGTTAAAAAACTACAGGAATGCCGACGGAAGCACCTTTAACTGGAACAACAGTTATTACAGCAATCCGTACTTTATCGCTTACGAAAATACGGTTAGTCAGTTTAAAAACCGCCTAATTGGTAGTGTTGAACTTAATTACAAGATCATAAAAGGGCTGTCGGCAAACTTGCGTACCGGTACCGATTTTTACAACGATCGTCGCAAGATCAAGGTTGCTTATGGCACCAGCGGCACCCCCTTCGGCTCATATGAAGAGGATGCTTATTACGTAAACGAAACTAATACAGAAGGTCGACTACAATACACCAAAAAACTAAACAAGGATTTTTCTCTTGATGCCTTTGTGGGTGGGAACATCAGCACGGCTACTAATGAGCAGAACGACCAGATAGCGCCAAAGCTGGCGGTTGCCGGGTTATATACGCTCAGTAATTCCCGCGATCCGCTGGTATCATCCAACTATTATGGTAAATTAAAAACCTACAGCTACTTCGCCTCGGCCCAGATCGGGTTTCGTGATTATGCCTTTTTAAACGTTACAGGCCGTAATGACTGGTCATCTACGCTGCCTGCAGCAAACCTATCCTATTTCTATCCGTCGGTGAATGGTAGTTTGGTATTGTCGCAGGCGCTGGATATTAAAAGCGATGCGCTGAGTTATTTAAAACTCAGGGGAGGGTGGTCAAAAGTAGGAAAGGCTACAACTCCTTACCAGTTGATCAACACCTATAATTTTACAGCTCCTTTTAACGGAAACCCGCAGCAAAGCGCTGCCAATATTGACCTTAACCCCAACCTTAAGCCAGAAACAACCACATCCGGCGAGGCAGGTTTTGAGGCCGGGTTTTTTAAAGACCGTGTGCGTCTTGATGTGAGCGTTTATAACACCAACAGTACCAATCAGATATTGAGCGTTGATGTGAGCTCAAGCACCGGCTATACCCAAAAATTGATCAACGGAGGCCGCATTAACAACAAAGGCCTGGAAGCGCAACTGAGTGTAACACCTGTAAAAACCACCAATTTTAGCTGGGATGTAAGTGTTAATTACTCACTTAACCGTAGCAAAGTTGTATCGCTTGATGCAGAAGGCAGGCTGCAGAGTTATGTGCTTGGCACCAACCGCACCGTACAGGTGTTAGCCGCTGTAGGCAAACCTTATGGCACCCTATATGGCACGGCCTATCAGCGCGACGCTTCCGGCAACATCATCATTGATAATAGCGGCGTCCCTGTAATTAACCCCACTAAACAGTATCTCGGCAAATTTACGCCCGACTTTTTAGGCGGCATCACTAACAGCTTTAACTACAAAGGTATAAACCTGAGTGTACTGGTTGACGCTCGTTTTGGCGGCTCTATTTATTCTAATACCAACCGAACCGGTACTTACACAGGGGTACTCGCTTCTACATTGCCGGGCCGTGGTGCCGAGAACGGTGGCCTCTCTTATTACTATCCAGCGAACAATACTTCCGCCTCCGCTGTACAGGTGGCAGCTGGCGCCAGCACGCCTAATGGCGAAACCGTGTATGACGATGGTATGGTTTGGAAAGGCGTAAAAGCTGATGGCACTCCCAACACCAGGGTAATACCCGCCCAATCTTATTACAAAGGCTTTACCAATGTTGATGAAGCTTTTGTATACAGCGCTTCTTACGTAAAACTGCGCGAAGTTAAGCTTGGTTACACCTTCCCTGCAAGCTGGGTGAAAGGCATAGGCCTGCAATCGGCTACCGTATCTGTAGTTGGCCGAAACCTGTGGATCATTCATAAAAAAGTGCCGAATATTGACCCTGAAACCGCCTTTAACACCGGCAACGGCCAGGGCCTCGAGGACCTTACTTTACCAACGGTGCGTAACATAGGCTTTAACGTTAACCTTAAATTTTAACATCATGAAATCAAGATATATATCTTCCATTATACTTTTAACCGCGTTACTGGGCACGGCATCATGCAAGAAAGACCTTGTAGACATTAACCAAAACCCTAACGCATCGCAAACGGCTCAGCCGGATTATCTGTTGACAGGTGCCATTAAGAACACGGCCGATACTTATTGGGGAACTGCTAATAACATGGATGCCAGCCTGCTTTTTGTGCAATACTGGGCTAAAATTCAATATACCGACCCGGACAGGTATATCTACGCTAATACCGCTTTCCAGGAGCTTTGGACCGTAGGCTATAGTCGCAGCATTGTAAACCTTAACCAGATCATCAAACTGGCCGATGCGCAGGCTAATCCTAATTATAAAGGCGTGGCGTTAGTATTGCGTTCGTGGGTTTTTCAACTGCTAACCGATGCTTATGGAGATATTCCGTACAGCCAGGCTGTTAGTATTAAGCAATACCTTACCCCGGCTTATGATAAACAAAAAGATGTGTACAATGCGCTGCTGGATGATCTTAAAACGGCACAGAGCCTGTTAAACACATCGGGGCCGGCTATAGCAGGCGATGTGATATACAACGGCAATATAGCGTCATGGAAAAAATTTGCCAACTCTTTACGCCTCCGTATTGCATTGCGCATAGCCGACCGCGACGCGGATAAAGCCAAGCAAGTGATAGCCGATATACAAGCTAATGGCAGCGGTTACATCTCCGTCAACAGCGAAACCGCGCAGTTAAACTATGTGGCATCGCCTAACCAGAACCCCATAAGCAACCTCTTTGATACGCGTGACGATTACCGCATCAGCAAAACCATTGTTGACCGCCTATTCGCTCTTAATGATCCGCGCTTACCGGTATACGCCAGCAAAACAAAGGATGCCACCGCGCAAACCTATGTAGGTATCCCTAATGGCCTGCTGGTGGGCGATGCCAGCAACCTGGGCTTCACCAAAACCTCTAAGCCGGGTACTTATTTCCTGGCGCCAACAGCTCCGGCGGTAATACTAAGCTATTCGGAATTATTGTTTGACAGGGCCGAGGCCGCCGCGAGGGGGTTTACCACCGATAACGCCGCCGACCTGTACAACCAGGCCATCACGGCATCACTTAAACAATATGGTATTGCCGATAATGATATCAGCACCTACCTGGCCCAGGCGGCGATACAATACGATGCAGGTAACTACAAAAAAGCCATAGGTAACCAAAAATGGCTGGCCCTTTTTGGGCAAGGCCTGGAAGCTTTTGCAGAATGGCGCAGGCTGGATTACCCGCAACTACAACCTGCCGTTGCCGGTACGCTTGGCGGCAAGCTACCGCAACGGTTCATATACCCTGGTACTGAACAATCACTCAACGGGACTAATTACCAGGCGGCAGTAGCCAGCCAGGGTACCGATGTATTAACCACCAAACTATGGTTTGACGTTAATTAATAAACTTAACAAGAATGGCCGCTTATTGCGGCCATTCTTGTTTTATGTGTATGATCATTAAGCCCCCGCAGGCAGGCTAAAGCCAAAGGTACTACCTTCGCCAATGGCGCTTTTTACCCATATGCGGCCGTTCTGGGCTTCGATAAAATCTTTGGAGATGGCCAGGCCAAGGCCCGAGCCTGATTTGTTCTGCCCGTCTGTAGGCACCTGGAAGTAGCGGTCAAACAGGCGTTTCTGGTATTGTTCATCAATGCCCTTCCCTGTATCTTTCACTAAAAATTCAACGCTGTCGCCTTTGTTCACGATACTAATGGTAACCTTTGATTTCTCGGCGCTATAGCGTAAAGCGTTGGAAAGGAAGTTTACCAATACCCAGGCGGTCTTTTCTACATCGGCGTTCACACCGGGCAAATTGTCGTCTTTAACCAGCTCCAGTTTTACGCCTTTCTGCTCGGCCTGGAAATTCACCGCGGCTATGGCATAATCCAAGATCTTTTGCGGCTCTACAGGCACAAAATTAAGTTGTATGTTCCCTGTTTCTACCTGCGATAGCTCCAGCAACTCGCTGGTGATCTTTAGCAGGCGATCGCTGTCATCATTAATGTGTTCCAACAGTTGCTGCTGCTCCGCGTTCATTTCACCTATACGCTTATCTTTCATCAGCTTAAGGCTCATTTTTATAGATGAGATAGGCGTTTTCAACTCATGCGATATGGTGGCAATAAAGTTGGTTTTGGCTTCATCGCGCTCCTTAAACTCGGTGATGTTACGCAGGATATACACCTTACCCGCCGATTTTTTTGCGATGCTGATAGCATGTGCCGTGCCCGGCGATAAATTAGGCACGTTGATCTCCCTGCTTTCTAACTCAAAGAAGGAGTCTTTCCCATCTATCACTATCTTAAAAGGTTTACCGGTACGGCTATCATGAATGATGGATTTAAACAGGTCGTTATTTTTAGCTACATCTTCAATCAAGCTACCTTCAACCTTGCTGTTACCCAGGTTAAGCACATTTTTAGCTGTAGTGTTAATGAATAGTATTTCCTGCTTCTCGTTAACGCCCACAATAGCATCGTGCATTTGCTCAATAATGGTTTCGATACGCAGCTTATCAGACATGATTTTGGAGATGTTGCTATTCTCCCACTCATTTAGCCTGTCGGCCATTTCATTAAAGGCGTTGGCTACCTCGGCAAATTCATCGCTTTGCGTAAATTCAATATGCTGGTTATAATTCCTGGGGCCAATGGTTCTTATACCTGTAAGCAATGCTTTAAGCGGGTTAAAAATAATACCCGGGAAATTAACGCTGAAACTAAACAGCACCAAAAAGGTGAAAGCGCCAACCAGCCCCAGCAACACCAATGATCTGTCTACCGCTTTGCGGGCAGCATCGTTCTTATTTACAATGGCCTGCATATTTAATTTCTCAATACTTAGCAGGTGGCGCCGTATCTGACGTTCCAGATCTTCTTCCTGGGCAGCTGTATGTTGTCCCTGCAGCTGACTAAAGGTGTTCTTTAAAGCGGCTACCGCCTCGGCCTCACCCCGTTCGGTAATGTTTTTCTCCTCATTGACCAGTTGCGCGTTGAATGCTTTCATAGCGCCGGCGTTGAGTGGCAGAGAGTTCTCATCTAATATGCTACGCATATCCCGGCAATAACTCAGGCTCTCGTAGTTATCTTTCAGGATGATTTTGGCGCTGTTGGCTATACGGTTCATGTACAGCACACAAGTAGCGCCAAAAAACAGCACCACTATAAATAAAAAGCCGAAGCCTATGCGCAGTTTATTTTTTACTTTCATGATAATATCACTAAATCTGTTTGTTTCGCCGCTATATTTTTAAGCAATTCGTTAAATACGGTTGTCCGCAAAATAACCTGAAAAAGGCTCAAATGCGGCTTACCTATGCATATGGTGGTTATTTCGCGTTCGTCGGCCACCTGCATAATGGTTTGGGTGATCTTATCGCTTTTCAGCTTTATTACCTCGGCACCAAGCTCTGTAGCCAGTTTAAAGTTATTAATTAAGTGGCGCTGTTTGTCCAATTTTATGCGCTCCATGCTTTCATCACTGCTTTGCACATACAACACAATCCAGGGCGACCGGTAGTAGGAGGCCAGCCTGGCTGTTTTTCGTATCACGATCCTGGCGGTTTCCGCGTTTGATGATATGCAAGCCAGGAAACGCTCGGGCCGCAGCTTAATTTGCTTAGGCACCTCAATATCTATCTTGCGCTCCAGGTGATGAGCCACCTCTTTCAACGCTATCTCGCGCAGTTGTAATATCTTATCGTTCTGGAAAAAGTTTTGCAACGCCCGCTCTATCTTCGCCTTCTCGTATATCTTGCCTTCCTTTAGCCGGTCAATAAGTTCATCGGCGGTAAGGTCAATGTTCACCACCTCATCCGCCATCTGCAAAATTTTGTCGGGTATTCTTTCTGTTATGCTGATGCCGGTTATTTCCTCTATCTCCTCGTTTAGGCTTTCGAGGTGTTGTATGTTTACGGCGGTGATCACGCTGATGCCGGCTTCCAATATATCTATCACATCCTGCCAGCGTTTAGCATTCTTGCTCCCTTCAATATTGCTGTGGGCAAGTTCATCCACAATTACCACTTCCGGGTGTCGGTTGAGAATGGCCTGCAGGTCCATTTCTTCCAGTTCCTTGCCTTTGTAAAAGATATGCCTGCGCGGGATAACGGGCAAGCCTGCCAGCAAAGCATGCGTTTCTGCGCGGTTATGGGTTTCAATATACCCTATCTGTATGCCAATGCCGTTACGCATCAGCGCGTGCGCTTCCTGCAGCATACGGTAGCTTTTACCCACGCCCGCGCTCATGCCGATGTAAATTTTAAGTTTGCCACGGCGTGAGCGTTTTACCAAGTCGATAAAATCTTTTACAGAATTACCAGTATTTGCGTCTTCGGGCATGCCTTTTATTTTTAGACGATAAAATCCGGGAGGCTTTGTACGCCACCCGGACCAATTAAATTAAAAAGAAACAGCAAAACTCGCGGTAACCAACGGACTATTGTTGGTGAAACCTGTTTGTTTTTGAAATATCTTGTCCTTACTATCGTAAACTTTCCCTTCCAGGCGTATCAGCGCGTTTTTTATCGGCGCGTAATCCACATTGAGCGAATATCCTTTGGTATCAAAGCCATGAGGCGTACCTGTGGCAATAAATACACCGCTTTTATCCTGGTAATACTCAAACCTACCGGCCATTGCCCATTTTTCGGCAAGTTGGTAGCGGGCTATGGCAACCGGCGATATAATGTGATTATAATCGCTGCTTCCTTTCGCCTTTTGCTGTACACCGTAATCGAACCCGGCGGTTAAACCAAATTTATCTGTTAATTGGAATATGCCATAAAAATTATGATATATACGGCGCACCTGTACGGAGTCGGCACCTTCGGCACCAATGTAATTACTATAGTTTAACGTAATGTTGTCGGCTGGTTTATAAGCCACTTGTAAACCGCCGGCGGGCTTGCTGTTGCCATCCTGCCGGTTGATACGCTGCCATCCGTTCAGGTATAAACCGCTTAAAGTAAGTTTGCCATCATCGGTGGTATAGGTAAGCTTGGCGCCTGTTTCGTAATAAGGCGTATTTTCTGAAGCGATGTTACGGGTAAGTACCCAGCAATCTTTTGATATGGCACTTTCAAAACCTATATGCGAGGCGAATATCCCCGCATCAAACCAAAGGTTGGCGCTTTTGGATAGCTTGATACCCGCGTTGGCCTCAAAAACATTCTTAAATACACCCTGCTCTGATGCAAGGTTGGCGTTGGCGTACGTTCCTGCCATTAAAGCCAGGTTTGCCCTTATATTCCCGTTATCATAATTGGCTTTAATAAAGCCCAGGTTAAGGTTAACCTCGTTATGGCGGTTATGCGAATACACAAAAGACGGGCGGGTGTTGTTGGCCGGGCGATTAAAATCAAACCCGTAATACAATTCGGCATAGCCACTTATGGTTAAGTTGCTGCTATTTTTAAGGCTATCTTGCGCGAATAACGGTTTACCGCAAAGGATGAGTATATATAGTATTAAAAGTTTTTTCATTTTTTAGTATCTAACAGGTGCCGGCCGGTAATAAGCATGGGCATAAATTAACATCACTAACGGATAGTATATACCGGCCGGGACTTGTGTTATTTAAGCTCGTCTAAAGCCACATTCAGTTTCAACACATTCACTTTTTCGGGGCCAAAAAGCGGTTTTTCAGTATTTTCCTTTACCAGCGCGGCTACCTTCTGCTCATCGAGCTTGCGGAATTGCGCTACGCGTTTTACCTGTATCTGAGCGCCGGCCGGAGAGATATCCGGATCAAGGCCACTGCCTGACGCCGTTACCATATCGGCAGGGATATCCGAGCGTTTAAGATAAGGGTGGTATTTCAGCAAGGTATCTATACGGCTGTTTACCTCTTTCAGGTAATCCGGGTTGCTTGGGCCTTTATTAGAGCCCGCTGAACCGGCCGCGTTATAACCCACAGCCGACGGGCGGCTCCAGAAGTACTGCGGTTTATCAAACTTTTGCCCTTCGTTGGCATAGCCAACTATCTTACCATTAAGGGCAATGGTTTCGCCGCTGCCTTTGCCTTTGGAGAATTTACCCGCAAAGGAAATTACAACGGGATATATGATGCATAACAATACGGTTAGTACTAAAGTTAACCTGATGGATTGTATGAGCGTTTTCATGATGCTTATTTATTTTAATTCTTAGCAGCTTATATAAAAGCGGCTATTAAAAGGTCAATTAATTTTATACCAATGAACGGTGCAATTACGCCACCAATGCCATAAATAAGCAGATTGCGGCGCAGCAGCGCGCTGGCTCCTATGGGTTTATATTCCACACCCTTTAATGCCAGCGGTATCAGCATAGGGATGATAATAGCGTTGAATATCACTGCCGACAGGATAGCACTCTCGGGGCTGTGCAGGTGCATGATATTAATAGATTGCAGTGCCGGTATAGAAGCGATAAACAGCGCCGGAACTATAGCGAAATACTTGGCCACGTCATTAGCGATGGAAAAGGTGGTAAGCGTACCACGTGTAATGAGCAGTTGTTTACCTATTTCAACGATCTCGATGAGTTTGGTAGGGTCGTTATCCAAGTCAACCATGTTACCGGCTTCTTTGGCGGCTTGTGTACCGCTATTCATGGCAACGCCTACATCGGCCTGGGCAAGGGCAGGGGCATCATTGGTACCGTCGCCCATCATGGCAACCAGTTTACCGGCAGCCTGCTCATGCTTTATGTATTTCATTTTATCCTCGGGGCGGGCTTCGGCAATAAAGTCGTCCACACCTGCTTTATCGGCAATAAACTTGGCGGTAAGCGGGTTATCGCCAGTTACCATTACCGTTTTAATACCCATTTTGCGCAGGCGCTCAAAACGTTCGGCTATGCCGGGTTTAATAATATCCTGCAATTCTATTACACCTATCACCTTTTCATTTTGTGATACCACTAATGGCGTACCTCCGTTTGATGATATAGCCTTCACCCTATCTTCTATAGCGGCATCAAACTGGTTACCGGCATTAATGGTAAGGTTGCGGATAGCATCAAACGCGCCTTTACGGATGCGTTTGCCATCGGGCGTATTGATACCGCTGGCACGGGTTTCGGCAGTGAACTTAATAAACTCCGAACCATCAGGCGCGGTTGATGATATACGGGTGTTGCCTTGCTGCGCCAACTCGATGATCGATTTTCCTTCAGGGGTTTCATCAGCCAGTGAAGCCAGCACGCATGCTTTCACCAATTCGTCCTCGCTTACACCTTGGGCAGGGTAAAAGCGGGTGGCTTTACGGTTACCTATGGTAATGGTACCTGTTTTATCCAGAAGCAACACGTCAATATCACCTGCGGTTTCAACCGCCTTGCCCGATTTGGTGATCACGTTGGCACGCAAGGCCCTATCCATACCGGCAATACCTATAGCCGATAATAGACCACCAATGGTGGTAGGTATTAAACAAACAAACAGGGATATAAGCGCGGCTATAGTAATAGGTGTGTTGGCATAATCAGCAAAAGGCTTGAGCGTTACGCATACTATGATGAACACCAGCGTAAAACTTGCCAGTAATATGGTAAGGGCTATCTCGTTAGGGGTTTTCTGGCGGGCAGCGCCTTCAACCAGAGCGATCATCTTATCCAGGAAGCTTTCGCCCGGCTGGGTGGTTACCACTACCTTGATACGGTCTGACAGCACTTTGGTACCGCCGGTAACAGATGATTTATCGCCGCCAGCCTCACGAATAACCGGTGCCGATTCGCCGGTAATGGCCGACTCATCAATGGTAGCCAAACCTTCAATGATCTCGCCGTCGGTAGGGATGGTGTCGCCGGTTTCACAAACAAATACATCGCCTTTGAGCAGTTGGTTTGATGAGCGGGTTACTATTGAACCATCTTCCAGCACTACATTAGCCGGGGTATCTTCCCTGGTTTTACGCAAGCTATCAGCCTGGGCCTTGCCCCTGGCTTCAGCTATTGCCTCGGCAAAGTTGGCAAACAATAAGGTTAACAGCAGGATAGCGAATATCCAGCAGTTATAAGCGAACGAACCCTGGCCGGCATGAGTAAAGCTATAGATAGTTACATATAGCATTACAGCGGTGCCAATCTCCACCGTGAACATCACGGGGTTGCGCATCATGGTTTTAGGGTTCAGTTTGATGAACGACTCCTTAAGTGCGGTTTGCACTAAAGCGGGTTCAAATAATTTATTTGATCTATTGCTCATTTCTTTATTCTTTATCTCTCGTTACAGAGCCTTTACTATTATTTAAGCATTGAAAAATATTCGGCTATCGGGCCCAGGGCCAAAGCGGGGAAGTATGACAATGCGTTGAGCACCATGATAACAGCAAACGTCATGATACCGAAGGTTACCGTATCTATTTTTAATGTACCTGCAGATTCGGGCACGAATTTCTTTTTGGCCAGTAAACCTGCTATGGCAACCGGGCCAATAATAGGCAGGAACCTGCCAATGAGGATCTCCAGGCCGGTGATCACATTCCAGAAAATGTTGTTATCGCCAAGGCCTTCAAAGCCCGACCCGTTATTGGCATTAGCGGATGTGTTCTCATACAGCATTTCAGAAAAGCCGTGGTAGCCGGGGTTATTTAACCATGACGATGGTTTAACCGCCCAGTTAGCATTGCCATAGTTGTTAAACACGTAGCTGGAAATAGCTGTGCCGGCAAGTATCAGGAAAGGGCTTAGCAGGGTGATGAGTGCTGCGATCTTTACTTCACGCGCCTCTACCTTGTGCCCCATAAACTCAGGCGTACGCCCAACCATAAGGCCTGATATAAATACCGCGATGATGAGGTATATGAGGTAGTTAAGTATACCTACACCGCAACCGCCAAAAAAGGAGTTGATCATCATGCCGAGCAATTGCCATAAGCCGGTTAGCGGCATGGTACTATCGTGCATACCATTTACCGAACCTGTTGATACAATAGTGGTCAACGTACTCCAGTAAGCGGTAGCCATTGGACCTATTCGCACCTCTTTGCCCTCCATAGCACCTGTTGCCTGGCTAACGCCCATTTTAGCTATGGCAGGGTTACCACCAAGCTCACTGCTGATGGTTGGTATCATGAGCATGAACATACCCACCGCCATAACACCAAAAATTACCCAGCCCAATTTCTTACGACGGATGAAGTAGCCAAACGCCAGTATCATGGCCATGGGCACAATCATTTGCGCAACCACCTCGGTAATATTGGTTACATAGTTGGGATTTTCCAAAGGGTGGGCAGAGTTGGCGCCAAACCAGCCGCCGCCATTAGTGCCCAAATGCTTTATAGCGATAAACTGGGCGGCAGGACCGCGCGATACATTAACGGTATCGCCTTGCAGCGAGATAAATTTATCCTTGCCGGCATAACTTGCAGGTGTGCCGTTAAAGGTAAGGATAAGAGCCACAACAACAGATAACGGCAATAACAACCGGGTGATAGACTTTACAAAGTATACCCAAAAGTTACCTACATCAGCAGTGGTTTTATCGCGCAGGGCTTTAAATACCGCAACCGCGCAGGCTATACCGGTAGCAGCGCTGGTAAACTGCAGAAACATGAATATAAAGTGCTGTATCAGATAGGTAGCACCTGTTTCGCCGCTGTAATGCTGCAGGTTACAGTTGGCAACAAAGCTGATAATGGTATTAAAAGCCAGGTCGGGTGTCATGCCGGGGTTGCCGTCGGGGTTAAGGGGCAATTTATCCTGGTACATTAATACGAAGAAGCCGTATACCAACCATAGCGAATTGATCACCATCATGGCTTTTAAGAACTGTTTCCAATCCATTGGCTGGTTAGGGCTGATGCCTGATAGTTTGTATATGCCGTTTTCGATCGGCTTCATAAAATCCGTCCATACTTTTTCGCCAGCGAACATTTTGGCCAGGTATTTACCCAGCGGGATGCCTATGAGCAGCGTTATAGCGAACGAAACTAAAATTCCAGATAGTTCGGGGTTCATGTGTTAAAATTTTTCGGGTTTAAGCAGTACATACACCATGTATGCAAACACTGCGATGGAAATAATGAATAATGCGATCATGATATCTTCAGATTTTCTCGAACCAGTCGATGGATTTAAAAAATAACCAGCAGCAAATCACAAGCGCCAGTAATAAAATGGTTATAAGCATCTCTATTTGTTTTTCACGTGATAGTCAAGCGAAATGCCATATACTTGAATTTTTATTAAAAAATTGATATACAGATATTTAAAATAATACAGAAATCGACTAAACAAAAAAACCCTTCCAAAATGGAAGGGTCCTGTTATCATTATGAAAAAAGATCAGCTGATCTTGTACTCGTCTATTTTACGATAAAGGGTAGTAAGGCCGATGCCTAAAAGCCGGGCAGTTTCGGTTTTGTTGCCGTTGGTGCGGTCCAGTATACGTTTGATGTGCTGCCGCTCTACACTTGCCAGGTCAACCGCGTTGGCATCATCGGTTTCATAGTTAAACTCAGGCGGCAAAAGGTCAGGGGTGAGTATATCCCCATCAGCCAGGATGGCTACCCGCTCCATAACATTTTTAAGTTCGCGTATATTCCCTTTCCACTGGTGGCGATTAAGCAGGGCAATAAATGCCGCATCCATTTTTGGTAGTGACTTGCCCCGCTGCGCAAAAAACTCTTTCAGATAATAGTTGGCCAATAACTCTATATCATTTGGCCGATCATTTAATGATGGCAGCGCAATGGTGAATACCGACAGACGGTAGTACAAATCAAGACGGAAGCGGCCTGCTTCGGCCTCTTTTTTAAGATCGCGATTGGTTGCGGCAATAATGCGAATGTTAGCTTTGGTGGTTTGTGTGTCGCCTATCTTAATAAAAGTTTTGCTTTCCAGCACACGGAGTAGTTTGGCCTGCAGGTCCAGGTTCATTTCACCTATCTCATCCAAAAAAACGGTGCCGTGCCTGGCTTCTTCCAGCAAGCCTTTTTTGTCTTTAACGGCTCCTGTAAAAGCCCCTGCCTTGTAACCGAATAATTCACTTTCTAATAACTCGGCCGAAAAACTGCTGCAGTTGATAGCCACAAAAGCCATTTGCCTGCGTTCGCTCTCATAATGTATGGCCGAGGCAAAAACCTCTTTGCCTGTACCTGTTTCGCCCAGCAGGAGTACTGTAGTATCCGTAACCGCTACCTTGCGGGCCAGTGATATGGCATCCTGTATCAGTTTTGAGTTGCCTATGATATTAGCAAAGCTGAATTTACCTGTTACCTTGCGCTGTTGTTCAAAAACTCGTTGCTGCTGTATGGCCTTATCCATTGCCTGGTTCACCAGCGGGATGATCTTGTCATTGTCATCACCTTTGGTGATGTAATTGAACGCGCCGTTTTGTATAGAGCGCACTCCATCGGCAATGGTACCGTAGGCTGTCAGATTAATTACCTCAACGTATGGTTTTTTTTCTTTGATGGTTTTTACCAGGTCAACGCCGTTTACATCAGGCAGCTTTACATCGCTCAATACCAATAATACATCTTCCTGTTGCAGCAGCTTAAGGCCTTCTTTACCCGTAAAGGCCTGCAAAACAATAAACCCCTCAAGCCTGATGATCCGCGACAGCAGATCATTCAGCTTGGTTTCGTCGTCTATGATGAGTATGGATTGCGGCATGAGAAATAAAATGCAATACTATGGATTTTTTTGTTGCATTCTTATGCGTTCAAATTGAGGGATGGCAATAGGTTTATTTGTAAAGCCAAAAGCTACTGTTGCCCGGCCTTTTCAACCCTTAGGCCCACATCTGTAACTTCGTGCAATGGGTTATCGCGCATGTTCTGCTCCAACTCGAAATGCCATTTTCCACTTGCCGGAAACTTAAACCCTTTACGGAAAGGTATCTGATAACTGTACATATTACCGCTGCCACTGCCCAGCCACTCCCCGTCGGGGTTGGCTAATTTCAGTTCGTACCGTGTAACCCGGGTACGCTTACCGGGCGAGGTCATCCGGACCAGTATAAACATATTTGAATAACGATAGCTGCCGGTAACCCTTAAATTAAAATAAAGGTTGTATGGTATGTTATTATCTGTTATATCCGCATCATATTTAACACGGTTAACGTAAGCCCAGTTATGATTGGCAATGGCGGTACTATCATCCATAACACGCGATGCGTCGGTGCAGCCCTGCAGCATAAACCCCATTACGCTTGCCAATATTAAAAACGATTGTTTAAAGCGTTTCATAGTTATTCCGGCCGGCTTGGGTTATTGTCGTTTCTCTGCTGCTGATCGCCTCTATTGCGGTTACGGTTATTGCGCCTGTTACGATTGCGATTATTGTTAACTCCCTCTGCCTTAGGCTGTCCATCCTGTACCCCTTCGGCGCGCTCGGCTTGCGGCTGTGGTTTAGCCTGCGGCCTGTTGCCCGGTTGCTTATTAGGATTATCGCCCTGTTTTCCATCAGGCCGGTTAGGCTTTTGCTGCTGGCGGTTATTGCCATCATTACGTTGCGCCTGCTGTTCGCCACCCGGCCGGTTTTTATTCTTGTTTTTTTGCTTGTTCTTATTTTTGCGCTGTTCGTCTAACCGGGTTAGGCTATCCTGCCCAACTACGTTCTCATAGTCGAGTACTTTTACCGGCTTCGATTCCACTTCCACAATTTCACCCAGACTTTCAACCAGCACGCCCTCACGGTTCATCTGCTGTATCTCTTTCACACGCTTAATAGGCAAAGGCACCCATGATTCTTCTCCCGGGTAGCTAAACCACATTACACGCTTAAAAATATCTGTTTTTTGCAGGCGCGCATCACCCTTTTCGGTCTTCAATACATTCACATTATCCGGAATGTATTTCAATGCGTCCATATACGTATCCAGCTCGTAGTTGAGACAGCATTTTAACTTACCGCACTGCCCTGCAAGCTTAAGTGTATTTAAAGAAAGGTTTTGATAACGCGCGGCCGCGGTTGATACCGTTTTAAAATCGGTAAGCCAGGTACTGCAGCAAAGCTCGCGTCCGCATGAGCCTATGCCTCCCAAACGGCTCGCTTCCTGGCGCATACCTATCTGGCGCATTTCAATACGGATGCGGAAGGCCTCAGCCATTTTTTTGATCAGCTCCCTAAAATCCACACGGCCTTCGGCGGTATAATAAAATGTCGCCTTGGTTTTATCGCCCTGGTAATCCACGTCGCTTATCTTCATGGATAGGTTGAGGTTTAACGCCAGCGTGCGCGATTTATGCATGGTTTCCCACTCGAGGTCTTTAGCAGCCTTCCATTTATCTACATCGGCAGGTGTAGCACGGCGATAGATCTTCTTCACCACATCGGCCTCTTTAACATGGCGCTTATGCATTTGCATACGTACCAGTTCGCCTGTTATAGAGACATGGCCTATATCGTAGCCGCCTGTGTTGGTTTCAACCGCCACCAGGTCGCCTGCTTCCAGGTAAATATTATCGTTATTGTGGTAAAACTCCTTTCTCGAGCCCTTAAATCTTACTTCAACTATCGAAAAAGGCTTATAATTTGTTGGCATGTCCATATGCGACAGCCAGTCGTGTACATCAAGTTTGGCGCAACCGTTTGTAAGGCATGAGCCGTTACTTTTGCACCCTGCCGGCGTACATCCGCCGGATGAGCAACTTCCGCATCCCATAATTAGTTCGGTATATAGTGATTCCCCTCGGGGACAATTTTCAAATGTAATATTTTTATAATCTGCAAAGATACGTCTAAAAACAAGATTTTAGGGTTTGCATTCCGCTCTATGTGATAATGAGCCTTTTCCAGCTCGCTTATCACCGCTTCCGCCATCGCAAAGCTGATTACCTCTGCCATTTTTTTGGCTGTTTCCAGTTCATTTGCCGGCAACTTTACTACCCGGCCCACGCCAGCCCTTAGCAGGCAGCATTCGCGTAAAAAGCTGATACCATACCGAACGAAATTTTTCTGGTTTTCGCGCCCCATCTTGGCCACCTGTTCCACAAAATTCATTACCTCGAGGCCTTTGTTACCTACGCATAGTCTTAGCCACTGCACAAATAGCTCGTGGTAGTTTTTGCTATCCTGCTGCAGCATTGCTAATGCCTCTGTCATGTTACCATTGGCCAGGTAGGCAATTTCCGCTGCCGCGGTCTCGGTTTGGTGGTGGCGCGTAAGCATCTCGGTTTTTATATCCTCATAATTTAAACAAGGTATCTTTACCAGTTGCGTACGCGAGAGAATGGTATTCAGTATCTGATCCTGGTTTTGCGCTACCAACAAGAACAAAGTATTAGGCTGCGGCTCCTCAATTACTTTAAGCAGAGCGTTACCCTCCTTGTCCAGGTATTCGGGCAACCATAGTATCAAAATCTTATATGCAGACTCGAACGGTTTAAAGCTAAGTTTCTTAATAATTTGGTGGCACTCAGCAATATTGATATTGGCCTGTTTGTTCTCCGCATCCAGGTAATTCCGCCAGATATCCAGGCTTAAATATGGGTTGGCGGTAAAAGCCTCACGCCATTGCTCAATAAAAGTAAGCGCGTTATCGTCTTTATGCTTAGCAAAAAAGGGATAGGAAAAGTGCAGGTCGGGGTGCATCAGTTTCTGGTATTTGCGGCACGATGCACAAACGCCGCAAGAATCATCGGTTTGCTTGTCCTCACATGAAACATACTGCGCGTAAGCCACCGCCAAAGCCAAAGCACCTGAACCTTCGGGACCTAAAAACAGCTGCGCATGGCTTACCCTGTTTTCGGTTACCGAATTGATGAGCCGTTGCTTAACCTCCTGCTGCCCTATGATCACTTTAAACTGCATTTGGTGCAAAATAACGAATTGATTTTAGATATTAGATTTAATCCTGAACGCTAAATTGATTTTAGATGTACAATTTTAGATATTAGATTTTAACATCGGATACTAAGACAAATAATACGACATTTACGGCTATTGATTAACTATGCATAAATCAAAAATCGTAAATCTAAATTCTAAAATCCTCTGCCTTGCTTCAATCTAAAATCGTACATCTGAAATCTAAAATCCTATGAGAGTTATGGCATTTGACTATGGCACCAAGCGTATTGGCATTGCCGTTACCGACCCTATGCAGATCATCGCGACCGGGCTGGATACCGTACACCCGATGCATATTATTGATTACCTGAAAAAGTATTTGCAAAGCGAAGCCGTGGAGCGCTTTATTGTAGGCGAGCCCAAGCAAATGGATAATACGCCTTCCCAATCGGCCATTCACGTAAAGGGGTTTGTGAACCTGCTAAAAAAGAACTTTCCGGAGATACCTGTTGAAATGCTGGATGAACGTTTTACCTCAAAAATGGCCTCCGCGGCCATAGCCCAAAGCGGCATGAATAAAAAAGCAAGGCAAAACAAGGAGCTGGTGGATACGGTATCGGCAGTGATACTGCTGCAAAGCTGGATGAGTAAAGTTTTTTAATTTCTGAACCTTGATCTATCCGCCTAAAATCCCATTAAAATAAAATTCTTACCTTTGCCGCCATGGAAATTCTTGACGCGGCCCTGCAAGGCTACCTTGATAACCATTGCGACCCCGAGCCGTTAGGGTTGCAAAAGATAAACCGGGACACTCATCTGAAGATGCTGAAAGCTAATATGCTATCAGGACATTACCAGGGTCGGGTACTGAGCATGCTCAGTAAAATGATGCAGCCTAAACTCATTTTAGAAATAGGAACTTTTACTGGTTACTCGGCCATTTGCCTGGCTGAGGGGCTGGCGGAAGGGGGCATTTTGCACACCATTGAGGTGAATGCCGAGTTTGAGGAAATGCTTAATTCACATTTTGAATCAACAAATGTGGATAAAAAAATCAAACTGCATATTGGCCCCGCAGAGGCCGTAATAGCTGATTTACAGGAAAATGATTTCGACATCGTGTTTATTGATGCGGATAAAAGAAATAATTTTAATTACTTTGAGTTAGTAATTGATAAAGTAAGACCCGGAGGGTTGATAATAATTGATAATGTTTTGTGGAAGGGGAAAGTTTATGATGGCAGACAAAACGACGTCGACACTGAAAGCTTTCGCAAACTAAATGAACAAATAGCTGTTAACACACAGGTTGAAAATCTCATACTACCTGTACGCGACGGACTGTTGCTCATCAGAAAAAAGTAAATTATGAAGAAACTCTTAATTATTGCTCTTCTTTCAGTTTCAGCATTAATTGCATCAACATCAGCCGTTTCGGCTCAAAGCGCTTCACAATCTTATATCGATAAGTTCAAAGATAATGCCATTCGCATCATGCATGAAACCGGCGTTCCTGCCAGTATTATCCTGGGAGTGGCTATGCATGAGAGCGGAAGCGGTAAAAGCGCTATAGCTAAAAATCTGAACAACCAATTTGGTGTAAAAGGCGGCGGTGGCGCGGTGTACTATAAAGGCAACAAAAAGGTGCGTACATCATACAAAAAGTACGACAGTGTGCTGGATTCATTCAAAGATTTTGCCCGCATTATGACAGAGCGTAAGCAGTTTAGCCATCTGGCCGACAAATTTACCCAGTATGATTATAAAGGCTGGGCCAAAGGCATCCAACGCAGCGGTTACTGCAGCAGTAAAAAATGGGCTGCACAGGTAATGGGTATTATTAAACACTACGGCCTTAATGAGTTTGACAGTGAAGAAGCTGTCAAAGATACCGCTTCTGCAAAAAAACCCGAACTGGCCAGCAACAATTAATATTATTGATTTTTAAACCTTAAGTTTGGCTAATCTATAAGCTAACTCATGCGTAAACTGGTCATCCTATTAATTGCTGCATTCTGTGTTACTTCCTGCGCGGCAAAAAAAAGCACTATCAGCAACGGCAAAGCACGCAAAAACAACAAGGCCATACAAAAGCTTAACCGCGCAAGCATTGCTGCCCATAAAGACCTTACTTCCTTGGAGTATATCGATCGCTTTAAGGACATTGCCATACAGGAAATGAACACCTATGGTATACCTGCCAGCATTACCCTTGCACAGGGGTTATTTGAAAGCGGTGCAGGAAATAGCGACCTGGCAAAATTTGCCAACAACCACTTCGGCATCAAATGTGGCAGCACCTGGACCGGCGAAAGTTATTATAAGAACGATGATAACGAGAACGACTGCTTCAGGGTTTACGCAAACCCCGAAGAATCATTTCGCGACCACTCCGAATTTTTGAAGAAAAAGAACTATGCCCGCCTCTTTGAGCTGGACAGGAACGATTACAACGGTTGGGCTTATGGCCTTAAAGCCTGCGGCTATGCAACCAACCCCAAATACCCGCAGCTGCTTATTAACCTCATTACCAAATATCAGCTTGACCAGTATGACCGCCCGGAAGGAGAGATAGCCAAAATTAAACGCGAGGACCGCGTACTGGGCGAAATAAATCAGAAGATAAATACCCCTCCGCAGGATAGCATCGCCAAAACCACGCCTGATGATAAAATTTACACCGTTAAACAGGGCGATACACTATACAGCATTTCCAGGCGTTTTGGTATCACCGTTGACGACTTGCGTGAGCTGAATAAACTGCCCGATAACGGTATTAAAATTGGCCAGAAGCTGGTTGTAGTGAAATAGTGTTAAAGATTGTTAAAGTATAAATTACCCCGCTGCAAAGCCATAACTTTAAACTCTGTAATGAAGTTTTGGCTTACACTTTTTTTATTGGTATCCTGCTGTTCCGCGTTTGCCCAGGCGCCGGTGACTGGGATAGTATTTGACAAGAATAGCAGCGAGCGCATAGCCAAAGTTAATATTACCAACATCAACAGCGGCAAAACCGCATATAATGACCTCAAGGGTGAATTTAGCATAGCCGCCAAAATTGGCGATCAGCTTGTATTTTCAAAACCCGATCACTTTAGCGATACAGTAAGCATTTCCAGTTACACGCCTTTGGCTATATATTTAAAGCCGGTGGCTATACAATTAAAGGAAGTAACCATCAAGGGAAAAAATCTTACACCCGAGCAACAATTAGCCAACACTAAGCGCGAATACGCTAAAATTTATAGTCCGTCCAGTAATCCCGATCTGCTTAATGTGGGTAATGGCGGCGTGGGCCTGGGTATTGATGCCTTATATAATTTATTCAGTAAAAGCGGCCGTAATGCTGAAAAGTTAAGAGGAATAATTGACGACGAACAAAAGCAAAAAGTGATTGACTACCGGTTTAATAAAACGTTTGTACAGGGCGTTACCCATCTGGAAGAACCACGTCTTACCGATTTTATGCAGAAATACCGTCCGGGCTACTACCTCGTAACAACCGCCGGCGATTATGAGTTTATCGCTTACATCCGTACCAATCTTAAGCGTTATTTGCGGCATTCTAAAGCGCATGAGCTTCCGGCACTGCCAACTGTTAAAGTAGACAACAATTGATCATCGTATTCCCATACATGCGGGTAGCCGGTATGGCTCTGTTCCCTTTTATCCTGGTGAAAAACGCTTCATTTAAAGCCGATGCTATACTCATTAACCACGAACGCATCCACCTGCGGCAGCAGGCCGAGCTGTTTATCCTTCCGTTTTATATATTTTACCTGTTAAATTACGTTATTAACCTGTTTCGATACAGGGCACATTATCCGGCTTACCGGAATATTGTGTTTGAGAAGGAAGCTTACGAACATGAGGCCGAAATCAACTACCTCGCTAAACGCAAATGGTACCGCTTCCTGGTCTATTTTTAATTAATACGATGAAATAACAGATTTTTACTTTTTATTTGTGTACATGTTTAAAACGGGTATTAAGCTTATCTTCCTGCTGGCACTCATTTACAGTGCAACGGCTTACGGGCAAACCACCGACACCCTTAAAAAGGACACTGTAAAAATTGACACGGCTTTACTGAATAAATACCGGATAAATTCCAGGAGAAATGCTATCCCGGTACCACCGGCGCCCTTACAAATACGGCAGGAACTGATACCGGTAACCATGCTGGATTATAAAGTAAGTTACTGGCGTAAATCCATCACTTTCGGCTTAAACTTTAACCAGTCAGCGTTTACAAATAATTATTCAGCGGGTGGTGTATCATCAATAGCAATCGGCTCGAATTTTATTTATCATACCGAATACAATAAAGCACCTTTCAGCTATGTATCGGAACTCAACCTGCAATACGGTAAATCAAAAAACAAAGGCTTAGGCTCACGAAAAACCAACGACCGTATTTTTTGGGATAATAAACTGGCCACGCAAATGGCTAAACACTGGTTTTTCTTTGGCGCGTTAAGCTTTGAATCGCAATTTGATAAAGGCTACACTTACGACCCTAATAATGTACTGCCGCCAACACTGATCTCAAATTTTATGGCGCCGGGTTATTTAACAGAATCTGTCGGTTTTGAGTATAAACCTGCTTCGTATTTTGACCTGCGCTTGGGTACCGGTACCGCCCGCCAGACCTTTGTGCTGGATGATGCCATTTTCGCACCCGGACAAACCGACGCCTTTGGCGTAAAAAGAGGCAGAACCACCCGTACGGATATCGCCTTCCAGGCAGTAGCTATATTGGATAAGGATATTGCCAAAAACATGCACCTTAACGCCCGTTATGAAATGTTTGTACCTTACGGGCAACCTTTAAGTTATACCCGCCACCGTTTAGACGCGGTGCTGGCAGCCAAGGTAAACCGCCTGGTAAATGTATCATTAAACGGCACACTCCTGTTTGATAAAAACACCGGCATAAATGATATTCAGGGCACCGAAGGGTTGGCGCTGGGTGTGTTGTATAAATTTCCTTGATCTTTAGTCAACAGTTTGCGCTAAAGCGCTTACTTGCCCTTCCTTATTCCGTTGGCTGAAGCCGACGGCAATGATTTTGTCTTTCCCATCATTACCGTCCCATTCATGGGACGGATAACATGGTTACTGTTCAAATCTCTATCCGTCAATGATTTCTTCTTTCAATTATTGTCGTCCCATTCATGAAATGGATAGCCGGCATATACAAGATGCATGTTCAAATATGAACACTTAAATGGGGACATTTGATTATATATTCGTTGGCTGAAGTCAACGGCAATGATTTTATCTTTTTCATCATTGCCGTCCCATTCATTGGACGGATAACAAGCTTCAATGGGCGTCCTTCCATCATTACCGTCTCATGAATGAGACGGAGAACTTGCATTTAAAAAATCAAAAGCTATATTTGCGCAATAAAATTCTCAAGGGGTGCCTTGCTTTGAGTAACATCAAACTGAAAGACAGGCTGAGATCATACCCATGATCCCCCGGAACTCTGAATGGGAGCAATAAAACTCTAAAGTCGACTTAGGGTTATTCTGCTCCCCCTTTAGGGGGCCGGGGGGCGACACCTGATCCGGGTAATGCCGGCGTAGGGAGAGGTAAATAGTTAAGTATACTGCGGCTTTACCCTGGCGCGCAGCAAGTTTAACTCGTTATTGTTCATAAAATCTTGAAAAACCTATTCATGGCCATTATGGCCCTGCTGTTGCCAGTTGTTGCATCAGCCCAGTTTTCCATCAGCGGAAAAATCACCGATCAATCCGGCCAGGTCCTGGCCGGAGCTACCGTTTCCATCACTAATCCTGATGTAAGCGCGCAAACCAATAATCGCGGTTTGTACAATCTTACCGGCTTGCCCGGAGGCACTTACACGGTAAAGGCCAGTTACATTGGTTTTACGCCGGTAACACGTAGCATTACGGTTAACGCCAACCAAACCGTAAATTTCAGCCTCACCAGTAATTTATTTACTACCGAAGAAGTAACTGTAACTGCTACACGCGCCAATAAAACATCGCCAACGGCGTTTACCAACCTGAGCAAAAAAGACATTCAGAAAAACAACTTCGGGCAGGATCTGCCTTACCTGCTTAACCAAACTCCGTCTGTTGTTACCACATCAGATGCCGGAGCGGGCGTGGGTTATACCGGTATCCGCATACGTGGGAGCGATGCTACACGTATTAACGTAACCATCAATGGCATCCCGTATAACGATTCAGAAAGCCAGGGCTCGTACTTTGTAGACCTGCCGGACATCGCCTCATCTATCAACAATATACAGGTGCAGCGTGGGGTAGGTACCTCAACCAATGGCGCAGGTGCTTTTGGGGGCAGTATCAACATACAAACCACTACCCGCCGCGATACCGGCTACGCCGACATCAGCAGTTCTGCAGGTTCTTATAACACCTTTAAAAACACCATTAACCTGGGTACGGGTTTATTAGGAGGTAAGTTTTCTGTAGACGGCCGCCTTTCGCAGATCACCTCAGACGGATACATTGATGCCGCCTCATCAGACCTTAAATCGTACTTTGTAAGCGGTGCTTATTACGGTAAAAACAGTACGCTACGGGCTAATATATTTTCAGGCAAGGAGCGTACTTTCCAGGCATGGAACGGTATCCCTGATTATATTATCAGCGATAACTCGTTGCCCAACCACCGCTCCTACAATGAGCTGGGCCTGATGCCAAACGGCCAGCGCTACCGCGACCAGGTAGATGATTACCTGCAGAACCATTACCAGTTATTATATGACCAAAAGGTATCGGATAAGTTATCATTCAGTGGGGCTTTACATTACACCCGAGGTAAAGGCTATTATGAAGAATACAAAGCCGGAGCGGCCGTTACTGATTACGGATTAACACCGGTGCATTATGGTACCGACACCATAAAAACCACCGATCTGGCTCGCCGCCGCTGGCTGGATAATTATTTTTATGGCGTAACCTACGCCCTAAAATATAACCCGCAAAGCAATCTTAATTTTACGCTTGGTGGCGCATACAATCAATACAAGGGGGCGCATTATGGTAATATTATTTACACTGAGCAAAGCGCGGGCATCCCTCCCAACTATCAGTACTACCGGGACGATGCTAAAAAGAACGACTTTAATATTTTTACGCGTGCTGAATGGCGCTTAGGCCAGGTGATCCTGAATGCGGATATGCAATACCGCCGCATTTATTACTCCTTCCTGGGTTTTGACCGTAACCTGAATA
The DNA here is from genome assembly GCA_001898335.1 of Mucilaginibacter sp. 44-25. Lineage (GTDB taxonomy): Bacteria > Bacteroidota > Bacteroidia > Sphingobacteriales > Sphingobacteriaceae > Mucilaginibacter. The sequence continues at coordinate 299,158 of MKTS01000003.1, read as the reverse complement.
ATGTACAGCAGGATGCTACCTTGAACTTTTTTAACCCCAAAGCCGGTATTACTTATCTGTTTAATGAAAATAACAACGTTTACTTCTCTTACGCGGTAGGCAATCACGAACCTAACCGTGATGATTATACCAACTCTACACCGGCAAGCCGTCCTAAGCCCGAGACGCTACACGATTTCGAGGCCGGATATCGCACATCAGGCGATGTATTTAAAGGCGGCATCAATCTGTTTTACATGCTGTACAAAAACCAACTGATCCTGACCGGCGCACTTAATGATGTTGGCTCGCCCACCCGCTTAAATGTGGACAGGAGCTACCGTGCAGGTATTGAGTTTGACGGCAAAGTGCAGGCCACTAAACAATTAAGCATAGGGGCAACAGCTACTTTGAGTACCAATAAAATAGATAACTATACCCAATATTTAAGCAATACCAATGACAATACATTGGTGCCAATATACCTACCTAAAACAGATATCGCTTATTCGCCTTCGTTTATCGCTTCAGGTGAGATAGCTTACAGCCCTGTTAAAGGTGGCGAGATCGCCTTGCTTAATAAATACATTAGTCAGCAGTTCCTGGATAACACCATGAACACTAACCCGGCCGGCTTTCCGGCAACAGGTAACAACCGGTTTGTACGCGACAGGCTGTTAAAGGGTTATTACGTTAGCGATGTGCGTTTGCGTTATAATTTCGCGGTTAAGCATGTAAAGAACATTGCTATAGGCTTACAGATAAACAATATTTTCAGTAAAGAGTATGAAGCAAACGGCGCTACCTACCCTGATATTGAAGGTGGCCAGGTAGTAAATTACAATTACTTTTTCGCGCAGGCTAAGCGCAACTTCATGTCATCGATAACCGTAAGTTTTTAATATGCAAAGCTGGGCACACCTATTTATTGAACAGGTCAGGGCCACTTCGCTGTTGGAGTGGCTGGCTGTGTTGTTAGGTGTTGCCGAGGTACTGCTCGCACGAGCCAATAAAGTGTGGCTATACCCCATAGGTATAGCCTCCACTTTAATTTCAGTTTATCTTTTACTAAACGTGCATCTTTTTGCCGAAAGTCTGTTGAACGTATATTATGTGGTAATGAGCGTTTACGGATGGTATCACTGGGTAAAAAAGCGGGGCCTGACGCCTGTAAAAGTGAGCTTTGCTACACGCCGGGAATGGGTAATTACTTTATTGATCGTTTTTGCGGGCTGGGGAATACTTTATTGGCTGCTGGCCAGATTTACACCATCAACGGTTCCGCTATGGGATGCCTGGGTATCATCAACAGCCTGGGCAGGTATGTGGCTGCTGGCCCGCCGTAAAGTGGAGAACTGGTTGCTGCTTAACGTAAGTAACCTGTTTGCTGTTCCGCTGCTGTTTCATAAGAACCTGGCGATGTTCGCGGTGTTAACGGTTTTTTTATTTGTTGTAGCCATCTTCGGGTATCTCGACTGGCGCAAAATAGCAAAAGGAGGTAAAGCGTGAGCCATATTCACCATCCATCAGAGATATTGCTGCCTGCGTGGGTTGAAAATATCAGAAAATACGCCGGCGAAGCAGAACAATCAGGTCGCCTGCACCCCAAACAGCTCGAACTGATCTATGAGCAGCAATGGTTTAGCCTTTTAGCCCCGCAAGTATATGGCGGGTTGCAAAAGAGCTTACCCGAGATCATTAAAACAGAAGAAGCCCTAAGCTGGGCCGATGGCAGCCTGGGCTGGGTGGTAACCCTTTGCAGCGGAGCGGGCTTTTTTGGCGGCTATATTTCACCGGCTATTGCCCCCGGCACATTCGCAGATAAAAAAGTCTGTTTAGCGGGCAGCGGTGCAGACACAGGGATAGCTAAAAGGCTCAAAGACGGTTATATTATTAATGGCAGCTGGAAATACGCCAGCGGCGTACACCACGCCACTTATATTACCATCAACTGCCACATAATGGATGAAGGTGGGAATGAGCTCTCTAAAGATGGGATGCCTCTTATCCGGTCGTTTATAATCGATAGGGCCGACGTGCAATTACAGCCTGGCTGGAAGTATGTAGGCATGATTGCCACGGGCAGCGACGCATATAAAATTGAGAACATTTATGTGCCTGAAGACCGTTGCTTTGAGATTGCGCCACAGTCGGCGGTTGTAAACGATAAACTATATCAATACCCTTTCTTGCAGTTGGCAGAAGCTACTCTCGCGGCAAACCTGTCTGGAATGGCAGTTAACTTTACAGATCTTTGCGGCGATGCCTTTGCTTATAAGGCTACTAACCTGCGCCGGGTGAGTTCAAACAATGCCGAACTAATGATGGAGGAAAGGCAATGCGCTATTAATTTATTAAACGATGCCCGGTTGGTTTTTCATGAGGCAGTTAACCTTTCATGGGGCGATATAGAGAATAAAGACTATTTGAAAGCCGTAAGCAGCGCAAGCCGCGTACTGGCTCGCATTGCCCGCGAAACCGTTGATGAGCTTTACCCATACTGCGGTTTACTCGCCGCATCGCCAGATACGGAAATTAACCGGGCGTGGCGCGATATACATACCGCAAGCCAGCATTCCCTCCTTACCTTTCTCGAACTGTAACGTTACTCTTCCAAAAAGGCCGTTAAACTTTCCAGGGTATCGGCTTCCTCTTTAGGCTTATCGTGCCGCCAGCGCAATATACGTGGGAAACGAAGCGCTATGCCAGATTTATGCCTTGTTGATTTGTTGATGCCTTCAAAACCTATTTCAAATACCAGCTCAGGCTTTACCGTACGCACGGGGCCAAATTTTTCGAGCGTGTTACGTTTAATAAAGTAATCAACCTTGTTGATCTCCGCATCAGTAAGGCCCGAATAGGCTTTGGCAAAGGGCACCAGTTTGTCGCCATCCCACACAGCAAAGGTGTAATCCGTATACAGATCGGCACGGCGGCCGTGGCCTTTTTGGGCGTATATCATTACCGCATCTACAGATAGCGGGGCTATCTTCCATTTCCACCAGTCGCCCCTGCGCCTGCCTACCTGGTAGGTGGCACTTTTGCGCTTAAGCATAATACCTTCCGCTATCATCGCTCTTGATTGCTCCCTTATGCTCTCAAGCTCCTCCCAACTATTAAAATCTATCAGGGTAGATAACCTGAACACTTCCGGATAAGCAGAATTACTCTGAAGGCCCTCTAACAAGCTTTGACGCTCAGCCTGTGTTCTGCTACGTATGTCTTCGCCCTCATATTCCAGGCAATCATAAACAATGGTAGCTACAGGGCTATCAGTTAAAATTTTCTTACTTAGATTTTTTCGGCCTATACGGGTCTGCAATACATTAAAAGGCAGCGGTTTTCCATCCCTGAAGCTGAGGATCTCCCCGTCAAGTACTGTACCATCGGGTAAGGCCTGCAAAAAGGGGTGCAATTCAGGAAATTTTTCGGTAGCCAGATCTTCGCCACGGCTCCATATAAATATCTCTCCGCCGCGCTTGATCATCTGAGCACGTATACCATCCCATTTCCACTCTGCCTGCCATTGCTCCGCGTCGCCAAGCGCGGCTGCGACATCGGCCGCTGATTTTTGTCTTTCTGATGTTTCCTGTATGGGATATGCCAGGAAAAACGGGTAAGGCCTCGAAATATCGTCTGAAGCGGTTTGCACCTGTACCAACTGGTCAAATGTGTAATTCTCAGGCATCCATTTACCCATTATACGATGCGTGAGGGCCGGTGCCTCAATACCTGTGACATCGGCCAGTGCTTTTACTACCAGGTTTTGCGATACGCCTATACGGAAACTACCGGTAAGCAATTTGTTGAATACAAAACGCTCCTGGCTATCCAGCATGGCCCATGATTGCAAAAGCCAGTCTTTCTTCTCAGCCTCGGTCTTATCCGCCAGGGCATTGATCTCGGCTATCCATTCGGTTAAAGTTTTACTGCTGCTACTTTCAGTTTCCGGCATTAACAACGACATGGTTTCGGCGAGGTCGCCAACTACATGATAGCTTTCCTCAAACAGCCAGGCCGGGATGTTAGATGCCTCAACGGCCCAATGCCTGATAAGCGTAGCATTTATCTGGCGTTTGGGCCTACGACCCGTAAAAAGGGCCAGCATGTGCATTTTATCCGTATCCGGCACAGTGGCAAAGTAATTCTTTAAAACCTTTACCTTTTCGTTGGTTTTGTTGGTCTCGTCCAAAGAAAGAAAAAGTTGCGCGAATGCTTTCATTAAACCATCTCCTTTCTATCAGTTAGTTCCGCTGTTTCTTCCTTCTCCTCTTTTTCGGTAATGGTAGCGTCTTCTTCCTCGCCGCCATATAGGGTATGTACTTCCCGGGCGTTAAAACCGATCTCGTTGAGGTATCGCGTAAAAGAAGCGGTATAACCGTGCGTTAGATATACACATTCGCATCCGGTGGCATCAATCGCACTAACCAGGCCATCCCAATCGGCATGGTCAGACATGATAAAACCTCTATCAGCCGCACGCCTGCGCTTTGCGCCCCGCAGGGCCATCCACCCGCTGCAATAACCAAAACTGTAAGGCCCAAACTTACGCATCCAGGGCGTCCCTACTGCCGATGGCGGCGCCAGGATGATCCCTTTGCGCACTTCTTCTTTTACCGAAGCTTGTGTAATACGTTCTGTTGGATTTAATAGTACACCATTGCGCCTTAACGCTTCGTTCGTATTCTCTATAACACCATGCGTGTATACTTTTCCAATATCCAGATCGAGGTTCTGTAATATACGCTGCGCTTTACCCAGCGAGTAACCAACTATAATGGTAGCAATACCATTTTCGCGGTTTACACGCCACCAATTGTTAATATCATTAAATAGCTGTACCTGGGGCTTCCAGGTGTACACCGGCATCCCGAAAGTACATTCGGATATAAAATGGTGGCATTTTACCGGTTCGAAGGGTGTGGATATACCATCATCTTCGGTCTTATAATCGCCGGAGACCACCCACACCTGCCCTTTATATTCTATACGGATCTGCGCCGAACCGATCACATGGCCCGCCGGATACAAAGATATCTGCACGCCATTTTTTACAACCGTTTCGCCGTAACCAATGGTTTGCAGGTTAATGTCGCCCAGGCGGTATAACATCACCTCACGCGAGAGATGGTGTGCCAGGTAATTTTTGTGCCCAAAATAGGCATGATCGGCATGAGCGTGCGTGATAACGGCATCATCAACGGGTTTCCAGGGGTCAATATAAAACCTGCCCTGTTCGCAATAAATGCCTCTGTCTGTAAACTCCAGCAATGGTTTGGCCATAGTTTATAGATAACCTACAGGAATTGAATAAGTTTTAAACTGCATATTCGCCTGAGATGATATGGGTTTTACGTAAACTCGTTAGCTTTATCTTTCATAAATATCATTCACCATGGAACTATCAGGCGAAGGCTTTAAACTGCGCCCCTGGAAACTTACTGATGCGGAATCGCTACAGAAACATGCCAATAATTTTAATGTAAGCACCAATTTGCTCAATCGTTTTCCTTACCCATATTCACTTGATGATGCCCGCTATTTTATTGAATATATAGCAGCACCTCAGCCTAATATTAACTTCGCAATTGAGGTTAACGGCTTTGCTGTTGGGGGGATTGCGCTTCAAATTCGTGATGATGTATACAGCAAAAGCCCGCTCATTGGCTATTGGTTAAGCCAGGACTATTGGGGAAGGGGCATTGCGCCGAAAGCTATAAAACTTGTAACCGGGCATGCGTTTGAAAACCTTGAGGCCATTTGCGTAATGGCTTTCGTTTTTGGTAAAAACACCCGCTCCATGAAAGCATTGGAAAAAGCAGGATATACTAAAAGAGGCATATTAACAGCATCGGTAATTAAAAATGGGGAGGTGATGGATGAACATATCTATGCCATCAATCGCTCATAAATAAAAACGGGCCGCTGATCAGCGGCCCGTTTTTGTATAACGTTATTAATAGATGCTATTTCAGCACTTCGCCTATAGCGGTGCCTATATTGCCGCTGGGCGCCTGTATATGCAGGAGCTCTGCAACGGTTGGGGCAATATCAGTCATGTGGGTTTCGCGGGTAAGGCTGCCATGTTTTATACCCCAGCCCATAAATACCAATGGTATGTGCGCGTCATAAGGGTTCCAGGTGCCGTGGGTTGTACCGGTTTGGCCATGGCCGCTGTACCAGCCGGGCTTTAGCACAATTTGAATAGTGCCACTATGTTCCGGACTGTAGCCATTTTGGATGCGTTCGCGCAAATCTGAGGGTATGTTGGCTTCCTGCACACGCTGCATATCTACCGCGTAAGCTATTGCAGGCTGTGTCATCAGGTATTGTACGCAGTCAAACTTTAGCGCTTCTTCGCTTACTTTCTGCTTTCTTATCTCGGCATAATTAAAGTTCACCTGGTAGTTATTAAAGCTCAATACGGCCCTTTTTAAGTTGTATTTGTCTTCCAATACTTTATTAAGGCTGGTCAAGGCCACACCATCATTCCAGATACCGCCGGGTATACGGTGGTCTTGCAGAAATGTAGCATTGTGCGCCGCGCCATGGTCAGCAGTAAGGAAAACGGTGTAATTACCTTTACCCAGTTTACCATCCAGGTAGGTAAAAAACGCGGCCAGGTCTTTATCTAAACGCAGGTAAGTGTCCTCAGCCTCTACGGAATTAGGGCCAAACTGGTGGCCTACATAATCGGTTGATGATAGGCTAACCGCCAGAAAATCTGTAACCGTATTGGCACCAAGCTTTTCGCCTTCAACGGCAGCGCGGGCAAGATCAAGCGTTAAACTGTTACCGAAAGGTGTAGAGCGGATCATGCCCACATTGCCTTTGTACAGCGTGGAGGTTTTAATAGGGAACACTGGCGCATCCGCTCCGCTGAACTTACCTTCATATGCGGGGCTGTTGTCCGCAGCGCTTTGCACATAGGTATTCACTGGGTACAAAGTATTCCAATCCTGGTTCAGGTACTTTTCCGCCGGCTTACCGGCATTAAAGGATTTTACCCAGGCAGGCAGGTCGGTCATGTAATAAGTGCTGCTTATCCAGTTGCCTGTAGCATCATCAAACCAGTAAGCAGCATTTGCGGCGTGCCCGGCAGGTAATATTCCGCCACGGTCTTTCAACGCTATACCAATAACCTTCGAGCGGAAATTGGTTGCCAGCTTAAGCTCATCGGTAACCGTGCTGGCCAGCAAATTACGGGGTGACATTTTACCGGCTTTTGAAGTGCTGCCAACGGCATTAACGGTGCTGTCATCCGTGCAGTACATACTTTTGCCGGTAGCTTGTATAATAAAATCGTTGCCGGCAATACCATGTATTGAGGGTACCGACCCGGTGTAAATACAGCTATGCCCGGCAGCGGTTACCGTAGGTATATATGGGATCAGTGTATTTTCGCAGGTAAAACCTTCGTTAAGCAGGCGTTTAAAGCCACCTGTTTGATAACGATCATAATACCGGTACAAATAATCCCAGCGCATTTGGTCAACCACTACACCCACTACCAACTTAGGCCGTGGCAGGGCAGCCTGAGCTGCGGTAAGTTTTTTATTCTGGGCGGATGCGGTAAAAACCACCGCCGCAAAACCCAACGAAAGCAGAAAAGATCTCTTCATGATACGTTTGCTGTAATAAAAGGCAAATATCACACTTTACATATGTAAACAATGTGATATTTATGTTATAAAGCCGTTACATAGCGCTTCTTTATAGCTTAAATTTACCTTTTAAAGCGGCAAGCTTTAACGCCATATCTGTTTCAGGTTCGGCTTTTTGCTGAGGCCGCGTGTTAAAATTCTTCCCGGCAGGGCGGTTTTCTGTAAGGCGATTGTTACTGTTTGCAGTAGGTTCGCGCTTTTCAGTTTCCTTCATACTTAACGAAATACGCTTACGGTTAACATCAACTTCGGTAACGGTTACTTCCACACGCTGATGAACCTTTAAAACCTCGTTGGGGTCTTTGATGAAACGATTGGTGATCTGGCTCAAATGCACCAAACCATCCTGGTGAACGCCTATATCCACAAAAGCCCCAAAGTTGGTAATGTTAGTGACGATGCCGGGAAGTTTCATACCCACTTTAAGATCTTTGATCTCGTTAACTCCCTCCGTAAAGCTGAAAGCCTCAAATTGCTCACGCGGGTCCCGACCGGGTTTTGCCAGCTCGGCCATAATATCATTAAGGGTTGGCAAGCCCACGGTATCAGAAATATATTTTTGCAGTGGGATAGATGCGCGCAATTTTTGATCGCGCATTAGATCGCGTACGCTGCATTTTAGGTCGGCGGCCATTTGTTCTACAAGTGCGTAGCGCTCCGGGTGAACAGCACTCTCGTCCAGCGGGTTTTCGGCTCCGCGAATGCGAAGGAAACCGGCTGCCTGTTCAAAGGCTTTATCGCCAAGCCGGGCCACTTTCTTCAATTGGCTACGCTGCTTAAAGGCTCCGTTTTGGTTACGATAGTCCACAATATTCTGCGCCAGTTGTGGGCCAAGTCCTGATATATATGACAGTATCTGCTTTGATGCTGTATTCAGCTCAACGCCAACGGCATTCACACAGCTTATAACGGTATCATCCAGCGATGTTTGCAGTTTATTCTGGTCTACATCGTGCTGGTATTGGCCAACACCGATAGATTTTGGGTCTATCTTAACCAATTCCGCAAGCGGGTCCATCAAACGGCGACCGATCGACACCGCACCCCGCACGGTAACATCCTGGTCCGGGAATTCTTCACGGGCCACTTCAGATGCCGAGTAGATGGATGCGCCGCTCTCGTTTACCATCACAATGGTAGTACCCGGTAGGTTTAGCTTACGCACAAAAACCTCTGTTTCGCGGCCTGCAGTACCATTACCAATGGCAATAGCTTTTATATCGTATTTTTTAAACAGGTGCTCAATTGTCTTTTCTGCTTCGCGTGCCTGGCCGGCTCCGGTATGCGGAAAAATGGCGGTATACTCTAACAATTTACCCTGCTCATCCAGGCAAACCACTTTGCAACCCGTACGGAAGCCGGGGTCGATTGCCATCATGCGCTTTTGCCCAAGCGGTGCACTTAATAACAACTGACGAGCATTTTCTGCGAATACCCGTATAGCTTCTTCGTCCGCGTTCTTTTTGGTGAGCAGGCGGATCTCGGTTTCCATCGATGGCTTGAGCAAGCGCTTATAACCATCGGCAATAGCCAGCTTCATTTGCGCAGCTGCTGCGTTGTTAGCATTGATGAACTCGCGCTCTAACAGGTCAATAGCATTCTCTTCGGCCGGTTTGATATCCAACCACAGGATCTCTTCCTTTTCCCCGCGGCGCATGGCCAGCACACGGTGTGATGGCGCTGATTTAACGGGTTCCGTCCAGTCGAAATAGTCTTTATATTTAATACCTGCTTCCTCCTTGCCGGGAATAACCTTTGACTCAAATACGCCTTTCTCAGTAAATAACTGGCGCACCATGGCACGGGTTTCTGCATGCTCGCTGATGTATTCGGCTATGATATCACGGGCGCCGGCTAATGCCTCGGCAGTGTCTTTTACTCCTTTTTCTTCGTCAATGTATTTGGCCGCTTCGTCTTCTACGTCGAAGGTTTTTTGTACGAGAATTGCATCCGCTAATGGCTGAAGGCCTTTTTCGCGGGCCGCGGTCGCACGGGTTTTGCGCTTAGGACGATAGGGCAGGTAAATATCCTCTAACATTACCATCGTTTCAGCCGCGTTGATCTGCTGCTGCAAGTCGTCCGTCAGCTTGCCCATATCGCTTAACGATTTCAGGATAGCTTCGCGGCGTTTATCCAGGTCACGCAGTTGTTGCACGCGGTCGCGGATGGCGGCTACCTGCACCTCATCCAAACTGCCGGTAAGCTCTTTACGGTAACGCGATATAAAAGGAACGGTTGCGCCTTCATCAAGCAGGGCAACGGTTGCCGCTACCTGTTTGCTGCTAACAGAAAGTTCCTGTGCTATTTTAATGTTATATTCCATTTAATTTTGTGATTTCACCGATTATTTTGAATTGATTTCACCGATTGGTGTGATGATTCTCTGATTTTACATGATCTTATCGATGCAATTTAAAATACCGGGACTGCGAAGTTGGGGGTAATTGGGAAGAAAAGCAATTGAAAAATTAAGGCAGAGCTGTCATGAACTCTGCCTTAAAGGATTATTTTCGATAACAATATATTAATGCGCTTCCAGCCAATTTGAGCCTGTCCCTATCTCCACCATAATCGGCACCTCTGTTTTAATGGCGTTCTTCATGTTTTCAGTGATGATGGGTTTGATAATGTCGAGCTCGCTTTTTAATACATCAAACACCAACTCGTCATGCACCTGCATGGTCATTTTTGACTGCAGGTTTTTGGCTTTCATTTCGCGGTGAATGTTGATCATGGCTATCTTGATCATATCTGCAGCCGAACCCTGTATCGGCGCGTTGATGGCGTTTCGCTCAGCAAAGCCGCGCACGGTGGCATTGGCCGAATTGATATCGCGCAGATAACGACGGCGGCCCATCAGCGTGGTCACATAACCGTTTTCGCGGGCAAAATTCATGGTATCGCTCATGTATTGCTTAATGCCCGGGTACTGTGCAAAATATTGCTCTATAATATCTGCAGCTTCTTTACGAGGGATGCCCAGGTTTTGTGATAGCCCAAATGCCGACTGCCCGTAAATGATACCGAAGTTAACCGCCTTGGCATTGCGGCGCTGTGTACCATCCACCTCCCCTAAAGCCACGCCATAAACTTTGGCAGCAGTAGCGGTATGGATGTCAACATTATCAATAAAGGCCTGGCACATGTTGGGGTCTTTACTTATCTCGGCGATGATGCGTAGCTCTATCTGCGAATAATCCGCCGAAACGATGATGTGGTTCTCATCTCGCGGGATAAATGCTTTGCGCACTTCACGGCCACGCTCTGTACGGATAGGGATGTTCTGCAGGTTAGGGTTGGTTGAGCTTAAACGGCCCGTTGCCGCTACCGCCTGGTTATATGAGGTATGTACACGACCTGTTTTGACATTAACCATGGTTGGCAGGGCATCTACGTAGGTAGATTTTAGTTTCTGCAACTGGCGAAAATCCAATATATCACGCACAATGTCGCTCTTCGCAGCCAACGCCATCAACACATCCTCGCCGGTTTGGTATTGGCCGGTTTTGGTTTTCTTGGCTTTAGGGTCAAGCATTAGCTTTTCAAATAACACCTCGCCCAATTGCTTAGGCGATGCGATGTTAAAACGCACGCCGGCCTTCTCATAAACTGTTTTTTCCAGTTTGGCTATATCGGTTTCCAGCTCCTTTGAAAATTCTCGCAGCGTATCGTTATCTATTCGTACACCTTCGTGCTCAATATCAGCCAATACGTAAATCAACGGGTTTTCTATCTCGTGCAGCAACTTTTCGGCCTCTACTTCTTTTATCTTAGGCTCAAAAACGGTGCGGAGCTGCAATGTCACGTCGGCATCTTCTGCTGCGTAATCTTTTATTTTCTCAATCTCTACATCGCGCATGTTGCCCTGATTTTTCCCTTTAGGGCCAATGAGCTCGGTGATAGAAACAGGTTTATAGTTTAGGTAGTTTTCAGACAGAATATCCATATTATGCCGCGTATCCGGGTCGATCACATAATGCGCCATCATGGTATCAAACAATTCGCCCTTCATTTCCACATCGTACCACTTCAGCATCAGGATGTCGAATTTCAGGTTTTGGCCTGTTTTACCAATGGTAGGATCCTCAAAGACAGGTTTAAATTCCGCTACTATCTTTTTTGCCTCTGCATCATCGGCAGGGACAGGTACATACCAGCCGTGGTGATGCTTAACGGCGAAGGACAAGCCCACCAATTCGCAAAAGTTGGCATCAGTACCGGTAGTTTCCGTATCAAAGCAAATGTGTTTTTGCGCTTTTAATACGCTGATCAGTTCCGCGCGTTTTTCAAAAGTATCTGCCAGGATGTACTCGTGCTCAATAGTATGGATGTTCTTGATCTCAACAGGAACGGGCGGTTCATAAATGTCTTCAACATCAACCGTAAGCGTAGTACGACCACCGGCAACCGGGTTACCAAACAGATCGGTTTGTACCGCCACCGCACGTGTTTCAGTAATGCTGAAATCATCGCCAAACACCCGTCGGCCCAGCGTACGAAACTCGAGCTCAGCAAATAACGGCTCCAGCAGATCTTTACTTGGCGCGCACATCTCCAGCCCGGCCTCGTCCAGTTCAACCGGAACATCTAACAGAATAGTAGCCAGTTTCTTGGAAAGCAGACCTTGTTCGGCATATTTCTCCACGTTCTCCCTCATCTTGCCCTTTAACTCGTGGCTATGGGCAATAATGTTTTCCATGGAGCCATACTGTTTAATAAGCGCCTTGGCCGTTTTCTCGCCAATGCCCGGGATGCCAGGGATGTTATCCACCGCGTCGCCCCAAAGGCCCAGTATATCAATTACCTGCTCTACATGTTCCACTTCCCACTTTTTGCAAACCTCTTCAACACCCAAGATCTCCATATCATTACCCATGCGGGCCGGTTTGTATATCCTGATGTTTTCTGACACCAGTTGTGCAAAGTCCTTATCGGGGGTCATGCAATACACCTGGTAGCCTTTCTTTTCGGCCTTTTTAGCAAGGGTGCCGATAATATCGTCAGCCTCGTAACCATCTGATGTTATCAAAGGGATGTTAAAGCCAAGCACTACTTTAAAAATATAGGGCAGTGCCTTAGACAGGTCCTCGGGCATAGCCTCGCGATGGGCTTTGTAATGTTCGTAATCGGTATGGCGCTCTGTTGGGGCATCGGTGTCAAATACCACCGCCATGTGGGTTGGCTTTTCCTTTTTAAGAACATCAAGCAGGGTGTTGGTAAAACCCATTACCGCAGAGGTGTTTAAACCACCAGATGTAAAACGCGGGCTTTTACTTAACGCAAAATGAGCCCGGTATATCAGGGCCATACCATCTAAAAGGAAGAGCTTTTTCATATTTAAATTGGGATTTCACCGATTTAGTGGCGATTTCACTGATTATCAAAAGTACAATTTAGGGCGATTAATATCGAACACCAAACAAGGAATGTTAAATGATGAAGTGCTTAGTGTTGTAGAGTAATGTCGGATATTGAACAAGGAAAGCCGACCTATGAGGTGTTTATTACCAATGACAGATACTTCAGCATTTGAAATTCAACATTCAGTATTTGATATTTCCCTACCGGAATGAGCACTCGGGCACATGATCATTAACCATACCCACCGCCTGCATAAAAGCGTAACAGATAGTTGTTCCAAAGAATTTGAAACCCCGCTTTTTCATGTCTTTGCTAATAGCGTCTGATTCCGGTGTACTTACCTGCGGGCCGTGGTAGGCAATAATAGGTTTTCCATCCGGCATAAAGCTATATAGGTATGTATTAAACGAGCCGAACTCTTTTTGCACCTCTATAAACAATTGCGCTTTTCTAATGGCCGAATCTATCTTTAAGCGGTTACGGATAATACCGGCATCGTTAAGCAAACGTTCTTTGTCCGATTCGGTAAAGGCAGCAACCTTTTTTACATCAAAATTGGCAAAAGCCCCGGCATAGTTTTCTCTCCTGCGCAAGATGGTTATCCAGCTAAGGCCTGCCTGGGCCGCTTCAAGCGTTAAAAACTCAAACAAAACCTTATCATCATGCGTGGTTTTGCCCCATTCTTTATCATGGTATTCCATGTACAGCGGGTCGGTACCGCACCAGGAGCAGCGGGTGAGTTGTGTTGGCAGTTTTAAGTTGGCAGTTTGCATAATTTAAATATTTTAAATGATGTCATTGCGAGCAGCGGAGCGACACGGCAATCTTAGAGGACAAGCGATATGCAAGGATTGCCACGCTATCGCTCGCAATGACATGGTGAAAGTTACAAACCGTTCAATTCGTCCCAATATTCTACCGCACGGCGATAATGCGGAATAACAATAGAGCCGCCCACCAGATTGGCTATCATAAAAACCTCGTTCATTTCATCGTGCTTTACACCGGCCTCGTAACATTTGCCGAGGTGGTATTTAATGCAATCGTCGCAGCGCAATACCATTGAGGCTACCAGGCCAAGCATTTCTTTTGTTTTTACATCCAGGGCGCCTTCGGCATAAGTAGTGGTGTCCAGTGCAAAAAAACGTTTAATGTTGGTGTTAGCGGTTTCCATTATCCTGTCGTTCATTTTTGTACGATAGGCTTCAAAGTCTTTTATCAGTTGTCCCATGATTGTTATTTACTGTTTCTAAAATGGGGTCTTTTTTGTTAATTAGCGCAAAAATTTATCAACCTTTACCCTTATATGAAATTTTTTAGCTTCTTATTTGTTTTTAGCTTCCTTTTTGTAACGAGTGTATTTTCTCAAAGTAATTTTAAGCCAGGCTATTATTTAACCACACAAAATGATACTATAAAGGGGTTTATTAACTACCGCGAGTGGGACCAAAACCCCAAACAGGTTACTTTTAAACCGGCCTTAAATGCGCCTTCGCAGAATATAACTTTATATAACGCCAACGGATTTGGAGTAAACAGGTTTGAATATTACACCAAAGCAATTGTAAAGGTAAGCACAAGCCTGGAGAGCTTGTCCGAATTACCACGGGATGTAGACACTACCTACCGTGTTGATACCGCCTTTCTTAAAATTGTTGTAAACGGCAGCAAACTCATATTTTATACCTACAACACCGATATAAAACCTGTTTACTATGTAGGCAACAGAAGCACTGGAGAAATTACACCACTGAAAAGGTATATGTACCTTGATGAGAATGGAACTATAAAAAACTTAGATATTTTCAGGAGCCAGCTTATGGGCATGGCTATGCTTAACCAGCCCGGCAACCAAAAGCTTCAGGATAAAATTGCTAATACCAAATATGATGAATACCAGCTGGCCAATATTGTAGCGTTAATTAATGGTTATCCTAATACAAAAAAAGTAGTGATCAATAACGGTGCAACACGTTTTTTTGCCGGGACTGGTGTTGGGTTTTCAACGCTCAAGTTTAGCGGTGATGTGGCTCCATTTTCAAATGGTGCTTCGGCGCGTTCAGTAACGCCAATCGTATCCGCCGGTTTAGATTTTTTAGTAAATAAGCAAACCGAAAGGCTTATCATTAGATTTGAGGTGACTGCCACAGCAAAGCATTTTTCAATTACAGAAATACCTCAGGAAAACAGGTCGAACAGCCTTGACTTTAAATATCTGAACCTCGGCTTTATCCCTCAATTGATGTACAATATTTATTCAACAGATAAATTAAAAGTATTCTTAAACGCGGGTTTAGGGTTTAACCTTAATACATATAATAAATATGCCTACGAATTAAATTTTCGTGGTGATATAACCCGAATGAATAAATTCCCGGAATTTGAAGGCTTTGTTTTTACTGTACCCATTAAAGCCGGGGTGCAGATTAACAAGCATGTACAAATCTATGGAGGCTATTCGCTACCTTCTGCCATAACAAGTTACAGCGCGTGGGATGCAAGCGTAGCTACGGTTAGCGGCGGCATCAGCTATTTATTTCAATAATGCTTACCTTTCAACGTTTGAGAGCCTTGGCGAGGACCTCCTCTTTATTGCTCTACATTACGCTAAAGAATATTAAAAGCTTTTTCAATAGCATTGAAGGCAAGGTAGCCGTGTTGAAAGGTCTCGATAAGACGTTTTATGGCGCTACTGGATTTTCTATAATCGACAACAATAACTACGTTATAACCTTTGCAGAACACGAAGCATAATGATCACATTCAAACGCCTCGACCATTTACATATTTGCGTACCGCCGGAAAAACTGGAAGAAGCGAGGGCTTTTTATAGTGAGATCATTGGGATTGAATTAATTGAGCGCCCGGATCATCTGTTTTCGTCTGCAGGCTATTGGTTCAATATAGGCAATGTACAGTTACACATTGGCGTTGAGCCAGCCCTGCCTCGCAGTATCAGGCATACTGCTTTTGAGGTGGAGGATGTTGATGCAGCGCGACAATTGCTACAGAAAAACAACATTGAAATTATTGAAGAACCAGTGATACCGGGCAGGCGCCGTTTTGCCTTTATTGACCCATTCGGCAACCGAATGGAATTATTACAACTTATATAACTATTCCGGTTGGTTGGCCCAGTTTATGTTTTTCGCATAATAAAACGCGAATAATGAAACTGATATCTCCCAAACTGCACGGCATCATAGACTACTTTCTGATCATCTTCTTATTCCTGTCGCCCATTGCTTTTAACATGATCACCGAGACTGGTGCGCAGGTCTATACATTGGCGGTTGTACAATTGGCGCTCACTGTTGCCACCAACTATAGTTTTGGCATATTCAGGGCTATTCCTTTAAAGCTGCATGGTATTATAGAATTGCTCATTAGCGCCGGTATGGTTATAGCCTCATTCACCATACTTCAATACGATGAGCGGTCGAGAGGGTTTTATACAGGAGTAGGCATATTTTGGTTTATTGTGGTAGCATTTACCAGTTACGATAAAAGCAAAGATGGCATTAAAGCGCCAATTCTATAGCCGGATCCCAAAACACGGCTTTAAAGTTTTGTACCTGGTTATCTATAACTTCTATGCCTTCGCTTTCCAGCAGTTGCTGCATGGTATCACCGCCAAAATGAAATTTTCCTGTAAGTAATCCCTGCCTGTTTACCACACGGTGAGCAGGTACCGGAGGGTTTGCTGTTCCCGCTGCCTGCATAGCATATCCAACCACCCTGGATGATCTTTTAGCACCCAGATAAGCGGCCACAGCACCGTATGAAGTAACACGCCCCGGCGGCACCTGGCGCACCACCTCATACACATTATCAAAAAAGTTGTAGTCGGGCATGTGCTATCTTAAAACGAGAATTTAAGATAGTTAATGTTTTTGTTATCCGCCAGATACTTCTTCTCGTAATACGTTTTTATGGACAATACCTCGGTAACATATGGGGAATGATACAAGTTTTCGGTACGTACACTTAAAAGCAAGCCCAGCTCTTCAATTTTTTCGGCAGTATAGGCATGTAAGCCGTCGTTATCAGTTTTAAGGTTTACATATCCACCCGGCTTTAACAGCTCTTTATATTTCTGCAGGAAACGGGGCGATGTAAGTCGTTTCTTTTCGCGGCTAAGCTGTGGTTGCGGGTCAGGGAAGGTGATCCAGATCTCGTCAACCTCTCCTGGAGCAAAATAGTCCAGCAGGTTTTCTATTTGTATGCGTAAAAAGCCTACATTATTTACCCCTTCTTCCAGTGCGGTTTTAGCACCACGCCAAATACGGTTGCCTTTATAATCAATACCTATAAAATTCTTATCGGGAAACATTTTAGCAAGGTTTACACTGTATTCGCCTTTTCCGCAGGCAAGTTCTAAAACTACAGGATTGCCGTTTTTAAAGAAATCCTTGGCCCAATTGCCTTTTAGTGGCTTACCGGCATCTAATTGCATTACGTTACTAAAAGTCTCTATCTCGGCAAAGCGCCTTAACTTATCTTTTCCCATAAGGCTGCAAAAGTACAAAAAATCAGAGAGGGATAAACGCGCTGCGCCTATCCCTCTCTTGTATCATGTTTCGCAACAAGATATACTTTAATGCCCGTGTTTAAGCATTGCTGGCTCTTTTACCACCTCCACCTTTACTTTAACAGGGGGTTTTTCTTTCTTTTTAAAAATACCATTAAATAGGTTCTTTGCTTTATCCCACACACCGCTAACCGAGTCTTCGCTGATGTAGGAAGATGCTTTTTGAGAAAGCACACCCACAATAGTCTTTACCAGGAAATTCGATTTTCTGAATAAGGTTTTATTAAGCGTTATAGGCAATACAAACCGCGATAATAATCCTAAAAAGTCCTGTTTAAAAAATCCGGCGTGCTTAATGCCATCCACTGTGGCAGACCCCGGGAATAAAGAAAGCACGGTTGAAAATATAGCAGAAGGCCCACTAAAACGGGCTTTCAAGGCCACAGACTGTTGTGCCTCTAAACCCTTTAACCTGGCTATCTCGGCTCGCAGATCAGTTATGTTATTTACAGGTAATTCCATTTTATTTAAAAAGCTTTTTAATCATGATGTTTATTAAAGGCCTTTGAACACCGCGCTTGGCAACCATCATAATAATGGCTATAAGTGCGTAGAATACCGTAACACAACCAAAACCCTGCCAGTATGAGTGTAACAGGCTGGCTACCCATAATGCAAGTGTGAAACTGAGAAATAAAAAGGCGAGCAAACACAACACTATAATAATTATGTCTGTAATAATATCAGCTACTATTGACGAACCCCGTTCAATCGCTTCATATTTAAATAGCTTAAGTCTTGTTTCAGCATACTCCTTAAGCTGTTCAATTATTGGGCGCACGGGCTGTTGTTCTGGTTCTTTTTCTTTTCCAGGTTCCATTGATAGATGTTTAACACCGGGTTATCGGTAGGGGAAACTATATTTTAAGCATGCTCAAGGTCGTCCTGATATTCTTCTTCAGCGCCTTTTACTTTATTTTTTATATTCTCAACAACCTTGTCTTTTAAGCCAACCAGTTTATCAATTTCTGCAGCAGCAGTTTCTTTGATAGAGTCGCTAAGGTTGTTTAATGATTCGGTTAGTTTATCTCTTGTTTCTGAACCTTTATCAGGAGCGAATAATATTCCTAACGCCGCGCCTGCTGCTAATCCTGCCAGTAGGGCAACTACCACTTTTGTGTTATCGTTCATAATTATATAAATTTTTAAGTTGGATAATTGTTTGCTTTATTATTAAATAAGTTGTGGCTTTGGCCGCAATTTGGTGCTATTATACTAAAATTTACGGAGTTTCCGGACCTGTGCGTACGCGCTCCAGCCGATCCTCGGCCATCCTGTTGGTTTCATATATTTCCAGCAGCAGCAGGAAATACGATAATAATACCGGCCCGAAAACCAGGCCCAATATCCCAAACATCGGCAACCCAATAAATACACCTATAACGGTAATAATAGGATGTGTATTACCTACCCGCCGGTTAATGATCATACGCAGTACGTTATCTACATTGCCTATAAACAGTATGCCGTAAAGTAAAAGTATAACCCCCTGCACCTTATCACCGTTAGCGTATAATATAATACTGGCCGGTATACAAAGTGTTGGTGCGCCAACTACAGGCAGGAATGATATAAATGCGCCTATCACCCCCCAGAATATCGGGTCGGGGATGTTAAATATCCAAAACCCATTAGCCAGTAAAGCGCCTTGTGTAATGGCAATTATACCTTGCCCAAGTACATTGGAGTAGGTTGAATTACGCAGTTCAGTAGCAAACTTTAAAGCATGCTGCTCACGAAAGGGGGCATACTTTAAAAGCGTTTGCTCAAATTCGCGCCTTTGCACAAACATAAAATAGAGTAAAAAGTACATCACCAAAAGGGTGAGCACAATATTTGCCGCGCTGCTGAGTAATGACGGAAACAGATCGGCTACGTAGGCGCCAAGTTTTTGCAGGGTACTTTCAGCAAATTTTGGCTGCCCCAGGTTAGCGGCAGTAAAATCATCAATTTTTTGTGTCCACTTATCAATCTGTAGCGATTCGCGGTTGATATTGGATATCTTCCCGATCACCATGATACTGATAAAAAGGAAGGGGATTACAATAACGATGAGTGATATAAAGATAATGATCATCGTAGCGAAGGATTGGTTAAACCCACGCTTTTCTACCATCCAGAGGTAAAACGGCCTGAAAATGGTAAACAGCACAATGGCGCCTAATATAGAACTGAATAGGTCACTTAACGCATACAGCAAAAAGCAGCCAAGCACAATAATGCTTACCAGAATAATATTATTACGCTGTTTAATATTAAAAATCGACATAGGCTATGGCGTGCGAAACAATTATTTATTGTAAAGCGCCAAATAGCTAAAAAGTTTGGTGCTTTGTTTTAAGGTTTTGTAAAATCATTCAGCATAAGGTCAATAGCTTTTGCCGATTGTTCCAAGCTGCTGATGTACAAGGCCAGATCTTCGCTGGTATCTGCCTGGCATTCAAACTTTAACCCTGCAATAGCCAGCTGTATGTTTGACAGCTGGTTCTTAATATCATGCCTTAAGCGCAGAAAAGCAGTTGTGGATATGTTGCTGTTAACATCGCTGCTTTCCATAGTATTATTTAAGGTTAATGGCCTTCATTTTATTATACAAAGTTTTACGGTCGATATTTAATATCTCGGCGGCTTTGGTCTTGTTAAAATTAACTTCGCGTAAAACCCTTAATATAGTTTCATGCTCAGCGCCCAGTGCTGCGTTTTTCAAGTCGTGCTTAGCTTCTTTCTGCTCGTTATTAGCGGCAGATGGTGATGATTCGAAGGCTGACACCCTGTAATTGGAAATTTCCAGTGGAAGGGTTTTCATAGTTATCTCGTTGCCTTCTGTTAAAAGCGTAGCCCGGCGCACCACGTTTTTTAATTCGCGAATGTTGCCCTGCCAGCGATAGTTCATAAAACACTCCACTACATCCGGCGAAAAGCTGGTTACGCTGCGGTCAAGCTCCTGGTTAGCCACCTTAAGGAAGTGCTCGGCCAGCATCATAATATCATTCCCGCGTTCGCGCAGAGGTGGCATGAATATGCTGAACTCATTAAAGCGATGGTAGAGGTCTTCTCTGAAACGGCCTTTGTTGATACCGTCCTGCAGGTTTTCGTTCGTCGCGATGATGATGCGTACATCCAGGTCTATTTCTTTTGTACTTCCAATACGTTTTACTTTACGTTCCTGTACTGTACGCAACAGCGCAGCCTGTATCTCATAAGATAAGTTTCCTACCTCGTCCAGGAAAAGTGTACCCCCGTTAGCCATTTCAAAATGGCCGATTTTTGTGTATAGGGCGCCCGTAAATGAACCTTTTTCATGACCAAAAAATTCACTTGCAGCAAGCTCCTTGGTTAACGAACCACAATCCATAGCCACAAATGGCTCGTTGGCCCGCGGGCTGTTCATATGTATGCTCTTCGCAACAGATTCTTTACCGGTGCCGCTTTCGCCCAATATAATTACGCTGTAATTGGTTGGCGCAACCAATTCTATTTGCCGGTATAATTCTTTTGAGGCCTTGCTGGTACCAACAACAAACTCGGCGGTAAGCACTTGTTTCTTATTTTCTTTTAAGCCGGCCGGCTTAGTGCTACCGTAGTCGCTCCCTCCGCTTTCCTGCAGGGCGTATTGCGTTTCTATAGCCTTATTAATGGTATTTAATATCTCATCCGGATACAGCGGTTTGGTGATATAGTCATACGCCCCCATCTTGATGAGTTCAACCGCCATCTTTATATCCGAGTAACCTGTAATAATAATTACACCTGTTTTAGGATAGAGCGCCTTAATGTTCTTAAGCATTTCCCGGCCATCAGTATCCTCCAGCCTGAAATCGCAGAGCACCAGGTCATATTCCTCCTTTTTTAGGCATTCCATACCTGCACTGCCGTTGGCGGCGGTGGTTATTTCGAACCCGTTGCGCGTTAAAAACTTTGACAGTAATAACCCAACGTTAACTTCATCGTCAATGATGAGGATTTTCTTCATATCACCAAATAGTATACAGGGTAAATGTAGTATTCGTATTAATATACAAATAATCGCTAAGTTATCAGAATAATTATTAATTAAGGGTAAAAATTAAAGTACAAAGCATAAAAAAAGGAGGCGATGCCTCCTTTTCCAATTGTTGAGTTTTGGTAAATGTTCTTAGAAACCGTAAGCTAAACGTAAACCTACAAATTTCACTTTGCTGTCAATGTTAGTAACGTAGTTTGAGGTTGACTCGTAACGGATACCGGCATCAATGAAGTTGCCGCTTGCGCTAACTGGGAACTGTACACCAATTTGCGGAGCCCATACAAAAGCTGTTGACTTGTCATTGTAAGTATCAGCTTTGTTTAATAAGAAAGCTGCACCTGCTTCACCCTGGATGTAGAAATTAGCAACCGGGAAGAATTTTAAACCAGCTTTAACCGGTAACAACTGCACGTTAGGCGCTTTTACACCCGCTATGGTTTTACCGAAGAAATTGTTAAAACCAGCGTTAACAGTAGCAAATAACTGGCTTGCAACCGGAATGTCTGCCTGTACCGAACCACCAAGGTTCCATTTGTGGCTGTCTTTGAAGTTACTTACAGGTACACCAGTTTCTACACCAATGCTGTAGCGTATGCCGCTTGGGGTCGTTGTTGAAGTAGATGTAGGGGTTGTTTGAGCTTTAGCTGAGTATGATAAACCTGCAAATGCTAAAACTAATGCTGCGATTTTTAATGTGCTTTTCATGATTTTAAAAATTTAGATCGTGTGCTTTTTTCTGGAGCACGGCACAAAGTAAAGCATGAAAATCAATTCGATTTTTCATCCAAAAGTCACAATTATTTAATCGTTTGATTAACAATAATTTAAATTTGACCATTTGGGCAATTTGGTCAACACACTGTCAATTATTGATGAAATTAAAATGAAAAAAGGCCCAATACACATAGTATAGCGCCTTTTTGCTTATTTACCGAAGGATATTAACGGGACATTTTTCTTTATTTTGACCAAAAATTTGGTTGCCGTTTTTCCATAAATGCCGCTATCCCTTCTTTGAAATCAGCGGTGCCAAAACATTTTCCAAACTCGTCTATTTCTGTGATATAACCTGAGCGGCTACCCTCTGTACCAGTATTAACAGCACGTATAGCCGCGGCTATAGCAAGAGGAGAGCGCGTCAGTATCTTATTCATTATTTCTTCTGCTTTGGGCAAAAGATCATCCTGGAAAACTACATGGTTAACCAGGCCAATTTGCAGTGCTTCAGCAGCGGTGATCATATCGGCAGTCATGATCAGCTCCAGCGCTTTACCGCGGCCTACCAGTTGCGTAAGCCTTTGCGTGCCACCATAGCCGGGTATTAAACCCAAAGTAACTTCGGGCAGGCCCATTTTGGCATTATCAGCAGCTACACGGATATGGCAGGCCATGGCAAGCTCCAACCCACCGCCCAGGGCAAAGCCGTTTATAGCCGCTATTACCGGCTTGGTGCTACCGGCAATAACATCAAAAACAGTTGTTTGCCCCTTTTCAGCCAAAGCGCGGCCACCTTCGTAATCCAACCCTTCAAATTCGGCTATATCTGCGCCGGCAACAAAGGCTTTTTTCCCTGTGCCAGTTATAATAATGCCCCCTATAGCCGCATTTTCCAATGCTACCGTAAGCGCTTCATGCAATTCGGCAAGTGTAAAGCGGTTAAGCGCGTTCAGTTTCTTTTCGCGGTCAATAGTAATATACTGGATAAGGCCTTTTACCTCTACTTTTATATGCTCGTACTCCATAACTCCCTTCAGCATTAAAAATTACGGTGGGTATGCACCCAATTGGTTATATAACTTACAATATCATGTGTGCTGGTTCCGGGCGGAAATAATTCTCCGGCACCCATCGCTTTAAGTTCGGCCATATCGTCGGCCGGGATAATACCGCCGCCTGTAAGCAAAACGTCGTTCATTTGCTTTTCTTTTAGCAAGGCCAGCACTTTTGGAAAAACCGTCATATGCGCACCCGACAGGATACTGATACCAATAGCGTCAACATCTTCCTGTAGGGCCGTATTCACCACCATTTCCGGTGTTTGCCGTAACCCTGTGTAAATTACCTCCATGCCGGCATCACGAAGGCTGGTAGCAATAATACGGGCCCCGCGGTCGTGCCCGTCAAGGCCTACTTTTGCTACTAATACACGTATGGGGCGGTTAAATTGGCTGGCACTCATTGCTCGGTTTGCTTTTGGTAAATGTAGGAAATTTTCTCTATGGCTTAATTGCGCAGATAATACTGTTAAACTCCATAGCCCGCAGAAAGTGCAAAGGTTTTCTATTGTATTTCAACTTATTATACAATAACATCTTTTAAAGTAAAGAATAGTAAATAAAAGTAAAATTTAGCCAAATTCTGTACTTTTACACCCTGTTTTAATATCATGAGCGAAGAAAGATCACTTAATTTTATAGAAGAAATTGTTGAAGCGGATATCGCCGCCGGCAAACATGACGGCAGGGTGCTTACCCGTTTCCCGCCCGAACCTAATGGCTACCTGCACATCGGCCACGCTAAATCCATTTGCCTTAATTTTGGCCTCGCCCAAAAATATAATGGTAAAACCAACCTGCGTTTTGATGATACCAACCCCGTAAAAGAGGATGTTGAGTATGTGGATAGCATTAAGGAAGATGTAAAATGGCTGGGGTTTGAGTGGGCTAATGAGTTCTACGCGTCAGACTATTTTGACAAGTTATATGATTTTGCGGTTGAGCTCATCAAGAAAGGATTTGCTTACGTTGATGATAGCACCGCCGAAGAAATAGCCGCACAGAAAGGTACGCCAACAGAGCCGGGAACCGGCAACGAATACCGCAACCGCAGCGTTGAAGAAAACCTGCGCCTGTTTGCCGAAATGAAAGATGGCAAGTACCCGGATGGCGCAAAAGTACTTCGTGCCAAAATTGACCTGGCATCGCCAAATATGTTGCTGCGCGACCCGCTGATGTATCGTATTAAGCACGCGCATCACCACCGTACCGGCGATAAATGGTGTATTTACCCCATGTATGATTTCGCCCACGGCCAAAGCGATGCCATAGAGGAAATTACGCACAGTATATGTACGCTTGAGTTTGTACCGCACCGTGCTTTATATGATCTTTTTATAGAGCGCCTTAACTTGTTCCCGAGTAAACAGTATGAGTTTGCCCGCCTTAACCTGAACTACACGGTAATGAGCAAACGTAAACTGCTGCAACTGGTTGAGGATGGCTTTGTTGATGGTTGGGATGACCCGCGTATGCCTACCATTAGCGGCTTACGCCGCCGTGGTTACACCCCTGCCAGTATCCGCGAGTTTTGCGAGCGCATAGGCGTAGCCAAACGTGAAAACATGATAGATGTAGGTTTACTGGAGTTTTGCATTCGCGAGGACCTCAACAAAACCGCGTGGCGCCGTATGGCCGTGCTTGACCCGGTGAAACTGATCATAGACAACTACCCTGAAGGACAGACTGATATTTTTAGTGGCGAAAACAACCCGGAGGTTGAAGGCGGCGATGGCAGCAGGGAGTTCCCATTTGGCCGGGAACTTTGGATTGAGCGGGATGACTTTATGGAAGAGCCTACTAAAAAATATTTCAGGCTCGGTATAGGCTTAATGGTGAGGCTAAAGAATGCCTATATTATTAAAGGTGAAAGCATAGTGAAAGACGCGGACGGGAACATTACCGAGATCCATTGCTCTTACATACCCGAATCAAAAAGCGGAAACGACACCAGCGGTATCAATGTAAAAGGCACTATTCACTGGGTGAGTGTTGAGCATGCCAAAACCGCCGAAGTTAGGCTGTATGATCGACTGTTTAAGGTAGAAGACCCAAGCAACGAGGATGGCGACTTTAAAGATTACATTAACCCCGACAGCCTGCAGGTAATTAAAACGGCCTACATTGAACCAGACCTGGTTAACGCTGTTGCCGGCACACCTGTACAATTCATGCGCAAGGGCTATTTTACGCTGGATAAAAATGCCACAGCCGACAAACTGGTGTTTAACCGTACAGTTACGCTAAAAGATGGCTGGGTGAAGAAATAAACCCAATTCCTATAAAAAAGAAACGCCAGGCTGCTAAAAGCCTGGCGTTTCTTTTTTAGGTACTAACTATACAAAATCCATCGCTCTGAAACCGGAGTTAAGCACTGTGCTGTTATTCACATTCAGCCACTTATCCAGTAATGTGGCATATATATTCCTGAAATCTATCTCGTATTTCAAGTCGCCGTTGTCTAACTGGGTCAAATTGGGCGCATTATTGTAAATGCCCTGTTTGTTAAGCTTGCCCCCAAAAAGCATCACATTATTAGCCGTACCATGGTCTGTGCCGTCGCTTGCGTTTTGCTCAACTCGGCGGCCAAATTCTGAAAAGGTCATTACCAGGGTATCATCCAGCCTGCCGCTTTGTTTGAGGTCTTTAATAAACGCGGCTACTGCCTCTCCATATACTTTTAACTGGCGCCCCTGCTGGTTAATTTGCGTGGTATGTGTATCAAACCCGCTTAACGAAACATAATACACCCGTGTTTTTAAACCCGAGTTAATGAACTTAGCTACGCTTTTCAACTGATTAGCAAAGGCGGTTTGCGGGTACTCTGCTTTGGTTTGGTATGTTTTTGAGGTTTGCTGTATATAATCGGCGGATGAATAGGTTTCAATCATGGTTTTATACAGGTAACCCAGGTTGTCTTCGTTTAAATTATCGTTATGCTCGTTAACCAGTTCTTTAAAAAATGGCTCGCGGGTGTTGCTGTATAATTTACCGGGATTTTGCACGGCTATTCCCTTCATTTTAGAACCCTTAAGGGCCAGCGACAAGGTATCATCCACCTCAACAGCGGTATAAGGGTTTTTATTCACGGCGCAGTTAGCATCAAGATAGCGGCCTATCCAGCCGGTGGTAAGAAATTGGTCTGACGCGCTTGCGGTTTGCCATATATCCATAGAGCGGAAATGCGAGCGGTCTGGATTAGGGTAACCCACAGAGTTAATGATACTCATCCAGCCCTGGTCGTAAAGTTCCTTAAGCGCAGCTAAGTTAGGGTTAAGCGCCTGCATGTCGTTTAACTTGATCAGATCAGGCTGTTTGATAGCTATGGTTTTTCGTTTCTGATAGTAAATATCATTACCGTAGGGTACAATGGTATTTAAGCCATCGTTACCACCAGACAGTTGTATGATCACCAGGTTTTTAAATCCGCTGAGCTCGTTTGATGCCATCGCCTCGAACGGTTTCAGGAATGATGGTATCAGAAACACGCCGGATGCCAGCGCGCTACTTTTTAAAAAATCGCGTCTTTTCATAACTAACACAATTGATATTCCGGTGTAGATACCAGCTCTACCACCATTGATTTAATACTGCCCGATTGCACAATCACTGATTTTAAATTGCTGTTTATCTCTGGAGATAACAACACCTCAGCCACTTGTTCCTTTGTAGTCCCTTTAGGTATACCAGCTAAAAACTTATCCCAATCTGCGGTGGACTGCGCCTGGGTTTTTACCTGTTTGCGGTTAGGCATACCTGCCAGCAGCGCTTCATCTTCGGGATCGGCTTTTCCATGGAAATCTATGATGCCGTTATTAAGTACCGTAGAAGGTATTTTTAAACGGTACATAAGCGATGAACTGTCTATCCAGTTTTTACCGCCCGGCCAGCCGGCCACATTTGGCGGATAAAACAATACCTGCCCAAGCGCCCGCTCAAACTGCATCATTACTTCCGGGTTGTTATAGGTAATGTAAAACTGGCGGTTGAGGCCAACAATCAGGTCGATTGGCGATTTAATGAGGTTGCCAACATTAGCCGGGGCATAAAACCAGTCGGCTGTAAAAACATATTTCAGCACAGGGCTAAGCTCATAATTCCCATTATAAAGCAAATCGGCCATGGCATTAACATGTGCTTTGTCGGGCGTATCATTAACCAGGTACCGGTATAATTTGGTACATATAAATACAGCCGTTTGCTTTTTCTGCAAAATAATATCAATAATATCTTCTCCCTTGAAATTTCCGCTCTGGCCCATAAAGGTTTTGCTGCCATCATCGTGCTGGCCCGCCCTCATCACAAACTCTCCTTTGTTGTTGAACCCCCAGCCGGTAAAGGCTCTCGCCGATTCTTTAATATCCTGCTCGGTATAATTACCACGGCCAATAGTAAAAAGTTCCATCAGTTCGCGGGCGAAGTTCTCATTAGGATGGCCTTTCCTGTTTTGCTGGTTGTTAAGAAATTGCAACATAGCCGGCGATTGCGACACCTGTAATAGCAGGGTTTTGAAATTACCAAGCGCGTTATCGCGTTGTATATTGTTTAGCTGCTGCGCGTACCAGGGGTTTTGTGTACGGCAGGCAAAATGATTATGCCAGAACAAAACCATTTTTTCACGCAAAACGGCCTCGGTACTACTCATCTGATTTAGCCAGGCAAGGTTGAGGTCCTTTTCCTGCTGCCGCTGCTCCTGCAGGAACATTTTACGTGTAAGCGTATCTGTTTTATCTGCCCTATCGGCCATTTGGTACGTTTGGTTAGCCGTTAGTAAGCTAAGGGGCTGCGAAAAATCTGACGATCTAAACAGTTCATCAACAGCGTGTTTAACCGATAGCCTCTGGTATTGCGCCAGCTTATCTACATTTAGCCCGAAACCCGCACGGGCATACAAATGCTTAATTCTTGCTAAACTATTCATTACCGAGTAAGACAAGCCCCGGGGCAAGTGGTTTAGCGTGCCGGAAATTTTTTTCCCTTAGGAGCTTTTTAATTATATTCGCACTGCTTTACCCTATTACAATGAATAAAACTATTGCAGCAATTGCTATTTGCATTGCTCCCCTTATCTCTTTAGCGCAATCCGCTACCCCCCAAACAAACCTTATAGCTAACCGCCCCTTCGGAAAGATTGACATTGCTGATCTTGAACTAAAGCAATGCGACTTTGAAAAGGACGCGAATGCTGAAATTCTCTTTGATGTAGCCAATGTGGGTTACGATAGCAATTTCGACCTTACCATGGAACGCCACAAGCGTGTTAAAATATTTAATATCAATGGTAAGGACAATGCCAACATACGCATAGAGTTTTACGGAGGTAACCGCCTTGAATATATTACCGGCTTAGAGGCCGAAACTATTAACCTGGTTGATGGCAAGCCCGAAATAACCAAGCTGGATAAGAAACTGCTCTATACAGAAAATATTGATAAAATGCGTACCGCTTATGTTTTCAGTATGCCCAACGTTAAACCGGGCTCTGTCATTGAATATAAATATAAATGGCACAGCAACTCTCTTAATAACTTCCCCGACTGGGACTTTCAGGATAAGATCCCTACCCGATACAGCGAACTGCAAACCTACATACCCGACTTTATGTTCTTTAACCTGAAAGGGAATATAACTCTCCCTCTCTCAAAATACGCTACTAAAAGCGAGGGCCGCAGCACCGGTACAGGCACCAATGCCATTACCTATAGCCTGGAAACCATTACAAGGGGCATTTCTAACGTACCATCATTACCCGATGAACCTTACATGACCTCAAATGCCGATAATGCGCAAAGCATAGTTTACCAGTTAACAGGTGTGAGGCCTACGGGCAGCTACAGGCCTACCTATTCAGATACCTGGGCCAAAGTAGGCGGCATTTTGGCCGATGACGAGGACTTTGGAGCACAGTTAAAACGTAAACTGCTTAACGAAGCAGAAATTATAGCGAAAGCTAAGGCGTTTAAAACAGACGACGAAAAAATTAGATACCTGTTCAATGAAGTAAAGAACAACATGAAATGGAACGGTATTGACCGCTGGTATACCAACGACGGTACTGTTAAGGCATGGGAAAAAAAGACCGGCAACTCCGCGGAGATCAACCTCATTCTGTTTCATCTGTTAAAGCAAGCTGGTGTAAAAGCCTATCCAATGGTGGTAAGCACCCGCGACCACGGTAAAGTGGCCCCTTATTTTACTTACCTGTACCAGTTTAACCGTGCGGTGGTATATATCCCGGTTACTGGTGGCAAACCATATTTGCTTGATGCCACAAACAAATACAACATGTATAATGAAATGCCCGACAACCTGCTAAACTCATCTGGCTTTTATATTGATAAAGAAAAGGAACTATATGATATCGTGATGCTGGAAAACGCTAACCCGGTAAGGCAGGTGATCATCCTTAGCGGAGAATTAAAGGGCGACGGAAAATTGAACGGGTTGGCGGAGATCAGCAGCTTTAGCTATAACCGTATAAATGCCATATCTAAATACAAAACCGACGGCGAAAAAAAGTATACCGATTATTTGTGCCAGAACGATAACAACCTGAAAATAAATGGGTTTAAAATGGAGAATATGGAAGTAGATACTTTACCGCTCAAACAGTCTATTAATTTTACACTCGACCTGCCCAGTACGGATGAAAACTACATTTACTTTGTGCCTAACCTGTTCAGCTCACTTAAAACCAATCCTTTCTTGAGCGAGGAAAGGCGCACCAATATTGATTTTGGCTACAGAAAAAGCTATACCATTATTGGCAACTATAAATTACCTGCAAATTACAAGGTTGATGCGCTACCTAAAAACGTTACCATGAACATGCCCGACGGCAGCATCCAGTTCAGGCGGGTAATGGCGGCTGAAAATGGCACGCTGGTTATACGCTACCAGATAGATCAAAAGTCAAACGTCTATTACAAGGATGTTTACCCTGAAGTACACGAGTTCTATAAAAAGATGTATGAGATGCTTAATGAACAGATCGTACTAAAAAAATCTTGATCGTTAAATGAAGATCCTCTATATAAATGCTGTTACGGTGGCAGCCGCATTAAGCTGCCTTTTTTCCTTTTCTGTGCTTGCGCAGGATAAATCGCTCCCAAAGGATTACTATAAAGCTGCCGCCATACCCGATTCTTTAAAGGAAGGTGCCGATGCCGTAGTACGCTACGCGTATGACGAAATTATAGTGAAAAACCAAAGTAAAGTGGTTAAAAAGCACCATAGCATAGTTACCATCTTAAATGAGAAGGGAGACGACGAGGCCCGCCTGCTGATCTATTATGATAAAAAGTTTAACAGCGTAGGCAGTGTTGAAATGGTGGCCTACAATGCCGATGGCGTGCCGCTAAAGAAATACCATAAAAGCGATATGTATGACCGTGCCGCGGTTGATGGTATTTCCATCGTAACGGACGACCGTATGCTGATGCTGAGCCATAGCCTGGCCAGCTACCCCTCAACCATCGAGATCAGCTATGAAACAACCAGCAATAGCTACCTGGACCTTAGCTCATGGTATTACCAGGAACCAGAAAGAGCCATACAATATGCGGAGTGTGTGGTAAAGGCCGACCCGGCAAGTGGATTTCGATTTAAAAGCCACAACACCAATATAGCCCCCGTTAAAACAACCGACGACGGATATGACAAGTACTCATGGGTGGTGCGTTCTGTTAAAGCGATAAAGCCCGAACAGGATGCCGTAACCTGGCAGGTTTTCCCGAGTATTGATTTTGCTACTAACTCCTTTACCTTCGCAGGCTTACCAGGCAACTTTACTACCTGGGCCGATTTTGGCAAGTGGCAACAGGCACTTAATACCGACGTATGTAACCTATCGCCACAGCGTGTAGAACAAATACGAGCCATGACGGCTAACCTGCCTACCGATCGGGAAAAAGCGAAGTTCTTGTACAAATACATGCAGGATAATATGCGCTATGTGAGCATACAACTGGGCATTGGCGGTTTAAAGCCTTTTCCGGCCAGCTTTGTTGACGAGAAAAAATATGGCGATTGTAAAGCCCTATCCAACTACATGCTGGCCTTATTAAAGGTTGTAAACATTCCCGCATATTACGCCGTTATAAGGGCCGGCGAAAATGAACGGCCTACTGATTTTGGCTTTCCAAGTTCAAATTTTAACCATGTTATAGTGTGTATCCCTTTTAAAGGCGACACTACCTGGCTGGAGTGTACCAGCAATACCAAGCCATTTGGTAAGCTGGGGGCTTTTACTGAAAACAGAAACGCGCTGCTGATTACCGAAACCGGTGGCCAACTGGTGAATACACCCAAAAGCACCATGGCCGATAACCAGTTTAACAGCGAAGCCCATATCACCTTTGACGAGAACGGCGGGGCAAAGGCAAAAGTTAAAATAACGGCTACCGGTGGTTATCGTGACGATCTTATTGGCCTGGCTTCCCTTAAAAGCGCCGAACAAAAGGAAACGCTTATTAGAATGCTGAATATGAAGCAGCCCAATTTATTTGAGGTAAGCCCTGCGGATGATAATGACGGCACAAAAGAAGTAACCCTTGATCTGGAATTTGATAAATTTTGCGATATAGCATCGGGTAACAAGATGTTTTACCGCCCGCGGGTGTTTGACCTATGGAAAGCTACGTTGCCTATAGCTGAAAAACGTAAAAGCGATTTTTATTTCTCTACACCTATTCAAAAATCATGCGTAACTACGATTGACCTGCCGCAGGGTTACGAGGTGGAAACTTTGCCTGTAAACCAAACCCTTAAATTTACCTATGGCAGTTATGAGGTAAGGTACGCGTACAATGCCGCTAAGAACCAGGTGCTCAGCACTACTACCTTACAATTAAATAACCATGTTATACCGGCTGCAAAGTATACCGAAATGCAGCAGTATATGGATAACATTGCCAAGGCACAAAATAAAAAGCTGGTGATACGCAAGAAGGCATAACTTTGCCTTTGATGATATACCGGCTTGATGAACGTTTGTTATTTCCCGACCCGGCGCTGGCCGATGACGACGGACTACTGGCCATAGGCGGCGACCTCTCTGTTGAGCGGTTGCTGCTGGCCTATCACAACGGCATTTTTCCCTGGTTCAGCGAAGACGACCCTATTCTGTGGTATTCGCCGCACGAACGGTTTGTACTTTATCCGCATGAGATAACCATATCTAAATCCATGCGAAAAGTAATGAACAGTAATACCTTTGAAATTACTGTAAACCAATGTTTTGATGAGGTGGTTAGTCACTGTTCAACAATAAACCGGCAGGGACAAACCGGCACCTGGATAACCTCCGGGATGAAAGAGGCATACTCCGCTCTGCACCAGCTGGGCCACGCCCATTCTGTAGAGGTTTGGAAAGATGGCCATTTAGCAGGAGGGCTTTACGGCGTAAATGCCGATAAGGTATTCTGTGGCGAGAGCATGTTTAGCCTGGTAAACAATGCTTCTAAAGCTGCACTCATCTGGCTCTGCCATAACAGCAACTACACCCTTATTGACTGCCAGGTATACACCGAACATTTACAAAGTATGGGTGCACGTACCATAGACAGAGCCGAATATTTGGATATACTACATAATAAAGCCCTTTAAACAGTAGCTTTGCAACAGATGGAGCAGGCAAATGTAAAAGAACGCGTTATTTTAGGTATAGACCCCGGCACGGCTGTTATGGGGTATGGCTTAATACTCGAAAAAGGGAACCACATCCAGCTTATCAGCCTTGGAGTGGTTAAACTGGACAAGCTCGACGATCATATGCTTAAACTGCAGCGTATCTTTGAAAAAACGGTTGCTTTGATTGATCAATATAACCCCGATTGCCTGGCCATAGAAGCTCCCTTTTACGGAAAGAACATACAAGTGATGTTAAAATTGGGGCGGGCACAGGGAATTTGTATGGCTGCAGCACTTTCCCGTAGTATTGATATTACGGAATATTCTCCACGTAAAATAAAGCAATCTATAACTGGCAATGGCAGCGCGACTAAAGAGCAAGTAGCCGCAATGCTGCAAACCCTGCTAAAATTTACCGAAACGCCCGATTTTTTAGACGCCACAGACGGGCTTGCCGTAGCTGTATGCCATTCATTCCAGAAAATAAGCACCAAAGCCCCCAAAAGCGGCAAAAGCAAAAAAGCCTATTCAGGCTGGGAAACCTTTATTAAAGACAATGCCGACAGGGTGGTAAAAAAACCCACCTAAATATCAGTCGCCTACGGTTCCTGCAATATCTCAACCTCGGCTACCGGGCTAAAAAGATAAATACGCTTGGTGCTTACCTCTACACATTTATAACGTTTACGCAGCTTTTCCTGCTTGCGGAAAACTCGTCCGTCCTTGAGCTTAAAAATCGCGTTGGGCGGCAGTTTTTCCACGGTATGTACCGCCTCTTTCGGCGCGTCGTATTTCCGGAGCGAGCGATATAAATTAAGGTCGGAGCAGCTTGAAGCAGCGGGATTGTCAAGGTAATTCATGATCGCCGCTTTTACATCGGCCGGAAAAACATCCTTTTCAAAAAAAGGCTGCATCATTTTCTTAAAATTATTCTTCCATTCGGTGCCGTGTGGTTTGGCCTTTTGCTTGTACTCGTTCCATGTGTGCAGGTGCGCAAACTCATGTACCGTTGTTACCAGGAAAGCGTAGGGGTTAAGGTCGTAATTTACAGATATGCGGTGCCCTTTGTCGCCAAACGGCGCGCGGTAATCGCCAAATTTACTGTTGCGGTTACGCGATATTTTAAACTCGCACTTAAAGTAATCTATCCAGCGGCCAATAAGTGGTGCCGCGTCAGGCGGGAGATACTTTTCTAATACTTTTACTTTATCCAATTTCTACCTCAATATCAAAGATATGGGATTGGGTTGAGGATGTGATACTGAATGCTAAATTTTGAATATCAAATGATGAAATCCTTATTTCGACATTCGTAATTTCTTATTTGATGTTCGATATTAAATATCACTTTAAAAGATGATATGCCAAAAACGCCATCGTGTAGGCAAGCACCGTCATATAGGCAAATTGCGCGGCAGGCCAGCGCCAATTTTTTGTTTCGCGGTAAACTACGGCCACCGTACTGGCGCACTGCATGGCAAAGGCGTAAAACATCATGAGCGAGAAAGCCACAGCGAGCGTAAAAGCCGGCTGTCCTGTGTTGGGGTTGCGTGCCTTACGCATTTTATCCTGCACAGAGTCGATGCGGTCAGCATCGCCCTCTACGCTATAAATGGTGGCCATAGTGCCCACAAATACCTCGCGGGCGGCAAATGAGGTGATGAGCGCGATACCTATCTTCCAGTCGAAGCCGAGGGGTTTAATAACGGGTTCTATCACATGGCCCAGTACACCTGCGTAAGAGTTCTCCAGTTTCTCGGTAGAGATGACCCTCTTGAGGCTATCAGGCGTCATACTTTGGGTAAACTGTGGCTGGCTATATCTCTTTTCTATCTGCTCAAAACGCTTGCCCGGCCCATAGCTTGATAGCACCCACAATATAACTGATACGGCAATAATTACCTTGCCCGCCTGCAAAACAAAGGTCTTAGAACGTTCAAACATAGAAAGCCCCACATTGCGCCAGCGCGGCATACGGTATACCGGCAGTTCCATAATGAAATATCCGCGTTCACGGGCCTTTAGCACAAATTTCATCACAAAAGCCACCAACACGGCCGAAACCAAACTGAGCACATACATACCGGTAAGCGCCAGGCCCTGCAGGTTAAAAATCCACCAAATGTTTTTGTTGGGTACCACCAGCGCAATAAGCAATGTATATACCGGCAACCTGGCAGAACAAGCCACCAGTGGGGTTACCATAATCGTGATCATGCGGTCCTTCCAGTTCTCAATAGTGCGGGTACTCATAATAGAGGGTACAGCACAGGCAAAGCCACCAATTAACGGCACTACGGACTTACCGTTTAAACCCACCTTACGCATGATCTTATCCATCATAAACGTAACGCGCGACATGTAGCCGGTATCTTCCAGTATGGATATAAAAGCAAAAAGTATTGCAATTTGAGGGATAAATACCAGTACTCCGCTTAACCCTGCAACCACACCATCAATCAGCAGATCGGCCAGCGGGCCAGGTGGCAGTATGTCGCGCAAAGCGCCCTCGGCCCAAACAAAGCTGTTCTCAATTAACGACATAGGGTAAGCCGACCATGCAAATATGGACTGGAACATGAACAGCAGTACCATCATGAAGATGATAAACCCGAATATCTTGTGGGTAAGGATATGGTCTATACGGTTGCTCAGGCTTTCTTCATGCGCAGTTTGGGGTGTTTGTACAGTATCGTACAACACATCATTGATGTAGTTATAGCGGGCTATAGTTTCTGCAGCCTGCGCCTTTTGTGAGTGAAAGGAATGTTTCTTCTCCAGTTCCTCAATACGGTCGCTCTGCTCTGGTGTTAGAAACTTCAGATGCTCATGCTGGTGTGCCAGCTGTAAAGCAAAATAAGGGCTTGAGGCACCGATCTCTTCGGTAATATCATCTATTAAAGCAGGAGCCAGCGCATTCACATAAATACTATCGGTCTGCAGCGGAACTTGATTAGCGTAAGCGATCAGCTTTTTAAGGTCGTCAATACCTTGTTCCTTCCTGGCCGAAATAGGCACAACAGGTACACCTAATCTTTTGGCCAGCAGGTTAACATCTATATCAATACCCGCCTTTGTGGCCATATCCATCATATTAAGGGCGATGATAATGGGTATTTTCAAGTCGGCCACCTGAGTATATAATAGCAGGTTCCGTTTAAGGTTAGTAGCATCCAGTATTACTACTACGAGGTCGGGCGATAGATCTGACCCTTTTTCGGCCAGTACAGAAAATACGATAGACTCATCTTTACTTTTAGGGTAAAGGCTGTAAGTTCCGGGAAGGTCAATGATCTCGGCACGGCGGCCATCAGGAAGCGGGCAAAAGCCTGTTTTCTTATCAACAGTTACACCCGGAAAGTTTCCGATTTTTTGGTTTAAACCGGTAAGGGCATTAAAAAGGGTTGATTTACCGGTATTTGGGTTTCCTACAAGCGCAACTCTTATTTCAGCTTTCAATGATCAAATTATTGCAGTACAATAGTTGAGGCCTCAAAACGGCGCAGACTAAGCTGGTAGCCGGAAACGTGTATAGCTATAGGGTCGCCAAGGGGCGCTACACGCGAAACTTTTATAGCCTCACCGGGAAGGCATCCCATCTCCATTAATTTAACAGACATTTCCAGATCGGTAAATTCCTTTACTATGCCTGTTTCTCCAACTTCGAGTTGCTCAAGTGTCATACCAGTAGTATTTTCTCAGGCACAAATTTAGCTTTATTTATAACAAATCCAAATAAGAATAGCCATTGGTGATACTTTTTGACGAAAAAAAGAGAATTAAACGTAGCGGGTAGGCTTACTTGCAGATGCCGACTTGCCAAAATGCGGGCAGCCACAATCTTTTTTAAATATACCGCATGAGCTGGTAGCAGCCAACAATACAACCAGTGCGCACAAATACTTTACATTTTTCATTTATTGCTGTTTATAGCGTTTCCGGTAACAAGTACAGCAAATATGCCCATACTGGCACCAATGGTATCGGCAAGCAAATCGTGCCAGTCGCCGCTACGCCAGGTAAAAACACGTGATTGCAGCACTTCTATCAGTGCGCCATAGCTCAATAATACAACGGTATTTTTCATGGCTATTTCTATGCGGATATTACGGGTGTGCCATTTTCTGATACTACCGGTGCAGTATAAAACTGATAGCACGAAAAAAAAGATGCAATGCACCATCTTGTCAAAGCCGGCAAAGAACAATCCTTCACCTTCTCTAACAGAAATGGGTATGGCGCATAATATTAAAACAAAGAGGGCCCACAATATTGCAGGCCCATAATATTTAAAAGTACTTTTCATTAGTGCCCAATAACACCTTTGTACGCATCGGCGTCTAAAAGGTTGTCGGCATCAGCCGGGTTCTTAATGCTGATCTTCACCATCCAGCCTTCGCCGTATGGGTCTGAGTTCACCAGCTCAGGTTCGCTATCCAATTTGCTATTCACTTCCAATACAGTGCCATCAACCGGCATAAACAGGTCAGATACAGTCTTAACCGCTTCTACGGTGCCAAAGACAGCTTCTTTAGAAACTTCCTGACCCACGGTATTGATATCGATGTAAACGATATCACCTAACTCGCCCTGTGCAAATTCGGTTATACCTATGTAAGCTTCGTTACCTTCAATTCTGATCCACTCGTGATCGCTGGTGTACTTTAATTCTGCCGGAAAATTCATAACGTTTGTTTTGTGTGCCCAAAAATAGCAAAAGTTTAAACTATATAGAAGGCATTTTACAGCTGCCTGTTTATTAAAACTAAATGGCCAGCAGTTTGTTAGAACCAATACAAAAACTAAAAATATCTATCAAAATGAAAAAGTTAAGCTTAGCAGCAATGATAGCCGTTGCGGCATTATCATTCCAGGCATGTAACAATGCCGCAAAAGACAGCAAAGAAACAGCTGACAGTGTAAACGCAGTAAAAGACACCACTACCAATGGTTCTACAGGTATTGCTGTAGATGAAAAAGACGCAAAATTTGCTACTGACGCGGCCAATGCAGGTATGGCCGAGGTGGCTGCCGGTAAAGTAGCCGCAGAAAAAGCTACTAATGCGCAAGTAAAAGAGTTCGCTAACATGATGGTAACCGACCATACCAAGGTTAACGAAGAGCTAATGGAAATTGCTAAAAAGAAAAATATCACTCTGCCTACAGCTCCTGATGAAGATCACCAAAAAATGCTGAGCGATCTATATGCAAAATCTGGTAAAGATTTCGACAAAGCTTATGTTGACGCGATGGTAGATGGCCACAAAAAAGTTGAATCAATGTTAGAAGATGCTTCTAAAAATTGCAAAGATGCCGACCTGATGGCATTTGCTACCAAAACTTTGCCTGCTGTAAAAATGCACCTGGCAAAAATTGAAGCAATTCAAAAATCAATGAAATAAGATCAGTTAAGTTGATCTTTAAAAGGGAAGGGTATCATACTCTTCCCTTTTTTTGTTGCAGATAATTTGGCCAAATGCAGCATTAACTCATAAATTTACCACCATGGCAGCTCCAATAGTTACTGGCCTGATGGCCTTCG
The DNA here is from genome assembly GCA_001898335.1 of Mucilaginibacter sp. 44-25. Classification (GTDB taxonomy): domain Bacteria; phylum Bacteroidota; class Bacteroidia; order Sphingobacteriales; family Sphingobacteriaceae; genus Mucilaginibacter. The sequence goes on along the minus strand of MKTS01000003.1, from coordinate 260,610 downwards.
GTATGTCGGGCAGGATATTTCATGCACCGTTCATTCACACTAATCCGCATTTTACCTTAAAAGGAATTGTGGAACGGTATGAGAAAAAAGCATCAAAGCTTTATCCGGACATTACCGAATATAATTCGATAGAAGAATTGCTGAATGATAACGAGGTAGAACTGGTAATTGTAAATACGCCCAGCAACCTGCATTTTGAGCATGCCATGATGGCCATGAAGGCAGGCAAGCATGTACTGTTGGAAAAACCCGCCGCCGCAACTTCTGAAGAAGTAAAAACGCTTTTTGCTACTGCAAAAGAGCTTAACCTCCATTTAATGGTGTACCAAAACCGCCGTTATGACAGCGGCTTTCTCTCAACAAAAGAAGTAATTGAAAGCGGCCGCCTTGGGCAACTGATAGAGGTAACCTTCCGGATGGACCGTTACAAGGCGGCCATAGGGGTTAAATCATTTAAGGAAACAAAGGGGGTGCCTGCAGGCGGCCTGGTTTACGATTTGGGCGCGCACCTGCTGGATAATGCCATAGCTTTATTTGGCCGGCCGTTATCCTTCCATAAAACCACCGGTATATACCGCGATGGCTCGGAAGTGCCTGATTATTTCCATTATCATTTACTATACCCTAATCAGCTAAATGTTTACCTTACATCGGGCTTGCAGATTGCCGGAGAAACGCCAGGTTTTTGGGTCAATGGAACGTTGGGAAGTTTTATTAAGAACCGTACAGATGTGCAGGAAGCGCAACTGGACAAGGGTATGATGCCGACTGACGACGCTTATGGGGTTGAACCGGCAGGGAATGAGGGTAAACTCACCATTGTGAATTTTGATAATGAGAAGTGTGTGGAAACTGCGCCATCGGTAAAAGGCGATTATAACCAAATATTTGAGGCGGCCTATCATACTATACGCGAAAATGCGTTATTCCCTGTAACCGAAGAACAAATTGCCTGGCAGATAGAAATGCTGGAAGCTTAACTATTATACATAAATGACCCTGAATAACATGAAAAGACTTGCTTTTATATTGCTTTTAATGGTGAGCGGCTTTGCCTGTACACAGGCGCAAACTATGCCTGAAACCATCGCGCCTTTTAAGATCCTCACCACAAAGGATCAAAACCTTACCCCGGCAGACTTGCCTAAGAACAAACCGGTAGTATTGATCTATTTTGCGCCAGATTGCCCGCATTGCCAAAAACTCATAAGAGAGCTGAAACCGGATATGGATAAACTTAAAAAGTTTGAAGTGGTGATGATCACATTTACCGATATCCGCATGGTAAAAACCTTCGAGAACGATTACGGGCTTGATAAATATCCTAATTTTATTTTAGGCACCGAGGGTTATACCTACACCGTGCAACGTTATTACCAATTAAAACACACGCCTTTTGTAGCCATATATGGCAAAAATGGCCAGCTACAACAGTACTTTGATAAAGCCCCTGAAGGTAAAGATGTGATAGCGGCTTTAAAGAAAGTGTAGTCTCTCCTAAAGCGCTAAAAAACAAGGCCCGAATGCGATATGCACTCGGGCCTTGTTTTTTTAATAATACAGGCTCTTATTTAGCCATTGCCGCTATGATCATGGGTATGTTCCTCGCGGAAAAGTTTGGCGCTAAAGAAATCATTATTCATACGGCTGATATTCATCAGCGTGATCTCTTTAGGGCATTCTGCCTCGCAGGCACCGGTATTGGTACAGTTACCAAAACCTTCTTTGTCCATTTGCTTTACCATGGCCTGTACGCGGCTCCAGCGTTCGGGCTGGCCTTGCGGCAATAAGCCCAGTTGCGTGATCTTAGCCGAGGTGAATAACATGGCCGAAGCATTTTTACAAGCCGCTACACAAGCGCCGCAACCAATACAGGTGGCAGAGTTAAAGGCTTCATCAGCCACAACTTTAGGTATAGGTGTCGAGTTAGCGTCAGGCACGCCACCGGTGTTTACTGAAATAAAACCACCAGCCTGTTGTATACGATCAAACGCTGAACGGTCTGTAGCCAAATCCTTAATTACAGGGAAGGCTGCAGAGCGCCAAGGCTCAATGGTAACCGTGTCGCCATCGTTGAAGCTGCGCATATGCAACTGGCAGGTAGTAATAGCTCGTTTTGGACCATGCGGCCTGCCGTTGATGTATAATGAACAGCTACCGCAGATACCCTCGCGGCAGTCGTGGTCAAAGTGGATAGGGTCTTCCTGTTTTTTGATCAGACTTTCATTCACCACGTCAAGCATTTCCAGGAACGACATATCCGGCGATATCCCTTCAGCTTTATAGGTCACAAACTTACCTGGAGTTTGTGTGTTTTTTTGGCGCCATACTTTAAGCGTCAGGTTCATATTTTCGTGACTCATAACTTTGAGTTTAGTGAGTGGTTAGCAGTGATTGGTTAACGCGGTGTATCTATTCGCCACTAACCACTCACTACTCACCATCTTATTTATAAGATCGTTGTGTTAACTTAACATTTTCAAATACCAGCTCTTCTTTGTGCAGCTCTTCTTCCTGGTTTTCACCTTTAAATTCCCATGCTGCAACAAACGCATAGTTCTCGTCATCGCGAAGCGCTTCACCTTCTTCCGTTTGCGATTCGATACGGAAGTGGCCACCGCATGATTCATTTCTCATCAACGCGTCGGTCACCATCAATTCGCCCAGCTCTATGAAATCCGCTACACGGCCTGCACGCTCAAGAGAAAGGTTCAACTCTTCGTTCTCACCTACCACTACGGCGTTTTTCCAGAAATCAGCTTTCAGCTCTTTTATCATCGCTTTAGCTTTGGTTAAGCCTTCTTTTGAACGGGCCATACCACAGTACTCCCACATAATATGGCCAAGCTCGCGGTGGTACTCAACAACAGTTTTGTTTCCTTTAAGAGATAACAGTTTGTTCACGTTATCCAATACATCCTGTTTGGTTTGCGCAAAGGCCGGGTGGTTTTTATCAACCGGTTTCGGACCAATGGTAGCCAGGTAATCGCCTAAAGTGTAAGGGATAACAAAGTAACCATCAGATAAACCCTGCATCAGTGCAGAGGCACCCAAACGGTTTGCACCGTGGTCGCTAAAGTTACACTCGCCCAGGGCGTATAAGCCCGGTACATTGGTGCTCAGGTTATAATCAACCCAAAGGCCGCCCATAGTATAGTGTACCGCGGGGTAAATACGCATTGGCTGTTTGTAAGGGTTCTCATCAGTGATCTGATAGTACATATCAAACAGGTTACCGTATTTAGCGCGTACGGTATCTTCACCCATACGGCTAATGGCATCTGCAAAGTCCAGATAAACGGCAAAGCCTGATGTACCTACACCGCGGCCTTCATCAGCCATATCCTTAGCATTACGTGATGCCACATCGCGCGGAACAAGGTTACCGAAAGATGGATATTTACGCTCTAAGAAATAATCGCGATCTTCTTCTTTAACCTGTGATGCGGTGATCTCTTTGTTACGTAGTTTCTTAGCGATCTCTACGGTTTTAGGAGCCCATACACGGCCATCATTACGTAATGATTCAGACATCAGCGTAAGCTTGCTCTGGTGGTCGCCGGTAACCGGGATACAGGTTGGGTGAATTTGTGTGTAACATGGATTAGCAAAGTAAGCACCGCGTTTGTGTGCTCTCCATGCTGCTGTTACGTTTGAGCCAATGGCGTTGGTTGACAGGTAGAATACGTTACCGTAACCACCTGTACATAACAATACGGCATGTGCGGCATGCGTATCAATTGCACCGGTAACCAGGTTACGGGTAACAATACCTTTTGCATGGCCGTCTATCATCACCACGTCAAGCATCTCGTGACGAGTGTACATTTTTACTTTGCCCAGGTTGATCTGGCGGTTAAGTGCCGAATATGCACCTAAAAGCAATTGCTGTCCAGTTTGGCCGCGGGCATAGAAGGTACGTGATACCTGCGCGCCACCAAATGAACGGTTATCCAACAAACCACCGTACTCACGGGCAAAAGGTACACCCTGTGCAACGCACTGGTCAATAATATTTACCGAGTTTTCTGCCAAACGGTGAACGTTGGCTTCGCGTGCGCGGTAGTCGCCACCTTTGATAGTGTCGTAAAATAGACGGTAAACGCTGTCACCATCATTCTGATAGTTTTTGGCGGCGTTGATACCACCCTGTGCAGCAATTGAGTGTGCACGGCGTGGACTATCCTGAAAACAGAAAGCGGTTACGTTGTAACCCAATTCGGCCAATGAAGCAGCAGCTGATGCGCCTGCCAAACCGGTACCTACCACAATAACGTTGTATTTACGCTTGTTGGCAGGGTTAACCAGCTTTAAGTTAAATTTATGCTTGCTCCATTTTTCGGCTAATGGCCCTTGCGGAATGTTAGCATTTAAACTCATTTCTTTGTATTTAGAGCGGATATCAAGATAGACTTGTTTCGTCTATCTTGATATATCCTTTTGTTTCTATTTAGTTTACTAAGTCTTGGTTCCTGATTCTTGTATCCTGAATCTATTTACCCAAACTCTGGAAATAATAAACAATTGGCATCAAGGCAAACAGCAACGGTATGATAACCGCGAAAAGCCACGTACCGATAAATGATACAATGCCATCATATTTCTTGTGCACCCAGCCCAGCGTTTTAAACGCGCTTTGGAAACCATGCAGTAAGTGGAACGATACGGCAAACATGGCAATTACATAAAATACCACATACCATAAATGGCTAAAGCTCCATTGTATACGAGAGTGCAGGTCCTTTACGCGAACGATCTCCACGTTGTTCTCAACCGAGATCGAGCGTTCAAATGTTGGGACTTCCGGCTTGTATTCAGAAACTGTTGTTTCGTTAGTTGCCAGGTTGGTTCGGTACTCTTTAAAAGGAAGGATATCCTTGTATTTGTACGTGAACCAAAAATCGCCCATGTGAATAACGATGAACAATAAAAGAATTGAACCCAACAAGCCCATGTTTTTTGACGACCATGAGGTTGGAGATTTTGTAGTTACAGCATAACCCACCGGCCTCGCCCTGCGATTTTTAATAGTAAGCACCAATGCATACACAGAGTGCAGGATGATAAAGAAATAGAGGATGTATGCAATAACCTCTATCGGCGGGAAATGCGTTAAGAAGTTAGCATAGCTGTTAAATGCAAAACCATCATCGTGTTTAAACAACAGTAGGTTACCACCCACGTGTACGATGAGGAAGGTACATAAAAACAAGCCTGTTAAAGCCATAATCAGCTTTTTTCCCAGTGAGGAGTTAAAGGTTTGTTTAAATTCGCTCATTATTATTTGATTTATATTTTCCGCAAAAGTATCTATTAAAAGCCAAAAGATATAAATGGTTTCGGCTTAAAGGAGGGATAATAACTATTTAGAAACAATCTAATTTAATCACAAACAAGAAAGGAAACTGCATTTATCAACATATCTATTAATATTTATTAAATTCGGTCGTCCTTTCACAATGTAGCACATATGAAACGTATTTTACCATTTTTAGCAGGCATATTATTAACATCATGCAACAGCAACCCAAAGCTTAGCCTAACCCTGAGCAATAGCGATATCAGCAGCGGAAAGATGATGCTTACACAGTATAACGAAACGGTGCTCACACAACCTGTTAAAGATGGCAAGGCCAGCATTGAGCAACCATTGCAGAGCCCGGGCTATTACGATATAGTGCTTATTGACGACACCAAACCGTTAAACAGCAAAAAGAAGTTTACGCTGTACCTCGAGAATACTAATTACCTGATTGAGCCGCAAAGCAACAATTACCCAAAAGTGATCAGCGGTTCAAAAACACAGCAGCAACTTACTGACTATTACCAGTTACAGGCCCAGATGGCCGGCAAGCTGGATGCGAAAACAGACTCAATGACCAAATACCTGGAAAGCCGGGAGGTAAAGAACATGCCGCCTAAACAGCGCGCCGCCTTGTATGAAAAGACAAGAAAGCTACAGACAGAGCGGCGTAAACTGGAGCCGGAGATATTAACCAATTATTTAAAAGCCCACCCAAACAGCCTTGCCGCATCACACATCCTTGCAGAACAATACCTGGACGAATATGCCAGCCAGTATGCTGCCGTTTACGCCCGGCTTAGTGACTCTGCTAAAAACACCGATGATGGCATTAAAGTAGGTAATAAGGTTGCGGTACTTGTAAAGCTGCTGCCGGGAGCTACCGCGGCAGATATAAAGGGGCAAACCCCTGATGACAAACCCTTTAACCACCATGATATTAAAGCCAAAATAATATTGGTTGAGTTTTGGAAAAGCGGCAGCGTGGTGGCAGACCAAAACCATGCTAAAATGTCTAACGGCCTTATCATAACCCCTCGCGACAGGGAGCAATTTGCTACTGTTAGCGTTTCGTTAGATACCGATAAAGCTACCTGGTTAAAAAACGCGCCAAAAAACACAGCTAAATGGATACAGGTTACGGATCTGAAGGGAAACGCATCGCCCAATGTAGCGAACTGGAAAATAAAAGCGGTGCCTACCTACTTTTTGCTTGATGGTAACTGGAAGCTATTACAAGCCAACATTAACCTGATTGATGTAGACCGGGCTGTGCATGATTATTTGAATAAGAAATAGGCGGTATGCCTTTAAACCATACTTATTTATAATCAGCTATATTAAGTGTATTTGCACAAAAGCTGTATTCATGTTGTTGGTTTGAGCAAATAATGGTAAGGCGGCCTGCGCTGTATTGTTCAATTAAGCCCAGGTACCAGTCAATCCCTTGGTTATCCAGGTTGGCTGTGGGTTCGTCGAGCATCAGAATGGGGGTGTCGGCACAAAAGGCAAGCGCCAGCTTAAGACGTTGTTTCATTCCGGAAGAGAAATAGCGGATAGCCTTATTGCGGCTGCCCTGTAAGTTCAGAATACCGGCTACGGCTTCTTTATCCATCCCCTGGCGATAGGGCTTAAACCTGAAATGAAAATCAATCATTTCATTCAGCGTAAAATCTTCTATTACTTCCAAATAAGGCGCGGCAAGGCTGAGGTAATTAAATATATCGCCCGGATCAATATTTACTGTGCCGTTTGTATACTTAATTGTACCGGCAGATGGCACTAAGCTCCCGTTGAGTACCTGTAGCAATGTAGATTTACCCGAACCATTTGCCCCCAGTACTGCGTAACTGCCCGTCTCATCAAAAGTATAATCAATACCCCTGAATATCCATTCTCGGTTAAATCGCCGGCCTATATTTTGGAGAGAAATCTGCATTTTTTGACCATGGACCATGGACCATAGACCATGGTCATATTTAATTATACCGTGCTGAAACCCTTCATGATACCGCGTTGTGAGTTCTGCACGAAATTTATGATCTCATCGCGCTCAACGGTTGGGTTAAACTGGGCTTCTATGATATCAAGCGCTTTTGTGATATTATACTTCTTGAGGAATATGATACGGTATATTTCCTGTATCTCATTAATGGTTTCCGCGGAAAACCCCCGTCGGCGCAGCCCTACAGAGTTGATACCAATGTAAGATAAGGGTTCGCGGCCGGCCTTGGTGAACGGTGGAACATCCTTACGCACCAGAGAACCGCCTGATATCATGCTGTGCGCGCCAATTTCAACAAACTGATGTACAGCAGAGGTGCCGCCGATAAAAGCATAATCATACACGTTGATATGGCCTGCCAACTGCACAGAATTGGCAATGATCACATTATCGCCTATAACGCAATCATGCGCTACGTGTACATATGCCATTAACAGGCAGTTGCTGCCAATAGTAGTGGTATTTTTATCCAAAGCAGTACCGCGGTTTAGGGTTACGCACTCACGTATAACCGTATTGTCACCAATGGTTACCGTACTTGGCTCTCCCTTATATTTAAGGTCTTGCGGTGGGGCAGATACTACAGCTCCGGGGAATATGCGGCAGTTCTTACCGATACGCGCACCATCCATAATCACCGAGTTTGACCCTATCCAGGTACCTTCACCCACCTCAACATCTTTATGTATGGTTACAAAAGGCTCAATTACTACGTTATCCGCAATTTTGGCCTGTGGGTGTATATAGGCTAACGGCTGTATCATAAATTATTTGTATTTAACTATTTGCGCCATCAGCTCGGCCTCTACCACAATTTTTTCACCAACCATGCCTATGCCTTTCATTTGTGCAATGCCACGTCGTATAGGAGCAACAAGGTCGCAACGGAATATTAACGTATCGCCGGGCAAAACCTTATCTTTAAAGCGTGCATTTTCTATTTTAAGGAACAGTGTCAGCCAGTTTTCAGGGTCGGGCACGGTATTAAGTACCAGTATACCACCTGTTTGTGCCATAGCCTCTATCTGTAAAACACCCGGCATTACCGGTGCACCCGGGAAGTGGCCAACAAAGAATGGCTCGTTCATGGTAACGGCTTTTAAACCAACCACATGCGTTTTTGTGAGTTCCAATATCTTGTCAACCAGCAATAACGGCGGGCGATGCGGTAATATTTCCATTATCTGCACCGTATCGTAAACCGGTTTCATATTTGGGTCATAAACCTTAACATGCTTGCGGCTACGTTCTTTCTTGATGAGCGCTTTTATCTTTTTAGCAAACGCCACGTTGGCCGCGTGGCCGGGCCGCGCCGCCATAATGTGGCCCTTTAACGGAACACCAACCAATGCCAGGTCGCCAATCATATCCAGCAATTTGTGGCGTGCGGGCTCGTTTTGGTGGCGCAACTCAATATTGTTCAGGATACCTTGCGGCGCAACGTTGATGTCTTTGCGGTTAAATAACTTAGCCAGGTGGCTCAATTCCTCCTGGTCAACATCCTTGTCTACTACCACAATCGCGTTATTGAGGTCACCCCCTTTGATCAGGTCGTGCTTAACCAGCATCTCCAGCTCATGTAAGAAGCAAAAAGTACGGCTTGATGCGATCTCTTTTTTAAACTCTTTAAGGGAAGATATGGTGGCGTGCTGGCTGCCTAACACCTGCGAGTTATAATCAACCATACAGGTAAAGCGGTAATCATCATCCAGCGGCATGGCAACCATATCCACCTTACGTTCAGGTTCTGAGTAATGGATATTATATGGAATGTGATAGTATTCCCGGTCAGCATCCTGCTCAACAGTCCCGGTTTCTTCTATAGCATTAATGAACTGTATAGAACTGCCATCCATTATTGGCGTTTCCTGCGCATCCATATCTATCAGCACATTATCAATCTCCAAACCAACCAAAGCGGCTAATACGTGTTCAACCGTACTTACGCTGGCGCCGTTTTGGGTAAGCGTGGTACCACGTGAAGTATCTGTCACGTTGTCGCAGTCGGCATCAATTATCGGCTGGCCGGGGAGGTCAACCCGGCGAAACTTGTACCCATGCTTTTCCGGTGCCGGGTTAAAGGTCATGGTCACATTCTGGCCGGTATGCAGCCCAACGCCGGAGATAGAAACCGGAGCTTTGATAGTTCTCTGTTTTACGTTCATTTTATATTATTCATTGGTTCATTGGTTCGATAGTCCATTGGTTTTTATACCGATGACCCCGAATTACTGAACATCTTTTTTTAAGTCTTTTATAATATTTTCCAGTTCGCGTACGCGTTGCTCCAGTTCGGGTAAACGCCTGATGTTTACCTGGGCACGAAGGTAATCTTTATATGGCAGGTGCGGAGAACCACCCCATTGTTTATCAGTTACTTTAATGGAGCTGTTTATGCCTGTCTGCGCGCCAAACTGGCTGCCATCAGCTATGTTTAAGTGCCCGGCGAAACCCACCTGGCCGCCAATAACTACCCTTGAACCTATTTTGGTGCTGCCGGAGATGCCCGATTGTGCTGCCATAACCGTATGGCTGCCTATTTCAACATTATGGGCAATCATAATCAGATTATCGATCTTGGCTCCTTTACGGATCACCGTTGAACCCATAGTAGCCCGGTCAACCGTGGTATTTGAGCCTATTTCAACATCATCTTCAATAATCACATTGCCAATTTGGGCAATTTTGGTGTAGCTGCCATCTGCATTAGGTGCAAAACCAAAGCCATCGCTGCCAATTACCGCGCCTGAATGGATGGTAACATTATTGCCAATAACGCAATCAAAATATATAACAACGCCTGGGAACAAGGTAACATTATCACCAAGGGTAACATTATCCGCTATATAACAATTAGGGTATATTTTACAATTGTTACCTGCTTTTACACCCTGGCCTATGTATGCAAATGCGCCAATGTAGGCATTCTCACCAATTTTAGCACTTTCATGTATGAAACAGGGCTGCTCAATCCCTTCTTTATAAAGTTTAAAGGTATTATATTTTTCGAGCAGGAGCGTAAAGGCACTGTAGGCGTTTTCTACACGTATAAGGGTAGCTTTTACCGGAGCTGTTAACTGCTGGCTATTATTTACAATAACAATAGAGGCATCTGTAGTATACAGATACGGCTCATATTTGAGATTTGCTAAAAATGAAAGTGAACCATTTTGGGCCTCCTCTATTTTCGCCAGCTGATTTACGGCAACTGTTTCGTCGCCCTCAACTGTCCCGTTTAGCAGCATGGCTATATCCTTGGCAGTAAATTGCATCGTACAAAGTTATATGTTAATACTAAAGCAACAAATTATTAAGTTTTAGCCTTTATACGTTCAAAGCCAGTTCTTTGGTGTAACAGAGTATATGTTTTTTTACGGTTTTTGACAAAGCTTCCAAATTGGAGTTATCGCTCGCGAGCGTAATATCAATTACACTACCGTCTTTTTTTAGAATATGAATGCTGCCATCGCCTTTGTTATAGGCATTATTCCTGATACTGTCCGTAAATACAAAGTAAGAGGCATCGTGCTCATTAAGGCCATATTGCTGCTGTGCCTTGCGGCGCAGCTCCTCTACCCATACAGTATCCGGGCTGTCGGAAGTAATATCTACGTGGTACAGCCTGCGATTAATAAAATTATGGCAAAGCGTAGCCAGCACCCAGTCGGTGCTGCCGGCCCAAATCTTTACAGCGGCCATCACATCGGTATCATCAAGCAGTGCAAAAACTTTTAAATGCTCAGGGTTAGCCATAAATTCCGTGCGGTCAATTTCTGTATTTAGGAAATAAGCCAGGGCAGGAGTAAGCGGGAAGCGAGTGCCGGCCAGCGCCAGTTCTCGCGCCCGGCAAAATATTTTACATAATAATTGCTCGGCGGCTATAACGGTTTTATGGAGATATACCTGCCAGTACATTAAACGGCGGGCGATAAGGAATTTCTCTATCGAGTAGATGCCCTTTTCTTCCACAACAACCATATCGTTCTTAACCGTCAGCATCTTAATGATACGGTCTGAACTGATGACACCTTCTGATACACCGGTAAAAAAACTATCCCGGTTAAGATAATCCATCCTGTCCATATCCAACTGACTGCTTACCAGCTGGTGCAGAAACTTTTTATGATACTCCCCTCTGAATATACTGATGGCAAGGCTGAGCTGCCCGCCGAACTCTGCATTTAACTTGTCCATCAACATAATAGAAATATCCTCATGGCTTATTTCTTCTACAATAGTGTGTTCCAGCGCATGCGAAAATGGGCCATGGCCTATATCGTGCAGCAATATCGCTATGATCAAGCCTTCTTTTTCTTCGGGGCTGATATCCGTACCTTTATTGCAAAGGGTTTCAATAGCCAGGCCCATCAAGTGCATAGCACCGAGGGCATGATGGAAGCGTGTGTGTAAAGCGCCAGGGTAAACCAAATGCGTCATGCCTACCTGTCTAATATAGCGCAAACGCTGGAAGTATGGATGATCTATCAGGTCGTAAACCAGTTCGGTCGGAATGCTGATGAACCCGTAAACGGGGTCATTTATGATTTTCTTCTTATTCAAAAGCAATATGTATTCTGCATGCAAAGGTGCCTAAATATGACAAAACAAGCACGCAGTATTTGTTAATAAATGTTAATGCTTTGTATATTTTTACAACAAAACATACAACCTACAAGTTATTAGGGGATAAAAATAGAGATAATATGCAGGATACCACAATTCTTTGGGCCGATGACGAAATAGATCTGCTTAAACCACATATATTGTTTCTGGGCGAAAAAGGATACAAAGTAACCACCGTTACCAATGGTAATGATGCTATAGAGGAGTTTAAGAACCACTACTTTGACCTCGTTTTCCTGGATGAGAACATGCCCGGGCTAACCGGACTGGAAACACTATCACAGATAAAAAGCATTAATAATGATGTACCGATAGTGCTGATCACTAAAAACGAGGAAGAGTATCTGATGGAAGATGCCATTGGCTCTAAGATTGACGATTACCTGATTAAGCCGGTACACCCCAAACAGATACTGCTTACCATAAAAAAGCTTACGGAGAATAAAAGGCTGGTAACCGAAAAGACCACTATGGCTTATCAGCAGGATTTCCGCACGCTGGGCATGTCGCTTAATGACCACCTGAGCTACCAGGAGTGGGTAGAGGTTTATAAAAAACTGATATACTGGGAGCTTGAGCTGGAGGCGTTGCAGGATAGCGGTATGCATGAGATTTTAACCCTGCAAAAGGCAGAGGCCAACGTGCAATTTTGTAAGTTTATTGAGAAAAACTATCTCAACTGGCTTAAAAACCCCGACAACGCGCCGATAAACTCCCCGCAGCTTTTTAAGAAAAAAGTATTCCCTAAACTGGATAACAATAACGTGCCGGTATTCTTTATCCTGATAGATAATCTCCGGTATGATCAGTTCCGTATCATCAACCCGCTGATATCAGAATATTTCAGGCTGGAAGAGGAAGATACCTATTACAGTATATTACCTACAGCTACGCAATACGCGCGCAACGCCATCTTCTCGGGGCTAATGCCACTGGAAATGGAAAGCCGCTACCCGCAAATGTGGCAGAACGATGAGGACGAAGGCGGCAAAAACCTGTATGAGGCTAATTTTCTGGCCGATCACCTGAAGCGCGTAATGCGTCGTGAAGTGAAACACTCCTACAATAAGATACTAAATATAGATGAGGGGCGTGCACTTAATGAGTCGGTTAACAATCTCATGAACAATGAGCTGAACGTAGTGGTATACAACTTTGTAGATATGCTTAGCCATGCGCGTACAGATATGCATATGATACGCGAACTGGCAAGTGACGACGCGGCTTACCGCTCATTAACGCTATCCTGGTTTGAGCACTCGCCATTATATGATCTGCTTAAGTATCTTTCACAAAAACAGGTTAAAGTAATTATCACCACTGACCATGGCACCATACGGGTTAAAAGCCCCAGCAAAATCATTGGCGACCGCAATACCAATACTAACTTGCGTTACAAACAGGGTAAAAATCTTAATTTTAATCCAAAAGAGGTATTCCATATCCGCAACCCGCATGATGCCCAGTTGCCTAAGCTGCATGTAAGCTCAAGCTTTGTGTTTGCTAAAAGCGATAGTTACTTTGTGTATCCGAATAATTATAACCACTTTGTTAACTTTTACAATGAAACCTTCCAGCATGGGGGGATATCATTAGAAGAAATGATTATTCCTATCGTAACTTACACGTCAAGGTAAGATATTTGGCATTTAAATTTTAATACTTTAAATGGATATACGTACCACATCCCTGGCTGACCTGGCTGCAGCGGCAAAAAAGGTTTTAGAAGCCGGCGGCAGCAATCGCATATACCTTTTCTATGGCGAAATGGGAGCGGGAAAAACTACTCTGATAAAAGCCCTTTGCAAAGAGCTTGGGATAACTGACGAGGTAACCAGCCCAACGTTTTCTATTGTTAACGAATACGAGGGAACAGGCGGGCCGGTTTATCACTTTGATTTTTACCGCTTAAAGCAACATAGCGAGGCGCTGGATATGGGGTACGAAGAATATTTTTACTCGGGAAACTATTGCTTTATTGAGTGGCCCGAAAAAATAGCCGACCTGGTTCCCGATACCTATGCAGGCGTACGCATACATATACAGGACAACCACTCGCGGCTCATCACCGTTGAAAACTTTTAGCAACGCTGCTGTATTTTTACTATCTTCATCAGCCGGAAAAACTAATATACCATGAGCGCAGGGAAATACAGTGGGTTTACGAGCGTTGCCAGGCAGGCCATGATGCAGCCTCAGGAATCAATGCTTGAAGTGAAAAGCAATAAAAAAAAGCTTTTTATAGGCATACCCAAAGAAACCTCTTTTCAGGAAAACCGTATTGCGTTAACACCGCTTTCAGTAGCCTTACTCATTAACAACGGGCACGATGTTTATCTGGAGAGCAATGCCGGGCAGGCTGCCAACTTTACTGACAACAACTACAGCGAACAGGGCGCCCAGATTGTTTATGATACTAAAAAAGTATACGAAGCTGATATTATCATCAAGATAGCGCCACCAACGCTCGAAGAAATTGAACTGATGAAACCGGGCCAATTGCTCATATCAACACTGCAGCTGGCCACCCTGAAGGCAGAAAGCCTGCATGCTCTTATTAAAAAGAAAATTACCGCCGTTTGCTTCGAGCATCTGGAGGACGAAGGTGGTTCGCTTACCGTGGTTCGCGCTATGAGCGAGATCGTGGGTGCCACATCGGTATTGATCGCTGCCGAATACCTGAGTAACATTTTTGAAGGCAAAGGCCTTATGCTGGGTGGTATTACCGGTGTACCTCCTACCGAGATCGTCATTCTTGGAGCCGGTACAGTTGGTGAATACGCCGCCCGCACTGCTATCTCATTAGGTGCCGAGGTTAAGGTTTTCGATCCGTCTATTTACAAACTTCGCCGTTTACAAAATAATATAGGTGCAAGGGTGTTTACGTCCGTAGTACAGCCTATTGTATTGGAAAAAGCCATCACTACCTGCGATGTGGCCATTGGCGCCATGCGTGCCGAAGATGGCCGCAGCCCTTGTATTGTTTCTGAAGCTACCGTTAGCCGCATGAAGCCCAATTCGGTTATTATTGATGTAAGTATTGATCAGGGGGGCTGCTTTGAAACATCTGAAGTTACTAACCATACCCACCCTGTATTCCGCAAGTACGATGTAATACATTACTGCGTACCTAACATTGCCTCACGTGTTGCGCGTACAGCAACCTATGCGCTCACCAATATATTTGCACCTATCCTATTAGATATAGGAGAACAAGGCAGCCTGAAGAATGTAATTTGGCAAAAAGCAGGTATCCGCAAAGCGGTTTACATATACCAGGGACATCTCACCAACAAGCACTTTGGCGAGCGTTTCAATATCCCAAGCAAAGACCTTGACCTTTTAGTGGTGTCCAATCATTGATAACAGCTTAAAAATGCTTGTCATTTCGAACGATTAAGAGAAATCTTCTGCAGTGTACATATCATTAATAGAAGATTTCTCCTCGCTACCGCTTGTAATTTAAATGACAAAAGGGCAATATATATTAGCCTTAATAATTCGTAAACGGCCTTACGTTCTCAGGGTGGCTGATCTCAGGGAGATATTTTTCCGGTATATCATTTTCATGATGTTTTTGGCCGTAATAATCCAGATCAAGCTCAACATCTCTGTTTTCTTTTGCAGTTACTTTATATATGATATCGTAATCCTGTTCGCTTACCGCCGGGAATGGCGTATCCGCTCCAAGAGCACTCAACAAAGGCATCAGAGTGTTGGCGTTACCAATAATGAGCACGTTGTTACCCTGGAAGTTTTTGATCAGCGCTTTGGCAAATTTCTTCAGGCTGGTTGAATCGGTTTCATAAACCCGCGGTAGTATACGGGCCTTAACCGCTAATGGGCGGGCAGTAGCGCCGCTCCGTTTTTCTTTAGTAACATATATGGCCTTAATGTGCTTCCCCTTTAGAAGCTTTGCCAGATCATCAGCACGTTGCTGGCCTGTATTGCTTAATCCGGGGTCGTCCGCCCTGGGCATGGTCACCCCTGTTTCTGCATGCCTTACGATATAAATCGTTGTTTTTTGAGCAAAGGCATTAAAATTGCTTGCAAAACAACAGATAATAAGCATAACGAAAATTTTAACCGGTTTTACTACATTTTTCATATTGGGCTGTTATCTGTTAATAAAGGTACTTAACAAATATATTTCATTTTTGATATGAAGCTTTTTAGCAAAGAATATTTTAAGCGACTATGGAAGGTAATATTAGCCACTTTCAGCGGTTTTTCTGATGATAACGGGCTTAAACTAAGCGCATCGCTGGCATATTATACCATATTTTCACTGGCTCCACTACTTTTGCTTATACTCTCACTGGCCGGGATTTTTTTGAAAGACCAAAGTTACCGGCAGGATTTTTATGCCCAGGTACAGCAGTATATTGGTAAAGCCGGTACTTTACAGCTGCAAAGCACCATACAATCACAGGATATTACCGGTAAAAGCGGCATTGGCCTGGCTATTAGTATTGTTACTTTATTACTGGGTGCCAGCAGCATATTTGTTGAGATACAGGATTCCCTAAACACCATTTGGCGGGTAAAGGCAAAACCTAAAAAAGGATGGGTAAAGATGTTAAAGAACAGGTTTTTGTCTTTTTCGCTAATTGTAAGCCTTGGTTTTTTGCTGTTGGCGTCGCTTTTAGTGAACATCATTATTAGCGCCTTGAGCGATAAACTGGTGGCCTATTTGCCTCGCCTGCTGGGTAAAGATATAGCCGGCGTTGTTGGCGAAACTTTTATATTCTCGGTTAACCTGGCTATTACCCTGCTGGTAATATCCGTACTATTCTCAATTATATTTAAAGTATTGCCCGATGTAAAGATCAAATGGAGCGATGTGCGGTCTGGAGCCATATTTACCGCCATATTATTTATACTGGGCCAGTATATCATAAGTTTGTATATCCAGTATACCGCGCAAGGCTCGGCTTATGGCACAGCGGGTTCCATCATCGTTATATTAGTGTGGATATATTATACGGCTGCCATATTATACATAGGTGCAGAATTTACTCAGGTTTATGCCGAGGCTAAAGGCAGCCACATTGAGCCTGCGGACTACGCCGTAGTAATACAACAAACTGAGGTTGAACGCAAACTGCACACCGTACCGCTTCAAAATCCCGAACTGCATGGGGTATTAAAGTGCGACGATGATGATGACAAGAAAAAGTAATAAGTAATAGGGTTAACGCGGATAAAGAAAATACCATAAATTTAGCTTAACCAATTTTAAGCTTTTGTTTTCTTTAGCCCGCAAATGTATTATGATGAGGCATATATGGCTTTGCGCCGTACTTTGCCTTTCCGGCTTGTATGCCAACGGGCAGTTCTTTAGCCTGAAAGATAATCGCAAAAGTGTTGATATCCCATTTAAGTTTTTGCGTAATCTGGTTATTATTCAACTAAACATCAACAATAAAGGGCCGTATAACTTTGTATTGGATACAGGGGTGGGCCTAATGATCATTACGGATTCATCGCTGGCCGACTCTATTAACATTGCAGGCGCCCGCAAAATAAAACTCACCGGGCTCGGCGACGATGATGAAGCTTCGGAAGCTATAGTTACACCGGCGCTTAATGTGGATATACGTGGTTTGGTAAGTAATGGCGTTTCAGCGGCCATTCTTAAAACAGATATTTTTAATCTTTCGGGCTACACCGGGGTGCCCGTACATGGCCTTATTGGTTACGACTTTTTTAATAGCCTTGCTGTGAAGATAAATTTTAACGATAGTATTTTAACCGTCTATCCGCCCGGCAAAGCTAAACTGTTTAAAAAGAGCCAGCGGGTGCCTATTACTATTGAAGATAATAAACCGTATTTGCAGGCTTACATTACCATGCCTGATGGCAGCCGGGTGCTGAATAAATTAATTGTTGATCTGGGCGCCGGGCATCCCGTTTCTCTGGAAAGCAGCGCTAAAAAGTATGGAGATCTACGGAACAAGATACCTGCCAATTTAGGTATCGCGCTCAATGGCCCAATATTCGGGTATATTGGCCGGATAAAAGAAGTGGAGATAGGCAAATATAAACTTAAGGATGTGATCGCTTCTTTCCCTGATGAAAATTACGAACAACGTACCAACATCCCGCGCGACGGAAACATTGGCGCAGGCATCCTTAAAAAATTTAACTTGCTGTTTGATTACAGCAATAATGCCCTTTATCTTAAACCTAATAATAACTTCAAGGCGCCGTTTGAACATGACATGAGCGGCATTGAGTATTATCTTACAGGAAATGATTTGTCGCACATGATCGTCACCCGCGTTGCGCCTGATTCTCCTGCCGACGAGATAGGCCTTTTGCGGGGAGACGAAATAGTATCCATCAATTTTAAACCCATAGCTAAAATGACAGCTGGTGAAATTGATAATATATTTAAAACGCCGGGGCGCAGTTTACTTTTAGAAATATTTCATGACGGCAAGCATGAGCGCGTGGTAATAAATTTGCGACGAAGGATATGATCAACCAAGAAGCGCCTAATAATTACTATATTCCCCCAATATTTACATTTAAACTCTAATTAATTAACTAATGATAACATCTCTACGGATGAAAGCGTGCGTACAAGCTACAGCGCTCGCCACCGCGGTGTTGCTGGCCAGCTCATGTGCCACTAAAAAAGAAGCAGCCCGCACAGTATCACTCAAAACCACTACTACACCGGGCGGCACGGCCACTGCAACCGCCACATTGGGCCCTCAAAAAAAAGAAGGCATTAAAAAGTTTAGTGATTTGGTAGGTAAAGCCAAAGGCGATACCGGGCTTTTTACCACTTACAAAGTTGACGGCAAATACTACTTTGAAATACCCGACAGCTTGCTGGACCGGGAAATGCTGGTGGTAACGCGCTTTGTAAAAACCCCGGTTGGTTTAAAATCTTTTGGCCAGCAGTATGGTGGCGAAGAGGTGAACAACCAGGTTTGGAAATGGCAAAGGCACGATAAACAGGTATTTGTACGCGTACCCAGCTACTCTGTACGGGCTGATAGTACATCAGATATGTACCAGTCGGTTAAGAACTCTAACCTCGATGCCATATTAGCCTCCTTTGAGATCAAGGCTTATAATAAAGATACTACCGGCGTGCTGGTTGACGTGACCGACTTTTACAACGGCGACGTTGCTGCCATAAGCGCTCCTGACAATATTAAAAAGCAATATAAACTTGCCGGCATTGATAATAGCCGCTCTTATATTGATACCATAAAAAGCTTCCCTATAAATGTAGAAGTTAGGACATTAAAAACTTTCCGTGCAGGTGAGTCGCCTACGGATAACAGCAACGCGGCATTAACTTTTGAGTTTAACACCTCCATGCTGTTACTGCCTAAAACACCTATGAAAGCACGCCTTAACGACTCACGGGTTGGCTTTTTTGGTCAGCGCCAGGTAGATTATGGTACCGATGCTCAAAAAGCGGAAGTAACCGGCTATATCCACCGCTGGAGGCTGGAACCAAAAGACGAAGCGGCTTATGCCCGCGGCGAACTGGTTGAGCCTAAAAAGCAAATTGTATATTATATAGATCCCGCCACACCAAAAAAATGGGTTCCGTACCTTATAGCAGGTATTAACGACTGGAACAAAGCCTTTGAAGCTGCAGGCTTTAAAAACGCTATTGTAGGTAAGGAGGCTCCCTCTAAAAAGGAAGACCCGGAATTTAGTACTGAAGACGCCCGCTATAGCGTGATACGCTATTTCGCGTCAGATGTACAGAATGCCTATGGCCCGCATATCTCAGACCCCCGCACAGGCGAAATACTGGAAAGCCACGTTGGCTGGTACCACAATGTAATGAGTCTATTACGTAACTGGTACTTTATACAAACCGCGGCGGTTAACCCGAACGTTCGTATGGCTAAGTTTACAGACGCTCAAATGGGCGAGCTTATCCGTTTTGTGTCTTCGCACGAAGTAGGCCACACCCTGGGCTTACCGCACAACTTTGGCTCAAGCTATGCCTACCCGGTTGATTCGTTAAGGTCAAAAACATTTACTGCCAAACATGGTACCGCGCCATCTATTATGGACTATGCCCGCTTTAACTACATTGCACAGCCGGGCGACGGCGTAACACACCTTTACCCGCAAATAGGCGAGTATGACCTTTGGGCAGTAAAGTGGGGCTACAGCTATTTCCCTGGCAATAAAACCGCGCAGCAGGAAAAAGAAACACTTGATGTATGGACCAAAGAAAGAGCCAGTAACCCGCTTTACTACTATGGCCGCCAGGGTACGTCTATTGACCCTCGCCTGCAAAATGAGGACCTGGGCGATAACGCTATGAAGGCAAGTAATTATGGCATTGCCAACCTGAAAAGGATATTACCTAACATAGAAAAATGGACCTACCAGAAAGGTGAGGAGTATGATGATGTGGAAACCCTGTACAATGAGGTGTTGGGCCAATACAACCGCTACATCGGGCATGTCACAATGAATATTGGCGGCATGAACGAGAACTTTAAAACCTACGACCAAAAAGGCCCTGTTTATGGCTTTGTTAATAAAAACTTACAACATGATGCCGCTGTATTTTTAAACCAGCAGGTGTTTACTACACCTACCTGGTTAATTAACCGTACTGAATTAAGCAAGTTTGATAACGGTGTAACTCTTAGTCGCATTAAGTCGGTGCAGGTAAACGCAGTAGCTAATGTGTTAAACGCTTCGCGCCTGGCACGTATGTATGATAATCAGTCGAAAAACGGAGCCGCGGCTTACACAGTAAACAACCTGTTTGATGACTTACGTGCCGGCATTTTCAGCAAAGGGAAACCGGACGAGTTTAAACGTAACCTGCAACGCGGTTACATTGACAACCTGAAAGCCTTATTAAATGACGATGCCAGCAGGAGCTTCCCAGGCGTATCGCCTTCACAGCTGGCCGGCATGGGCTTAACACCTATCAATATCGCTTTATCTGATATAAGGCCAATGGTAAGAGTTGAACTGAACAAGATCAGCAAGAGCCTGCCTGCCGGCGGCGACGCGCTTACTGCCGCGCATTACGCCGACCTGCGTTTACGTATTAAAGAAGCTTTAAACCCAACACGCCCCGTTGTAAACATGAACATGAGCATGATGATGGGCCGCGGGTTAAATGATAACACTGCATCGCAGGATAACAACTGCTGGCCGGCTACAACCTGGTAAATACACCATGTAAATTTTATAAAAGCCGGAGACCATAGCCTCCGGCTTTTTTGCGTAAATGGGTTAGCATATTTCGCAGTTGCATTTTGCGTTTGGTGTGTAGTTGATAGCATGCGGTGCTCACAAAATTATACCCGGGAACAACCGCTGGTTAGTTTTTCATCTCAACTCCAGAATCTGCTGATAATATTGTAAAGAAAAACCCGCCTGAAAAAGGCAGCATATCATACAGGCAATAATGGCAGCAGTTGTACCTCAAATTATTTACAGATCGGTTAAGTTTTTAAAATGTTTGCTTATTGCTACGCTGCTATTCTGCACAACAGCGTTAAAGGCCCAGGACAATTACGAGATACAGGTTTATGGTTCCGAAACCGTTGAAAAAGGACGAACCATGGTTGAACTGCATAGCAACTACACGTTAAACGGCAGCACGGCGTATGTTGCGGGCCAACTGCCTACTAACCACGTAGAGCATGAAACCATTGAAATAACGCATGGCTGGACACCCTGGTTCGAAACCGGATTTTATTTTTTTAACGCTATTGGAAGTGGCGGGCGCACAGCCTACGTAGGTTCGCACATCAGGCCACGCGTAGCGGCCCCTACAAGCTGGAACTGGCCGGTCGGTGTGAGTATTTCAACAGAATTTGGCTTCCAGAAGAGTGCTTTTTCTGCTAATACCAGTACACTGGAAATTAGACCTATTGTAGATAAAAAATGGCATAAGCTTTACGTATCACTCAACCCTACGCTTGAAAAGAGCTTTAAAGGGCCTGATGTTAATCAGGGCTTCACTTTTTCGCCTAATATTAAAGGCAGCTATGATGTTACCAAAGCTGTTGCCCTCGGGCTTGAATATTATGGCAGTACTGGGCCTTTTTTTCATTATTACCCCTTTAAACAACAGGATCACCAGCTATTTTTAGCTACCGACCTGGATGTTGACCCGCGATGGGAACTTAACGCCGGCATTGGTTACGGCTTTACAGCCATTGCAGACAGGGCAATTGCAAAATTAATTGTCGGCCGCCGGTTTTAGCCCTTCAAATATGCTTTATCGTATATATTTGTAGGATAAAGCATCCCCTCATGAACAGTATAGCTCAATTCAAGGAGTCGCTGGCCCAAAGCATGCCGCCACAGGATATTTCTGCCCCTTTAAAAAGCCTTTGGTATGATGCAAAAGGCAATTGGCGCCAAGCACATGCGGTAGTTGATCAGTTGCCTGGGCCAGAAGCGGCACGTGTACATGCCTATTTGCACCGCAAAGAAGGTGATATCTGGAACGCTGACTACTGGTATAACAGGGCTAAGCAGCAGAGGCCAGATGTATCTCTCGATGATGAGAGAGAAGAATTACTCTTATTCTTTATTAAACAGGCATATTAACAGCCTGATACCTGATACTTTAAGTTTAATATCAAAATATGAGCTACTTAAAATTTAAAAGCTAAACTTCTTTTTCATATATTCATAACATAAACTGGCTCCCCTTGTTAATTGCCTGATATGAACGATCCTGCCAAAACCCGATCAATTGATTTAGAGCAGTTTTTTTACACAGCAAGGGATCTATTCTGTATAGCAGGATTTGATGGTTATTTTAAGCAAGTAAACCCCGCTGTGGTAGAAACACTTGGCTATAACGAAGAGGAACTTTTTTCCAGGCCGATTAACTCATTTATTTACCACGAAGACCAGGCCATTACCGAGCAACGCCGTAATGATCTTCGAGAGGCTAAAGCTTTAAATAACTTTGAGAACAGATACGTCACCAAAACCGGCGAACTGGTGTGGCTTTCATGGACCTCCGTACCCGACCCCGATCTGCAACTGGTGTTTGCAGTAGCTAAAAACGTTACACCTAAAAAAACAGCAGAAACTGAGCGTGAAAAAGCGCTAACGGATCTTAATCAATCGCAACTGGAACTAAAAGAGTTGGTCTACACCGCGCTGCATGATCTTCGCTCGCCCGTTTCTAACATGATATCCATCTTTGATATTTGTGAAGAGCTTAACTCCCCGGCCGAACCATATGAAGAGTCTCTTAAGATCTTAAAGAAATCTATTGGAGAACTAAAGTTAAAAATGGATTTTTTCCTTGACCGCATTGTGAGGAATAAGGAAAAAGCTGCGCCCGTTACTGAAACAACGTTTAAGTTGTCCCTCATGCGGGTGTTACAAACCTTATCCGGGCAGATCAATGAGGCCGGTGCCCTCATTCGTCATGATTTCTCTAACTGCCCGGCTGTATGTTTTGATGAAACTTATCTGGATAGCATTTTTTTAAACCTCGTCTCAAATAGTATCAAATATGCCGTACCGGGTATATCGCCCGTAATTGATATAACAAGTAGTATACAGGGCGATTATATTCAACTTGTATTTAAAGATAATGGGCAGGGATTTGATATGGAAGCTTTAAATGGGCGGATATTTCAGGCACAGCAACGCTTCCATAACGGAACCGACGGAAAAGGCCTGGGCCTGTATCTGGTGAAAAGCCATCTGGTTAATTCAGGCGGTCATATAAAGCTTGATAGCCGCCCCGGCAAGGGCTCAATATTCACACTATTCTTTAAAAGATAGCTTGCCGCTGCCTTATCATATTACAGCACAAAGCCCGGTCAAGTAACCGGTTTTGTGCTGTATGAACTATTTACAAATTAAAAGAATTTAAAGCCCACGCTTAGCGCCCAGAGGTTCTGGCGCTGCCCAAAATTCTGATTAATCTTGGTAAGCCCGCCTTCATACCTGAAATCAGCCGTAATATGGCCCACATCAATACCGGCACCCGCCTGGAAACCCAGTGTACTCTTATTATAAGCGCCAAAATCATTATAAGCGCCACTTACATTATCACTAAAACTCTGGTTTTTATCAAGCACGTAACTATAAACCGGGCCGGCCATCACCCTAAAATTAAGGTTATCACCACCAAAGCCCTTTCCTAAAAGTAAAGGAAGGTTAAGGGTAGTAAATGTTACTTTGCCGTTGGTAGTAACCGTACTGTTATTATTATTAAAATCAAATTTACCACCGCTGCTTCCAAGGTAAAGTTCGGGCTGCAAATACAGGCTACTGCCAAACCGTGCAAAAGCACCCACCTGGTAACCTGTTACCGATGACTCGTTCACATTATCGGCATTGATCTTCGAGAAATTGACCCCCGCTTTGGCGCCAAGGGAAAACTGTGCCTTAGCGCTAAAAACTGCCGCTAAAACAATGGCAAAACTTAAAAGATACTTTTTCATAGTTATTGTTGTTAGTTTAATTTTTACACGATGAAAGGTTTTTTTTCTCCTTATCGTTTTTATTTTGAACTTTTTTGATGCTTTTAGCTTGTTAAAGTTTAACCGGCCAAAACACATTAAACGTTCGCGGCCATGTATTTTTTATATTTTTGTTCAAATAATTTGTTTTATGGCAGAAGTAACAATAAGCAACAAGGATTGGCCGCGTGTTAAAATTAAATTGCAGCGAAAATACAACCATCTCACCGATCAGGAACTTCAATATAACGAGGGGCAGGAGGACGCCTTAATTGAGAAATTAGCGGAGCTGGTAAACCGCGACAGGAACTATGTGGTTTTTACGCTAAAAAAAGCGTTAGTAAATATTGATAATAACCGGCTGTAATTAAAGTTATTTAAATACCGGGGCATTAGTATATTTACAGTTAAAGGCAAGCCTATGAATGATGGATGGAAAATAAACAAGCTTAGAAAACCTGCTATTATAGTAGGTGGTTTGGCCCTGGCTATTGGCTTGTGGAGTTTCCAGGACGATCTTTTCCAGATATCAAAGAACCTTGATGTTTTTGCCTCGGTTTACAAAGAAGTTAACATTAACTATGTTGATGATATTAACTCTGCCAAACTGATTAAAACCGGCGTAGATGCCATGCTTGACGGGCTTGACCCTTACACGGAGTTTGTTCCCGAGTCTGAAGTGGAAAATTATAAGCTGCACTACATTAGTACCCAGTATGGGGGCATTGGTGCAGGCATATTCCTGCGCAACGGCAAAGTTTATATATCTGATGTTTTTGATGGTTTCCCCGCGCAAAAGGCAGATATACGCCAGGGCGATCAGTTATTAAAGATAAACGACATTAGTCTCGATGGCAAATCTAACGACCAGGTAAGCAATTTACTCAAGGGCTCCAAAGGTGCCGCTATTAAATTATTGCTGAAGCGCGACGATGCCGAACCTGTTGTAAAAAACCTGGTACGCGATGAGATAAAACAGCCCAACGTGGCCTATTACGGCATGATAGATGGCAACATGGGCTATATTAAACTCAACAAGTTTCTTGAAAATTCCGCAGCGGAGGTTACTGAAGCTTTGGTAGCCTTAAAAAAGAATAACCCCAACGGTATTATTCTTGATCTCCGTTCAAACGGAGGTGGCATTTTACAGGAAGCCGTTAAAATTGTTAACCTTTTTGTGCCCAAAGATGTAATGGTGGTATCGCAAAAAGGCAAGATCAAAGAAAAGAATTTTAGTTACAGTACTGTTTCTGCTCCTGTTGAGCCAAATTTGCCGCTGGTTGTTTTGGTAAACAGCCGCTCAGCTTCAGCTTCGGAGATCACGGCAGGCGCTTTGCAGGACCTGGACAGGGCAATCGTTATTGGCCAGCGCAGTTACGGCAAAGGTCTGGTACAGCAAACATTTAACCTGCCATACAACAGCCTGGTTAAAATAACGGTGGCTAAATATTTTATCCCATCAGGCCGCTGCGTGCAGGCTCTTGACTACACCCACCGCAAAGACGATGGTAGTGTGATCAAGGTAGCTGATTCGTCCATACATGAGTTTAAAACCCGCAATGGCCGATCGGTTTACGATGGCAGCGGGATATATCCAGATATTGCCGTTAAGCAGGAAAGGTTTGCTAATGTAACCGCTACGCTTATTAGTAAACTATATATTTTTGATTACGCTACTAAGTACCGCAATACTCACCCGGAACCGGTTAACCCTAAAACATTTAAATTGTCTGAGGCCGACTACGCCGACTTTACTAAATATCTTGCAGGTAAAAATTATACTTACACTACCGTATCTGAAAAAATGCTGGCCACACTCAAAACTGAGGCTAATAAAGAAAAGCAATTCAATCAAATTGAGGCAGAGTACAACGCGTTAAAAGCCAAATTAGACAATACTAAGCAAAACGACCTGCAAATACACAGTGATGAAATAAAGCAAGTGCTTGAGAACGAAATTGTGGCGCGTTATGCTTATGAAAAAGGCCGCTACGAAGCGAACTTTAAATATGACAGGGAACTGGCCCAGGCTATAAAAACCATGCAGGATAAAAACCAGCTTGCGGCCATACTAAAAGGCGAAGGCAATTTTAAAACCATTGGGAAACCGGTTTTAGCGATGGCCGGTAAAAAGGACCGCGAGGATAACGATTAAAATCCATCAACCGTATTTATTTCATTTAAAAGGTGAAGCGCATTGCTTCGCCTTTTTTGTTGCAGCGAATGTTGTAACAAGCCCGCTACAGAACTAAACCGTTAGCGTTTGGCGCCGTCATACCTGCAAAACTTAACAAAAAATGAAAAAGATAATTATAGCAGCCGCGGTGTTTATAGGCGGTATCATAAACCAGCACGAGGCAAAAGCCCAGATACGTTTAAATATTAATATCGGCAGCCAGCCAGACTGGGGCCCGGCAGGATACGACCATGTGGATTATTATTACCTGCCCGATGTGGGTGCATACTATGACGTACCTGCCCATGAATATGTATATCAGGAAAATAGTGCATGGGTTAGGCGTACTTATTTACCGGCAAGGTATAATAATTACAACATATACAATGGCTATAAGGTAGTAATTAACGAGCGCCGGCCATGGCTGCGCGATAATATATACCGAACCGAGTATGCGAATTACCGTGGACGTACAGGACAAGTTATCATTCGTGATAGCCGGGATGTGAAATATAGGGACCACTGGATGGATAAAGCCGATAAGAAACAATTTAAACGGGAAGAGAAGGAGCAACGTAAAGAAATGAAACGTTACGAGAAGGACCGGAAACATGGCTTTCGTGATGAGGATTAATACAATTGAATTACAGGGCATTACAACGCATGTCAATTATCATTAATTAACCATTGTTGAAAATTAAGTTGACATCAGTTGTAACTATCGTCCGATAATTTTCGTTAAAGAAGACAAACTATTAACCTATGGATAATTCAAAGACTTCTATGCATGCCCGCGTGCATACCTGGATGGATGCAATAGGCTTCAGGCTCAACGCGTCGCAAACAAGTTTAAAAAACAGGGTAACCACTAACCACTATTTTTTTGAAACTTTTAATTTCCTCGAAAGAAAAACAGGCAACGATCATTCAAGAACAAAGTTCCTCTGTTTTGATACTTACGGAGAAAAGATACCGGTACGCACCCTGCTTGATCTGCAAACCGCTTTTTTCGATAATATAAGCCAGTTAAAATAGATAGATAGCGCTTTAGCATAACAGCCGTTTTCTTTTAGAAAGCGGCTGTTCCATTTTATATTAAGGCTCTGCCAATTTTTAGATGAAACAATCTGTTATGTACGGGCCGTGCATTTTACAAATCACTTTATATGATAGATTTTTAAACAGTTAAGCGCAAAATCTATAAATAAAAACCCCGGAAAACCGGGGTTTAAAAAAAACAATAAATCTATAATCGGTTAGAACGGAAGGTCATCGGCATCGCTACGGTAGCCTTCAGTATCGCTGCTGCGATTACTTGCACGTGTAACGGTTTCCCCTTCAAAATCGGTTTTGCGGCCAAGCATGGTAAAATTTTCTGCAACCACTTCTGTGGTATATTTTTTAATACCCTCTTTATCCTCAAAAGAGCGGGTACGCAATTTTCCTTCTATATAAACCAGCTTCCCTTTTTGTAAATATTTAGCGGCAACATCGGCCAAACCTCGCCACATAACAATATTGTGCCACTCGGTTTGTTCTACCTTGCGGCCATCCTTGTTAAATGTTTCGGATGTAGCCAATGGGAAACTCGCAACGGCAACGCCGCCTTCTAAATGCCTTACTTCAGGGTCTTTTCCCAGGTGACCTACAAGTATAACTTTATTAATTCCAGACATGCCATAAATTAACGGAGAATTATTTAGAAATTAAAAATATTTTTTATAAATATAATAATACTCTTGGGCATAGCCAGTTTTCCCAGGCTGCTGATATCTGCATAAAACCAATTACCATGCAGCTTAGGGGGAAAATCTTTTAACATCATAAACCGGATAAACAAATGTTGATGCGTTAAAACATGCTTAACTATGCCCGAATTATCTAACAAGATAACGTTTTTACCGAATATTTGCATTTCGGGCAAAGCCATTACTTGCACAGGCTCCAACAGTTCGTCAGTTTCAATCAGGGGCAGGTCATACATGTTTGCCCATATATCATTATCCCCGCGCTTATTCATTAATAACTTACCACCGTCGTAAATTAACATATAGTTAAAAAACCTTTTTCGAACTTTTACCTTTTTTAGCTTAACAGGTAATAATTGTGTAGCATTACTTTTAAACGAGGCACATCCTGTACGCACCGGGCATATTCCGCAGGCGGGGTTGCGTGGCTTACACAACAAAGCCCCAAACTCCATCATCGCCTGGTTATGCAGTGCAGGGCGTTGCACATCCAGCACATCATTAGCTATCTGCTGGAATATCTTTTTTCCATTTGGTGAATTAATTGGTTCATCAATACCAAAATAGCGGGCCAGCACACGGTAAACATTTCCATCGACAACTGCTCTGGCCTCATTGGCAGAGAAAGACGATATGGCCGCAGCGGTATATTCGCCTATACCTTTTAGCATAATAAGCTGATCATAATTAGTTGGAAAAATACCTTTATGTAACTCCTTAACTAATTGAGCAGTCTTAAGCATGTTTCGCCCCCGGGAATAATATCCAAGTCCCTGCCATAATCTAAGCACCTCATCTTCTGATGCCGCTGCAAAATCATTTACGGTTGGATACCGCTCCGCAAAACGGTAAAAATAGGGCAAACCTTGCTCCACGCGGGTTTGCTGTAATATAATTTCAGATAGCCATATGATATAGGCATCAGTAGTATTTCGCCAGGGCAGTTCGCGTTTATTTTGCTCATACCAGGCAATCAGTTCGGCGCTAAAGTTCATTGTCGTACAAAATAACAGTATATCAGCGCTGTATCATAATTTGTTAGGTAAAATTGATGTTTAAGCGGTGTCCTAAAGAAAATGCAGCAATTATTTTAAACTTTAATTTTAAAGTGATACTTTTGCAACCCCAAAACAGTTAAGTATTTATACAATTAAATAAAGGAAAACAGGATATGACCAAGGCAGAAATTATAGCTGAAATCTCATCTAAAACAGGTATCGAAAAAGTTGATGTGCAGGAAACTGTTGAGGCGTTTTTTAAAGTAGTAAAAAACTCTATGGTTGGCGGCGAAAATGTTTATGTAAGAGGTTTCGGAAGCTTTGTAGTTAAAAAAAGAGCTAAAAAAACAGCCCGTAATATTTCAAAAAATACTGCCATTATTATCCCTGAGCATTTTGTACCCAGCTTTAAACCGGCTAAAACTTTTGTAGAGAAAGTAAAAACCGGCAATAAAACAGCTAAAGCAAGCAAATAACATAAGGTATGAGGAAGAAACAAATAGTTGTAACTATAGCTGTTGTAGCTATCATGGGCTATTTGTATTCGTTACCTGTTAAAGGTTTTTTAAAACCTAAAGAAAACACACAGGCAAATGCAAAAATGCCTGCAGCAAAACCTAAGGTAACACTTAGTGCTGATGCGGTATCAGCTATGGCGAGGCAGGGTTTAAGCACGGCCCAGCTACAGCAAATAAACGTTCTTGAAAATAAGTTAAAATCGGCAAACGGTACAGATAAACCTGCGCTGCAAAAGCAATTAGCTGAGGCTTGGGACAATGCCAATCAGGCAGCTCCCGCAGGCTTCAATTATTTAGCTATTGCGCGTGAAAGTAATGCATTTGCTGACTGGATTGCTGCCGGAAACCGTTTTAACACTGCATACAAGTTAACGCAGGACACCTCGGCACAGAGCACCTACATAGCTAATGCAGTAGAGGCGTTTAGCCATGCTACGCAACTACAACCCGATAATTTGGAAGCAAAAACTGGTTTAGGGGTAGCTTATGTTAATGGAGGAGCCATGCCTATGCAAGGTATAGCACTGCTGCTTGACGTTGTTAAAAAAGACCCGAAAAACCATGAGGCATTACTAAATTTAGGTATGTTCTCTATGAAAAGTGGTCAGTTCGAGAAAGCTGTTGAAAGGTTTAAAACCCTCATAGCACAAAAAGAAGAGGTAGAACCATACTTCTACCTTGCAGAGAGTTATAAGCAGCTTGGCAAAAAAGAAGAAGCCATTGCCGCTTATGAGCGATGCAAAGAGTTAATGGGCGATCCGGTTGCCGGCCAGCGCATTGATGAGTATATAAAGGAATTAAAAAAATAAGTTAATCACATTTAAAAATTATTACTATGCCAAGCGGTAAAAAACGTAAGAGACATAAAATGGCTACTCACAAACGCAAAAAGCGTTTAAGAAAAAACAGACATAAAAAGAAATAAGCTTTCTTAAAAGAATGCTTTATCCCGCCCTTGTGCGGGATTTTTCTGTGTGTTTTATCCACTTAATCACTGCGGTGCGTTTTGCACGCGCCGCTTAAGAAATGGAGTAGCAATTGATAAAAGAATTAATTATCGATTCATCCCCCAATGGGGCTACTATTGCATTATTACAGGATAAACAACTTGTAGAACTCCATAAAGAGCAGATCACCAATAATTATACTGTTGGAGATATATATTTGGGCCGCATTAAAAAAATTATGCCGAGCCTTAACGCTGCTTTTGTGGACGTTGGTTATGAGAAGGACGCCTTTTTGCATTACCTTGATTTGGGGCCACAGGTGCAAAGCCTGATAAAGCTTACCAAACAAGTACGTAGCGGTGGGTATCAATCGAAGCTTTTAGATAACTTTAAGCTTGAGGCCGATATTAACAAGGCTGGCAAGATCTCTGAAGTTTTATCTAAAGGGATGCTTTTACCTGTACAAATAGCCAAAGAGCCTATTTCAACAAAGGGGCCAAGGCTAAGTTCCGACCTGTCAATAGCAGGGCGGTACGTTGTATTGGTGCCTTTTTCTGAGGTAATATCTATCTCCAAAAAAATCAAAAGCAACACGGAGCGTAACCGCCTCCGTAAGGTGGTTGAAAGCATTAAACCCAAACATTTTGGTGTGATCATTCGCACTGTATCTGAAGGGAAAGGGGTACAGGAACTACAAAAGGATCTGTTAGACCTTATCTCTAAATGGGAAACCTTTGTAACTAAACTGCATGGCACCGAGCCTTCCAAAAAGGTATTGGGAGAAATTGGCCGTACATCAACTATCTTAAGGGACATTTTAAACCCTGACTTTCAGCATATTTATGTAAATGAGCAAAGTATGTTTGAAGAGGTGAAATCTTACATTCATGAGATATCGCCTGATCTGGAGAATATAGTACGCCTGCACAAGGGAAAAGAGGTGATATTTGAGCACCACGGCATTGAAAAACAGATTAAATCGGCCTTTGGTAAAACGGTTAATCTGGCGGGTGGCGCTTACCTGGTTATTGAGCATACAGAGGCTCTGCACGTTATTGACGTAAATAGCGGTAACCGCACAGCCAATAAAGAAAACCAGGAGGAAAATGCGTTCCAGGTGAACAAAGAGGCTGCCCGTGAAATTGCACGCCAGCTGCGCCTGCGCGATATGGGTGGCATTGTGGTGGTTGATTTTATTGACATGCACAAGCCCACCAACCGTAAAGAGCTTTTTGATTATTTGAAGGCCGAAATGAGCCATGACAGGGCCAAGCACACCATTTTGCCACCAAGCAAATTTGGGTTGGTGCAGATAACACGCCAGCGCGTGCGCCCCGAAATGAATATTGTTACAACCGAGGTTTGCCCTACTTGTAACGGTACAGGTACTATAAGGCCAACCATTTTGCTGTTAGATGATATTGAAAACAATTTCAATTACATTCTGGAAGAGCAGAACGAGAAAAATATTACCCTTTGTGTACACCCTTACATTGAGGCTTACATTAAAAAAGGCTTATTCAACCGCCAGATGAAATGGTATTTCAAATATGGCCAATGGATAAAGATAAAAAGCAACCCGGCCTACCAGATAACTGAGTTCAGGTTTTTCTCTGGTAAGGACGAAGAAATAAAGCTATAGTCTTGATATGCAATTTGCCGTCAGGCAAATACGCAGATGAAGGAAAGAGCAGCTATTTTAGAAATAGCTGCTCTTTTTTTATATTAGATCGTGTTCAATAACAACTTCAAATTGTTAATTAACGAAATTATTAAGAAAGCCTCTTTATTTGGCCTTCCGCAGATAGACGTTGATATAGCCAATGGATACATTGATTACAATGAATGTGGACTTGCTCTTGAACATATTGCCGATCAATTATTTGAGTTTGACATTAAGATAGATGAACCATTTTATCATTCCATTCTATCTGTAGCTGATAAAATGGTAATAGAGAGAAACCAGTTCGATTTTCTTAAAAAATTGGTTGAAGGATAACTATCCAAGAAACATCACTGTTCTATCATGCCGAAGTAATTTAGCCATGGAAGGCCACATTAATTAATTTTGCTGAAGCCAATATAGCGCTGTGCCTGGTATAAATACAAGAAATTAAATAAGGCGACCGTTAAATTTTTCAAAATGCGAAAGTAAAAGCTAATTATGTATAAAATCTGAAATTACGCCGCTATTTTACAAAAAAATCAATTCATAATTTGTCTAATTATCAATTCCTTATAGCAAAAACATATGCTTTGTTTTCCGGTATTTAAGCTATGTCAATGAAAAAAACGAGAAGGGATAAGAGTGATGCCCAATATGTATTACAAAAGGTTCAACCGGCCTTATTGGGCCTTATGGATGGATCAGTATCAACCCTGGCCCCGCTATTTGCGGCGGCTGGTCTTACACACCAGGCACATAAGGCTTTCTTTGTAGGCCTTGCCGCATCACTTGGTGCCGGCATCAGCATGGGCTTAGCCGAAGCTTTGTCTGACGATGGAAAAGTTACCGGGCGCGGAAGTCCCGTATCGAGGGGTATTATTACCGGAGTTGCCACCACTATTGGTGGGATGTTACACACCTTACCTTTTTTGATAAGCGACATCAGTTCTGCATTGCATTTGGCTTACGGGGTGGTAGCTATCGAATTAGTAGTAATTGCAATGATCCGGTATAAGTTTATGAAGTCGCCTTTGTGGTCAACCATTTTACAAGTTATAGTTGGTGGGGCCATTGTTTTCTTCTTAGGTGTATGGTTAGGCAAATTAGGTATTAGCGATTAGATTAAACTTTTAATTTGATCGCTTCTAAACCATAACTTCGTCAACTGATAAGTCCTTTAACATCTTGCATTTTATGAAGCCGAAAAAAATCAGACCCGCTAAAAAAAGTAAGTTACTGAAATTTTTATCGATTTTGGGTCCCGGCCTCACTACCGGAGCGGCAGACGATGACCCCTCAGGTATAGCAACCTATTCGCAAACGGGCGCCCAGTTTGGGTACGGCCAGTTATGGACAGCGCTCTACATGCTGCCATTTATGATCGCGGTACAAGAAGCCTGCGCCAGAATAGGCCTGGTAACCGGGAAAGGGATATGCGCCGTTGTAAAAACGCATTATAGTAAAAGCGTATTATACACAGTTGTAGGGCTGGTGGTTATTGCTAATGTTATTAACATCGGTGCAGATATTGGCGCTATGGCCTCAGCCGCTCAACTTTTAATTCCCGCCCCTTTTCTTTTACTAACATTGGTTTTTACAGTCACTATTCTCCTACTGGAAATATTTACCAGTTACCGGATATACTCTAAAATATTAAAATGGCTTGCCGTTACATTATTGGCCTATCCTATTACTCTGTTCATTGTTCACCAACCCTGGGCAACTATACTTAAAGCGAGTGTTATTCCGCATTTTGAATTTAGCTTTACCTTTCTGTTTATAATAACAGGCGTATTTGGCACCACCATTTCACCTTATATGTTTTTTTGGGAAGCATCCCAGGAGGTAGAGGAACAACGTGAAGAAGGCCGTATTTTTCGTGGCAAACCTCAGGTAAGCTGGATCCATATAAAAAAAATGCGGTTAGATAACGGGTTCGGGATGATCTTTTCTGAATTTGCCACCTGGAGCATTATTGTAGTGGCCGGCACTGTTTTGCACAACAGTGGAGTAAAGGATGTAAAAACCGCGGCCGACGCAGCTAAGGCCTTAGAGCCGCTGGTAAATAGCTTCCCCAATGCAGGTTTTCTTGCCAAGCTTATATTTTCTGTTGGAATTATTGGTTTAGGGCTTCTTGCAGTGCCTGTCCTGTCCGGCTCTGCGGCATACGCGGTTTGCGAAGCTTTTCAATGGAAATCCGGGCTCAATTTAAAGTTCAAACGCGCCCCGGCATTTTATACGGTTATTTGTGTAGCCACAATTATCGGGCTACTCATTAACTTTATTGGAATTGACCCTGTAAAAGCCTTGGTTTATGCCGCGGTACTCAATGGGGTTGCGGCTGTTCCGCTATTGTTTCTGATTGTCAGGATCGCTAATAACGAGAAGATTATGGGACAATACAAAAATGGGATGCTGGCCAAATCCCTGCTTTGGATCACTTTTTTTGTTATGGGCGGTGCGGCGCTTGCCATGTTTTACACCATTTTGAAATAGCGCTGTTTCATTAGATTATAGCTTGTCAAACCTCTTGCGTAAGGGAGAAAACGCGAGCGGGCACCCTTTTAGATGCCTGCTCTCGTTTATAGCATTATTCTGCCTTGTTTTTTAACATCATTAGTAACGAATATGCTCCTTTGGTTACAAATTTGGCGCTGTCTGTATTCGCTATATCTATCCTGCTATATCCGTTTTGTAATGGCTCACTTTTCACCTCAACCATTTCATAAGTTTTATCACCGGCAACTTTAAATACATACGTTTTGCCTTCGAAATCAACTACGGCTTCTGTCTGCAGCGTATTGGATACAGTGTTTTTCACCTCTACTTCTGCATTCATATAAGTCCCGGGAACGAGGGTTTTGTCATAGGTTTCAAAATGGCAATGCACGTCGGCCGCGCGATCTGCCGATAGGTCATGGCCTATAAGAAGTATTTTGCAATCATATTTTTTACCGGGATTATTGTTGGTGTATGCCAGTACCTGTTGCCCCAATTGTAATTTACCGAGGTCTTTTTCAAATACTTTTAAGGCCAGGTGTATATCAGTAGGATTAACCAATTCAAACAGTACATCTGTGGGCGATACATATTTACCGATGTTAATGTTAACCTTTGATACGAAACCATCAATTGGAGAATGAATATTTACGCTCCTTTCGATATGCCCTTCATTGATCCGGTCCGGATCAATCCCTGCAAGGCGCAACTTTTCTGCCAGGGTAGTAACCAATATACGGTCGGCGCGATAATCGGTTTCGGCCTGTTGGGTAACCTTATCACTGGCCGCCTGGCTGGCATTAAGTTCTTTCTGCCGCTGGTAGTCTTTTGCTAAAACACTCATTTTGGCTTTAGCCGTAAGATAATCCTGCTGGAGTTGGATATATTGCTGATCTTCGATCACAGCGATTGTTTCACCTTTTTTGACGTGCATACCTGGCAGCAAGTTGGTAGATTTCAGGTATCCACCCAACGGCACACTCACAGAAATCATATTTTGCGGCGGAACATCTATTTTTCCGCTTAACTTAAGCGTTCCGGAGATTTCTCTCTGCACCAGATCGCCGGTTTCTATACCTGCATTACGTAGTTGCGCTTCATTAAGCTTAACCGTGTTTTGATTTACAGCACCAGATGAGGTCTTTTCATCCGCAGTCTGTTTTTTATCGCCGCAGGCACATAGTAAAAAAACTGCAGCGATTATAAATATATTGGCTTTCATGTACTTTCAAATTAATTATTAGTGATGTAGTTTAGTTGTATGGTAGCCTCGTTCAATTTTTTGAGCGCATCAGCATACTCATTGCGTATATTAATTGCCTGGGTAGTAACCTGTACCCATTCCAGGTAGTTAATGGTACCCGCAGCCAGCTGTTTGTTAGCTGTTGTGCTGATGAGATTGGCATTCTTTAGATACCGTGACTCAAACGCCGACACATTATCTAATGCGGCCTGATAACGCTCCCGCGCCATGGCAAATTCCGTTTTAAAACTTTGCATACCGGTCTGGTAAGTTTCTGCCGCAATCTGGCGGTTAATACGTGCGGCATTTATACGGGCACGCTGCCCGCCGGAAAACAAAGGTATTCCAACGCCCAGCAAAACCGAGTTAAAACGATAAGCCCCATTATAAAAACGATCATCAGCACCAAGCCCCTTAATACTGCTATTGGCATAACCAATAGACAGATCAGGCAGCAACCGGCTTTTTTCCAGTTTCCATGTCGCATTTGCAGTTTCCTGCTGCTGTGCAAGCATCTGTAGCGCAGGGTGCCGGACCACGCCGGACGTATCGGCATTGTTTACCACGGGTTCGGTTATTTTCAAAGCGCTATCAGGGAAGAAGGCTGTTTCGGTATTAAGCAGTAACTGAAATTGTAATTGTAATACTATCCTGTCTTGCTTAAGCTGGTTCTGCTGCATCTCAAGCTGCGCCAGTAATGCTTCTGCACTACTTTTTTCCAACACATTAGTTTCGCCTTTACTCAGGCGTAACTGCGCACGGTTATAAAAAGCCCGGTATAAACTATCTGTATAATTTAACAAACGCTGCTTTTGATTGAGGAATAGGAGCGCTGTATAGACCTGCCCGACCTGTCTTTTTAATTCGGTTTCTTTTACAGCCGTGTTTAAAACAGCAGTTTTCCATTCCTCCTTAAGTAAATCCTTTTGCCTTGCGTATACGGTAGGGAAAGCGAAAGATTGATTAATGGAAAGACGCGTATCCGTGTAAGAGCTGTTGATCTGCCCAATATCTGCCGATACATTGGCTTGCGGTAAAGTAGCTCCGCTTTTGATCAACAATTGCTGATATTTTGCCTTTAACTGCTCATTTTTTATCTGGCGGTTGTTTTTGAGCGCCGTGTCTGTAGCTGCCTTTAAACTGATAGGTACCTGTGCTGAAGCATTATTACCAATGGCGGTAAACCATACAATCAAAAAAAGTGCAATTGTTCCTGGCGCTTTAGCCTTGATACCTTTTTCAAAAATCACATATAACACAGGGAGCACAAACAACGTCAAAAATGTAGCGATCAACAAGCCACCAATCACTACTGTAGCCAAAGGCCGCTGCACTTCGGCACCGGCGCCGTTACTTACGGCCATTGGCAAAAACCCGAGTGACGCCACAAACGCGGTCATCAACACCGGTCGCAGCCGTACTTTGGTTCCCATTAATACAACGCGTTTCAGGTCATTCATCCCCGATTTTCTGAGTTGGTTAAACTCAGCAATTAGTACAATTCCGTTAAGCACAGCCACACCAAATAAGGCAATAAACCCAACACCGGCACTGATACTAAACGGCATTCCGCGTAAAGCCAGAAATAAAATACCGCCAATAGCGGATAGCGGGATAGCCGAATAAATAAGCAAACCTTGCTTAACGGAGTTGAA
The DNA here is from genome assembly GCA_001898335.1 of Mucilaginibacter sp. 44-25. GTDB lineage: Bacteria > Bacteroidota > Bacteroidia > Sphingobacteriales > Sphingobacteriaceae > Mucilaginibacter. The sequence goes on along the minus strand of MKTS01000003.1, from coordinate 222,775 downwards.
TGCAAAATATAATAACACAAATATGAGCAGCAACGATACCGGCACGGCTATAATAAGCCGCTGCTTAGCCGCATTAAGGTTTTCAAACGCACCGCCATAGGTAACATAATAGCCTGTAGGAAGCTTCAATTCCCGGTCGGCCTTAGCCTTTAATTCTTGTACAATGCTTTGCACATCACGCCCCCGTACATTAAAACCTACTACAATACGTCTTTTAGCATCCTCCCGCTGTATTTGGTTAGGCCCGCTCTGTATTGCCACGTTAGCCAGCTGATACAGCGGCACCTGTACACCGGCGGGAGTTGCGATCAGTAAGTTTTGTATATCTCTCAGATCTTTCTTTTGTTCGCCGCCTACACGCACCACCACATCAAAGCGCTTCTCGCCCTCGTACAACATACCGGCCCTTTGCCCGGCCAGTGCTGTATTGATGGTTTTGTTTACCTCATCAATGTTTAACCCATACTGAGCAATGGCGTTACGGTTATAATCTACCACAACCTGCGGTACACCGCCAACGGCTTCAACATAAAGGTTTTTAGCGCCATTTACCGTACTGATGATCTTGCCTAAGCGGTTAGCATAGTGGGCCAGTGTATCCATGTCCTCGCCAAATATTTTGCAAACCACATCCTGGCGTGCGCCGGTCATCAGCTCATTAAAACGCATTTGTACTGGGAATTGAAACCCGGCGGTAATCCCCGGAATGGCTTCAAGCGCAGTCCCCATTTTTTGTGACAGCTCAGTAAAAGTCTTAGCGGAAGTCCATTCTGCCTTTGGTTTCAAAATCACCATCATATCGCTGGCATCCATCGGCATAGGGTCTGTGGGTACTTCGCCGCTGCCTATCTTGGTCACTACTTTTTCCACTTCAGGAAACTTTACCTTTAGCAAATGCGCGGCTTTCTGAGTATTGGCTATCGTAGTATTCAAATTGCTCCCGGTTAGCACCCGGGTATCTACCGCAAAATCTCCTTCCTCCAGTGCCGGAATAAACTCACCGCCCAGGGTAGTTAGCACCGTCAGGGCAGCAATAAACAGCCCGGCTACCACCATTACTACTGTTTTAGGAAATCTCAATACTTTTTGCAACGCATGTTGGTAAGCATGTTCTATTTTAGCCATTACGCGGTCAGATAAATTGGGGGCGTGCTTAATTTTCTTACTTAAAAAAACAGCGCTCATCATGGGTATGTAGGTCAGCGATAGTAAAAAAGCCCCGAGTAAAGCAAAGGCTACGGTTTGCGCCATGGGTTTGAACATTTTACCTTCGATACCCTGCAAGGTAAAAATGGGAAGATAAACCACCAGAATAATAATCTGCCCGAAAACAGCGCTGTTCATCATTTTCCCGGCCGATTCTTTTACCTCCTCATCCATTTGCGACTGCTCTAACTTATTGATGGTTGCAAAATGCTTGCTATGACTGAGTTTATGCATAACCGCCTCTACAATGATGACAGCACCATCTACTATCAGGCCGAAATCAAGCGCCCCAAGACTCATCAGGTTACCACTTACGCCGAACAAATTCATCATAATAACAGCAAACAGCATTGCCAATGGAATAACCGATGCTACCAACAAGCCGGCACGGAGGTTGCCTAAAAAGACCACCAGCACAAAGATGACTATCAGGGCTCCTTCCATCAGGTTATGCTCTACGGTACCAATGGCGTTGTTCACCATTTTTGTCCGGTCCAGGAAAGGTTCAATCATTACACCTTCCGGCAAGGTCTTTTGTATCAGCGCAACCCGGTCTTTTACGTTTTTAATTACCTCGCTGCTGTTAGCACCTTTTAGCATCATTACAACCGCGCCGGCTACCTCGCCCTGGTCATTATAGCACATTGCTCCATAACGGGTAGCATATCCGGTGCGCACTTCGGCAACGTCGCGAATAAATAATGGCTGCCCGCCGGTAAGCGGCTTGATGATGGTATTGCTGATGTCATCTACAGTTTTAAAAAGCCCTTGTGTACGTATATACAGCACAGTTGGCCCCTTTTCAATGTAAGCCCCGCCTGTGTTATTGTTGTTACGCTCTACAGCGTTAAATACATCGCTAATAGTAAGACCGTGCGATTGCAGGATGCCCGGATTTACTTCAATACTGTATTGTTTAAGCTTACCGCCAAAACTGCTTACTTCAGCTACGCCCTTTACCCCAAGCAATTGCCGTCGTACAATCCAGTCCTGAATAGTACGTAACTGCATTGCATTGTATTTATTTTCAAAGCCAGGTTTAGGCCTCACCACATACTGGTAAATTTCGCCCAGCCCTGTACTTACGGGGCCAAGTTCCGGGATGCCTACCCCTTGCGGGATATCTGCCTGCACTTTTTGGAGGCGCTCGGCAACCTGCTGCCGGGCCCAATAAACATCCGTGCCATCGTCAAATACAATAGTAACCAGCGACAGGCCGAAGCGCGAAAAACTCCGGATCTCTTTCATGCCGGGGATGTTGGTATTGGCTTGTTCTATGGGGTAAGTAACCAGGCGCTCAATGTCGGTAGCGCCGAATGATGGTGCAAGGGTAATCACCTGTACCTGGTTATTAGTAATATCAGGTACGGCATCAATGGGTAAACGGTTGAGTTGGAAAATGCCGAACCCGATAAGTGCTATGAGAAAAAGCCCCACGATAAGCTTATTCCTCACAGAAAATTCAATAATTCTGTTAAGCATAATAAAATTTTAAAAAATGAGAGAAACCGCCTGTAAAAAGGCACAGACATTAGGAGCAAGACAAATGTCTTGTTCAATCAAAAAATTAACAGATTAGCTTAACAAAATTTAGGAGGTTGCCAAACACCGGAATGGTAGCCGCTATCGAAAAAACAGTCATTGTAAATATTATTTACTTCTGTTCGAATCTCAAGGGGCTTAATCACCTTTGTAAATAATATAGGCAGCAAAAATATAGTAGGTTGCCCGGACTGGCATTTATCAGCTGTTTTAAATGGAAGCTTCATATCCTCTTCATAGTCGCGGTCTTTGGGGCTGCCATGCATATAATGCAAATCCAGAAATGCAACAAAAGATAAATGCGTGTTTTGCCGCTGGTGTTCGGCAAAATGAGTAAAAACATAGGGAATCCTTAACAACTGATGAGCCTCAGTTGAAGAAAATATAAATATCGTGAGGAACAATATGGCTATGAACCTTTTCAATACAACAAAGTTATGAAATTTTCGAGCTAAGTAAACAGCTTAATCAGTTGAAAAAGCGAAACAGCTGTTACTACTGTTAAAACCATATACCGGAAAATTATTTCAGATGCATACTTTAAAATAACTTTCCCCAGATAACTTCCCACAATACTAATGGCAATTAAAAAAGGAATCAATACCAGATATTTACGATCAAAATAACCATTACTAACGTAAATTACCGCCCTACTGGTGTCAACGCCGAGATCGATAAATGCCGAGGTAGCTATGAATACTACTTTGGGCAATTGAAATGCTGCCAAAGTAATACCCCTTACCGCACCACCGGTTCCTGCCACGCCGGCCAAAAAACCAGAGGCTGCCCCTCCGATAAATAAATTTCCGTTTGATTGTTGTATAGTGCGGTTGAAATTGAGCATCAAATAAATAGATAAACCAATCAGGCCTACACTCATGATAGCTTCCAGCGGCTTTGCGGGTAAATAAGTGGTCAGCCATGCCCCTAATAATACAAATGCTATCGCCGGTAAACCCAATCTCCATGCTATAGTCTTGTTGATCCCCTGCCTAAAGAGGTAGATCTTGGCTAAATTGCTGAATACATGAAATACAGCTGTAATGCCCAAAACTGATTTAAAATCGAAGAAGAGGGAGGCCACGGGCACAAACAAAATGGAAGAACCAAAACCAGAAACTGTCCCGATGATCTCTGACAACAGCGCAAGAGCAATAAATGAGTAATAATTTTCCATATTACCCAAATCTACAAATACTTACGCCTGAATTGGCATTATTTTCTCGGCTCCAGAATTGTGGGATCATAAATCTAAACGGTTCGGAGATGCCTACTATAGCCTCCGACTGAAGTCGTTTTAAACAAAAAAACTTGTAGATCGCTGGCTGGATTATAAATGGAAGTGTTTTGTAATTTTTTGAGCATAAAAAAGCGCTTAGACTAAACTTCTAAGCGCTTTTGAGGGTTTTAACACCTTTTAGCGGAATGGACGGCTCATGAACATCGTTCATAACAGTCTCATTTTCAATATATTACAAATACAATTTTCAAGTACTTTACGAATCACGCAATGGATAAATGATTCTAAATCGTTGATGTAAACTTAACGAATAAACAGAAGAAAAAAAAGAATTTCAGAATGTCCTAAACAAACAACTGGGACATTACAACTTCATTTTGTATCAGACCAATTTTATTGCTGTTATTTTGTGTGCCAAACGTTGTAATCATGACGGTCATAATGGTTTTCTGCGTATTGGTTTTCTGTTTAAACACATCGGCTTTGTTCTTCAGTTCCTCTGCATATTTCTTATCTATACTAAACTCAGTAGTTGAAAATTTCATTTCGCAGATATTGATGCAAAAATCTGCACGGTCAATCAGCAGATCAATTTGTGCACCTGCCTTTCCTTTACCCGGCACATATCTCCAGGTAGATGGTTCCGACTGTATTCCGCTGATACCTAAAGCAATTTTGATTTCATTAATATGTTTCAAACAAACACTTTCGAAGGCTGTCCCGCTCCAGCTTCTCCATGCAGGTGTCTCAGAAATTCTTAGCCATGTACCTGCTCCTGATGCGCGGCTGCCATCTATGAACTTAAGGTAAAAGCGAGAATATTCGTCAGATAATTTGTAAATGGTGTCACGAACGTTTTTCTTAAACGGCAGATAATATGTTATAAAACCAGACTCCGTCAGTTCCTCAAGAAGGCTGGTAACCCGTCCGCCTGTTGAGGCACCGAGAACCTCAAGAATTTCTTTCCGGGTAAGTCCGCCTGGCTTAGCCGCCAGCGCTTTTACAATCGTGATATGTTTATCAGCTTCGTCAAACAAAGACCGATATAGATCCGTAAATTCCGTTTGCAGAATACCTTCTTTCGTAAAGCACATCTGATCAATATTTTGAGTCGCGCTTTTTCCAACCTCAACGCTCTTTAAATACTGAGGAATTCCGCCCATTGCCATGTAAAGCTGCATGATCTGGTATTCATCCAGATTAACATTCCGGTGCCTTAAATAGGCTTTTGTTTCTGTAAGAGTGAAAGGGAGCAGACGAATTTTTCTTGTTATCCTGTTGTGAAGACCGGTTTTGCTTCTGATTACATTCTGAATCATCCACGAAGCAGCAGATCCGCATATAACTACAATCAAATTTTTTTGCCGTGAAGCCCACGAATTCCAAAAGAACTCGAATGCCTGTAAAAAACCCGATCTCGGGGAATTAAGCCAGGGAAATTCGTCAAGGAAGATAACTCCCTTTTTTTTTGCGATCAGTGGTTCAGTGAAGTTACGCAGCTGGAAAAATGCATCCGTCCAACTGGAGGGGACTTCTGCCCTGATCGTCAGATTCAATGTATAGGCCATTGTGTTCCTGAAATTGGTTAATTGCTTCTGGAGCGATTCATTGTGTACGCCTGAAAAATCAAAGATCATCTGGTTGTTATAGTACTCACGTATCAGGTAAGTCTTCCCAACTCTTCTGCGGCCAAATACCGCGATCAATTCAGCTTCATCTGAGACCAGTGCGTTTGCAAGTATGGATTGTTCAGCTATACGTCCTATAATTGTTTTCATAATAAATAACGATATGGCCAGATATAAAAAAATTAAAGCGGCCACATCGATCACAAATATAACGATATGGCCAGATATAAAAAAATTAAAGCGGCCACATCGATCAATATAAACGATAGTGAGGAACTCGATTTTGACGAAAGACTAATAGAGGTTTGCAATCATTTGCTCATCAGACAATTGAAAACCTACAAAACACAGAATATGCCGACGATCAGGCAAATAATTTTATTAAGCGAAAGGACATTTGCCGATAAATGGGTGGCTTTGAGTAATGATTGCATTTATAAAAAATATGGACTTAATCAAGGTCAGACATAAAAATTCAATCATTAATATTTTATATAATAAACAATTTGAGCAATTTTGTTTATTATATAAAACATTATGAAACAACAACTGGCACTTCTACCTAAAGCGCAAAACGTACTTAATGATCTTGGTGAGAACATTAAGCTTGCCCGCTTACGGAGGAAGCTGAGCACTGCCCAAATTTCAGAACGAGCCGGCATTAGCAGGGCTACCTTATGGCAGATCGAAAAGGGTACACCCACCGTGGCCATGGGAGCTTATTTCCAAGTGTTATTTGTTATGGGGCTGGAAAAAGATTTCCTGAAACTGGCTTCAGATGACGAATTAGGCAGAAAGCTGCAGGATGCCGGTTTACTAACTAAAGACCGGGCCCTTAAAAAATAGTCTTATGGCAAAAAGAATTTTAGTTTATGCGAACTGGCACGGATTGCTGGAGACTATTCAGGTTGGAACAAAGCCCCGAAACATGTTTTAACAATTTTCCAGGAAGTTACTAGTTGCTCTGCGATCTCTTTATAAGTAGGTGTTGCTTATGGCTCATCTCGAACACCTCCCGTATAAACGGCGGCAAAGCAGCAATCTCCTCATCGATCAGCTCTTTCAATTGATTTCTTCCCGAACACGATGATCATTTACCCCCTCTTGTCGTTCCGCAAAGGCTGTAATGGAGGCAATATAACGTCCTTGGATATCTTTTCTGGCGATCTGATTCAAAAGATGATTTCTAATCGAGCGATACAGATAACCGAGCCTATCGCCGGCCTTCGGCAAGCCAGCCAATTCGGCATCCTTACATTGATTATAGATCTTAATCTTAAGAGGAAATCATCCAATAATTTACGCAAATAAAAAATCAATGTTAAAAAATAATTTCATGCCAATATTCAACAACATATATTTGAGTTAAAGATGCTTGATCTACGAAGTATACAATTAACTGAAATCCAATATACATTGATCACCGATCCTGATCTGTCGGTGATACCTTTTATACCGCCGCAAGAATTCAACGCGCCATTTCTCGATTTTATTAAGCAGGTTCCCAAAGATATATTACAATTGGACTCAGGATTGGGGTACCATGAATTAGCGTTACGAAATGACCTGGATAATCCCACGCGATTTCATGTGATTTATCCGCATAACTTAAACACGCTTTTAAAATCAAGGGGACGTGATCAGATAACGCTATTTCTGGTTGATATGAAGACTCAGGCTTTGTCACAAGTAATTGATGATCTCACCCATTTTAACAGCCCTTTACATTACTACCTGCCGTTTAACATCGACAAGGGAGAGATACCTGGTTTGCCCAACGTAATCCAATCTCCGGGTGAGTTTTTACATTCCTTGGTTCTTAACCAGGAGCAAATATTTGAGCTGCTGGGAATTAAAACTAAGCCCATAATGCCTCAAACCCCTTTGTTTGACAAAGATGCATTAGGTTTCCCGCCTTTTGTTCCGGCTCAAACCACCTATTTTATCGCAAATCAGTTACTCGGCAATTTTTCCTACGACGATGATTCAGCACACATAGCGCGTAATGATGAAGAATCGCTGATCGAGCATAGCAAAGGGTCACTGATGAATGCGGATACGTTTGAACGCCAGCAATTAATTATCAGGGAAGTCGAGAAGATTGATTCGATTACGCTGACTGGAGAAGACGAAAAAATAGTTAAAAAGCTCCATCCTACAAATACTTTGCTTTCTCCTTTAGTCGTTCTGGCACCTTTTCAAAATCCGGACCTGAAACATTTTGGAAAAGCAAAGAAAGACAATAAGGAGGACTTGCTCTTTGTAGCTTTCCAGAAAGCACTGAATTTTGAGCAGACTCGCAATTACACGAACAATTTAAAATTCAGCGAGGATTTAAAAGAGCACAGAGAGTTAGTGCCACTGATTGGGCAATTAACGACGATGAAAAGCCGTTATATGGATTTTGTTGGTTTTTTGCATAGTTCTTTTCGGAACTCACCATTGATTCGCCTCCCGTTCCAGGGGAGATCTTTGTATAAGGAACTTTCTGTTTTCAGAACAGATGCGATGCACCTGATTACCCAGCCTGCTAATGGGAAAAACATTAACAAAACTATTGCGCGCTTTGGTCAGGCGCTTGCTAGTCGAACAATTTCGCCTGAATTAAAAATTGGACTAAAGGCTCTAAACAGACAAATCGTTTCCATGTCTGATATGCCTTTTGAATGGCTCGATCTTGATGGGATACCGCTAGCTTTCAGTCACGATGTTTGCCGAATGCCTGAAACGCCAATTCATGGCCTGATGGCGACTTTTGCGAGAAATGAACAGTTTGCATACACAGTCCCGGAAGACATTCTGAGCAAAACGCTGGTTATCTTTGGCAGCGAAGAAAATGCTTTTAGGATTTGGCAGCCGTTAGTTATCGCTATGGGTGTAGAAATGGGTTTTCAATGTAAAGTATGTCTTAATGCAAGTCAAGCGGTCATGGCGATAAAAGAAAACAAACCAGATTTTATCATTTTTGACTGCCATGGCGGATTTGATGAGCGAACAAATAGCTCCTATCTGATGCTGGGAAAAGAAAAGCTTACCGGGGACCTCATCGTTCAACATCAATTATCGGCACCACTTATTTTTCTGTCTGCCTGTAACACCGCACCAACCTATGGCACTATTCATCCTGTTGCCAATGCTTTTTTTGAAGCAGGATGTTTATCCGTGACATCAACTTATCTGCCGATTAACATCAAAACCAGTACGATTTTGTATATCCGTTTGCTCAGGAACCTGAGAATGGCGGCTACTATAGCACTTCACCACAACTGGCTCGGCTTTGTGGCTCACACTGTGCGGACATCTGCGATTGCAGAGGCATTTAATTTTGTCCGGTCAACCAAGAAAACAGAAGCCGAGCAACAGGAAATAGATGCTATCCAAGCACGTACACATACTTTGCTCATGTCATTTCATCACCGTCGCCAGATATACGAGGAGCTGGAACATAACTTGAAAAAATTAAGCGGAAAAGATCAGCATATTATGTCCAAACTCGTACCAGAGTATTTATTCTACACTAATCTTGGACGGAGCGATTTGGTCAAATTTGAGGTTTTTACACGTAATCTGAAAGCGCTTAATGCATTTGACTAATCGGCTACAAGTGAATTGTTGGCCTGCAGGCTTTCGCTTATCCAATTACTCATCTGATTGAATTTCATCGTGCAGTAAACCCTTCTGGCCTCATTCGTAGTAAGCTGATGTATGCATTCCAGTGGTGCAGACATCGTTTCCAAATCGCCATGTCCATCATCTTCTAGGAAGTTTTTACGGTAAAACTCAATGCCGTCCTCGTTGCGTTCAAAGTAGTAGTTTAGTTCCGCTAAAAATGCCTCACGATGTACATCTGGCAAATTATCCAAATTCTCTATTGTCGGGGTCGAAAACAAACCTGAAGCTGCCGCGATATAACTTTGCATGAGGTGATCCAACATGCGGTATATTTCTACTTTAAGGTCTATTCCTGGATCGAAACTATATTTATCGACTTCTGCTTGAAGAAAATCTAAATAAGCTTCCATATCAGAAGTTGAGCCTATAAACTTTTTAGTATCGATCTGGAAATCATCGATCAGAATATTGAGGTACTTATGACGAGTTTTTCTTACATCCTGCCGCTCCTTAATTTGTTTGACCAATGCCTGGTGATAATTCTGATACACCTCTTGGCCCGTATAATTGTCATTTAGTAAAACGTAATATTGAAAAGTGCTGAATAGATCGACGTAGCAAAATAATTTTTTGGAGCCACCAGCAAACGTCTGGGAAAACAAAATCAGGGTATGGCTTGGATAATGTCGTTCGATATCTGGTCGGCCGAGTTCGAGTTGAGAATCTACCGAACCGATTGGAAAAAATGGGTAGATATTGTTTTTGCTTATTAATTCACCTTTACCACTGGCATCGATTTTTAAAGCATGAGGCAGCTCGCTCCGGTCAATTCCACAATAAGTTGCGAACCCAACTGCTATTTTACAAAAACCCAATGTGAATTTCTGATGGAAGTTTTCGACACCTTCCGAAAAGAAAATGCCCAAAACCCCCAGCGAAGATGCGTCGTCAATCACCTCAAAGGTTAAATAATTGATGTTAATACCCTTAGCCGTTAATTCTTTTTCGACTATCGGCTGATATTGTTTAGCTCTGATCTTATTCGCATAAATGTAAACCGTTTGTTTGGCATCATCATATTCGTAAAATGGATCTTTCGGAGTTACTACATTGTCCCGTACTTGCACATCTCTTTTTTTTTCAGGGTCATCCGGGTCAAACAAATAGCCTTTCATTGTATTACTACTGTCTTTGCCATGGTCTTTATTAATGAATTGATCTTTGACGCGCTCAGTGATGATTTGAAAAAGGCTTACGAAATCTTTGTCGATCGCTGTGCTATACTCATTGCCACACTGTTTACACAATATGTGATCCGGTTTTAAACGGCCATATAATGCGTTTTGTATAATGTGTTCATTATGGTTGAACCTCGGTTCGGCTGTAAATTGGCTTTTGTTTTGATTGTAATACGCTTCTGTGACCATTTGCTGGCCGCATTGATAACAAATATTCATAGACATAGTCAGTTAGGGTTTATAAAAACGGCGTAATTCCACGGAATAAGTGATGGGTTTATAACTGGTGACTTGGGGCGCATTAAGCATGTAATTGTTTAATACTTTAAACGTAACGGTATAGTACTGGAATTTGGGGCCGTTCTCGACCAGGCCCCAGGTTTCGTCAAATGGGGTGACCTGCGATTTGATGCGATAAGTCGCAAACTGGGACAGATCCTTGATCCAGTTCAGGTACACCGCTAATTCAGCGGTTTCCATATACAGCGATACGGCGAAATTATCAATTGTGATAGGCGAGGTTGCTGTGGCCCGGCTTTTTTTAACCCAGGAAGTTAAGATAAGTTTCCCTTTACCGGTAACGGCCGTATTCATGAAGGCAAGGGAATCGGTCGACGTTCCGACCGTCGCGGCGGTCGCATTACTGCGTTTGTAATAATCAAGGATATACGCTTGGCTTCTTAAAAAATCGACCTGGCTATACCATAGACCTTGGTCGGATGGTAAATCAGTAAAGAGATTCCGGACTATACTGTCAGCCCGCTTCATCGATAAATAATCAGTTAACGCAACAGGAGCATTGGCACTTTTGAACCCCCAAAAGCAAATACATGACGTAAGCAAAGCCAGGATTAAACTAATTTTCACTTTCATAACCAGGCAGGAAGTAAGGGTAATAAGTTTCCGACAACAACGCCGATGTTAAATGCAGCGGTATAGTTCTGTGCTTCGGTTTTTACATTGCCTTGCGCATCCTTGCCATTAACGTCATCCTTAAAATGCAGAAAGCGATCTGTGATGCCGGACATAAAAACGAATGGGCAGTCGGCCAACAGCCTGATTATTCCATGCGTAGTTTCTACGCTAACTACGGGAGGAGCAGGGCTTATACCTGTCACGGCATCCATGCCAGCTTTGTCAGACTGATCATACTCCTGGTAATTGGTGACATTAACCACGCTCAGCGCAGTGTTGACTGTATCGGCCAATAATTCGATTGTTGGGGCCGGATTGAGAAATGGTTTGAGGAAACCGGTTTCTATTGCCGTTTTGATTCCGTTAAACAGATCGAAAAAACTGGCAGGTAAAGCCGATGGCAGCAGCTTTCCGAAAACTGCCGGTTCGTCCCAGTCGCTTAGTGGATTAGTGTGATCAGGATGAAAATTATGGATAAATACATTGGTACCTATTACTACACAACCAATATGGTTATCCGCTGTGCCGTAGCCAGCGGTACCAAGTGCGATAATGAGCGATGGCTGCAATGAGGAAAATGCAAGTATCTGTTTTAGGTCTTCATGTTTGCCTTGGGAGCTTGAAGAGTTCCATTTTGGGTCAACGACATCCTGAACACACCAAAGTTCGACGGTCGCATCAGTGCCGAAATTCCAGATCGCACGCGGGGCTACGGTGCCTGATGCATAGTTCCAAGGGTAATTGCAGATTGCGGGACTGCTCAAGGTTGGGCAAAGCCGTTTGTTTAACATGGCATTCAGGATTGGCTCAGTCTCCCAGTTTTTGTTGCCTACTAATAATATTCTTTTCATGATTAATCGTATAATGATTCCCAATTGCGTTTAACACTTCCTGCAGCGGTTTCGTCAGCAGCCGCGACACGGACTGATGGTATGCGCGGGCTGCCCAGTCGTTCCCAATCAAATAGGAACACTTGTTGATAATAAGCGGTGATATCCGGATGATAAATAATTAAGGAAGCATCGCGATTGAACTGAACTCCAGAGTTCGAATAGTTGTGACTGCCGATGACAGTGATCGCATCGTCGATCAGAATGCCTTTATTATGGCAGTTGTCCTGTATCCTGATCTTCGCCTGATCAAAGCCAAAAGCTTTCAGGTTTTCGACCATCAGCCTGACATCTCCTTCGTTGCGCAAGATGACCCTGAAATCAATTGCCGCATCTTTGCTTTTGGCCAATAGTGCGTTTAATAGTTCCTGGTATTCTGGGGTCAAATTGTCTTTAATGGTGATATATTGGTTTTGGAAATACAGCTTATGCTGGGCTTTTTTAATCAGCGGCAACACTTGGTTGATATAATTATCCGGGGTTAGCAATGGCTGTATCTTTAATTTTTTACCGCTTTTGAATTCGAAAATCTTGGCGTCGAAGGGCCGGGCATTGTTGGTTCTGGCCATTTGATTAATGGGCAGCAAAATGTCCGGCATTTGCATAAAATCCAAGGCCATGAACTCTAAGCCACCCGTAGTTACTTTTGAGCAATCTGCGTCATACTTGAGAAACTCATAATAGATTGTAGCCAATTTGGCGTTCATCACGATGATGTGCCATTCCCGGTTATAGTCATGCAAGATATCGGCAAAACTTCCCGCATTACTCAAATCGGGCTGGTTCGAGCTTTGCCAGTTCCCGCTGGATAACCAAAAGGCTTTTTGATCTTTGACAGCAACTTTGATATGGTAAGCGTTCGCAAATAAACCATTTCTCCCCAATTTCGCTTTGACATGTTCAAACTTTCCCGAGTCAGCGGCTACCGATATGGCGTCAATGATCGCGTCTTCCAATACATCGTCCTTTTTATTGCCGCTGCCGACACCGGCCGCACTTTTACCATCATAGACCAAGCTGATTTTTTTATGATCAGCCGCAATGGCTTTTAAGGCATCGCGGATACCTGTCGTCGAGAAATCATACATACCGACCCGCAATTCATCGGTCACACCGGTCAGGAACTGTTTTAATTGTTTCCAGCCTTGTTCTGGGCTGACATGACAAATCACGGTCATTTCTTCTTCTACGGCATCCAAATGAACATTGGCAGGTTTGACATAGCCGATAACAGGCTGAAGGGATGCAATAGCTTCAAACTCGGCCGAATCGACCAAATACTTATTCCCTTGCAGCGCAAGGCCGGGCAGACTAAGCGCCATGGTTTCAAATGCGGATTTTCGCACAAACTCAAAGGGTGAAACATTATCTACATCGGTAACAATCCCATCAATTGTTTTTGGAATAGATGGGCGTTCCAGCAATTCCGGATCTATCTTCTTATCCACGAGAAAAACAATGGCCTTTTCATCTGTCAATATTCCATTGACCATTTTATAACCGGGTCTGGCATCGACGATTTCGGGATGATCTTGCAACTTAAAAGAAGAGGTATTACTCTTGATGGCGGCTATTACCTTCCTGACCTCGGCGAACTGGTCATAAACGCCCTTGAGTTGGGCAGCTTGTATGTTCATATGGATAAGTATTAAGGTTAAACGACTAAAAATCAGTACTATAAATATTGAAATAATATTTATGATAAACAAACGATAATATTTTTTTTAATTCGTTTCATGAAAAATTACCTATCAACAGAAGGAGCCGCTTTTTATCATATCACCCGCAGAGAAATTTGGGAAAATGGGATACAGCAAAATGGGTTAATTGGAGATGACGAGGGGCGTATTTTTGTCAGCCGTAGTAATGATGAAAATGTCTTGTCCAATATTGCGCTTAATCAAATTCTTGATCCTGATGAAGAGCCCGATCTGGTAGTTTTGAAGCTCACTCAAGCGACAAATCAATTCAAATTTGAAGAGTTCACTTTTGACCATCAGGCGACTGAAATCACTTTCCCTTTTCACAATATTATCAAAAGGGCGCACATCCCGTTGGAACATATTGAGTTTGAGAGCTACATTCGAGTGCCGCTTTTGGAGTTAGGCAGAATATCTAACCAAACCGACGCCGGTTTACCGGGTTCGGCGATCTTCGAGGAAGCCCTTGATATTATTTACGAAGCGCCGAACAGACAGCAGTATAAACTGCAAGCGGTGTTGGAGAAGGGGAAATGGGTATTCAAAAAGCGTCTAGCCTGGTAGGTAATAAAGTATTTTATAGTATGTTTGAAAAATAAGCCTTCCTTATTCACAGAATGGACGATCACATTAACTATTACGACTGGGTTCCTTTTTTTAAAGCGCTTTGCCAAGGAATCTCGGTATTAGCAGAAGCGGAGAATCGAGATGAATTGCTGATGGAGAAGGCGCGGTCGACTTTTGAAGCCGGGAACCCGATCCTGCGTTTTGATTTTACTGACCCCTTTTCTTATTTGTATGCGTTGGCGCAACGGAATACCGCCAATCAATCTGATTTGTATTTTGAGCGTGCACGAGCGGCTTTCGGCGTAACCGTGCCAATACCAACCGATTTGATTTTTCCGACACCGCAGCCCAATGCCCTCAGTTTGTTTTACGACGCAGGCAAGTATAACGATAATCAAGGAACAGTGATCGGCAGCGGTCCTATTTGGGAGCTGTTCGGCGCCTTACAACGCCATGAGCCAGCGGATGCAGTGGCATTTCAACGAGTGCTGAGTTTGAAGAATGTTGGCGTGGTGAAACTAACTCAGGTGATGTTCCTGGTAGATCCCGAAAATTACATTCCATTTGATAACCAAATGAATTCGCTGCCGGTCCCTAATCTGGTGAACTTGAAGCTGACAGTCGCTAAAATTTTAGAAACGGGTCTACCTGCCTATTTAGACGCCGTCAAGGAATTGCAGCGCTGGTTCCCGGGTTGTCAGCTTTATGAGATCAATTTATTGAACTGGTTGATCAACACTACTTCACCTGAGCGACTGATGCTCGAGAAGAACTTTGCAGTGATCAGCAGCTATGCCGATGGGCAGGAAAGCAGCGATCAGTTCAATGATTTTGTTGCCGAAAATGCGGTATGGACCGGCGGGCCGGCCAGTAAAAACGGGCACCGCGTTTATCCACTAGACGAATTTTACCGCGGAGATATCCTGCTCGTTCGCCGGGGCACCGTTTGGCTCGGCGGTATAGGTATAGTGTTGCACAATGGTTATCTGACCAGTGGCTGGGACGAGGATAAAAATATACAGATTTTATGGCTGATTAAACAAGATCGAAAGATCAGCGACACCCGACTGGGCCAGTGGGATGGCTTTGTTGAGGCCACCGCTAAAACTTTAGGATGCTTTCAGGATGTCTACCCGGAAACTTTTCAAATTATCGATCAGATTCGTCAAAAACAAAGAAAGATCATGAATCATCGTCTTAACAAACAAAAGAATATTATCCTGAGCGGCCCGCCGGGAACCGGCAAAACGCGTAAAGCACTTCAGATCGCTCAGTGGCTGACCAGCGATGCCGATAAAACGGTCAGCTTATTGCAGGCGATCAATGACGGGCTTATTCCTAATACTGATCCGAGTATTGAACAGATACCGGAAGCTGAGTTGATTCAGTTCCATCCCTCTTATACCTATGAGGATTTTGTACGCGGTATTGTGACGGTAACCGAGGGGGAAAAGCTGATTTATCGCGTAGAGAACCGGACACTGGCCAGAATGGCAATGGAAGCATCTGAACCGGAAAATGGAGATAAAGCTTATGTACTGATCATCGATGAGATCAATCGTGCCAATTTATCCAGTGTTCTTGGGGAACTGATCTATGCGCTTGAATACCGCGGTAGAACTGTGCAAACTTTGTACGCTTATAAAGAGGATGCAGGTTTGAACTTACCTGATAATCTTTATATCATTGGCACGATGAATACGGCCGACCGGAGTATAGGCCATATCGATTACGCCATCAGGCGACGCTTCGCCTTCGTACCGGTTCCTCCGGATGGAGCTGCGATAATTAGCGCGGTTGGTCGTAAACTTTATGATGAGGTGCAAGCCTTATTTGATAAGCATACTTCCCAAGAATTTGATCACGCAGATGTACGCATCGGGCATAGCTATTTCCTCGGCGAAGAAGGTGGATTAGCCATGCGTCTCAAATATGAAATTAAGCCGATCCTGCTGGAATATGTCCGTGATGGTATTCTTCTGGAACCTGCCAAGCCCCTGATCGAGAATTTGCATGTCTGAGGGTTTGATCTACACGGCGGAACACAGTGCGGTAACATTGAGTACCGAGGAATTATTGCTGCTTGAAAAGCAAGGCAACTCCAAACTTATTGACCGTATCGATTTTAAAACAGAAACATTACATACGGGTTATTTTATCGGTCTGGACAGGCTGTTTCCTTTAGACAAATCTATCTTTGTTGGGCCGAAACGCGAGGCTGGTAAACGGCTCGATTATTTAAAGATGTTGTCCGTTTGTTTGCAGCATCCTTCGATCAATTCGCACACTAAGGATCTGTTTGACATCCGTTTTGAAAAGCACCCCATTCGCATTTTGCAGCAGGATGACCTGTTGACCCCGCTGCTGATCGTCCAGTTCTTACGTGCTGCCGAGCGGGTGGTACGAAAAGGCTTACAAAAAGGCTATTACAGCCGGACCGAAAATATGACCGCTAAAGTCAAAGGCCGCGTACTGGTAGCAGAAACGATCAAACGCAATCATCACCGCAATAATTATTTGCAAACCTGGTGTAAATTCCAGGAGTTCGGCATCGATACCGCGCCGAACCGCATTCTGAACAAAACCATGCAATTTGTTCAGCGTTACGCCCAATTGCTACCCGCAAACGTCCTTCCGCTGGGTGCCAAACTCCGTTTCTTACAACCTGCTTTTGCGCACGTAGGCACGGAAGTACAGTTAAACGAGATCGAGCATTACTGCGCTAACCCATTTTACGCTGAGTATAGTGAGGCCATCGCCCTGGCACGGCTCTTATTAAAGCGTTTTGGCTATCAGCTCAATTCGGTACAGTCGGAAATCCATACTGATATGCCACCCTTCTGGATAGATATGTCCAAATTATTTGAACTTTACGTGCTTGGCAAACTCCAGGAGGCTATCGGACCACAGGAAGTCCTTTTCCAGGCGGCCGGAAAATTCGGCTACCTGGATTTCCTGCGCACCAGCCAGGGTGAAGAAATGATCATCGATGCCAAATACCGCTATTTTTATGGGGAAAAGCGCTATGAGATCGACGACATCCGCCAACTCAGTGCCTATGCCCGTGACCGCGGTCTTTTGGGGCAGTTAAAGATTTCCGAACTCGAATGGCCTAAAACAGTTTTGCCTTGTCTCATCATATATCCAGAGCCTGACGCGAGTCCTTATCTTGAGCGCGTGACCCTCTTGGACAACCCAATTAAACAATTTGAGTCCTTTTATCGTCAAGGCATTTGTCTTCCGAGGCTTAAAAATTGACCCATCACTGGAGATGTATAGAATCCAAACCTACTACCATTCAGCGCTAATTCTTAAGTAAATATGAAATGGAAGATTGAATTCCTGAAATTATTGCTGAGCGGACAGACCGATCAGGCTTTTTTATTGAAAGGCGGACATGTTCCACCTGTATTATACCGCTACCGAAGTTTTAGCGAGCATAATTTGAAAAATTTGGCCACTGGGCATGAGTGGATAAGTTTACCGGCGGATTTCAATGATGTTTTTGATGGTTGTGTCACCAATGTAAAACGCGATATATATACGGCACTCCGAAAATCTGCTGGGGATGGTAAGTTTGGTGATCCTGAGCTAGTAGTGGAAATGCTTATAGAGGCTTTTCATATTGACGGGGTGGCGGAAGTGATGATCAATCAGGTCAATAAAAATCTTCGGGCCAAAGATGTCCATATCTGTTGCTTTTCGGAGCGCGTTGATAGCAGTGTCATGTGGGCGCATTATGGAAAGAATCATACCGGTTATTGTGTGTCTTATGATTTCACAGTTCCGGCCGATGCTAAAAATATGTTCCCGGTCTATTATGACTTTATATCATCTTCCAGTATTGATCCAAAGCTTGGGGCCGAACCGGCTTCTGATCATTATCCTTTGTTATTTAAGGATAAAGACTGGGGTTATGAGCGGGAATGGCGGCTGATCCATTATGATCTTTTGCAGTTGAATGCAGATTCGCAACTGTTAAAAATGCCGCCAGTCGTGGCCATATTTGCTGGCGCTTTGTGCACGACCGAACAGCTCGCAGTTCTTCGCACACAGGCAGAGACACTCGATGTACCGTTGCACCTAATGAAGATCGATTATATCAAGCGTAAACTTTTCTACGAACCGGTATAACTCAAGGGTTTGTCAAAAATCGGCGCGCCGTAAAATAGGATTCTTCTGATGTTTAAGCCACCGGTTTCAATACCGCGTCCAAAGGCGGTGGCGGTCATGGCGATGGTGTTCAGCTGTGGTTCGGTCAGCAACACAATCAATGTTCTGTCTTCTGTAATAAAGGCATCGCGAATGTTAATTCGTTGTCTTAGTTCTTCCAAGTAAGCAGCTTCGCTGACCTGCACGGATTGGTTCAAGGTAACGTTATACAGCATTTCCTCTTTGACCGTTCCTCGCGACAATGCACGTAACTGCTGGATAGTATTGGGATTAAATTCGGAGATCATGTTAAATAAAGCATTGCGCAGTTCATGCATTTTATACCCCAGCACCTGCCAACGTGTAGGATCGGTTTCGCCCAGCCAATCAGCTGCTTGCATCATTTCTCGGAGTTTTGACAGCATCAATTCCACAGTAAGGTAGTGCTCATCCAAATTTCGATCATAAGCAAGATCGGCTTCTATATGGGCCGCTTTGCTTTCCCAGTCTTCGGTAAATTCTTGAAAATTCATTTTAATCCGTAAAAGTAATATGCTCAATTTTAATGGGTAGCGCCCTGATGATCTCTGTTAGGCCGTCAAATTGCGTTTTGGGTTGTTTATAAACGAATTGCTGCAACAGTTCAGGGACTTTGGTGTTTTCCCCCGGCTCAGCGATAATCAACACGATGATCTTAAAGCGGTCGCCTTTAGCGTAATGCTCCGTCATGGCATAATCCACTTCCGTAGCTAAGTACTTTTCGTCAATATAATTGCCCGTAATAAAAAAAATCGCTGCGCATGAATCTTTAAATCCCTGTGCGATACTGCGGTGTAGCTTGTCGCCAGCTTTCATATCATCCTCATCCATCCAAGGCTCAAAGCCCAGCGTCTTAAGTACGTCTCGATAGGAACGTACCAAGGGTTTATCTGCTGACTTATGGCTTAAAAAGATACGTTTAGGTTTGTTCTCCATGAGTTGTTCGTAGGTAAAAATAAAATTGATTGAGGTCTTCGTTTCTTTGAAAACGTCGCGGTGGGTTACTTCTGGGATCATATCCAGCTTGCCTTCAAATAAATCGGGGGTCAGTTGGGTCGGTAGGCTAAAATCTAGGTAAATTATACCTTCACTTGGCTCAGGAGTATCTTCACCGCGCAGCATACTAACCAGTCCATCGTGAAAATAAGCTTTGAACAAGGTTAAGTTCAGTGTCCATTTCCGGGATGTAAAGTTCAGCCAGCCTTTTTCCTCCTCGGGCAAATGTGCTTTTAGATAATTGATCGCTTCCCGTTCTGATAATTGATAAGGCGGATGAAAGCTGACCATCACTCCATCGTCCTTATAAGTATCATCGAAGAGGCCTAATTCCCAGACCATCCTGTCGCCAACAAATGTGCCGTTAAAGTGAAGCATAAGATTCTAATATTCCGGTAAAGTTAGTAAACCCTGGGTTATCTCATTTGATCCGGGTTAAGCTTTTGAGCAATTTCCAAAAGATAAAGTGCATAGCCTTTCGGCCTGAGATGCGGACTCTTAAAATAAGTAGGGATTTGGTAATGGGTGCTGGTCGCACCAGTGAGCGCGAAAACCTCGTTGCCGATCTGGGCAAGATAGAACATTGACTTGGCAAAATATACTTTAATGCTTGGGACGGAAAATGGCCAGTCCGGGTGATCGCCGGCATATATCGTTTGGGAAGCGGCCGTCAGTTTAAGTGTCAAATAGGCAGCCGTTAGCACTGGCATTGGTAAGTACTTGTCGGACGCGGAAACTTTTGGTTCCGTATATTTCAGACTGCCCAGATCTTCTTCTTTTAACAAAATGAAACTGGAAAAGTCGCCGTAATACTGACGGCCCAGGTCATCCAGCCCGTGGGTGAAAAACCTGGAGATGGCCCGGACACCTTTTTCAATGCAAATGATCGCTTGTTTAATAGCACGTTCATCCTCTTGCTCATAGGTTAGCCCGGAAAGATCAATACTCTCATTAAAGTCATAAATAAAATCGGAGAAAAGCTCAAAAGGATTAACCGCTGGATTAAAATTGTCCAGCACGATCGTGTCGGTATAGAAATAGCGTTGAGAAACTGCAAATTCAGTCAGTATCCTGAGCAAATTACTAAATGGCTGATCATCTTTTAAGTAGGCCATATCATCGGCCACCATTGGAACATCTTGCATTAGCGGGATACCATCAGCATAAGCTAACAGGTCGTTCAGTAATTCCTTGATGCCATGGCCGTTGCGGTAAGCGCTGAAATGTTTCCGAGCATTGGCCAGTTCCGGGAATTTTCCCTGAAGATGCTTATGTTTTAACAACAGCAGGATTTTCAACAGGCGCTCGAAACCGGCAGCGAGTAATTGCAGGGTAACATGGTTGTTCGCCCCCACGAATTTGGTGGAACGCAAGTTAACTAAACCGGTTTCGATGAAACGGAAGGAGGCTTCAACTTCTTCCGTAACCGCTACCACTTTTCTTAAGTTTTTACCAAGATCATTCATGCTGTAAAGCAAAGCTTTATATGCGTAGTCTATCTGCGCACTATTGATTTTTATTAAATAATCTTGCCCAAAATCCTTTGGGCCGCACTTCTGGCCCAGATAATGCAATTGGCTTAATGATATTAACTGGCTCTTCAACTGTCGGTTCTGGTACAATAACAACAGGCGGTGGCGCAGGTGTGCTGTCCGGGTTTAAACCGCTCAGGAATAATTCGAGCGAATATTCATCGGCAAATAACACATCACGCGCTTTACTGCCTTCAAATGGCCCGACCACACCGGCCGCTTCGAGCTGATCGATAATCCGGCCGGCGCGGTTATAACCCAGTTTGAGTTTGCGTTGGATAAGTGAGGCGGAACCTTGCTGGTGGAGTACGATGAGCCTGGCGCTGTCTTCGAAAAAAGGGTCGCGGTCATTGGGGTCAAATGTGCTGTTCGCATAAGGTTCGCTATTAAATTCGGGCAAAAGCAACGGACTTGGATATCCGCGCTGTGCACCGATAAATTCACAGATCCTTTCGACTTCGGCGGTTTCCATAAATGCGCCCTGTAAATGAACGATCTCGGTGCCTGTCCCTAATAACATATCACCCTGACCATTTAATTGTTCGGCGCCACCCGCGTCCAGGATAGTGCGTGAATCAATATGAGATGCCACCCGGAAAGCGAGCCTGGAATTAAAATTGGCTTTGATGTTACCCGTGATGACTTTCACAGACGGACGCTGCGTGGCAATGACCAGGTGGATGCCTGCCGGACGTCCCAATTGTGCCAGCCGGTTGATAGGGGTTTCACCTGCCAATAGATCGGCGAACTCATCAATGACCGTGACGATAAAAGGCAGGTAACGATGCCCGTTTTGTGGACTAAGTTTCCGGTTAATAAACTTTTGATTGTACTCTTTGATGTTGCGCAGGCCGGCATCCTTCAGCAAGTCATAGCGCTTATCAAGTTCGATGCATAAAGCGTTCAGTGTGTCGATGGCTTGGGCCACATTCGAAATGACCGGATCGGCTTGGTCGGGCAAGGCGGCCAGGAAATGTCTGGCTATCTTCCGATAAGGGCTTAATTCGAGTTTATTGATATCGATCAAAACAAATTTTAATTCTGATGGATGTTTTTTATAGAGCAGTGAGCAGATCAGCGCATTCAGGCAAACAGATTTTCCCTGACCGGTCGCCCCGGCGATCAGCAGGTGCGGCATTGCCGCCAGGTCAACCAGATAGACGGAATTATCCATTGTTTTTCCCAAGGAGACCGGCAGATCCATGAAAGTCTCCTGGAATTTGGCGGTAGCCAAAACACTGCGCATAGCAACCAGATCCGCTTTGTCGTGAGGTATTTCTATACCCATGGTGCCTTTACCCGGGATCGGACCGGTGATGCGCACCTGCGCAGCTAAATATAGGCCAAGATCAGCCTGTAAGCCTCTGATTTTAGCCACCCGGCTTCCGGCCGCGGGTGTAATTTCATAAAGCGTTAGCGTCGGTCCAATGGTCGCCTTGATCTGTTCTATTTGGACGTCATTGAATGCCAGCGTATCTATGATCTTTTGTTTATTGGACTCCAGCACATCAACGGTCAACGATAGCTGGGTTGCTGGCACCGATAGTAGATATAGTGGGGGATAATGATAATTGGACAAGTCGAGCTTGGGGTCGTAGGTGTTATCCATGATGGATCTCCTTTCCGCAATGTGGACAGCATGTTGCTGACGCAGTTTCCCTCTTTTTAAATTCTTCGGAAAAACCGGAGGCCAGGATACCTGCCGGCAGGGCAAACATCCCGATGCCTAAAATGGAAATGCAGGCCGTCAGCGTTTTACCGATCCCCGTTACCGGATAAACATCGCCATAGCCGACAGTGGTCAGCGTTGCTACGCTCCACCACATCGTTTCCGGGATACTGGAGAACTTATCCGGCTGCGCGTCATGCTCCACAAAATACATTAAACTAGCCGCCAGGATGATCAATGTTAAAACCATTAGCATGCTAATCAGCAACTCATTCCTTTTTGAAGCAAAAACTCGCCTGATCACCCTTGAGGCATTTAAGAAGCGCGCCAGTTTAAAAAAACGCATGAATCGGATCATCCGCAGCAATCGCAGCGAACGCAGGTCAAGCCCAGACAGCGGCAGATAAAAAGGCAGGATCGCGGCCAAATCGACCAGCATACCCGGTGATGTTACATACCGTAATCGTCCGCGAACCGGGTGCCGGTATTTTCGCATGCTCGTGCAAGACCAAACGCGTAATAAATACTCCACGCTAAAGACCAGTACAGAAAACAATTCAAAATTCCTAAACCATACCCCATATTCGCGATACAAGCTTTCGACCGTCTCCAGGCATACCGCCAGCAGATTCAGCAGGATCAAGGCGACAATAACACTATTGACCACCTTGTCCCAAATCGTTCCACCATCACTGGGGTCAAGTAATAAATGCACCTGTTTCTTGAGCCGATTATAAGTAGTATGACGCTTTCTTTTCGCGGCAGTAATGGAGGAAATTGTGATAGACATGACTAGGTTAAATTTAAAAATTCAAAACCATTATTCCTGGCGATCGTAGCCATCGGCTGTATTTGTTCAAAGACTCGCTGATGCTCGAAAAGCGACACATCCGGCACAATGGTCAGATAATCCTCTAAAAATTTATGCTTCGGCGCTTTGAATTGAACGATTTCTAAGGCAGATCGCTGCAACTCAAAATAAGGCTCAAAGTATCTTTCCAGCGGCGGTAACTTATCGCTCTTGGAACTATTTAAAGAGTGGTCAGCCGGAATGAGGTTCCACATAAGGTCGTGTGAAACAAACGCATAAGGTAAAAAATGTTCGACGGCATAATCGCCAACAATAAGCTTTTTTATTGGTGTAAATACAATCCACGCTGCCCAGTTCGCCGATCACGATATCCCAGAACTTGCGTTGCTCGGTCAGTGCTTTGCGTACCGGTAGTTTAATGAGTTTATTGGGAATATCCAGTACATTAGGGTTTTTGGTCTGCAAGTAAACCGCCAGGTTCCAATAAAAAAAATGTTTAAGAATACCAGAATGCGGCTGTAGGTAATCCACCCAAACAGGGTTGATCTCGATATGGTCGGCGTACAAAGCGAATAGACACTTATTTTCAAAGCGTTGCGAAGCTGTATAAGCCGCCTGCGTATCGGCAGCGCGGAACCACGGACTTAAAAAACGATGCGGTACCTCGCCGTTAAAATAGCGAAGTTCGCGTAACGTCTGTTTATTGCTCGTCCTTGAAAGCTGTTTGAAAATCACACGCTGGTCAGCATCTATTGTCAATCCCTCAATTGTTCTAAGCTGGGTTATGGCTGCCTGTAACTTATCCTGTTTGCCAAATGATATCTTAAAATAATTCACCGTATACCAGGCATGCGCCACCATCTCCGCGAACAGATCCCGCTTCGCAATCTTCGTCTCACCTAATTCCACCCGCCCCAGCACCGCTAAAAACCAATAAAACTTATACGTTGCCGAGGTATTATTAAAACACCCCGCCAGCAAATGCACCGGTAAATTCTCCTGATAAGGCAAGTCCATGCAACGAATATACGTTTCTATATATTATTATTATTAAGCGGCTTACTTATCAATAATTGTAGAAAAATATTTGATAAGTTTGTAATACCCCGCTTTCTAACTCTGCGTCTGGTAACCAATTCCGGATAAAACTAGTTAGCGTTATCCTAAAGCTTATTTCATGAAACTCAAAAAAATCAAAGTTCGTAACTTTCGGCTACTCAAGGACTTCGGGATGGACCTGGAGGACATTCTCTCTCTGGTCATTGGAAAAAATAATACGGGTAAAACCTCGCTGGTAGCAGTGCTTCAGCGTTTTTTAGGCGAAAAAACCAAAGACTTTTCCTGTGATGATTTTAATATAGACTTTCAGAAGGATCTCCGGGCTATTATTGAAGATGGCGAATCATTCGTATTGGACCCGCCGGGAATTACGCTGAAATTGTTCATAGAATATAAAGATGCAGATGATCTGACCAACATTAGTCAGTTGCTGGTTGATCTTGACCCTGATAACCGAATTGTGGTATTGGCTTTTGAATATATCCTGACCGATGACAAACTGGCCTTGCTTCATGCCGACTTTGTTACCTATAAAGCTGAGCGCGTTTTAAAGATCGAACAAAAGATCAAAGTGGCGCTAAGTGAAGATAGTATGCAAAAGGAAGTTTTAGAAACCGTGCGGAAGCAAAAACTGAAGACGATGTTCTTTGATTTTTTTAAGGCGGGAATACATAAGTATTTTGATCTTCGTAAGAAGATCCTTTGGTATGACAAAGACCTGGAGCAAGAGGATGATACGCAGTTCACTGATATTACTACCGAAAACATCAAGCTAGATCGCCTGATTAATTTCAAAGTGATCAGTGCCCGAAGGGATGTATCCAATAAGGATTCTGACAAGACCCTTTCCAGCCTATCCTCTCAGTACTATGAAAAAAGAGAGAATATGGTCGGTACCGATGCCGTCAAACGCTTTAAAGATGCCATTACTAATTCAGACGAAGAACTTGACCAGATCTATGAATTACTTTTTGAGAAAGTACTAAGCACAGTGGAAAAATTTGGTGGAACCAAGAAAGGTGATTCGGTGATCAAGATCATTTCTACCCTCCAGCAGCGAAACCTCCTGCGGGGGAACACCACAGTTATGTACGATCATCATGAAGAGCATTCTTTACCGGAAAGCTACAATGGCCTAGGCTACATGAACCTGATCGGTATGATCTTCGAGATCGAGGTCATGCTGACGGATTTTCGCCGCGAACAGTTCCCGGAAGAACAACCTGCGGACATCAATTTGCTGTTCATTGAGGAACCGGAGGCACATACCCATCCCCAAATGCAATATGTTTTTATCAAGAACATCAAGAGTATTTTACATAATGCCAGCATGGGAAAAGACGATGGCGGACGCCAGTTTAACCTGCAATCGGTGATCACCACGCATTCTTCTCATATCGCTGCCGAAAGTCGCTTTAACGACATTAAATATTTTTACCGGAAAGACCTTAACGCCGTGATTGCCAAAAACCTCAGCGACCTTGAAAAGGAATATACCAAGGACGGACAAAGAGAAAATTTTAGGTTTCTGAAGCAATACCTTACTCTAAACCGCGCGGAGTTATTCTTTGCCGATAAGGCGATCTTCATCGAAGGCGATACCGAACGGATCTTGTTACCCGCGATGATGAAAAAATTTGACCAGGAACATATCGACAACCCTTTATTATCTCAAAACATATCGATTTGCGAAGTCGGTGCTTATAGTCATATTTTCGAACGGTTTATTCACTTCATAGGGGTAAAATCACTCATCGTCACCGATCTCGATGCCGGCAAAAAGATAACCGATGATGAGAAGACGAAAACCGTAGGCTGTGCCCCAGACGACCCGCAGGTCAGTGTGACAACTAATGCATCGCTGGCATTTTTTCACGGGCGCAATGATATTACCTACTTTCTAGGCTTGACGATCCAAACCAAAAGTATGTTAAAAGACCATAATGTGGACCCGCCGGTTTGGAAAACTGATCCTGATGGCCACCTGGCAATTGTTCATCAAGTCAAGGAAACCAATGCTGATGGCAAAGAGAATTTGGCCCGCAGTTTTGAGGATGCTTTTTTTCACCTCAACCGGAAATTCATCACGGATAATAAGACCGGCTTCAAAAGCCTGAAACATATCAAATATTTTGAGGATGCGGCAAAAAACAGTTACGAATTGGCTGAAGCTTGCATTGATAAGAAACCATCATTCGCCATCGAGGTCCTGCTTAACAGTCAAACGAATAGCGATGACAAAGAATTCTCCAATTGGCAGACACCAAAATACATCAGGGAGGGCTTGGAATGGCTGAAAGAAAATTAGAACCGGAAGTAATCGAAATCCTCGGTCTGATCGAAAAAGGAAACCATTTTTTATTGAGCGGCGGTGCGGGTAGCGGCAAAACCTATTCCCTGGTCCATGTCATTAAAGAGGTATTAGCCCAAAACCCAAGTGCTACTGTTGCTTGTATGACCTATACCAATGCGGCCGTTAAGGAAATCGAGAAACGCGTTGGCCACCCTAATTTGCGTGTATCTACCATCCACGATTTTCTTTGGGAAGTAATGGCCAAATTTCAAAAAGAATTAAAGCTCCAGCTAATTACCTTGATCAATGATCCTGATTCCGCGATCACGGTCAACGGGGCACCGGTTCAACCCGATTATTTTGATCAATTAGAAAACGGCATCGCCTATAAAGAATGGACCAGGATCGCCAATGGCGAAATTTCCCATGATGAGGTATTGGAATTGGCAAACGTCATGTTTAAAAATTACCCTCTGCTATCCGCGATCTTGAAAGACAAATACAAATTTATATTCATTGACGAATATCAGGATACCAGTCCATTGGTGGTCAACCTACTGCTTAACCATCTACAGAATTCTAACAAGAAAAATATCATCGGTTTTTTTGGTGATGCCATGCAGGCCATTTATCCGGACGGTGTTGGAGATCTGAAAACATACTTGGATAATGGCATCGTAACGGAAGTACAGAAAGCGCAGAATCGGCGCAACCCGATGGCGGTAATCACATTAGCGAACCGGCTCCGAACTGACGGGCTTCAACAGGGGCCTTCCGATGATGAAAACGCGCCCAATATGGCCGGTGGTCATATCAAGCCAGGCAGTGTCAAATTTTATTATAGTGATCAGTTTAACCTGGAATCCATTCACGGCGAGCTCAATTGGGATTTTAAGGACGCGACAGTGACTAAAGAATTATACCTTACGCATAATCTCATTGCCCCCAAAGCCGGTTTTGGCGAATTAATGGCTATTTATGACAAAGACCCGATTATAGCCCTTAAAACCGATGTTTATTTAAAAATTAAGAAGGCCGAGAAAGAGGGCAAACCCATTGAAGGCATCACGGAGGAAATGACCTTCGATCAGGTCGTTGATATTATTCAACCTAAGAATCGCCAAAGAGAATTAAAAAAGGATTTACTCATGGCCAGCAACTCTGAGTTATATGCATTGCTAAGCGATAAACCCTGGTCGGAAGTGCGGAAAATATATTTAGATAAAGATGGGCTCATTGATGACAAAAAACAGGATGCCTTGGAAGAAAGTAAAAAAGGTTCCAAGCGTGATCATCTAATCAAACATCTATTCAAGATACAGGACACCATCCATTTCTATGATAAAGGCGAATACCGCGAGTTCCTGCGCCGGAGCAATTATAAGATCAAAACCAACAAAGACAAGACGAAGCTGAAAGCCGCTATCGAAAAGCTCAAGACCGCAACTGATAAAACGATTGACGAAGTAATTGAGCTAGCGGACAAAGAGGGCATTTGCCGCAAAGACGATAAACTGGAATTCTTTATCAGTACCCACGAGTATCTGTGGGAGCGCGTGAAACAAGTTCACTATGGACAGTTTCAAATGCTGTATAAGTATCTGGAAGGTTACACACCATTTTCAACGCAGCATAAGATCAAGGGAGCCGAATTTGAACAGGTGTTGGTCGTCCTGGACAATGGCAACTGGTCCGACTACAATTTTGAATATCTCTTTACCAACCGTACGGATAAAGCCAGTGTACTTGAACGAACTCAAAAGATCTTTTATGTTTGCTGCACACGGGCAAAAGAGCAACTGGCTATTTATTACATAGCCCCTACGACTGATATCCTCAAAACCGCCGAACTATGGTTCGGGAAAGAAAACCTCAAAGCAATTGATTAACGAAGAATTATATCATCAATATGATCTTTTATTGCCCTCTAGGTACGAGGGCGGCTTCCTGGTTTTGGCCCTACATGAGAAAATAAGCCGAAAGCAAATTCCCGAATATTTTACCGATTCGGATATCCGTGTAACACTGGAAGAACTCGCTGCCCGCTTTAATCAGAGTGTTTGGCAGACCGACCGGATCATGAAGACCCTGAATTACTTTTTTATCAAAAATGTACCTGATCAGTTTGGTAAATATTATTTGAGCGATTATGCCCGGCGCGTCGTTAAGCTTATTGAAAATAAACTGGAAAACCCCTATAAGAATTATCCACTCCGGGAGACTTTCCAAAAGTATTTTACGATAAGAACCGGGGAGTTCAAAACTATACACGATTTGGAGATCCGGTTCGGACGTGACTTCGTATCCCCGTATAAAAATGTAATAGAGAACCACCTGGACGGTTTGCAGGACGAACTGCAGGAGGCCCACCATAAACTGAGCGACATCCTCATTTCCGAGCAACTAACAGCAATCCAAATGGTACACCAGTTTGTGCTGGTATTCAACCGTTTTGGAGAACGTGCTGAAGACATTGGCAATGCCATCCATACTAAGGATCGTTTTCTGGTTAACTTACATGAAGAGACCGATAAGTTTTATCAATACATCATGGAATCACAAACACCCGAAAATGATGAGGAGATTGAACAAATCAACAAGCTCCGGGCAGACTGGGCAATTGCCTCGGAAATTTACAATGATCTTTCCTCGTTTTTTGAAAGTGTAGACCAGAAACTGGCTTTGATCCATAAGCAAATACTTTACGCCACTGAAAAGCTTTTGGAATTACAGGAGAACTTTTCTACACGTTCAAATTTTAGACTGGCCATTAAGCGGATCTTAAACAAAACCCTTGACCAGGCGGCTTACGAAAAAGGCGATGTCGCATTTTCAGCAGCATTCCCGCTTAAAAACATACCTAATGACAAGGTGCAGTTTTTCTACCCTGACTATTATTTCTTTATTGTACAAAAGGCGGGGCAGTTGATCGAAATATTACGGGATGAAGCTTACGAACAGGAACAAAAGCAAATAATTGAGAACCAATCGAGGCAAGCAGAGATCATCAACGAATGGCTGCTGAGCGCCCTCGATGAACTCGCCGCCGGAAAGGAGATCTTGCTTGACCATTGGATCAACCGGGTATACAGCTCTGAGAATAGCATTGACCTGGCTTTATATGCCGGCTTTGAATTGGTCCAGCGCACGGTAAACGAAAAAGACTATCAGGTAGATATACAGAATTCGCTCGAAACGCTAACCGATATGAAATTACAATTATGGAAGATACGGATAACAAGCAGGCCGTCGGCTACGCTTTCTTAGAAATCCCGGAAGTAGAGAAATACTTCGCAGATCTGAATACGAAGTTGCTAGCCGGTCGGCACGTACAGAGTGATGATTATTATCTGTTCTTAACGCTCGAAGAATACGGATTGCAATTTGCTTTCTTTTATGAACGGCTGTATAATCTAAAACTAAATTATGGGCTGCATGACGGCGTTAAATATTATTATCTTGACTTTTTTGATGCCGGGAAAGGTAAGGCGATGGACATTTCCCGGTACCGGGCGTTAACCGAACTGCAAACAGTGATCGGCTTAATGCTAATCAATATGTATTATGCTAAATATTTTCAGAATCCGAAGATCATTACCTGGTCGGATATCCGGAAAGAAATCCAATTCGGAGATTTGAAGGAAAAATATCAGAAGATCCTGTTTGATGAGGTCAAAGAGGAGTACATCGGCTCTGAGTGGTCGAACGTAGAAAAGAATTTTAAAAATACCATCAACAGTTTCCACGAGTTAGGTTGGGTAAAAAAACAGTTTCAACAGTCTGAAGAGATAAAATTCGAGATCATGGCCAGCATCCACCGGCTAGCAGAATTGTATAAGGAAGAGATTGATAATTTCGCTGTCTTTACAGAGAAGATCAGTAATTGGAAAGAAGAATGAGGCGCGCAAAAATATACTCCATTTCAACTGTCGGAATCATCAAGCATTATGTCCAAGACTATCTGATGCATGCCGAACGTACTGACTTTGTCGGTGCCAATGGTGTTGGTAAATCTATCATTGCCGACCTGCTGCAACTCTTATTTGTTTATGACAGCAGCATGATCAGGTTCGGAACAGATGGTGTAGATAATAAAGAACGCAGTATTTACACGTTGCCTTACAAACAGCCCCATGCTTACTTTTTTATTAATATTGAGATAAAAGAAAATCAATTCATTACGATCGGCATTATGCTTTCCGCGCGTACTGGTACCAGGATCTTGCCCTTTGTGATCACGACCAACCCGGAATTGAACAGAAGCGTTCCCGAAATAGCCTTATCCGCAGCCCAACTGCTATTTGCCAGGGATTTCATTATTGACCAAGCCATCCCAGATATCAAGACATTAGCGCAACATTTTTATGAAAAAGGCTTATACTTAAAAGTCTACCGGACGAAAGATGAGGTGCGGGATTATTATCAATTTCTCAATGAGAAACATATTACACCCATCAACCTCACCAATGAGGATAACCTGAAAGCATTTGCCAAAGTGATCCAATCTTTTTCAAAGGCGAAGTCACTGGATCTAGGGAATTCCAATAGTATCAAGCAGTTTTTATTTGACGATGCTGACAAAGATTTCGTGGCTGAGTATAACGCCAACAAAGCTGCGCTCGAAAAACTGCTACGACAATACGAAGAACTTTCGTTATTTATTACCGCATTAGAAAAAAAACAGGAACTCTTATTAAAGCTGAAAAAACAGGAAAAAGAAAAGCAGGATGCCCAACTCGTTTACAGGAAAAGTGAATTAGTAGCAGCAGCACTGCAGTTAACAGCCGCGCAGGCAGAATTAAAAACGCAGGAACAGCAATACCAGGTTCAAAAAGAGAATAAGTCCACCTTACAAGATAAAGCCGAAAGATTACCTGCTTTACAGCTCATTATGGATAATTTGTACAATACAGCTGATGAAAATGAAAAGCTGTTGACCTCGTTTGAACAGTTAAATACAGAAATCTCCGAGTTGGAAGACTGTATTGAACAACTGGTGTTTTGGCGCAATGTTCCGCTGTCAGCAGAAACTAGGGCAGCCTTGAAGGCTAATGATATCCACGGAACAGAAGTGGATGATATCATTGAACGGATCGGCTTTGCTTACCCATTTTTACAAAAATATATCGACTGGAAAGGGATTTCTGAAAAATTCGAATCTCAGCAACGGGAACTGGAAGGCCTGGCGCGTCAAACAAATGAAGCAATTAACCAGCATGAAAAATGGATCACCCTTTTGGAGCAATCGGGTGATGCCAGTCTCATCAATTGGGTTTTGAAAAACAGCCGGACTTTGGATAAATATCAGGAAGCCGTTTTACTAAAATTTTTTGATGCGGCTATTCAAAAACCTGACGATCCTCAAGTACAGGATAAGCACGTAGCTGTGCCAAATTTCATAGAAAATCTTGTGATCACCGAAGATACCAACGGATTTTGGCTGACATTAGGCGACCTGCAACAATTTATCACACTGAAAAAAGAAGACCTGAGCCTGCCAGCCAATGAAACAGGTTTGGATCGCGCTAGGCTGATCGCCACTAAACAGGCGTTGATAAGTGAACTAAAACTCCGGTCAACGGAAATCAAAAAAGTCAAAAATGGCTTACCCTATGACCGTTCCATCCTCGATTGTGTATTTGATATCGATTTGGTCGAGTATACCAAACTCAGTCATATTCAGGATGGCCTTTCTTATGTCGCCGACATCGGGGTAAAAATAGCGCAGCTCGAGACGAGCAAAAAGCAATTGGCAGAGCAGTTGATCGAATTAGAAGCCAAAATGACGGGCCGGATAACACCCGGCGAAGGGACGGTACTGGCTGTTCATTTAAAGCATATTAAGTCCGTTCGGATGGGTTGGGTGAAAAAATTGGTTAAATGGGATGGGATCATCCAGGAAAAGCTAAAAGATGCCGAAAAATCGATCACCAATGCGGTTGCCCACATTGCGAAATATCACGAGCAGATCGACTATCTCAGCCAAGAGTTTGAGAAACTCAACCAAGACTATTTTGCTGAGTACGCAGTAAATTTATTGTTGGACGAGCTAACGGTTAGCCACATCAAACCCGAAGAAGCGCAAGAGGACTACCGGCGAAAACGAGCCGACTACGAACGAACTTATATTGAAGCGGTTAATAGTTTTGAAGAGACCCGGGACAAGCGGAATAGTAGCATCAACATGGAACAGGGTAATCGTTCTTACGGATTTGTACCGTTGGAGGAAGCTTTGTTGGGTTCTCAGATCAGACATACTGATCAGATCGGCGCAGCCCTTCAAAAAGCAAATTTATCTCTATTGACCATTGCCGATAACGTGCGAGATCAAATGGGGAAGATATTTAACCACACTATTCGCAGCTACCGCAAATACGAAGAAATCGTCAAATCGATCAATTCTTTCTTCAAATTGCGCAAAATCAGTAATAGGTTCGTGTTCAAGATAGAATTCACTGAAAATAAGACCCTGAAGATTGAATATCTTCAAAATTTAGGATTTGAACTAAATAGCGCCTATAAGCGTAACGAAATTCCATTTGGCTATCCGGTGAGTGAGTTTATTGAACAGTTTTTTAAAAAGATCGCCAAATTACCCGGTGTGGTTAAAGTCAACGACCTGCTTAATCCGAAGACCTATTTTGATTTACGAGTACGATTGACCAATGAACAGCAAGGACACACATCCGGCAGTACAGGCGAGACTTATTCGGCCATTGCCCTGCTCGGCATAGCCCGCTTGTCGCTCGTCGAAACGGATGACCAGGGTGGTCTGAGATTCATCATTCTAGAAGAAACCGGCAGCTTAGATAATATCAATTTCAGCACGTTTCCGGCAGTAGCTAAAGAATACGGTTATCAGATCATTACCATGGCTCCCCGGCCATTTGGCATCACTCTATCTGAAGAATGGTATCTTCATTACCTGATCAAGGGAAAGGTCGATGAGGACATCAATCATTTTCCAACAGCAAGTTTCTTTTATACTCAGGATAAAAACATTGATCTCAAGCACTATTTAAAAAAGCAAAAAGCAAATGAACTGGATTGAACATCGTGCTTTATATGAACTTTATGCGACTGGTTCAGTTAAGATCAATAAGACCATTGAAAAAAGCGCAGAGATCATTTTTCTGAACCGCTCCTTAGGATTGTTGCAGCAAAAGGGTAATAATCTAATAGCCGCCGATGGTTTCCTCAGGGTCTATGAAACCAAATTCAAAGATCGTTATCTTACTTACCGGCACTTTTTACAAACGCAGGAGTTACTCAAGTTACAAACGCGGTTTGAAGAAAATGATATCCAAATATTGATGAATATTAACGACCGCATGCTTAGCGGCGAGCTGTCGGAACTCCGTCAACAGATCATCGACTATGACGAATCCCTTCGCGGGGTTTCCTTGATGTTTTTTAAAAACGAGAAGTATTTGCTGGACAAGCCAAGCCTTATTGACGCGTTAAAAAAAATGCTGAATGTCGAAGCGTTCTCCAACGAAAAAGATCAGCAATATATGTACCGCCTGGAATGTGATGAACCGCAGCGGATCGTTCTTTGCGAAAACCTGGATTTTTTGACCAAGCCCAACAAACCCCGTAAACATCATATTGAACTCTGGTACGCCGGCGGCAAAAACGTGGCCAAGCTACATTATGCCAAAGACCGCGATCTTCCCATCTATTATTCCTGTGATTGGGACTATGACGGCCTGTTCATCATATACCCATTGGTCAAACAAAAGATACCAAATATTACTTTACTATTGCCGAACGGAATGCCCAAAAGCATCTCAGAAACAGAACACCGAAGTCTATGGCAAAACAAGACCAAGCGGGATGAACTGGCAGACACCGGTACCTTTAACACAGAGGAACTCAGCCTTATCGATACACTGATATCGCAAGACCAATGGATCATCGAAGAATCCAATGATCTGGTCACCATGTTGAACTTAAGCTAATAATAGCCCCCCAAGCCAAGTGGGAGCACTGAAAAAGGAAGACACCTTTAAGGGGTACTATTTCGAGTAAAAAGCCGTTTTCTACATTGAAATTTTAGCATGTTAGAAACGCAGTTTTTGCTAAAGATATTTCGAACCAACTCGACCGCTCATAATCTTCTGCTTCTTTTAAACGGTTAATAAGTTTTTCGCCTGAAAATTTCATTTTAAATAAATAAGCGATAATCTCCTTGTGCCACGCTACATGGCGATATTAACGACCAACGATAGATAACTATTTATTATCCATTATAGACATTACAGGAGTAAGTGAAGTATTTATTATTGCGTGTAAGGCCAAATAAATAATCACTTTAATTCAGTGTGTGTTATCAAGCCTTTTTGACGTAGCCATTCAAATGATTTGGTAATCTCATCTTCGGAAAACCGCTTTTTGCTTTCCGCCCAGTTATAAAACAGGTCAATCAATGAAAAACGATTGATAATAGCGTTCTTGTTTTTTAGTTCGAGGTAACAGGCGAAAACAGTCGTTGCCAGTTCGGTAAATTCTGTTTTCTGTTTCCTGAATAACTCTATGATATATTGTATCTTATCATTCACCTCACCAAAGTAGTTATTATAATAGCCTTTATATGTTTCATGTTTTTCAAGCGGCACAAACTTATACCGGGTGTAATTGTCAGTCTTGGATTGTTCTATTGCAAACCATTTCTGTTTCCGGAACTCTTTGCCAATTGAGTGCATGAATTTGTTATCGAAAGGTCCTGCCGCCTTTTTATCATAGCGCTCCGTTAACCCCATTTCGGCTACGTGTTCGCACAGGTAAACAAGTTTCTGAAATTTTACCTTCCCCAATGAGGGCTCATTATATAAACTTTCTACGATCTCCGCAGCCAAAACCACTCTTTTAAAATAAGTTTGACTGTCCTTTTCCTTCAACGACTTTTCATATGCTTGTAAACTTGTCAGTTCCTGATGCTCTTGTATTGACGATGGCGCAATGAGTCCTGCCAACATTAAGCCTTTTTCAAAATCTTCAAAAGAGAATTTTCTATTCATTTCAGTTTTCATTGAACTCGTTGATAGCATATTTGATCTTCTCTATCGCACGCTCACGAATCTTCCTTAATGTATCCTTCTTAACATTTAACTGTCCACATAATTGTTCGGTAATGTCATCTGGTAAGTATTTCTGAAATTTTTTATGTTCTATGTCTGCTAAGATCACGGCCTGTTCTTTTTTATTTAGCTTATTAAATATAAAAAGGGCGAAATCCTTTTTGTCTTTGAGGTCAATCCCGCTGAAGTTATCATATGATGATTCAAGAATATCATCAAAATAGGTTCTATGCGGAATAGGTTTCTTTTTATTTTCGTTATGGTGATCGTTAAATAAACTGAAGGAAATACGTTTAAGATATACGATGATCGCATCATGTTGATCTGGTAGCTTGATTTGGTCTGTTTTAAAGGATTTATAGTGTCGAACTCTCGCAAAGGTTTCATGCGCAATTTGCTTTCCAATATGGGTTTCGAGATTTCTTTTTTTGCAAGCATCAGCACAGTGCGTTGTTAGCTCCTTAATAAACCGTTTGACAAATTCTTTATACAATTCGCTGTCATCATCACTTGAACATAGTTGTTCAAGCAATGCCACATCAGTCAAATGAATCAGTGTAGGTCTAAGGTTCAATAGGTATTATATTTATTACTGTGAAGCGTGACATGGATTTAAAAATTCGAATGTCACGCTTCACAGTATTTAGGTTAAGCACTAACAGTGTAAATATATTATTTCGGATTCATAAAAAACAAAACAGTAAATCATGGCCACAGATAAAAATAAACATCTGAATGACGTGCTTACTTCTCATAAAGTAAGCAAGGAACAAGACCTGTTAGATAAGCATAAGCGGAAGCGGGACGAGATATGTGACGCATTAGTAGAAAAATATGGCGCGGATATTTATTCTCCGTTTAACTCTGGTTCATTTGCGAAGAATACCGCAGTGAATAAAAAATTTGATTTTGATCTGATGGCGCCATTCAAAAGAAATGCTTTCAGTACACTTGAGAATATGTTTAATGATGTGTATGATTTTTTATTGGAAAAATACAGCAGTTCAGCGCACGTCCGGAAACAAAAAGTATCTATAGGCATTGAATTTTTTGCCGATGATAAAGGGGATATTGTCAAAATTGACGTGGTGCCCGGTAGAGAATTGAACCAAGATCAATACAAAGAAGATGATAAACTCAATTTGTACGTGTATTCACAGTTCGGTAAGTTACAAAGTGGAAGTGACTATATCCGCAGTAATATAAAGGCACAGGTCCAAAATATTAAGGATAACGCAGATAGGGCCAATCTACGTCAGAAAGTTCGATTGTTGAAAGTATGGAAGCTTTACAATAACAAGACACCAAAATCTTTCTTCCTGGAACTCATAACCATCAAGGCATTCGATAAACTGGAAATATCAGGCGGATTATGGGACAGGTTAAAATCTGTTATTGAGTACATTAGGGATAACGTAACAACGGTTTCGTTACCAGACCCTGGTAATAGTAATAATGAGGTCGCTGATTCAATGTCGGACTACGAAAAATCAGCGTTGAGCGATGACATGCGAAACATGATAA
The DNA here is from genome assembly GCA_001898335.1 of Mucilaginibacter sp. 44-25. Classification (GTDB taxonomy): domain Bacteria; phylum Bacteroidota; class Bacteroidia; order Sphingobacteriales; family Sphingobacteriaceae; genus Mucilaginibacter. The sequence goes on along the minus strand of MKTS01000003.1, from coordinate 185,082 downwards.
ACCGAATTGAGGAGAATAGCGATTATATAAAGATTTATTTTCCACTTAATGACAAATTTCCCGTTGAAGACACCAGTAACAACAAATATGACGAACGTAAGGTTGCTCCGTCTATTCCGCCTCCAACACGATTCGGTTAATGGAAGATAGAGTTAATAATATTACCGATGCATTTTCAAAGGTTGAGTACGTAAAAGTTACTCGGCCTTTTGTGCTGGATGGCGAAATCGTAAAGGGTGCTATTGAAATAAACGCCGAACCGACATTCTTAACTTTTGAGCTCGAAATATATCCGCCTTATCCTTTCCAATACCACGATGTTGAAACTATACGGTTTATCAATAAAGATTTGATCATATATGACCATGTCAACGGTGACGGTTCTATTTGTGTCCACACCCTGCATAGCCCTCATCTCGCCACTAAGGTTGAACTTGATTTAAATTCATTAAGACAATGGATTGTCAAATACTTTATTAATAAGATAAAGGATAGTCACTATGAACATATTGTCGTTTCTCCCAGCGGAACTGGAAAGAATCAGGCCCTTTGGTTTACTGAAGTTAATTACAAATTTAAAAGAGGTGAATTTGGCCAGTTTCATTTTTCAATCTTGAATACCGGATTAATAAAGGAGCAGGCAGTTCAAACTTTTATATTGCAGGAATTTAAAATTAAGGGCCAAAAACTAGAATGTCTATGGAACGACAGCTATAAAAAATTGGATCGTTTTGCCGGAATTTTCCTCTTTATCGGGGATGCTCCCGTTGAAAACCGTCGGTTTGCTGTACAAAGCTGGCACGATCTGGAACCGTTTGTAGATCAGTCGTTTTTAAAATACCTGTATGAGTTTGAGGTAAACCTAAAGAAGAATACTTCGAAAGGTGTTGAACTGAAGTTGATCATCGGTTATAACATTGATAACGACGAAATCCACTGGCAATGTATCAACTTCTCTGCCGATAGCTTTCCAAATTATGTCGAAAAGACTGGTCCAAAAACTTATCAGGGCGGCTTCCTTGATCAATCAATAGATTGGATGCATTCTAAAAATTGCTCACCTAAATACTTCTTCGGTCGCGGCGCACTATCAAAAAGACTTACCGAGAGCAAAATACTGGTGGTAGGTATCGGAGCAATCGGCAGTATGTTATGCAATACACTTGTCCGTGGTGGTTGCCTGAAATTATTTATTAACGATCACGATGTTAAGGAGCCGGATAACGTTTGCCGTTCAGAATATCAGTTTTCAAACGGAATGGTTTCGAAAGTTTATGAACTTAGAAATCAGTTATCGCTGATATCGCCATTCGTTGAAATTATGGGAAACGAGGAACTGACCGATATAATCAAACGATTTAGATCTGATGCCAATTGGCAGGCGACTCTTGAAGAAGCGCTTAACCAAGTTGATTATATTTTTGACTGCACAACCGATAATGATCTAGCTTATATTTTTAGCCAATTAAATATAAAATCGGAGGTAATCAATATTTCGATCACCAACCATGCGAAAGAATTGGTATGCGTCTTTAAACATGATCAATATAAATGGCTCATGGAGATTTTTAAAGAACTCAAAAACGATACGGTAGATTTATATAATCCGACCGGATGTTGGAGCCCTACTTTTAAGGCCAGCTATAACGACATTGCGGTTCTAGTGCAATTCGCGGTCAAACAAATCAATCTAAATCTGGACAAAGACCAGCCATTAAGGAATTTTTACCTTTCAACATCGGATGACAGTGGCTTTGAAATCAAATTGAATCAATTTTGAAACTAAGAAATGAAGAAATAGGGCTGTTTTTGGAAATATCGGATGATCTGCTGCGCACCATCCGGGAGTCTGGATTATTGCATTATCCCAAAGAATTCGGAGGTATACTCATAGGGAACTACTCCACCGATAAGAAAATAGTTAATGTAATTGATACCCTGTTACCCACTTCTTATAAATCTTCAAAGTTTAGTTTTGAAAGAGGTTCTGAAGGGTTAAAAGAACAACTTGAGACGTTATTTAATGGTGCGCCTTCGCTTATTTATGTTGGCGAATGGCACACACATCCGGATGCCCAGCCATTACCTAGCGGAACTGATATTATGGGACTAACTGGTATCGCAAAACATAGAGACGTGAATATTACAAGTCCTATATTGTTGATAGTCGGCCTAACACCAGCGAGTATGGAATTAGGATTTTACGTTTACTTTAAAGATAAAATTTATAGATATGAGACTTACTAAAGCAATAATTACAATAACCTTAATTATGTTATTTCCTGTCATTGGAATTGGTAAGCCAATGCAACCTACTGGATCGAAATCGGATGTACGCCTTGAACAAGTGGAAAAAAGAGTCCAACAGCTCGAAAACTATAAAAGCAACATAGATAATGTTTCAAAAGTTCAGAGTGAAAACCTCAAGAAGTATGTTGACGACGAGATAAAAAAGGGCATGGATAAAGTTGATGATGCTAAAACGATGATTACGTGGGTGTTATTTTTGGGATTACCAGCTACAATCACAGCTATCATATTGGCATATCTTTCAGCGATTAAAAGAGCTAAGAAATTCGTCATCGATAAAATTGAAACAATTGTTGAAGGGAAACGCGAAGAAATAATTCGATTGATTGAAACTGAAGCCTTTGATACAAAATTGAGGAATCTCAAACAATTGCTGGTCATTAGTGGCGACGAAGAATCCGAAGAAAGCCTAAAAAAATTTATGACAAAACTCAAGTTCAAAAATGTTAAATACCGCCGAGCAGGTTCATTTGAAAACATTCCTGAGCATGATCTAATGATTTTTAATACCCCCGACGGAAATCTTACTCAGGAAACAATAGATCAATTTATGCGGAACACTGAGGATGAGGATACGTGCTATGTGGCATATACAACCAAACAACTTAATCGCGATCCAAGGCTGAATTTTTCCAATTCAAGATATACATTGTACCATAGCATATTATCGACTTTGAAATTCGCCGAAATAGCTCGATTAGAGAATTGATTTATTTATACAAGATATATTCCAGTTACTATTTTAAAAACCTGAGTCATAAAAATGAAAGGATACTTTGGCCCGGGCGTTACTTGTATATATCTTGACCAATTTGCCACAAGCAATCTTTTAGACACCCCGGCTAATAAGACGTGGGAAGAAATGACTAAACTGTTGCAGGCAAAGTCGGCCGCAGGCCGCATAATTTGTCCGGTGCCGCCTGAACACTTCTTGGAATCTGCCAACAAAAAACATGAAAATGCAATGGCGATGGATAAACGTTTTGCGGCACTTGCGAGAGGGTTGGCATTTAAACCTGAAGCCTTTGTGACTGCCGAACATATCATTTCGCTTCTGCGTAATACACCACTTGACCAGAATACCTTTTGTGATCGGCTGGCACGCCCTGACACGCTCACAAATAATAAAATATATGATGATTTTAAGGCAAGACACACTTTGCTAAACAGTCAAGTGACAGAAATTACCGCGGGACAAAATGAGATACGCAAGATTACAGCTCAAAAGCGATTTTCACCTGCCACAATGGCCCCGTTTGTCCAATTCATCAAAGCTCGAGAGATCAAACCATTCATTGATTTGCTGGATGAAGTGATTGGCAAAGGTGGTTTTGTTAGTAAGGGGGTGAAATTTGCAACACGTGAAGTTATCCATTGGGCTGATTATGTGATGCAAATATTAATGGCACATCACCAGTTAGGAATTTGGGAAGCCGTTTTTCTGAAGGATATCATCACCCGTACAGGGTTTGACCGCATCCCATCCCTCGATATTCGAGTAAGTTTAACGGCAAATTTAGCTGTTGAGCATAAGAAGGAAACCGTTAATGATCAGATCGACATTATGCGGCTTGCAACAGGCTTGCCACCCGCCGATCTATTATTTACTGACCGGCAGCGGAAGTTTGAATTACAACAGACCGGTCTTGCAGAAAAGTATAAAACGAAAGTTTTTTGTGGTGTCAAAGAAGATTTGGAAGTTTTTTATCAGGCTCTTTTGGAAGTTTAAACGTTTGTATTTTATTGTTTCCACTCATTCTCTAATATTTGAGCATCTGTTTAAAGCCTATTGAACTATATTGGTTAAAAATTTCAATGGCCTCGAACACAAACAAATCAATCTTCCGCAGTTTGAATCAGCAGCAATGTAAAGATACTTTCGAACTGATTAGACAAAATGCGCGGAGACACTTTTCAGCAGCGCAATCACTTTCTTCACAATCAGATTTTTCTAATGGTGTGGCACATCTTATTCTTGGAACCGAAGAATTAATAAAATCAGCTATGCTTATGCTTCAAGGATTTGGCTTCCCTGTAAGGAATATCCGGAATTACGATAAGCTGTTTTATAATCACAATGCCAGGCATAAGCTATTAAAAGAATACTATTCTGTATATCTATTTGTTTTCAATATTGTTGAAAAAAGCCGTCGAAAATAAACGGACAAACAAGAGCCCAGTATTGGTCACATTTAGTCCTACATGGCATACGTGCAGCGAAAGAGGGGCTAGACAATTATGAATGGTGGACCAATGCAGATAAATTAAAACAAAAGTGTTTCTATGTGGACTACACAGAGGATGGTCTTGCAGATCCTCAGCAAGTCAATGAAAAAGATTGGGACGATGCTTATCGATTTGTAAGTAAATTTGCCGTTGATTTGAACGAAATGATGATTAAAATAGGAAATGCGCCATCGAACAAATTAAAAGAATATATCGCCGATTTTGAAAATGCCGAATTAGTTGATCTTTTTTCGGAGAGCATTAACCGTTGAATCATTATTTAACCACGTATGTTTCTAAACATGCGCTTGTAGTTTCAAGGTCTCCTACCGAATAATATGACAATTCTAATTGCTTTAAAATGCCTTTTTTTTTGCTTTACTATCTACCCCTTGAAGCACCAGCCTCAGTAACCATATAGCATGGCCTGGTTTCTCCTGCATTGCTTTTTTATCTAACTGCAGGTCCACTTCACGACCGACTATCATAAGTTTAATTCCGAAAAACATAAAAAGACAAGACCATGAGATATTTATGAATGAATACTCGTTATCTTGACTATATTTAGGTAAATAAAGGATAACTGAACATTATCAAATGAATTCATGATGTAAGTTCCGACAACTTGAAAGATTACGATAAAAACAGATCGTTGCATAGACACAACGATCTGTTTAATTAAGACGTTTCCATAATTAGGCTAATTGCAGCTTTTCTTTAAGCAAATTCATATCCTCACTAATTTTAAGATCAACTATCTTGGCATAATGTTGCGTTTGTTTTAAAGATTTATGGCCCAACATTTTAGACACCGTTTCAATAGGCACACCATTAGTAAGTGTAACAGTAGTAGCAAACGTATGCCTTGCAATGTGAAAAGTTAGTTTCTTTCTTATCCCACATAAATCAGCGATTTCCTTTAGATAAGAATTCATTTTTTGATTCGTCAATACCGGTAGTACAATGCCTTTGCTAACACAATTTGGATGATCTTGGTACTTATTAAGAATTGCTACTGCAGGGGGAAGTAACGGGAGCCTTGTACTTGAATTGGTTTTTTGCCTCGTTGTGGTAATCCACCTACCGCCGTCTATGCCGGTCACTATATTTGTATTACGTAACTGGTAAGCATCAATATAAGCTAAGCCGGTGTAACAACTAAACAAAAATATTTCGCGGACATTATCAAGTCTTTCGATATCAAATTTCTTATTGGTGATTCTGATCAACTCTTCTTTTGTTAAAGCAACAGGGATTACTTCCTTTCGCTTACTTTTAAAGCCAAGGAATGGGTCAGTGGTTAGCAACCCTTTTTTCATACATTCAAGAACAATTTTCTTGAAATTACCTAAGTACTTTATAGCCGCGTTGTGACCGCATTTTCTTTCAATTTTAAGCCAGACGACAAATTGTGAGACAAACTCATAATTTAAATCTTTAATCTCTAAATCATTCGTCTCATACTTCCATTTAATATAGTTGCTTAAATGCGTGCAGGCTGTCGTGTAACGCATCAAAGTGGCCGGCGCGAACTCTTGACCTACCAAGGCTTTCATCTGCTTATTATGCTCCTGGAACGCTTCCAGAATGAAATGCTTCTTTTCTCTCTTGCCTGTAAGAATGTTTTTAATTTTTTCGGCAGTGACCTGCTTACCTTCATCAATTAGATTTCTTTGTATCTGATGGACTTTGTTGGAAATAGTATCTAGATACCGGTTTAATTCGATGGCTTCTTCTTTGATTTCCGCTGCTCTTCCTGTTCTTGAATTCCATTCATTGGGAATCCATTGTCGTTTAATGGATACTTCCCGGCGCTCGCCGTCTACTGTGATACGAAGATATACATACCATCTTTGTTCTTTCTGATTTTTTGCCTGCTTTAAATAATAAAACAAGCCGAAGCTTCTTTCTAACATAAATAATTTAAAAAATTTCGCCAAAGCTATAAGCGATATTTTAAATCAAAAGATAGCGGATTAAAAGAGGGGTATGTCTGAAAAATCTATTGCCATAACAACCTTACATCAATAACTAACGAGGCTTTTTTTATAAAAGAGCACCAACAATAACATCATCTCATTTTCAATTAATTACGGCAAAAAGCGTCTTTTTCCAGAAAAAAAGACGCAACGAAAGACGCAATGAGAGGTGGTGTGTTTTTGATAATTTTCAACGAACCGAAATTGAAAAACCGCTTAATTTCGCTAATTAGGCGGTTTTTCAATTTTAAAAAGGAAGGTTCGTGTCTTTTAGAGACAATAAAAAAAGCCCTGTAAATCGTTGACTTACAGGGCTTTATAAAATTTAGCGGAATGGACGGGACTCGAACCCGCGACCCCATGCGTGACAGGCATGTATTCTAACCAGCTGAACTACCACTCCGTTTGGGACTGCAAATATACGCTTCGTTTTTTATTTCACAATTTTTTTTTCAAAAATATCATTTTATCCTTTTTTCGGCTTTGTGGCCGTCAAAAACACAGTTTTTAAAAAATTAACTTAAATTCGTTTCCCGATACCCAATTATTAACCACGTCATCGCACATCTAATTTTATACCCATGCTGCTTTTAGGCATCGATATTGGTACGTCTTCTGTAAAGGTTAGCATTGTTGATGCTCATAACCAAAGCGTTATCGCTTCTGCCCAATATCCCGATATCGAAGCGCCAATCATTGCGCTACAATCCGGCTGGGCCGAACAATCGCCCGATGACTGGTGGCAGCAAACCCAACAAGCCCTGGCCTGCTGCCATAAAACCGGCAAATACAACCCAAAAGATATAGCCGCAATTGGTATAGCTTATCAGATGCACGGATTGGTTTTGGTGGATAAAAACCAAAACTTACTCCGAAACAGCATTATCTGGTGCGATAGTCGCGCGGTAGCCTTGGGCGAACGTGCATTTGAAACCATTGGCAAACAGCAATGCCTAACGCATATGCTTAATTCGCCGGGTAACTTTACCGCCGCCAAGCTGGCTTGGGTAAAACAAAATGAGCCTGATACTTACGATAGGATAGACAAAGTGATGCTTCCGGGCGATTACATTGCGCTTAAGCTTACCGGAGAGGCTACTACATCGCCATCGGCTTTGTCTGAAGGTATCTTTTACGATTTTCAAGAGAACGGTATCTCAAGCGATGTGCTAAACCATTTTGGGTTTGAAAAAAAGTTTTTCCCAGAGATAAAACCCGTATTTGCAGATCATGGTCGAGTATCAAAACAAGCCGCAGATCTGCTGGGTATAACCCCAGGTATACCGGTTGCCTACAAAGCGGGCGACCAGCCCAACAACGCCTTATCATTAAATGTGCTTAACCCGGGCGAGGTGGCGGCCAACGCAGGTACCTCCGGCGTTATTTATGGCGTTAGCGACCAATTAAAGGCCGATAAACAATCGAGGGTAAACACCTTTGCGCATGTCAATCATCAAGATGATGAAAAGCGTTTGGGCGTACTACTTTGTATTAATGGCACCGGCAGTTTTTTTCGTTGGATAAAAAACATGTTCGGCCAGTCATTCTCATACCAGCAAATGAATGCCGAAGCTGCAAAAAGCCCGGTAGGCAGTAAAGGGTTGCTCATGCTCCCGTTTGGCAACGGTGCCGAGCGCATGCTGAACAACAAACAGATAGGTGCGCATATACAGTATATAGACCTTAACCTTCATACGCCTGCAGATATTTTCAGAGCGGCACAGGAGGGTATAGCTTGTGCATTTAGGTATGGTTTTGATATCATGCGTGCAACAGGGATGAACCCAACTGTGATACGTGCAGGTAAAGCCAATATGTTTTTGAGCGATATTTTCACACAATCGTTTGTTGATGCTACCGGCGTACCGGTTGAGCTTTATGAAAATGACGGCAGCCTGGGCGCCGCCTTAGGTGCAGGTATCGGTGCGGGCATATTCGCCAGCCCTAAAGAAGCTTTCGGCGCTCAAAAGAAGCTTGCTACGATAGAACCACAAAATACACAAGGTATGGAGAAAGTTTACCAACATTGGAAAAGCCAGCTCAAAACCCATTTAGATAAAATTTAACATTTAATAACCACAAACATCGATATGAAAGTAGTAACAGGTAATAAAGAATATTTTAAAGGCATCAGCCAGGTCAAATACGAAGGAGTCGAAAGCCATAACCCATTGGCATTCCGCTGGTATGATGAGAACCGGATAATCGCCGGCAAAACCATGAAAGAGCATTTGCGTTTTGCCTGCGCTTACTGGCATTCATTCTGCGGCAACGGTGCCGACCCGTTTGGCGCACCTACACATCAATTTCCTTGGGATGTAAATAGTGATGCCGTTGCGCGTGCGAAAGATAAAATGGATGCAGCCTTTGAGTTCATCACCAAAATGAACCTGCCTTACTACTGTTTCCACGATGTGGATGTGGTTGATTTTACAAACGACGTAAACGAGAACGAACGCCGCCTGCAGGCGATGGTTGAATATGCCAAACAAAAACAAGCCGAAAGTGGCGTAAAATTACTTTGGGGCACATCAAACCTGTTCAGCAACAGCAGGTATATGAACGGCGCGGCTACCAATCCTGATTTTCATGTGCTTACGCATGCAGGCGCACAGGTTAAGGCAGCTATTGATGCAACCATCGCACTTGGCGGCGAAAATTACGTTTTCTGGGGAGGCCGTGAAGGTTATATGTCGCTGTTGAATACCGATATGGGCCGCGAGCAGGACCATCTTGCCCGTTTCCTGCATACGGCTAAAGATTATGCACGTAAACAAGGCTTTAAAGGCACTTTCTTTATCGAGCCTAAACCTTGCGAGCCAACCAAACATCAGTATGACTATGATGCAGCAACCGTATTAAGTTTCCTGCGCAAATACGACTTACTAAATGATTTTAAATTAAACCTTGAGGTTAACCATGCAACCCTTGCAGGCCATACCTTCCAGCATGAGTTGCAGGTGGCTGCTGATGCCGGTTTATTAGGCTCTATTGACGCCAACCGCGGTGACATGCAAAACGGCTGGGATACAGATCAGTTCCCTAATGATATTACTGAAGTTACCGAATACATGCTCATCATTCTGCAAGCAGGTGGTTTTGCAGGTGGCGGTATCAACTTTGATGCTAAGATCCGCCGCAATTCTACTGATCCAGCAGACCTGTTCTATGCTCACATTGGTGGTATGGATATCTTCGCGCGCGCTTTGGTAACGGCCGATAACATTTTGCAGAATTCAGATTATAAAAAGGTACGGCAGGAAAGATACTCATCTTTTGACAGTGGCAAAGGCAAAGATTTTGAGGCCGGAAAGCTATCATTGGAAGACCTGCGCCAGTTTGCCATAGATAACGGCGAGCCTGCAGTAATAAGCGGTAAACAGGAGTATTTGGAGAACCTGATAAACCGTTACATTTAATAACCAACAAAAACCAAACTATAGATGAAGACCTTATCAAACGGCGATTACATTGTATTCCTGATATACTTTGTGGTGGTGGCCGCTTACGGCTATTGGATATATAAGCGCAAGCACAATGCCGATGCCACCTCAAAAGATTACTTTTTAGCCGAGGGTTCTCTTACTTGGTGGGCTATCGGCGCATCGCTTATTGCTTCTAACATCTCTGCCGAGCAATTCATAGGCACCAGTGGATCCGCCTTTAAGATGGGGCTTGCTATCTCTACCTACGAGTGGATGGCTGCTGCTACGTTAATAGTGGTAGCCATATTTTTTATCCCGATATATCTGCGCAATAAGATATTTACCATGCCCCAATTCCTGCACCAACGCTATAACGGCACGGTTGCTATGGTAATGGCTATCTTCTGGCTGTTATTATATATCGTGGTAAACCTCATGTCTATCCTTTATCTGGGGGCATTAGCTATAAGCGGCATATCGGGCATCAACATCATCTGGTGTATCATCGCGCTGGCGGTATTCGCGGTTATCATCACGCTTGGGGGTATGAAGGTGATCGGTTATACGGATGTGATCCAAGTATTTGTACTCATCCTCGGCGGCTTGGTAGCTACTTACCTGGCGCTTAACCTTATCAGCGAAAAATCGGGAACTACCGGCATGTTAAATGGCCTCAACATCATGCGTGCGGAGGCCAGTGATCACTTCCACATGATATTTGATAAGAGCAGCCCTAACTACATGGATATGCCGGGCTTATCCGTTTTAATAGGTGGCATGATCATCGTTAACCTTAATTATTGGGGCTGTAACCAATATATTACGCAGAGGGCTTTAGGCGCCAATCTCAAGACAGCAAGGGGAGGTATCTTATTCGCGGCATTTTTAAAATTACTGATGCCGATCATCGTAGTGCTGCCGGGTATTGCTGTTTACCTGCTTTATCAAAAAGGCATGTTCCACCAGGAGATGTTAAGCTCATCAGGCGTTAATGACCCAAACAAGGCTTACCCATCACTTTTAAACCTGTTACCTACCGGCTTAAAGGGCTTATCATTTGCTGCGCTTACAGCGGCAATTGTGGCCTCTTTAGCGGGCAAGGCTAACAGTATCGCTACCATCTTCACACTTGATATTTACAAGAAAGCCATTAACCCTGCTGCTAATGACAGGCAGTTGGTTAACCTCGGTAAAATATCTGTTGCTGTAGCAATGGGTTTAGGTGTGGTTATGTCATTACTCATAGGCGAGCAATTGATGGGCGAGGGTAAACAAGGCTTCCAGTATATACAGGAATATACAGGCTTTGTGTCACCGGGTATATTTGCCATGTTCATCCTCGGTTTCTTTTGGAAAAAAGCTACCTCAAACGCGGCATTGTTTGCTACCATAGGGGGCTTTGTTTTCTCCTGCATTTTCAAATTTTTACCTCAGATAGCAGATCTTTCTTTCCTGGCACCTTACGGCTTTTCAAAAGACAATGGCAAAGGGGTTTATGAAATCCCTTTTATAGACAGGATGGGGTTTGTGTTTATTTTGTGCGTAATGGGTATGTATATTATTTCGAAAATAGACCAGGCAAAAGGTGTTAAAACCAACGGTCTGGAGGTTGATGCCTCTATGTTTAAAACCTCACGTGCCTTTACAGCTGGTGCCATTATTGTGGGCGGTATTATTGTAGCGCTGTACTCCTTCTTCTGGTAGTTTCACTCTTTATAAAAGCCAAAAGGCGGCCCTAAATTAATTAGGCCGCCTTTTTTTATTCATCTTATCCAAGAAGCTGCGTTTTATGACGACATAAACTTTTAGATAAGGAAATACAAGTACTGATACTTCTGTTGTGTGCTGAATATCATGGGTTATGGTTCCTGTAGGCCCATATAAACCCGGCAGAAACGGTAGTCAAAGAAATTTATTTTACTCCGAAGCAGTTTTTTTGAAACTTAATAAAAACCGCCGCCGTACAAAACACTCACACAAAAAAATTCACACAATTACTTAGACACTTACAATAACACATGAAAAAACCAAAACTATTACTTACAGCTATAGCTTTATGCTTTTTGAGTTTAGGGGCATGTAAAAAATCTACTACCCCCGGGCCTCAGGGTCCAAAGGGCGATACCGGAGCCACCGGCGCTACCGGTCCACAAGGGCCACAAGGCCCACAGGGAGCAACAGGCGCCACCGGAGCAACGGGTGCTACCGGCGCTACTGGCCCACAAGGACCACAAGGAGCTAAAGGTGACACAGGTGCCGCGGGCGCTAATGGCGCTACGGGCGCTAATGGAGCCACTGGCGCTACCGGGCCACAAGGCCCACAGGGGCCGCAAGGGCCTAAAGGTGATACAGGAGCCACTGGCGCAACTGGCGCAACTGGCGCTACCGGTGCCGCGGGTGCCGACGGAAAAGATGGCAAGGACGGCAATGCCAATGTCCAAAGCTTTGTACTTACCAATCAGGGGGTAACTTTAACCGGCTTTACCAGGCTAAACGTTCCGGCTATTACACAGGACATTGTTGACAAAGGCCTTGTATTGGTATATTTCAGAGTAACAGGGCAAACTACCAACTATTTCTCATTGCCTTACAACGAAAGCGACCGCTCCATTAGTGTTTCAAACTATGGTGTAGGATATGTAGATATCAAAGCTAACTTCACTGCCGCATCGGGGCTCGATTTCCGCGTAGTAGTTATCCCGGGTACCTCTTTAAGTACGTTATCAGTTACCCATCCGGGGCTTAATGTGCGCAACTTCAGCCAGGTGGCTTCAGTATTCGGATTAAGCAATTAGTATATATAAAAACCAACATTAATAAATCGTCATAACCCCGCAATAGCGGGGTTTTTTGTTGCTGTTTGTAACAATCCTATGTATGAAATATTATAATATGTAACAATGATATGATTTTTAAAATTTTGATATCAATAAAATGAACATTTGCACGGAAAATGTTATTTGCCTTTTAGTTACCTCTACATACAATTTCTATGAAATACATTTATTTAATATGGGTACTGGTTTGCGTATCAGTATTTAACGCCAATGCGCAAAGCGGAAGGCTACTAAGTGGTTCGGTTGTAGACTCTACCAAACTTAGCCTGCCCGGAAGTAGCGTTAAATATAAAAACGAACTGGGCGATAGCTCAGTTACCAGCACAGATGTAAACGGAAAGTTTAACTTTCAGGGCGTGAAAGGCACCAAAATAACACTTACTGTAAGCTCCATTGGTTTCGATGGCTTAATAAAACACTATACATTACAGCCTGGCACTAATCCTGTTACGCTTGACCCCATAGTACTAAAATCAGCAACAAGGCAATTGGGTGCAGTAACCATTGTTGGCGTTAACCCGGTTGTGTTTAAAGAAGATACCGTACAATATAGCGTAAGCGCCTACAAAGTGCGGGAGAACGCTCCTGTGGAGGATGTGCTGAAGAAAATACCGGGTATTGATGTGGATAAAGATGGCAATGTTACCGCACAGGGTAAACAGGTAACCAAAGTACGTGTAAACGGCAAGGACTTTTTTGGCGGAGATGTACAAAGCGCAACCAAAAACCTGCCAGCCGATGTAATTGAAAGCGTACAGGTAATTGATGATTACGGCGACCAGGCAAACCTCACCGGCATTAAAACTGGTGAACCCAACAAGATACTGAACTTTACTATACGCAAGGATAAGAACTATGGCTACTTTGGCCAGGCTACCGCAGGCGATGGCCGCGACCTTTTGCCCAAACAAGCCGATGCCGATATAGAAAACAACAACAGGTATATCGGGCTGCTCAATTTCTTTAAATTTAAGGGCGACCAGCAAATATCAGTTCTGGGTAGCATTAACAATACCAACGTTAATACGTTTAGTTATGGCTCGCCTACAAGTAGCGGCGGTGGTGGTGGCGGCTTTGGCGGTGGCGGCGGCCGTGGTAACGCGCTTCGTGGTGGTAGCAGCTCAACAACCAATGCTAACGGTATAACCAACGCGCACTCCATCGGGTTAAACTATCGTGACCAATGGGGCAAAACCTTGTCGGTATACGGTAGTTACAGCTTTAGCGATAACACCACATTTACCAATTCAACCGTCATACAAAAGAATAGTTCGCTGCAGCAGAGCACCAGCAACCAGCAAAGCCAAACCACAGCGAACCCGGTAAACCACCGCTTTAATTTTAACCTGGAGTGGAAGCCCGATACCCTTAATTATTTAAAAGTAACGCCTACTTTTAACTACGCGGGTAGTGATGTAAGCAGTTTTGAAAACTCAGTATCTCAGCGTTCAAACGTTACCAACCTGGCCTATACATCACAATCAACATCTAACTCAACATCGCCCAGCTATGGTGTTTCCGGTTTTTTCAACAGAAGGTTTAAACACAGTAAACGTAACTTAAACATTGGCTTTAACGCTAACATTAGCCAAACCAATCAGTTTGATAACCCATTATATACCTACACCGCCGGAGCAGGCACCGCCCCGGCCAACCAGGTTACCTATACTGATAGTAAAAATAATACGGTAGGTGTTAACGGCTCATACCAGGAACCTATCGGCAAAGTGTCTTTTTTAGAACTCAATTATGCCTTTAACCGTTCATTCACCTCAAGTGATAAAGAGGCCGATACGGTTTACGCGTATAACCCTACCCGTTATCACCGGTACGATCTGTTGAGTAACCAGTACCAGTATACTTTCATTACTAACCGATTCGGTTTAAATTACCGTATTATTGAAAAGAAATACAACTTAACCCTTGGTGTAGGCGGGCAGCCATCACAGCTGGATGGTGTTAACCTGCTAACCAATGTAAAAACCAGCGTTAATACCTTTAACATTATACCGGCTGCCAGCTTCAATTATATTTTCTCACGCAGCCAGGCTTTCAGGTTTAATTACAACGGTAGCAGCAACCAACCCAGTTTTGATCAATTACAGCCGGTAATTGATTTTACTAACGCGCTTTACCCTGTACAGGGTAATCCTAACCTTAAGCCCGAGTTTACCAATAACCTTTCGGCAAGGTATAACGCCTTTAGTTTCCAAACCGGTAATATATTCCTGATTGGCGCTAACTACACACAAACGGATCATAAGATAGTACAGAATGTAGTGTTTTATCCGGCCAGATTCCTGCCTTCTGTGCTGGCTGCTAACCCCGACCTGAAAAAATATCAGAACACCAACCTGGTGCAGTACCTCAATGCCGACGGCTATTATACCTATGGCGGTAACTTCCTGTATTCAAAACCGTGGAAAGAACGTAAATACACCCTGATCTTTGGTGGCCAGGTAAGTTACACCAACAACATTGGTTATACCCAAACTGTAGACTCGCTGAATAATGTTTCGGCAATGGCCAAAAACATCGCCAAAACACTCACCTTTGCGCCTCAACTCCGTTTCAGGGTAAATGTGAATGATATTATTGATGCGGAAGCCTTTTCAAGAATGTCGTTAAACAAGATAAGTAACAGCATTACTACCAACGGAAACCAAAACACCAACATCAGATCGTTCGACTTAGGTTTAAACGGGAAAAACTATGTTTGGAAGGATTGGACCTTTAGCTATGATTACACTAAAACCCTAAACTATGGGTACGATGCCAAGTTACAGGTGAAAAATCCCAACATATTTAATGCCTATGTAGAGCGCCGTTTCCTGAAGGATCACCGCGGCACGCTACGTTTAGCGGCATATGATATATTTAACGAGAATACCGGCTTTTCGGTAACCAACACCGGTAGTATACAAACGCAAACCAATGTGAACAAGCTGGGCCGGTATTATCTGCTGAGCTTCACATTCAGGCTCCAGAAATTTGCCGGCAAGGCCCCTTCAAATCCCGATAGGATGATGCGTGGCGACAGGGGACCAGGCGCCGGTGGCCCGCCACCTCCACCAGGCGGCGGTATGTAATGGTTGTACCATATTACGCAGCGTTATTCCAACAAAAAGAGCGAACCCGTATAGGGTTCGCTCTTTTTTTAGCTGGCTAATTGGTTTAACCAAATATCTGGTTAAGTAAGCCGGCAAGCCTTACGCCGCCTTTTAGTAACTGATTGTTAAGAGTAGCAATGTGGTCAAAGTTGTAGCGGTATACATTTACTTTGTCGCCATCTTTAACACCGGCATAAATTTGAGCTGCAAGGTTGTTCGATTCAAATATCCACTGGCTCATAGGTGCCTTTTGCCATTCAGCACGCTGGGCAATAGTAGTGTGATTGATCCATGTTGCATATTCGGTATAGCTCAACTGCTGGAAATCTATCAGCTGGCTATCCCATATCGAGTGCAGGTTAGTTGGCTCATTAAACCAGGTAAGCTTTATATCATTTCCGCCTTTGTCTGAAAAGTGGCCAGTATGCATAGGCTGATGCACATCCTCAACAATATGGATAAGCATCCGCAGCGCAAGCAGTTTTTTCTTTTGCGGCAGATCCTTCTTCTTTAGCTCACCTACCAGGTAGTTCATTTTGGTGTAAGCATCAGCAACCGTATCCATTTTCAGGTATTCCTGCATTTCTGGGTAGGTTAACTGCTTTTCAATATTAATGAAATGCCAGTTGTACAGGTATTTGTATTCCGGATCTGATTTTATAAAATCGGCCCAGTTGCTACTCATGGCGATAGATTCATTACCCAGTATAGCTTGTACAGCTTTACGGGCTTTGGGTGTAAGGTAGTTATCAGCGATTTGTCCGCATATACGGTGCCCGTTGGTACCCCAAGCCATAGCTTGTACTGGTAAATAAATAATAGCTAAACCCAAAATGAGTTTTTTTACTAACGATATTTTCATGTTCTTATAGTGGTTTTGGATTACAAGCGGTTCTTTTTATCAATCGCAGATCAACCTGCAGCACCCCGGAAGTGGGGCTGAGCGAGATCAGCGAATCGGTCTTTTTCTTTACTTTAAAATACTCTTCATATACACCTGAGCGCAGGCAACCCGTTGGGTCCTTGTAGCTGTAATCGGCATTACAAAACAGGCCGCGAACGTGCAGTGTATCATTTTTCTGTTCATAAACACCCTTTGCATACTCGGCCCAATGCCCGCTACGTGTGCAGCTATCAGCGCCGGCATTTACTTTGCTAAAGGTATTTATCCGCACAAAAAACGAATCGCAGGTAAACTTAAGGTTATATAAAGAATAACTAACCAGTTGTTGCTGCATTGTTACACTATCCTGTTTCCACTCACCCTGCAGATATGCTTGCCCCGGAGTTTGCACATCGGGATTAAATTTGCAGGCATTGAAGCTTAAAGCAAAAAGCAGAAAGCAAAAAGGCAGGAAAAATATAAGCGATGATCTCTGCATAAACAAAAAAGCCCCTCTCCTTGTGGAGAGGGGTTATGAGGATGATTTTATTTTAAACTACCTATCATATTCTCAGGCCGTACCCACTCATCAAATTGCTCATTGGTAAGCAAGCCCAGGCCAATGGCGGCTTCTCTTAATGATGTACCGTTTTTGAGCGCCGTTTTAGCTATTTTGGCAGCATTATCGTAACCAATATGCGGGTTTAGGGCGGTAACCAGCATCAAGGAATTTTCCAGATGCTTTTTAATACCCTCGTAGTTTGGCTCTATACCTACGGCACAATGATCATTGAAAGATACGCAGGCATCGCCAATTAAGCGGGCTGACTGCAAGAAATTTGCTGCCATAACCGGCTTAAATACGTTAAGCTCATAATGCCCGTTTGAGCCCCCTATTGAAATGGCCACATCATTACCCATTACCTGGGCAGCCACCATGGTTACTGCCTCATTTTGAGTTGGGTTTACCTTGCCCGGCATAATAGACGAACCTGGTTCATTATCAGGTATATGTATCTCGCCGATGCCCGAGCGAGGGCCCGATGCCAGCATACGGATATCGTTAGCTATCTTCATTAATGATACCGCTATTTGCTTTAAAGCACCGTGGCTTTCTACAATAGCATCATGCGCGGCAAGCGCTTCAAATTTATTTTCGGCGGTTATAAATGGCAGGTTGGTAAATTTAGCGATATACTCCGCTACCTTAACATCATAACCATTGGGTGTATTGATACCTGTACCCACCGCGGTACCGCCAAGCGCAAGCTCGCTCAGGTGATCAAGGGTATTGCGCAGGGCTTTAAGGCCGTGGTTAAGTTGCGATACATAGCCCGAAAACTCCTGGCCAAGTGTAAGCGGAGTGGCATCCATTAAGTGGGTACGCCCAATTTTTACTACCGATTTAAAAGCCTCCGCTTTAGCGTGCAGGGTATCACGTAGCTTTTCTATACCCGGTATGGTAACATCAATCAGTATTTTGTATGCCGCAATGTGCATAGCGGTAGGGTAGGTATCGTTTGATGATTGCGACTTGTTCACATCATCGTTAGGATGAATATACGTTTTTCCTTCGCCCAGTTTATTCCCCTGTAAAACATGCGAACGGTTGGCCACCACCTCGTTCACATTCATGTTTGATTGTGTGCCCGAACCGGTTTGCCAGATCACCAGCGGAAACTCTGCATCCAGCTGCCCTGCCAGTATTTCGTCGCAAACCTGCGCTATCAGGTCGCGCTTGTCGGCAGGCAATACGCCCAGGTCGGTATTGGTGTAAGCAGCCGCTTTTTTTAAGTAAGCGAAAGCTTCAATAATTTCTTTTGGCATTGATGCTTCCGGGCCAATTTTAAAGTTATTACGCGAGCGTTCGGTTTGCGCGCCCCAGTATTTGTCGGCCGGTACCTGCACCGCACCCATGGTATCATGTTCGGTTCTGAAACTCATAACGATAGTATGTTTTAGGGCAGCAAATTTAGGCTTTTATACCGAGTAAGCTAATACCATTTGGTTAATCTTTTCAGTATCACCGGAGAAGGTGTTAAACGTTCTTACCTGTTAGAAAAGTTAGTATTGGTTTGCAGGATAACAGGAGTGGTAAACTCATCTGTACGGTTAAAAGAGTAACCATTACCCCGCGCCCATACAATAAAGTCCTTTAAACTGAGCAGCAATGCCTTACCGGAATTTCGGGTAATATATCCTGGTAAGCCCAATTCAGGCATTTTACTAATTTCCGCGAATTCCCAGGGATGGAAGTAGAGATTAAGATACCCATCTTTCTTCAAGGCGGCGGCGCACAAGCGCTTAATTAACGCGAGTGGCAGGTTATGAAAGCTTAACCAAAACAATGGAATGCGCATCAGCGGAGATACAGAAGCTGGTAATTGCATCACATCATCTTTATAAAACCATGTGCGTGGTTCTTTCAGATGATTATACCTGCCGGGCAGCCATGTTGGGTTGAGCGAAGAGTTATATAAATAGCCTGCTTTTTTTATTTCTTTTTCATCAACAGGCATCATGCGGGCCATCCGGAAACCGGTAACTTTTTCGCCGGATATTTCTTCGAGCTTTATCCTCGATTGCAGGAGGTGTGCGGTATTAAAATCAGAGTGGTAATATCCGTGCGAGGCAATTTCGTGCCCATCATCAACAATCTGCTTAATGATCTCGGGGCGGTTAACAGCATAGTTGGCCGTGCAATAAAAAGTAACCTTAACCGATAGTGCCTTTAGCAGCTCAAGTACCGCTTGCGCGCCGGTAGTTGAAATAGCCAATTGCTTCTCAAAATCGAGCTGATTACCCAGTTCAAGCGGGAGATCAAACTCCTCCAGATCGAAGCCTAATAAAATCATTAATTAATGTTAATGTTGCTGCTCTCTTTAATATGAATAAGATTGGTGGAGCGGATAATGTAATTTGGCCGACCTTTCGACTGCATAAAAATTTTACCCACATAAACCCCAATAATGCTCAGGAGCGCCAACTGCAAGCCGCCAAAAAAGTCAATGGTAGCCATAATTGAGGCCCATCCCGGTACGGCGTAACCTTCCATATAGCTAATAAGGATATATGGGAAATACAGTATAGCCAAAGCCGATAAACTTAAGCCTACACCCGCGGCAATATACAAAGGGCGGGCGCTAAAGGCCATTATATTACCAATGGCAAATTTAAGCAGTTTGATAAATGAATAGCTGGCTGTACCTGCGTGGCGCTTGGCCGGCGTATAAGGGATACCAATTTGCTTGTAACCCACCCATTTTACAATACCTCTAAAAAATATCTCATACTCATCAAGGCTGCGCAACTGGTTTACTACTTTGGCATCTATCAGGCGGTAATCGGCAATGCCATTTTCCAATTTGATATCAGAAAGGGCGTTAATTACGCGGTAAAAAAGCTTTGAGGTAAACCGTTGATAAAAGCGAGCATGGCGGTTAACCTCCTCGCGATAGGTATAAACAATATCAAACCCATCCTCCCAATAATTGAGCATTCTTTTAATTAGGTGCGGAGGATGTTGCATATCCGCATCTATGGTGATCACGGCATCGCCTTTGGCAAGGCTTATACCTGCTTTAAGCGCGTAATCTTTACCGAAGTTGCGGGCCAGTTCAATATAATATACGTTACTGTTAATTTGCGCGTTAAGCTTTATTTCGTTAAGGGTATTATCCTCACTGCCGTCGTCAACAAAAATAAGCTCGCACACATAGGGAGTGTTCCTGAAGATCTCGTTTATATGATCTGTTAATACAGTAATATTCCCTTCCTCGTTATGTGCGGGAACTATAACAGATACAAGCTTTTTGAGGGGCATTACAGTGTAAAATTTAAATCAATCAGGGTCTAATACGATAATTTTGAACCGGATGTAACAGCCTGAGCCATATTTAGCTACAACCCAAAAATGTAACACCAATGTTACAAATATAAGTAAAAAACTAATCCATACACGCTGGACGAAATATTATATACCCGCCTTAATAAAAATTACTTTATTATGATAACTGTGACTCCTTATTTTCTTCTGCACCAAAGTCGCGTGTGAGCATTTCATAAATAATTTTAAGCCATATGATAAAGCAAGGAAGTGATTTGAGCTTATATGGCTGAATGTATTTAAGGTTGATTGATTTAGGGAAAAGATCAGACGGAGAGAAACTGGTAATGACTATAGCAAATACAAGAAGGAATATATCAAAACCGTTTACCGGACGCTTCAGCGTCATGAACCATATGCCCACACCAGGCAAAGCGATAATATAGGTTGGCGACTCCGCTGAACTGCTGAATATAACCGTAAAAATGAGTACAGATGCCAAAAGCAGCAACCGGAAGTTATTGTACCGATAGTTATTGGTTTTAAAATAGGGTAGCGCGAATAATATTAACGCGGGTATTAATATGTAAATATTATTCCACTTATTATTAAACACCCTGTGTATCATGCCCAAAACAGAAATATCCTGCATTTTGGCATTCAGGTTTTCAGCGTTTTTGGCAATCAGATCGTAATACCAGTTATGGTAGGTTTGTAATATAAAGCCTGGTGAAGAATACAGCATAGGTATTACCAACAACACCGCGAACCAAAAAATAAGGCTAAGGATAAGCTTGGGTTTATTTGCAGAAAAAAAGAAAAATGCCAGCCCCACGATACCGTAAAGCTTGGTCATGGTTCCCAAAGCAATCATTAAGGCCGCCCAAAAATCTTTTTTATTGACAATAAAATAAAAGCTGAGAATTATAAATGCAGCAATGCTTGGGTTAAACTGGAAATACATGGATGAACCAACCAGTTCATTCGCGCATAAAAGAATGATCAGGTCGGACTGGTTAGTTTCTATGGGTAAGCTTTTAATAGCAGCAAAAAGTATGGCTGCATTAAACATCACCCATAATATTACCCCAACACTATCGGGCATAAGTGCGAATGGTGCTATAATGAGTGAGAATATGGGTCCATAATGGTTCCTGTCAAAGTAGTATTCGGGCTGGGGAGTATAGAGATCAAGCTGATGGAGAACATTTAAAAAGTTGTGCTTAAAAATAATATAATTGTTAAGCGACTGATGTGATGTAACCGTTTTGGCTACAAAGAAAAGGCTTAGCCCAAACCATAGGAAATAGATGAAGTATTTGCCTGTAGTGGCTTTAGTAAAAGTTTGTTTCATTTAAGAAGGGGTACTATGTTGGTAAAGGAGATCTATTTATTACTTACAGCAGCTTTACTATTAATCTCTTTTAAGATATCGCAAATAGTGGTATCCACTATCGCATTTGATGGCGCATCATGGTATTCAAAATCTTCCATCTTCCTTTTGATGGTATCGCTATCAGCCCGGCCACGTTTTATTTTTTCCTGATACTCCTCAAGCGAGCGGCAGTAATAGTAGTTAATCTGGATCTTGCTCACACTTAACGGAGAAATCTCGTTGGTTAAGCGATTAAAGTTTTCGTTAACACAAAAATAGCCTCGCCTGTAAAAAAAGGCATGCGGGTTCATTGATCGCCTTGCATACCTGGGCTGCACAATGCTTTTAATATGGTTATTAACATCAAAGTTTTCTCCGGACCGCCATATGAAAGTTTCTAATTGGGGGCGTTCAGACTTCTCCTTTATTCCACCGGAGCCAAATACGAGCCAGTTAATTCCTAAACCACCGTATGCTTCAAAGTCTTTCAGAAAGAACGGCAGGTTGCCTTTGGTGGCTTTTGGAACTATAAACTCGTCCATATCCACAAAAGCTATCCATCTTGATTTAAAGCCGTAACGCCATAGACAATGATCGTAAGCATCCTGTTGCCGTGATATGCCTTTAATTATAGTTACTGTTGCATATTTAGCCAACCCCAACCTTTTAAGTGCAAGTTTTACCGGCTCCGCGCTCTCATTATCATATAAAAAGAAATGCTCAACGCCTATCTTTATATAATATTCCATCCATTCTTTTAAATAACTGTTCTCGTCTTTAATAATACAGCAGACAGATAGATAATAAGATGGCTTAATGATTAATGGTAATATGCGGTTGAGGCGATTCATGTACGATACCCGGTTTTTTTAATATGATAAAGCTTTGGTATATTACGCTGTAATGAACAGCGTTTTAAGGCTACAAAATTATAAATTATACCATCAATATACTGTCAAAAAGGCCACTACTTAGCAGACACGCTAATTGGTACAGATTTGGTACACCTTTACACAGTAATAAATAATTAAATATGGCAACTGAAAAAGCAATATTGGCAGGCGGATGTTTTTGGGGAGTAGAAGAACTGATACGCCAGCAACCCGGAATTATATCAACAGTAGTGGGTTACACCGGGGGCGACGTACCTAATGCTACTTACCGCAACCATGGTACGCATGCCGAAGGTATTGAAGTAGTTTTTGATCCTGAAGTGCTATCGTACCGTAAACTGCTGGAGTATTTTTTCCAGATACATAACCCCACCACACGCAACCGACAGGGTAACGATGTTGGCACATCATACCGGTCGGCAATATTTTACCTGGACGAACAGCAGAAAGATACAGCGCTTAAATTGATTGAGGAAATGGAAGCATCAGGTAAATGGCCGGGTAAAATTGTTACCGAGGTGGTACCAGCCGGCGATTTCTGGACCGCGGAAGAAGAGCACCAGGATTACCTGCAAAAACATCCCTATGGCTATACCTGCCACTATGAGCGCCCCGAGTGGACCCTGTAACAACTATAATGGAACTAATTAAAGGCTGCGGAAAATATTCGCGGCCTTTTTTATGAAGCCTGCTTTGCCAACCTTATAAAAAAGTAAAGCTCCTGATGGGCAGGAGCTTTTACTAACCAATTATAAACCTAAATTATGAGAAGAGCTGTAGGAGAAGGGGTCGAACCTTCAAGGAGTGGTTATTCTTATTACTAAGAGTTTCCCATTATTCTCCGCCACCGGGACAAGGAGGTGTGTCTGCCAAAAATTTCACCATCCTACAGAATATAAGTCCAAAGTTTAACGTCAAACGTTCAAAGTCTTTCAACTTTTCACTTTTAACTTTCTACTTTAAAACTTGCTGTTGGGGAAGGGTTCGAACCTTCAAGGAGTGGTTAGCCCGCTTCGGGTTTCCCATGCTCTCCGCCACCGGGACAAGGAGGTGTGTCTGCCAAAAATTTCACCACCCAACAGTGTTGTTTTGTTTTAAAGAACAGCCAGCAATGCCAATTGCTTATTACAAAAGTAAGGCCGACACCTATTTCTTGCAAATATTTCAACAAAATATTTTTATTTTTAGTTTTATTTTAATTAAACTTGTGTTTAAATAAAGATATTTAAAATTATGCCTCACAGGAAACCTCAAAATTTAGAAATTGATAATCTGGATATCCAGATATTGTCTATATTGATGAAGAACGCGACCACTCCCTACACGGAAATCGCGAAAGAATTGATCGTTTCGGGCGGTACCATACACGTGCGCATGAAAAAACTGGAGGAGATGGGTGTTATTAAGGGTGCCAGCCTGGAAGTAAACCCTCAAAAACTGGGATACGATGTGACCGCTTTTCTGGGCATATTTTTAGAAAAAGGGTCTCAATACAATGATGCAGTAGCACAATTAAAAAAGATCCCTGAAATTGTTGAGCTGCATTACACCACCGGCAGCTGGAGCATATTCGCTAAAATTGTATGCCATGATACCAACCACCTGCGTGAAGTGTTAAACGAGCAGATACAAAGCGTAAAAGGCATACAGCGCACAGAAACATTTATTTCACTCGAAGAAAGCATTAAACGCCAGATCTCGCTTGATTAAGAAACCGGGGTTTCCTTTATATTCAACAAATGCCATAATCTAAATGCTTATGGCATTTGTTGTTTGGTTGCCTATAGGTCAATCAACAAGCTTTCGCCAAATTTCTGAGAAACGGTTTTCTGCTCTTCTCCATTTATGCTGATCACTAATGAATTATCGAAGGCTATTTTTTCTAAGAGTTGTATGCGAGTGCCAATGTTAATACCCAGTTTTTGCAGATACTGTAAAAACTGGCTGGTTGTATCTTTAACGGCTACTACGCGGCAGTGGCCACCGGCTTTTACATCGGCGAGGGTGGTAGAATAGCGCTTGGCCATTTTTCCGTTGGCTTTGGGGATAGGATCACCATGCGGATCATATTCCGGAAAACCCAAAAACTTATCCAGCCTGTCTGCCAGCGTCAAGTCTTTAATATGTTCCATTTCCTCGGCAATATCATGTATCTCATCCCAGTGGTACCCCAGTTTTTCTAACAGGAACACCTCCCATAAGCGGTGCCGCCTCACAATCAACGTGGCATCCTTTAATCCCGCCGGGGTTAGTTCAACGCCTTTCTTTTTGTCGTAAACAATCAGTTGTTTATCGGTAAGCTTACGTATCATATCCACTACTGATGCCGGGTTATTCCCCAATGAGTCGGCTATAGCAGTGGGCGTTATTTTCTGGCCCTTATCCTGCCATAGGCGATAAATGCATTTGAGATAGTTTTCTTCTGAAAGGGTATTCATTACTTATTGTTCTTGTGGACAACGCAAACATAATAAATAAGAAACAGTTATAAATAAAATTAGACAAGGCTAATTTTATTAATTTTACTTATTAAATTTTATTTGTACGTTTGTTCTAAAAAATGAATAAGTTTGTATATATCATTCTGTTGCTGCAAGTTGCCTTAAACAGTCGCGCGCAGCTTACGACTTTATCCGGCCAAGTGAAAACTACCGGTGTGCCTTTAGCCTATGCAAGTATTATTTTACAGGGTACACGGTACGGCGTTACAACTGATAATAATGGCCGCTATCTAATTGCCGGGATAAAACCAGGCACATATTTAGTCAATTTTACTTGTTTGGGGTACGCGCCTCAACAGATCAGGCTGCAGCTATCAGGCGATACGGTTAAATATGATATAGAACTGGAAAGCTCCGGTTCAAAATTAAATGAGGTAACCATTACAGGCGTAACGCGATCCACACTATTACGGAGCAACCCTGTGCCTATCGCTGTTTTATCGCGCAAGGATATGGAACAACATGTGAACAGCAATATTATTGATGCCATTACCAAAGGCGTGCCCGGAGTAACAGCGGTAACCACCGGGCCTAATATCTCCAAGCCTTTTATACGCGGTTTGGGTTACAACAGGGTGCTTACCTTATATGATGGCATACGACAGGAAGGGCAACAATGGGGCGATGAGCATGGGATAGAGATTGACCAATATGGCATAAACCGGGCCGAGGTAATAAAAGGCCCGGCAAGCCTGGGTTATGGGTCGGACGCCCTGGCAGGCGTGGTTAACTTAATACCTTATATACCGAACGGTTCAGACAGGCATTTAAGCGGAGATATTATTACCGATTACCATACCAATAATGGCCTTGTAGCTATATCTGCGGGTTTGGCTTATAGGAAAACCGACTGGAAATACGCTTTAAGGGCAACAGGCAAAAATGCCCACAATTATTATAACAAAGTTGATGGATATGTATATAACACTGCCTATCAGGAACGCATTGTTACCGCAACAGCAAGAATAGATAAGCCCTGGGGTTACTCGCAACTGGCCGCCTCTGTATATGATAATAAGCAGGAAATACCTGATGGCAGCCGCGATTCGCTTACCCGCCGCTTTACCGTACAAATAGCCGAAGGCAGTAACGACGACATTAAAAACAGACCTTTAGCGCCCAAGGCAAGGCTTACTGCTTATGGTATTACACCTCTGCATCAGCATATACAGCATTACCGTATATATCAGAAAACAGAAATAAAAACCAGCACTGGCGGAGTTTTCAATTGGGCTTTAGGCTGGCAGCAAAGCATCAGGCGCGAGTACAATCACCCTACTCAGCCACAACAAGCCGGCTTAAATGTAGCGCTTAGTACCATAAATTATGATCTCAGATACAGCCCACCGACTATAAAGGAATGGGAAACTTCTTTTGGCATCAACGGCTTTTACCAAAACAACGCCAGTAAAGATGCTACAGATTTCCCTATACCCGATTATCATTTATTTGATATCGGTGGCTTCGTATTTGCGAAAAAGACTTTCGGAAAAATTGATATTTCGGGAGGTATACGTTTTGATACCCGGCATATTAACTGGGCTGATTTTTATATCGGCTTAAACCCAGCTAATGGTTTCGAACGGAAAGTAAACGCCGACTATCCTGATGCCCGGCTGCAGTTTCCGTCGTTTGCCCATAATTATCAGGGCGTCTCCGGAAGTCTTGGCTTCACCTATAACATAAATGAACAACTGCTGATTAAAGCTAATATTGCCCGTGGTTACAGAGCTCCTAACATCACCGAAATAGGCAGTAACGGACTGGACCCTGGTGCGCATATAGTTTACCTGGGCAACCGCAACTTCGGTCCCGAATTTAATATCCAGCAGGATATAGGGTTCATTGCTTATTTGAAAAACGCCGACATCATTATCGAAGTATTTAACAACCAAATCCAAAACTACATTTACCAGTCGCGGCTTGATGATGAAAATGGAAATCCGGTTGTTATTGTCCCGGGTAACACCACCTATCAGTATCAGCAAGCTAAAGCAAGGCTTTATGGCGCGGAGGCTACGATCAATATTCATCCCAAAGCCCTATCGTGGCTGGAGCTGAATAACAGCCTGGCATATGTGGTGGGCATCAACCAAAACCAGCAACTTGTAAAGCAAAGTGAGGGTGCTGCTAAATATCTTCCCTTTATACCGCCGTTACATTTACAGTCGGGCGTTAAAGTAAAATTCAAAGAAGGCCGGGGTATGTTTTCTAAGATATGGCTGCGTGCAGGCTTCGACTATTTCGCTGCGCAAAACCGTTATTACGCGTTAAACGATACTGAAACGCCAACACCGGATTACACGCTTGTAAACGCGGGCCTGGGTACAGGCATCAGGCGGCGTTCGGGAAAATTGCTTTGCGAGGTTTATATCCAGGCCGATAACCTGTTTAACGTGGCCTATCAATCCAACCTTAACCGGTTAAAGTATTTTGAATATTATACGCAATCGCCTAACGGCAAGCTGGGTATTTATAACATGGGGCGCAATTTCAGCTTTAAAGTGGTAATACCGTTTTAAGCTTATATCAGTTTGTTTTTTCGTCCGACGGCCAGGTATATGACCGAACCAAAAAACGGAAAAAATAAAATTACCGCCACCCAGATCAATTTAGTAACAGAATCTTTAAACGTGGCCCTTAGCGCATCTAACAGGCAAAATAATACCAGCCCGAAATAGATGATAAATAATACGAGCGCAGCATAAAACCAGTTGTTGCCGTTACTTTGAGCAATGATTATATTGATTGATGGCATGCTACAACAACATGCCAGATAATGTAAAGTTTACTTTATACTGCGTTTGCGAACAATAAAATACCCGGCAACAAATACCACGGCGGCAACAATAAGGCTCACGTATACATCTTTAGTAAAGATATCAATATCTAGATGCGAGGCCGGGCCGTGTTGCTCTTTTATCATACTTTTCATGGCGGCCATAGGGTGCGAGTACGGGAACAGGTAGGCGTAAACCCATCCATTAGTGGCTAAAATAACACCCACTACCGTGGCCACAAAACCCAGGCCCATTGGCTTCAGGAAATCGGCCCAAAGCAGGCTGAATAAAAACTGTATTGACAAAATGCCTAAAGCAGAAAGCAGTAGTTTAAAAAACACCTGTGCCAGTTCTTTCTCCATATGATATTCATTAAACTTAAGTTCGGGCTTTAGCACACCGAGGAGGTTACCGAAACCTATGTTTAATAGCGTAAACAAGGCCATGCAAATAAAAAGCAGGAAAAAAGCGTAAAAATATTTAGCGCCATAAACCGTCCACCTGGATATTGGAAGGCTAAAAAGGGTTTTCCAGGTATCAGCTTTATGCTCCACATTATTTACCGAGTAAGCGACAAAGATGGTGTAAATGGGCAACAGCAGGGTACCCATGCTTCCCAGGCTGATCATGCTAAACTGCACCCAAAGCATCATGGGCTGCATGTTAACAAACTTATCACTCTTGGTATAGATAGCCACAAATGCTAAAAGTGTAATGGCCAAAGGCAATATAATGGATCCCCAAAAGCCAAGCGTTTTACGGGTCTTGTAAAATTCAGACCTGAATGATAGTATAAATCCTTTCATATAGTTAGTTGCTTTTGGTGATATCCAGGAATAACTTTTCCAGATCTTTATGCTGCTTGTTGATACCAAAAACCGTAATACCGTTTTGCACAAGCAGGTTATTGATATCGCCTATTTGTTGTTTTGATGTGAACGGGACCAGCAGGTGATCTTCTTCTATTTCACCTATGGCAATATGGTGTCTCTTAAGAAGATTGGCCGCATCTACGCTACTGCTGGTTTCAATGTATATCTGTGGCTGGTTAATGTTCTGCAACTCGCTTATCGTACCCTGGAACATCATTTTACCATGGTTGATAATACCTACATGTGTAGCCATCTTCTCTACCTCAGAAAGCAGGTGGCTTGATACAAAAACCGTTTTGCCCTCTTTAACTATGCGCATCATCAACTCACGTATCTCAATAATGCCATTAGGGTCCAGGCCGTTGGTGGGCTCGTCCAATATCAGCAGCTTAGGGTCGTTTAGTAAAGCCAGTGCTATACCCAGGCGCTGTTTCATGCCAAGAGAATAGTTTCCGGCTTTTTTACCCGCCGCGGCAGTAAGCTGTACCAGGTTAAGCATTTCATCAACCCGTTGCTCGCTTACCTGCAATAGCATAGCCCTGTTCAATAGGTTTTCTCTGCCGGTAAGGTGGTGGTATATAGCCGGCTGCTCTATAAGCGAGCCTATTTGCTTTAAAATACTGATACGGTTACTTTGCAGATCCATATCAAAAATACGGATGCTGCCCGCGCTTGGGTTAAGCAGGTTGAGCAGCATTTTTATGGTAGTGGTTTTACCCGCGCCGTTTGGCCCAAGAAAACCATAAATACTACCTTCTGGTACTTCAAGAGAAATAGATTTTACTACGGCCTGGCTGCCAAAGCTAAACGACAGGCCTTCGGTTTGGATTACCATAATTTGTCGCTTGCAACAGAACAAACGGTTTTAAACACGCTTACGCCTTTTATAAACAGCGATGTTGCTTTTGCTGTGTTACTATGCAAAGCAGCTTGTTTATTTTGTTCAAACTGGTAACTAACGCCCATTACAATGGCAAACACTACCGGTGCCAGTAAAAGAATAAAGGGATTGGAGTTTGAAACTAACTTCTTCATGGTGTTGTTGTGATTGATTTACACAACAAAGGAATAAATATTGATTGACCGGCTAAAATCAATTAGACCAACAGGCAGCAATTGTAGATGAACGCCTGAAATTATCCACCAACCCGTTTATCGGTTTTTTATGCCTGTTCATCGGCAAAATAACAATCTATATATAATAGGTATCTGTAAAATGATCGCTAAACCTTACTTTAGTTGCTGTGAAAAGAAGCTGGCAGATATTTTGGCATATATTCTCGTGGATATGCGTTATTGCATTCTTTGCATCTATTGCGCGCTACAGCGGCAAAATGACAACCAAAGCTGTGGCTGTTATTTTTGGCCTTTATGGCATTATCAACATCAGCGTATTTTATGTAAATTATCTTTTGCTTATCCCCAAATTCCTTAACAGGAAACGGTATAAGCTTTTTGTATTATCAATTATTACAACACTTATAGCTTATGGACTGCTTAAATATGGCGTTGGTTTAATCTTTAAAGACATCATTCTGGATAGGATGAAAGGGCAGTCGATTGGTTTTTGGAAGTATTTTCTTAATACCTTTTTCATCACGCTCATCTTCCTGTTCCTTAGCACCGTGCTTAAATTTACTATCGACTGGTTTTTGAATGAGCGTGTGCAGCGCGACCTGGAGAACCAGCGGTTAACGGCCGAACTTTCGTTCCTTAAATCGCAGATCAACCCTCACTTTTTGTTTAACTCGCTGAATAGCATCTATTCGCTGGCCTACCAAAAGTCTGACACTACGCCCGAGGCTATTTTAAAGCTTTCGGAAATTATGCGTTATATGCTTTATGAGTGTAACGACAACAAAGTGGACTTGAGTAAAGAACTACAGTACCTGCAGAATTATATTGATCTGCAAAAAATCCGTTTCGGTAATAAGGCTTTCATCAATTTTGAGGTATTAGGAGAGGTGACCAATCAGCAGATCGTACCGCTGCTGCTTATTTCTTTTATCGAGAACGCTTTTAAACACGGCATTGCTAATGATGCGCAACATCCTATACAAATGAGAATTAATGTAGAAGGTGGGCGCCTATATTTTTTCATACAAAATAAAAAGCACAGCCATAACCGCGATGCCGCCGGCGGGATAGGATTACCTAACGTACGCCGCCGGCTTGATCTGTTATATCCCGGTAAATATAACCTCGATATACGCGACGAAACTGATACCTATACTTGTCAATTATCTTTAGCTTTATAACCATGATCAAATGCCTTGTAGTTGATGATGAGCCCCTGGCCCTAAACATACTGGAAGACTATATTTCCAAAGTACCTTTTTTGCAATTGATTAAAGCGACAACCAATCCGATTGAAGCTTTAACCATAGTGCAGGAAGGAGGGATTGATCTGGTGTTTTTGGATGTGCAGATGCCGGAACTTACCGGTATTCAATTCCTTAAAATAGCCAATGGCAAGGCCAAGGTGATATTAACTACAGCCTATCCACAATACGCGCTGGAAGGCTATGAACTGGATGTTGTGGACTACCTGCTAAAACCTATTGCGTTTGAGCGTTTCTATAAATCCGTACAAAAAGCGCAGGGCATTATACAACCTGCTGCCAAAGCACAACCTGTTGCCGAACCACAGCAGCAGGACGATTTTATGAGCGATTTTATCTTTGTAAAAACCGAGCATAAAATACAAAAGGTTTATCTGCACGACATCCTTTTTATTGAAGGCTTAAAAGACTATATCTCCATTTTTACGCCAACCGAGCGCATTATTACCCTGCAAAACATGAAAAAGATGGAAGATGCGTTGCCCGAAAAGCACTTTATCCGGGTACACAAATCATACATTGTATCTATTAATAAGATAGATAGTATTGAGCGTAGCCGTATCTTTATTGGCGATAAGATCATACCCGTTGGGGACACTTACCGGGAAGATTTTTTCAAGATTGTTGACGGTAAGAACATATAAGCGTTTTTACCGGTAATAAATTGTTTAATTTGCGGCATATGAAAAAAAGTTGCCTGCTGTTGCTGTTTATTCCTCTTTTTTTTAGTGCTTGTTCAAGCAAAAAAAAGATCGTAAAAACAATTAGCGCCTTTGATGCTACCAACCAGGTATACACCAGCCACGCCGATTCGCTGAGCAAAGTATTGCTCATCACTCAAGCCGCCATGCTTACCGATAGCCTTGGTAGCCCGGTGCCTTCAGAATTTGTAGGTACTGTAAACTTTAACCTGCGTAAACCCAATTATGTAATTATCCATTACACCGCGCAGGACTCTGTTACGCAAACGCTGCGCACCTTTACATTGGTACGTACCCAGGTAAGCGCGCACTATGTAGTTGGCAAGGATGGCCGGGTGATACATATGCTGAATGATTACATGCGCGCATGGCATGCCGGGATAAGTAAATGGGGAAGTGTGACCGATATGAATAGCTGCTCTATAGGCATAGAACTGGACAATAACGGTTATGAACCCTTTTCGCAACAGCAGATCAGCAGCTTGCTGCTATTGCTGGCTAAACTTAAGCGGGATTATAACATACCAACAGCCAATTTTATTGGCCATGCCGATATTGCTCCTGGCCGCAAGCCCGACCCTGGTATACGTTTTCCATGGGAACAGTTAGCCAAAAAAGGTTTTGGATATTATTCGGATATGCTGATTGTACCGGCTCCGGTAAATTTTGACAGCGCTACCGCGCTACGCCTCATTGGTTACGATACCAGTAACCTGCCTGCCGCCATCAGCGCTTTTAAACGCCACTTTGTACAGCGGGAAGATTCGCCGGTATTTACCCCGTTTGATCTGGATGTTTTGTACAATGTATATAAAAAATACTAAGTCTTAGCCAAGTTTTTCGAGCACAGCCGCAGCGGTTAATTTTTCCTGCTCGCCGGTCAGCATATTTTTAAGGCTAAGCAAGCCGGTTTGTATTTCCTCGCTGCCGATGATCACCACAAACGGGATCTGCTTGCTATTGGCATAGTCCATTTGCTTCTTAATTTTAGCGCCGGCCGGGTAAAGCTCAGCGTTGAGCTCATGATCGCGAAACAATTGCAGGAGCGGTAAGGCAAATGTTTCCCCATCGGCATCAAAACAGCAGATGAGCACTTGTGTACTTTGGTGAGTTGAGGCCGGAAAAAGATTTAACTCTTCCATCACATCATAAATACGATCAGCACCGAACGAGATACCCGCGCCGGTAAGTCCTTTTAAACCAAACATACCGGTGAGGTCGTCATAGCGGCCGCCGCCGCCAATGCTGCCTATGGCTACGCCATTGGCCTTCACTTCAAAAATGGCCCCGGTGTAATAGTTTAACCCTCGCGCGAGTGTAATATCCAGTTCCAGTTTAGCGTTAAGCGGCTTGCAAGCGGCTATGTAGGCAAATACTTTTTCAATTTCGTCACAGCCCAGCAGCCCTATTTCTGAACTCGCCAAAGCCTTGCGCAGGCTTTCCAGCTTTTCCTCATTAGTGCCTTCCAGCAGAATAATGGGTTTTATTTTTTCGATATCGGCCTCCGTAAAGCCCCGCTCGAGCAGTTCTTTAGTCACGCCATCCAGCCCTATCTTGTCCAGCTTATCAATAGCTACGGTAAGGTCTATAATACTATCGTGTTTATCTATCACCTGGGCTATGCCCGAAAGTATTTTGCGGTTGTTGATCTTGATGGTAAAATCCGTAAGGCCCAGTTTACTTAGGGCTTCATTGTAGATCAGGATAAACTCCGCCTCGTTGAGTAACGAGGGCGAACCAACCACGTCGGCA
The DNA here is from genome assembly GCA_001898335.1 of Mucilaginibacter sp. 44-25. Classification (GTDB taxonomy): domain Bacteria; phylum Bacteroidota; class Bacteroidia; order Sphingobacteriales; family Sphingobacteriaceae; genus Mucilaginibacter. Next base: position 151,270 of record MKTS01000003.1, on the reverse strand, counting down.
TCGCATTGGTAAAACTCACGGTAGCGGCCTTTCTGAGGCCTGTCGGCCCGCCACACCGGCTGCACCTGGAAACGCTTAAACGGAAAGGCAATCTCGTTTTGGTGCTGTACTACGTATCGCGCAAAGGGTACGGTCAAATCGTAGCGCAAAGCTTTTTCGGAAATAGAGGAAATAGCCGCGTTAGAATTACGGGCGGCTAAGGCTTGCCCATCGGCTTTGGCTAAATAATCTCCACTATTGAGTATTTTAAAAATCAATTTATCACCCTCATCGCCATATTTGCCGGTAAGGGTGCTTAAATTTTCCATCGACGGTGTTTCTATCTGCTGGTAACCGTATTTTCTGAAAACGCTTTTAATGGTATCAAAAATAAAGTTACGTTTTGCCATTTCGGCCGGAGAGAAATCACGCGTGCCCTTAGGTACTGATGGTTTGATGGATGCCATGCGGCAAAGGTAAAAAAAATTGACTATGCGTGGGGTTGCACAACTATCAAAAAGCAAAGCCCCGCGATAATCGCGGGGCTAAACTAAAAAACTATTAATCAGAATTTTTTTATTGGCCTGATTGCTGACGAGCTTCGTTTTTCATGGCATCATTAGCCACAATAACAATTTCTACACGGCGGTTTTGCGCGCGACCGGCAGCAGTATTGTTATCAGCAATAGGCTCACTTTCGCCTTTACCACTGGTGGTTAAACGTGATGATGCAACATTGTTCGCCATCAGAAATGATTTTACGGATTCGGCACGACGAACTGACAATCCCTGGTTATAGGTATCGCTACCGGTGTTATCAGTATGTCCCACAATCAGGATGTTGGTTTGCGGGTTGTTTTGCAATGAGGTAGCCAGGTTAGCCAAATTAGTACGGGCTGCTGATTTCAAATCTGATTTATCGGTATCAAACAAAATACCTGAATCAAATTTTACCAATATACCTTCTCCCTCACGGGTAACTGTAGCGCCCGGAACAGTTTGTTTAATTTCTGCTGCCTGGCGGTCCATGTTACGGCCAATAAAAGCACCTGCTGTACCGCCCACAGCACCACCTATTATAGCACCCAATGCAGTGTTACCTGCTGCTTTACCAATAAAGGCACCAATTGTACCACCTGCACCAGCACCTATGGCAGCACCTTTTTGGGTTTTAGTCATAGAATCGCAACCTGAGGCTAATACGCCTAATGAAGCCAAAGCAATACTGTAAGTAGCAATTTTTATCTTTAATGTTTTCATTTTAAAATTTGTTGTGTGTATACGGGGTATTTACAAAGCAAATGCCAAATAGCGCCGGTTGCATATTATGATACTTTACCTATGAATATTGAGGTTTATTACACTTGTAATAAAGTATTTTAATATTTGCGAAAGAGACGCAACACTAAGACTGTCACAACTATCACAATTGTGGATAGAGTTGCCCGCTTTTTAGTACAATATTATTTAACAGTCGCGTTAATTAATCCAGGCGGTAAAAGTAGGGTAAATGTACTGCCCTCACCCTGTACAGAAGATACCTGTATTTCTATTTGGTGGAAATCGGCAATTGAGCGCACAATAGGCAGCCCCAACCCAAAGCTGTCCTGTGAAAGTGATTTTTTAAGTTTTTTGAACCGATTAAATATAAATGGAAGTTCTTCTTCAGCTATACCTATACCGGTGTCGGCTATACTTATAGCGTACTGGCCGCTTGCCCATTTAGCCGTTACTGTAATTTTGCCATTTTCCCTGTTGTATTTGATTGCGTTATTAATGAGGTTAAATAACAGGTTGAACAGTAAAAACTTATTTACGTTAATGAGTTCCACATCATCTGATACTCCGAGTTCGAGGTTGATATTTTTATCCTGCAGGCGTATAGATATTTCTTCATATACGTCCTGCAGCAAGCTACCTGCAGTAACGGTATCCTCTTTTAAGAACTGGTGATTTTCTATCTGCGATATCAGCAATAGCGTTTTGGTGATACTTTTTAGCCGGTTAAGTATTTTTTGCATTTCCAGCAGGCGCAGCTTGGTATCGTCGGCAATATCATCCTGCTCAAATAAATTCTCAATTTTTGATTGCAGGATAGAGATCGGCGTCATGAGCTCATGCGAAGCGTTGGAAATAAACTCCCGCTCTTTCTGAAATGCGCCTTCAATGGTTTCCACCATTTTATGGATACTGATATCCAGATGCTGAAAATCGACCGTGCTGGTTTTAACCTCTTTGTAAGCGGTGAAGCTCGGAAACTTTTTACCCAGTAGTTTGGTACGGATAATAATGCGCAGCGGCCTTAATATATAGTTGGAGTAAGCTTGGTCGGCCAGTATGGTAAGCAGTACCATGCCCAGTAACAACAGGAAGGCAATACTTTGTAAAGGGCCGCTTGTTTCACCAATAGTATCGCTGCTTTTACCAATTTCCAGCAGATAGTTCTTCTTGCCCGCAATAAATGTATGGCTAAGGATTCGGTAGTCAATAGTATCCTGCTCAATAATACGCTTTTCGTCTTTTATGGTATCGAGGTGTAGTCCCGGCTCAGCCTCATCAAGGCTAATGTACTCTTCTTTTAACGGTAGATAGCTGCCATAGCTTTCGCCATTTTCGATATAGTTGCTAATGCCTTTTTTGTGCACAATATCCAGCAGCTTATCACGCTGTTTGATCAGCCGGCTATCCGTATAGTTCTTATTAATACTTTCAATAATGCCCGGCAGCAGTAAAACAAACAAGGTTACAATAACCAGTTTGGATATGGTATTGAACAGTGTGAGTTTAGTTTGAAGCTTCAATTGCTTTAAGCGTTTGTTTTTATCCGGTAGCCCAGGCCACGTACGGTTTCGAGCCAGTCGGCAGGGGCAAGGGCATTTAGTTTCTTGCGTATATTTTTAATATGGGCATCAATAAAATTAGAGTCGTAATCGTCATTGATCACGCTGCCCCAGATATGCTCGCCCAGTTGCGCCCTGGTAAGCGTACGATTCTTGTGCAGCAACAGATAAGCCAGGAGGTCAAACTCTTTTTTGGTAATGGCGCTTACCTGGGCTTCCTGGTAGCTAATAGTGCGATCGGTAAGGTTTACCATAAAACCATCCAGATCAATGATATTTTGCGGCACCCCAAACTTACGCCTGATGATCGCCTGCATACGGCTTTGCAGCTCAAGTAGTGAGAAAGGCTTCGGTAGGTAGTCATCGGCACCCAGGTCAAGACCTTTTATGCGATCGCTTACCTCAGCCCGGGCCGTAAGGATAATACAAGCGGCATCCGGGTTAGTACCGCGGGCTTCTTTTAACAGGTCCAGTCCGTCATAATCGGGGAGGCCAAGGTCAAGCAGGATAAAATCGTACAGGTTAACCGCTATCTTCTCTGAGGCGGAAGCACCATCATAACTAATTTCACAAATATAGTTATGCTTGGTGAGAAAAAGCTCCAGTTCATGAGCCAGTGCCTTCTCGTCTTCAATGATCAGTACGTTCATTTAATAAAAAACGTAATAAAAGGTGAAATTAAAAAATGATTCGCGGTGGTTACGCAACAAGCCTTCAACGTTAACAGGCATAGAATATCTCCATGATGCTTCCAAAGTATAATGCGGCGTATTATAAGCCAAAGGCAGCTTAAAGCTGTAATTGAGCGCGTTGAAGCGAGAATTCGCCCTGGCCATCCGGGCATTCTCATCAGGCAGGTAGATGTTGGTATACTCCAGCGTTCGTTCGTGGTCAACAGCGTAGCGCTGCACAAAATTCTGGGTACCCAGTATCATACTTACCGAGGGCGTAACCGACAGGTAGTCCTGGTCATTAAAAATACTAAACTTACTTTCAATGTATTTAGACACGCTGAGGGTGGTAAATACGTCATATGATTTCCCGAAAAGATAATCGGCGGTTATACTGGTACGGAAGGATTTAAAATCGAAACTGTTTTTCCAGTTAATATCATTTGACGAAGCCGATTTAATGATGTTAGCCTCCTTGTTAAAGATGAAACGGGTGTAACTTATAGTACCGGTATACTTTTTTGAAAGACGATAGTAATATCCGCCGCCCACGTCAATTTCATCAACTAAGGGTTTATAGCCTAAAACCTTAAGTGCGGAGCCATAGGCGAAAAAGCCGGGTTTGCTGTTAATAACAATATCTGTAGATACGAACGGATACTTAATAGGGCCTGTCCGGCCAAAAAACAACGCATCGCTGCCATATGTAACCCCAACAGATGCCGAACTTTTTCGGATAGGTTTTACCGTATCGGTATCGGCTACCGCATGGTAGTTCCTATACGCTTCAAGACCGGCTAATTTTGCAGATGCCAGCAGCGTGTTAAAAGTAAATATCAGTATGAGGGCGCCAATATATCTCATCAATATACTATGGTTACTCGTTTCTTCTTGGTATTTCCGGTGGCCTTTCCACACCTTCGGGCCTGCGTTTACGCGGCGGTTTAGGCTTATCGGTTTTTACCTCCTCTATTTTCTCGGGTTTGGGTAGCTTTTTAGCTTTAGCTATCTCCTTAATTTTCTTTTTATCCTCATCAGATGGCTTCTGCCGGCCTTTTGTTACAGTGTCTCTTTGCTGGAACGTAATAAATGTGTTTAATGGTATATACCTTTTGATTTTGACTACCGACGAATCGGGCCGGTTGGCCTCTCTCGGGTACAACGAAAGCGGAGCCAGCAGCAACAAGGTTACAATATACAAAAACCACTTCGTCATTTACAGTAGCAGCGAAAAGCAAAATTAAACAAAGATAAAGCACAGGCCTTTCTTTGCACTATGTGTTAATATGTAAAAAATGCGCTGAGTATTAAGTTTGCTTAATACTCAGCGCAATAATTGATTAATCAGGTTTATATGCGAGCGGCAAAGCCGCTTATATTACAATTGAATATGTTTTGAAGTGTATACACGCTCGTGATCATCAATCACCACACAAGCTATCTGGTTAAGTTTATTAACCATATACAAAGCTGTGTTTATCCCCATGCTAAACATTGGCGCCGTCATGGCACCTGCCATTTCGGCAGTAGGCGCTAAAATGCTTACACTTTTAATAGCGCTCACAGGGAAACCGGTTGCATTATTTATCTGCATATTGCTGTTTATAGGTGCGGCATTGTAAGATGTAGATAGCGCCATGTTGCTGATATCCATTTGCGCGTATACTTCTCCTACCTTACAAGCATCAGCTGCGCCGATAGTCCATGGAGTATTGCCGGGCTGCAGGCCCCAGGTAAGCATATCACTTCCGAAAATAATTACGCCGCTGCTAACGCCCTGCATTTGAAGTACTACCTTTGCCCTGTCGGCAGCATAACCACGACCAATGGCGCTCAGGCTAATACGCATGGCTTTATTCTTCAAGAAAACAGTTTGCTTAGTTTCGTTAAGTACAATGTTGGTGTAGTTAGTAAGGCTAATTTTCTTTTTTAACGACTTGGTTTTGGTAGCAACGGCAACACCGCCATCCTCTTCATTCTGAGGGATGCCATAAGCAATATCAAAGGTACCGTAGGTAAGGGTTGATATTTGCAGAGCTCTGTCAATTAATCTGTATGTTTCCGCATCTACCCGAACCGGAGCAACGCCCGCGTTACGGTTAATCTGGCTGATGGAGCTATCTTCGTTAAATGTACTAAGCAGTTTTTCTATTCTGGATATCTCCGCTATTGCTTCCTCTATCCGCTCCAATGCCCATGCCGGGTTGTCGGTAACCAGTTTAAAATCAAACCCGGTTCCCATTAACCTTGCATCGCGGCTAAAGGTAGTTTTGGTATCTGTTAAGTTTTTTACTGCCAGCATAGATAATAGCGTTTAAATTACATCTGATGTTAACTGCCATACGCAAAGCAACGACTAAACGTAACTTTACAAACGCTAAATTATATGGGCATTATGAAAATGGCATGAAAAGCCAGCAGCCATAAACAATAAAAGCACCCTACAGGTGCTTTTATTCTAAATTTTACAAGTTTGTTACTTAAGCAACGGTTCCTTCTTTAAGTTTTTCAGCATTCTCGGCGAATTGCAGCGCTTCCATAATTTCCTGCAGGTCGCCATTCATCACGCCGGGCAGGTTATAAATAGTTAAACCTATACGATGCTCAGTTAAACGGCCCTGCGGGTAGTTGTAGGTACGTACCTTAGCGCTTCTGTCACCGGTAGCTACCATGGTTTTCCGCTTTTTAGAGGTTTCCTCTAAATGCTTTTGCAACTCCATTTCATAAACACGCGAGCGTAATACCTGCAAAGCCTTATCGTAGTTCTTTAGCTGCGATTTCTGGTCCTGGCACTGCGCTACCACACCTGTTGGTATGTGCGTTAAACGCACAGCAGAGTAGGTGGTATTAACCGACTGACCGCCAGGGCCTGATGCGCAGAACAGATCCTTACGGATATCAGCAGCGTTTAGTTCAATATCAAACTCATCAACTTCGGGCAATACTACTACAGATGCCGCCGAAGTATGCACGCGGCCCTGTGTTTCTGTATCTGGCACGCGCTGTACACGGTGCACTCCAGATTCGTACTTGAAGTTACCATAAGCGTCCTCGGCATTTACGTTGAAGACAATCTCTTTATAACCGCCAGCAGTACCCTCAGTATAATCTACCAATTCGGTACGCCAGCCGCGCTTTTCGCAGTAACGCATGTACATACGGTAAAGGTCGCCGGCAAAAAGGGCTGCCTCATCGCCACCAGTACCGCCACGTATCTCCACAATGGCATTTTTAGAGTCTTCAGGATCTTTGGGGATCAGCATCAGGCGAATCGTCTCTTCCATCTCTTCCTGTTTTTGAAGCAGATCGTCAAGCTCAGCCTTAGCCATCTCGCGGAACTCTTCGTCCTTTTCAGTAGCCAGTATCTCTTTGTTGGCGTCGATGTTGCTCATTACATTTTTGTAAATGTTATACTGCTCAACAATCTTCGCAAGGTCTTTATATTCTTTATTCAACTGGGCAAAACGTTTCATGTCAGCCATTGCTTCGGGGCTGCTCAGTTCGCCTTCAACCGTTTTCCAGCGTTGATATATTAATTCTAATTTTTCTAACATTTCTATAGAAATCTATAACGGACAATAAATTGCCGCAAAAAACATGCAAAAATACGTATTTGGGGTGATAAAATCATTCAGGCTTTTGTAAGAAGATATGATTATCGTTTATCGGTCTTTTTCAAACCATCTTAACTCCAGGTTTTTACCATCAAACACCGCGTAGGTATAGTGGTTTACCCATTCGCCAAGGTTTACGTATCGGGAGTTATCCGGTAGTTGCACATCAAGCGGCAGATGCCGGTGACCAAAAACAAAATAATCGAAATGGCGGCTTTTAAGTACCTCTATTGAAAAAGCCTCGAGCCACTCCTGCTGGTGTTGTTGCTTATATACATCCTGCTTATTGGATATACGGCTTTGGTGCGACCACGCGTTGGCAATACCTACGCCAAGGTTTGGGTGCAGCCTTGCAAACAACCACTGGCAAAACCTGCTTCTGAATATTTTTTTGAGGAATTTATACAACCTGTCGCCGGGGCCCAGTCCATCGCCGTGGTGCAGGTAAAATGTTTTGCCGGCACGCTCAATTTCCAGTTCATCGGCAATAATGGTTGCCCCGAGCTCCTGTACAAAATAATCGAACATCCACATATCATGGTTGCCTTTAAACAAGTAAAGTTTAACCCCGGCATCGGTAAGTTGAGCCAGTTTTCCCAGAAAACGTATATAACCTTTAGGAACAACGGTTTTATACTCGAACCAAAAATCAAAAACATCGCCCATCAGGAATAATTCGGCAACGTCGTCTTTGATCGCATCCAGCCAGCGGATAATGCGGTCTTCCCGCTCACGCGAGGAGGCATAACCCATTGCTCCCAAATGAAAATCGGACGCGAAATACAAATTTTTACCCACCGGCATAGGGCGCTAAAATACATATTAAAAGGCAGCTATAAAACCACTACAGGCTGGCATTCTCCGGGGGCATATACTGCAGTCTTTTTTCGAAATAAATATCCCAGCTACGCTGTTGTTGCCGGTTGGTCATGTTTTGGGTATCCTGCTCATAATCCTGGTTAAGCTGCTTGTAGCGGGCATCTATGCGGTTAAATATGTTCATGGCCTCGGCCTGATAATTAGCCGTGAAGCGTGTACGGCTCATTACCCTTAATATATCCTGCTGCTCCAGGAAAGCGATGTTGTAATGCCCCTGCTCGTGTTTCAAAATTTCGGCAAGCTGAGCGTCTGTAGTTATGCGCGAGCGGTCAAGCCATGATTTATAATTGTTCATGAACAACCTGACATTGAAATGTAAAATATAGTCGCCGTTCCTGCGGCTGGCCTGGAACTTAAAGTCAAGAGTGCAATTGGTGTAAGCCACCACACCCCTGCCGTTGGGTTTAGGCACGCCCTGAAAATCATCAGGCGTAAGTGTACGAAAGGGTTGCGCCACTGCCCGCTGCGCGGCAAAGTACAGCAGCACAACAACGCATACCATACAAGGTTTAATCCATCTCATTAAAAGCCGTTTGGGTAAATAAATTTACTTTTTGACGGCGTCTGTATGCAAAAGGTTTAAACTCATCATTTCTTTCATGGTACGCTGCATGGCGTCGCTTGAGCCATCAAGGAAAATAACGTTACCCTTAGAGTTTTCGGCAAAGTGTTTTATCGATTCCGTCCACATGGTGAATAGGATAACCGAAGTATCCATGTTGGCTTCCTGCATTTCTTTAGCCGCAACGGTCATACCCTTGGCAACTTCTTCGCGGAACAGCGCGATGCCCTGTCCCCGTAATTGTGCGGCCTGGCGCTCGGCTTCAGCAGAAATTTTAATGGCATTGCCCTCCGCTTCTGCAGCTTTTGTTTTAGTGATGAGCAGTGCCTGACCTTCGTTCTCAGCAGCGGCTTTCAGGTTATTTGATGCCACAACCTGGCTCATGGATTTCATGATGACATCATCGAAGGTGATATCATTTAACTGAAGATCCTGCAGGTGATAGCCCCAGCCTTCTAAAATATTGTCCAGTTGTTCTTTTACGTGTTCAACAATATCGCGGCGAAGTATCAATACTTCGCTCTGGCGTTTGGTGGCCACGAAGGCGCGGATTGAACCCTCTACCGTGCGAATCAGCGCCTGCATCAGGTTTCGCTCATCAACAAACTTGAATGCTACGTTTTTAATGGTCTCTTCTTCCTGGTTTAGTACCGAGTAGAGCAGCATGGCCTTGAAGTACACATTGGCCTGGTCAAAAGTTACTGCCTGGAACTCCAACTCAACCGAGCGGTTCTGGATGGATATTTTTGAGTAGATATTCTCAATCAAAGGTATTTTGAAATTTAAACCGGGCGTTAATATGCGGCGGTATTTACCAAATACGGTTATCACCACAATTGTACCCTGTTTAACGGTAACAAATGATGAGAAAACAATGATTACGATGAAGAACAAAAAAATGTATAGCAAAACAGATGAGGCTTCCATTAGGTTGTAGTTTTTATAAAGATAGCCTAATTTGGTTCCACATCAATAGAATTTGTTCGGAATAGTGTAGATGGATGCATTAATAACCCCGTCCATAAAACAAAACGGCTACCTCCAATTAGAGTAGCCGTTTCGCTAATAATGAAGTTGAAGCTATTGTCTCGCTTGCCAAACCGCATCCAGGAACCACTTTTTACTGTCGCTAAAATGCATCAATGGCTCAAAGCCTGTCGTTCGAGCCAGTTCATCTGTTTGCTCAACGGTATATTTTTGAGATATTTCCATGTAAATGTATTCGTCTTTAGCAAAAGAGATAACCTCGCTGCCTATCACCACTCTCTGCTCTGCTTGACTTACCAGATAGCTTTTACAGGCGCCTGTTTCCGGGTCATACATAGCGTAATGGTCAAACTGATCCACAATAAAATCAGCGCCCAACTCGCGGTTCATCCGCTCCAATAAATTGAGGTTGAAGCGTTTGGTAATGCCTTGTTTATCATTATAAGCAGCTAAAACAGTTGCCGGGTTTTTCTTAAGATCAACACCGATGAACACCATATCCCCTGGCGATAAATGTTTGCGCAGCTCATGGCAAAACAGCTTCGCATCAGCCACGGGCATATTGCCGATGTTTGAGCCTAAAAACATCACTACTTTACGTTTGTCAGAAATAGCTGCGGCTTTCTTCAACATATCAAAATAATCGCCATTGAGGCCGGTGATATCAATGCCCGGCAATGTAACAGGCAGGGTCATGTTGAGGTATGAGATCACATTTTCTGAAATATCTATAGGCAGATAGCTAAAATCCGTTTTATTATCCAGCAGATATTTTAACAGCTCGGTTGATTTGGTGGCATCCCCGGCACCTAACTCGATAAGATCAAAGGCATCACCCTGGCCCATCATGGTCTGGCATATTTCGGCTGTTTGCGTAGTAAATATCTCCATTTCGCAATTGGTTGGGTAATATTCTTCGCAGTTCATCAGATCCTGGAAAAGCTTATCGCCATGCGCATCATAAAAATATTTTGAATTGAGATGCTTAGGCAAAGCGGTTAAGCCGGCAATGGTATCTTTATAAAATTGAAGATCAGTGAGAGGGTTTTTTTCGCCGGTGGCTTTTGTTAAAACTTGTGGTGCCATAGGTATTTGGTAGATGATGTATTGTTATTTAGCCAAACGTATGCCAGTAAATTGCCAGCGAAGTTCGGGTTGAAAAAAATTGCGATAAGTGATACGGCTATGATCTGGCGAGGTAACTTCTGATGCCCCGCGCAGTACTTTTTGCCCTACCATAAATTTGCCGTTGTATTCGCCAATGGCACCGGGCGCTTTGGCAAAGCCGGGGTAGGGCAGGTATGAACTTTCTGTCCATTCCCAGCGCAAGCCCCAGTTGAATTTAGTTGCCGCTATTTCCCATTCAAACTCTGTTGGCAGGCGCATACCTTTCCATGAGGCATAGGCGTAAGCCTCGTAGTAGCTAATGTGGTTTAATGGCTCGTGCCAGTTAACAGGTTGCAAGCCATGGAAGGTATAGTTGTGCCATTTGCCATCTATTTTGTGCCAGTACATTGGCGCCTCAATCATGTTATTGTTTACCCAGTCCCAGCCGGCAGCATGCCAATGGCGAAAATCATGATAACCTCCGGCCTCAATAAATTCCAGATACTCGGCATTGGTAACCATGTTGGGGTTTATCTCATATGCATTAAGATAAACCTTGTGGCGGTTAAGCTCGTTATCAAAACAAAAGCCCTCGGCGTTGAACCCAACTTCATAAACGCCTTCTTCTATTTTTATTAATTCACTTTCCGATTGGTGAAATTTCGGTATTACCCAATCCCTCGAGTAAGCCGGAAACAATGGGTTATGGCCAAGGATGTATTTAATATCCGTTAGTAGAAGCTCCTGATGCTGTTCCTCATGGTTAAAGCCCAGCAAAAGTAATTCTCTAACATCGTCGCTCACATTGCCACAGGCCAAAAAATTATACATGGCGTCATCTACATATTTGCGGTAACGCTTGATGTCGATAACCGTTGGCCTGCTTAAATTACCCCTGTCTGTACGGATAACACGTGTGCCTACGCTTTCATAATAGCTATTGAAAACGAAGTTATAATTAGCGTCAAATTCCTGGTACTCGGCGAAATATGGTTTAAGGATAAAGGTTTCGAAAAACCATGTGGTATGCCCTATGTGCCATTTAGGCGGACTCACATCTACCACGGGTTGTACCACGTAATCTTCGGTTTGCAGCGGTTCGCATATAGCTTCAGTGCGCTGGCGTACTTTTTTGTAACAGTCCGCTAAGTCCATAGGTATTATTTAGTATTTCAAAAAGCGATTTAAGTCGGAAATTGTTTTGATGTGCAACTCATTTGCCTGTTGCCTGCGCATCATCAATGCGTAAGCATTGTTAAATCCAATGGGTTTTAGCCATTTAATTTTATATCGATCATCAAACGCTGCTTTAACATAAGCATAAGTACTGTCTTTACTGCTTTGTAACCGATTAATTACGTTCTGCGGTGCCTGTAAAATAGCCAGCAATCCCGTACCTGTATATTCAGGGTATACATCTATCTGGTTGTTGGTCATGGCGTCAAAAACGATCTTTGTTCCGCCGAGGCCGGTTTTGGTTTCAACACCATAGTTGGTGTAACCCTTTATCAGCATGCTGTACATGTTGGTGAGAATATACTGCTCGCCAAAAATTTTCGAGCCTAAACGCACCACTTCGCCATTGCTTTGCTGCTGCGGTTTATACAAACCCGTAGCCTGCAAAAAATCTTTAGCTACGCGCTCGGGCGTTTGGTGAAGATAATCAGTACGGTAGTTTAATTCCGTCATTACCGAATCATTTATTAAGCCGGAAAGTTTATTAAGCGTTGTCTCCAATTGAGGAAATTTCTTCAAAGCATCTTCACGCACCAGCGGTGCAGCATAGTAAGGCGGAAAGATTTTCTTGTCGTCATCTAAAACTATCAGATCATAAGCCTTTAGCCGGCCATCGGTAGAGTAACCGCTGATAACGTCCAGTTCTTTTTCCTTCGCGGCTTTGTACATTACGGCATCGCTGATCACGATGGTATGGATCTTTAACCCGTATTTGCTTACCAAGCCAAGGTTGCCGTCCTGCCTGCCCATAAACTCAGGTGTGAAACCGGCAGTTAACTTACTGCCGTATGCTGATGGGATAAAGTAAAAGCATGAAAGTATCAACAGCAGCACTGGCGCCATCTTCACTGCTCCTTTAATTTTCTTGAAGTTTAATTTTTGCAAGAGCGATAGAAGGAAATCAAATAAAATAGCCAACATAGCCGCCGGGATAGCCCCCGCTAATATCATGTTGGTATTGTTGAGCGAGATGCCTCCGAAGATAAATTCGCCCAACCCACCTGCGGCAATGTAAGATGCTAATGTTGCTACGCCAACGTTGATAACGGTAGCGGTACGAATACCTGCCAGTATTACCGGCATAGCCAAAGGTAATTCTACTTTAAATAGTACCTGCCACTTGTTCATACCCATGGCTATGGCAGCTTCTTTAACATTGCTATCGACACCGGTTATGCCCGTGTAAGTATTTCTTACTATGGGTAACAGTGCGTAAAGTAGCAATGCCACAATAGCCGGTTTAGCACCAATACCTAACAGCGGTATCATGAAGCCTAATAAAGCGATGCTGGGTATAGTTTGTAGTATGCCCGCTATACCTAATACCGGCCCGGAGAGTTTGCGCACGCGGGAAATATAGATACCCAACGGCAACCCGATGAGTACAGCTATAAACAGCGAAATAAAAGTTAACCCGATGTGCTGCAGGGTTTGCACCAGTAGTTTATCGCTTTGCTGGCGCATAAACTCTAAAAGGGTTTGCTGATGCTCATTCATGCGGAACCTGATTTTTAAAACATGAATAAGCAGACATCAACTGATCAAATGTTACAGAGCGTACTTCCCTGGTTTGCTGGTTAATGATATTGATATTTTCGCGAGGGTAGAATTTGAATGTATCTAAAGCTTCCCATAAACCAGCAGTTGCCGCTAATTGAGAAGTGTTAATGCGACGACCATCCGCAGGCAGGTATTGCCAGATATCGTTTAACTTAATGGTTTTTAGTTCCAACTGCAGGTGCTGTTCTTTCAGGAAATCCTTTACAAAATCATTAGCCGGATTAAAAAGTAACTCGGTGGCAGTGCCTATCTGCACAATCTGCCCCTTATCCATTAGAGCAATGCGATCTGCCAATAAAAATGCTTCCTGCACATCGTGCGTAACCAGGATGATGGTTTTGCGCTTAAGCTCATCGAGCAGCTTAAACTCTGCATGTATCTTGGAGCGCGTAACATTGTCTAACGCCCCAAAAGGTTCATCCATCAGCAGTACCGGCGCATCGGCAACCAAAGCTCTTGCTAAACCAACCCGCTGCTGTTGCCCGCCGCTCAACTCTGGCGGGTAGGTATTCTGGTATTCTTTAGGCAGATGTAATTTTTCTAATAACTCGTTGGTACGCGCTTCAATTTTCGCTTTATCCCATTTTAAAAGGTTAGGAACAATAGCGATGTTTTCGGCAACGGTGTAATGCGGAAACAAACCGTTGTTTTGCAACACATATCCTATAGAGCGACGTAGCAGTTCCGGCGCCTGGCTTAAAATGTTTTGTCCATCAACTTCTATTGTACCGCTATCAGGCTCAATGAGGCGATTGAGCATTTTAAGCGTAGTTGTTTTACCGCACCCGCTTGTGCCCAACAACGCCAGAGTCTCGCCTTTAGCCACCTCAAATGAAATATTGTTTACCGCATGGGTTTGCCCAAAAGTTTTAATCAGGTTGCTAACTTTTATCATGCGGGCCGACTAATCTTCTAAGGTCATGAACAGGTTATTGAGCGACTCTGAATAGGTAGGATGCGCAAACACACAGTAACGGATCCTATCGTAAGTTATGCCGCCTTCCATCGCCATTTGTAAAACGCTCATGACCTCGCCACCTTCGGTACCAACTATGGCTACACCTAATATTTTTTTGGTTTTAGCATCCACAATAGCTTTCATCATGCCGCGTGTATCGCCGGTTTCGATTGCTCTTGCCACGTGTGACATCTGCAGCTTTGCCACCTTATAGTTCAAGCCTTTTTCTTTGGCTTCGGTTTCCGTTATACCAACCCGGCCTAACTCCGGATCTGTAAACATGCAGTAGGGTACAGGCCTGTTACGGATACTAAGGTTTTGCTTTTCAATCAGGTTACGATACACAATGGTGTAATCATTATAAGAAATATGTGTAAAGGCCGGGCCGCCCTTTACATCGCCCAAAGCATAAATGCCTTTAACATTGGTCTCCAGTTTGGTGTTAACCGTGATGTAGCCTTTGTCATCAGTTTTAACGCCGGTTTTATCAAGTCCCAAAGTATCGGTTTGTGGCGCACGGCCGATAGCCGCCAAAACATGGCTGCATTTAATCTTCTCTTCTGCATCTCCTGTCTTAATGGTAACCGTGATCTTGCCTTTGTCTTTTTGTTTAACCCGGGTAACTTTAGCATTAGTGCGGATAGTAATATCTTCCTGCTCAAGAATACGGGTTAATTCCAATGAAATGTCTTCATCTTCACGAGACAATATTCTGCCCGATTTTTCTATAATGGTAACTTTGCTGCCAAATCGTGCAAACATCTGCCCAAATTCTAACCCTATATAGTTACCGCCCAGGATCACCAGATGCTCCGGCGCCTTTTCCAGATCAAGTATGGTAGTTGAGGTAAGGAAATCAATTTCATTAATACCCTCAATATCATTCGGGATAACCGGCTTACCACCTGTGTTAATGAATATATTATCGGCTTTAAACTCTTTTAAGCCATCCTTTTTCGTTCGTACGCTGATGGTTTTCGCCCCGGTAAAAGTAGCTTCGCCAAATAATACATCCAGGTTTTCGGTATTTTCGGCTGCCTTGAGTCCTCCATTACGCGATTTAAGTACTATCTCGTCTTTATGCTTTTTTATTTGCCGCATATCAACCTTGTAGCCTTTAATGGTAACCCCCATATCGTTACATTTGCTGGCAAGGTATGCCACACGTGCGCTGGCTACCATGGTTTTAGTTGGTGTGCAGCCATCGTTTACGCATGTACCGCCATAAAACCGTTTTTCAACTATCAGGGTTTTCATCCCTGCCAAAGCCAGCTTTTTGGCCAATGGCGCCCCAGCCTGGCCCGAACCGATTACTATAGCATCGTATTGTTTCATATTACTCGGTTACCTTAACGCCTTTCCAGAATGCTACGTAGCCGGCTATCTGCGATGCGGCAGCCTTTGGCTCGGGATAATACCATGCCGCATCTCTGTTTTGCTGACCATCAACATCTAAGGTGTAATAGGAGGCTACGCCTTTCCAGGGGCATGTAGTATGTGTGGTGCTTTCTCTCAAATATTCGGATTTAACACTTTCTTTGGGAAAATAATGGTTATTCTCGACAACAATAGTATCATTACTTTCGGCGATAACCTGGTTATTCCAGATGGCTTTCATTGGCGGTGATATATTTAAGATAAATATAACTTATAAGTACGGTTTTATAATCAGCCACATGATTTTTTTGTTTGAGCTCTTCAACATTTTATTCTGAAAATCAACTAATTAAAATTTTTTGTAAAAATTATTTTAAAATAAAGTCTAAACGTATATCTTTGCAGTCCCAAAATAAGGGAAACAGTTCAGACTGTTAAACTTAAAAGACGGCCCGTTCGTCTAGGGGTTAGGACAGGAGATTTTCATTCTTCAAACAGGGGTTCGATTCCCCTACGGGCTACAAAACCCTCCGATATAATCGGAGGGTTTTATTTTTATCTGATTTTCAGGTATTTATTGCAATAATTTCGGCATTCTACATTTTCGAGAATTTACCTATACCCTGAAAAGTGCTTTAATTGAGTCAAAACGGAGTTTTGGAGTTCGATTCCCCTAAGGTTACCTCAAGGGGAATACATTTAAACATTTATTATTTAAAGATTGAAATATTTGGTACTTAGGGGTATTTGGCTAATCCTTGCCAACTTTTGAAGTTCGATGTGACATATCATCTTTTAAATAAGTTTGTAGCGTGGCGGCGGCAAGAAGATATAAAAAGTCTAATATTACTTTTGCTTCATCATCATTTACAGTTATTCCATTTTCGCCCAAGCTTTTTATTGCACTGGCGGTGGTTATTTTCCTTTTCCTAAACTCCACAAATCGTCATTGAATTATACTAAACTCCTAAAGCTTTCCGACCATTAATCATTTGACTATTTTTATAGCCCTTAACCAAGTATTGACGTCTTTACTTACCTCTTTTTCCTTTTCACCTTCCATCACAAAAAGTACCCCATCTCTTTCTATTCCGCCCTTAGTAGTGAACCCTTCCAAAACCTTGCTTTTAGGGCACAGCTCTTTTACTGTGTCAAAAGTGCTGCCGATGCCATAGCCCGCGTTTGTATTAAAAGGTATAACGGTTTTGCCGCTCAGGTTGTGTTGCTTCAAAAAGCTTCTCATGGGCGGCGGCAATTTCATGCCCCAGGTCGGGAAACCTACAAACACGGTATCGTATTGGCTAATGTCAACTTTGGTTTTAAGAGGAGGCAAAAAACCTGTTTCATTTTCGTGAACAACCTGGTCAACTATGGCTCGGTAATTTGCCGGATAGGGTTTAACAAGTTCTAAGGCTACCAAGGTTCCGCCGACTTCCTTTTGAATAATCTCCGCTACAGCCTTTGTATTATTTGTACGTGAAAGGTAAACGATCAGTATTTTTTTTGCTGAAGTTGTTTGCGATGTAGAGGATGCTGAGGTAATACAGAAGCAAATCAGGAGGCAGAAAGAAATAGCTGTTTTCATTTAGATACCGTTTTATTAGTAGCACGAACTCTGCGAACATCTTTAATAGTCACGGGACTGGCGCTGTTGCCGAAACTTTTACGAACGTATGTGAGTACTGCTGCTATCTCATCGTCTTTTAAAAGGGCTTGCGATGGCATCTCACCGGAATACATATCTCCATTGACATTTATATCTCCTTTGAGGCCATTCAATAGTATTTTAATAAGCCGCTGCTTTTCGCCAAGAACATAGTCGGTTTTGATCAATGGCGGTATCATGTTCTGTGCGCCAACACCGTCAACCTGGTGGCAAGTCATGCAGTGTTTTACATAAATCTCTTTTCCGATCATCATGTTGGAAGAAGGTAATGGTTTTTTTTGTGCCTTTGAAAATGTTGACAAAAAGCATAAACAGATGATTAAAAGAGCAATCTTCATTTTACTTTTTGTAAGAAATTCGATAAATAACACCGGCCACATCGTCTGAAACCAGCATTGATCCGTCTTTAAGAACAAGAACATCCACCGGCCTGCCCCAGGCTTTTTGTGCTTCATCATCCAGCCAGCCGCTGGCAAATGTTTCGTATCCCGCTGCTTTGCCATCTTTCACTTTTACCAGACTAACCCGGTAACCGTTCTTTTTAGTGCGATTCCACGAGCCATGTTCAGCAATGAAAATCTGGTCCTTATATTCAGTTGGGAACATGCTTCCCGTATAGAATTTAAGCCCAAGCGGTGCAACATGTGCGCCCAGGTTTTGAGCTGGCGGAGTAAATTCGGAAGCCTCATGCGTACCGCCAAATTCGGGATCTTTTATAGTGCCACTATGGAAATAAGGAAAGCCAAAATTCATCCCGGCTTTGGGCGCTTTGTTCAACTCGCAAAACGGAACGTCATCACCTAACATATCCCTGCCGTTATCTGTAAACCACATTTCTTTAGAGGTCGGGCTCCAGGTAAAACCAACTGTATTACGGATACCACTTGCGAATTTTTCAATTTCGGTACCATCGTCATTCATTCTGAAGATCGCCGCATGGCGGTCGTCAGGTATACCGATATTTACCGGTGAGCCTACAGGTACATATAGTTTACCGTCAGGCCCGAAGGCAATATATTTCCAACCGTGCGCCCATTCAGTAGGGAATTTATCATAGATAACTTCACCCTTTCCCGGAGCATCTATGTTCTTCTCAATATCCGCAAATTTGGTGACCTTGCTGATCTCAGCAACATACAGAGCACCATTCTTGAGTGCAACGCCGTTTGGGTTGTTCATTCCTGATGTGATCTCCCATTTCTTATCGGCCACATTGTCGCCATCAACATCTTTTACCGCATATACTTTTCCCGGACGCTGTGTCCCGACAAAGAGTACACCTGATGGTGACATAACCATCGATCGCGCGCCCGCGACCTCAGCATACACGCTGATGGAAAAGCCCGCAGGCATTTTAATTTTATCGAGTGGCAAAACTGCGCTTGCACCCGTTATGGCAGCAGTTGAAACGTCATTTTTTTTCTTGGCAGGCTTAGCTATTTTACCGGCAGTGCCGAAAGAAATAACTCCTGCCAGGGTTGCGGCGATGGGTATAAATAAAAGCTTGTTCATAGCGATGGTAATATGAGTTAGTTGTGAAATTGAAAACTATTTTACTTGATAGGCGATAATGCGATTGGTGCCAAACGAGGGCACGTACAGCGTTTTTGTTTTGCTGTCGTAACTGATATCGTTAGCCATTATTCTTTGGGCACGGCTATCCAGCAATACCTGGTTTGTGCCATCAGCGTTGACATAATACAAAATGCCTTTGTAATTACTGAGAATAAACTCTTTATCACTTATTGGAACAATTCCGTCCAATCCACTTTCAAAGCTTTCACTAACTTTAGTAATTTCTTTGCTGGCATTAACTTTTTGAAAGGTTGTGGAGCCTACAACATATAAATCTGTGTTAACTGTCAGCAAACCATTTGCGCCGGGAATATTTTCAAGATATACCATTGGTTTATCATTCTCGATTCGATGTACCTTGCCTGTCCGCGTATCACTTACATAAACAATCCCTTTTGAATCTACAGCCAGGTCATTTAACATTCCCGCACCCTCTATTGGTATTCGTTTTACGACTTTACCTGTGTTATCAATAACGGCAACAGCCGAGGTTTCTGCCGTATAAAACAATCCATTATAAAACGCTGACCCTTTGTTGGAGTTCAAACCGGTTGCCCAATCCGCTTTAATCACTTTTCCTTTTAGATCAAGCTGAACGACTGAGCCGGAGCCCATGCTGGAAACAAAAATCGAATTCGATTTAGAATCGAAAAGCGCCGATTCAGGCCCTTTAATAGTAACTGAATCAGACTCCCATAACTTTACCAGGCTGTGTTGTGCAAACGTTGCAGAGCATAGCAGCGTCGCGATGAATAAAAACAATGGCTTTTTCATATAATGATTTTAGGTTTATTGCTTAATTGGAGCGTCTACATTAGAGAAATTTAAAACCGCTTGTGGCAGGCGTAATCCTTTGATGGTTATACCCGCTAACTCCTGATTGAACTGCTTTAATTCATCAGCGGAAAATTTCACATTACCAGCACCGGAATTTTCAAGCATGTGTGCCATTTGCGTAGTACCAGGAATGGGTACTATCCATGGCTTTTTTGCCAGTAACCAGGCAAGCGATATTTGCCCGGGCGTAGCTTCTTTTTTTACAGCCCAGGTCTTTATTAATTTAACCAGTGCCATATTGTTGGGCAGGTTTTCAGGAGAAAACCGCTCTTCAATTCCTCTGATATCGCCGGGCGCAAAGCGTGTATTTTCATCAATTGCACCGTTCAGAAATCCAACGCCAAGCGGGCTCCAGCAAACGAAACCGATGCCGAGTTCTTCGCAAAGCGGAAGTATCGTTTCTTCAGGCCCGCGCCATAAAAGCGAATATTCGTTTTGAATAGCGGTAACCGGATGGATAGCGTGCGCCCGTCTTACAGTTTGTGCCCCTGGTTCAGAAAGCCCATAATGAAGTACTTTGCCCTGGCCGATCAGATCTTTGATCGCGCCGACAACATCTTCTATCGGAACAGCAGGATCAACACGGTGCTGGTACAATAAATCAATACGATCAGTGCGCAGGCGTTTTAGCATCCCTTCAACTACCTCCTTAATATGTTCGGGTTTACTATTTAGGCCAGGTAAGCGTTTCTCCGTTTTCTGATCGATATTCCAACCGTACTTGGTTTCAATCACGATTTTATTGCGAAAGGAAGATGTTGCTTCACCCAAAATCCGCTCGCTCTCAAATGGCCCATAAGCTTCGGCTGTGTCAAAAAGAGTAACACCGTTATCATAAGCTTTCCTGATGATGTTGATCATTTCTGGGCGGTATGGTATGGTAGTTTGATAGGTCCGCCACATATTTTGCACTCCTAAACCAATACTCGATACTTCGAGCTTGCCTCCAAGCTTCCGTTTGCCAGGTGCGGCAGAAAACGATGTAGTGGATGGTAGGTTTGTGCCGGCATTACTGTTTGTGCTGATCAATGACGCCCCGGCAAGTGTCAGCCCCGTTTTTAAAAGATTTCGACGATTCATATCTGGTAGCTTTAATTAATGTTGTGGCTGTGGCGCAGGAGGAATGTTAGTTTTCATTTTAACAGGCCGGATAAGCGTTGAAAATGTAAGTGAGCCCATCTTCCATTTACCGTTTTCCTTCAGGTAAACTTCAGTCACCATAAAAGCATGCACGACTTCGTTGCCACCCACCACTGCTACCAGGTCAATATCATTTAACAAAATGGCAGTGTTACTAAAGATATTGACTGATGCGCCATATATTTCCGCTTGCTTATACCAAATAAAGCCGCCTTTTATGGTATTTAATTCCTGGGTTTTGCCCCAACTGCCGCCCATGTGTACAAATACACACTTTTCGTCGAACAGGGTGTTTAACGACTCCACATTTTTATCAGCCATCCATTTCCATTTGGTTTTGGACAGGTCGAGTAATTCTTGCTCGTCTTTTGTAGTTGTCGTGGCTGCTGCCCCGGGCAATTTGGCCTGGGCATTTGATAACTGCACACATGCAATGCACAGAAAAAGGGCGATAATAGTTGCTTTCATAATATTAGTTTTTATGTTTATTGGTCAGTTTAATATTTTGCGTTGTTATACTCGCTCTTCGTCACCCTTTCCAGCCATACCGTTTTGTTTTTGGCAGCATTTGTACTTGCCGCTATATAAGTAAACGTTGATTTGGGAGACGCACCATGCCAGTGTGCTATACCTGGCGTGCACTTAATAACATCGCCCTTGTGTACTACCTGAATAGCTTTTCCTTTCTCCTGGTAAAACCCTGTGCCCTCGGTGATCATGAGTATTTGCCCGGCAGGGTGAATATGCCAGTCCAACTTTGCACCCGGAGCAAAAGTTGGACTGGCTAACGCGACATTGATAACACTATCCGCCTTATTTAATTCTACCAGCCATACATCGCCGGTATGATTATTTGTTTTAGATAATTCGCCCTTGGGGAATATGCCTGTTTGTGCTATTGCACGTGGAGAGGCAATTGTCACTAAAAGCGTTATCAGATACAGAATCTTTTTCATATTAGTATAATTATTCAATTGTTATTAATTAACGAAGATTACCCGAAGTAACCGCCTTTTCAATGACGTCTATTCTTGCTTTTTTAGGATTAGGTTTGCCTGATGCCGAACCGTCCGCCTGGATTTCCAAAAGCTCGTTTTTCTTTGGATCATAAGCCGGCCATTTCGCCAAACCGCTGCCATTCGGATTGCCAGTTTTTGCAAAATTAGCCCAATAGGTATTCATCATTTTGGCGACTTCCAGGTCTTTTGTCGCAATTGCCGCTCCATCCCGGCTTGTCAGATTGTTAAAGACATAACCAATTTCAGAAGCGTGTGCCGCCCCGTATTTCATCCATTGCTGCGCGGATGGTGAAACATATGAAAATATATAAACATATGCCGGTGCACCCTTGGCTGCAAAGGCGCGGGCAGTAAATATGGCGGGTTCTGCCCATACCTTATCTGTATTTACCATGGTAAGCATTTTCGGTAATTCTGTGTTTCCATCAGGATCATAGGCGGCTTTTGCGTCAGCCTTCATACTGCCAAACAAATTCAATAATTCGTCTTTTGTCGCAGCATTTACAAAACCCGCCGGCACTTCGGCGCTATTAGAGCCAATTATGAGCGGAACTTTTACTCCCCGTCCGGCCGAATAAGCGCTTTGAGCGGTTTCTGTAACTAATTTTCCATCGAGAATTGGGCCCGGATAAATAGGTGCGCCGCCCGGTCCGTCGGTTTCCTGGCCGCCGTCAATAATATCTTCAGCACTCAAGGACCGCAGCTTTTCAAGTGCCGCAGCATCTGTACCGGTAATACCGTGCTTTTTAGCAAAGTTTACCCCGATGGTTTCTGCGGATATTGGGTAATATTTATCGGTATTATCCTTATTTATCGGTCTGCCTGTGAGCACACCATCACGGCCGCCGCCGGATTCAACAATTGCCTTTTGAAATAATCCGTTTGCGCCTGGTATGGTTAATAACGATTGCACCGAGACACCGCCTGCCGACTCACCGAATATAGTAACGTTTTTAGGGTCACCGCCAAAAGCGGCAATGTTTTGCTGCACCCATTTAAGCGCTGCCATTTGATCCATAAAGGCGTAATTACCCTTTGGTTCATCTGGGTGTTCGGCACTAAGCGACGGAAACGCAAAAAAGCCAAGCCGCCCAACGCGATAATTGAGGGTGATCAAAATAACACCTTGCTTTGCAAACTGCTCGCCCGAATAACCCGGTTGAGCGCCACTGCCAAATACAAAAGCGCCGCCGTAGATCCAAACCATCACCGGCAATTTAGCACCTGATTTAGCGCTTGCAGGTTTCCATATATTTAAATACAAACAATCTTCAGATGATGTAGCAGACAACTTATTACCGTTTCGTGGCCAGCCCATTTGCGCAGGGTCCGCGCCATATTTGGTAGCATCACGTTCTCCCGCCCAGGCTTTTAAGGGCTGTGGTGGTCGCCAACGAAATTCACCAACTGGCGGTGCTGCAAAAGGAATGCCTTTAAAGCTTGAAACATCACCTAATGTTGCGCCACGTACAGCACCCGCTTTTGTCTCAACAAGGGGACCGGCCACTGTTGATTGTACAGTTTTGCTCTCTGTTTGTTGAGCTTTCGCAGAATAGGCGCTGAATACGATCAATGCTACTAATATCCGTTTCATAATTATTGCTGTTGTTGTGCTGATTAATTATTGATTCGTCTCAAAACAACACATTTTCAACTATTTAAAACTTGGTAATAGACCGCTGCTTATTAAAAATAGACGAAACAGCCTTTAAAATCGATGGCTTTAATTTTATGGTTCAAATCCAATTTTCGACATAATATTGAGGCAGTTTTATGATAATAGCAGCGATAGATAAATAATGCCATTCTATCGATTTTATCAGCCCAACTGTCTATTTGGGGATTTTTATTGCATAAAAATGTCCTGCTTTGTACAATCCCGGTGAGATGGGGTTTAGTTGATTACTGTTTTGATACGGTATGGTGCGTTTTGCCTGAGAAACAAAACGCACTTTTTTATACTACTTTTATATTAAACGAATAAATATGGGTTTCCCGGCTTTAAAGAAGATATTTCTATCAGTGCATTTTTACATTGTGGCGGGGCTGATTATTTATACGCTTTTCCCGTTGACCTGGCCATTTAAGCTCCCTACCGAGTTTTGGATAAAGCGGATCTCCATGCATGTGATCTGGGCGGCCCTATTTTACCTCAACCTGTTGTTTTTGACCCCGAAATTGTTGTATAGAAATAAATTAACATTATTTATTATTATATCGTTGGGTTTGGTAGTGGTTTCGGTTTACCTAAATGGTTTGCTTGATGATATTACGGGTGCCAATGCTGCACTGAGCAGGATATTAAACCAAAAGCCGGATCCAAGGAACACGCACGATTTTTACTGGACAATGATGACCGCCATGGTATTGCTGGGCATCAGCACAATCATTTCATTTTATAAGAAGATGAAAGCCGATCAGGCTGTTTTTGAAGCAACATCCCGCGAAAAGGTAACTACCGAGTTGTCCCTGTTAAAAGCCCAGATCAATCCTCATTTCTTTTTCAATATCCTGCATACTATATACGCGCTTGCCGATACTAATCCTGCCGTTTCCAAAGATGCCATCTACACCTTAT
Source organism: Mucilaginibacter sp. 44-25 (assembly GCA_001898335.1). Taxonomy (GTDB): domain Bacteria; phylum Bacteroidota; class Bacteroidia; order Sphingobacteriales; family Sphingobacteriaceae; genus Mucilaginibacter. The sequence goes on along the minus strand of MKTS01000003.1, from coordinate 126,685 downwards.
CGCACATGATGCGTTATGTGATTTATGGTACAAAAAATGATTCGACGGAGCTTGAAAAAGAGATAAAATTTGTGGAAGATTATATCGCATTAATGCGCCTGCGGCTTACAGATAACGTACAAATGATTTATGAAAAACAGGAGGCGATGAGGAATTACGAAATTGCGCCGATGCTTTTTTTGCCTTTTATTGAAAATGCCTTTAAGCATGGTATAAGTTCCGTGCATCCAAGTTACGTTTATGTAGATATCAGTCAATCAGGAACACAGGTTAAGATTGAAGTTAAAAATTCGCTTTTTGAAGAGAAAGCTGAACATTTAGAGGACAGCAATGGTATCGGCGTTGTAAACACCAAACGCCGGCTCGACCTGCTTTATCCTAAAAAGCATACCTTAGAGATTCAGAATGATTTAAATGCTAAAGATTATACGGTGATCTTAACCCTTGAGTTATCATGAGAATAAATTGCATAGCGGTGGATGATGAACCGGTTGCTTTAAAGCTGGTGACGACCTATATTGAGCAAACGCCGTTTCTGAACTTAATAGCGACTTACACTAATGCAGTTGAAGCGCTAAAAGCGATACATGATCAGCCGGAACTGCAATTGTTGTTCCTTGATATCCGGATGGCCGATCTAAGCGGCGTAGAACTTGCCAGGATCATCGAGCAGACAGGAAGAAATAAAAGTCTGCGGGTCATTTTCACCACTGCTTATGATCAGTACGCCCTGGATGGCTTCAAAGTTGATGCGTTGGATTATCTGTTAAAGCCCTTCAGTTTTGTTGACTTTACCAAATCGGCTAATAAGGCTTTTGAATACTTTAAACTACTCGAAAATAATAAGGAGAATGCACAAATTGTACCGGCGAAAGAGCGTATAGAGAAGGATTATATTTACCTAAAGGTTGACTACCAACTGGTTAAAATTCAAATTACGGATATTCTTTATATTGAAGGCTTGAAGGATTATGTAAAGATCTTCCTTAAAAATCAGAACAAAGCTTTGCTTACTTTAATGAGCCTGAAAAATCTCGAAGAGAGGCTATCTGCATTAGGTTTTATTCGGATTCACCGCTCGTTCATCGTTGCGAAGAGTGCGGTTACAGCAATAGCAAAAAATACCCTGCAGATTGGTGAGCTTACCATACCCGTAACCGAACAGTATAAAGAGGCATTCAACGACTTTACAAAGGATTGGGTATAGTAGTAATTAGCTATTAATTATCCGTAAAGAACAATTAATAGCTAAGGGAATTACCGGTTAACCATTTTTTGCGCCTGTTCTGAATATCGATTTCCCTGGATCTCGATATTGGCCAGCCCATTGCTAATAGATTGAAGATCTTGCCCGGTTAGTTGGACGTCGGCAGCGCCAGCGTTTTCTTCTAACCTGTGCAACTTCGTTGTCCCCGGTATTGGTACTATCCACGGCTTTTGTGAGAGCAGCCACGCAAGAGCAATCTGCGCTGGCGTCGCGTTTTTTTCAGCGGCGATTTGCCCAAGTACATCTACCAATGCCTGGTTAGCTTTTCGATTTTCTTCCGAAAACCGGGGAACGGTATTTCGAAAATCTGAACTGTCAAATTTGGTATCTTCGTTGATAGCCCCGGTTAAAAAGCCCTTACCAAGCGGGCTGAACGGCACGAAGCCGATACCCAATTCTTCCAGTGTGGGTAGAATATCTTGTTCGGGCTCTCTCCACCAAAGTGAGTACTCGCTTTGCAATGCGGTTACCGGTTGTATCGCATGTGCTTTGCGGATAGAATCAGCGCCAGCTTCTGAAAGGCCGAAATGCTTTACCTTTCCTTCGGCAATCAAATCTTTAACTGTTCCGGCCACATCTTCCATGGGCACGTTCGGATCAACACGGTGCTGATAGAACAAATCGATATGGTCTGTTTTTAAACGTTTCAATGCTGATTCTGCAACTTCGCGGATCCGCTCCGGGCGGCTATCCACACCCAGCGGTGGTTTGCCTTCTTTAAAACCAAACTTAGTGGCTATCACTACTTCGTTACGAAATGGCGCCAAAGCTTCGCCTAACAAGTCTTCGTTGGTGAATGGCCCGTAAGCCTCAGCAGTATCAAAAAAGGTAACGCCGCGTTCAAAAGCTGCCCTTATTAATTTTATAGCCGCTTCTTTTTCTGTTGCGGGCCCATAGCCAAAGCTTAGGCCCATACAACCTAAACCAAGTGCAGATACTTCTAATCCGTTATTTCCTAATTGTCTCTTTTCCATGTTCGATTTTTAGCTTTTGTAATCTTCGTCATTAACCTGTTCCATCCATTCAACGGGTGAACCGTTTTCTTTTTCCTGTACGGCAATATGACTCATGGCTGTGGTAGCCGTTGCGCCATGCCAGTGTTTTTCGTTCTGTTCAAAATAAATCACGTCGCCCGGGTAGATATTTTCTTTGGTATCGCCCTCACGCTGTACCCAACCGGCACCGGTGGTAACTATTAAGGTTTGTCCATAAGGGTGCGTATGCCAGGCGGTACGTGCCCCTGGTTCAAAGGTCACCAATGCCATGGCTACACGGGCGGGTTCGGGCGGTTCGTTTAACGGATCAATTCGTACAGTCCCTGTAAAATATTCAGTTGGTCCTTTTCCGGATGGCCTGGACCCAATACGTTGGATTTTCATAGTTGTATCTTTAGTTGCTTAATTTTCGTTCTCCCAGCCATTTCACCATTTTAGGATCGCGGTGGTCAAAGAAGCTGCTGGCGTTGGTGTCCAGTGTTTTGATCTTGTCCATTTCCTCGGTAGTTAACTCAAAATCGAGGCTGTTCAAGTTTTCTGCCATTCTTTCTTTCCGTACTGATTTTGGTATTGCAACAACACCTCTTTGTGTAAGCCAGCGCAATGCCACCTGGGCAATAGATTTACCATATTTGTCGCCGATAGATTGCAAAAGTTCGTTTTTGAACATATCGTTCTTGCCTTCTGCAAACGGTCCCCACGACTCTATCTGTACATTATTATCGATCATAAATTGTTGCGTTTCTATCTGCTGGTGGAAAGGATGCGTTTCCACCTGGTTAACAGCAGGAACTATCTCGTTATGGATGATCAGGTCGATCAACCTGTCCGGCTGAAAGTTGCTTACGCCAATGGCTCTTATTTTCCCTTCTTTATAAAGTTCCTCCATGGCGCGCCACTCGCCATAAACATCTCCATAAGGTTGATGGATCAGGTACAGGTCCAGGTAATCTAACTGCAGCTTTTTTAAAGAAGCTTCAAACGCTTTTTTTGTTCCTTCGTAACCATTGGATTGTATCCAAAGCTTGGTTGTAATAAATAACTCTTTTCGTGGAACACCGCTTTTCTTTATCGCTTTACCTACGGCTTCTTCGTTCGTATAAGATTGAGCAGTATCAATTAACCGATAGCCGGTTTCAATAGCGTCTACAACACTTCTTTCACATTCTGCAAGGTCGGTCACCTGGAAAACGCCGAACCCTAAGACCGGCATTTCTACGCCGTTATTTAATTTTACTGTTTGCATAATATCTTTTTACTGATCAGTACAAATGTCATACCCTTTGTTATCAAAAACAGGATACAGATTACGGATGTTTCTACCATTATTACTGATTTAACAAACAGCGTTATCAAAGCGTTGATTATTAACGTAAATTCGATTTTAAAGATGATTTATGGATACCATGCAACGTTTTAACACGATAAGCGAATACAACACTTTTAACAGTAATGAAACCAAACACCCTTTGGTCAGCGTGGTGAATCTTTCGAAGGCTGCCCCCAGGCAGGGTTCCCAAATGTTCTTTGGTTTTTATGTTGTGTTTTTAAAAGATGTAAAGTGCGGCGACCTGGTATACGGCAAAAACACCTATGACTACCAGGAAGGTACATTGGTTATGATGGCACCCGGGCAGGTAGCAGGGGTTAACAGTTATGGCGAAAGTTACCAGCCAAAAGGTTATGCGCTTGCGTTTCATCCGGATCTGATACATGGCACGTCACTTGGTCGCCGTATCCAGGAATATTCTTTTTTCGGATACCAGTCCAATGAAGCGTTACATCTGTCTGAAAGGGAAAGAAAAATTGTTCTGGACTGTTTTTCGAAGATAGATTATGAGCTGGAGCGTGGTATAGACAAACACAGTAAACGCCTGATTGTATCTAACATAGAACTTTTTTTAGATTACAGTGTTCGTTTTTATGAAAGACAGTTCATCACCCGCGACCATGTGCTTCAGGGTGTTCTGGAGAAGTTTGAAAACTTGCTGAATGAATATTTTAAGTCTGATAAGCCGCAAACTATTGGCTTGCCTTCGGTTACTTACTGTGCCGAACAATTAAATTTATCACCTAATTATTTTGGCGACCTGGTCAAAAAAGATACAGGCAAAACTGCTCAGGAGTATATCCAATCCAAGTTGATAGATCTGGCTAAAGAAAAAGTGTTCGATGTTAATAAGACGATCAACCAGGTTGCTTATGAACTGGGATTTAAATATCCTCAGCATTTTACAAGGATCTTTAAAAAGCGGGTAGGGCAAACGCCAAATGAGTATAGGTCATTGAATTAATAAGTCCCCTGATTATTGCATAATTAAGAGTTCGATGCCCTTCCCCTTGGGGTCTTTGAGACAGTTGTTTTAATCCGCTAAACGCCTCAAATCTCCTATAAAAGAGTTCGATATTTTTCCCCTACGGGCTACTAAAAACGCCGGTTTCTTACAAGAGATCGGCGTTTTTTCGTTGATAGGGCGCGTAATGGGTAAAATTTTGATGAAACTCAATAACGCGGAGTGAAGCTGAAATAAGGCTTAAGCGAAATTCAGAATTTCATTATCAAACATTTCCTTTACCACAGCTTTTCGTCATCAAAGCTTCGCTTGAAAGTAAGGCGTAGTCAAATTTACCGGTCATCAAAATGGGTAAAATTTTATCATCATAAATAATTAATAATATCAAGGCAAAAAATTAAATCTTGCGTTCAAGGAAGCAGCGATTTTGTTAACTGCCTATCGTTAACAAACAAATTGTTGATATATCTCCAATTCCTCTCAATAACTAATAGATCCTTAGCGGTTGCTGTAATAATCTTTACAATGTATTGGAGAGTTTGATCAGACGTTCAATTTGTCTCACATTGTGGAACATTAATAAATTAATCATCAATGAAAAAAAATTAAAAAAAATCGTTTTGGTAGCGTTCGCTATGCTAACATTCTCAATGGGACTACTTTTAAGTATTGATCCAGTTGCTGATGGTTCCGTAAGCTTTGGTGTTACCTCAGCACAAGCGCGAACTAATCCACCTACGCAACAGCCTTGTTGGGTGAAAAGTATTACCAGGTGCCGAAGTGTTGGAACAACGGGTGGAGGTCAAAGAGTAATTTGTGATGCTACTGGCGCGTATGGAGGAGGTGATACATGCACACCAATTTCCTGTACACGCGGAGCTGAAGAACCGCTTGCTTGTAGAAGGCCTCCTCAACCATGATTTTATATTAGCATATGATAGTGATGCAATGTACTGCTTAATTCAATTATATAATATGATTAATACGCCCAAGCATGAGCTGTATTAGGTTAGATTCACTTGCTTAACCATACCTTTTTTACATTCGTTAAAAATCACAGCGCTATTGAAAGTAGTTTTAATGGGTTAGATGTAATGATATTTTAAGATGCAAATCGTGAATTATGTGAAACGTCCGCAGGTATTTAGGCCAAACTGATTTGCTTAAGGAAATTACGCAAATACATGAGATTGCAAATTACTAAAAGGTAAAATTCGGTTATCAATTTGGCCAGCCGTTGTTAAGATCAGCAAAATTGTTGCTTATCGAAACTAACAAATCTTTAATTGTCCTGGTAAATTGAAGTTGTTGTTTATCAGTCAACTCTATATGCTTTCTCTTCTTATCAACGATCTTAATAAAGTTAATATTAATAAGATAGGATTGGCTTATCCTAACAAACATTAGTTGATGCAATTCCTTCGAGAATTTAGTAAGAGATTTTGAGATCATAAGCTTATCGCCATTCGTAAGATGTATTAACGTGTAGCAATCATCAGACTTACACAGCATTATTTCATTTTGATTTATTAAATGCAGATGATCTTGACTACTGATAACAATTTTGTTAGGGGTATTCATAATAGGGGTATGCTAATAAGGTTTATTAATTGTTTTATCAACAATTAAATATAGAAAATTTCTTTTAAGAAAACTATCAAACAATATTTTTTAATATTCAAGAAATAAACGTTGGCTAAACAAATACTATTGGCTTTGCATCATCTTCAAGTTTTATTTAAAAATGTAATAAATACACCCAATTCCTCTCAAAAACTAATAGATCCTTAGCGGTAGCTGTAATATTCTTAACAGTGTATTAGCGTGTTTGATTAGACGTTCAAATTGTCTCAAATTGTGGAACATTAATAAATTAATCATCAATGAAAAAAAATCTAAAAAAAATCGGTTTGGTAGCGTTCGCAATGCTAACATTCTCAATGGCGCTACTTTTAAGTATTGGCCCGGTTGCTGATGGTTCCTCAAGTTTCGGAATTACCTCGGCGCAAGCTCAAACTACCCCTCCAGCTCCAAAACCATGTTTTACAAAAACAACTACCAAGTGTGGAAGCCTGGGGCCATACAATGGGGGAGAAAGGACTACTTGTGATAATACAGGATCTTATGTTGGTGGAGAAACTTGCACACCAGTGGCTTGCGGTACAGGTACCGGAGACAAACTTGAGTGCAAGAAAGTAACTGCACCTTAATTTTCAACATCAGCATACTACAAACGTAGTATGCTGCTTTATCAAATTATTCAAAATGTCTTCAAAAAAAATTCGGATCATAATTTTTCTATTATTCACTTTATCAGCGAACTCCTGCATTTTAGCAGAAAAGGAAGGACAAGTTGAAAAGATTAAAATAATTGAAAAGGATGTTTCAGACAGTTTAGATGTAACTTCTCACATCGCCAAAATACAAGTTACAAAATTACAAGAAACACCAGGAAGCTACATCGGGGAGCCATATAAGCTTATCAAAACCAATAAAAATTATATTGTTTTTGATAAACTCGTCGCGAAACGAATAGTCGTTTTTGATCTTGACGGCAAGTTCGTTAAAAATGTAATCGAATTAGGAAAAGGTAAAAACGAGGCGCTTCAACTAAACGACTGTTGGTTAGACAGCGAAGGACATCTGGAAATATATGATTTTTCCCTTAAAGAAATATTTGTCTTGGATGACAAGTTTGAAGTAGCCAAAATTATTATAGGCGAAAAGCCAAATATTTATACGTCTCTTATGAATTTGCCCCATAGTAAAGATTTTGTTGGCTATAAGGGTTATAACTCGTACAATCCGCCCTACATGGGAGAGTATTATAAAGTAGCTATTCTTGATAGTTCTGTGGCCATAAAAAAGGTAGAACTTAATTATAAAAAAATTTATAACGGAATTATGGTTATTGCACCCACCAAACCATTTATCAATTATTTGGATACGATACGTTTCGCTGAAAATTTTAATTCAAATATTTACAACGTAACTCCCAAAGGGCTGACTAAAAGATACGAGTTACAATACGATAAACCCCTGCCCACTGATTTTTATGATAAAGTAGTGCAAAAAAATCTTTCCAAATTTAAAGCAGCTAACGTAAACTTTACAGAAATCAATAGTCTCTATAAAGGGTATAACGGATATAGTGGAGTGTGGCTCGAAAGCAAGGATTTTATCCTTTTTCAATCCTTTGACGACAGGTTCAGAGATTTTTTAACCATATATGATAAAAGACACCATATAGTGATAGGTAGTAGTAGAGCCTTGTATGAATCTGTAAACTACAAAACTTATCTGCCGACTTTTTTAACAACTGACATCGAAAACAACAAATTTTTAGGTGTATGGTCCGGATATATCTTAAAGTCCATTCTAAAAGATGACAGTAAAATCCTAAATATTATAAAAAATGATTTAGGAGCTAACTACTTGGTTGACGTTCAATTTAAATAAAAACCATTATCTAAATTATACAATGATAAATAAATATACGTGGCTATTTGCAATAATATCTGTAGCTATTCTTTTTCTTTTGTTTTCCAACAGAACTAAGTTCGCAACAGAAAAAGGTTCTCTGCAGCAAAATGTAAGTACTTTAAACGATAGCTTAAGATTTAAAAATGGAACAATCCAATATTTGCAACAAATGCTGGATTTTAATTACAAAATAGGAGCACCATTCCTTAGAGAGGTAGAATTGGTTGAATACACAGGCAATGGAGATAAGCAAGTTAGCAAGCTTATCAAAAGTGCCAAAAAAAAATTTGTGGTGCGTTATTCGACAACTGGTTGTAATAAATGTATCGATCTGCTTTTTAAAAATAAAAAAAGGCTACAATTAATAACACAGAAGTTTAATTTGATTGTTTTCGTAGATTTTAAAACATTTGCGGATTATGATCAGTGGGAAAGAGTATCTGGAATTAATAAAGAAGTTTATTTAGTCAGTAAAAAGACATTCCCTTTCGATAGTATTTTTGAGCATAATTCTTATTGTTTCATCATAGATGAAGGGCTCAACGCAAATAGTTTCTTTATACCGAGAAATGAATTTAAAGAAGAATTAGATAATTATATAGCAAGTCAAATTCGAATACAATAATTTTTAATGTAAATCTGTTATCGAAATTAAGTATCTTAAGACGTAAACTTTATCCGATTACAGGTGAAAAAATACTTACTGCTATTTATACCGCTGTTGCTTGGGCAAACTTTAGCAGTTTCCCAAACGGCTAAGATCGATTCATCAAACCTAAGAAAGCTCAGGATTGACCCTGCATCTGCCGTTGGCTTTCCCGCGAGAGAACTTTACAGTGATATTAAATATATTTCACTTGAAACTATTGACAAAAGCCAGTTTGGCAATATCCAAAAACTCGAAGTTGCAGACGATCGGTTTATCATATTTGATGGGGACACTCGTGACATATTCATTTTCTCCAATACCGGCAAATTCATTGATAAGATAACCCAGCGTAGCGTTGCAAAGCTCAACGGCATGTCATCCTTTAGAGAAGGCAGTGTTTTTAATGGTTTTGTATTAACTAAGTTGGCAGGAGTAAATTATATTGAGATTGGCGTGGGAGCCGATGTTCTGCAGTTTAACATGAATGGCGGGTATTTAAAAAAGCTTCCTTACAAAGACAATTCCGTTTCAATCAATTTAAAAGATGGCACAAAAATAATACCGGCCTACAATAAAAATAAAAAGCATTATTTTGAATTTGCGATAGTAAACCCTAAAGGAGATACGGCAACTTATTGGCCATTTAGTTTGCAACTGTATGATGAAGACGATTTCATCATACAAAGTACCCAGTTTGATAAAGCGGCAAACGAGGAAGAAGTCCTTTATTACAGATACTATTCATACGATGTTTTCAGTATAAATGCCTCGGGAGTTAGTTTGAAGTATCGTATAGTGCTACCCAGTTCGATTTCACTCCCTGCAGATTTTGCTACCAACCCGATATATAAACTCAAAAAGTGGCCTTATTTAAAGATCAACAAAAATGCTATTTACGGTTTAAAAAATGTTTGGCAAATAGGTGATTATCTCTACATGACCTTTAGCGCTTTTTCGCGGCAAATGTCAAATAAGTATACGCTGGCTTATAATTTAAAAACCAACCAGCTTATATCGCTCCAAAATATTACACCAGACGAAACTTCAAGTTTTTTACCCATTAACGATAGCGCTATAGGAACTAACTTTCTTACGGATGGATTTCTTACGTTTGATGGGAAAAATCTATATACTGTAATATCGGGTCTCTCTTTTAAAGGCCTAAAAAATCAAGTAAAAACGGTAGGTAGCAACATACCAACCGTATTAAAAAACGTTATTAACAACGATAAAGCCACTGCCAACCCGACGATTGTTGTGCTTACACCTAAAGTTCCGAACTAACATGGTAAGGCGTGTTCTCTTTACATTAGTCCTGATCTTAAGCTTAGCTGTTAAATGTTACAGTCAGGATACTAAACTGTTTTCTGTGACGGGTAAAGTGAAAGATGTAGCACTTAACTATTTTCTAAGCTCGGCTACGGTCTCTCTTCTCAATAGCGATAGCACGCTGGTGTCACTGCAAATTACTGATGCTTACGGTGTTTTTAATTTCAGCAAGATCAAAAGGTCTGTTCCCCATCACATAATTATTTCAAGTGTTGGTTATCGCAGTAAAGTTATCGATCTGAAGCCAGATAAAAACAAGGATTTTCTTGATCTGGGCACTGTCATAATGGAGGCCACCACCATAGGTTTAAAAGAGGTATCTATAGGGGTTGAGCCAGTTACGATGAATGGCGACACTCTGGAGTTCAATTCATCTGCATTTAAACTGGATAGTAATGCAGTTTTGGACGATTGGCTGAGAAAAATACCCAATGTTACCGTTTGGAACGATGGACAAATCACCGTCAACGGGAGAGAAATAAAATCATTATTGGTAAATGGTAAAAACTTCTTTGGGTCGGATTTTAAGATTGCTACACAGAACCTGCCTAAAAATGTTATTCAGACTATTCAAGTCTATAAAAAAGACGAGAATAAATTAAATCCGTTGGATAGCACCATGGAGATGAACATCAAACTGAAAAAGGGTTTAAATAGCGGATTCTTTGGCAAAATATCTGCCGGCGGTGGGACTAATGGAAGATATGAGGGTGAGGGTAATGTTAACGGATATACAAAAAAGATACAAATCTCTTTAGCAGCAGCAGCAAATAATACCAATAAGATAGCTAATGATCTACAAACGCTTTTGGCAAACAGCACTTTTAAAAGTGGTAGAACCGATCTGAGTTACCAGAGCAATTTTATGTTGCCCGGTGATAATAAAACAAACACTTTAGGGGTGAATTTCAAATATGATTTTGTGGAATTCCCTACTTTCGATAACAAAAACACACTTTCAATCAGCCAGTTTTATCAAAAAAGGATTAGCTACCAAACTGCTTTAATAGATGCAATTACAAATAGAAATACACAAGACGCTATTTTTCAAAAGAGCAGTGAAAACGCCGAAAGCAATAAGGCATCGAACACTACGACGTTAAACTATGATTTTGTTAAGTACGAGAACTCCGTATCTCTGCAAAGCTCTTTTGCTAACTTGTCTGATGATATAAATAGCCAAAGCCGCGTAAAGTCTATAAATAGTCAAGGTGATATGGTAAGTGCAAGCAATGCCGATTATTTGCAGAACAGCACCCAAAAGGAGTTTTCTTTATTCTTGAGGTATGCGTACTCGCCATCATCTTTCGATCACAAGATGAAGAAGTGGAAGATGGAACCTTTTTATATTACCTATTCAAATAACCACATTAACACAAATTCATTTTCAAATCTTAAAACTTCATTTTTATCTGATATTGATGGTTCTGCAGCAAATTTTGATAGAAACAGAAGCTTCGAAGAGGATTTATCCGATCAAAAGATTGATTTAAAAGTCGACAACATTTTAAAGCTCTTATCAGGTAAGGAAACATACTTTATACGGGCTGATTTTTTAAACAGTGTAAAGCTTGAGCAAGCCACACGTACAGATTTTGTGCAGGACAAGCAAAATGATGTTTATGTAGATAACAAATACTTAAGTAACAAAACGAAGAGGAAAATTTTAAATTCACTATACGGAATTAATCTATCTAAAAGTTTTGGTAAGCGCCTTACAGACCGGTTTGATAGGAACTTGGCATTTAACTTTGGAGGCTCATTTAACGCTATTAAGTACGATAATACTTCATTAAAGCAATTTCAAAATTTACAACGCAACTATCTATCCTTTATCCCTAATGCCAGCGTGCAATGGTTTGATAATGTTTTTGGAAAACGTAAGATCAGTGCAGGTGTAGAAATGAAAGTGGATATCAATATTCCGCAGCTTGAGCAACTTGCCCCATTGCCAGATAGTACCCGGTTTTATTATTTAAGAATCGGTAACCCAAGGGTGACCGCGGAAAAAATACAGCAAATAGCGTTATCCTATTCCTATGAGGATCTTAACACCAAAAACACGTTTGCTTACGATTTAAAAGGCGAGATCAAATTTTCAAACAATAAGATCATTGATAGCGTGTTCCTGACACCTGATGGCAGGCAATTAGTATATGCCACAAATGGGCCATCGTATCGGTCATTTAATGGTTCGTTTGAGATCAGAAAAGCTGTGAAATTTAATTACGCTGACTTAAAGTTTCAGGCTTTTGGAAACCTGAGTAAAGATTTTATTCCAAACTTTGTAAATAACCAGTTTGTCATCAATCAAAATTTGGCAACTAACATTGGTGTTAGTGCCGGCTACGGGTTTAAAGATATGATTGTATTTGATCTTCGCGAAAATATAAGCTATTATCAGTTTAAGCAGCCCTATTTTGACGCTGCATTTAATGGAACAACATTTACCCATACATTAAGTATGAATTATAAGGTAAGCAAAAAAATGTTCTTTAATACCAACATTAATTTTAATGATAATCGCTCATCAGGAATTAACCCCAATGTATTTACCATTTGGAATGCTTATTTATCAAAAAGATTTTTAAAAAGGGATAATTGCGAATTGAAATTCTCTGCACTTGATATTTTACGACAAAACAAAAATCTGATCAATAGAATCGAAGCTAACCGTTTTATAACAAGTTCAAGAAACGCTTTGCAACAATATTTTTTAGTTTCACTTTCTTACTATCCAAGAAATTTTGGTAAAAAAAGGTAAGCTATCAAATGTGTGATTTAGCAATAGGCGCTTTTAAAGTATAATTTCTTTAAAAACTATTTCAGTGTGAAATAAATGCCTGCTCTAACAGTTCGGACAATTTGACATCGTAATAAGACGAGTTCGTGTGGCAAAACAGCCAAAAGTTAGTTGTCAAATTATAGAATTATCAAAGTTCGCCTATTATATTAATTAATTCATGAAATATCTAAGACCGAACAACCGAACAATTAAAAAGGTGATATCAACGGCGGGAAACTAATCTTGGAGTCAGGGAAAACGAAAATTTACATCGTCAAAGAAGGTGTCATTTTTTGTTTTTTTATGGTTTTTTTGCGCTTTGGCGATGGGTTCAAAGCCGCTCTGAGCTTTGTTTTATACGAGGTGAGTTACCTCAAAGTTCAGTCCATTTGTCCCTTGGACTACCTATACCGCAAATGGTATATTAACCTCACTAATATCAATGACGTTTACAAAGGTGGTGTAGAAACCAATAATACAACCTTCCAGGCTATCGCTTTAATATGCCGTTCATGGCTCTTCTCCATGCTTACTGATACCTACGGTGATGTGCCTTTTTACGATGCCAACCAGGGTAAGGAAGGAACGTTTACCCCAAAGTTTGATAAGCAAAAGGATATTTATACCGAAATATTCAAGCAGCTTGAACAAGCCAATACGCTTTTAAAAACCAGCCCGGATGTTCCATCATCAAGCGACCCGTTGTATGGTGGCAAGGCGGCAAGCTGGCGCAAGTTTGGCAATTCGCTTTACCTGCGTTTGTTATTGCGTTTATCCGGCAAAGCCGAAATGAATACCCCGGTCAAGATCACCGAAATGATAGATACCAACCCGGCTAACTATCCTATCATGACCAGCAACGCCGAGTCGGCTATATTGAGGTGGAGCGGCACTGCGCCTTACGTTTCTCCGTTTGCCACATGGCGCCCGGCAGACTGGTATACACCAAAATTAGGAGGCTTTTTTGTTGATAATTTGAACGAATGGAGTGATCCGCGTATTGGCCGATGGGCTACCGTTGTTGACGGCGAATATGCCGGTATCCCGAGCGGTTACCTTCCGGGACAGCCGCCTGCCGCAAAATCAACCCTGCTTACTTCGCTGCAAATAGAGCCTTTACTTGGTAACGTAATGAATTACTCTGAACTACAGTTTGCCCTGGCAGAGGCTGCGGCAAAGGGTTGGGTGTCATCAAAACCGGCACAAAGCTACTATGAAACCGGTGTTACCAATGCTATTACGTTATGGAACCTTACCGTGCCAACAGGCTACCTGGGCTTTGCCAAAGTAAAATGGGACGACAGCTACACGCTTGAACAAAAAATGGAGCTGATTCACAAGCAAAAATATTACGCCCTATTCTTTACCGACCTGGAGCAGTGGTTTGAGTACCGCAGAACGGGACACCCCGTACTGCCAAAAGGCTCTGGTTTAGAAAATAATGGTGTAATGCCGGCCAGGTTAAACTACCCGGTGTACATACAAAACACCAATACCATTAATTACAAGGCAGTAGTTGCAGAGCAGGGGCCGGACAATATTAACACACTGGTTTGGTGGCAGAGGCCCTAAATTTTAAGAACGATTAAACTAATAAGATCAATGAAAACAATATTTCGATATATAGCCATTTGCATCATAGCATTATTATTAGGCGCTTGTAAAAAACATGATTATGCAGCAGGTGAGCCAAGCCCGATCATAGCTGTTGCAGACCTGAGGGCCATTTATAAGGGCAGCGATGTAAAACTTACCAAAGAGAACATGCTGGGCGCAAGTAACATTACCGGTACGGTTATCAGCATGCCTGATTCCGGTAACGCGCCAAAAGGATTGGTTGTAATGCAAAACCTTCGCCGAGGAATGCTGAGGGGTATTGCCATTAATTTGGGTGCTGCATCTTCCAATTATCACAGCGGCGATTCGTTAATGCTAAAGGTTGAAGGTGCTACACTTAAACGCGTAGATGGCTTATTGCAGATAAGTGGATTAGCTGAAACGGCTATTACCAAAATATCTGAAAAAAATCCTGTTACGGTGCAATCATCATCAAGCTATGCTATTAAAACCAATCCGGATCAGTTTGAAAGCACTTTAGTGAAGATAAAAACTGCAACGGTTTCTCCTACACCAACGCCAGATAATACCTTTATTGGTGACCGCTATCTGGTGAATGGTGCCGATAGCATCCTGATGCACACCGAAGCTAACGCTACTTTAGCCGGTAGTAAATTACCGGCAAGCGCATCTGTAGCAGGTTTGCTTTTAGTAGGTAAAAACAGCAATGGTGACACCGGCTTTCAATTATGGCCGCGCGGCATATCTGATATCAGTGATATTATTAAACCAGCCGATCCAAACGCCAGTTTAGGTAAACTGCCTGTAATCATAACTGGCTATATTAATGATACAAAAGGCGCTGATGGTAACTATGAATATTTCCAGTTCAGGGCAACGCGGGCAATAGATTTTAGTAAAACCCCGATGGCCGTGGTTACCTGTACTAATGCGGGTAGTGCAGAACCTAACAAAGGCGATGCACCCGGTTCAGGATGGGCAACGGGCGGCGGCCGTACATATAAATTTAACCTTACTGAAGGTACAGTTGCAAAGGGTGAGTTCTTTTATGTTGGTGGAAGCAATAAACGCATAAATGGCCCAAACACAACCGACATCAGCGGGGCTAAATGGATACGATCTATTGCTTACGTTACCAATGTAGGCGATGGCTTCGGCAGCGCAAGTTCCGGTTTGTTGCCAAACAGCGGAAACGCAGGCGGTATAGCTATTTTTGACGGTATAAACGTTACCGAAACCTCGGTACCAGTAGATGCTATTTTGTTTGGTGGAAGTGGTTTAACAACCATTTATAATGCAACTACCAATAAAGGTTACCGCGTGCCGGAGAGTGATCATTACAGCGCAATGAACGGTAGTCAACCATTCTTCTTACAAGGAACAAATACCTATATCTTTCCATACTCAACACCCGCAGATCTCGGTTTTTTCGTTAAGCTTGGCGGTACATTTGATGCTAAAAATAAAGTATGGATAACGCCAAGAGGTTATAAATTTTATCAGCTACAATCAACATCTACCCTAAATGAACTTGAAACAGGTGCCGATGTGAATACGATAACTAATTAACATAACCTACACAAGCAATCATTTTTAATACACGTTACTTTCACTCATATATACTAAAAAAGCTGCCTAATAATTATTAGGCAGCTTTTTATTTGCTTATGTCTCGTCCTGAAATAAGTTGACACCAAAGTTGACTTATATGGAAAAACGTACAAAGAACTCTTATCGGCGCAGTCAGCGCGATTACAGCCTTGCCTTTAAGTTGCAGGTTGTCGGGCAAGTAGAAAAAGGCGAGCTTACTTACAAAAAGGCTCAAAAGCACTACGGCATCCAAGGCCGGAGTACGGTATTGGTTTGGTTGAGGAAACATGGTACCTTAGACTGGACATTACCCAAACAGTATACCTTGGATAACGATAGAGAACTCAGCCCCGAGCAGCGCATCAAGCAATTAGAAACAGCTTTAAAAGATGAGCAGGATAAGAACTTGATCTATAAGACCATGTTCGATATTTTGCAAAAAGAGCATGGTGTCGCTCTGCCAAAAAAGTCTTCACCCAAGCAATCCAAAGGCTCAAAGCCAAAGGAATAGTAAGCCTGTCAAAGGCTTGCAGATTGTTTGGGATCAGCCGTCAGGGCTATTATCAAAAACAGCAGCGTACAGAAAAGCGGTTGCAGGAACTTAGCCAGGTAAAGGCTGAAGTCATTAAAGAACGCATACATATGCCAAGGCTTGGCACACGTAAACTGCATTACCGCTTAGGTAAGCAGATAAGGAGCAAGGGAATAAAAATAGGCAGGGATGCGTTGTTCGATTTCCTGCGTTCAGAACATATGCTGATCAGGCCAAAGCACGCTTATCATAAAACGACTAACTCTAAACACTGGTTACACAAGTACCCTAACTTGCTTAAACACAGGAAAGCGGCAACAAGGCCTAATGAGGTATGGGTAAGCGATATCACATATATCGATACCAAGACTGAAAATGCATATCTCAGCTTAATTACCGATGCTTACTCGCGAAAGATCGTAGGGTATCATTTGCACCCGAGTTTGCATACTGATGGTGTGGCTGCCGCTATGCAAATGGCACTCAGGCACGAGCAGATCAATGCACCATTGATACATCATTCAGATAGAGGCTTGCAATATTGCTCGGCACAATATCAGCGGTTATTGGCTAAACATCATATCACGCCTTCTATGACAGATGGGTATGACTGCTATCAAAACGTGCTGGCAGAACGAATCAATGGTATCATAAAAAACGAGTTCCTGATTATCAAACCAGCAGACATCAAACAAGGTGAAATGATGATAAAACAAACCGTCGAAACTTATAATCAGCGCAGGCCACACCTGGCTTTAAACTTTCAAACACCAAATAGTATTCATAAACAAAAAATCCTTGCCAGTTCTACCTGACAAGGACTATCTTTAACTCTTTAAATCTGTCAACTTATTTCAGGACGAGACAATACTTATCCGTTTTAAACATTTTTGCTTTATTTTATCTCCTGATATGGATGCACGTACTTCTGCTAAAAAATTCTGGGGTTTAACCGGGTACCAATGGACCTGCATCCTATACATTGCGGTGGCTATTTTTTGCTGGCAGCTCAAGTATTTCAGACATATTGATAATAACTACATCATATTCCGTACTTCGTTCTACCACTTTCGCGATCATTTGAACCTGTACCTGCTTTACCCGGCAGAGTATTATGATGTATATATCTATGGCCCATTATTTACGGTTTTTATAGCACCGCTTTCGCTCATGCCCGAATGGCTGGGTTTTTTATTGTGGGAGGTAGGTAATGCCGCAGCTTTTTTGTGGGCCATCCATTTGCTGCCCTTTTCTAATAAAACCAAAACTATTATCCTGCTATTATGCGCTATTGAGTTTGCCAACTCCAGCCATTATATGCAGTTCAACCCCATTATAGCGGCAATAGTTATCCTTAGCTTTGTAATGGTAAAGCGGCATAAAGAACAATACGCAACGCTTTTTACCGTAGCAGGTACGCTGATGAAGATATATCCTGTGGTGGGCCTGGCCTTTTTCTTCTTTTCAAAAAATAAAGCTAAATACATCTTGTGGTCGGTAATATGTTTAGCGGTATTGCTTTGCTTGCCCGCTATTATATCCGGGCCGGGCTTTCTTATACAAACTTATAAAGACTGGTTTGCCGCGCTAACTTCAAAAAATATTACCAACCAAAGCCTTACTACCGGGTTCGACTGGTGTATAATGGGCATGATAAGGCGATTTTTACAGGATAGTACGATACCGAACTGGCCATTTTTATTAATGGGTGCCCTAAGTGTTGCGGGCGCTTTGCTGCGGGTGAAGCAATACCCCTACTTAAAATTTCAGTTGCAGCTGATGTGTTCATTACTCATGATGATCGTGCTTTTTAGCACCGCATCCGAGCATCCTACCTTTATCATCGCTACTGCGGGTGCGGTTATCTACATCATGATGCAGCCAAAGCCTTTTACGCCGTTTAACATCGTAATGCTTGTTCTGCTGCTGGTAGTTACCGGCCTCGGCCCGTCAGACGCGTTCCCTAAACCAGCCCGTATCTGGATGCAGCACTACGCCATAAAGGCTTATGCCCCGGCTATAATATGGTTCAAGCTGGCATGGGAATTATTATTTGCTGATTTCTCTAAAGATCAGTTATCAAACAAAGCGAATTCCCGGGAAATTCAGAGATAAATACACATTGGTATTGGTTTTGCATAGTATTGCTAAAAATAATCCTAATATTTTAATCGTGTTGTTGTAATTTCTACAAAAAAACAACCTTAATATTGAAATTATTTGTAACTTGAGGGTGTTAAGCCAGTATTTAAAATCATTTTGTAACATTATAGCATGCAGGATACTCAGTTTTTTGAAAAATATGGCTTGATCAATGGCGTATGGGACGAAATGTATAACAAGGACCATGTAGTTCGCGACCATTATCATAAGGTAATTGAGTATCTCTCCAAAGAATCCGCTGATGATCTCCATAAAAAGGAAGAATTAGCTAAGCGCCTGTTTATGACACAGGGCATTACCTTTACTGTATATAATAGCGGGGAGGGAATCGAAAAGATCTTCCCTTTTGATATTATACCCCGTGTCATCACCTCATCCGAGTGGGAGTTTATTGAGAAGGGAATAAAGCAGCGCCTTACTGCCCTTAACCTTTTCCTTAAAGATATTTACCACAACCAGTTTATTATAAAAGATGGGGTGGTGCCTATAGACATTGTATACTCATGCCCGCATTTTCTTAGGGAGATGTACCAGTTAAATGTACCATATGATGTGTATGTGCATATAGCCGGTATCGACCTTATTCGCGACCATGATGGTACGTTTTATGTACTGGAAGATAATCTCCGTACCCCTTCGGGAGTGAGCTATATGCTGGAGAACCGGGAGATCACCAAGCGTTTATTCCCCGACCTGATACCACATTGCGGGGTACGTAGCGTAACAGAATATCCGTCCATCTTATACAAAAACCTGCAGGCCTTGTCGCCACGGCAGGTAAGCAATCCAACTATTGTATTGTTAAGCCCAGGTATCTACAACTCGGCTTATTTTGAGCATACCACGCTTGCCCGCTTAATGGGCGTGGAGCTGGTTGAGGGGCGTGACCTGGTGGTAAACAACCACCGTGTGTATATGAAAACCACTACCGGCCTGCAGCAGGTAGATGTGATCTACCGGAGGGTTGATGATGACTTCCTTGATCCGCTGATGTTTAACCCGCAAAGTGTACTGGGTGTTGCGGGCCTCATGGGCGCTTACCGCAAGGGTAATGTAGCCATTGTGAACGCGCTGGGTAACGGTGTGGCCGATGATAAGGCCACATACATTTATGTGCCGGATATGATACGGTATTATCTTAACGAGGAGCCGCTGTTAAAAAATGTACCTACGCATCGCCTGTCTAACCCTGATGAGCGTGAATACGTGTTTGCCAACATCAATAAAATGGTGATCAAAAAAACCAATGAAAGCGGCGGTTATGGTATGCTGATGGGCCATGCGGCCAGTGATGAAGAGATAGAGAAATATAAGCTGGAGATCATGAAAGATCCACGCAATTTTATTGCGCAACCTACTATTAGTTTGTCGGCCGCGCCTTGTTATATCAATGGGGTTTTACAGCCGAGGCGTATTGACCTGCGGCCATACGCGCTTTGCGGCCCTGATGGTATTGAAATTGTTCCGGGCGGCTTAACCCGCGTGGCCTTAACAGAAGGTTCGCTGGTGGTGAACAGTTCACAGGGCGGCGGTAGTAAAGATACATGGGTGCTGGCCTGAGTTATAAATATCGAACATTGAATTTCGAACAATGAATGTAGAATAAGATAAAAAGTCACTTCATCATTTTACATTCCATATTCGGTGTTCATTATTATAAAAAATGAATGTTAAGTAGAGTTGCAGCAAGTTTTTATTGGTTAAGCCGCTATATTGAGCGGAGCGATGGCATTTTGAGAATGCTCAAAACCAACTATGCCTCATCGCAGGACTCCATAGCTGGTTTTAGCTGGGAGCCGGTCATGCGTATTTTTTCGGGCGCCGATACCGACCTTATTCGCTCGTTAGGTAATGAGAGCCGTTCTGTATTAAAATTTATGGTGAACGAGCGGGATAACCCCAACTCTATTATCAACCTGATCACGTTGGCGCGCGAGAACGCCCGTAGTGTACAGGAGCACATCCCCAAAGACCTTTGGCAGTGCATAAACGAGTACTACCATACGGTAAAAGAGCCGCGCATTGCAACCGGTTTAAGAAAAGACGACCCAATAGGTATATTGGATGTGCTGATAAAGGAAGTAATGTTATACTACGGTACTGCGGAGATCACGATGGAGCGGGGGCAGGCACGCAGTTTCATGAACATAGGTAAATACCTGGAACGCGCTATACAGTCTATAGATATATTGGATGTAAAGTTTGGCCCCATTAATACCAACCCCGACCTATTGCTGGACATTACCTACTGGAAACATCTTTTGCAATCTATCGGTGGGTATGAGTTGTACCAGAAAACTTACAGGGATGGGCTGGAGGCGCATAATGTAATTGAGCAGGTAATTCTGAACAATGACTTTCCTCGGTCGGCCATCTATTCTGTAAATAACATTCAGCGGTATTTTGACAGGCTAAAGAATAACAGCAACGTGAATGATTACCGTGAGATATCATTTCAGATAGGTAAACTGCAAAGCAATATTAAATACAGTTCGGTAAAAAGCATCAGCCAGATAGGCTTGCACCAATATTTGACTGGCCTGCGCGATGACCTGTACAAAATAGGCAATTCACTTAATGGCTATTACTTTGCTAACTCATAAGATTAATTAGAAGATGAGTTGATTTGAAAATTTGAAAATCGCAATGCGGCCAGCCCAGCATCTTCAAATCTTCAAATCCTCAAATTAACACATTGATACCATGCCCGAATTTAAGATACAGCATATTACCAGGTACACTTATGATGGTTATGTGCGCGATAGCGCCAATAAAATTATCCTGTACCCCATTAATGATGTTTATCAGGAGGTGCTTAAGCATGATCTGTTTGTAACGGGCCACCCGCAGATAGATACTTATATTGATTATTATGGCAACCAGGTAGGTAGTTTTACCTATACCGAGTCGCACAATTCACTGGTGATCAATTCGCAGTTGTCGGTAATTACTCACCCCCGCCCCTTACCTGTTGATACCATGTTTTCATCAGAAATATGGCAGGAACTATACAACATGCGCTATATAGTGCCTTATATAGATTTTTTAAAGCAGGAGT
This sequence comes from Mucilaginibacter sp. 44-25, assembly GCA_001898335.1. Taxonomy (GTDB): domain Bacteria; phylum Bacteroidota; class Bacteroidia; order Sphingobacteriales; family Sphingobacteriaceae; genus Mucilaginibacter. The sequence continues at coordinate 104,962 of MKTS01000003.1, read as the reverse complement.
ATTTTGAAGGGCTCAACGAGTTAAAACCTATTGTAGAGGCTGAGCGTAAAGCGGAAGATACACCCTACCATACAGCGCTTAACTTTAGCAATTATGTTTACCGTAATTTCGACTATATTAAAGGCGTAACCACGGTTGAAACCACGCTGGATGAAATATGGAAGATACGCGCCGGTGTTTGCCAGGATTTTGCCCACCTACTAATGGTGATGCTGCGTTATGTAGGCATACCGGCAAGGTATGTTAGCGGTTATATTTGCCCCAATAAGGATGGTATGCGCGGCGAGGGCGCAACACACGCCTGGGCGGAGGCTTACCTGCCTGGCTATGGCTGGTTAGGTATTGACCCGACTAATAATTGCATAGCCAACGAGAACCACGTGCGCCTGGCTGTTGGCCGCAATTTTAGCGATTGCTCCCCGGTAAAAGGGGTATATAAAGGCAGCGCCGGCCACAGGTTGGAAGTATCTGTTTCTGTTGGGCACGAGGATGGGCAGGTTCATGAAGAAAAGGATATATTTACATCGTCAGTAAATCCTGCACCAGCGCAAAGCATGCCTCGCAACAGCTATGCAAGGTACATGGAGATGATACAACAGCAGCAGCAACAACAGCAGTAGTAGAGAAGCAAGAATTTAAGGGTCAAGAATTAAGACTATAAAATCTTGACTCCTGACATCTTGATTCCTGGCTCCCTAAAAGAAAATTATGACTTATTGTTTAGGAATAAAGGTAAAAGAGGGCCTGGTGGCACTTGCCGATACCAGGATCACATCGGGTTTAGAAACCACTACCAAGAAAAAACTAACCATTGTACAAAAAGACGGCGGCTCCATGTTTATCATGACCAGTGGCCTGCGTTCTGTTCGGGATAAAGCCGTGGTTTACTTCAACGAGCTAACGCATACACAAACTTTTGATAAGCTTTTCCAGGCGGTAAATGCCTTTGGCGAGCAGATACGCCGGGTGGCCCTTGAAGATAGGGACACCCTGGAAAAGGCGGGCTTTAAATTTGACCTGAATACCATTATTGGCGGCCAGCTTAAAGGCGATGAAGACCATAAGCTTTTTTTGCTTTATCCCGAAGGCAATTGGGTAGAGCTGGGCGAAGGTGCGCCTTTTGTAGCCATTGGTAATGCAGGCCAGGGCAAGGCCATACTCAACCGTACAATTGATGAGAACTCCAGCATGCACCTGGCGCTCAAAGCCGCATTCCTGTCGTTTGATTCTACCCGGGTGAGCAGCAATAATGTTGATTTTCCGATAGATATTGCATTATATAAAAAGGGTACCTTTGAATTGGTGGAGCAGCGCTATACTCAACGCGATCTGGCCGATATATCTATGCAGTGGGACGATGAGCTAAAGGCCGCGCTCAACAATATATCGGGAGATTGGATGGAAAAGGCGTTTGCCAAATTACCCGCAGATAATAACAATGAAATTTAAGGTATCGGCCCGGCTGGGCTACCAGGCAAACTCTGCCGGGACAATTATATTAAATATCCACGCGCTTAAAACTTCGGGGCAATTGGTTTCGGGTGAAGTTTTTACCATAATGCCTGATGCCTCCGGCGAAGAACTCGTCATTCCTGATACAGATAACCGCTTTGTCCGTATAGATATACCGGGCCCAGGTGACTATCAGATCAGTTACGATGCTATCGTGGAAAACGTCTTTGAAGTACACAATTATAAAAATTACACTGATGTCAGCATTAGCCACTTAGAACCGGCAGTGCTCATGTACCTCAACCCAAGCCGTTATTGCCAGTCGGACAAGTTGTACCGCCTGGCCGAAAACGAATTTGGTAGCCTGGCCAACAATTATAATAAGGCGGTTGCCATCACCAAATGGATACATAACCATGTGGAGTATCTGAGCGGAAGCACCACATCAGAAACCTCGGCTTATGACACGGTGGCGCAACAGGCCGGCGTTTGTCGCGATTTTGCACATTTGGGCATTGCGCTGTGCCGGGCGTTATCCATACCGGCACGCTATTTTACCGGGTACTCCTTTATGCTCATTCCGCAGGATTTTCATGCTTGTTTTGAGGCATACATTGGCGGTCGCTGGGTGTTGTTTGATGCTACACGTTTATCGCCCCTAAACGGTTTTGTAAAAATAGCCACCGGGCGCGATGCCGCCGATACCTCCATTGCCAGTATGTTTGGTGATATAGTAAATACCAGTACAGAAGTAAACTGCCAACTGGCCGGCGATGATGATTTTAAGCCTGTTTATCACTACCCATCGGTTTATGATGGGGTGGCGTACAATTAGCCCACCATCACTACACCATCACATTTAACATCATTCCTACAGGTTTAAGGCAAATAGGCTTATCTTTGCCCCGCAATGTCAGATAAAAAAGTTAGAGTCCGTTTTGCGCCGAGCCCTACGGGTGGTTTGCACCTTGGCGGCGTGCGCACCGTTTTATTCAATTACCTGTTTGCCAAAAAGCACGGCGGCGATTTTGTTTTACGTATAGAAGATACCGACCAAACCCGCTATGTAGATGGCGCGGAGCAGTACATTATGGACTGCCTTAAATGGTGCGGCCTCACGCCTGATGAAAGTCCGCTGGTGGGTGGTCCCTTTGCCCCTTACCGCCAAAGCGAACGTAAACCGCTGTACCGCGAATATGCCGAGCGCCTGGTAGAGAACGGCCATGCCTACTATGCTTTTGATACATCAGAAGAATTGGAGCAGAAACGTAAAGATATCCCCAACTTCCAGTACGGGCATGCTTACCGCCATGAGATGCGCAACTCGCTGAGCCTGCCCTTACATGAGGTAGAAAAATTACTGCATGACGGTACCCCGCATGTTATCCGTATAAAAATGCCGGAAGACCAGAATATAGGTTTTGACGACATGATACGCGGTTATGTGAATTTTGATAGCAACCTGGTTGATGACAAGGTATTGCTGAAGGCCGATGGCATGCCAACCTACCATTTAGCTGTGGTGGTTGACGATTATCTGATGAAAATCACCCACGCTTTTCGTGGCGAAGAGTGGCTGCCAAGCGCGCCAGTACACATCCTGCTTTGGAAGGTACTGGGTTGGGAAGCCGATATGCCTGCATGGGCGCACCTGCCATTGATATTAAAACCCGATGGACACGGCAAATTAAGCAAGCGCGATGGTGCGCGCCTGGGTTTCCCGGTATATGCCATGAACTGGCAGGACAATAAAACCGGCGAATTAACGCCCGGTTTCCGCGAGTTAGGCTTTTTACCCGAAGCCTTCCTGAACCTGCTGGCCATGTTAGGCTGGAATGATGGTACCGACCAGGAGATCTTCTCATTGGATGAGTTGATAGAAAAATTCTCGATTGAACGTATCAGCAAGGCCGGGGCTAAATTTGATTTTGAGAAAGCCAAATGGTATAATGCCGAGTGGATCAAAAGATCTGATGCGGAAAGCCTTAAGTTAAAAGTTTGGGAGGTGCTTAAGGCAAAAGGCATCGTGATAAAAGATGAAGCTTATTTGCTGAAAGTGATAGACGTTGTTAAAGAGCGATGCGTACTAATAGATGATTTCTACCAGCAATCGGCTTACTTTTTCCAGCAACCGGCAGAATATGACTTTAATGCGGTAAAGCCTAAATGGACGGATGCCAAAACCGATTTTTTCAACGCGTTCATCAGTATATTAAGCTCTCCGGAAACTCTTGATGCTGCGGAGCTTGAGGCCAAGTTTAAGTCCCTGGCCGAAGAAAAAGGCTTGAAAGCCGGTGATGTGATGCTGCCTTTCCGTATTATGCTGGTCGGTGGCAAATTTGGCCCGCACGTTTTTGATATTGCCAAACTGCTTGGCGAAAGCGAAACCATCATCCGTATTGAAAAGGCGCTGGATGCTTTTAATGGATAAACAGCCGTTATACTAACGGCAATCGATGATAATAAGAAAGCCAGAACAATTTGTTCTGGCTTTCTTATTTGCGCTCCAACTCCCCCTTCAGGGGGCTGGGGGTATTACATTTTTGGCATCCTGCGCATCATTTGCGCCATGGCGGCAGGGTTGCTCATTTGCTTCATTACTTTGCGCATATCTTCAAACTGCTTCATCAGGCGGTTTACCTCATTAATATCCGTACCTGAGCCTTTTGCAATACGCTGGCGGCGGCTTTGGTTGATCAGATCAGGGTTTTCCTTCTCTTTCGGCGTCATGGATTGAATAATGGCCTCAATGCCTTTAAACGCATCGTCGCTCACTTCTACGTCCTTCATCATTTTGCCTACACCCGGTATCATGCCCATCAGATCCTTCATGTTACCCATTTTCTTGATCTGCTGTATCTGGCCGTAAAAGTCGTTAAAGTCAAACTTGTTCTTACGTATCTTTTTCTGAAGTTCGGCAGCCTCTTTTTCGTCGAATTGCTGTTGCGCGCGTTCTACTAATGATACCACGTCGCCCATGCCCAGGATACGTGATGCCATACGGTCAGGGTGGAAAACATCCAGTGCTTCCATCTTCTCACCAGTACCAATAAACTTGATGGGCTTGTTTACCACCGATTTAATAGACAGCGCGGCACCACCACGGGTGTCACCATCCAGCTTGGTTAACACCACACCGGTGAAGTCCAAACGATCGTTGAACACCTTGGCGGTATTCACGGCATCCTGGCCGGTCATGGAATCTACCACGAACAATATCTCATGCGGGTTGGTAGCAGCCTTAACGTTCTCGATCTCCACCATCATGGCCTCATCAATAGCCAAACGACCGGCGGTATCAATGATCACTACGTTGTTACCGTTCTGCTTAGCCTGGGCTATACCTTCTTTAGCAATGGCGATAGGGTCGTTGCTTTCGCGGTTGGCATAAACAGGTATGCCTATCTGCTGGCCTAATACTTCCAGCTGGTCTATCGCTGCGGGGCGGTAAACGTCATCAGCTACCAGTAAGGGCTTTTTGTTTTTTTGCGTTTTAAGGAAGTTTGCCAGTTTGCCGGTGAAGGTAGTTTTACCCGCACCATTCAAACCCGCTATCAGGATAATGGTTGGCGATGCTTTCAGGTCCAGCTCTGATGTGGTGCCGCCCATTAAGGCAGTCAACTCATCGTTCATGAGCTTGGTGAGCAACTGGCCCGGCGAAATGGTAGTTAACACGTTTTCGCCCAATGCTTTTTGCCTTACATCATCCGTAAATGCTTTGGCGGTTTTATAGTTTACGTCGGCATCCAGAAGGGCTTTGCGTATCTCCTTCATGGTCTCGGCCACGTTAATTTCAGTGATTGATCCCTGTCCCTTTAATACCTTAAAGGCCCTGTCCAGTTTATCCGAAAGATTTTCAAACATTATTATTCCTAATTTTTGAGGTTACAAAGGTAAGATTTTGACGCAATTAGACAGCATCAACCCGTTCATCATTCAGCTAAATTGCGTAGGGCTCCATGAGTATGCTGTTTCATGCGGGTATGGTACCGATAATGCCGTTGTATCAACCGGGAAAACCTACTTAAAATTTATTCATGTACTGCCATATTCATGAAGCGTTCCATCAGGAGATAATACCTGCGCGGAACAAACGGAACATTTTGAAATACAGTTAGTTGTAATTGTGGTAGCTGTGCGGGAAAGCTTTAAATGTGGTAGGTAATCCACTGTTTGAGCGTTACTTATCCACTTCAGGCAGGCGTTCCGCGCGGAACGCTTTTGGAAACTATAAACGGAACGAAATGGAACGCCGCTAATATTTTCCTGTATTTTACCCCTTTTTTCTTAATGCTTTAACCTTTAACCTCAAAACAGTACTTTTGCGGGATTCAGAATTTTAAGTTATGCTAAGAACACACACTTGCGGACAATTAACTATTGCCAATTTAGGTGAAACCGTTACACTTTGCGGTTGGGTACAAAAATCACGCGATCTGGGTGGTACTACCTTTATTGATGTACGCGACCGTTATGGTTTAACTCAGCTGGTTTTTAATACCGAAACCGATGAGCAACTGCGTGAAGCCGGCCGTAACCTGGGCCGCGAGTTTGTGATCAAAGTAACCGGAAAAGTTTTAGAACGTTCTAACAAGAACCTGAAGATACCTACCGGCGAAATTGAAATAGCGGTAACTGAACTTGAAGTATTGAACGCGGCTAAAATTCCGCCGTTTTTGATTGAGGATGAAACCGATGGCGGCGAAGAACTGCGCGCCAGGTACCGTTACCTCGACCTGCGCCGTAACCCTATTCGTAACAACCTGGTTTTGCGCAGCAAAATGGCGCAGGAAGTACGTAAATACCTATCTGATTTAGATTTTATCGAGGTAGAAACCCCGGTACTGATCAAATCGACACCGGAAGGTGCCCGCGACTTTGTGGTGCCAAGCCGCATGAACCCGGGTGAGTTTTATGCCCTGCCGCAATCGCCCCAAACCTTTAAGCAATTGCTTATGGTAAGCGGTTTCGACCGTTATTTCCAGATCGTTAAATGCTTTAGGGACGAGGACCTGCGCGCCGACCGCCAGCCGGAGTTTACGCAGATAGACTGTGAACTATCGTTTGTTACGCAGGAGGATATCCTGAACATATTTGAAGGCTTAACCCGCCACCTGTTCCGTACCGTTAAAGGCATTGAACTGGACGAGTTCCCGCGCATGAACTATGCCGACGCGGCGCGCCTCTACGGTTCTGATAAGCCCGATACCCGTTTTGGGATGCAGTTTGTTGAACTGAACGACATTGCGAAAGGCAAAGGCTTCGGCGTTTTTGATAATGCCGAACTGGTGGTAGGCATTAATGCTAAAGGCTGTGCCGGCTACACCCGCAAGCAATTGGATGAACTGACCGATTTTGTGAAACGCCCTCAAATTGGCGCTACCGGCTTAATTTATGCCCGCCACAATGAAGATGGTACCATCAAATCGTCAGTAGATAAATTCTTTAACGAGGAAGAACTGGCTAAATGGTCTGCCGCTTTTGAAACCGAAAAAGGCGACTTGATATTGATTCTTGCCGGCCAAACCGATAAAGTACGTAAACAATTGAACGAGCTGCGCCTGGAGATGGGTGGCCGCTTAGGCCTGCGCGATAAGAATAAATTTTCGCCGCTGTGGGTGGTTGATTTCCCGCTGCTGGAGTGGGATGAGGAAAGTGAGCGTTACCACGCCATGCACCATCCCTTCACCTCGCCTAAACCGGAGGATGTTGCCCTTTTAGATACCAAACCCGGTGAAGTGCGTGCGAACGCTTATGACCTGGTGATCAACGGCACCGAAATTGGTGGTGGCTCTATCCGTATCCATGACCGTGAACTGCAATCGCTCATGTTCAAACACCTTGGTTTCTCTAAGGAAGAAGCGCAAAAACAATTCGGCTTCCTGATGGATGCCTTTGAATATGGCGCTCCGCCGCATGGTGGTATCGCCTTCGGGTTCGACAGGCTGGCTTCCATCTTCGCAGGTCTGGATTCTATCCGCGACGTGATTGCTTTCCCGAAGAACAATTCGGGTCGCGATATCATGATCGATTCACCATCAACCATAGCTGAAGCGCAGATGAACGAATTAAAAATCGCGTCGACTGTATCACCGGAGTAGGTTATAACGTTAATATCATCATGAAAAGATACTTACTTGTGTTAAGCCTGTTTGTGGCTGTTTTGGCATCTTGCTCAAAAGATAATTCGAAACCGTTTGATGCCGCGGCGCAGGCTGCCAAAGACGATGCCGATATTCAGGTATATTTGAAGGCTCATCCCGAAATTAATGCTACAAAAGATGCCAGTGGTTTATACTACCAGGTATTGGCCGCAGGTAGTGCTAATCATCCGTCTATACTCAGTACCATCAATGTAAATTACACGGGTAAACTTTTAAATGGCAGTGTATTTGCCCAACCCGATAACTTAACCAGCCCTCTATCCAATTTAATAGAAGGCTGGCAGATAGGAGTTCCTAAAATTGGTACCGGTGGCCGTATATTGTTAATTATACCGTCGGCCCTGGGCTATGGTAATGTAGCCAAAGGCAGTGCCATACCGGCCAACTCGGTGCTTATATTCACCATAGACCTTATCAGCTATTAATTGTAAAAGCTCCAGTCGTTTCTTTTGGTTAAACCACTATTAATTAAATATCGCCGGTAAGTAGCCACGTTTAGCGTTGCCGGGAAACCGTGATATTTAATAGTAACATCGCAATCATATGAGTATGCGCTAACCCGCTGGTTGCTGATACCCACTAATTCGGGCTGGTTGGCCGGCAGGGCTATACCACTAAATACCGTGGGGTTCACGCTGATGATAATATAATCGGCAGAGCTTTCGTAGCGCAGATGGAAGGTGCAGGTTGCGCCTTCGGAGTAATTGGCGGGCGGGCCGTTTAAGCCGTAGTATAATTTAAGTGTTGATTGGTCCTGGGTTTGCACTCCGGGAAGCTGCCCGTAACAGGTTATTTTTATTAAAAATGTAAAAACAGCTATTAAAAGAAATTTTCTCTTCATAAAATTGGCTTTTGGTTAATAATATTGCTCAATATATAAATTTGGTTCTTTAATTAAAAATATTGTTCCATTTCGCCGTATGTTAACATTGTTGAAACATTAATCCTTATTTAATCTTTTTGCAGTTATATAATTTTTAATTTTCGCCTTTCGTTTTTGTGATTGATTAATACCTATGAGACAAGTGTGCACTGCTGTCATTTCCATTGCTATATCCCTGCTTTCTTTAGCTTCCTGCTCATCAAATCCCGGCCATAATAAAAATGGCGAAGCGGATAACGGCAAACCTTTTAACCCCACTGAAATATTAAAGTACGACCCTCAAAAAGGCGACAAAAAGATAGAGGAGTTTATGGAGCACCTGCATAAGGTGAGCGGCTTTAACGGCAATGTGCTGGTAGCCAAAAAAGGAAAGATCGTTTATGAAGGATCTTTCGGCTGGGCCAACCACCTTACCCGCGACAGCCTAAAGCTAAGCTCGCAGTTTGAACTGGCCTCGGTTACCAAAACCATGACCGGTACCGCTATTATGCAGCTATGGGAGCGCGGCAAAATTAAGCTTGACCAGGATGTACGCGATTTCTTTCCGGATTTTCCGTACGAAGGGGTTACCATACGCCTGCTGCTTACGCACCGCAGCGGCATGATGAACTATGTGTACTTTGTTGATAACATTTACCGCACGCAGCACCTCAATCAAAAGAAGGGTTTAACCAACAAGGAGGCTATGGAAATGATAGCCAAATACAAACCTGCACGTTTTAACAAACCCAACGCCAGCTTTTTGTACAACAACAGCAATTTTATGGTGCTGGGTGCTATTATTGAAAAAGTGACCGGCCAGAACTATGCCGACTATATGAAAGAGAACATCTTTAAACCTGCAGGCATGGCGCATACCGCCGTGTACTCCAAAGCGGTTTATGATAAAATACCGGTTGATGTGGTAGGGCACGACCGTAACAGCTGGCGCTATTCTGTAGCGCAAAACTTCCTGGATGGGCCGGTAGGCGATAAAGGGATATACAGTACCGTAGGCGACCTGTTTGTGTTTGACCAGGCGCTTAAGGCCGGCAAGCTCATTAAACCAGCTACGCAGGATTCGGCCTATACCGCCCACAACCCCATGATACGCGGGCACTTTAGCTACGGCTACGGCTGGCGTATATTTGAGGCGCCGGGCCAGAAGGTGGTATACCACACTGGCTGGTGGCATGGTTTCCGCCATATATTTTTACGCGACCTTAAAAACGATGTCACCATTGTTTTGTTAGGCAATATGGTAAACGGTAGCCTGCTGCACCTGGACGATCTGTTTAAAATGACGGGTATGCCTATTGTGCGCAAGGGCGCCTACACCGGTAACGGCGATACGGCGGAGGACTAAACCTCAAATGTGCAGATGCGTGGATATGCAGATGTGCAAATGAGAAGATAAGCAACCACAGTGTCTTTGTGATGGACTTGTTTCAGCATCCTACCATATGGTAACGGGATTTAAGGTGTTTTATATTATAAAGTTATAAATTCATTAATACATTATTAATTAATCGGAAGGCAATTTGCATATCTGCATATCCGCACATTAAAAATATTATGTTTGATAAATTAATGGAAGCCCAGCAAAAGGCTGGCGAGGTAAAAAAACGATTAGACGCGATCACGGTAACCGGTATGGCCGAAGGCGGTAAGATCACCGTACAGGCTAATGGCAACAAAGTAATTAAATCCATTGCTGTTGACGAGGCGTTCTTAAAAGAGGCCGATAAGGAAGAATTGGAAGAACTGCTGGTAGTAGCCGTTAACAAAGCGCTGGAACAGGCAGAGAATGTAAGCCAGAGCGAAATGGCCGCCATGACCAGTGCTATGCTGGGTGGTATGGGCGGTTTGGGCAGCCTTTTTGGCAAATAACTTGCTAAGCATCTGTAAAAATATACTATGAAACTTACTTATTACGGTCAGTCGACACTGGAAATAGTTGTTGGCGGCAAAACATTATTATTCGATCCGTTTATTACAGGTAACCCGCTGGCAAAGGATATTGACGTAAATAGCCTGAAACCGGACTATATCCTGGTATCACACGGACACGGCGACCATGTAGGCGACTTGATTGATATTGCCAAACGCACAGGCGCAAAAGTGATCTGCATTGCCGAAATAGCCAATTGGCTGGGCACCAAAGGTGTTGAGAACGTACACGGCATGAACATTGGCGGCGCGTTCAATTTTGAGTTTGGCCGCGTTAAAATGGTAAATGCCATTCACTCCAGTGCCCTGCCCGATGGCTCAAACGGTGGTAACCCTGCCGGCTTTGTAGTTTATGGCGCCAGCGAAACCATTTATTTTGCCGGCGATACCGCGTTAACTTATGATATGAAGCTGCTGGAAGATGAGAACATTGACTGGGCACTGTTGCCTATTGGCGACAATTACACCATGGGTGCCGATGATGCCATTAAGGCCGCCGGGTTTGTGAATTGTAAAAATATTGTAGGTATACATTATGATTCGTTCCCGGTAATTAAGATAAACAAGGACGAGGTTACCGAGAAATTCATTAAAGCCGGGCTTAACCTTAAACTGCCGGCAGTTGGCGAAAGCATAGAACTGTAAACGCTCATTGCCATAAAACCAAAAAGGCCCTGCAAAAATTTTTGCAGGGCCTTTTTGGTTAATAGCTACACACAACAACAAAAACTACATTTTCATGGTGTCCTTTTTAGTGGTGTCTTTCCATGGCTTTTTGTGCTTCATCTTCTTTTCCTTATGTGTTTTGGTTTTAGAAGTGTCCTGCTGTGTTTGCACAGGCATGGAAAAAGCATTAATGCTGCCGAACGTAATGGCGGCGACAGCAAGGGTTGCAATGGTCTTTTTCATGATTTAGTTAATTTTAGTTTTATATATAACAAATTAACTAAAAATAGTTTTTATGCGTTTTTGTTAATTTTTGGTTAAATAATAGTGCCACTTGGTATAACTGCACGCTTTTTAATGATCACAATTCCATCCACCACGGTATAGGTAGGGAAGTCGCCATCTGGTAATTTGCTGCCGCAGTTAATAGTTACGTTATCGCCTATGTAGGTGTTTTTGTCAATAATGGCATTTTTGATACAGCACCGGTCGCCAATTCCCATGGCTGGTATATTGTTTTGCTTTGCCAGGGCAATTTCATCCAGGTTTTGATAGCTGTCGCTACCCATTACATAACAGTTCTCTATCTGCGAGTTAAAACCTACGCGGGTACGTATCCCAATAATGGAGCGTTTAACCAGGCTGGCGTTAATGATACAGCCATCCGCGATGATGGATTTTTCCATGGTAGTGCCCGATATTTTGGTAGGGGGCAGCATACGTGCACGGGTAAATATCTGGTTGCTGTTAAACAGGTTAAACTGCGGTATATCATCGGTAAGGCCCAGGTTGGCATCAAAGAACGATGGTATGGTACCAATATCTGTCCAGTAGCCTTCGTACTGGTAGCTCACCACCTTGTGCCCTACAATAGAGTGCGGGATGATCTCTTTACCAAAGTCGGTATCATCGGTATTTTCCAGCAGTTCGTAAAGCAGCTTTTTGTTAAAAATGTAGATACCCATTGAGGCCAGGTAAAGGCGGCCCTGTGCCTTCATCTCATCACTCACTTCAGATACCAGGTCCTCAAAGCCTGTTTTAGGTTTTTCCACAAACGAGGTAATGAGGCTGTTCTCATCCGTTTTTAAGATACCAAAGCCGGGTACATCATTGGCATGTACGGGAATGGTAGCGATAGATATATCAGCATTCTTTTCAATATGCTGCTGAATCATCTCACTGAAATCCATCTGGTACAGCTGGTCGCCGGAGAGGATCAGCACGTAATCAAAATCGTGCACGTTCAGGTGGTGCAGGCTTTGCCTTACCGCATCGGCCGTTCCCTGGAACCAGTTTCCGCTGGTGGGCGTTTGTTCGGCAGCCAGTATATCAACAAAGGCTTTGCTAAACGTGCTGAAATGGTAAGTATTTTTAATGTGCTTGTTTAACGATGCCGAGTTAAACTGAGTAAGCACAAAAATACGGTCGATGCCCGAGTGCAGGCAGTTAGAGATCGGGATATCAACAAGGCGGTATTTACCTGCTATGGGTACAGCCGGCTTTGAGCGTGTTTGGGTTAGCGGCGCCAGGCGGCTGCCCTGCCCTCCCCCAAGTACAATACTGATTACTTTGGATGTCATATATCTACAAAATTAAGCTTTGGTACAAGTTTGTATATTCTTTAGCCGAGCGCCCCCATGAAAAATCAAGCGCCATCATGCGCTTGCGCAGGGTTTGCATTTTACGCGTATCATCATATAAAACAACCGCCCGTGATATGGCCAGGGTCATGTCATCTACACTTACATGGTCAAAACGTATGCCGTAACCACCTTCTTCGCCAAAATCAATTACGGTATCGCGCAGGCCGCCGGTGCTGCGTACCATTGGCATGGTGCCGTAGCGCAGGGCATACATCTGGTTAAGGCCGCAGGGCTCCACCCGTGATGGCATCAACAGGAAATCGGCGCCGGCATAAACGAGGTGGGCCAGGGCTTCGTCATACCCTATAAATACGGCGCATTGGGTGGGGTGCAATTCTTTTAAAGCATTTAGCTGCAGTTCGGTGAGCGGGTCGCCGGTACCCAGCACCAGAAAGTTTACCTTATCGCCATGTTCCTGTATACTGCGCTCAATAGCGGCGGGCAGCAGGTCTGATCCTTTTTCTTCTACCAAACGGCCAATAAAGGCTACCAGTGGCTTATCTGTTGATAGGTTAAAACGCTGGCACAACGCTTCCTTGTTTTGGTTCTTGCCTTTGGTTACGGTGGCAGCTGTAAAGTGCGCGGGCAGCATAGGGTCTGTTTCCGGGTTCCACACCTCGGTGTCAATACCGTTTAAGATGCCTGCACCTTTCTGGCTCTCAAGGTAAAAAAGGTATTCGAGGCCGTTGCTGCTCAGCTCCAGCTCATGCAGGTAGCTCGGCGAAACGGTAGTGTAGCGCCAGCAGCATTTAACGGCGCAGGCCAGCGGGTTAATGCCGCCTGCCCATTCAAGCAAACCGGCCTTATTCATATCTATCTCTGGCAGCAGGTTCAGGCGGTCCCAGCCAAAGGCACCGTGGTACTGGCCGTTGTGTATGGTAAATACGGTGGGTACGTTTGCCAGGCGGGTGTATAAAGCCGAGTGATACATCAGAAAAGGTACCAGCCCGGAGTGGTGGTCGTGGCAGTGTACCAGATCAGGCGTTTGCCCGCTCCAGTTTATCCAATCCAGGAAACACAGCTGAAAGGCCATGAACTGGTCGCGCTCATCGGGGTAGCTGTAAACGTTCTCCCTGTCGAGCAGGCCGGGTATCTTTACCAGGTAAAGCTCAAAGCCGAGTTTATTGGTTTGCTCTTTTAATATTTCAAAATAAATGCGCCGTGTGCCCAGTAAACTGGTACCCTGAAAAACCACGTCGAATGCGTTTTCCTGTACAAATTTACGGTCGTAAAAAGGCATAACCACCGCCGCGTTTAACCCTGCCTGGTTTTGGTATTTAGGCAGCGCCCCAACCACGTCGGCAAGGCCGCCAACCTTGGCCACGGGATAGCATTCGGCACTCAGGTGAAATATTCTCATGGGCTTGATATATGGCATAAGGTAATAAACATTTACCCAATTGAACAAACATATTATTTAAAAAATGTGTTTCAAATAATGCCAAAATTTAATTTAAAGCGTGTTTTATTTACAATGTTATTAGAAATGGCAATGTGTTAACTCGACTAATTAACATATTGGTAAATGCGGCTTGTTCGCAGCCACCCCGGGTGTGGCGTTACGGCGCTTAAATAGAGCGGTAAAGATGATTTTTTAATTGCCTTTCGCTATAAAAAGCGGCGTGCTGAAAATTAAAATCAATTAGCTAATTTTGGCCTTCAAGTATTCACAAATAATATGGCAAAAGCATCTGATGTAAAAAATGGAAATATACTGCGCTTTAACGGAGAACTGGTGCAGGTAGAAGAGTTTATACACCGCACACCGGGTAACCTGCGCGCCTTTTACCAGGCACGTATGCGTAACGTTAAAACCGGTAAACTGGTGGAGTACCGTTTCCGTACCGATGAGGAGGTGGATATAGCGCGTGTAGAAACCAACGATTACCAGTACCTTTATGAAGACGGCGATTCATTAGTAATAATGGATAACGCCACTTACGACCAGCACAACGTGCCTAAAAGCCTTTTCGGCCCGGCAGTGCGTTTCCTTAAAGAAGGCATGAACGTAATTGTTGCCTTTGAAAGCGACGAAGCCATTATGGGCCAGATACCGGGCTCGGCCGAACTGGAAATTACTTACACTGAGCCTGCCGTAAAAGGCGATACCTCAAGCGGTGCCCTTAAAATGGCTACTGTTGAAACCGGCGCCGAGATACGTGTACCTTTGTTTATTAACATTGGCGACCGTGTTAAGGTTGATACTGCCACCGGCTCATACGTAGAGCGTGCTAAAGGTTAATTATAAATTGCACAACATATATATAAAGGCCGCTCATGAGCGGCCTTTATTATTTAATGCCGCTAAAAGTTCCAGGGCATAGGCATTGAGGTTTTTAATAGCCGCACCTATTTGCCAGGCATCGCGGTTGCGTTTCTCCACATAGTTGGATATGGCCCTTAACTGCATACAAGGCACACCGGCTTGCCTGCAGGCATAAAAAAATGCCGCTCCTTCCATGCTTTCTGTTTGGGCGTTTAGCCGCTGCTGCAGTTTTTGTATAGAACTTTCGTTGCCATGCACGGTATTTACCGTAATGCCTGTTACTTTTTTAGCCGAGGGCAGCGTAAGTTCATCCGGCTGATAAGTAGCGTCAAAACGGCTCTCGCCAAAACCCATCTGGTCTATCGGTAAAAAAACGGTATCATCCTCGGCCCCCAGTTCGGCAAGCGTGTCTGTAATTACCTCCACCACTTCGCCAAGGGCAATACTTCTGTCAAAGCTGCCGGCTATGCCCAGGTTAATCGCCAGATCGTAATTGTTCGTTGCCAGTTCGCGGCCCAGCGCGTAAGCGGTTGCCACCATGCCAACCCCAGTGACCAGCAGTTTGCAGTTGGCAGTTTGTAGTTGGTAGTCATCCGTTTGCAGTTTGTAGTTGGCGGTCGGCAGTGGGCCTTCCTGCTCATCAACAGCCTGTTTTGAATTTTGAATTTTGAATTTTGACTTCAACTCATTTACCTCAAATTCCGTAGCCGCTACCAGCAATATTTTCATCACGTTCAAAACTTTTTGCCAACTAAGATAAAACAACTCAGCATTATTTGTTTTGTATATTTGCACCACTAATTGTTATGATGATACATATCACGCGCAGAGAACATTTTAATGCCGCACACCGGATGTACCGGGAAGAATGGAGCGCAGAAAAAAACTTTGAGGTTTTTGGTAAGTGCGCCAACCCTAACTGGCACGGCCACAACTACAACCTGTTTGTAACGGTTAAAGGTGAAATTACCCATGCTACCGGCTACCTGATCGATCTGAAAGATCTTAAAAAGATCATTAATGAATATGTGATAGAGAAGCTCGATCACAAGAATATTAATAAAGATGTGGACTTTATGGCCGGCAAAATGGCTTCGACCGAGTTGCTTACCATTGAGATATTTAACCAGTTAAAAGGGCCTATTGAGGCGCATGAGGGCGTGTTCCTGCATTCTGTTAAACTATACGAAACCGAAAATAATTCTGCCGAATACTTTGGCGGATAAATACACACGATGACCGATCACGATAACATTCCGGACAGGGACGGGGGTATAAACGGCTACCAGAAAATTGACCGCTACAACCCCGAACTGATAAAAAACCTCTCGGCCCATTACCACGAAGTTTTAAAGGAGCTTGGCGAAAACCCGGAAAGGGAAGGTTTGCTGAAAACGCCTGAGCGTATGGCCAAGGCCATGCTGTACCTTACGCACGGGTATGATCTTAACGCCAAAGACATCCTTACATCGGCTATGTTTAAAGAGGAATACAGCCAGATGGTGATTGTTAAGGACATAGAAGTATACTCTATGTGCGAACACCATATGCTGCCATTTTTTGGCAAGGCACACGTAGCATATATTCCTAATGGGCACGTAGTAGGTTTAAGTAAAATACCGCGCGTGGTTGATGTTTATGCCCGCCGTTTGCAGGTGCAGGAACGTTTAACTAACGAGATACGCGATTGTATACAGCAAACGCTTAACCCAATTGGCGTTGGCGTGGTAATTGAGTGTCGCCACTTGTGCATGAGCATGCGCGGCGTACAAAAGCAAAACTCGGTAACTACCACATCGGCATTTACAGGCGAGTTTATGAAAGAGAAAACCAGAACCGAATTTTTAAACTTAATATCATCGAGGTTAAGTTAAGCCCCCCAACCCCCTGAAGGGGGAGCAGGATGGCTAATTAATTATATTATAAACTTTAAAATAAAACTCCCCCTTTAGGGGGTTGGGGGGCTAATGAAAGCATATATTTTCCCTGGGCAGGGCGCCCAGTTTCCGGGCATGGGTAAAGACCTTTACGAGCAAAGCGAGCAAGCCCGCGAACTATTTGAAAAAGCGAATGAGATATTAGGTTTCCGTATTACAGATATTATGTTTGATGGTACCGAGGAAGACCTGAAACAAACCAGGGTTACCCAGCCGGCTATTTTCCTGCACTCGGTAATACTGGCAAAAATTATGTGTGACGACTTTAAGCCCGATATGGTTGCCGGGCATTCACTTGGTGAGTTTTCGGCGCTTGTTGCTGCCGGCGCGCTGGCTTTTGAGGATGGCCTGCGTTTAGTAGCCGCCCGCGCCAATGCCATGCAAAAAGCCTGCGAGATACAACCGGGAACCATGGCCGCAATTTTAGCTTTGGATGATTTTAAGGTAGAGGATATTTGTAAACAGGTTAGCGATGTAGTAGTACCGGCCAACTATAACTGCCCCGGCCAGTTGGTTATTTCGGGTACGATTGCCGGTATTGATGCCGCCTGTGAAAAAATGACCGCCGCCGGCGCCAAGCGTGCCATGAAACTCAATGTTGGAGGCGCGTTCCACTCGCCGCTGATGGAAGCCGCACGTGTTGAGCTGGAGCATGCTATAGTACATACTGCTTTTAACCAACCGGTATGCCCCATTTACCAAAACATTGACGCCAAACCTTATACCGATGTTGAGCACATTAAGCATAACCTGATTGCCCAACTTACCGGACCGGTGCGCTGGACCCAAACGGTTGAGCATATGCTGGAAGATGGCGCTACCTCATTTACCGAAGTAGGCCCCGGCAAGGTGTTACAGGGATTGGTAAAAAAGGTTAACCGCGATGTTGCCACCGCAAGCGCCGCTATACAGGCGTAACTATATCTAAAAGCCACCCATAGGGGTGGCTTTGCCATTTTATTAACTGTTAAGTATATCAGCCTATTTGTGTCAGCCCCAGGAAAAATACGTGTACTGCTCGCGTTACTGTTTGCCAGTTTGCTGTTTACCGCAATAGCAATTGAGAGTACCTATACCCCGGCTAACAACCTGGAGCAAACGGCTAAATTGCTGGAGAACAACCTGCATAAAAAAGAAAACTTTATTTACCAGGCACTTGGCAATAAAACAGTTTTTAATGAGATAAAAAACCTGCGCACCACACCGCAAAAGGGCATACAATACATAAACGAATTTACCTCCAACAGGAGCATTTGGTTGCTGGTATATAAAAAAGGTGTTTTAAGCTTTTGGTCGGGCGCTAAGATCATTCCGCCAAACGCGGTTAGGCGTATCAAGGAGGGTTGCTCTTTTATTAAGCAACCTAACGGCTATTACGAAGCTATCCGTAAAACAGATGGCGAAACCACCGTGATGTTTTTTATACCCGTAAAAGGAAATTATCCTTTTACCAATGAGTACCTCACCAATGTTTTTGCGCGCGACCTTACCACAGACCGTAATATTGCCATTGCCGATTTTACCGATAAGGAGATATACCCCGTACATGATGTAAATGGCGTATATCTTTTTTCGCTTAAACTGGCAAAAGGCGTAAACCACCGGTTTTTTTACCTGGTTGTCGGGTTTTGGATAATGGCCATTATTGCGCTGTGTATCCTCATCAATAGTGTGGCGCAGTACATCGCCCGTAAAAACGCTTACCTGGCGCTGCTATTTCTGGCGGGGTCCATTGTGGCTATCAGGGCCATTAACCTTTGGCTGGGCATACCCACGTTTACGCAGCAGCTAAGCCTGTTTAACCCGCAAGTGTACGCTTCTTCGGCGGTTTTCCGCTCGCTGGGCGATTTTTGTATCAATATCTTATTTATCTGCTGGTTTGCAGGTTTTGCCTACATACAGCGCAACCGCCTTATCACTAAAACGCCCGGTAAACCCGCCGGCTACGCCATTTATGTGTTTGTGGTGCTTTCTCTCATTGGTACAGCACAGGCCCTGCTAAGCGCTTTTTATGGCCTGGTGATCAACTCCAAGATCAGTTTCGATGTAAATAACATCCTTAATCTTTCAGAGTTCAGTTACCTGGGCGTGCTTATGCTGTGCTTCGCCTTCCTGCTCTTTTTCCTGCTGGGCGAACTGGTGATCACCATTTGCTTAAAGCTGGCTGTGCCGTTGCAACAGCAGGTTTTTGGGCTGTTTTTGGGCGTATTGCTGGCTACCCTCATCAATACCTATTACTGGGAATTTAGCTTGTTCCATTTTCTGTGGATGTTATTGATCCTCATCAGGGGGTATGCACACCTTTACCACGGGCGGCGTTTTACAGCACCTACCTTTATCAGTGTTATCTTGTTGTGCACGGTAATATCGGCGTCAAAGCTCAGCCACTTTGAGCAGATCAAAGAAAAGGGCATGCGCAAGGTGTTGATACAGCGCCTGGAAATGCCCGATGATGCCATTGCCGATGGTATATTTAACCGCATAGAGAACGATATCACTAAAGATTCGCTGCTGATATCCTATTATAAAAACCCTAACCATAGCGACGACTACCTTGAAACCGGGCTGAAGAAGCAATACTTTGACCAGTACCTTTCCAAGTATGACTTTGACGTGCATGAGTACGGGCCCGATGGGCAACCCGTATCGGTAGACAAAAGTTATTCGCTGGATGTGTTTAAGGATATGGTGGTGTACAACTCGTTCAAAGTATCGAAATATTTTTACCGCGAGAACGAGTCATTTGGCTTTCAGAGCTATTTTGCCATGCTGCCGGTGGTAGACGGTAACACCAACCTCGGTACCATTGTAATTGAGCTTAAATCCAAAACCATGCTCACCCCCGGAGCGTTCCCCGACCTGCTGATCGATAAACAGGTGAAGGGCAGCAGCGACGAGTTTAAAAACTATTCATTCGCTTTTTATGCGGATAACCGCCTGGTGGCACAAAGCGGCACCTATGTTTACAGCCTGCGTAACAATGAGTTTGGCGGTAAAATAAAAACATACACTACACAGGTTACCCAGGGTAACAAAAACGGCATGGCGGGCCGTTTTACCACTTACAGCCATTTGCTTTACAAACCCAGCGAGCGCAACCTTATTGTGGTAACGCGTGAGGATAACGCTATACTATCCAGTATTACCGCGTTAACCTTCTTTTTTGTGGTACTGTTATCATTTAGTACCCTGCTCATATTGCTGCGCCTGTTGTGGATAAGGGTGAAGATACTAACCGTTAGCAACAACCGTATCAAATGGGCGTTTAAGATAAATTTTGATAAGATACTTTACCGCACACGCATACAGTTTTCTATGATATTCGCGGTGGTAATCACACTGATACTGGTGGGTATCATCACCTTTGTTTCCATCAGTTCGCAATACCAGAGCCAGCAGGAAACCCTTATACGGACCAAAATTTTGCAGATAGCCGCCGCCTTTGAGGTAGGCCCCCTTACCGACCGTATACAGCACATTAATGAGCAGGCGCAGATAAACTTTGATGAACTGGCCAATACCTACTCTGCCGACCTGAGTTTGTTTGACGTGAACGGGGCGCTGCTGATGAGCACCCAGCCCAAAATTTACGATTACGGCCTGCAAGCCCGGCAAATGAACGGCCGCGCTTTTATTAACCTGCACGGCCTCCAGAAATCGGAGATACTGAACGAAGAAAAAATAGGCCTGCTCAATTACAAGGCCGCTTACACGCCAATACGCAATATTAAGCACGAAACCATTGCTTATTTACAATTGCCGTATTTTGCCAACGAAGCCGATTATACCGAGCGTATAGGTTCGTTGCTTAACATCATGATCAACGTTTACGCGCTGGTATTCATCGCCATTGGGTTGTTCGCGGTAATTATTGCCCGGCAAATAACCGCGCCGCTTAACTTTATACAGTACAGTTTGAGTAAAACCATTTACGGGAAAAAGAACGAACCTATTAAATGGAACCGCGACGATGAGATAGGCGCGCTGGTAAAGGAATATAATAACATGATTGCCGCGCTGGAACAAAGCGCCCAAAAACTGGCCCAGTCTGAAAGGGAATCGGCCTGGCGCGAGATGGCCAAGCAGGTAGCGCATGAAATTAAAAACCCGCTTACCCCCCTTAAACTGGGCTTGCAGCTGCTGGATAAATCATGGAAGGATAAGGACCCTAAATTTGACCAGAAGTTTGAGCGTTTCAGCAAATCATTTGTGGAGCAGATAGAGAGCCTGTCGTCAATAGCTTCGGAATTCTCGGCCTTTGCCAAGATGCCCGATACCCGCATAGAGCGCATTAATATATTTGATATTCTTAACCAGGCTACCACCATTTTTAAACAAATGGACAATGTACAGATCACTTATCAAGCACCGGAACAGCCGTTTATGGTAGATGCCGACCGCGACCAGTTGCTGCGCTGTTTTAATAACCTGCTTAAAAACGCTATTGAAGCCACGCCCGAAGATAAGCGCTGCGAGATCGACATCAATTACCTGATCACCAGTAAAAACATCCTGTTGACCATCAAAGATAACGGCAGCGGTATCCCCGAAAATATGCGCGAAAAGATATTCGAGCCCAATTTTACCACTAAAAGTTCGGGCACGGGCCTGGGCCTGGCGTTTGTGAAAAACTCTATTGAAAATGCCAACGGCAAAGTATGGTTTGATACCGTAATAGATATCGGTACTACTTTTTACCTCAGCTTCCCTGCTTCGGCGGGCGATGGCGGAACATCAGGCACGCAGGCCTAAGCCGGGGGCATTGGGCAATACCCAGCGGCCCTCTTCAAAGTCAGGCGCCGGGTATGGGTTGTTAGAAACCAGCAGGGGCCCGTCAAGGTCGGCCCAGTCACACTGCGGGGCCAGCGCCGCGGCGGCAAGGGTGGCGCAACTGGTTTCGCTCATGCAACCTATCAGTATTTTTAAGCCCAGCGCGCGGGCCCTATCAGCCATTTGCTTCGCCTCATATAACCCGGCAGATTTCATCAGTTTAATGTTAATGCCGTGGTAGGCACCGGCGGCTTTTTCCACATCGGCAAGGCGCTGTACGGCCTCATCGGCAATAATGGGTATGGGGCTGTTGGCGGTAAGCCAGGCATTGCCGTCAATATCGGTTTTAAGCATGGGCTGTTCTATCAGCTGCACGCCCTGCTCCTGCAGCCAGTAAATGAGGTCGAGGCTTTGCTGCCGGTCTGTCCAGCCCTGGTTGGCATCAACATACAGCGGCTTATCTGTAACCGAGCGGATGGTTTGTATGAGCTCTTTATCACTATCACGCCCAAGCTTTACTTTGATCACTTTTGCCTCGGGCGCCTCCTGTATCTTTTGAATGATGATCTCCCTGGTATCTATGCCCACCGTGTAGCTGGTAACGGGCATCAGCGCGGGGTTACTGCCCAGTAGTTGCCAGCAGGGCTTGTTTTGTAATTTCCCATCCAGGTCATGCAGGGCAATATCAATAGCGGCTTTAATGGCGGGGTTGCCCGGGGCTATGGTATCCAGGTAAGTGATGATCTCCGCATAGTTAAACGGATAGGTAAAACGTGTTACATCCACCCGGTTCAGGAAAGCTGTGGCCGTTTCCACGCTCTCGCCCATGTAGGGCACCATGGAGGCTTCGCCATAGCCGGTTTGGCCCTCGTGGGTAAGCTGCACCAGCATGAGCGGGGTAGCATTGCGCGAGAATTTCGCTATGGTAAATGTGTGTTTAAGTAAAAGCTCGTATGGGCGGTAAGTAAGCTGCATGTCAAATATCAAAGCTAAAACTTTAATTTTATCCTACTATGTATCTTTGCGCTTATGCCGCCAAAAATTTACGCGCCGTTTGAACGTTTTAACTTCAGCAACAAAACCTGTTCCCTGAGCGGGGAGCCGCTGAGCAGTGAAGAAGAAAAGATACAGGTTTTCCCCCAATGGCTCATGAGCCGTTACGGTTTGGAAGACCAGCCCTTTAAACTGCTCGACGAAACCATAGCCACCTACAAAGACCTTAAGCTGCCCTGCTCGGCATGCATACATAACGATTTTCTGGAACCGCTGGAGCAGGAAGTAGCCGCCGCTTTCGACAAGGGATATGAAGGTATAAAAGCGCTCGATGAACTTAAACTTTTCCAGTGGGCGGGCAAGCTTTTGTATGGCATTATCTTTAACGAGATACAGGCAGGCATCCGGCTGATGCACGCGCAGGGCGAGGAGTTCAGTATGTCGCAGTCTATCCTGTTAAAATTCAGCCAGTTGCACCTCATGCTGCAAAGCATTAACCTGCCGTTGATATTTGAGGATTTTAAACCTTTCAGCCTTTTTATATTTAAGGTGAATAACAAGGCGGAGGAGTTTGGCTACCGCGATGAGATCAACACCCAGACCCTGGCTTTACGCGTAAATGATTTTGGCTTGCTGATATGCCTGCAGGACAACGCCGCCAATTATTATTACCACAAAAAGATATACGACCAGCTAAAGGACGATACCCTGCACCCCATACAGTTTGAAGAATTTAGCGGACGGGTTTTTTACTCCAATTACCTGTTTAACCGCCTGCCCGAGTATAACATACTACCGGTTAACAACGAGATATACATTGAGGAAATGCCCCTGCGCGGCTTAAGCAGTAAACCGCTTTTTGATGAATGGCAAAACAAGACCTACGGCCAGGTGCTGGAAAACTTCTGGAAGAACTGGGGTTTTCTGCTGCTGGAGATCATCAAGAACCCGGAGCGGCCAATGAGCTTTTTGTTTGATGAGGCCGGCAATAAAATACCGGCGCAAAGCATCAGCCTTAGCCTCTGAATTTTCCGATCAGTTCGTTCAATACCTCATGGTGCAGGGCAAAGGTGATAATGATACCGCTGATGGCGCCAAAAAAGTGCGCGTCGTGGTTGATGTTATCGCGCGCGTGCTTGGAGGCATAATGGCAATACACCAGGTACAGGATGCCAAATATCCATGCGGGGATATGAATGGGTAAAAACAGCAGCCCCATTTGCGCTGTAGGTTCAAACAGAATAAAGCTAAAAATAACCGCGCTAATGGCACCCGAAGCACCCAGGCTGTTGTACCACAGGTCGTTCCTATGTTTTTGAATGGTAGGCAAGTCGCTTAATATTAAGCTCACTACATATAGTACCCCAAACTGCCAGTGCCCCAGCAGAGTTTCGAGCTGAAAGGCGAAGAAGTAGTACGACAGCATGTTAAAGAACAGGTGGTTCCAGTCCTTATGGATAAGCCCGCTGGTAATAATGGTATAAACCTTATACCCGCGCGATACATTGTAGGGGTTGAGGATAAGGTTACCGTACAGGTTCTCGTTAGAAAAAGCCCATAGCGAGGTAGCCAGTGTTATAGCGAATATAATGGACGCCACCGGGGCGTATTGCAAATATTCTATCATCTTACAAGATCAAGTTGGGGGTTGGTTAATAGCCTGGCTACCGGGTAGCGCAGGTAAGTTTTTTCAAAATAGGGCGAATTGCGGTATACCCACATCAGCTGCGCTGCCGCGCTGCCTGCCAGTTTAGCATCGGCAGCTTTGGCTTCATCCAGTTTTTTTCTCAGCGCGGGGTCGTCTTGCAGCATTTTGGCGGCAACATCCTCAAATACGTAATCAGAAAAATATTCTTTTTGCCCCAGTATGCTGTCAAAAAAGTTCCAGGCGAAGAAGGAATCTACGCCCTGCGGCTCAAGGGTTTCTACAATATAGCGGTTAATAGGCTGGTTTACATATATCACATAATCGCCCTGGTAAAACTTAACCGGCATGGTAACCGGGTTAAGCTGCACGTTGCTGTGCAGGTAATGGCCTTCGTATGGGCGGTTGCCGGTTTTGTAATCGGTTAGGTAATACATCTGCGGCGTAAGTGTGGTGTCATGCGCCAGGCGGCTCATGGCCACTTTGTTCAGTTTCAGCAGGTCAATTACTTTGCCCCAGGCCTGTGGTATGATGTAGGCTACAGGTTTATTTGCGCGGGCGGTAGCTTTATAGGTATTATAAAATTTAATGGTTTTGGTGTAGGGCTCGTTACGATCATAATAAAGGCGTTTTAAGCCGCTCACCTCGCTGGTTTTGTATTTGGCGGCATAACCCTTAAAGGTAATGGTATCTACCCGGCTTTCGTCAAGGCTCCAGTTTAGAGCGAAGGTTTGCTGCCGTGCCACCTCGGCATCCACCTGCTTTTTATTGCTCACCAGCAGGCTGGCATCGCGGCGGCAAATATCTACCAGCTGTTGTATAAAATAATAGGTGGCCCAAACCCGCTTGTCAAATGGTTTCAGCATGTGCGTTTCCGTCATGTAGCTGATGATGTTGTGCTGCGCCGCGTAACCGGTAGAAAAGCGGGGCGTTTCCATAAAGCTTACAATACCGCTATCCGGCAGGCCCTGCTCGCCCGCGCCGTAAGGGATCATTTCAAAGCCTTTTTTCTTCATGCCTTTGTACAGGTCGGGTGTTAAAACCTTATCCGTATAGGCGGCCAGCCGCGGGTTTTGCTTGTCTTTCTGCGTTTCAATCAGCGTCATTACATACTGGTAATCGGCGCCATCACTGGTGTGGGTGTCTAAAAGAACCTCGGGCTGCCAGGTATTCAGTATCTGCGCAAAGGCCAGGGCGTTACGGCTATCAGCCTTAATAAAATCGCGGTTAAGGTCAAGGTTGCGGTAATTACCCCTAAAACCATAAGCGCGCGGCCCGTTCTGGTTCACGCGCGAAACGCCGCGGTTAAGGCTGCCGTCAATGTTGTACAACGCTATAAAGCACACTACCACGTTGTTGGGCAGCTGGTTGTTTTTAAGCAGATCGCGTACCAGCATCATGCTGGCATCAATCCCTTCGGGCTCGCCGGGGTGTATGCCGTTGTTTACCAGCAGTACACATTTTCCTTGTTTTTTAATAAGGGCCGGGTCAAAAACCTTATTCTTAGACAGCACTATCAGCGTTAGCGGTTTACCGGCATCTGTACTGCCATAGTTAAACAGGCGCATTTGCGGCTGCTTAGCCGCGAGGCTTTTGTAGTAAGCTATTACCTGGTGATAAGTGGCGGTATAATTTTTATCGGGACTTTGTTCAAATGGCGTAAGCTGCGCATGAGCAATAAGGCCTGATAGTAGCGGAAAGAGGAACAGGAACGCTTTTTTCATGGGTGCTTAAAGGGTGGCAATTTCCTCACGTACTTTTTTTGGCAGGGCGGCAAATACCAGTTCGTAAGAATGGTCTATCATTTCCTTAAGCTGTTTATTGGTAAGCGAACCATCCGTGCGTACCGTGTTCCAGTGTTTTTTATTCATATGGAAGCCGGGCATTACCTCGCTGAACTGCTCGCGCAGTTCAATGGCCTTTTCGGGGTCGCATTTTACATTAAAGCTATGGTCATTTAGGCCGGTTAGCAAAAATACTTTATCGCCCACCTTGAAAACCAGGATATCCTCGCCAAAGGGGAAGCTTTCAGTAACGCCGGGTTTAGCAAGGCAATAGTCGCGCAGGTCTTCAATATGCATATCAGTATCCCTTAATATCTTTGTCGTAAGTGCTCTGGCCGCCAAAGTTTACTTTAAGGCCCACGGTGATCTGGCGATACTGGTCGGGCGCGTTGTTCTTAAATTTGGTTGAAGGGTCATCGTAGCCATCCAATCCCTCGCCAAAGGTAATGTTATGCTGATAGCCAATATCCAGCCTTACGTTGGGCTGCCCGTATTCGTTATAAAACTTAAACTCGTAACCTACCCGCAGCGGCACAATGAGGTTAAGGCTCGTGTTCTGCCCGGGGAACTTATAAGTAGGGTCGAGCAGGCTGTACTCGTTGCGGTTTACATTATTATATATACCCCCCACACCTATACCCGCGTAAAAATTCTTTACCACGTTTAAAAACGCGTTTCGCTCATAATCAACAAATTCGCCCAGTTGCGCGTCCAGGTGTAGTATCAGCGCCTTATAGTCGTTACTGTAGCGGCGGGTGTCCTTATCTTCGGCAACAGTATTGCCCCCACCGGATAATTTGCCGAATTGAAACTCTAAACCTACCGGCACATAAGGGGTGTAATAGTAGTTAAACGTTAGGGCGTATGACTTGTTCTGGTACTCGTTTTTAAGGTCGGCGTTGGGTTTGTTTAAACTCGCGCTTACGCCAATACCTAATGAAGCGTAATTTAAGCTGTTTTGCGCCTTGGCCTGGTTAAACGCGGCAGCCAGTAGCAGAATTAAAATATACTTTTTCAATGAATTTGTATGTTTGGTAATTGCTGTTTGTACCGGCCGTTACACGGCTTTAGGGCGACCGGTAAATTTTTTACTAATATAAGTTTTCTATGGATTTTAAAACACCGCTAAATTATACGGTTACTGATAGGTTTTTAAAATATGTGACCATTGATACCCAGTCGGATCCGGCATCGCCAACCATACCGTCTACCGAAAAGCAGAAGGACCTGGGCAGACTATTGGTAAGCGAGTTGTTGGAGATGGGGATTGCCGACGCACATCTTGACCAATATGGTTATGTGTACGCCACCATCCCCGCCAATACGGATAAGCCCGATGTGCCGGTGATCTGTTTTTGCTCGCACATGGATACCGCGCCTGATTGCAGCGGCACCGGCGTTAAGCCCATCATCCACAAAAACTACCGTGGGGAAGACATTACGCTGCCGGACGATACGACACAGGTACTGAAAATGAGTGAGCACCCTGATCTGAAGAACCAGATAGGTAACGATATTATCACGGCATCGGGCACTACACTTTTAGGGGCGGATAATAAGGCCGGTGTAGCCGAAATTATGGATGCCTGCTACCAGTTGATGAACCACCCGGAGATCAAACACGGCACCATTAAAATACTGTTTACGCCCGATGAGGAGATAGGCAGAGGTGTGGATAAAGCGGATATTGCTAAAATTGGCGCCTTTGCCTGTTATACCATGGATGGGGAAAGCGTGGGGAATATGGAAAATGAAACCTTTAGCGCCGATGGCGCACGCCTTACCATTAACGGGGTGAGCAGCCACCCGGGTTTTGCCAAAGGCAAAATGGAAAGCGCCATAAAAATAGCCGGACAGATCATTGCGGCGCTGCCTGATGATCTTTCGCCCGAGCATACCGAAGGCATGCAGGGTTTTGTACATCCCGTTGATTTAAGCGGCCATGTGGAAACGGCGACCATTGATTTCATCATCCGCGATTTTGAGGATGCCAACCTGCCCAAACATGCAGATACCATACGGAGCGTTGCCGATGAGGTGCTGAAACGTTTCCCAAATTCCAGCTACACGCTGGAAACCCACGAGCAGTACCGTAATATGAAGCATGTACTGGCGCAAAATCCGCAGATAGTAGAATATGGTATGGAAGCAATCCGACGCGCTGGACTGGAGGCCAAACTGTGCAGCATACGCGGCGGTACCGATGGCTCCAGGTTATCCTTTATGGGGCTGCCCAGTCCTAACATTTTTGCCGGGGAACATGCTTTTCATGGCAAGCAGGAATGGGTAACCGTACAGGATATGCAAAAGGCGGTAGACACTATTTTGCATTTGTGTATGGTTTGGGAAGAGAAGAGCCCGAACAACTGAAGCAATGGAATTTAATATCGAACACTGAACAAAAAATGCCGAACATCGAAGGAAAATTCATCATTCGAAATTCGGCATTAGATGTTCGATATTTATTCTATCTAATATAGCAAGTTATCATAAGGGTACCTGGCCGTATGCACTTGTTTTACATAGTCATACAGCAGATTGCGGAATTCCTCTACATTCTCTTTCTGCGTGGCAGAGATAAAAATGGCCGGGCTGTTGTTCTTGGCCATCCAGCTGTGGCGGAAATCATCAAGGGTTATCGGTTCTTGTTCCGTGTTGATGTTATGGTCTTCGGGCTTAAAGGCATCTATCTTGTTAAAAACCGTTATCATGGTTTTATCAATAGCGCCGAGGTCCTTCAGTGTTTCATTAACCGTACGGATCTGATCTTCAAAATTCGGATGCGATACGTCCACCACATGGATCAGGATATCCGCTTCGCGCACTTCATCCAGCGTAGATTTAAAGCACTCTACCAAATGGTGAGGTAGCTTGCGGATAAACCCAACCGTGTCTGACAGCAGGAAGGGCACATTCTCTATCACTACTTTACGCACCGTAGTGTCCAGCGTCGCGAATAACTTGTTCTCCGCGAACACTTCAGATTTCGACAGCATGTTCATGATGGTTGATTTACCCACGTTGGTATACCCCACCAGGGCCACGCGTATCAATTGCTGGCGGTTTTTGCGCTGTGTTTCGTTCTGCCGGTCAATCAGTTTCAGTCGTTCTTTCAGTAAAGATATCTTGTTAAGGATCAAACGCCTGTCGGTCTCGATCTGCGACTCACCCGGTCCGCGCATACCAATACCACCTTTCTGGCGCTCTAAGTGCGTCCAGAGGCGGGTAAGGCGGGGCAGCAGGTATTGCAGCTGGGCCAGCTCTACCTGGGTTTTAGCCTGCGCGGTTTGGGCCCTGCCTGCAAAAATATCCAGGATAAGGTTACTGCGGTCCAGTATCTTCACCTGTAACTCGTTCTCGATATTACGTAGTTGTGATGGCGACAGTTCATCGTCAAACACCACCATGTCTATTTCTTCGGCCTTTACATACTCTTTTATCTCTTCCAGCTTACCGGTGCCCACAAAGGTGGCACGCTCCGGGCGCTGCAGTTTTTGGGTGAAGGCCTTTTCAGTTTTGCCGCCGGCCGTCATCACCAGGAACTCTAATTCCTCTAAATATTCTTTTTCCTGGGCTTCTGTTTCGTTCGGCGTAATTACGCCTACTAACACGGCCCTTTCCTGCTTCACAGCAGTATCATAAAATTTTTGTTTCATTCAGTAAAATGATTATGTCAAGAGCCTCTTGGCCCCCTCTAAATCTCCCCCATTAGGGGAGACTTCAAAAATTAATTTTCTAAAGTCCCTCTCCTTTGGAGAGGGGTTTGGGGAGAGGCCCACAATTCAACCATAAAGGTAAGCAAGTGCTACCTTAAATTATAACTCGCGGTTTGCGGTTATGTTCACATAGCTATTACAATTAATTAACGCTGAAAAAGCGTTTACCTGAAAATAATGATTTTGAGAGAATTACACGGATAGTGCCCATTCCCTGTTACGCTAACCTTACCATGTGTAAGGTTGAATAATGATGAAGTATTACATGGAGTATAAATGTGATGCAAATATAAGGGTAAAAGGCTTGAATTACAAGCCTTTTACAAATTCGCGTATAGTGGCGCCCGGATCTGCCTGGCGCATAAAGTTCTCGCCAATTAAAAACCCGCGAAAGCCGGCTTTTTTAAGGTCTTTTATCACATGGGTGTTGCTGATAGCGCTTTCTGAGATTTTGATGAACTCATCGGGAATATGCTCGGCCAGTTCAAATGAGGTTTCAACCGATACGCTGAAATCGGCCAGGTTGCGGTTATTTACCCCAATGGCATCCAGGTTGGGCGTAATGCTGCGTTCCAGCTCTTCCAGGTTGTGCACCTCTAACAGCACACTTAAGCCATGACTTTTGGCCGCGGCTGCGAGGTGTGCGATCTCCTCGGGTGTAAGGATAGCGGCAATGAGTAAAATCACATCGGCGCCTATAGCTTTTGCCTCCAGCACCTGGTACTCATCGATCATAAAATCTTTACGCAGGATAGGGATATTGTTCACCCTGCGGGCGGCGGTTACATCTTTTTGCGCGCCTCCAAAGAATTGCTCATCAGTCAATACAGACAATGCCGATGCGCCTGCCGCGGCGTAAGCCTGTGTTACCTCTTCCACCAATGCCTTATCATTGATAATGCCTTTTGATGGTGACCGTCGCTTGAACTCGGCGATGATGCCCGTACGGTCAGGCGCCAGCAGGAAGTCTTTAAACGAATGCGGCGTCCTGTCAAAATACGGCGAAGCTTCAAGCGTGGCAATGCTTACCAGCTGTTTAGCGGCAGCTATTTCTTTCTTTTTTTGCTCTACTATTTTATCGAGTATGGTCATGTGTTTTTACGATAGTTTGTCATACTGAGCGCCAGCGAAGTATCTCTT
This sequence comes from Mucilaginibacter sp. 44-25, assembly GCA_001898335.1. Classification (GTDB taxonomy): domain Bacteria; phylum Bacteroidota; class Bacteroidia; order Sphingobacteriales; family Sphingobacteriaceae; genus Mucilaginibacter. Next base: position 73,974 of record MKTS01000003.1, on the reverse strand, counting down.
CGTGGATGGATTCTTCACTATTGTTCAGAATGACAGTTTTTTATTAATCTGAAAATATACTTACGCGTTCAACCAGTTTTGCATCATTTCTTTCCCATACTCTGTTAACACCGATTCGGGGTGAAATTGTACACCACGCACATTATATTTTTTGTGGCGCAGCGCCATAACCGATCCGTCCTGCTCATCAATAGCGGTTATTTCCAGCGTATCGGGCGGCTCTTTCTCAACCACCCAGGAATGATAACGCCCAACCTTAAAGGTTTCGGGTAATGATCTGAACAACGGCTCCGATGTGTCGGTCACCTTAATCGGTGTGGCAATACCGTGCATAGGCTGCGGCAGGTTATACAGCTTGCCGCCAAATACCTCGGCTATGGCCTGCTGGCCTAAACATACCCCAAACAAGCTCTTGGTCGGCGCATATTTTTCTATCACCTGTAACAATAAACCCGCCTCAGACGGTATGCCCGGCCCCGGCGACAGGATGATGTGGCTGAATTTGTCCACATCTTCCAGTTTAAACTGGTCGTTCCTCCAAACCTCGCATTGCAGGCCCAGTTCGTTAACCAGATGTACCAGGTTGTAGGTGAACGAATCGTAATTATCTATGATCAGGATACCCCCCAGCCCCCTGAAGGGGGAGTTGGATAGGCTGTTATTTTCTTGTGTACTCATTTTATGTCTTTATATGCTATTCCCCCTTCAGGGGGTTAGGGGGTTATAACTCCTGCGCCAGTTCTATCGCCCTGCGCAGGGCTGCTATCTTGTTATCTACTTCTTTTAATTCACTTTCCGGTACGGAGCCGGCTACAATGCCTGCCCCGGCCTGGTAGTGCAGCGTATTGTTTTTGCTGAGGAAAGAGCGGATCATGATGGCGTGGTTAAAGTCGCCGTTGAAGCCCATAAAGCCCAGCGCGCCACTATAGAAGCTGCGCTTGGTTTTCTCGTTCTCGTCAATAATTTCCATTGCGCGGTATTTAGGAGCGCCGCTCAGTGTACCTGCCGGGAAGGTATCGGCCACAATTTTAAAGGAAGATGTACCGGGTTTTAGCCTGCCGCTCACATGCGATACCAGGTGGATCAAATGCGAATAGTACTGCACTTCTTTAAATGCCTTTACGCTTACCTCCTCGCAATGGCGACTCAGGTCGTTCCGGGCCAGGTCAACCAGCATCACGTGCTCGGCAGATTCTTTGGGGTCATTCTCCAGGGCACGGGCTATCTCGGCATCTTTTTCATCGTCGCCGCTGCGTTTAAAAGTGCCGGCGATAGGGAATATACTGGCCACGTTGTTTTTAATGGTGATCTGCGCCTCGGGCGATGAGCCAAAGATGCGGAAATCGCCGTAATCAAAATAGAACAAATAAGGTGATGGGTTAATTGAGCGCAGTGCGCGGTACACGTTAAACTCATCGCCGGTAAAGGCTTTGGAAAAAGCCCGCGAGGGCACTATCTGGAAAACATCGCCGCGGTAAATATGCTGCTTCATCTTCTCCACAATAGCAATAAATTCATCACCGGTAAGGTTGGATTGTTCTTCGGCTGTGCTGTCAAAGCTATATTCAGGGAAGTTTTTATTCTTGATAAGGTCGGCAAGGCGGTCCAGCCCGTTGGTTTGCTCCTGGCCTTCTACCTGGTTATGGAAAATGTACAGCTCGTTCTTAAAATGGTCAATAGCGATAATATAGCTGTACATATGGTATTGCATTACCGGTATCTTGCGGTCGTGGGGGCCGTAGGGTTTTAATTTAATAGTTTCGAAATGTTCAACCGCCTCATGGGTAAAATACCCGAAAAGGCCGTTATTAAGCACCTTGGAGTTATTGGCCTCCACCTCGAAACGATTGATAAACCGGTTGATCTCTTCCACCAGGTCAAACGTGCCGGGCTGACTTGTTTCCTCGCTGCCGTCAGGGAACTTCTTTTTCAGCTCGCCATCGTTCAGTACAATGCCGCCGAAAGGCTGGCAGCAAACAAAGCTTAAACTGTTCTCACGGCTATGGTAGTCGGAACTTTCCAGCAGCAGCGAATTGGGGAACACATCGCGCAGCCGCAGGTATATGCTTACAGGCGTAGTGGTATCGGCCAGCAGCTTCTTATGGGTGGTGTTAATTTTATATGTTTTCATTTATGTTGTGATCTCTTTGGGGCGCTTAAAACAAAAAAACCCGGCGAATTGAGCGTTCGCCGGGTTTCAAAATAGGTTTACATTTGATTAGTGTTGCAATATCACGAAACTATCCGGCTGTCTTACTTTTGTAAGGTGCCACCAACTGTTGTTGTAGATAGTTTTATTCATCGCGGGAACAAATTTATAAAGAAAATTGAATTATCAAATTTTTTGTCGACTTTTTTAGTGGGACATCCCAAAAAACGGGCGATGGCTTTGTATAATAGCTACTACTACGGTAACAAACGCCAGCAAATAAAACAAAGCGATAGCACGGTGTTTCTCGCCCGGAAGCATTGCTTTCTTTGATTTTGAATGCCCGATGGTAATGAGCGCGATGGCAAATATCATCATGGCCAGGTGCTCAACCGTCCAGTAGCGGGCATCGGCATCTTTCATTACGCCATTGCCAAAACGCACAAAAGGACTTAAAAAGTAAAGCACCAAACCTATTAATAGTTGTACGTGGGCCGATATCATGGCAAACAGGTTAAGCTTGCGGTTACCATTGGTATATGGCCTTTTGCCTAACAGGCCGGCAAAAGCAACCAGGATGGCGAGCAATACCAGCACCATTACGATGTACCTGAAACCAGAGTGAAATTCAAGGAAAAATTTATATGCGTTCATGAGCGTTTGTTTTTGCTTCGAATATAGTAAATAACGTTCTTTGGTGTAGTAAAATTTGCTTCTCCTTTATCAAATGGATAATATTTCCTTTGACATATTCATACCTAATAAATCGAAACATAGATTATCTGCGAATGCTATATTGGCAATGTGTTTTGTATTGTGTTTTTTGCTACATGTATCGTTGACCCATTATGTGAAAGGCATTGACAGTATTTGCGCTTTTGCCTTCGTTTGCACTTTCATCATTTTAATTTTTCGCTCACATATGTGCATCCAGCCTTTGAATGGATATTTTAATGGAAGAATTTACTTACAGGGAAAGGATTTGATGATCGGTGAAGAAGAAGTTGATTTAGATTCCATTAATTCAGTTGATTTAGTGCTAAACGATTTTAGGGGGCAAAAAGCGATCTATTACCATTCATTAGAATGTCGCATTTCACAAGGGGTTAACAACTACATTTTGTTGGATTATAAAAACGGTAATTCTAAAAAAACATTTTTTAGAATGCAGTCAAAAAACTCTTATCTACTTTTAGCTGATTTTATTAACGCGGCAGTTGCCAAAAATAAAATTTCTCAATCAAGAGCTGAAGAATTGATAGGAAAACAAAACCTCAAACCGAAAAACTAAACTTACCCATCAATACCGCCGGGTTGTTGCCAATTACTATAGGCTCCCCGCAAATTGCCTCGTTGCCCAGGGCCGCAAACAGGATAGCCTCTTTGGCGTCAGGATCAATACCTATGTCAGCGGTATTGCCAATAGCCGCTTTTGGCAAGCCTTTTTTAATGTGCTCCATCACAAAAGGGTTGCGGGCGCCGCCGCCGCTGGCGAATATCTTTAACCCATCCACCGGAAAATTCTGGGCGATGAACCGTACAATGGTCCTGGCGGTAAAGGCGCTGAGGGTGGCTACAAGGTCGGCTTTGGCGATGTTGAGGTCGCGTGTGGCCTGCTGCGCATTGGCTACATAATCGAGGTTAAACAGTTCGGGGCCGGTGGTTTTGGGCAGGCGCTCATTAAAAAAGGGATGATGCAGCAGGGCGTCAAGCAGAGTTTCGTTTACCGTGCCCGAATACGCAATGGCCGCGTCTTCATCGTATGGCTTTCCAAAATACTCGCGGCAGGCGGCATCTATCAGGGTATTGCCGGGCCCAATATCGGTAGAGATCACATTTAACAGGTCGCCATCGCCGGGTAGGTAGGTAAGGTTGGCGATACCGCCGATATTAAGCAACACGCGGTTTTCGCCGGGCCTGCTGCCCAGCAGCACATCGCCATACAGGGCCAACGGCGCGCCCTCGCCACCGGCGGCAATGTGTTTTTGCCTGAAATCGCTAATGGTAATGATGCCGGTTTTAACCGCGATGTGGTCGCCATCTCCAATTTGCAGGGTGGCATTACCATAGCCCGCTTGCCCATGCTGGTGTTTGGGCGCGTGGTAAATAGTTTGGCCGTGGCTGGCTATGAAGTCTACCTCAGATGGTTTTACACCCCAATCTTTTAAAGCCTGTAGTATTAGTTGCGCGTGATATGTACCTATAAAAGCGTTAAGCAGAGTAACCTGCTGCAGGTCGGCCTGCCGTTTAGCGAATACCTGCTTTACCTGCTCCTTAAATTCATCCTCATAAGGAATGGTAACAAAGTTGAGGAGCTTAAATCCGGTTTGCATCCCGCTTCCGCTGAAACTGCACAGGGCAATATCCAGGCCATCTAACGAGGTGCCCGACATGAGGCCGATGCACAAACGTTCGGGTTTCTGCGCAATGGAGAAAAGCTTTTGCAGGTTCTGATTCATGATTCGCCGCCTACTTCGCCGCCTTTAAGGTTGCCTTTACCGTACCGCATTCCAGCATTTTATCACCATAATAAGGGTTGCGTATATCTTCGCTTTCGCTTAGCCATGCCGCCTTTTTCATGGGGCAATATTGCTGGTATAAAGTTGTACCGTTCATTTGCAGGCCGGAAAGCAGGCTGTACATATTGGCAGATAGGGTTTCAAAATATTTGCGCTGCTGCTCAATATCCGTTGCCTGGCTTATGCCGCGGCTATCGGCTTTCAGTTTATCCGCATAGCTGCCGGCAAGTTTCTGTTGCGCGGCGGTAAGTCCCGTTGGTGGTATGGCTAACGCAGCAAGCAGCTCCTTGGCGCGGCTTTTTGCCAGTGTGGCGTTGCTGCCCACCAGCGCGTTCTTTACGCCGATGTAAGCCGAGGTGATCTGATCAACCGATTTGTTTTGTGCCCGGGTAGTATAAGCCGCCAATAGAAAAAGCAGCCCGAATAGTAATTTCTTCATGATATATAAACGTTGATTTTCAAAAATAATGATACTTAACCAATATACGGTTAAAGCCTTGCAAAGGCTTTTGATATATCCTGTTATATTTACCGCATGCAATGGATAAGCATGTGGCAAAGCTGGTGGCAGCAGCAAACGGCAGCGGAGATTATCGCCGTTATTACCGGGCTGTTATGCGTTTACCTTGCCGCGCGCAACAGTATTTGGAACTGGCCACTGGCCATTATCAGTGTATCTATTTATATCTTCCTGTTTTTTGAGAAACATTTGTATGCCGATACGGGCCTGCAATTTTACTTCCTGGGCATGAATATGTATGGCTGGTGGTACTGGAGCCATTCGCCCGCCGAGCAAAAAGTACCGTTCAGGCGCGTCACCTTAAAAGAAACCGGCCTGTCGGCTGCCGCGGTGGTGGTGGTTACCTTTGTGTTGGGTACGGTGTTACAATACACGCCCGCCTCATACCCCTACCTGGATAGTTTTTTGGCGGCATGCAGCCTGGTGGCGCAGTTATTCCTGGCGCGCAAGGTTTTGGAAAACTGGCTGCTATGGGTGTTTGTTGATGTCATATACGTAGGCGTTTATATGTTTAAAGACCTGCATCTTACCGCCCTTATGTATGCTATTTACGCGCTTATTGCCGCTAAAGGATATATAGATTGGCGCCGTGAGTGGAAATTGCAGCAGGCTGTACCTAATGAAATAAAATAAATGGCATCAGATATTATAAAGATAGCGGTGGTAGGGCCCGAATCTACCGGTAAGTCAACCATGTCGGCATTTTTGGCGGCGCATTACCAAACAGTTTGGGTGCCCGAGTTTGCCCGTGGCTATTGCGAAAAGCTTACCGCCCCGCCTACCTGGCACGATGAGGTGAACATGTTTTACGGGCAGCTCGCGCTGGAAGCAGAACTATTGCCCAAAGCCAACCGCCTGCTCATTTGCGATACCACATTTATTACCGTTAAAATATGGAGCGACCAGTTATTTGGCAGCTCGCCGCAGGAGGTGCTGGACGAATTACCCCGCCACCCGTACCATTTATACCTGCTGCTGGATATTGACCTGCCCTGGCAGGACGACCCCCTGCGCGATTTCCCCCACCTGCGCGACCATTTTATGCAGATATGGCACCAGGAGCTAAAAGCGCTTAACGCCAATTATACCGTGATCTCCGGAACCGGACAGGACAGGTACGAACGGGCTGTAGAGGTGATAGATAAATTTCTCGATCAGCACTCGAATTGAAATAGTTTTAAGAATGGAGTGAATTTGAAGTAATAATCTGTCCATTCGTTAATTCTTTTAATTCGGGTTCAGATAAATTCAGGTTCCAACAACTTTTTTCACTCTCCGTGCAACGTTGTTGAAAGGCATGCGTCATTTAACCTGAAACCTGTCAATACAATTTGGAAGCCGTATATACCGATAAACATTACAGCCTTGTGGCTGAGTGTAAGCAGGGCAGTAAAAAAGCCTGCTATGAGCTTTATCGCCTTTATGCCAAAGCGATGTTAAACACCGCTTTCAGGATAGTGGGCAATATTGCCGAGGCCGAAGATGTATTGCAGGAATCGTTTACGGACGCTTTTCATAAGCTGAAGGATTTTAGGCAGGATACTACTTTTGGCCTGTGGCTTAAGCAAATTGTGGTGAACCGCTCTATCAATCTTTTACGCAAAAGGCGGCTTGAGCTGGTAGAGATCGAAGATGGGCACCTGGATAATGTACCCGATGAAGAAAGCTTTGATGATGAGGACGTACAATACCAGGTTGCGCAGATAAAGGAAGCCATGAAGCAATTGCCCGAAGGTTACCGGTTAGTAATATCGTTATACCTGCTGGAGGGTTACGACCACGAGGAGATAGGGCAGATATTAAATATTAGTGAGAACACATCACGCACGCAGTTTTTAAGAGCGAAAAGAAAACTGGGCGATATACTGTTAAGGAAAGGGATAAAAAGATGAGCAAGCGTATAGAAGATTTTATGAGCCATAACCGGGAAGAATTTGACGACCTGGAGCCGCGTGCCGATCTGTGGGATAATATTGCCGCCGAACTGGACGCGTGGGATGAGCAGCGGGAGGAACAGCCCGTTAAGCGGGTAGCTAAAACCTTTTCGCTGGGTTTTGTACTTAAAGTTGCCGCCTCGGTAATTGTGGTAATGGGCCTTGGGTTTGCCTTGTACCTGAAAACCATGAAACCGACCGGCAACGGGATAGATTATGCCGATATTAATCCCACCTATGCCAAACAGCAGATGCGCCTGGTATCGGTAATTGAAACGCAGAAGAACGAACTGAAAGAGATAGCCAAATTTGACCCCCAGCTATACCAGGAATTTAACGGGGAAATAGCCAGGATGCAGGCTATCTATAAGAAACTGAATGCCGAGCTGGCCACTTCGCCTAACCAGGAGCGTGTTTTACGTGCAATGATCCGGAACTTGCAAATACAAACCGAAGTGCTTAACCAGCAGCTAAGTGTAATACAACAATTTAACGCGAGTAAAAATCAGCAAAATGAAAAAACTATTTAAAAGCATGTTATTTGCAGCTGCTGTGATAATAGCTGCAAGTTCCGGCCTGCGCGCGCAGGTAACACCTCCCGAGCCGCCGCTGCCACCGGAAAATTATACCTATAACGGTAACTTCGACAAAAAGGAGCTGGCTAAAAAAATGGCCGAACTTAAAGTGAAGATGGCTGAGCTGAACAAGCAAATGGCTAAACTTTCTGTGGAGCAAAATAAACAGCTGGCCCTGCGAATGAATGATCTGCATAAAAAGCTCAGCGTACAGTTCAAGGATTTTGGTAAAGACTTTGATAAAAACTTCTCGGGCAGTTTTAATGATATGGTGCCGCAGGGCAACTATAATTTTAAAAGCGACCTGTCTGATGAGGAGTACCGCAAAAAAGTAGCCAGCGGCGAGATCAAGGAAAAGGTAAAAACCTACAGCAAAACCTACAGCGCCGATGCTAACGATGTACTGCAGATCAGCAACAGCTTTGGAAAAATCAATGTGAACACCTGGAACAGGAACGAGTTTAAGGTTGATGTAACCATGCGCTTTTCATCAGAAGATGCAGGCATTGTGGATGAAATGGCCGAGGGTACCTCTATCAGCGATAGTAAAACAGGCTCAACCGTTTCTTTCAAAACAAATACCTGGCGCAACCAGCGCCGCGGTGGCGATACCCACCAGAAAATGAGTATTGATTACGTAGTGTATATGCCGGCTGGTAACGCGCTGGATATTAACAATAAGTTCGGATCGGTTACTTTACCCAACCTCAGCGGTAAAACCGTGGTTAGGCTGCAGTTTGGCACCTTGATAGCGCAGCAGCTCACCAATGCCCAAAATGATGTATCTGTGCGCTTTTCGCAGGATAGCCCATCGTCCATAGCCTTCTACAACGGCGAAAAGCTTCGGGTAGAGTTCAGTAAGTTTAAAGCAGGCACTATTGATAACAGTGCGGCCACGTTTAACTTCTCTGATGTGAGTATAGACCGGCTGAAGACTTCCGCGGATATCAACGTAAAATTTGGCGGCGGCCTTAGCATCGGCGCTATTGATAAAGGGGTAAAAAACCTTAACATCAACGCCTCAAATACCAAAATTGACCTGGATTTTGATAACGACCTTAGCTATAACTTTGATGTAACCACACGCATGGGCAGCTTTAATTATAAAGACGATAAGGTGAAAGTTACCGCCAAAACTCCCGGCGATGAAGAGCGCGGCTGGTCGCAGGTGAAAACCTATAAAGGCTATGTTGGCAAAAACAACGCGGGTACTACGGTTGTGGTAAACTCGAGGTTTGCCGGCATACAGTTCAAATAGAAAAACAGCTAAATAGCATTAAATGTAAAACCCTTGCCAAACAACGGCAGGGGTTTTGCTATTTTAGCGGAAACAATAAACATCTGCATGGAATTTTTTACTGACCCGGAAGCGTGGATATCTCTCATCACGCTTACCTTTTTGGAAATAGTATTGGGGATTGACAATGTGATATTCATCTCCATACTGTCAGACAAGCTCCCTAAACATCAACAAAACAAAGGCCGCAAGCTGGGGCTGGGTTTGGCCATGATTACACGCGTAATGCTCCTGTTTGCCATAAGCTGGGTAATGAAACTGACCGCCCCGCTGTTTAATTTATCGGGCATTGTTGGGGCAACCGATGCCGACTGGGTGGAGAAGCTGGCTATATCAGGCCGCGACCTGATCCTGATCGTGGGCGGGTTGTTCCTGATCTATAAAAGTACGGCCGAGATACATCATAAAATTGAAGGCGATGAAGAAGGCGCCGAAAATATTAAACCGCACTCGTTCTGGGGTACCATTGTACAGATCATGCTGCTTGATATTGTTTTCTCGCTTGATTCGGTGATCACGGCTGTTGGTATGGCGCAGCATATCGAGATCATGGTGGCGGCAGTAGTAATAGCCGTCGGTATCATGATGTGGTCGTCGGCAAGTGTGGCCAATTTTGTGAACAAACACCCAACTGTAAAAATGCTGGCCCTGTCGTTCCTATTGCTGATAGGTGTATCGCTGCTGGCCGAAGCCTTTGAGCAGCATATCCCTAAAGGATACATTTACTTTGCTATGGCCTTCTCCGTACTGGTAGAAATGCTGAACCTGAAAATGCGCTCAAAAAACAAAAGCAAGCTTACCAGGCCGGTTACTAAAAAATAGCAGCTACCAAACACGGCACAGCAAGCCCTTCAGATATTCTCCTTCGGGGAACGATGCCCTAACGGGATGATCTTCCGGCTGGTTAAACTGGTAAATGAATTGTACCTGCTTGCCGGCATCAAGGGCAGCCCATGCCAGCACCTGCTTAAAGGTTTCCATGTCCATGGCGCCCGAGCAGGAGAAGGTAGCCAGCAGGCCACCGCTGTTGAGCAGCTGCATACCAATACGGTTAAGATCTTTGTAAGCGCGTGAGGCACGGTCAAGCGCCGAGCGCGAGGGCGCGTATTTTGGCGGATCCAGAACAATGATATCGAACTTATCGCCCTCCTCCCTGAATTTGCGGAGCTGCGCGTTCACGTCAGATTTAATGGCCTCGTGTTTGGCCGCGTCAAAGCCGTTAAGGCGTATATTTTCCAGCAGGGTTTCAATAGCCAGCGCCGAGCTATCTACACTGGTAACATGGGATGCATTATTACGGAGGGCATTTAGCGTAAAGCCCCCGGTGTAGCAAAAGCAATCGAGCACCTTGCGGTTTTTGGCGTAATGGGCCAGTATGCGTCGGTTATCGCGCTGGTCGCAGTAAAAGCCCGATTTTTGGCCTTCGGCGATGTTGATGCCATAGGTAATGCCATTTTCTTTTACCATTACCAGCTCCGGCGGGAGCGTGCCGGCAAGCAAGGTGTTAGAAGTTTCCAGCCCTTCGTGCGCGCGGGAGGCAGCGTCGCTTTTATCAAATATGCTGGCCGGTTTTAACAGGTTATTGAGTTCATCAATAATTACCGGCAATACGTTTTGTATACCCGAGGTGAGTACCTGCACGGCCAGGTGATCGGCATACTTGTCCACTATGAGCCCCGGTAAATAATCAGATTCGCTGAAGACAAGACGGCAGGTATCTGTTTCACCGCTCTCAAGTACATCGGCACGACCTGCAACGGCCATCCTTACCTTATCGCGGAACCAGTCGTCGTCAATGGCGATATTTTCGTCCCACTCCAGCAGCCGTACGGCCACGCGCGATTGATTGTTGTAAAAGCCATAGGCCATAAAGGTTTTCTTACCATCAAGCAGGCGCACAACCTCGCCGTTGGCGGGCTTGCCCTTTACCTGTTCAATAGCGCCCGAAAATACCCAGGGGTGCCTTTGTAAAACCGCTTTTTCCTTGCCTTTTTTAAGTACAACATCAATCATGGCGCAAAGGTAATAATATCATCGCCATTATCAGGCACTGCCGGGTATGGGGGTTTGCCGTAATGCTCTGGCAACAGCTACTACGTTGTTAGCTGCGGCCTTAGCCGTTTGTACCGACCAATCTTTACGATAATCGCTCTCCAGATACTTGCCGCCGGGGCCGGGGCCGTTGTTCCAGTAGGTGTATGATTGCGGCGCAATGGTAAAGCCTACATCCATTAAAGCCCCCGCTATTTCTGTTACCACATGCCTGGCACCATCCTCTTCGCCGGTAACTACAAAGCCGGCTACTTTATTAAAGGTAACGGGCCGGTTTTGCTCGTCGCGGGCAGGGTAAAGGCCATTAATGCGCTCAAGAACTTTAAGCGCCATGCTTGACATGGTGCCTACCCAGGTTGGCGTAGCAAATATCAAGATATCTGATGCCAGCAATTCATCCAAAATGGCCGGCCATTCATCACCTTCGCCAAGGTCGGATTTTATACCGGTGATGATATGGTGGTCGGCCGCACGTATCATTTTGGTTTGTACGCCCAGCCTTTCCATCTCACTGATCATTTCTTTGGCCAGCGCTTCGGTATTGGAAGTTTCGGGCGAAGGTTTGAGTGTGCAGTTGAGCACTAATGCTTTCATAATGTATTAATCCTGCGTAATAGGTTGGTGGTGGGCATGGCACGCATCGGCGCATTCGCGGCAGGCCCGGGCGCACTGCTGGCAATGCTCATGCTCGTGCATGCCACATTCCTCGGCGCACATGCGGCATATTTCCTCGCAAAGTACCAGGTACTGGTGGGCAATTTCTGATTGCCGTTGCAACATCCTTGCAGCCTGAGCGCAAATATCGGCGCAATCCCTGTCCAGGCTAATGCAGCGCACCATCGGTTTTACTTCATCTTCATTAAGGCAGGCTGTGGCGCAATTTTCACAAGCGGCTACACAGGCCAGTAGTTTTGCAATTAATGCTGTATGATCATGATTTTCCATGGTATTTGATATTAGTTATACTATATCAATACGCTGGAGTTAAAAATGTTTCGGTAAATTTAAAATGCCTTAGGTTGCGGAGCAGGCATAAAAAAAAGCGGAGGCTTTTTACAACCCCCGCTTTTATGAAGCTAATTTTTAAACCCTATTACTGGTTATTGTTATCATCAGCCTGGTCCTCGTCGGCTGTTCCAACAACACGGTAAACTTTTTTATTATTCTCATCGCGCTGCTCCTGGAAATAAGTCCCGTCAGGAGATACCCAAAGCTTTTCGCCATTTACTTTAATCTTGCGGCTATCTTCAGGCAACGAGGTCAGGATGTCGCCTACCTGGTAAGCCTGGTAGCTGCCATCGTCAGAACCGCCGTTACTGGTATTCAGTTCACCGTCTTTACCGGCTACTTCGTACACTACAGTACCGTCATCGCGGGTTACCGCACGGTAATATACACCGTTTGACTCATAGAACTGCTCGCCATTAATAGTGATAGGCTGTGCTTTTGATGGCAATGAATTTACTGCCGCGCCCACTGGTGGTTCTACTACAGTATATTGGTTATCATTATACTGATAATACAAGCCATCGGCGTAGTAGTATTGGTAGTTGTTCCACCAGAACGGATAGTAACCGAAAGGCAATACACCTATGCTGAAACCAATGCGTGGCAAGTAATATGAATTATAGTAGCCAAGGTGGTTATAATAGCCATAGCCAAAATAACGCGGGCCATAATACTGCCTTGCATAAGGCCTGCCATAACCATAGCCGTAACGGCCGCCATAATAACCTCTTGTATAGCCGCTGCCGCGGTTAAAGCCAGAGTACGGGCTGCCGGCAAAAGCGCCACGGTTGCTGTAACCATAGCCCCTGCCTCCGGCTACGCCTACCGAACCCCGGCCAAAACCATTACTGTTTGGGGCTATCGCAGTGCCGTTTGGCCTGCTAAAGCTACCTGATGGGCGACTGAACGCGCCTGCCGAGCCCCTGCCAAATCCATTTGATGGCTGGCTAAAGCTGCCCGAAGGCCGGCTGAAAGAGCCTCCTGATGGCCTGCTGAAACCGCCTCCGCCACCACCGCTAAACCCACGGCCACCGCCGCCACTAAATCCGCCACCGCCACCGCCACGAGCGCCCCGTTGTGCATCAGCGTTGAGGCCCATACCCAGGAACATCATTCCGCTGAGGGCCACTGTTAATAATTTTTTATATGCTGTTTTCATCTTGAAAGTAATAAAGCGCCAGCGCTTTCGCGCTGAATTGTATGTATGACTGAAAAAAATCCTAACGGTTTAATCCTTAATAAATTATTTTTATACAAAAAGCAGGCCGTAATTATTTTTAAAGCTCCTCGGCAATAAACAGGTATGGCCCGGTGAAAGTAAGCGAAAATAAGCCATCGGCAAGGGTGATATGATCTCCATCGGGCTGTGCTAAAAGGCCTGTAGTTTGCAGGTCGGCACATAACGATAATATCCTTACCCGTTCGCCCGCGGGCTTCCATTTACTAAACCCGCTACTTACGGGATAAATTTTTTGGGTGCCGCTGTAAATTACCAGGTTAATGCGCTCAATAAATTGTTCGTATTGGTTTATTTCCACATCGTCCGTCACTACATTCACTGCCGGGTAACCCTCGTTTGCCAGGTAGTTTAATGCCGCGGCGATAGGATTTTCTGCTCCTGTGAAAATAAGCTTTACATGCTCTTGTAAATGAGCGGTTACTTCATGCCCAACCACCACGTCTACTTTAATGCCAAGGCTGTTTAATTCTTCGGCCGTGTGCGGCAGCGCAACAACCGTAGGGCTCCATTCCAGTAGCTGGCCCAGCAGTTCATCGCTGAAGTTAATTAGGCTAATTACCAGTAATGCTGGTTCCTGCTTTTCGCGGATAACGTGGTGTGATGACATTTTCTATTTTATCCCACCGGTGTGGATAGCCAAAGGTAACGTAAATTCCATTTGAATGTAATTACCGGAGCATTAAGCCTGCCAATAAATCATTTTTATAACTTGCACGTTATATACATATGGCAGATAAGAAAACACTGATATTAGGCGCCACGCCCGACCCTTCGCGTTATGCCTACCTTGCCGCTAACCGCCTGGTGAGCCATGGGCACAGCATTGTGAATGTAGGCATTAAAACCGGTGAGGTGGCCGGTGTGCCTATTGAGAAACCGGAAAACGTCCACACGGATATAGATACCGTTACTTTATACATTGGGCCGCAAAACCAGCCACCATTGTACGACTACATTTTAAAAACAAAACCCAAACGGATAATTTTTAACCCGGGCACCGAGAACGAGGAACTGCGACGCATGGCTGCAGATAACGGCATTGAAACCGATTATGCCTGTACGCTGGTTCTGCTTTCAGTGGGGCAGTACTAATGAGATTGGCAACAGCCCGGTATTAACATATGATTAAATGACATTTCATTAGAACAAAAAGTAATATCTGCGCTTATATTTGCTACGTCACATATAAATTGTTTAACCAATAAATTTGAAATATTATGGCATTTACACTACCGGCGTTACCATACGCTACTGATGCTCTTGAACCGCATATTGATAAAGCTACCATGGAAATTCATCATGGCAAACACCACCAGGCTTACGTAACCAACCTTAACAAAGCATTGGAAGGCAAGCCAGAGGCGGATGCCAAGATAGAGGATATCATAAAAAATATCTCTAAATACCCGGCTGCTGTGCGCAACAATGGTGGTGGCCACTATAACCACTCCCTGTTTTGGACACTGTTATCTCCAAGCGGCGGCGGCGAGCCTACAGGCCCGTTGGCTGACGCGATAAAAAGCACTTTTGGTTCTTTCGCCGACTTTAAAACTAAAGTATCTGAAGCCGGCGCAACCCGTTTTGGTTCTGGCTGGGCATGGTTAATTGTTGGTGCCGATAAAAAACTGGCCGTAACCTCAACACCTAACCAGGACAACCCATTAATGGATATTGCCGAAGTTAAAGGTACACCTATCCTGGGTATCGACGTTTGGGAACATGCTTACTACTTAAAATATCAAAACCGTCGCCCTGATTATTTAGCCGCTATCTGGAACGTGATCAACTGGAACCACGTTTCTGAACTATATGCTAAAGCGATAGCATAAAGCCTCATCCAAACCTTCTCCAAAGGAGAAGGCTTAAATAAAAAAGCGGCAGGTAAACAATCTGCCGCTTTTTTATTTAGTAGTATAGGCCTCACCTAAATCCTCTCCAGAGGAGAGGACTTTACAAGGATGTTGTTATAGAACCCTCTCCCCTGGAGAGGGCAGGGTGAGGCAAAAATCATTTTTATTCCAATGAAAGCAGTCGTACTTGAATCGGCAGAGAACCCGATAGTTGTTAAAGAAGTTGCCAAACCGGTGCCGGGCGCAGGAGAGGTATTGGTGCAAATAAAAGCAGCGGCCTTAAACCGCCGCGACTGGTGGATAACGCAAGGCAAGTATGCGGGCATTAAATATCCTACCATTTTAGGAGCCGATGGCGCCGGCATTGTGGCCGAAGCGGGCGAAGGCGCTGAAAGCTGGATGGGTAAAGAGGTGATCATCAATCCTTCGCACAACTGGGGCGATCACCCGGAATATCAGGGTAAGGATTTTAAGATATTAGGCTTGCCTGATGATGGTACCCTGGCCGAATATGTTTTGGTAAAGACGGAATACTTGTATCCCAAACCAACGCATTTGAATTGGGAGCAGGCGGCGGCCATCCCTTTGGCGGGTTTAACGGCTTACCGTGCATTGTTTAGCAAAGCGCATTTAAAAAGGGGCGATAAGGTTTTGATTGTTGGGGTTGGCGCAGGCACCGGCACCTTTTTGTTGCAATGGGCCGTAGCAGCCGGGGCGCAGGTGTTTGTAACCTCGGGCAGCAGTGAGAAAATTGAGCGGGCCAGGCAACTGGGCGCGGCAGCGGGTGTAGATTACAAGGCGCAGGATTGGGCACAGGAATTAAAGCACCTTGCCGGTGGCTTTGATATTGTTGTGGACAGCGCGCTGGGCCCCGATTTTGCAAAGATACCCGACCTGTGTAACCCCGGTGGCCGTATCGTTTTCTTTGGCGGCACGGCAGGGAATATCCCCGAGCTTAACGCCAGGCCATTGTTCTGGAAGCAGCTGCAGTTGCTGGGCAGCACCATGGGCACGCAGGAAGAGTTTAAAGCTATGCTGCAATTCATCAATGAGCACAAAATAGTACCGGTTGTTGACGAGGTACTGCCGCTTGCCGATGCTAAAACGGCTTTTGAAAAAATGGGCGCTTCAAAGCAGTTTGGTAAAATTGTATTGGTAAATGCTTGAACTCAGGGTTGAACGTATTGTTAGAGAACTGCCCGATGCCGCTACGTTTTACCTGGCGGAGCGTAATGGTAAGCGTATAGCTTACAAGGCGGGGCAATTCTTAACGCTTATTTTTAATCATCATCAGGAGGAGATCAGGCGTTCCTACTCGTTAAGCTCCTCTCCGGACGAGCCTTTGCTGGCTATTACTGTTAAACGGGTAGCCAATGGCGAGATCTCGCGCTTTTTATTAAGTAAGGTAAACGTGGGGGATATTATCTATTCGGCGGATCCTGCCGGCGTTTTTACAGTTGATAATCGTGCCGGTGAAGCCGATGTAGTATTTTTCGCGGCGGGCAGCGGCATTACGCCGGTATTTGCTTTGCTGAAATATCTGCTCAACCACCCCGGAACGGGCAAGCTTCATTTAATCTACAGCAACCGCTCTCGCCGCGACGTGCTTTTTTATGATGAGCTTAACCGACTGCAAAGCGAATATGCTTTGCGCCTGGACATCACCTACCTCATAAGTGACGAAGGCCGCCGTATGAGCAACGCGGTGGTAGAGCGCCTGGTGAACCAGCAACTGGCCGGTGATAAGCAAAAAGCGCTGTTTTATCTTTGCGGCCCTTTCAGCTACATGCGTACCATCAGGCTTACCCTGCACTATATGGGCATACCCGACCGTAACATACGCAAGGAAAATTTTGTATTGGAAACCGTACCGGTTACGGGAAGCCAAACCGTTTATCCGCCGCAAAAGATCCGAATTCATATAGGCGGTAAGGTGCATGATGTAATGGCGGGCGAAAACCAGTCGATATTACAGGCCGCGCTGCAAAATAAGGTAATGCTGCCCTACAGTTGCCGCAGCGGTATATGCTCGGCCTGTGTGGCCTTCTGTAAAACGGGCAAGGTTGAAATGGTGAAGAACGAAGTACTTACCAATGAGGATATTGCCAGGGGTTTAATACTCACCTGCACAGGGCATGCCCTAACCGATGATGTGGAAATAGCCTATAGTTTAACAACGCGTTAAGCCGGCACCCGTGTTTGCCTTTTATGTGTTTTGTGATGCACTGCTGTCCGTATCTTTTTACCTTTTGATTTATTGCGTTTACCCAGCCAGATAATAAGGCCTGTGACGGGCAGGCTGGCGCAGATCAAACTGGCCAAAAAAGCGATGATCTTGCCGGTTAACCCGCCAATTTGCCCTACGTGTATATCGTAGTTCATTTCGTTGAGCTTTAGCCCGGGGCTTTTCTTTTGCTGGGGCAGGTAGTGTAGTAATTTACCGGTATATTTATCAAAGGTGTAGGTGTCGCTGTTGTAGAAGTGCAGTGTTTTGGCATACGCGGTAACGCCGATAGTGCCTGCGGCGCTTACCTTATCCATGTAAACCAAAAACATTTGCGCGTTTGGCGAACGTTGTTGTGCGATGGCCAGCGCGCGGTCGGCTACAGGAATGCTGCTTGTAAAACCCTTTTGCAGTGAATCTGATTTTACGATCTGCTTTTCATGAGCGTATTGCCTGCCCAAATTACCCGTGTTATAAATCCCTTTGCGTACCCAGTCAAAAGATATGGACAAGCCGGTTATCGCCAGTATAAGTGCAATAGCGGTAGCATAAAAGCCAAGTACATTGTGGAGGTCGTAATTTACCCTTCGCCAGCGGCCGTTCCATTTAATGGTAAAACTGCGTTTGCGGTCGGTTTTGCGTTTAGGCCACCACAGGATGATCCCCGTGATCATGATCACCACAAAAAGCAAAACTGATGTACCTACCACCACACCGCCAATAGCCGGCGGAAGCAGTAAGTAAAGGTGTATATATTCTACAATTACAAAAAAGTTGCTTTGCAGCCGTTCTTCGTGGGTTACCTGGCCGGTATAGGGATTCAGGTAAGTGCTGTAAAAGCCCTCCTTTCCTATATTGCTTAGTGCTACCGCGGGTCGGTCTTTACCGTAATAATAAATGTAGGACGGGTCGGCGCCGGGGTGGTTGGCTTTAACAAAGGCTTCCAGTTTTGACGGTGTTAAGTAGGGCTTGTTTTGCACCGTCACGTTCCTGTAGCTATGTATGGCGTCCTGTATCTCGTCCTGGAAACAGAATATACAACCTGTAATGCTCACTATAAAAACAATTATCCCGGTGATAAAACCCAGCCAGCGGTGGCAGAAAAGGATAAACTTTTTAAGTGGCGACATGTAGTTATTATTAAGACTAATTATAAATAAGCCCAAATGTAAGCGGTTACATCCGTACTTCCAAATTATAATCTGCTTAATAAAGATGCCTTATCGGGTAGCAAATTGTGTACGCTTATATCTCCGATAGGTTAAAATGTCTATCTTTCGCTTAAAAATAACCTGTCACGTGTTAGTTAAAACCTTTGGAAGCGCAGTTTATGGGATACAGGCTATCACCATTACCATTGAAGTGAATATTGCCGCCGGCACCAAATATTTTATTGTGGGTTTGCCCGATGTTGCCGTTAAGGAAAGTTATTTCCGGATAGAATCGGCGCTGAAGAATTGCGGCTATCGTATGCCGCGCCAGCAGGTGGTAGTAAATATGGCTCCTGCCGATATTAAAAAGGAAGGCTCGGCGTATGACCTCACTATCGCTACCGGCGTATTGGCGGCATCGGGCCAGATAGAGGCTACCGATCTTGACCGTTACCTCATCATGGGCGAACTATCACTGGATGGCGGCTTGCAGCCTATAAAAGGCGCGCTGCCTATAGCTATACAGGCCCGCAAAGAGGGTTTCAAAGGCTTTATCCTGCCGAAGCAAAACGCGCGTGAGGCGGCTATTGTGAACGAACTGGAGGTTTACGGTGTAGAGAACATTAAACAGGTGGCCGACTTTTTCAACGGCGACCAAAGCCTCAAGCCTGAGGTAGTAAATACCCGCGAGGAGTTTTACGACAGCCTTGCCAATTACGACAGCGACTTTAGCGATGTACGCGGCCAGGAAAACATTAAGCGTGCTTTGGAAATAGCCGCGGCAGGCGGGCATAATGTAATTTTAATAGGCCCGCCCGGCGCCGGGAAAACCATGCTGGCGCGCAGGCTGCCCTCTATATTGCCGCCGCTAAGTTTACATGAATCATTAGAGACCACCAAGATACATTCGGTGGCCGGCAAGCTTTCCGCGGCCGACGCGCTGGTAACCACCCGCCCATTCCGGTCGCCGCACCACACCATTAGCGATGTGGCTTTAGTAGGCGGTGGCAGTAACCCGCAACCGGGCGAAATATCGCTTGCCCATAACGGTGTGCTGTTTCTGGATGAGCTGCCCGAGTTTAAACGTACCGCCCTTGAGGTAATGCGCCAGCCGCTGGAAGAACGTCGCGTGACCATATCGCGCGCCAAGTTCACGGTTGATTACCCCAGCAGCTTTATGCTGGTAGCCAGCATGAACCCTTGCCCCTGCGGTTACTACAACCACCCCGAAAAAGAATGTATATGCCCGCCGGGTATGGTACAAAAGTACCTGAGCAAAATATCGGGCCCGCTGCTTGATCGTATCGACCTGCATGTGGAGGTAACGCCTGTTAACTTCAGCGAACTGTCATCCGAAAGGCTGGCCGAGAAAAGCGACCAGATACGCGAGCGGGTGGTAAAAGCGCGTGAAGTACAGTCGGCAAGGTTTGGTGAGCGGCCCGATCTGCATGCCAACGCGCAGATGAGCCCGCAAATGGTAAGGGATATTTGTAAAATAAACGCGGCCGGCCAAATGCTGCTCAAAAAAGCAATGGAAAAACTTGGGCTGTCCGCCCGGGCCTATGACCGTATCCTGAAAGTAGCCCGCACCATAGCCGATCTCGCCGGCAGTGAAGATATACAACTGGAGCACCTTGCCGAAGCCATCCACTTCCGCAGTTTGGACAGAGAGGGTTGGGCGGGATAAGGTAGTAAACGCATCCTCTTGGTTCAATGTTAAGCATTCGTTATTCATATAAAAGCCCGGGTTTTTTAGAGGCCCGGGCTTTTAGCAGTAAACGTTTTACAAGTTAATACTCACCAACCTTTACAATTTTACCAAGGTGGTTTATTCTTACTTTAACAATGTTTTCCAGGTAAGGCAGGCTTTTAACACTTTTGTAGGTAAGGTCTTTGAGCTCCTTCTTATCATCCACGGAGGTTTCCAGGTGATGGCGGAATACATACTCGCGCACTGCCGAATTACCGTAAGTTAATTTCGAGAATTTTTGCACCCGGTAAAGATGCTTGCTGATGAGCGCGTAATTGGCCGGATCAAACAGGTCTATCTCTGATGGGTCAAAATCTGCCGAGGGGAAAACAAAGTATTCGTTTTGTTTAATAGAGAACAGGAAACGCCAGCCCAGGTGCTGGTTGTAAGTTCTGTCTATTATAGGCAGGCCTACGTTTACGCGCTCTGTAATTACCTTATGCAGTGATACTACCTCGTCCTGCAGGTTGCCATCTTCGTCGCGAAAGATAGCCGCATGGTGGTTGTTGCCTGTACTAATGAAATCGGCAGGTACTGGTTTGCCATTTTGCAATATAAGTTTGCCCAAATGGTCTTTCTTAAAATGCAGGGCTTCGGCATTTTTAACACCGCTTATCGTTACCCGTTTTATGCTGATGCCCTTTTCCCGGTTAAGCCATATAGGGTTCTTATCCAGGTTAGAAAAAGCATCTTTAGCATTGTTGTTAAACTCTTCCAAACGCTGCAGCATAATGTTCCTTGCCGCGCCATCCAGCACCTTCTCAATGCTTTTTTTATCCTTGAAGTTATCGGGCGTTATATCTTTCCTGATGGTGTAGTCATCCTCCAGCCAGCTTAGCTTTACCTTTTCGGGTATCGGTATCTTTTTACTTTCATCTATATACAGTGGGTTTTTGGTCAGGGCATTTTTACCACCGAAGGCCTTTAGCGGGTCGTTACCGTTTTGGTTAAGGCGGTTTAGCAGTGCCGCTCGATATGCCGGGTTGGTTACCTGCGCTATCACTTCCGCTGTAAATTTGGTGCTTACCTTTTCTTCGGCTGTTACCTGGCGGCGCACTTTGCCATATACGGTTTCTTTGTGCATCTGCCCGCGTGGTGTAAGCGCAATTTGCACTTTTTCGCCAGTGGCGGTCTTAATTTTGTTTTTATTTTTGGTGACCACCTTGTTTTTGGCTTTAATAGAAACCAGTGTAGCCTCGAGGTGTTGCCGGGCCTGCTCCCTGAAATGAGGCACCGGCAGGTTAAAGCGCCGCTTACCATCCGTACCTACTTTTGTTTCCTTTGCCTGTATGCGTAGTACCGTTTCTGTAAACTCGTCTTCGTGGCTACGGGCGTTAAGGTGGTTAAGGTACTGGATATAGCTATGCCGGGTAAACGCTATGGTTAAAGCATCCATGGCATGGTGCCGGTGATCATGCCGTTTGCTCCAGTCAATAATACGTTCTTTCAGGTTGCCATCTTTTGTTTCCTGCATTTCTGTAAGGCCGCGCATGCGGTATTTTTCGAGGCTTAGTTCCTGCATAATGTTCACCAGCCCCCAATCATCGCGCAAGCGGTCGGTAATACTGCCTGTGGTAGTCACTACATTACGTACAATCTGCTGCAGCATGGCTTTCGCTTTTTTGGCTATATATTGCGTATCGCGTATGTCGCGCTCAATAAACCCTTCGCCTATGGCCGCCCCATGCAACTGTAGTTTGTTGTATTTGGCTTTACGCTCGGGGTAAAATTTAATATAGGCATCCAGGCGCGTTTTGTACTCGCTTAAGGCCGCCTCGCCATAGGTGTCCTTAATAAAATCTATGGCGGTAGCATTCCCTTTCCTGAGGTTGATGCTTCGCAATACCACTGTTTTGTTGGAGAAGCTATCATCAAACAGGCGCGACTGCGGGATGATGTGCTCAATATCATACTTGTGTGTAAACAGCTCCTCCCTTGATATATAATCATTGGTGTAGATATCCTTATAGCCGTTAAACTTCAGTTCCTCATAAAGTTTATAGCGTATAATATCATTACGGGTGGGGTTTTTGAGGCCAAACTCCTTAATGAGCAAGGCCCTGATGGCATCATGCTCGGCTTTGGTTTTGTTGATCTGCAGTGTTGCGGCAGCCCGCTCTTTAGCGTTCTTTTTAAGGTCGCGGGCAAGTTCAATCCGTATCTCATCAGGCCGGCCCAGTTCCGGGTCGGCAATTATGGCGTTAACCACATTTACCATTTGGTTAAGTATCTTCTCAACCACCGGGTTACGCAGGCTGTTGCGTGGCAGCAGGTCAAGCTGCTCTTTTAGCGGGCGGTTGGCATTTTCTTCGGCCGTTTGCGAATGCGAGTGGTTGTAGCCGGCTAACATGCAGGCCTCGCTGTACTTATTCTCGCGTATGTAAGGGAATATTTTTTTAATAGCCTTGGCGCTCAGGCTGGCATAATCGGCCTGTAAACCCACCCGGGCCAGTATTTGAGCAAAATCTCTTTTAAAGCCAAATTTGCTTTGTAGCAATTGGTACAGCTTTTCGTTGCCTGTTGGAGAATCGTCGCCCTCGTAGGCATACAGCAAATGCCAAAACAGGTAGGCCGGTTGTTGCTCGGCAGGGGTGTTGAGTTGTAAGCCATCAAAATCAAGTATGCGGGCATCAATACCCTGCGAATTAAAAAAATCGGTAATGCTATTTTTAATCTCCGCCGCGGGCAGCTTAAGCCAGTCTGTTTCATCGTGTCCCTCGTTTTCCATGGCCTTAAAAAAGGCGGCATAAAATGCCAGGTTGGTGCGGTTGCCTTCAACGGTGGTAAAGTTAAGCTCCCATTCTTTGGGGTTAAGCTCCAGCAGTTTCAATATCTCCTCTTTGGGCAGGTTGCCTTTAATATTTAGCTCGGCAAACAGCAGCTCTTTGGCTTCGGTTGACAGAAATTCGGGCTGCCTGAGCTTTTTATGCTGCACCTGCAGGTTGCCCAGGTTTTGCCATATTTTAAACTCCTGGAACAAGGGCGAAGATTTTGGGATAGCTTTAGCACCCATCTGGTACTTAACCTTTTTGCCATCCTTTTCATACTCCACTATTTTGCTTTCAAACTCGCAAAAGTTTACCAGGTCTTTCTGTGATTTCAGCTTACGCTGGTAAAAGATCACCACGTCCCTTACCTCATTTTTAAGCTCGGGTGTTAACTCGCTGTGGTAAACGGCCTGCGTTTGCCATATGGTTTCAAACTCGTTTAAATAATACTGCCGGTAAAATACCTTGTTTTTGGTATTTGCATGCGGGTTTTGCTGTAACTGATGATAAAGATATTGGCCAACGGTTTGGTTGTTAAAGTACAGCTCTTTGCTGCGGTCGCTAATTTCGCCAAGGTAGCCGCTGGAGTTACTGATGTTGTTATTGATCTCGGCTATTACGTAAGCGGCTTCGGCTTCTGTAAGCCGGGTGCCGGTGGCCGCGGCACGCCACTGGTAGGCTCTTAGCTTACGCTCGTGCCAGTTGCCTTTATTTTCGGCGGTGTTAAAGCCATACCTGGTCCAGAAGGCGGCCGATGTTGCCCGCTGCCCTTTGCCCTCAATATCTTTCCGAAATTCGTTAGTAAATATTTCGGGGTAAAACGTAGCCTGTAACCGCCAAACTTTATCAAACTCGGCCATTAGGTCAGACCGGTAAAAATCCGGAAGGCTTTTTTTGCCCTCTTGTAATAACCGGTAAGCCAGTTGCCCCGGTGTTAAATTTTCATGGTACAGCCTTTTGGCTATTTCCATACCATCTATCAGCTGCCCTTCGTCCTCGTTTTTGGCTTTACGGCTGCTTTTGTAGCCGCGTTTTTTATTTATCATGAGCAGCACACGGGCCAACTCTTCTTTTTCTATCCGTTCGGTAGCAGCCCTGGCCCTTAGGGCGTAGGTTTGGTGAGTAGAGCCTTCGTCAGTTTCGGCCAGGGGTGTGCCCGGCTGTATAAGCCCGGCCTGTAGCAGTAACTCAATCAGGTTTTGCCTGCGCAGCTTGTAACGCTGCAGGTTGCGGCGCGCGGTACGTTTGAGCGTGCGGTCAGCGTTTACAGATACCGGCTTGCCCTTACTAAAATCGTCTTTTTCATCGGTAGTCAGCGGGTTTACCCGTACGCCTAATTTTATGATGCAGGATTGTTCTTGTTTGGTTTCTGCTTCATGCACGTACGCCCAGCCAATTGAGGTAGTGCCAAGATCAACGCCAAGGATTCTCTTCATTTTGTAAAAGGTTTAAATTGAAAGCGGTGTTTCTAAAACTACAAATTTTAGCTTTTTGCTACAACTATTGATGGCGGGATTTTTTATTACTTGTTTGGATTTAATTTAAAAAATTATAAATTTGAGTTCAAAGAAAAAGCAAATCACAATAAGGATTATTCCGTTGTGTAAACATTAAGCGCCTCGTCTTACCATACGGGGCATTTTTTTTGCCCTTATTTGGGCCGCTACCCGTCAATTAAACTTCTTTTCTTTTTCAGAAAAATTGTATATACTTGATTAACTAAACTTTATCAATCAAATACAACAGAGAAAAAGCAAACATCATCACCAGGTCTTTTTATTTTTCTTAAAAGTGTACCGGCAATTGCATACGGGTAAAGCACTTATTAGGTCATGTTTTTTTAAGGGTGCCTTTTCAATGTTATGCAAGGTGGATGGGTATTGAGCAAAGGGATGGCTACATGTGAGCTATGGTGGTGTAAAGGTTACTATTCTGCGGATTGATTGGTCAATTACAAGCAGATAGTTATGATCAAACGAACACTGCACTTTAGCAACCCCGCCTATCTGAGCCTTAAAAACGGCCAGATGGTGATTGATTTGCCCCATTTAAAGGTTTTAGGCGATGAGGAATCAAAAAAGTACGCCGCTATAGAAGATATAGGTGTGGTGGTGCTCGATCATCAGCAAATTACCATTACGCATGGCTGTATGGCAGCGCTGCTGGATAACAATGCCGCTATTATTACCTGTGATAGCAGCCACCACCCTACAGGGATGCTGCTTCCTCTGGATGGTAACGATACCCAAAGCGAGCGTTTCAGGCACCAGATCAATGCTTCGCAACCTTTAAAAAAGCAGCTATGGCAGCAAACCGTGCAGGCCAAAATACTAAACCAGGCCGCCGTGCTTGCCGAGCGTGGCATTGAGCATGATAATATGTTGTATTGGGCTAAATCGGTACGCTCCGGCGACCCCGATAATTATGAAGGCCGGGCCGCTGCCTATTATTGGAAAAACGTGTTCCCACCTAAAGTAGTGTTCTTCAGGAACCGGGAGGGTAACCCGCCTAATAATTTACTGAACTATGGGTATGCCATACTCCGGGCTATTGTGGCGCGCAGCCTGGTTTGCTCGGGCCTGCTGCCCACACTGGGTATCCACCACCGTAATAAGTACAATGCTTACTGCCTTGCCGATGATATGATGGAGCCATACCGGCCTTATGTAGATAAAATAGTGTTGCGGATTGTTGATAACGGAGAAAATTTCCTGGAACTGGGGAATTCTATTAAAGCGCAGCTTTTGGGTATTGCCACGGTTGATGTGCAGTTTGAGAAAGGCCGCAGCCCGCTAATGGTTGGCCTGCAAAGTACAACCGCTTCGCTGGCACGTTGCTACGAAGGCCGTAGCAGGAAACTGGTTTATCCGCTGATGAAGAACTTTAACCAGAAAAAGGGCATGTTTTACCAAACTGCGGATGAAAGTTTCCTGGCCGACGCGGCAGAAGAACAGGGGGATTATACACGCAACCCAAATGATGAGGATGATGAATTACCTTTTTAACGAATGCGTTTAAATGAATACCGGACCTTGTGGATATTAGTGTTTTTTGATTTACCTACCGAAACGAAAAAGGACAGGAAGATATATGCCACATTTCGTAAGAATATTATGAAGGATGGCTTCGGTATGTTCCAGTTTTCGATATACCTGCGGCATTGCAGCAGCCGCGAAAACGCCGATGTGCATATTAAAAGGGTGAAAAAGATATTGCCTGCAAAGGGGCATGTAGGTATCATGACCATTACCGATAAGCAATTTGGCATGATGGAATTATATTACGGTAAAGAAGAAAAACCGCTTCCGGAAACGCCGCAGCAATTAGAATTATTTTAGAATTTAAATCCGGATGTTTGAGCATCCGGATTTTTTTAATTCTAAAATTGGGTGCAACTGATTGATATTGTGTTAATTAATTTGGGGTATGTTGTCCCAAATATCAGTTGTCAAAGAATTGAAAGCAAATCACAACGCCCCCCTCACTGGTAAGGGCAACAAACGCGTTGTCCCAAATATCAGTTGTCAAAGAATTGAAAGCAAATCACAACGCATAAGGTTATCATCACTAAAACCAGTGGGTTGTCCCAAATATCAGTTGTCAAAGAATTGAAAGCAAATCACAACGTCTGATGAGTTGTAAACAACGAAATATAGTTGTCCCAAATATCAGTTGTCAAAGAATTGAAAGCAAATCACAACAATACTACCGAGACGCTGCGGCTAAGATCAGTTGTCCCAAATATCAGTTGTCAAAGAATTGAAAGCAAATCACAACTCAATCGAAAAGCCCTTTACCTTGCCCGCGTTGTCCCAAATATCAGTTGTCAAAGAATTGAAAGCAAATCACAACTATTCAGCCACCCGCCATAACGAACAGATCGTTGTCCCAAATATCAGTTGTCAAAGAATTGAAAGCAAATCACAACTAATCTTATTGGTTGATCGCAAATTATCTAGTTGTCCCAAATATCAGTTGTCAAAGAATTGAAAGCAAATCACAACATATCATCCTCTAATGCCATTGGTATCAAAGTTGTCCCAAATATCAGTTGTCAAAGAATTGAAAGCAAATCACAACGGTAGTGTTACATTATCGGGCTTTTTTACGTTGTCCCAAATATCAGTTGTCAAAGAATTGAAAGCAAATCACAACAGAAACTGATACAAATACTGGTGTTAGCGAGTTGTCCCAAATATCAGTTGTCAAAGAATTGAAAGCAAATCACAACAGGCACCGTTGTTGGCCGTAACGTTAACGAGTTGTCCCAAATATCAGTTGTCAAAGAATTGAAAGCAAATCACAACCTCCGGAGTAGCATTAGGGTTCATGGCCTTGTTGTCCCAAATATCAGTTGTCAAAGAATTGAAAGCAAATCACAACGCGGTACCTAACGGGGATGAATACGATAAAGTTGTCCCAAATATCAGTTGTCAAAGAATTGAAAGCAAATCACAACCATTCGCAATATTCAGGCTTCATTCCGCACGTTGTCCCAAATATCAGTTGTCAAAGAATTGAAAGCAAATCACAACTATTAACACTTCTAAATCCCATGGCATACCGTTGTCCCAAATATCAGTTGTCAAAGAATTGAAAGCAAATCACAACCGCTATTCTTAAAGGCAAACGTAACTAATGGTTGTCCCAAATATCAGTTGTCAAAGAATTGAAAGCAAATCACAACAAATAATTCGTATCGATCCGTTTTGTGGTCGTTGTCCCAAATATCAGTTGTCAAAGAATTGAAAGCAAATCACAACGTAGAGTTCTTTTTGATGTAAACAATAAAAGTTGTCCCAAATATCAGTTGTCAAAGAATTGAAAGCAAATCACAACAAATGGCAATCTGGGCTACACAAAAAGGAAGTTGTCCCAAATATCAGTTGTCAAAGAACTCCCAAGATATCAAGATAAGTTAAAGGTTATCTGTTAATATTTGCTAATTTTAATAGCAAAAAATCTGCATATTTGCACATCTGTAATCTGCATATCTGAATAATGGCTAAAACCAAGATCGCTTATTTCTGCCAGAGCTGTGGCTATGAGTCGCCTAAATGGCTGGGCAAATGCCCAAGCTGCCAGCAATGGAATACTTTTGTTGAGGAGATACTGGAAAAAGGTAATGCCAGTGTACCTAACTGGAAAGCCAGCGCTTCTACCTCCATGCAGCGGGCCAACAAGCCGGTTGAGGTGGCGGATATCACCTACCGGGAGGAGCAGCGCCTGCTTACGCCCGATAAAGAATTTAACCGGGTTTTAGGCGGTGGCGTGGTACCGGGTTCGTTGGTGCTGATAGGCGGCGAGCCGGGTATCGGTAAATCAACCCTGATGCTGCAACTGGCGCTTAACATGCCTAATGTAAAAGTACTCTACGTATCGGGCGAGGAAAGCGACCACCAGATAAAGATGCGGGCGGAAAGATTAACCCCCCAACCCCCTGAAGGGGGAGCTTTTAATAAGCAAGGTGCTTCTACACAACCTTCAGGAAGCGAAGGGGCATGCTATATCCTTACGGAAACTTCTACCCAAAACATATTTAAGCAAATAGAGGAACTGCAGCCCGATGTGCTGGTGATCGACTCTATCCAAACCCTGCACTCGGCGCACGTGGAATCGACTCCGGGAAGTGTATCGCAGGTGCGGGAATGTACCGCGGAACTGTTACGTTTTGCCAAGGAAACATCAACGCCGGTATTCCTGATCGGCCATATTACTAAGGACGGCATGATAGCCGGGCCAAAGATACTGGAGCATATGGTAGATACCGTACTGCAATTTGAGGGCGATCGCCACCATGTTTACCGTATTTTGCGCACGATAAAAAACCGTTTTGGCTCATCGTCTGAACTGGGTATTTACGAGATGCTGGGCGAAGGCTTGCGGGAGGTATCTAACCCTTCGGAGATCCTGTTGTCGCAGCGGGAGGATGGTTTAAGCGGTATCACCATTTCGGCCACGCTGGAAGGTATGCGCCCTATGCTGATAGAAACTCAGGCGTTGGTTAGCCCCTCGCCTTACGGCACGCCGCAACGCAGCGCTACCGGTTTTGATACCAAACGTATGAGCATGCTGCTGGCCGTGCTGGAAAAGCGCTGCGGTTTCAGGCTGGGCACACAGGATGTTTTCCTGAATATTACCGGCGGTATACGCGTGGAGGACCCGGCTATTGACCTTGGCCTGGCTGTAGCCATTATATCTTCGCACGAGGATATCCCTATTTCTGCCAAAACCTGCTTTGCCGGTGAAATAGGCCTGTCAGGCGAGATACGCGCGGTTAACCGTGTGGAGCAGCGCATAGCCGAGGCGCAGAAACTGGGTTTTGAGCAGATATTTATCTCCAAATACAATATGCCATCAGCAGCTAAAGACAAAGCGAAGCTGGATCTCACACGGTATGCTATAGATGTAAGGCCGGTAGGTCGTATCGAAGAGGTATTTACCTTACTATTTGGCTAAGGGTTAGTACAGGCGCAG
Organism: Mucilaginibacter sp. 44-25; assembly: GCA_001898335.1. Lineage (GTDB taxonomy): Bacteria > Bacteroidota > Bacteroidia > Sphingobacteriales > Sphingobacteriaceae > Mucilaginibacter. Next base: position 44,460 of record MKTS01000003.1, on the reverse strand, counting down.
GGTAAGGAGGGTGATATCGTCTATCAGGCGGCCTTTTACCACGTTATTAATGTGGTGCATCAATTCTTCGTTAAACTGGTCGGGGGTTTTATCACCGTTAAACACTACGTATTCCACCATTTTTTCTTCGTTCCAGTTTTTACTGTTCTGCGCCTCAATATCCATTAAGCCGTCAGTATAATTAAAAAGCAGGCTTCCGGGCTCTACGTCAATTTCGCCCTCATTTAAAAATGGCAGCTCGTCAAACGCGCCGATCATGGTAGTGCCCAGTTTTAGTTGTACGGCTTCGCCATCGGCACATAAAATAGTGGGGTTGTGCCCGGCATTGATATAATTAAGGCGGCGCGTTTTCTGGTTGTATTTAGCCAGGAAGAGTGTAATAAAGCGCTCGCCCTTAGTGTTGCGTATCACAATTTTATTGAGGCGCTCAACTACGGTGGTCAGGTCGTCCTCAATGGCTACCAGGCCATGCAGGCTGGCCTGGAAATTAGCCATCAGCAGCGCTGCCGATATCCCCTTTCCCGATACATCGGCCACACACCATAAAAATTCGTTCTCGTTGAGCCTGAAAAAGTCAAAGTAATCGCCGCCGATGTCCTGGTGCGGCAGGTACTTGGCGTCTACTTCTATCCCGTCCTCACGGTATTCGCGCAGCGGAACCAGCATGTTCTGCACTTCCACGGCAAGTTCCATTTCCCGCTGCATACGTTCGGCAAGGAGGCGTTCGCGAAAAAGCCGCTTGTTCTCCAAAGCCACTACAATTACATTAATAAGGGTTTGTATAAAGTTGAGGTCGTTATTGAGCATGGCGCTGCTGGTATCAAAGTCGCCAATGAGGGCGAAGGCCAGCGCCTTGTTCTTATGATAGATAGGAATAAAATAGTTATAGGTGCTTAAGATCTTGTCGGCGTGACCGTTAAGTGGCGAGGGCGATTTGATCTTGCTTAAGTGTTTCCAGGTGTTGTTTAAAACGATGGGCGATTCGGCAATGCCGCCAAATTTAGATATGCAGCTAAAATTGCCACCCTTTTCTATCATGAACCTGAACTTGCCTATTTGCAGGTAGCTTTTCAGGATCACCTCCAGCATCTGGAACAGTGTAGTGGTAGGTGTGTTCTTGTTGATGGCACGGGTAACTTCCAGTAGGGAGTTAAGTTCCGACTGTCGCTTTAAAAGCAACCGTATCAGCTCATCCTCGCCGGAGTTTTCATGATAGTTTTGCATTACTTTGGTAACAGGCAGCCTAAAATAGATAAATAATCTGTTTAATAGTGCGCAAGGAAGTTATTTTATAAAATAATGTAAATGCGTATTTATATCAACGATTAACGTACCACGCGGCCTTTCCAGGCGTACTTGCGGGTATTGCCCAGTAAACCTACGTACACAAAATAAATAATGTGTATAGGTCCCAATATAATTAACAGGCTCACCAGCCCCGGCCTTTTAAAGAAGGCGGTAATAGGGAGAAGAAAAGCTACTTCGATCAAATATTTCAACAGAAACTGCACAAGGAAAAGCTCAAGAAAAGTAATACTGTAAAAGCCCAGCGCGGCATTTACCAGTAACGAAAGGTTAAACAGCCAAATGCAAACTGCCAGGGCAACTACCTTTTTATCCTTATACCGGGTTGATTTGGAGGCCCACCTGCGCCTTTGTTGCAAAAACTCCTGCAAGGTATGTTTGGCATGCGTATATACCACAGCATCGCGGTTTTTAAGGAAAGCTATCCGGTGTGGATATACTTCGGCCACCTTTTGCAGCAGCAGCTCATCATCGCCGGATGCCAGGTCGTCAATACCTTTAAAGCCACCTACCTCGTAAAATACATCCTTGCGATAGGCAAAGTTAGCCCCGTTACAGGTTGATGCCCTGCCATTGCCAATAAAGGCGGCGCCAATGCCAATAAGGTAAGAGAACTCCAGCGTTTGCAGGCGTTCAAACAAAGAGCGTTCTTCAAAGTAGGTTACCGGCGACGAGATCATGACCGGTTTCAGGGTTTCATAACAGCTAACTACTGACGAAAGCCATTGGGTCCCCATGCGGCAATCGGCATCAGTACAAACCATTAACTCACCGGTTGCCATGCCTATGGCTTCGGCAATGGCCTTCTTTTTATAGGAATTGAGGGGCTTATCCTCATTGAGCTGTAGTAGCTTAACACCCCTGCCGGCATAGCCGCGTATAATGTTGGCGGTATCATCGGTAGAGTGGTCGTCAACAATAATAATTTCGGTAAGATGTTTGGGGTAGTCCTGCGCCAGGATATCCTCAATGGTAAGGTGAATACGCTCGGCCTCGTTGCGGGCGGCTATCAATATGGTTACCGGTGTAATAAACGTGCTTTGTGTAAGCCTCGCGCGCTTGAGCGCCGCCCAGCCTTTAATAAGGTAGCCAACCACCAGCAGGTAAAGGCCGGTAAGCAATAACGAAATAATACTATGCAGTGCGATCAAAGAATCTCAGTTTAAAAACAAATACAGAGCCGATAATGGCCGGTATGATCAGGTTGATGAGCCAGATAGATGATACCGCTGCAATTATAGCTATTTGCTGGTTGGTAATGTATAAAAATAAATGCATGGCCGTAAAACTGCGTACGCCTATATCGAGCAGGTCAAGCGAGGGCATGGCCGATTGGATGAAGATGAACACCAGTACCGTCATGATCATGCTGAACATGGGCAGTTGCGGCAGCAGCAGGTGAATGACCAGGTAGTACTGGAACGAAAAAACGAAAAACCGCGCCAGGCTGTAGGCAAAAACTATCAGTAGCTCGCGCTGGCTGTAACGGCCCATAATATCAAAGAACCTGCGGAAATTTTTGAGGAAACTGATCCTGTCCAGCCATTTTACCAGCAGGCCTATGCGAAAATACAGCAGCAGGAACAATGCTAAAAACGCGACAGACAACAGCGTGATGCCAAGAAATAGCCAGGTATTTAAATGCAGAAAATGGTAAATAAACCATAGAGAAGCCATAATGCCCACCAGGTTGGTGATCACATTTTGAGCAAACGCGCCTACAGCCATAGCGAATACGCCATGTATGCGCTTGCGGTTTGGCAGAAACATTACCCGCCCGCCATATTCGCCAATACGGTTAGGGGTAAATATGGCCCAGCTAAGGCCGCAAAATACCGCTTCAACGGCCTGCCATACACTCAGGCGTGTGAGCTTTTTAGCCAGGTATTGCCATTTTAAGCTTTCCAGCGCCCAGTTAACCACCATGAGTACTACAACGGCGCCCATGGTATACACCACCTCGGCCCGGCTGATAACCGAAGTAAGGTTTTTAAACTGCTGCAGGCTATCGTTCTTACTAAGCAGTTTATGGTAGACAAATAATACCGTTAAAACAAGTATTGATGCCTTTAACAGGTACGAGAATATCTTTTTAGCGGCTACTGTCAACTATTAAAATTTGTGCAATGTTACAAAAAGCAGTATTGATGCAGCGTAAAATTGTTGTGCCGCCGGTGTGTTTATGCGGCAATTACGCGGTAAATTGAGAGTTATACAAAGTGACGGCTAATTTGTTTTTTAACAGGCGGTGCAAACAAATATTAATTTTTTAATATTGCTTCTATTACCCCATAGAAGCAACAAGTACCGCATACATTACCAACTACTTATGTTTACGCTATCAAAAAAATTATTTATGGCAGCAGGCCTTGCCGTGTGCTGCGCCGGCGCTAATGCCCATGATCTGCAACGCGATACCGCCCTGGCCCCGGTTGAAACGCAAAAGCCCAATACCAATTACAAACCGGCCTTTCGCGGGCAAACACGCATACGCGGGATCAAAACAAAAACGCCTTATACGGCAACGGTGATCAACAACGAATTGAAGAACCCCTGGGGCATACACGTACTGCCCGACGGGCGGTTCCTGATCACGGAGAAAGCGGGCTCCATGCGGATATTAAAGGCCAACGGTGCTTTTGACAAACAGATCACCGGTTTCCCGCCGGTATTGTTTAAAGCGCAGGGTGGTTTGCTGGATGTAACTATCGACCCTGCTTTTGCTAATAACCGCATGGTTTACTGGGGTTATGCCGAAGAAGCCCCCGGCGGCTCGCTGCTGGCCATCGCCAAAGGCAAGTTATCGGCTGACGAAACAAAACTGGAAAATGTACAGGTAATTTACCGGGCCGAGCCGGCTTACAAGGGCACGCTGCAATACGGCTGCCGTATTGTTTTTGATAAGAAAGGTGATTTGTTTGTGAGCACAGGCGAGCGCAGCGGCGCAGATATCCGCATGAAAGCGCAGGACCTTGGGGCGGGTATAGGTAAGATCATCCATATCACCAAAACAGGTAAGGCGGTACCCGGTGGGCCGTTTGCGGGTAAGGCAGGTGCTTTACCCGAAATATATGCTTATGGGTTACGCAACCCCGACGGCCTGGCCTGGAACCCGGCAACCGGCGACCTGTGGGAAGCGGAATTTGGCCCCCGCGGCGGCGACGAGATCAATATTATTAGGCCCGGCCATAATTACGGCTGGCCGGTAATTACCTACGGTATTGAGTACAGCGGCGAAAAGGTGGGCGATGGTATACAGCAAAAAGAAGGCATGACGCAGCCCATTTATTATTGGGACCCTACCATATCGCCCGGTGGCATTACTTTTTACACCGGGAATATCGCCGAGTGGAAGAGCAACCTGTTTGTAGGCGGCTTAAGCGGCTCGCACATCGCGCGCCTGGTGATCAGGAACAATAAAGTGGTAGGCGAGGAGCGTTTGCTGCGCGATAAAAACGAACGCTGGCGGGCATTGGTTACCGGCAAGGACGGCGCCCTGTACGGCTTAACCGATAGCGGTAAATTTTACAGGATAGCGAAGAAGTAGCGGCCTGATGCCTTCTATATACGAAAGGTAATTACATCTTGTCATGCTGAGCGAAAGCGGATCATCCTTCAAACAATTATAGCGTAGATAGATGCTTCGTTCCTCAGCATGACAATTTTGTTTATAATTCCTACCCCAAAATCTCCTTAATATCATCCGCTGAAAGCGACTTGATGAAACTTTCTTCGGTGGTGATGAGGGAGCGGGCTACGCTGAGCTTGCGTTGCTGCAGGGCCAGTATCTTTTCTTCTACGGTATCTTTTGTGATGAATTTGTAGATGAACACGTTTTTGGTTTGGCCAATGCGGTGCGTGCGGTCAATGGCTTGCTGCTCAACGGCAGGGTTCCACCACGGGTCGAGGATAAATACATAGTCGGCCTCGGTGAGGTTGAGGCCAACGCCGCCAGCCTTTATCGAGATCAGGAATACCTGCGTTTTAGCATCCTGCTGAAATTTTTGTACTACATCGCCCCTGTTTTGGGTGCCTCCGTCCAGGTAAACATAAGGAATGCCCTCACGCTCAAAGTATTCGCGGTATATGGTAAGCTGTTTCACAAACTGCGAAAATATGAGCACTTTATGGACACCATCCAAAACGTTGGCGAGGGTATGGGTCACGTTCTCGAACTTTCCGCTATCGCCCTCGTATTCGGCATCTATCATGGATGGGTGATTGGCTATCTGCCGCAGTTTGATGAGCCCTTGTAATACCTGTATCTGTGTTTTAGCAAAGGTTCCGTCTTCCAGGCTGCGCAGCAACTCGTTGCGGTATTCGGATTTTACCTTATCGTACACGCTGGCCTGTTCTTCGCTCATCTGGCAATAGAACAGGTTTTCGGTTTTTGGCGGCAGCTCGGTAGCTACCTGCTCTTTGGTACGGCGCAGCACAAAGGGTTTGATGATGGCTTGCAGCTTGCGCGCTTTGTCTTCGTCCTTCTTTTTTTCTATCGGCGTCACAAACTCGTTCTGGAAAAACTGCTGCGAACCCAGCAGCCCCGGGTTAATAAAAGTCATTTGCGTCCACAGGTCGTTCACCGAATTTTCAACCGGGGTACCGCTCAATATCAATTTATAGCGCGATTTAAGTTGTTTAACCGCCTGGAACGATTTGGACGAAGCGTTCTTGATGTTCTGGCTTTCGTCCAGTATCACATACTCAAAAAAGTAAGCCTTAAACATCTCAATATCTATCCGGCTGATGCCGTAGGTGGTAATGACCACATCATAATTGGCAAACACCTCTGCCGATTTATAGCGGAAAGCACCCGTATGCACCATGATACGTAACTGCGGCGCAAATTTTTTAGCCTCGTTAAGCCAGTTATAGATGAGCGAGGTAGGCATAATAATAAGTGAGGTGCTTTTGCCGCCCGCCGCCTCAGTTTCTTCCTTATGCTTTTGCAGCAATGAAAGCGTTTGTATGGTTTTACCGAGGCCCATATCATCGGCCAGGCAGCCGCCAAAATGGTAATGCTTTAAAAAATGGAACCAGTTATAGCCCGCCTTTTGGTAAGGGCGTAAACTGCCCGCGAAGTTTACCGGCATGGGTACATCTTCTGTTTCTTCAAAATCGGTGAGTTTTTGCAGCTTGCGGCTCATGGCCACCTCGGCCATTTCACCGCCCGACAGATCATTCACCAGGCCCAGGTGATGCCGGCGCAGTTTTATTTCGTCGCCGCCTTCGCTAAAGTGCAGCAGGTTACCATACTGCGAGAACCAGCTTTCGGGTATTACCGCTATTTCGCCCGATGGTAGTACAAATTCTTTACGATGGTTGAGGATATGGTTCTTTAACTGGATGAACGGTATACGGTACGGCCCGAAGGATACAACGGCGTTGATATCGAACCAATCATTTTGCTCGTTTACTTCCAGCTCAATGCGGGTATTGCCAAAAACATAGCGCTTCTGGCCGTCAGGCTGTTCTATCTCAAAGCCTTTTTCAAGCAGCTCGTCATGGTGGTGGTTAAGCCATTCAAAAATAGGGAACGAGCGGTCGGTATCGTCATCGGCAGTTGCCACTTCCAGGTTTTGAAATAAAGACGATGTGGTTTTCAAGCCCATGTTTTCCAACTGCTGCAGCTTGCCTTTTTCCCAGCTAACGGATCTCCGGATGCGGTGGAAAAGGTAATCGTCGCCATTTTTTTCCATACGTACCGAAATATGCCGGCCATCCCCGTAAGGGAAAACATACCCCGCGTATTTAAAGTACAGTTGCAGCTGCGATGTGCCACCCTCTACATAAATGGGCTTTACGCAGGCAATGGCATCGTACTTTTCGGTATTAATGGTAAAGCCTTCGGCGTAAACGTTATATTTTTCTATCAGCGGGGCAACAAATTTCTCAAAGTAAGAATGCTCTGATGATTTAGGTATGGAGATATATCGCTTGTTCAAAAAGGGCAAAAGTTTTTTGCCCTCAATATCCTTATCGAAATAGTACAGGGTATCGTCCAGCAGCATCCAGGCCGGGTGATTACAGATAATTTCCGCGTCCTTGAACATGAACTCGATACGCATGCCCTGGTACTTAATGGTAGGAAAGTAGCGTATCTCCTCTTCGCCGCGCCTGAAATGGAATAATACGGAAGCGGCTTCATCGGCCATGTGTACCCTGCGCCCTGCCGGGTAGCCTTCTTTGCTCATGAGGTATATCTGCTTGTCGCGCAGCAGGCTTAGCGCTTCCACCAGTTTTTTCTCAATTTTTGGGCGGATAATATCAAAAAGCTGCTCGTTAAATATCTTCCCAAAAAACTCAAAAGGGCGTATGGGCTTTTTATGGAATTTTTTGATGATGTTGCCCTGCTCAATATCCTCCAGTATTTTGATCAGCTTACGGTCGGTATCATCAATACAGGCGTTAAATTCTTCGGCGGTATTAGAGAAAAGGCGCTGGTGGGTAAAGGAGAACTCGCCATTGGGGTTAAGCTGCACCACATGCGGTTCAATAACGTACGACAGGTAATCGTGCCGGGCAATGGCATATATCAATTGGCAGGGCTTGGTACTGTCTACGCGTAGCATTAATCTTTTCTTAGGTAAAAAATTAATAGAAGCTACGTTAATAAAAAATTCAAACGTAAATTAAAAAATCTGTACTCGAAAATTTTTGCTTAAAAAAATATTAACACGGGTTGATGCTGTTCAATCTGCGGAAAGGGTAGCAACATAGCTATCCCGGAAGCCTCACCCTACCCTCTCCAAAGGAGAGGGAGCTTATAGTTATTTGAAGTCCTCTCCTTCGGAGAGGATTTAGGTGAGGCTTTCTCGCGTATTCGGGTTTGTACTAATGGAATAGAACAGAGTTTCTAATAGTTATCAATCCCTGGGATGGTAAAAAATTAAATAGTTATCGTCCCTTCAAAAACCTTTTTTGCAGGCCCTTCTAAAAATATATCATTGAACTTTTCTCCATCATAGCGGAAGCGGATATTCAAGTTGCCGCCCAATACCCTTATTGGCGTACTGATTTGCCCTAACAAGTGGTGATGTCTGGCCATAGCCAGGGCAACAGCGGTAACACCTGTACCACAGGCGTAGGTTTCATTTTCAACACCGCGCTCAAAAGTGCGTACAAAGTACCCTTCGCCTTCGGGTTCTACAAAGTTTACGTTAATGCCCTCCTGTTTGTAGGTGGCGTTATTGCGGATGGCGTGGCCCTCGTTAAAAACATCTTTAAACGCCAGGTCGTGCGTTGGTTTAACATAATGCGGCGAGCCGGTGTTAAGCACAAAAGCGTCGCCATCGGTATTAACGGTGTCCACATCGATCATCTGGAGGCTTATCCATTCGCCATTTGCTGAAATTTTGGCATAGTGAGGGCCGTCTGTAGCCAGAAAATTTGTCGTGTCGGTAATTACACCCAAATGTTTCGCAAAAGCTACAATACAACGCCCGCCGTTACCGCACATGCTACCCTCGTTTCCATCGGCATTGTAGTATACCATTTTAAAGTCGTAACCGGCCTTGTTCTCCAGCAGCATCAGGCCGTCACCTCCAATCCCGAAACGGCGGTCGCAAAGCAAAGCAACGGTTTCTTTATCAAGGTGTTGAAGGGTATTTTTGCGATTGTCTATTAATACAAAATCGTTGCCTGCACCCTGGTATTTATAAAAATTTATCTGCACTTTAATGTCCTTATTATTGATGGAAGCATGTATGGCGCTCCCTGTAACAAATATAGGGTAAGCGTTAAATTCATTTTAACAATATTTAACATTATTACACATACCTTATTATTGATTATTTCGTCTATATGGTATTAAATTTGAAATCCCTGATAAATAACGATTAAACAGAAAAGAAAAGTGGAAAATAATAATATGAAAAAGTTTGGTATAACATTGTTAACCGCCTTCGCGGGCGGTGCGCTCGCTTTGGGCGCGTACAAGTTCGTGGAGAACAAGTACGACCAAAACATGAGCATAGAGGATAAGCAGAAAGTTTATTTTGCCAGTAACCCCGAAAAAAGTAATATGGTATCATCTGCCGGCTCGGTTGATTTTACACAGGCTGCTGCTGAAGTTACCCCTGCGGTAGTTTATATACGTACTACATACGCCAGCAATTCTTCTGAAGGCGGCGGTTCCGACCCGTTTGAGCAGATGTTCGGGCAAATGTTTGGCCAGCGTATGCGCCCCCAGGGCCCGCAAATGGCATCAGGTTCCGGCGTGATCATCTCTCCTGATGGTTACATTGTTACCAATAACCACGTGGTGGCCAAAGCCGAAAAGATACAAATTGTAACGAACGACCACCGCAGCTTTGAGGCCAAGGTAATTGGTACCGACCCTAATACCGACCTTGCCCTTATTAAAGTGAACGCTACTAACCTGCCTATTGTAAAATTAGGCAACTCAGATGCCGTTCGCGTTGGGGAGTGGGTATTGGCCGTAGGTAACCCCTTTAAATTAAACTCAACCGTTACTGCTGGTATAGTTAGCGCTAAAGGCCGTAGCATAGGTATTATTGGCCGCGATGATGATGAGGGAAACCCATACCCGGTAAGGCAACAGGAAACACCTTCATTTAAAAAAGGTATCGAGTCGTTCATTCAAACGGATGCCGCTATTAACCCCGGTAACAGTGGTGGCGCGCTGGTAAATACCAATGGCGAACTTATTGGTATCAATGCGGCTATTGCTTCACACACCGGTTCATATGAAGGATATGGTTTCGCTATCCCTATTAACCTGGCCAAAAAGGTATTGAACGATATTAAGAAATATGGTTCGGTTAAACGTGGTTACGTAGGTATTGGCTTTGCCGACCTAAGCGACCCTGAACAGGCTAAAAGTGTAAACAGCACTAAAACAAATGGTTTGTATGTTAACAGCGTATTGCCTGGTAGCGGCGCATTGGAAGCCGGTATTAAAGAAGGTGATATTATTACCAAGGTAGACGGTAATACCGTATATGAATCATCAGACCTGCAGGAGCGTGTGGCCCGTTTACAGCCCGGCGATAAAATTAATCTTACCGTTCTGCGTAATGGCAGCGAAAAGAACTTTACCGTAACGCTTAAAGCCGATGCGCCATCTAACAGAACAGCCGCTGTTTCTAAATCAGCTACGGAACTGTTTAACAAATTAGGCGCAAGCTTCCAGCCGTTGAACGCGGCTCAAAAAGCTAAGTTCCATGTAAATGGTGGTGTGTTGGTAACACAGGTACGCCAGGGTGGTGTGTTTGATAATACGGAGATCCCGGTAGGTTCTATCATCACCTCCATCAACAGGAAACCGATCAACAGCGTTGACGATATTGATAAAGCTATCACTAACCTTAAAAATGGTATGTTGCTGATAACCGGCTACTATCCTGATGGCGGCAGCTTTAACAACATGTTCCAGGTGCAATAATTAGTGAATTCCCTTAATACCAGCGAGGCCCGGGTTACACAACCCGGGCCTCGCTTTTTTTGATAAATATTATAGCTATTCCTTTGCCTTGGTATCTATGGTAACAGTCACCGGGCCATCGTTAATGAGGCTCACTTTCATATCCGCGCCAAAAATGCCTGTGGCTACTTTTTTACCGGTTAAGCCCTCCAACGTGCTGATCATTTTTTCGTAAAGGGGTATGGCCTTATCCGGCTTTGCCGCACGGATAAAGGAAGGGCGGTTGCCTTTTTTGGTGGCGGCAAACAAAGTGAACTGGGAGATGAGCAGGATGCCCCCGTCAACATCGGCAAGGGCCTTGTTCATTAATCCGTTCTCATCGCCAAATACACGCAGCCCAACTATTTTTTGTGCCAGCCATTGCAGGTCCTCATCGGTATCGGCATCCTCAATGCCTAAAAGAACCATAAAACCCATACCTATCTGGCCTGTGATGTCGCCATCAACCCGGCAGGCTGCTTCGGAAACCCGTTGTATAACTGCTCGCATAATTAAGAGAATCAGGAGGTCAAGATACAAGAATATAAAAAGAACCAAGAGTCAAGATACAAGAATCAAGACATAGCTTAGTATCTTATAAAAATCAGATGGAGCCAATCTTGTTTCTTGACTCTTATATCTTGATTCCTGGCTCCTGTTGTCTTGCCTCTCTCCTAAGCCCTTGTTTCATTGCCATTATAAATACTCAGGTAGCTTTCGTAACGGGTGATGGCTATTTCGTCATTATCTAAAGCCTCTAATACCGCGCATCCCGGTTCATTAATGTGTCGGCAGTTGTTAAAGCGGCATTCGTTCATACGCTCACGCATCTCGGGGAAGAAATGGCCCAGCTCCTGCTTTTCAATATCAATAACCCCTAACTCACGGATACCCGGCGTATCAATGATATAGCCGCCCTGCGGAAGGTCAAACATCTCGGCAAAGGTGGTGGTGTGCATGCCCTTATCGCTCCATTCGGATATCATGTGGGTTTTCAGGTCGAGATCAGGCAGCAGGCGGTTAATCAGGCTTGATTTGCCCACGCCGGAGTGGCCGGTAAGCAGCGTTACCTTATCTTTTAACAGATCCTGCACCTGTTGTATGTTGGTGCCTTCTTTGGCTGATACCTGGTAGCAGGGATAACCTATGCGCTCGTAAATGTCTTTGTAATCCGCTAATATTTCCAGCCCTTCGTCGCTGAACAGGTCGAGCTTGTTAAATATCAGTCGGGCGGGTATATCGTAAGCTTCGGCAGTTACCAAAAACCGATCGATAAAACCCAATGAGGTACGAGGCGAGGCCAGTGTAACGATCAAAAAAGCCTGGTCGAGGTTGGCCGCGATGATCTGTGCCTGTTTTGACAGGTTAACCGATTTACGGATGATATAGTTTTTGCGCTGGTGCAGGTTGGTGATCACGCCTGTGCCCTGCTCCGGCTCCATTTCAAAATCAACCACATCACCCACCGCTATGGGGTTGGTGGTAGTGATACCCTTAATCCGGAACTTGCCTTTGATACGGCAATCAAACACCTCATTCCCCGCCTTTACCTGGTACCAGCTCCCGGTTGATTTTGTAACTAAACCCTGCATAAGAGCGCAATTTACACACATTAAGGGCTTTGAAGAAAATAAATGCAAATTGCCCTTGCTATTTAAAATAAAATCTACTTTCTTTACGGCGTAACGTATGACAATTAACAACACCACAATTATTACCATTATTACCACCGGTATAAACCTCGGAGGAAGATAATCGTATGGTGTAAAAAACATAAAGTATAAGCCAAACAGAAAGCCTTCCTCCGAAACGGGGAAGGCTTTTTTTGTGGCCTCACCCTGCCCTCTCCAGAGGAGAGGGGCTTTGAAGAGGGTAACACCCTCTCCTCTGGAGAGGGCAGGGTGAGGCAATTTGAACATTGATTATTTGCAAAAAAATGAAAGTATTAAAATTCGGTGGTACATCGGTAGGGTCGGTAGGCAGCATAAAAACCCTGCTGGATATTCTAAAGGCCGAGGACAAACCACAAAACAGGCCTGTGGTGGTACTATCGGCAATGGGAGGTGTTACCAACCTTTTAATAGCCATGGCCGAGGGTGCTGCTAACGGCAAAGAATTTACCGCCGAACTTGCCGAACTGGAGAAGCGCCACTTTGATGTGGTTAAAGCGCTGCTTGATGTGCAGAACCAAAACCCGGCCTTCACCCGGCTTAAAATTCATTTTAACCAGCTGGAAGAATTACTGCAAGGCGTACTTACCCTGCGGGAGCTCACGCCTAAAACCCGCGACCAGATCGTGAGCTTCGGCGAGCGCTGCTCCGCGTTGATGGTAAGCAAGATAGCTGCCCAGCATTTTGAAGACGTACTTTTTGTAGACGCTTCCGAACTCATCAAAACCGATAGCGCCTTTGGCAATGCTAAAGTGAATAGTGAGCTTACCGATCTGCTCATTAATAATTTTTATCATCAACATCAGGATAAATTATTGGTAGTTACCGGCTTCATTGCGGGTAACGATGCCGGGCAGATCACTACGCTTGGTCGCGGTGGCAGCGATTACACCGCTGCCATATTCGGCGCCGCCTTAAATGCCGAAGAGATACAGATATGGACGGACGTTAATGGCATGATGACCGCCGACCCGCGCATGGTACAAAAAGCTTTCCCGCTGGAGGAGCTCTCTTATACCGAGGCGATGGAGCTTTCTTACTTTGGGGCCAAGGTGATCTACCCGCCGACCATGATCCCGGCGTTCTTGAAGAAGATACCCATCGTGATCAAAAATACTTTTGAGCCGGCATTCGCAGGTACGGTTATCCGTCATGACTGCAAATCGTCTACGCTGCCTATCAAAGGTATTTCATCTATCAACAACATCAGCATCCTTAATTTACAGGGCAGCGGTATGGTGGGCAAGTCGGGTTTTAGCGGCAGGTTGTTCTCATTACTGGCGAGGGAGCAGATCAATATCATTTTGATCACTCAATCATCATCAGAGCACAGCATCACCTTTGCCGTGCAACCGCAGGATGTTGACAAAGCCAAGCAACTCATAGAGCAGGAATTTGAGCTGGAGCTATTAGCTAACAAACTGGAGCCGCTGGTGATAGAAAGCAACCAGGCCATATTAGCCATTGTGGGCGAGAACATGAAGCAAACCCCGGGCATGAGCGGCAAACTGTTCCATGCGCTGGGCCGTAACGGTGTTAATGTTCGGGCTATTGCGCAGGGCTCATCAGAGTACAATATATCGGTGATCATCTCAGCTATTGACTTATCCAAAGCCCTTAATGCGGTACATGATGCCTTCTTTATCGAACTCACCAAAACGCTGCATGCCTTTTGCCTGGGGACCGGCAACATCGGTAAAACGTTGTTTGCTCAGCTCAACGCACACAAAGATTATCTGCAAAAAAACAACGGTATACAGGTAAAAGTGGTGGGCATCAGCAATACCCGCAAAATGGTGTTTAACAGCGATGGTTTGTCTTTAGATACCTGGCAGGATGAATTGCAGGCCTCAAACCACGAGGCTGATCTACCGGGCTTTATCGCCAAAATGAAGGAACTCAACCTACCCAACTGCGTGTTTATTGATAATACCGCCAGCCCTAAGCCGGTCCAGTTTTATGAAGAGGCTTTTAAATCAAATATTTCAGTAGTAACCTGTAATAAGATAGGTAACTCGGCTTCTTTGGCTCAATACCAAAACTTTCGGGATACCGCCCGTAGGCACGGGGTCGATTTCTTTTATGAAACCAACGTAGGTGCAGGCCTGCCGATCATCCGTACCCTTAAGGACCTGATGAGCAGCGGCGACAGGATCCAGAAAATAGAGGCCATCCTTTCGGGTACCATCTCTTTCATCTTTAATCATTTTAAAGGCGAGGCCAATTTCCATGATGTGGTAAAAGAGGCGCAGGAGAAAGGCTATACCGAACCCGACCCGCGCGACGACCTGAGCGGTAAGGACTTTATGCGTAAGATCCTCATCCTGGCTCGCGATGCCGGTCATGAAATGGAAGAGGCAGATGTATCGATTGAAAGCGTATTGCCAAAAGCCTGCCTTGAAGCTAAGACAGTTGAGGATTTCTACGCTGCGCTAAAAGCAGAAGACGCTTTTTTCACCGACCTGAAAAACAGGGCCGAAAGCGAAAAGAAAGTGCTGCGCTACATCGGTAAGCTGGAGAATGGTAAAGCATCCATCACCCTGCAAATGGTTGATGAGAACCATCCGTTCTATATGCTCAGCGGCAGCGATAACATCATATCCTTTACTACCGACCGTTACCGCGAGCGACCGTTGGTGGTAAAAGGTCCCGGCGCGGGTGCCGAAGTTACCGCCGCTGGCGTATTTGCTGATCTGATAAATGTGGGAGCTAATTAAGAGAGCGACAAGAGACAAGAATTAAGAACCAAAAATCAAAAGACAAGAACCAAGACGAAAGGATATGCGCAGGATTCCCTTCTCAAGGGGGGTAAGTGTGCGTTCTCAAAAAACATGATAAAATGAGTAACGATATACAAGATTTAAAACAACCGGGCGCTTCAATGGCTCCCTATTCAGGGGGCGGAGGAGGCTTGGACAGCATTCACGTTTTCGCGCCAGCCACTGTGGCTAACGTGGTTTGCGGGTTTGATGTACTGGGCTTTGCAGTAAACGAGCCGGGCGACGAGGTAGTGATGCGTCGTACCAACAAACCGGGCATTACCATCAGCAAAATAACCGGCGATGGCGGTCGCCTGCCAATGGATGCGGCGAAAAACACGGTTAGTGTAAGCGTTGAGCACTACCTGAAAAGCGTGGGCCGGTTGGATGTGGGCGTAGATATTGAGCTGCACAAAAAAATGCCGATCGGTAGCGGTTTGGGCTCAAGCTCTGCAAGTACCGTAGCGGGTTTATATGCTATTAAGTCGTTATTGGGCGATAATGCAGACCCTTCAAAGCTATTACCTTTTGCTATGAAGGGTGAAGAACTGGCTTGCGGACACGGCCACGCCGATAATGTTGCACCGGCGCTGTTTGGCGGCTTTGTGCTGATACGCAGCTACGAGCCATTGGATGTAGTGCGACTGCCGCATCCCAAAGACCTATGGTGCGCCATTGTGTTCCCCGATGTGGACGTGCCTACCCGCGAGGCAAGGCAGATCATCCGCAACAAAATAAACATGAAAGATGCCGTAACGCAGTGGGGTAACATCGCCGGTTTGGTAAGCGGCCTGTTTATGCAGGATATTGACCTCATTGGCCGTAGTATGCAGGATGTTTTGGTTGAGCCGGTACGCAGCATGCTGATACCCGATTTTTACGAAATGCGCAAAATGGCCATGGACCTTGGTGCGGTAAGCTTCGGGATATCCGGCTCTGGGCCGTCTGTTTTCGCCTTTACGCGCGACGAACAAACGGCAAGGCTTATCACCGGTAAATTAAAGCAACATTTAAATAGCATCAAGATAGGTGCTAATACCTATGTGTCTACCATCAATGATGCAGGGCCGAAGGTGATAGGGTAAGTTAAAATTAAAAAGTCAAAAGAACGAATTATCCAGATCGTCATTGATTGGAAGTGACAGCCTCACCTAAATCCTCTCCAAAGGAGAGGACCTAAAAAAGTGGCATATTAGAACCCTCTCCTATGGAGAGGGCAGGGTGAGGCTAATAGAGAAATGCTACGCTACGCTCGCAATGAGGTGTGGATAAAGAAATAAGACAACAATGAAATTCTACAGCACAAATAACAAAGACCTTAGGGTTGGTTTTAAAGAAGCGGTTTTTAACAGTATGCCGCAGGATAAGGGCTTATACATGCCGGAGCATATTCCGCACCTGGATGCTAAGTTCCTGAATAACCTGGACCAATACACGCTGCCGGAGATAGCCTTCCGCGTGGCGCAAAATCTGTTGGGTGATGATATCCCGGCAGACGACCTGAAAGCTATCATCAACGACACCATTAACTTTTACGCACCCATTGTAAAGCTGGAAAAGAACGTTTTTGTGCTGGAACTTTTCCACGGGCCATCACTGGCTTTTAAGGATTTTGGGGCGAGGTTTATGAGCCGGGTGATGGCATATTTTCTTGAAGAAGGGGAGAAACAACTGGATGTGCTGGTAGCTACCTCCGGCGATACGGGCGGCGCGGTAGCGCTGGGTTTCCTTGGAGTACCCAATACGCGGGTAACCATTCTTTACCCTAAGGGAAAAGTAAGCCACATACAGGAACTACAGTTAACCACCAACGGGCAAAACATCCGAGCCTTAGAGATAGATGGCACCTTTGATGATTGCCAGGCGCTGGTTAAACAGGCGTTTACTGATAAGGAATTGAACGAAAAATTCCGCCTCACATCGGCTAACTCCATCAATATCGCGAGGCTCATTCCACAAACGTTTTACTATTTCAACGCTTACGCGCAACTGCTTCGCCAGGGTATCAGCAAAGCGGTGTTCTGCGTGCCCAGCGGCAACTTCGGTAACATTGGTGCAGGCTTATTAGCCTGGAAGATGGGCTTGCCGGTTGAGCATTTTGTTGCCGCTACCAACGCCAACGATACTGTACCTGCATTTTTAAAGAGTGGTGTTTACGAGGCTAAGCCATCGGTTGCTACCCTTTCAAACGCGATGGATGTTGGCAACCCAAGCAACTGGGTACGCATTGCCGACTTATTTGATGAGGACCTTGATACGGTAAGGCAACTCATCACCGGTTACAGCTATACGGATGATGATACGCTGGATGCCATTGAGCAATTATCAAAAGTAGATAATTATATTGCCTGCCCGCATACCGCCATTGCCTGGAAGGCTTTAAAAACCTACCAACAGGAGCACGCCGCTGATGATACTGCCGGGATATTCCTGTCTACAGCCCACCCCTGCAAATTCCCGGATGTATTTAAACCGGAGATAGCCGCTAAAATAGAGGTGCCTGCACAGGTTAAAGAACTGGAAAAAAAGGAAAGCCATGCCGTAAGCTTAGGAACAAGCTTTAACGAATTTAAAAGCTATTTATTAGGCAATGCCTGAGGTAGAATACCAGGTATGCTTAACGGAGCAGCAGAAGCAAACGCTGCTGGATATATGGAATGCCGAATATCCACAACAGTTATGCATGCCGGGTATGGCCGAGTTCAATGCTTATTTAAGCACGCTGATTAACCCTCAATACTTATTGCTGAAGATTGGTAAAGGAGAGTTCATTGGCTGGGCAGCCTCTTTTACAAGGGACGGCATGCGCTGTTTTCTAATTATGCTAAAGAGCAAAGCGCAGGGCAAGGGCTATGGAGCATTATTGATAAATGCGCTAAAAGGAAAGGAAGATGCCTTGTTTGGATGGGCGGTTGACCATGACAGGTATTTAAAAATCGACGGCACTCCGTATGCTTCGCCTCTTTATTTCTATCAGAAGAACGGATTTACGATCAACAATAAATTAAGGTTAGAAACCGGTATCCTATCGGCCGTAGGTGTTAGCTGGCAAGGCCGTTGTTAATTCTTAGGCGCTTAAAATAATTGTACAGGTTTATATTATTTACAGGATATTTGCGTGAATAATAATACTGAAGCATCCTTATGACCCGGAGCGTAATCGTCAATATATTTTTCTTTGTTTTATTGCTGGCAACCATTGCAACAGGTTGTACCTCCAACCAACCTTTTGACCGTAAGGGCTGGAATGATGGTAACGGGCTCGATTTTCCGCGACGCAACCTCATGGTTGACGACCTGCTGCAGAAATACCAGTTTAAAGGCATGAAGTACAAGAACGTGGTAGGCCTCTTACATGAGCCGGACGGTTTTAGTTATGATAGCACCCACTTCTATTACCAGATCATCTTGAAAATGAACGCCCTGGATACCATCCGCATCAAAAACCTGGTTTTTAGTTGGAATAAAAAAGATTCGATCATTGCCGACGTAAAGGTGGCTGAAAAGGAATATCCTAAAAAAGATTACAGCAAGAAATGATCAACACCATCATATTCGACCTGGGTGGTGTGCTGATCGACTGGAACCCGCAATATCTCTATCGCTCGTTGTTTGATAACGAAGAGGAAATGGTCCACTTTCTGGCTAATATCGCCACGCCCGACTGGAATGAGGAACAGGATGCAGGCCGGACACTTGAAGAAGGTACCGAGATGCTCGTAAAGCGTTTCCCGGGCCACGAGGCTAATATCCGTGCTTATTATGGCCGTTGGAGCGAGATGCTGGGCGGCGCTTTTGATGCCACGGTTGATGTGTTCAAAAAACTGAAAGAAAGCGGAAAATATAAAGTTTACGCCTTAACCAACTGGTCGGCAGAAACCTTTCCGGTAGCTATTGAGCGCTACGAATTTCTGAGCTGGTTTGATGGCGTGGTGGTATCAGGCACCGAAAAAATGCGTAAACCCCAACCGGAGTTTTACCAACTGTTACTTGATCGATACCGGGTTAAGCCCGAAGAAGCTTTGTTTATTGACGATAACAAGCGTAATATACTGGCGGCAGAGCAATTGGGTATCAGATCGATACACTACCAATCTCCGGAGCAGCTTGCTTCAGAACTAAAGCAGCTCGATATTTTATAGTACTGAACAACCTTTAAAATTGAAAAGCCCCGTTATTGCTAACGAGGCCTTCTTTCTAACTAAACTAACTAACTAAAAGTTACCTTTTATTTATTGGTCCCGAAAGGGATATAAACGCCAAATGTTACGTTACGGCCCATGTTGTAAACCCCGTAAGTAGGGTCTTCCTGGCTGTAACGGCCCGGCCTTAAACGGCTAAGCGCATCGTAATAGGCCTTATTGGTGAGGTTTGTACCTGCAACGAATAATTTAAGGGGTTGTTTGCCAATATTAAAGGTTGCGCCGATGCCCGCGTTAAGCAAAGTATAACCGGCGGCAGGTGTTTCAAATGTATTGTCTACACGGTTTTGGTTAAAGAAGTTATCGATACCAGCGTAAAAGTAAAAGTCCTTTAATCCGCTAACCTTTGGCTCAAAGCGCAGGGTGTTATGCAGGGCTCCTGCAGGTATTAATGCCAGCGGCCTGTTAAACGTACTGTTTTGCGCATGGGTATAGGTAAAAGTATTTTCAAAGTGGATGAATGATACCGGGTGCAGTGTTAAGTTACCTTCAAAACCGTATAGATTGGCGTTAACTTGTCCATAGCGGTAGGTGTCGTATGAGCGGCTTTGGCCGTCGTCGCCCACCACGGTAGTTTGTTCTTTGTTACGGTCTGCCGCGTAAATGTAGTTATGGATATAGTTCTCATAAATACCAAAGCTGCCGGTAACAAAGCCCGATCCGTACTCTAATGTCGCGTCGGCCTGGTAACTGCGTTCTGGCGCCAGGTTAGGGTCGCCTATCTCGTAACGGGTGGTACCCTCATGTACGCCATTTGAGCCTAATTCGGCAGGGTTTGGCGCTCGGAAAGCCGAGCCCGCGTTGGCCTTAAAGCTCAACACATCATTAAATATATGGGTAAAGCCCAGGGCGCCGCTAACATTAGAGAAGTGGTTATCAAACCCGGTGAATATCACATCGCCGTTATCCGCGTTTTGTGCTTTGCCTTTGTTTTTAATAAAATCGTAGCGAGCACCAGCGCTAAAGGTGTTTTGGCCCCACATTTTTTTCAGGTACACAAACGCGCCCGTGCTGTACTCGTCATAAGCAGGTATCAGCAGCTCCTCGCCACGGTTTACGCTGTGGCTTAGCGCGCCGCTCAGGCCAATAACAGGGCTCCAGCCGTTCATTTCAGGTAACGAATATTTGGCATCGAGCGAGTAAGTATTCATATCAAAAAACAGCGATGGGTCCGGGTTGTCTTCCAGTTCGCGGCGCTGGTTTTTCTGGTACCCGAGGTCTAATTTTAGCGAGCTACCGCCAAACAGGAAGTTATTGTTGAGGGCTACCTTATAATGCCTGATGTCCTGGCGGGGGTAATCAATCGTGCGGCTGGTTGACTGGTTGTACAGCGGGTCGCCCGGGTCGGCGTCATAAAAGCCTATGTTATTTTTGTAGTAAGAGAAGTTAAGGTGCGAGTATCCCCAGGGCTTGTTAACGCCAATCATACCGCTGGCATCGGTTTGGTTAAACCCACTGTTAATGTAGCGGCCGGCCGGTGTGTTAAAGGAGTAAGCGTTTTGATAAGTGCCACGTCCGCGCCATACAATACCATCCTGGTTGCCGGTGAGCATTACGGATGTATTGCTTAAGCCATTGTTGGTAGAGTAGTTGGTTAAAAACTCGCCGGCCACATTACCTTCTGCCGGGGTGGGCGGGTCAATAACGTTAATTACGCCGCCCAGCGCGTCAGAACCATATTGCAGCGAAGCCGCGCCTCTTAATACCTCAACCCTTCCGGCCGAGTATTGGTCCATTTCAATACCGTGCTCATCGCCCCATTGCTGGCCCTGTTGTTTCACACCATCGTTTAGTGTAACCACACGGTTATAACTTAGGCCGCGGATAACCGGCTTTGAAATAGCCTGGCTGGTAGTAATCTGGCTCATACCGGGTACCTGCTTCGCTAAAGCGTCTATCAGGTTGGTTGATGAGCCCTGCAGCTGGTCTTTAGTAACTACACTTGCCGACGTGCTGTTATACCTGCTGCCCGCGGTAATAGGCGTTCCGGTTATCACTACCTCATGCGTTTCAATTACACTCGGCTGCATCGCGAACACCATTGATGTTTGGGATGCCATATCTATGGTTTGCGTGAGCGATTTATAACCCAGGTATTGTATCTGTAGCACAAAACGCCCGCGTGGCGGTACGCCACGGAAAGCGAATTCGCCGTTAGGGTTAGTGGTTACTGATAAGCGCAGGTCGGGTATGGTTACGGTAGCGCCAATTAGTGGCTGGTTGGTTTTGGCATCAATCACCTTGCCTTTTAGGTCGGTAAAGTCATTGGCAAATGCCGAAAATTGTATAAACAGGAATATAAAGCAATATAATAGCTTCAGTTTCATAATTAAAAAATTAAAGAATCAGGAATAAAAATGCCGCGTATGATAGGCAGCGTCAGGAAAACTCAATAACAGGGTTATGCCCGGAAAGGCGGGGCCCTGCCGGATGAAAGTATGAGGCCTATACTTTCAAAATCATAATATTTTAACAGATATACCTGGTCGGCACTGAAATTATAGAAAGCGAATTGTGGTTTTACCAGCTCCATAAAGGAGTGGTGCATAGAGTCGCATATTCCGCATTTTTCTTTCAATACTTGCTTAAATACACTGTGCTTGCATGCGGCAGCCTCCATGTGCGATTGTTTGTTCACATGGTGCTGGTGCGCATAAACCATGTACTGCCCTGCAATAAAGCAGAACAGCAGCGCCCAGGCGCAAATGATATGGTAGGTGTGTTTTTTCACAGCAATATGCTATCGCGTTGCAAAACTAATGAATATTGATGCAATTTAGTTGCATAAACGTAACAATATTATTAATCGTGTATGAAGAATAGCTTTTAGCGCCGTTTAGCTTCAGTATATTTGCCAGTATGAAACCTGCAGAGATCAATGCCAAATGGGCCCTGTTGCAAAACAAGATAGCCGAGGAGTTTGATAGTGAAAAGCCCGACATGAAGGTAATGTTGTTCCTGGTGGGCGTGCAGGAGCTTGGGCAGGGGCCGCGCAAGTTCAGTAAGCGGCAAAAGGAAGAATTGATGCACATAGCCACCTGCAAGCTGTTTAGCCAAATGGGGTTTTATGAGCTTGAAGGGCTTGATCAGGACGGCTGGCCGCACTGGAAACTGGTTAAAGTAATCCCTAACTATACCATGCTGGAGCAGGAGCTTCTGCTAAAATCATTAATGATCACTTATTTTGAAACCGAGCTGGACTGGCAGTTTTAACAATGCCTGTAAATATGAAGAAACTTTTTACCCTTTGCCTTTTATTGATCAGTACCGTTGCTTTTGCTAAACCACCAAAAAACCAGTATGTGCGCCTTACCACCAGCTATGGCAGCATGATCATTCGTTTATATAACGAAACGCCTAAGCACCGCGATAACTTTATTAAGCTTACTAAAGAGGGTTTTTACAACGGCACGCTGTTTCACCGGGTGATACAGAATTTTATGATACAGGGCGGCGACCCCGACTCGCGCGATACCACGAAGAACCAAAAAGGGAAGGAACTGGGTAACGGCGACCTTAAATATACTATACCCGCCGAGTTTAGGGACAGCTTGTTCCATAAACGCGGTGCCCTGGGCGCGGCCCGGGAAGATAACCCGGCCAAGGCATCAAGCGGCTGCCAGTTTTACATTGTTGAGGGGAAACGCTTTACCCGGGGCAAGCTGGATACGCTGGAAAACACGCGGCTTAAAGGCCGTAAGATACCGGCATGGCAACGGGATATTTATACATCAATAGGAGGCGCGCCCCATCTCGACCAAAATTACACCGTGTTTGGCGAAGTGGTAATGGGTATAGACATGGTTGACCGCGTTGCCGCCGTTAAGCGCGATAGCAGGGACCGCCCCGAAGAAGATGTGCCGATGACCGTAACCCTGCTCAGCAAAAAAGAATGTAAGCAAATGGACGAGTTGCTCTGGCCAAAAGAGAATAAATAAATCGCAGCCTGAGCTTGTCGAAGACCTGTAAAAGCGACTGTGATTCAACAAGCTCACCATGAAAAACATATTTAGGATATTGATATGAAGATCGTTACTTATAATGTAAACGGCATACGTTCGGCCATTAACAAGAACTGGCTGGCCTGGCTGCAAGCTACCGATGCTGATGTTGTTTGCCTACAGGAAATTAAAGCCACGCCTGATGTTTTAACAGACCTGGGTTTGGTTGATGCGCTGGGCTACCAGCATTTTTGGTTCCCGGCTGAAAAGAAAGGGTACAGCGGTACGGCTATCTTTAGTAAGATACTGCCTAATCATGTAGAATACGGCTGCGGCATACCCGATTTTGACCGCGAAGGCCGTTGCATACGGGTTGATTTTGATAACGTATCCGTCATGAGCGCTTATTTCCCGTCCGGCTCGAGCGGGGATGAACGGCAAGCCTTTAAGTTTCGGTTTTTAGGCGAATTTGGTAAATACCTTACGCTGCTTAAAGCAAGCATACCTAACCTCGTTATTTGCGGCGATTACAACATCTGCCATCGCCCTATTGATATCCATAACCCAAAATCAAACGCTAACTCATCGGGCTTTTTGCCGGAAGAGCGGGAGTGGATGGAGAACTTTTTAGAGTCGGGCTTTATTGACACCTTCAGGCATGTGAACAAGGAACCACATAATTATACATGGTGGAGTTTCCGTGCTAATGCCCGCGCCAAAAACCTGGGCTGGCGTATTGATTATGCCCTGGCCAGCAAAGAGCTGGAAGCGAACATTAAACGCTGTAGGATATTGCCTGAAGCCAAACACTCCGACCATTGCCCGGTGTTATTAGAGTTGGAGTTTTAGCTAAAATGACTTTTGGATGTTAGCTGTTGAGCCAAAAATCTGTTGTTTTGTGCCGTTAAATAGTGTACTATGAAATTAACTATTGGCTTTTCGCCCTGCCCTAATGATACCTTTATTTTTGACGCGCTGATCCATCATAAAATAGACACCGAAGGCCTCGACTTTGAAGTTTTTTATGATGATGTGGAAACGCTGAACCAAAAAGCTTTTCGCGGCGAATTGGATATCACTAAGCTCAGTTACCATGCCTTCGCTTACGCCGTAGATAAATATGTATTGCTTGATGCCGGCAGCGCGCTGGGTTTTGGCGTTGGGCCATTACTCATCTGTAAAGACGATGCGGAAGAATTGCGCGAAAGGCTCAATAATGGTGATACGGATGTGAAAATAGCCATACCGGGTAAGTACACCACCGCCAATTTCTTATTGAGCCTGGCTTTTCCGGAAGCTACCAATAAACAGGAGCTGGTTTTTTCAGACATTGAGAACGCTGTACTGGATGGCCGGGTTGATGTAGGTTTAATTATCCACGAAAACCGGTTTACTTACCAGGATAAGGGTTTGCATAAAATTATTGACCTGGGCGATTACTGGGAAAAGCGTACCGGTTGCGCCATACCGCTTGGTGGTATAGTGGCTAACCGTAACCTGCCTGCCGATGTACAGCATAAAATAAATCGGGTGATCAGGAAGTCGGTGGAGTTCGCGTTCGCCAACCCTAAATCGGGGTTGGAATACATCCGCTCGCACGCGCAGGAAATGAGCGAGGAAGTGATGTATAAACATATCGAGCTTTATGTGAACCAATATTCGGTAGACTTAGGTGCCGAAGGTAAAAAAGCGATCCGTCTGATGTTTGATACCGCGTTGGAAAAAGGGATCATCCCGGCAATAGAGAAAGAGCTATTCCTTACAGGGGATAAATAAAAAATGCCTTTTAACGGTTAGCACATGTGTTAGCCGTTAAAAGGTATCATACAGATCTGTTATTTTTCTTTCAGCAGGTCGTCTGTCAGTTTCTCAAACTCGGTAATAAACTCAGTGTAATGCTCGCCTGTTCCCGGGCCGTTAAAGCCGGTGTGTATCTTACGTACATCGCCTTTTTTATCAATAATAATGGTGGTTGGGAAGCCCACAACTTTGGTAAGCATAGGTAAACTTTTGGCGGTTTCTTCCTTATTGCTGGTGTAGCCTGTTATCAAAAGCGGATAGGGTACGTTAAAACGATTCTTTATCTGCATCACACTTTTGCGTGACCGTGCAAAGTCGGTAGTGCGTTCATAAGCCAAGCCCACTACCTCTACACCACGTTTTTGGTATTTCTTATAGTAATTAACCATGTAAGCGGTTTCGTCCATACAGTTGGGGCACCATGAGCCCATGATCTGTACTATAACCACCTTATTTTTAAAGCGATTGTCGGATAGTGAAACGGGCTTGCCATCAAGGTCCTTAAAAGTAAAGTCCAGTTTTTTGTAGCCGGGTTTCAGCGCGGTAAGCGAATAAGCGTCGGGCAATTTGGCGTTCTCATCGCGTTTAGCTACCCAAACATCTCTACCGGTAAGGCCCGAAAAGAACTTGCCATCGCTTAGCGTATTATTATCCGCCACTTTTGCGGTGAATAAAAAGGCATGGCCACCATCAAAGCATGAGAGGTAGAGGCTGTCGCCGCTTACCGTGCCTTCTAAAAAGCGGTAATCGCCGGTGGTGGTTAAAAACGTCCCGGTTACTTTCTGTCCGGTTTGCTTAAACTCGCCAACCGTGGTGTCGCGCGAGTCGCCTTCTCCAAAAATTGCCGACCATCTTCCGCTAACATTAGCCGCGCTTTTTACAGGCTCTTTAAAAAATCGCCATGGCGTAGCTGGGGTGGCTGTAAACTCCATGGGCACATCCTTATCGGCCAGATGTTTAATATACTGGCCGGTTAGTTCTTTACCGCTATGTTTCAGCCTGAACTCAGAATCAAACAAAGGCATTTTGATGAAAACTGAATCGCCTTTTGATGTTACGTCGGTTACTTTAAAGCGCTCGGAGCTATTGATAATGTAGATCTCCTGCTTGCCGCCCGCCTGGGTTACATCGAAATTAAAAGGAATTAATTTAGCGTTGGCCGTTTTCAGTTCACCACGCCATACGCCTTTTTGCAAACTGTTTTGAGCTTGGGTATGGGTTGTTAGCGCGGCCAATGCTGCCGCGCCTATTATCAGTTTCTTTATCATGTTAAAAATAGACTACTAATTTTGTATACTTTTTCAAAAGTAGCAAAACAAGTTAAACTATTTTAAAACTTCGCGCGATATTACAATGCGCTGAATTTCGGAAGTACCCTCGTATATCTGTGTGATCTTGGCGTCGCGCATCAGGCGTTCTACGTGGTATTCTTTCACGTAGCCGTAGCCTCCATGTATCTGTACGGCTTCAATAGTAGTACGCATAGCGGTTTCAGAAGCGAATAGTTTAGCCATAGATGCCGCCTGCGCGTAAGGCAAGCCATTATCTTTGAGCCATGCTGCACGGTGGCATAGCAGGCGTGCCGCGTCAATTTCGGTAGCCATATCGGCCAGTTTAAATTGTATGGCCTGATGGTCGGCCAATGGTTTACCGAACGATTGGCGCTCTTTTGCATACTGTACCGACAGTTCGTAGGCGCCTGCAGCTATACCCAGGGCTTGCGAAGCAATGCCTATGCGGCCGCCTTCCAGCGTGGCCATCGCGAATTTAAACCCGAAACCTTCGTCGCCAATGCGGTTCTCTTTGGGCACTTTTACATCAGTGAACATTAAGGAGTGCGTATCAGAACCACGAATGCCCAGTTTATTTTCTTTTGGGCCAATGGTAAAACCTTCCATTCCTTTTTCAACAATGAGCGCGTTTATACCACGGTGTTTCTTTTCGGCATCGGTTTGGGCCATTACAATATAAGTAGATGCCGTGCTGCCGTTAGTGATCCAGTTTTTGGTGCCGTTAAGCAGGTAGTGGTCGCCCATGTCAATGGCGGTAGTGCGCTGCGATGTAGCGTCAGACCCGGCCTCGGGTTCGCTCAGGCAAAACGCGCCTATCACCTGCCCGGTAGCCAGTGGCACCAGGTATTTTTGTTTTTGCTCTTCGGTACCATACTTCTCTAAGCCATAGCATACCAGCGAATTATTAACCGATACTACTACCGAGGCAGAAGCATCAATCTTTGATAATTCTTCCATTACCAGGGAGTAGGATATGGCATCCATCCCGCTACCGCCATACTCCGGTGATACCATCATGCCCATAAAACCCAACTCACCCAGTTTTTTTATTTGCTCGGCGGGGAACTTCTGGTGTTCGTCGCGTTCTATCACACCAGGTTTTAGTTCGGTCTGTGCAAAATCACGCGCCGCCTGGCGTATCATTTTTTGTTCTTCTGATAATTCAAATTGCATATGGTAAATATAGTGTTATGCATGCATAGCAAAAAGGCTGAAACAAAAAAAGAGAGCTCTTTTGAAGCTCCCTTTTCCCCTAATTAATTTAAACTATTGATTAAACCCAAAATAAAAGAACATATTCATCTCAACTTGGGCGCCTGAGAATTCAAGATAAAGCCCTTATACTCAAAGAAATTTTTCACAGGTAGATGAAATATTTTTTCAAAGATGTATGCAAGGCCGTTAAGCAATAAACAAAAGCCAAGCCACAATTAGCGTTGTGTTGGTCAAATCATTGGTACAGCAGAGATATGTTGAGCCAGTTAAAAATAGTTCTTATAACTTTATTGCCTGTTGCTAATTGTCTTTTTATTAGTTATCAGGCCATTAAAGCATAAGCGCGTGTTTAAACTTTTAAAAGGGTAATTGAAAACCACGTATAATTACGTGGTTGATTTTTTTTCAATAACTTTCCTGTTCTGATGGAGGGCGATAAATTTTAAGTAAAAAGAAGTGTACTTTTATCAATATAATTCCTTTTTATAGTACACTGCATGTACCTAATTTAATACAAATCCTATTTATGATCATAAAAACAAACACCTTAAGATACCTTGCCGCGTGGGCGTTTAGCGCAACGGCCCTACTGGCCTGTACCGATCAGCAGAAAGTATATACGCAAAACGATGTGCTGATCAAGAATATTGATAAGAGCGTAAAACCGGGAGATGATTTTTTTATGTATGCCAATGGTGCATGGATAAAAAATAACCCTATACCGGCGGCTTATTCGGCATGGAGCATATTTAACCTGGTGCAGGAAGACCTGCGCAATAAGATGCTTAAGATAAACGAAGAGGCCATGAAGGCCAATGCCGCCAAGGGTACCAATACGCAAAAGATCGGCGATTTCTACTACAGCGGTATGGATACCGTTACCATTGAGAAACTTGGCTTACAGCCTTTGCAGACTGAACTGGCCATGATAAATGCCATATCGGATGTTAACAGCCTGGTGACTGAATTTGCTACCCTCAGCACGCTTGGGGTTACCACTCCCCTGGGCGCTTATGTTGGGCAGGATGAGCGTAACAGCGCTAAAAATATGCTGCAAATGTACCAGACGGGTATAGGGCTGCCTAACCGCGATTATTATTTTAAAACCGATGAGCATACCACCGCGGTACGTAATGATTATCAGCAAAAGCACCTGCCTGCCCTGTTTGCCTTTATTGGCAACAGCGATGCGGCTGCAAAAGCCGCGGCCGCGCAAACCTACGCGCTGGAGAAGTTTTTGGCCGACAGCTCAAGAACTTTACAGGACCTGCGCGACCCTTATCATAATTATAACAAAATGCCGCTTGCAGGGCTAAATAAACTGGCCCCGCAGATCAACTGGCAGCCGGCCCTTAACATCATGTATTACAGTAAGGCCGACTCGGTGATCGTTGGCCAGCCGGAATACCTGCGCGCGGTAAATACGGCGCTCACCAAATTTAGCCTCGACCAGTGGAAAAATTATTTGCGGAAAAACCTGCTCGAAGAATACAGCCCTTATCTGAATAAAGCGGTGGCTAATGAAAGTTTCAGGTTTTACGGTACGGTAATATCCGGCCGTAAGGAGCAATTGCCGCGCTGGAAACGGGTATTGGATGTTGAAGAGGGGGTAATGGGCGAAGTACTGGGGCAAATATTTGTAAAGGAATATTTTCCTGAAACTACCAAAAAGCGTTACGAGAACATGGTGGAGGCTGTACGCTCTTCATTTAAGGAGCACATTGCCAGGCTTGACTGGATGAGCGACGCTACCAAAAAGCGGGCATATGAGAAGCTGGCCAAGGTATATCCTAAAGTAGGCTATCCCGATCATTGGAGAGATTACTCGGGGCTGGATATAGACAGGCAGCACTATGTACAGAATATTATAAATAGCGCCATATTTGACCATAAGTACAATGCAGGAAAACTGGGCAAACCGGTTGACCGTACCGAATGGGGCATGACGCCGCAAACCTATAACGCGTATTACAATCCTTCTAATAACGAAATTGTATTGCCGGCTGCTATTTTTACCGTGCCGGGTACGCCTGATGATAAGGTTGACGACGCCGTTGTTTACGGCTATGGCGCGGCATCAACCATAGGGCACGAACTTACCCATGGCTTTGATGATGAGGGCCGACAGTTTGATGAGAAAGGCAATTTAAAGCCCTGGTGGACGCCGCAGGACTCTGCTAAGTTTACCCAGCGTGCTGAAATGCTGGTGCAGCAGTTTAATGGCTATAAAGTAAACGACCTGCACGTAAACGGCAAAGCTACCCTGGGCGAAAACATTGCCGACCTGGGTGGTATTGTAATAGGCTTAGACGCTTTTAAGAAAACCAAACAGTATAAGGATGGTAAAACTATAAATGGGCTAACCCCTGTGCAGCGTTACTTTTTGGGCTACGCCCTGGGCTGGCTGGGCCATACCCGTAAAGAGGCTTTGGCTAACCAGATACTTACGGATGTGCACTCGCCTAACTTTCTACGGGTGAACGGTCCGTTTAGTGACGTGCCCGAATTTTATGAGGCCTTTGGTGTAAAGAAAGGCGATAAAATGTGGGTAGACCCTGATAAACGTGTTAAGATATGGTAGTAACAAAAATGCCCGGAATATTACTCCGGGCATTTTTGTTACAGATATACTAATTAATGGCTCACCATTACCGCGCTGATCACTTTTTCCAGTTCATCAAGGTCAAAAGGTTTGGCCAGGTAAGTTTCGGCGCCGGCGTGGTCGGCAAGTAATTGAATGTCGCTATTGGCCGAAAAGTATACTACCGGTATGTGCTTTAATTCTTCATCCTTTTTTAAGGTTTGTGTAGCTATGATGCCGCCCGAGTCAGGTATCCAATTGTCCATCAATATCACATCCGGCTGTATACTTCTCACCTTTGCTACAATATCATTACAGTCTGTAAAAGTATTTACTTCCCAGCCTTGTTCTTCTAAAATGTAAGTGCAGATAGATAAGATATCCTCATCATCATCAAAAATGATAATCTTCTTGTTTGTTTTTTGCATGGGTAATGTAGAAGGTGAAACTAAAAAGAACTTTCAAAAAAAACAAATTTTTTAATTAGCATGATAAGTGCCAATTAAGCTTATGATTGCATGTTAACACAAAAGTTTGCGTTGTGTTTTATGCGAAATAAAAAATGCCTGCTTCTTGCGAAAAGCAGGCATTTGTAAGCTATAAAAGGCGTCAATTATCTGCCTCCCGGAGGGCAGTGTTCCTTTAAATAATTGGTATATAAAGTGCGCAGGTGTGTACCTGTACCCGGCCCTTCAGATATGCTGTGCGTACGGTTAGGGTACGACATGAGCTGGAACTGCTTGTTGTATTTAACCAGCTCGTTTATCAGTTCCTCGGCATTCTTGTAATGCACGTTATCATCACCTGTGCCATGTATGTAAAGCAGGTTACCTCTCAGGTTTTTAGCATGACTAACCGGCGAGCCTTTAATGAATGGCTCGCGGCCCTCTTCATTAGTTGGTACACCCATGTAACGCTCCTGGTAAATATTATCATACGTAAGCTGGTCGCCAACCGCGGCAATGGCGATACCTGTTTTGTAGATCTCCGGATACTGGAACATCAGGTTAAGGGTTGATGAACCACCACCGCTCCAGCCCCAAACCGCTACACGGGTACTATCCACATATGGCCATTTCATGATCTCTTTTGCGCCCATAGCCTGGTCGCGAACGTTGAGGATGCCGATGTTCTTGTAAATAGCTTTACGCCATGCGGTGCCTTTAGGTGCAGGCGCGCCACGGTTCTCTAATGATATGTAAATATAACCGTCGGCCGCCATATCGCCGGTGTAAAGGAAATTCATGCCGGCGCCATAAGTGTCTGTTACGGTTTGTGAAGCAGGCTCGCCATATACATAAAATACCACCGGGTATTTCTTGCTTGGGTCAAAATTGGTTGGTTTTTTCATCCAGCCATCCAGCTCAACACCATCCACTGTTTTTACTTTGAAGAATTCTGTTTTATTCTTAGCATCTGCATCAAGCTTGATATTGTCACCACTAATGTGTTGATGATCCGGCAGGCTAACTACCTCACTTTGCGGGCGGGTATAGGCGTTAGAGAAATTGTGCATGGCCAGTTTGCCGCCTGGTGCTACCTCATAGTGGTGGGTACCGGGCTGTGCGGCAGGGCTTAAGCGTTCCTCTTTACCACCGCTTATTTTTATGCGGTACAGGTAATTTTGAGTAGCATTGGTTGGCGATGCGGTAAAGTAAATGTAACCGCTGGCTTCGTCGATCAGTTTAATGCCGGTAATATCGTAGTTGCCTTTGGTTACCAGGGTTTCTTTGCCTTCGCGGGTTATTCTGTAAATGTGTCTCCAGCCATCTTTTTCGCTTACCCATAAAAACTCTTTGCCTTTATTAAGCCACTCCCATCCTACAGGGTTGCCATCGTTCCAGCGTGCTTTACCATCGATCCATGCTTTGGCTTTTTCCTGGTGTATTACACGTGTGGTGCCATTAGATATGTTACCGATAAATACCTTGCTTTCTGTTTGCGCGCGGTTAAGCTGCTCAAGGATAATTTCGTTAGGGTTGGTAGAGAACTCCATGCGGGTAATGTAATGCTGAACAGGGTCGCCGGGTACAGCCATCCATTTGTTGGCGGCGGTGTTTACATCAACCACACCAATACGGCACATGCTCGGGTCTTCGCCCGCTACCGGGTATTCTACCGGAACAGTGAATGGATAGGTAGCATCCGTTGTGTTCAGCATCAGGTAGTTCTTTATCTTGGTGGCGTCTATCTGCCAATAAGCGATGTTACGGCTATCAGGCGACCAGCGGAAACCATCCCTGCAGTCAAACTCCTCTTCATAGGCCCAGTCAAATGTGCCGTTTATCAGCCTGTCGGTGCCATCGGTAGTCAGTTTCTTTATGCTGTTATCAGCCAGGTTTTCTACATAGATGTTATGCTCGCTTACATAAGCTACCTTGCTGCCATCAGGCGAGAATTTGGCAAACATGAGCGATGAGGCCGGTAAGCCTTTGCCTAATTGCACCAGGCTTTTGCTGTTAGCGTCGTAAACCCAGTAATCTCCGCGGGTATCATAACGCCAAACCTTTTTAGTGTTGTTGTTGATCAGTACCTTCTGCCCATCGTCTGATAACGAGAAACGACGTATACCAATGGGCGATTTACCTTGTGGGGTAAGCATGTCTTTAGTTATCCAGGCGGTTTGCTTGCTATCGTCGCGTGCGTCAACCTTAAAAATTTCGCCTCCTTTTATACGGTAATATTGGCTTCCGTCCTTAGTCCAGTTAATGGCTTGCGCTTTTACATTCGCCTGCCAGCCAAGGGTTAGCAGCAGGGCAATGGTAAGCCATCGTTTACAATAAAGCTTAATGCTCATACAGTTAATTTGTGGGTGATAATTAAAATAAATAATTGTGCGGTAAAAATTGCGTTAAATTAGCATTTTAAAGCCTCTCTACACAAATTCATGAAAAAATTACACTTACTACTGTGCCTATTGGCCGCAACTTTTGTGGTAAACGCGCAAAAGATAGATCGTGCCAGGTTTATAACCGATAGCCTTGACAGTTATATTAATAAAGCGTTGACCGACTGGCGCATTCCCGGCGCGGCCGTGTGCATTGTTAAAGATGGTAAGGTAGTGCTCATGAAAGGCTACGGGATAAAGGAGTTGGGCCTGCCCAATAAAGTGGATGTGAATACGCTGTTTATGATCGGTAGTAATACCAAGGCCTTTACCGCTACGGCCCTGGCTATGCTGCAAGCCGAAAAAAAACTGTCGCTTGATGACCGTGTAACGAAATATATCCCCGAGTTTAAGTTGGATAACGCAGCCGCCGGGCAACAGGCCATTATTAAGGACCTGCTGTGCCACAGGCTGGGATTTAAGACCTTCCAGGGCGATTTTACTTTTTATAACAGTAACCTCATCAGGCATGAGATCATCGAAAAGCTGGGTAAAATGAAAGCTACCTATCCTTTCAGGACTACCTGGGGTTATACCAACGCGGCTTTCCTTACCGCCGGAGAGATCGTTCCACGGGCTACCGGTAAACAATGGGAGGTATATTTAAAGGAAAACATATTTTCTCCGCTGGGTATGAACAGCACCCTCGCGCTCACTGCGGATATGCCTAAAGCAATCAACCGTACCGTACCACATACCCTGGTTGATGGCCGCCTTACCGCTATACCCTACGCGCAGTTGGATGGCCTTGCTCCTGCTGGCGCCATCAGCTCGAGTGTTAGCGACATGAGCAAATGGGTAATGGCCTTACTGGATAATGGTAAAATAGGTAATAAACAAGTGATACCGGCAGCTGCAATTGCCGCTACCCGCCAGCCCATGGATGTGGTAGGTAATGCGAATTATTTGAATGGCGACACCGGTTTTGAAATTTACGGATTGGGGTGGTTCCTGGAAGACTATTGCGGACAGCGCATTGTGGAGCATACCGGTGGGGTAAGCGGCTACGTATCGTCGGTTACGCTGATACCAAAAGAAAGGCTGGGTATAGTTATTTTAACCAATACTGATCAGAACGAGCTTTACGAAACACTCCGCCGCGATATTATTGATGCCTACCTGGGTAACAAAAACTACCACTATAACGACAAGTTTTTGGCTAATAACCGCGCAACTACGGCCCGTATGCAGGCTATTGACAAGCAAATGCGCGATAGTACCTTGCTGAACTTAAAACCTCAGCTATCTATTAATAAATATACCGGTAAATACTATAACGACCTATACGGTAACCTGGAAATTGCAAGGGGCGAAGAGGGTAACCAACTGGAAGCCCGATTTGAGCATCACCCTAAAATGTACGCCAAATTACTGCCGCTTGGTGGCAACCGTTTCCAGGTAACTTTTTCCGACCCGACCTTTGGAAAAGCGGTATTCCCGTTTTTTGTAAAGGATGGAAAGGTAACCGGTATACGCGTTAAGGTAGCTGATTTTGTAGAGCGGGACCCATACGATTTTAAGAAGATAGATTGATATTAAACTTGTCATGCTGAACGAAGTGAAGCATCTTTCTGCGTTGTATGCCTGCTGATAGATTCTTCGCTGTCGCTCAGAATGACATAGATAATATTCCCGCATCGAATAATTGATGTTCGCGCACATTAATGATGTTCAAAGGTGCGGATATAAACACTAATCCAGTTCTATCCAAACAGGCGCGTGATCGCTGGTTTTTTCCCAGCCGCGTACCTGTTTGTCGACACCGGCGGCTTTTAGCCGGGTATCCAGGCCGGGGCTTAGCAGAAAATGATCTATACGCAAACCGGCATTTCGCCCATATGCATTGCGAAAGTAATCCCAGAAGGTATAAATCGTTTCGTCGGGGTATAATTTACGAAGTGCGTCCGTCCAGCCCTGGTCAACCAGTTTTTTGAAGGCCGCCCGTGTTTCCGGTCTAAAGAGCGCGTCCTCTACCCAACGCTCAGGCTTATAAACATCTTTTTCGGTAGGCATTACGTTGTAATCACCGGTGAGTATGGTTGGCTTGCCGGCTTTGAGCAGATCAGCCGCGTGGTTAGTGAGCCTTTCAAACCAGGCCAGTTTATAGTCGAATTTTGGCCCGGGCGCCGGGTTGCCATTGGGCAGATAGAGCCCGCCTATGGTAATCCCGCCTACTTCTGCTTCAATATAGCGGCTGTGCAGATCTTCAGGGTCGCCGGGCAGGCCGCGGCGGGTTTCCTTTATTTCCAACCCCCTGGAAAGTATAGCCACCCCGTTCCAGCTTTTTTGGCCATGCCATATAGCGTTATACCCCGCATCTTTGATAGCCTGCTCGGGAAATTTTTCCTGCGGGGCTTTCAATTCCTGCAGGCATACAATATCCGGTTGGGTTTCCTGCAACCAGCGTAGTAATACAGGCAGGCGGCCATTTACGCCATTAACGTTATAGGTGGCAATTCTCATAAAAGGTGGGTTTGCTCAAATATATATAAATACAATAACGGCCGTGTTTAGTTCACCATTTTTCCGCTGATATCTACTTTTCTTGCGAACGGATTGAAAAAGCGGTTGGCCAAAACGGCGAACTCGCGCCGGGTAATAGGCCTGTCAGTTTTAAACTCGGTTGGGAAATGGTAATAACTTTTCCAGCTTTTTTGGAGGGCGTCCTCCAGATTTTTAGGGTCGCGCAGGTTCATGTTGCTGATGTAGGAGATGATGTTGGCTACGGTAAACAGCTGTCCCGGCTTTTCCTGGTTAAACCAAATGAATGATCTCGAATAGATCTCTTCCAGGTAAGGTTTTATTTCGGCAGTAGTTACGGTACTATCGGGCATAAAAAGTATGTCGGCCCGATTGCCGCTTACGCGCTGCGCACCTTTTAGCATACCTGTGGCACCAATTTGTTGTATAGCGCGCCATGCAGGGTCGGTTTGTTTAATATCAGCAAAAGGCATCAGATAGCCCCCGAAATCGAGTATCTCGCCTTGTATCACCCGGGGCATCAGGTTTTGCGTGGTGGTTTTAAAAAAGGCGCAAAACGCTGCCGTTGCGCCGGCACCCTGTCCCAATGTCATTTGTACGGCCGGGTCGGTTACCGCGCCGTTTACCAGGTGGGTAACCGATAGCGCTTTTTCGGTAACCAGTAAATTATCCTGATCTTTTACAACAATGGCGCCCAGTGGAATAGAAAATGCCGGGAACGGCGGGTAGTTTATATGCGGAACCCCAGCCTCGCTGTAATGCTGCCCGGGCAGCGCGTCGCTAATGGCGATGGCCGTGCGATAAAGCTGCGACCCACGGCTATAGGGCGTATAAATATCATCCAGCACCATGCGCACCAGGCCGGCGGCGCGGCGGTTCTCCCTTATATAAGGTATGTAGGGCAAATGATCGGGCGTGTTAAAATCATCAGCGAAGCCCAGGTTTTTATAACCGAGAACAGTTTGCAGGTAGTAAATAAGCCCGAGCGTGTGCAGCCTTGCCTTACGGAAAGTTTCCGCGCGGTGCTCGGGTTGCAGGTCCTCCCCGGTAACCGAATATTGACTGGCGCAGCCATCCCAATTAACCAGGTATTTGTCATTTGGTAGTTTAGCGGCATCGAGCAGCTTTCTGATATCGGCTTTTTGAAGGCAGGTATATTTAGATGGGTCGTACCCATCAGGTTGCGGAATGGTATGGTCGGTATTGCGGCCATAATCTTTTAGAACAGCCAGGTAGCTGATGTCCTGTATCTGGTTGGTGGCATTTTGGGGGGCAAGTGCTTCTTTGGTATCGCCGCGGCTATCAAAGCCGGCTGTCATCAACACCCCTATTTTACTCACCACATCCCCAAGTTCGGTAGCGTCAATTAGTACCTTAGCTTTGATAGTGGTTTTTTGTTTGTCTGCCAGGATAACCAATTCCCAACCTGTACCATCCTTTTTAACATCGGTAAAAGTAGTGTTGAGTTTAACGGTAAGGTTTTTTACCGTATCTGTTAGCTTTTTTAGAATGGCCGCGCCTGTTGCCGGTTCATATGCCAGCGGTGCGTTATATGCGGTATCATAGCCCAAACGCAGCTTGTAAACATCTCTTACCCGTTTACGGAACTCGCCATAAATACCCGAAGGGAAGTTGCGGTTAGCCTCTGCATAGCAAAAGCCGCCCGAGGTAAGGCTGCCGCCCAGCCAACTGCTCTGCTCTATCAGCATGGTTTTTACACGGCTGCGCGCACTTTGTATGGCGGCAGATACCCCGCTTGCACCGCCGCCAATTACCAATACATCGGTTTTAATGGTTTCGGCATAGGTGCATGCGGATACAAAGAGCAGGCAGAGCAGCAGTAACTTTTTTATCATAAGTACGGCAAAATATCCATAAAACGCTAAATTCGGCCAATTGCATATTTTTTTGTTAAAATATAATTAAACAGTACCATGATACTTACCGATGAGCAGATGCGCTACCCGATAGGCAAATTTATTGCCCCGGTTTCATATACCGAGCAGGATTACCGCAACTGGATACATGAGATCGCTATTTTGCCCGGCCGTGTGCGCGAAGCCATCTTAGGCCTTACTTATGAGCAGTTGGATACACAATACCGCAGCGGTGGCTGGACACTGCGCCAGGTAGTACATCACTTGGCCGATAGCCACATGAACGCCCTTTGCCGTTTTAAGCTGGCCCTCACAGAAGATAACCCCACCATTAAGCCTTATGATGAGGCAGCCTGGGCCATACAGCCCGACTACCGCCTGCCGGTTGAACCATCGCTGCGTATGCTGGAAGGTATACACCAGCACCTGGTGGCCTTGTTGGAGAGCTTTACCGAAGACCAGTGGAACCGTACCTTTGTACACCCCGAAACCGGCGCCGTTATACCGCTGAAACGTAACCTGGCTACCTATGCCTGGCATGGCAACCATCACCTGGCGCATTTAACAGAAACTGTTAAGAGGATAAAGGCATAAGTTATGGAAACCATTAGCTGGGCCGATTTTGAAAAGGTAGAGCTGCGCGCGGGTACTATTGTGGAGGTTTTTGATTTCCCTGAGGCGCGTAAGCCGGCCTATAAGCTACGGGTTGATTTTGGTCCATTAGGTATTTTGCAAAGCAGCGCGCAGATCACTAAGAGATACAGCAAGGAAGAACTCCCCGGCAGGCAAATATTAGGGGTAGTGAATTTCCCGAAAAAGCAGATCGCCAATTTTATGTCGGAGTTTTTGGTGACCGGCCTGGCCGATGAGAATGGCGATATTGTATTGGCCGCTATTGATAAACCTGTGCCCAATGGCAGCAAACTTATCTGATACAGCCATAGCCAACTGGTTAATAGGTCCGCAACTCGTGGGTGCTGTTTTTATTTTAGCGGCTTTGATCCAAATGCGTTTCCGGCCTAAAAAGATCAACAGCCTGTATGGTTACCGTACGCCACTATCTATGAAGAACCAGCAAAACTGGGACGAAGGCAACAGGTATTCGGCGCAGCTGATGTTAAAGCTGGGTGTGATATTACTGTTGACAGGGTTGGTAATAACCCCGCTAATTTCACTGGTCCCGATGGGTTTAGATGCCAGGATGCTGCTCAAAACAGGTTTGATAGTTGCGGGTGCCATGAGCACGGTTGTGATATTACTGACCTTTACCGAACGACATTTAGAAAAAACAACAGATACGAAAGCGTAATGCGATACTTTAATTTTGGCGACGACGAGCAGCCGGCCATATCGCCCGATGAGTTTTTTATGAACGAGGCTTTGAAAGAAGCCCGCCAGGCACTGGCCGAGGATGAGATACCTATTGGCGCGGTGGTGGTATGCAAGGGAAAGATCATTGGCCGGGGGCATAACCTTACCGAACGACTCAACGATGTATCTGCCCATGCCGAAATGCAGGCCCTTACCGCCGCTGCCAACTATATGGGCGGTAAATACCTGCCCGAGTGTACGCTGTATGTTACGCTGGAACCCTGCGTAATGTGCGCCGGCGCCAGCTACTGGTTCCAGGTAGGCCGCATTGTTTTTGGCGCCTATGACACCCGCATGGGCTTTGGCCGGCTAAACCAAAGCATTACCCACCCCAAAACCCTCATCACCTCCGGCATCCACGAGAACGAATGCTCCCAACTCATTAAAGATTTCTTTAAGAGTAAAAGGAAGAAGAGTTAAATGTGCAGCTGCGCGGATATGAAGATGAGTAACAGTTCTCGTTTAAAATTGCGTTTGGTGATGCCCTCATTGCTACCCCATACACCATGCGTTCCACCACGGAGTATATACCATAATGAAACAAACGGAACGCATTGGTAATGAATTGCTTGCAAACCTACTATTTGCGCGGCCTTGTTGAGTTAACCGTTGTAATGGACTGATAACCAGCTTACGCCGTACTTTAGGTGGCCGTTCCGTGTGGAACGCTTTTGGAAACTATAACTGAACGCTTTTGGGACGGCGATTGGTCCAAGGGTACTGCACCATGTTGCAAAAAATAATAGTGTGCTAAGATTTGAATATTAAGTTATTTTATATTTACAAATAACTTAAACCATGATAAGTAAAATATTACTCCGTGAGAAATGGTATGATAGCTTTCAGACTATCGAAGCCGATAAAACACTAAAGTCTTTATCTAAGATCAATATATTTATTGGAAGTAATAACTCGGGTAAAAGCTTGTTTTTGCGTACGCTATTTTCAGATAGTCGTTTAATTTTTGATTTCGGTTATTTCAATCTGCCAAAAGTAAATGAGATACTTCGTGAATGTAGGCAAAAATTGATTGATATAAATAGCGGTATTGGTAATGACACACTTGAGTATGTAATAGATGATATTAGAGAAATTGATTTTGTAAGTGCTGGCTTTGATGTTAATAATGAAATACACAGACAATTACATGATATCACTAATTTTACCCCCATTA
The DNA here is from genome assembly GCA_001898335.1 of Mucilaginibacter sp. 44-25. Classification (GTDB taxonomy): domain Bacteria; phylum Bacteroidota; class Bacteroidia; order Sphingobacteriales; family Sphingobacteriaceae; genus Mucilaginibacter. The sequence continues at coordinate 4,481 of MKTS01000003.1, read as the reverse complement.
ATTACATTAATACTATAGATCAAGTTTCTTTTATCGAAAGAGTAAGAGCAATTGGTAAAACTTACGGAGATAAAATGAAAGCCCTGCTTGCTAATAAAAGCTTCAATTTTAAACCTGAATCGAAATATATTCCTACGCTTAGGGGGCTAAGACCAATCGGAGAGAAGCAGAAAGATGCATACTTAGATTTAACAGTTAAGGATTATTTTACCGGAGCGGGTTTTGATGGAAATATTAAAGATAAAATTTTTACTGGCTTGGGCTTATACCAGGAACTTCAACGATTGTTACTTGGAACTAAAGAAGACCGTGAGAAGGTTAAGAACTTCGAAAGGTTTTTAAGCGAAAGGTTTTTCGGCTCTCAAGAAGTAAATCTTATACCGAGGATTAACGAAGATGTTGTTTTTGTCAGGATTGGCGACCATGAAGAAAAAGCGATTTTCCAATTAGGCGACGGCATACAATCGATTATTATCATCACCTATCCGCTTTTTTTCGAACGTGACAGAAAATGCCTCTTTTTCATCGAAGAACCCGAGCATTATCTACATCCCGGTTTTCAACGCATTTTAATGGAAACGATGTTATCTTTTAAAGAACATCAGTTTTTCATCACTACGCACTCTAATCATTTACTTGATATGACCCTGGAGCGGCAGGATATTTCCGTATATATGTTGCGAAAACAATATAGCGAAACATTTGAACCATCATTCTCAATTGAAAATGTGGAGAATGACGATGTAAATATTTTGGCGGAAATAGGCGTTAGGAATTCCTCGGTTTTTCTGTCAAATTGTACCATCTGGGTGGAGGGAATTACTGATAGAATATATATCAGAAAGTATCTGGATATTTGGCAAAAAGATCTAAAAGTAAAGTATGTGGAAGATTTGCATTATTCTTTTGTAGAGTATGCTGGTAATAACATTACGCATTGGTCTTTTTTAGAAAACGCGGATGAAAACTGCCCCAATATAGAAGTTACGCGACTTTGCTCATCCCTGTTTCTTATTACCGATAGCGATGGCTATGGTTTAACAGAGGAACTTTCTCAAGGGAAAAAAGCACTTCGCCAACAACAACTAAAAGATAATTTAGGTGAGCGATACTATTGTTTAGAAGCGCGCGAGATCGAGAATTTATTAAGTGAACAGGTGATAAGCAAGACAATCGAAGTATTGGAGTCTGGTTCCGGGGTTGATACCTTAAAGATATCCGAAGGGAATTACCAAAAAAAGAAGCTTGGTAAATATTTAGATGATGTCCTTATCAATCCCAAAAGAAAATACGGAGATAGTTCGGGAACGATTAAGGATAAGCTCGCATTTGCGAAAAAAGCCACATCTTTCATCAATGATATTGCTGATATGTCTGAAGAAGCTAAGGCCTTAACAGAGAAATTGTATAACTTCATAAAAAGTAACAATCCATGAAAGCGGGCCAAACGCTCTGGACACGGGAGCAACTAATCCTTACTATTAATTTGTATAGCAAGATCCGTTTCGGGCAAATGCATGCCAGTAATAAAGATGTGCAGGAACTGGCCGCTATTATTGGCCGGTCGCCAAGCGCTGTTGCCCGTAAACTGGGCAACTTCGCCAGTTTCGACCCTACGTTACAGGCCCGTGGCGTTAAAGGATTGGAAAATGTAAGTAAACTGGATAGGATAGTTTGGCAGGAATATATCAATAACTGGGACGAGCAGTTTATTGAAAGCGAGAAGTTACTCGCTCAAAAAAAGCATACCAGTATTGAAGCATTAAACCCTATAGACTTAAAGGAACCTGAAAGTATCGTGGGCAGGGAAGCCACAAGGCAGGTTTTAGTGAGGTTAAACCAAACGGCTTTCAGGAAAATGGTGTTGAGCAATTTTGATGATCGTTGCTGTATAACCGGCATTAATATACCAGAGTTGTTGATAGCCAGCCACATTTTGCCTTGGAGTGTAGATGCAGGTAACCGCCTAAACCCAAGAAATGGCCTTGCCCTGAACGCGCTACACGATAAGGCTTTTGATAGAGGGCTAATTACGATTACAACAGATCTAAAAATCAAAGTTTCGCCCAGCTTACTAAAGGGTGCCGATATTTTAAGTATCAATAACAACTTCGCAGTTTATGATGGTCAACCGCTTATCGAACCTAAAAAGTTTTTCCCTGATATTGAATTTCTGAAAGTTCATAATGAGCGGTTTCGTCTGTAGTTCACTTATATCCGATTGACAAATATCATCTGAGCTATAATTTTGCCAAGTGCAAAACATCAAGCTATTTTATTTCTATCGCGATAGCGGGAACTATAAAACGTTTAATTATGTAGTATTCACAAATAAGCGTGGGCTTGATATTGCTGATATTGAAATGAGAATCCGGCAAAAACTTATTTATGGTACTTGGTTTTATGCCGACCAGTGGGGTTTGCCAACCTTAATAGAGGAGCATTGCTCCATAAAAGACCCAACGTGGCATGAGTTTGAATCCGTCGACATCACCACAGAAACCAGTGAGATGGACATTTCAGCATTTATCAATAGGATATAAAAGTTTCACTTGGTGGTTTATATATTCTTCAACCAGTTTAAATGCCCCTAATGTATAAATACGCTTTAGAAGATTTCTACAAGAAAAATAAATAACTAACTCCTATTCCCCCTTCAGGGGGTTAGGGGGTTGAGGGTTAGGGGGCTATTACTCATTATCCTGATCTCCTTAGGGTAATAATTATTAATACGGTTGGGCAGCAGTTTGGCCCAGCCCAGCGCGAGGCCTTCGTAGGTCATCAGGCTCCAGCCTTTGCCGGTCGGGGTAATAGCTATGTTATCGCGGCGCAGGTACTGTATGGTCTGGTCTTTATTCAATTCGGTTGATAGCACAGCATCCTTATTTATATATATGCTTAGCGCCAGTTCATGGTCGGGTATCAGGTCGTTGCCGGCCAGTTTTCCCAAACGCGTGCCCGATTTTTTGATGTACAGGTGCCGGTGCAACGCGTTCAGGCTTTCCTTGTGCTCGCGGTTAATGGCCAGCCAGTCTTCGTTCACCTTAAAAAAGTAAAAGTCGTCCGCGTTATTCATATATGTCTTTACAATGTCCAGCTCTTTGGCAGGGAGCTTTTGCTGGGCATTACTTTTATAATTGCTTTGCCCGCTGTTCTCGCGTTTACGCAGGCAGGCCGCAAATAAGCCTTCGCCCTTTACCTTGCCCGGGTAAAAGCGGTAGCCCCAGGCCTTAGCCGTTGCCGACTGACTTTCTACCACTCCCCATGCTTCTTCAACCGGTATCCGGATGCTTTCCATATCAAAGGTGCTGCACAGCCAATCTAAAATATCCTCGTTTTCCTGGTGCGAGTAAGAGCACGTACTATATATAAGGTAGCCATCTTCGGTTAGGGCGGGGTAAATATCGGCCAGTATGCGTTCCTGCCGTTGGTGGCACAGGTTCACGTTGGCCTCGCTCCACTCGTTCATGGCGTCGGGGTCCTTCCGGAACATACCCGAGCCAGAGCAGGGCGCGTCAACCAGTACCACATCAAAAAAACCTTTGAGGGGGGCAAAGTCGCGCGGGTCGTTATTGGTCACTATTGTATTCGCGGTACCCCAGCGGGTAAGGTTATCCATTAATATAGGTACGCGCGTTTTAATGATCTCGTTTGCTACGAGCAGATCGCTGCTCTGCAATGCCGAATTAAGCAAAGTGCTTTTACCACCCGGGGCGGCGCAAAGGTCTAACACCCGCAGTGGGTCGGTATCATTCCCTCTTATAGTATATAATATATGGCTGATGAACATGGACGATGCCTCTTGTACATAGTATGCACCGGCATGAAAGAGCGGGTCGAACGTAAACGATGGGCGCTCGTTAAGGTAATACCCCTCGGCGCACCAGGGCACTTGGGCGTCGGTTTTGGTGTTGGATGGTTTAAAAGGATTAAGCCGGATAGTGGTTGGGGCGCTTTCTGATGAGTGTGCACGGATGAAATTATCCCTGTCGAAGCCCGGTTCAGCAGCCAGGTTATCCAAAAACTTATCCGGAAAAGTATGATTTGCCATATATAACGTCAAAAGTACGGAAAAAATTGAGGGCTATTAGGGCTGGTTTATCTTAGGGGGCAACCATAAAATACCGTTTTTACGCGTTTTTGGCGATGTTTTTGGTTGCCGGCTGATGTGATTTTAATATAAACGTAGTATAAACAGGTGATTAAATGGCGGTGTTTGTTACTGTATGTGAGTTACTTAAGTGGATGCTCAAATTATTTTAAATTTTCTTTGGAGGCATGAACCTTTTCGGTGTACATTTGTATCCCGTCCAAAACGAAGGACGGTTGTTTTTTGAAGAGCAAGGCAAATAAAAAAAGTTAAAGAAAAGTGAATTTTTTACTTGACAGATAAACTTAAAATTTGCACCTTTGCAGCCCGCTTCACAGAGAGTTGAGCGGTTGTTTTTTGAAGGAGTGTTGAGGATGGTTAAGTAGTGAAA
>MKTS01000002.1 GCA_001898335.1 Mucilaginibacter sp. 44-25 | reverse complement strand
TGCCTTTACGCTCAGTTGCACCCCTGTAGCGGGCACGGGTGTTACTTACCAGTGGAAGTCGGCCAGTAATATAGCAGGGCCATACAATAATATTGTTGGTGCAACATCAGCCAGTTATACCGTAGCCAGTGGTATAGCGTCAACCACCTATTACCAGGTATATACCACCTGCACGGCAAGCGGTCTGAACTATACATCCAATAATATTACGGTTAGTACCCTGCCGAGTTATGTATGTTCGACCTGTACGTCGACGGCGACCTCGACGGGAGATGAGGAGATATGGAATGTGACACTGGGGACTTTAAATAATTCTTCCACCTGCGCTACGGGTAATTTGATGTACAGCGATTATCGTTTTACGGTTGCTGCGCCTACGTTACTTAGTGGCAGCAGCTATTCGATGTCGGTAAATTTCAATACCTGCGGAGGTTATTATGGCCGAACCGGGGCAGTGTATATAGACTACAACCAGAATGGCCTTTTTACGGATGCCAATGAGAACCCCTGGACGGTTGCGGGCCCTGCAGCGGGTGTTAACAGTACCACGATCACGATCCCTACTACGGCTAGTTTTGGTATAACGAGCATGCGCGTAGTGTATGCGGAGCAAGGTACGGCACCACCCTGCGGGACCTATACCTGGGGAGAGACAGAAGACTATATAGTGAACATAGCGGGTATCAACTGTACGCTTACGGGCAGCCCCTTCTGCGGCGGGTCCACGGTGAATGTGAGCTATAATGCGGGAGGTATCAGCTTCAATGCAGGCAACGTGTTCACGGCACAGCTGAGCGATGCGACAGGCTCCTTTGCGAGCCCGACGAATATCGGCACCCTTACGAGCACAGCCAACAGCGGCACGATCGTGTGCACGATCCCCGTATCGCAGGGCGCAGGCACACAATACCGCGTAAGAGTAGTGTCGAGCAACGCGGCCGTTACCGGTGCCAATAACGGTACCGACCTGGTGATCAACCCGCTGGTAGTACCGTCAGTAAACATCACGGTGAGCCCCGGCAGCACGATCTGCGCGGGCGATAACGTGACCTTCACGGCACTGCCCACCAATGGTGGTGGCAGCCCCGGCTACCAGTGGTACGTAGGGGCCAGCCCCGTAGGGGGCAATACGCAGACCTGGAGCAGCACGAGCCTCAATGACGGCGACGTAGTAAGCTGCGTGCTGACCAGCAGCGCCGCCTGCCCGAGCCCGCTTACGGCCACCAGCAACCTGGTCACGATGACCGTCAACCCGCTGATCACCCCCACGGTGAGCGTAAGCTCCGTCCCTGCTGCCGGCAACATCTGCCTTGGCCAGCCGGTGACCTTCACCGCCACGGTAACGAACGGTGGCCCCGGCCCGCAATACCAGTGGTACAAGAACGGCAACCCCGTAGGCACGAACAGCGCCAGCTATGTAGATAACTTACTGAACAATAATGATAACATCACCTGCCAGCTGACCAGCAATGCCCCCTGCCTGCTGGCCAACCCCGTGCTCAGCCCCTCATATATCGTTACCGTTACCACCCCCGTTACGCCCTCAGTGAGTATCACGGCCCTGCCCGGCAGCACGATCTGCGCCGGCGACAGCGCCATCTTCAGCGCCACAGCCGTCAACGGCGGCCCCACGGCGGCTTACCAATGGTATGTGAACGGCAACCCCGTGGGCACGAACAGCGCCAGCTACGGCACAGCAAGCCTCAGCAACGGGGATATGGTCAGCTGCGACCTCACGAGCAGCGCCCCCTGCGCGAGCCCTGCGAACGTGAGCAGTAATTTGATCACGATGAGCGTCAACCCCGTAGTGACCCCCACGATAGTCCTTGGCGCGACCCCCGGCAGCACGATCTGCGCGGGCACATCCGTGACCTTCACCGCCGCGATAACGAACGGCGGCCCCAGCCCCTCCTATGCATGGACCGTTAACGGCAACCCTGCCGGCGCCAACAGCAGCAGCTATACCAGCAGCAACCTTAATGCCGGTGATGTAGTGTCCTGCACACTGAGCAGCAGCGCCTCCTGCCCGAGCCCTGCAAGCGTTAGCGATAACATCACGATGACCGTTAACCCCGTAGTGACCCCCGCCGTAAGCATCACGGTGAACCCCGGCAATACGATCTGCTCGGGCAGCCTGGCCACCTTCACGGCCAGCGCCACCAACGGCGGCCCCGGTGCACAATACCAATGGTATAAGAACGGCAACCCCGTAGGCAGCAACAACGCGATATATACCGACAACAGCCTTAATGGCGGCGATGCGCTCAGCTGCGTACTGACCAGCAATGCCCAGTGCGCGACCCCCGTTACGGCGACCAGCAACAGCATCAGCATGCTGGTGACCCCGACCGTTACGCCCACAGTAAGCGTATCGAACAACACCGGCAATACGATCTGCGCGGGTACGAACGTCACCTTCTATGCCGGCACCCTTAATGGCGGCAATGCCCCCTCGTACCAGTGGTACCTGAACGGCAACCCCGTAGGCAGCAACAGCCAGGTATATATGAACAACAGCCTGGTGAACGGCGACATGCTCAGTTGCGAGCTGACCAGCAACGCGCAGTGTGCGAGCCCGCAGACCGTGCAGAGCAGCAGCGTTACGATGACCGTTAACCCGCTGGTGACCCCGTTGGTGAGCATCACGGCCACCCCCGGTAACGTGATCTGCTCGGGCACGACCGTAGCCTTCGATGCCTTTGCAGCCAATGGCGGGCCTAGCCCCACCTACACCTGGTACAAGAACGGCAACCCCGTAGGCAGCGGGCCGCTGTATACCGATAACAACCTGAACAATAGCGATATCATCCACTGCGAGCTGGGCAGCACCGCGCTCTGCGCCACCCCGGCCGTTGTATCGAGCCCGGCCATAGCCATGAGCGTGACCAGCAACGTGACCCCCTCGGTAAGCATTACCGCCAACCCCGGCAACGTGATCTGTAACGGGTCACAGGCCAGCTTCAGCGCAGGCATCCTCAACGGCGGCCCCAACCCCGGCTACCAATGGTATGTGAACGGTAACCCCGTGGGCACGAACAACCCTGCCTACAGCAGCACCACGCTGGGCAACGGCGATGTAGTGAGCTGCCAGCTGACCAGCAGCTATATATGCGCCCTGCCGCAGGCCGTTACCAGCAGCGGCATAACGATGACCGTTAACCCCGTTGTCGTACCCTCGGTAAGCATCCTCAGCAGCGGTGACACCATCTGCCACGGCACCGCCATCACCTTCACGGCCAGCCCCGTTAACGGCGGTCCTGCACCGGTGTACCAGTGGCTGAAGAACAACAGCCCGATAGGCGGCCCTTCGGCCAGCTATAGCGACAATAACTTCACCGACGGCGACGTGGTACGCTGCAACCTGGTGAGCAGTGACCCCTGCCCGGTTCCGGCGATCACCGCCAGCAACAGCGAAACGATCACGGTGTACCCCTGGATGAGCCCGAAAGTGACCCTTGATGCCGACCCCGGCGTACTGATGTGCAGCGGGGCACCGGTGACCTTCCATGCCACGGTGGACAGCGCCGGCACAGCCGCCGATATCAGCTACCAGTGGTACCTGGACGGCAACCCCGTAGGGACGAACAGCCCATCCTACCAGGGCAGCCTGCTCAACAGCGGGGATATGATCTACTATATCATGACCAGCACGGCCCCCTGCCTGACCAGCAGCACAGACACCAGCAAGACCGACACGGTGAGCTGGTTCAACAGCGGCTACCTTGCGGGCATCAGCGGCACATCGGAGCAGAACACGATCAACATCAGCGGGCAGAACAACCCGATAAGAGTAGGCTACGTGGACTGCGACCTGATCAGCACGATCATCCCTTCAGGTGCGAGCCCGGTAAGCGGCAATGCCGGCTTCCGGGTAACGCTTGACCCTGCAGTGAACAGCTACAACGGCATGCCCTATGTACAAAGGCACTACGACATAGAACCGCAGAACAATGCCGGCACAGCCACGGCCACCATAGAGCTGTATGCCTATGAGAACGAGTTCATCGCCTACAATAACGCGGCCTCCGGGCAGGGCCTCCCGCTGCTGCCCACCAATAAAACGGACAACGGCAACGTACGCGTTACCGCCTTCCACGGCACGGGCACACAGCCGGGCAACTACACCGGCGCTACGGAAGAGATCATCCCCGAGGTAAGCTGGGATATAGCCGACAACTGGTGGGTGCTTCGCTTCCCTGTTACGGGCTTCAGCGGGTACTACATCCACACGGGGCAGTTCGCCCTGTCGGCAGCCAGCCAGCAAGGCAGCCGGGGCTTTATGCTGGAGGCCTGGCCCAACCCGGTACAGGATAAGATCAGTGTGCGTGTCAGCCACAGGGACAGCCACAGCAGCCTGGAGCTGAGAGACCTTACGGGCCGTGTACTGGTAAGAGCGGAACTGGATAATGACAAAGCACTCATAGACATGAGCGGTCTTGCATCAGGCATGTACCTGTTGCACTACAGCGATGATACCAACACACAGACCATCAAATTGTCTAAAAAGTAAAAACGGGAATAGGGTACAAATATCCCGGACAAAAAAGCCTTCGCATTTGTGCGAAGGCTTTTTTTATAAAGGCCGGGTAATTTTTTTTATTTTTTCATGCTCACTGTTCCCAGGTTTGTTTTTGACAGAACAAATAGGTATTCCCGCAGCACATATGGTCCCAAAGCGGCAATGTATTAATTGCCGGTTAATCATTTGAAACGCTATACTGGCAAAGAATACGAGAGATATTTCGTGTTTAAATAGAAGTTATAAATACTAATAAATACAAATATTTTTAGTTTATTGTGTATATAAGAAATTTTTTCCCTGAAACAAATCAAATTACATTAATCTGTGATTAATAATAAATATATTTCTAGTGAGTTATAAAAATAATAATTAGTTTCTTATAACTTTAACTTTATCTTAAAGTTCATTTATGAATTATAAACATAAACATAAATGTTTTTAAGCATGTTCATTACCTGTATTTTAATAAATGATAAACAACTAATCAAACAGATTTCGTGACGTAAAAATCTATTTTTATGGATAGAAAAGAAACCTCTTATTTATTATTGGCTACCCCACAGCAACTTGTGAAAAAAATATTATTCAGCCTGTTTTGTTTAGTGGCATATTCACAAGGTTTTGCACAAACTGTATTTAATACTGATTTTACCAGTACGACATTTCCGCCTTCTGTAGCAGCATATGCACCTGTTGTTGCTGCATCATCTTACACGCAGTCAGGTTCTGGGCTTAGTCGCGTTACCTCTGGTACTAGTCCAACCTGTAGCCCTCATACTGCAGGGGGTATGATGAGATTTAATAGTTACAGTCTTGCATCAGGCACAGTGGGCACTTTATTTACACCTGTTCTGAATTTTAGTACAGCAAATTCCCAATATACTATTTCGTTCTGGATGTACAGGGATAATGGCTATACCGGTTATGCAGATAAAGTGGATGTTTATGTAAACACCACGGCAGCAGCCGGGGGTACTTTGTTGGGTACGGTTAATAGGTCATACTTACTTTCTCCTGCTGTAGGTACACCGAATGCATGGTATCAATATACTTATACGATACCTGCGAGCTATAATACATCTACCAATTATCTCATTTTTAAATTTACCTCTGCATATGGCAATAATTGTTTTGTTGATGATATAGTGCTTACGCAAAGTATCCTGACTCCCTGCAGTGGTACACCCACGACTACTGCTTCGGGCCCTGCCACGGTATGTCCCAATACTGCCTTTACGCTCAGTTGCACCCCTGTAGCGGGCACGGGTGTTACTTACCAGTGGAAG
>MKTS01000001.1 GCA_001898335.1 Mucilaginibacter sp. 44-25 | reverse complement strand
TACCCAAACACCAAAAAGGTAACCCATTCTTAAATTTTTTTATTACAACTTAGCTGCAGGCAACTTAAAAGTATGCTTTATGGCTTTTTTGAAGGAGGCTCTATGGTATCGGTACCTCCACTGCCCGATTTATCATAGCCACTGTCAATGCCTGCAGCCGAACCGTTTTACCTGCACTGCTGTCAACCATACTATTGTCCTGCCGGCGTGTACTATCCAGTACACGGGTATAATTATTACCTTTGCGCGAAATAAACGTAGATGCAATACTCATAGCAACTACAAGCATGTGATTTTTATATAGTTTAATTCAAATAGTTAAAACTGAAAACTTGGTGATTACCTTAATTTCAGCTTAAAAACAATTAAACCAGTAAGGGGTTACAACATCACCTTTTACTATTTTTTTGCATTTTTTGGGTTACTATTTGATATAAAAAGTATTAAGGAGTGAATAATCAGTTAAATGTGGAGATACCATCAGACAGTGAAGTGATCATAGGGATACTGAATAACTCTGATAGTGTACTCAAAAAGCTTTATTTAGCCTACTTTCCAATGGTTTTACAGCTCATTATCAACAATAATGGGGATGAAGATGAGGCCAAGGATATTTACCAGGAAGCGATTATAGTTCTTTATAATAAAATAAAGCGGGGTGATTTTGAGTTGAGCAGTAAGCTCAAGACCTATATATACTCGGTATGTCGCCGCTTATGGCTTAAACGGCTTAAACAACTTAACCGTAATGCAGGCAACATAAAAGATTTTGAAGAGTATTTGCCGGTAGAGGATGAGATGGAACGCCATGAGGAGCGTGATATGCAGATCAATAAAATGGGAGAGGCCCTTAAGTTACTTGGAGAGCCTTGTAAAACCATTATGGAAGACTTTTACATGCATAACAGAAGCATGCAGGATATATGTGAGCGATTTGGCTATACCAATGCTGATAATGCTAAAACACAGAAATATAAGTGTTTGCAAAGGTTGAAAAAGCTGTTTTTTCAACAATAAAAAGTGAGATTCATATGAGAGATAATCAACTTTTGGAAATGATAGACCGTTACCTGACAGGCGAAATGATGCCTCAGGAACGTGAAGAGTTTGAGCTTTTGCGCCAAAAAGACAACTCTGTAAATGCCAAGGTGGAAGAGCACAAAAACTTTACTTCATTAATTAAGCAGTACAATGAGCGTGTTAATCTGGAGACCCGTTTAAATGCCATACATCAGGAAGTGGATGTGCATACGTTGAAAGATGATCTGATGGCGCATCCTTCATGGATTGTACAAATGTGGCGCAATCACCATTCAAAAATTTCTGTAGCCGCATCAGTAGCTATATTGGCTGTTTTGCTAACCTTGTTTATTACAGGTGACCTGAGTAACAAAGACCCCAGGTTTCAACAGTTAAAAGCAGATGTTGAACGCGTAAAATTTCAACAGGACAGATTGGGTAAGCAGCAGCAAAATATTATCAATACCGTAAAGACCGGCCCATCGGCCAATGCTAAATTCAGAGGTACTGGTTTTGCCATTAGTAGCAATGGGTACATTGTAACCAACTTCCATGTGGTTAATGGCGGTGATAGTGTATATGTGCAAAATGATGCCGGAGAATCATTCCACACCAAAGTTATATATACGGATCCTGCTAACGATCTCGCATTTCTTCAAATCATTGATACTGCTTTCAAAAATCTCGGGCCAATACCTTACACATTTAAAAAGGCTAAAAGTGACCTTGGTGAGGAAGTTTACACCATCGGTTATCCGGGAAATGATATAAAAATAGCTCCGGGAGCTTTAACCGGCGCTACAGGTTTTAAAGGTGATACTACTGAGTATGAATTATACATACCGGTTAATCCTGGCAACAGCGGTGGCCCGCTGCTTGACAATAAAGGCAACATCATCGGTATTATAAACGGTAAGCAAACAGAGGCAATGGGTGTTGGCTTTGCAGTAAAATCAAACTACCTGCTTAAGTCTATATCTAATATCCCGGCAGACTCGCTCTCAAAAACCTTGAGTTTAAACACTAAAAATACTATGGCCAGCCTGAGCCGCCCGCAACAAATAAAAAAGCTGCGAAATTATGTATTTATGGTGAAGGTATATAATCAGTAAAAATCAACAATTAAATAGTAAAGGGTGATGCATTAGCTTGTATCGCCCTTTTTTGTAAATTGCTATGGGGACAAAGCAAATACAACTACCTGTCAACCTCGCCTAAAACAAAATCTATCGAACCTATGATAGCAATGACATCCGCTATCATTACCCCCTTGGTTATTGCGGGTACAACTGAAAGGTTGTTGTAGCTTGGGCCGCGTGCCTTAACCCTGAATGGAATTTCAGACCGCTCGTTGTTATGGATAAAATAAAAGCCAAGTTCTCCTTTGGAACCCTCTGCCCTAAAGTAGTAATCCTGGGCTTTGGGTGTAAGTTTACGCGGTAATTTAGCGCGTGGGTCGAAATCGGGTGTACGTTTAAGTTCTTTTTGCAGCCTGTCAAGGCACTGCTCAATTATGTATAATGATTGTTCAATCTCATCGACACGTACTTTATAACGGTCCCAGCAATCGCCGGTAGTGCCCATAGCGCCTTTGCCTATTGGTACTTCAAAATCAAGTTCAGGATAAACAGAGTAGCCATCAATGCGTCGCAGATCATACCGCAAGCCCGAACCACGCAGAACTGGGCCTGTGCAACCATAATTGATAGCTACATCGAGTGGTAAAATGCCAACATTGGCTGTGCGACTAATGAATATCTGGTTATCAGTTAATAATTGATTAAGTTCGGCCATTTTAGGCTTAAAATAATCGACAAATTCCCGGCAACGTTCTTCAAAACCTACCGGAAGGTCATAGAACAAGCCACCAACCCAAATGTAATTATACAACATTCGTGAGCCTGATGCCCACTCCAGCATACCCATAATATGCTCCCTGTCGCGAAAACACCATAAGAAAGGGGTAAACGCGCCGATATCAATGCCGTAAGTACCTATGGCTATCAAATGCGAACTTATACGGTTGAGCTCTGAAACCAGCACCCTAATGTATTCTATCCTTTTGGGTATGTCCTGGTCAATACCCAGCATGCGCTCAACGCCCATTGCCCAGGCATGAGCGTTGGTCATGGATGATAAGTAATCCATCCTATCAGTAAAGGGAATAGTTTGCTGGTACGTTAATGATTCAGCATGTTTCTCGAAACAGCGATGGAGGTAACCCATATGGGGTATCACTTCCTTTACAATCTCTCCGTCTGTTATCAGTTCCAGCCGTAAAACACCATGTGTTGATGGATGCTGCGGCCCCATATTTAGCACCATATCTTCCACTGCCGCATCCGCTATCTTCTGTTCATAGCGTTTAAGTGCCTCGCTGTACTTAGGATTGGGTTTGAAAGGTGTTTTGTAAGTGATTTTCTCGGCAGGGTTATTGGATTCTACCGGGTAATCTATTTTGATGCCTTTGTAATATTCAGCAGCTATATAATCTTTTCTTAGTGGGTAGCCTTCCCAGTCGTCAGGTAATAATATACGGCGCAAGTCGGGGTGCTCTTCAAAATATATGCCTACAAGGTCATAGGCTTCCCGCTCGTGCCAATCGGCAGTGGCATAAACGTGTGAAATAGTAGGAATAGTTGGCAACCTAAGTTCATCGCGGTTATTCTCCACACTTACCTTCAGCGTTATGCTGAGATGGTATGGGATAGAGGTTAAATGGTAAACAACACCAAATTTGTTGGCTTCGGTACCATAATCAACACCCGAAAGGCAATTAAGTAAATCAAAATAAGTTGACGGATTGTCGCGCAATTCAAGGCATACATCGGCAATACTTTCCGTCCTTATCAGTAAGGCCGGCTGCAAGCCGTTTCTTTCTTCACCAATAATTACGTCATTGCCAAAACGCGCAAGTAAAAGTTCCTTTATCTCGTCAAAACTCATGGAGCCAGCCGTACTATTTTCCAGTTTTTGTTATCTGTTTTTTTATAAACTATACGATCATGCAAACGGCCGCTGCCACCCTGCCAAAATTCAATAAGGCGTGGTTTTAAAATGTAACCGCCCCAATGCGCTGGCTTGGGCACCTCGCTATCTGCATATTGTTGTTCCAATTCTTTCATCCGGGTATCCAGTATCTCCCGGCTTTCTATTTCCTGGCTTTGTGGTGATACTATCGCGCCTATTTGGCTCGCCTTAGGGCGGGAGTGAAAGTATTTTTCTGAATACTTTTTGTCCAGTTTTTCAATAACGCCTTCTATGCGTATCTGGCGTTCCATATCGCCCCAGAAAAATAAAAGCGCGGCATTGGGGTTTTTGCTTAGTTCGCGCCCTTTACGGCTCAGATAATTGGTATAAAACTTAAAACCGTCGTCGCTAAAGCCTTTCAGTAAAACAATACGTGCCGATGGGCGGCCATCCGCTGTAGCTGTAGCCAATGTCATCGCATTGGGTTCAAGTACCTTATTGTTTATAGCTTCGTTAAACCATTTATCAAACTGCCTTACAGGGTTAGCATCCACATCCTTTTCGCTGAGTGCGGCGGCAGTGTAGTCTTGTCTGAGATTTTCAATTTCTTTCTGATCCATTAGCGCAAACTTACAAATTAATTATACCGTAAGTAAGTATACAGCCTGTTTTTAATAAGTTATGAACATAATTTTACATAAAGCGTTAATATTATAAAACCCTTAAACCTATGCTAAGTCATATTGCACCAGCTGCAGGCCGTTTATTGATATCCGAACCATTTATGACTGATCCTAACTTTAAGCGATCGGTTATACTGCTTACAGAATATTCTGAAGCAGGCGCTATGGGATTTGTACTAAATCACCAGACCGATTATATGTTGGGTGATATTTTGCCAGATGTTTCTTACTCAGAAATACCCGTGTATATGGGGGGCCCTGTTGCCGAAAATACACTGCATTACATTCATCGCTGCCCACAAAAAATTGATAATGGGATTGAGATATGGGATGGTATTTATTGGGGAGGAGATTTTGAACAAATAAAACAACTGATCACTAATTATCAGATCACAGAAGATGAGATAAAATTCTTTACGGGATATTCTGGCTGGACGCCAAGCCAGTTGGATGATGAATTGCAGGAAGATTCATGGATAGTAGCCAATAATTTTAATTCGGACACTGTATTTAGCAATCATGAACAAAATCTTTGGCGTGAAGCCGTAATAGGGCTTGGTCAGCGATACGCGCACATCGCCAATTTCCCGGAGAACCCAACGTTGAATTAAACAGATATTAAAATTAAAATGCCCCTAACAGGGGCATTTTAATTTAATCTTCTTTTGTGGCTGTTTTAGCGTCGTTTTGAGCGCTTTTAAATTCTTTAACGCCTTCGCCAAGGCCGCGCATTAATTGAGGTATTTTTTTACCGCCAAACAGTAATAATATCGCGATGATGATCAAAATGATCTCTGGTGCACCTAATCCCATAACTTTTTATTTAATGATTATATTCAAATGTACTGATAACTTTTTACATAAACGAAGTATCAGCTAATGCGGTTTTTAAACCTAAAATTAATTCGCCTCCATTTCCCTGGCGGAATCTTCTACTTTTTTCTTCAGGTCTTCCTTAAATGCTATGAGGTTCTGGCTCAGGTATTCATCAGCGGTAGATAGGATCTGCGCGGCTAAAATGCCGGCATTCTTAGCAGCGTTTAACGCCACGGTTGCAACCGGTATACCATTAGGCATTTGGAGGATAGATAGGATAGAATCCCAGCCATCAATAGAGTTGCTTGATTTTACCGGTACGCCAATAATCGGCAAGTGCGTTAATGATGCTACCATGCCCGGTAAATGAGCTGCGCCTCCTGCGCCGGCTATGATCACCTTGATACCACGATCTGCCGCAGCACGCGCATAGCTGAACATCCTGTCAGGCGTACGATGGGCCGATACAACGGTTATCTCGTAATCAACACCTAATTCTTTTAATACATCGGCGGCATCCTGCATTACATGCAGGTCTGATTTGCTGCCCATTATAATGGCTACTTTTGGATTATTTTGGTTCATAGTTTATGGTTCATAGTTCATAGATGATAATACATGGCTCAGATTAAAGTGAGTTTCTTAGCGATGTTATCATCTTCACCAGTACTTCGTATTCGTTATATAAAGTTGCAAAGTTATCATCCTGTATATAACCTCTGCTTTTGGCAATAAATAAACAGCTTACAACTTCAATAGCCGATCTGAGCGAATAGCTTAAAAAGGTTTTAAAGACAGGTTTGGTTTGTCCTGTTGACCCTTCTGCAATATTTAATACCACAGAATCTGCAGCTCTTTTTATTTGAGACGTCAAGATGAATATTTCATCCTTAGGGAAGTTTTTAGCAAGTTCGTTAAACTTTTCATTCACAACCATGGCCTTCTGCCAAACCTGAAGCTCTTCAAATCTAAATGCCATGTATAACCGTGGTTTTACTATGAACTATGAACCATCAACTAACTTATCACTCTCAACGTCTTCTGCACATACCTTGCTTTTTCAATCGCTTTTTCCCTGTCAGCATCTATAATGGTCACGTGGCCCATTTTGCGGAACGGTTTGGTTAGCGCCTTACCGTAAAGGTGTACATAAACGCCTTCGCATTTCAATATCTTTTCAATGCCTTCATATACTGCAGGGCCTTCATAGCCGGCTTCGCCTAAAACATTTACCATAATGGCATTGCTTAGACAGTTAGTATCGCCCAAGGGCTGATTGAAGATGGCGCGCAGGTGTTGCTCAAATTGTGAAACTACATTGCCCTCTATACTTTGATGGCCGCTGTTATGCGGGCGGGGTGCCAATTCGTTCACCAACACTTTGCCGTCTTTGGTCAGGAACATCTCAACGGCCAGTATACCAACTATCTTAAGCGTATCCGCAATTTTCTTGGCGATGTTTTCGGCTTCCTGGTGTATCTCGAAAGGCAGGGTAGAGGGCTGTATTAAAAACTCAACGAGGTTGGCTTCAGGGTTAAACTCCATCTCCACCATCGGGAAGGTTTTCACTTCGCCGTTCTCATTCCGGGCAACTATTACGGCAATCTCTTTTTCAAAATCTATCCAGCGCTCTATCAGGCTTGGTTCGGTAAAAGCTTTGGTAAGATAACTTTCATCAATTACCTTATAAACGCCTTTGCCGTCGTAACCATCGCGGCGCAGCTTTTGAATATACGGGAACGGGATACTGCTTTCTTTCAGTTGTTCGGCAGATGATATGATCTGGAATTCTGCCGTAGGGATTTCATTCTCCTTAAAGAATTGTTTTTGAAGGCCCTTATCCTGTATCAATCTGATAATGCGCGATTGTGGGTAAACCATCACACCTTCGCGTTCGAGTTGTTCCAGTGCATCAACGTTTACCTTTTCTATCTCAATGGTAAGCAGGTCAACCTTTTTGCCGAAATTATATACGGTTTCGTAATCGCTTAATGACCCCACAACAAATTCGCTGCATAGTCGGCGGCATGGTGCCTCGCGGTCGGGGTCAAGTACCTTGATGGTAACATTATAATTGATGGATTGCTGTATAAGCATACGGCCTAACTGGCCTCCGCCTAAAATTCCTAATCTTAAATCGCCGTAAAATGCTTTCATAAGTTATGAGGCAAATTTAACCTAAATCTTTTAAATAGCGATTGTTAAGGTTGATATTGCATCATTGTTGTCAAAAAACTGTTAATAAAGCCAATCCTTTGAAGATTTTTTAACCGCTTAATTAACGGGGTTTGTTAAATTGTTAAACTGACACAATTGCGATTAAAATATTTAATTACGAGCTTAAAAACCATACCTTTGCAGCGTTTTTACTCCACATATATACTACTATGAGCACAAAGATCGCTGTAGCCAAAGGTGACGGTATCGGGCCGGAAATTATGGCCGCCGTCCTTCGCATTTTCGAAGCCGCTAATGTTCCTCTTGAGTACGAATACGTTGAAATGGGGAAATCTTATTTTGATGCAGGGCACTCTACCGGGATGACGCCCGCCGCAAAAGAAACCATTGAACGTTTAGGCCTGTTGTTTAAAGGCCCCATGGAAACCCCAAAAGGTAAAGGCGTTAAAAGCATTAACGTTACTGCCCGTAAGGTTTGGAACACTTATGCCAACCAGCGCGATTTTCGCTCGTTAAATGGTGTTGATACTGTTTTTTCAAAAGCCGGTATCCCTATCAACTTAACCATCGTTCGCGAAAATATTGAAGATACCTACGGTGGTATTGAGCACTTACTTACCAACGACGTAGCCGTTGGCCGCCGCATCATCACCCGCCCGGGAAGCGCGCAGGTTATCCGTTATGCTTTTGAAATGGCACGCCGTAAAGGTTATACCAAACTGGCATGCGGCCACAAGGCCAACATCATGAAACTTACCGATGGTATGTTCCTGGAAACCTTCTACGAAATTGCCAAAGACTACCCGGATATCGAATCATCAGACATTATTGTTGATGACCTATGTATGAAACTGGTATCGCGCCCGGAGATGTTCCAGGCGATTGTGTTAACTAACTTACAAGGCGATATCGTATCTGACCTTTGTGCCGGCTTGGTTGGCGGTTTGGGCTTTGCCCCGTCAGCTAACATTGGTGATAACATTTCTATATTCGAGGCAGTACATGGTACTGCGCCAGATATACAAGGTAAAGGTATTGCTAACCCTACGGCATTATTGCTTTCAGGTATACTGATGCTACGCTACCTGGGTTATACTAATGCTGCGGCCAATATCGAAAACTCATTGCTTTACACGCTTGAGCAAGGCGTACATACAGGAGATTTCGGTGATAAGTCAACCCCTTCTGCTAACACCGAAACCTTTGCCGATGCGGTGATCGCTAACCTTGGCCAGGCGCCCGTTAAAGGTGCCGTTATTGCGCAACCGGACATGGAAGTGAAGGCAAATCACGACCATCCTACAAAAAATAAACTTACGGTTGTTAAAAAAGACACTAAGGAAGAAATTGTTGGTGTAGACGTGTTTGTTGAATCGAATAAACAACCCAATGAACTTGCCGAAATTGCGCAGAAAAAGCTGAACGAGAATACGCAGTTAGTGATGATATCTAACCGCGGTACGCAGGTTTGGCCAACCGGATCTATTTACACGGAATTGGTGAACGAGTACCGTATACGCGTTGAGAAAAAAGACGGCGGAGAGATATCACAAAAAGAAATATTACATATTGCCGGTGAGTTATCTGAAGACTTTAAAATATGCTCGGTGGAGTTTCTGATGAAGTTTGACGGCAAAATTGGCTACACTCTTGCGCAGGGACAGTAATTAAGATAAAATCAAAATTAAAAAGGCTTGTCTGGTTGCAGACAAGCCTTTTTTGCATGCTCTTTTTGCCATTGCGAGAGCGATTGTTCCGTCAGTATTGCTGTAAAAAGCAACGTTTCAATGATAGCGCAGATAGTACTTCAATTATCAATCTGCATTGGCCGTGCTCATGCCTACCTCATTATCGTCAGGTTCATCCGGATTTATCTTCTTTACATAGATCTCATCTACCAGGATGATAATAATAGATAGCAGTGGAACTGCCAGTATAATACCCAATACGCCCGATACCACACCCATAATAACCTGGCTGATAATGGTTAGGGCGGGAGGGATATTGATCATCTTCTTTTGTATGAGCGGCGTTACAATATTGCTCACGATGGTTTGCGACACCATATAAAGCAGGGCGGTGATGATGGCTGTATTAAGGTCTTTAGTAAGCGCCAATAAAACACCAGGTATCATGGCAGCTAACGAACCAAAGTTTGGCACCAGTTTTAACAGAGCCGTTAATAAGGCCAGCACCAAAGCTACCGGTATGCCAATGATCCATAAACCGGTAGTTATCATAATAAAGATAAGCACCATGGATAACATCATGCCTTTAAGCCAGCCTTTAAGTGCCTGGCTGGTACGGTCAATTACTTTGCGGGCCAGTGGCTTGTTCTGCACAGGAAAAAGCTTTACAATACCATCTTTATACAAGGATGGGTGCGTTGAAAAGAAAATACCCAGGAACATGATGATATAAATGTCGCCGAGCACGCCAAAACTGGTATTGAAAAAGCTCTTGGCAGTCGACATCATTTTATCGTTGCCGTTATCCTGCGTAAAGTATTCCAGCACTTTTGCACCCAGCGGGGTTGAACCTAACCTGGCTTTGAAATTATTAATGGTTTCGGGCAGGCTATCGCTTAATGCCGCAAGTTGCTTTTGTATGGTAGTGCCCATAAACCAAAGTAGGGTAAGTAAAATAAGAAAAGAGCCCACCACAGAAATAGTCATGCATAACTTGCGGTTCCACCTGGTGTTCCGTTCTATCATATCGCCAAGTCCATGGAAGTAGACCGATATGAGCGCCCCCGCCAATATCATCAGCAGTACATTGAAAGCTACTCGGGCTATCAATATGGCTACTACCAGCAAGGCAACTATGGCAACAGTGTGCCATACTTTTTCGGTGAAGGTGAGTTCTTTACGCGGACGGGGATTATCGGTATGGTTTTTTGGCGGCATTATGTGCAGTTCTTTTGCTCATAATGACAATCTTTTACACTTAAAAGTTTTAAAAGAATTTCACGAATAAAACTAACGCTTGTCAGCAGCTTTTACTTTATTGAAATATTGTATCAGTTTTTCAATACTGCGTAAGTTGTATTTGCCTGCCTGTATTTGCGCAACTACTTCGGGTTCATCACCCATAGCCTCGCTCATAATATCCCTAAAGTTTGCGTCGGTAAGGTGTTGCATAGTTGCTGTATTGCCGCCATAATAGTAACTTAGTTTGTTGCTGTTGCCACCATTGCCGTCGCCAAATGATATTCCTAAACCACCGCCATAGGCTGCACCATAGCTGCCTGCACCAATACCTACGCCCGGAGATACATGTATTTTTTTACCACCGCCACTACCGGCACCGCGGGTAGCAAAAATCTTTATCTCTTCGTTTAGTGCAACGCGTACAAAATCAAATTCTTGCTTGTTCCATGTTTCATTACCCGGAGCATGGGCTACAACAAAACTATCCTTACCCGCAACAAAAGATTGCAAATCGCTTGTACTGAGTGAATACGGTTCTGCTTTTTCGCTTTCCTTAAAATTGATAAAGCCTTCTCCTTTTATTGGGCCTTTACCGCCCGGGTTAGGGTAAATAAAGCCCTCGGTTTTATTACCCTTTACATCAATAAAATAACCCGTAAGCCATTTTTGCGCGAAGGCGCTTTGAACTGTAAGCGAAAACAAGATGGCTATTGCAGCACTACTGAATATTTTAAAAAATTTATTGTTGCTCATTGTTAACAGGAAGTTTACCCGTGTAGTAATATTTTAGCAGGTCATCCATGTCACCATAACGAAAAGTTTTGTCTTTAATTTTAGCTACCACCTCGGGTTTGTCGGCTAAAATGGTACTCATGGTTTCTATAAAGTTTTTCTTATCTAATTTAGTAACGGTGTTGGGTGTTTTACCAAAATAATAGCTGGTTTTTACACCGCGGCCAATAGCAGTGCCTACCTCCATACCCACGCCAAAATGGCCGCCACCACCACCTGAGCCGATGAGTAGCGGAAAACCTTGTTTAAATATTTTAGCAGCGTACAGATTTACCGGCCCATCAACCTCAACTAATAATATGGGATTGTTTTTAAGGTTGATGTTGGTAGATACCACAAAGCTATCGCGCCCCATGGTAAAGGCTTTGATCTTAAAGTAAGGTATGGGAAAAATATCGGGCGAACCGGAGTTTTTAAAAAGTATTTGGTCGCCATCAGGATATTGGCCTTTCATAGGGGGCGCCCATGATACCAGTCCGCTAAATACTTCGCCGCTGGTGTGGTATACGGTGCCCTCGTCCCATTGCTGAGCGGGAGCTTGTGCCTTAGCGAAAAATGTAATGCAGATAATACAAAGTAGCAGAGTTATTTTACGCACTGTTTTTAGATATTTGACACAAATATAAGCAATAACCTGCATGATGAATGTTGATCTGCGTAGCGATACTGTTACCAACCCCACCCCTTTAATGCTTGAGGCTATGTGGGGCGCCAAAGTAGGCGATGATGTTTTTGGAGAAGATGAAACTGTAAATGCGCTTGAGGAAAAAGCAGCTGCCATGTTTGGAATGGAAGCCGCCATATTTTGCCCATCAGGCACCATGACCAACCAGATAGCCATTAAATGTTTCACTCAGCCGCTGGATGAATTAATAACTGACCAAACGGCTCACGTTTACCGTTACGAGGGTGGGGGAATAGCTTTTAATTCGGCAGTATCTACCAGATTATTGAATGGTTACAGAGGTATACTCACCGCCGAAATGATAGCGCCGGAGATAAATGCGGAAAATATCCATTATCCGCACACCAGCTTAGTAGTATTAGAGAATACAGTTAACAAAGGTGGGGGCGCATGTTACAGCCTTAACCAAATAGCGCCTATTGCTTCACTTTGTAAGGAGCGCGGATTAAAACTTCACCTGGATGGTGCCCGCATCTTTAACGCGCTCGCGCATACCGGCGACAAAGCGGTTGATTATGGCAATTACTTTGATGGTATATCAGTATGTTTATCCAAAGGGTTAGGCGCACCGGTGGGTTCTGTATTGCTTGCCGATAAGGCGACTATAAAGTACGCGCGTCGTATACGCAAAGTATTGGGCGGTGGAATGCGCCAGGCAGGCTTTCTGGCTGCCGCGGGTATTTTCGCATTGGATCATCATGTAGAACGTTTACAAATCGATCACGCGCACGCCCGCATCCTGGCCGAGGAGTTGGCCAATTGCCCTTGGGTAAGCAACATCATCCCGGTTGAAACCAATATTGTACTTTTTGATACCATTGAACTCGCTGATACGGTTTTAAATAAACTGGCTGCAAAAGGCATCAAAGCGGGAAGTACCGACAAACACCGAATCCGTTTTGTAACCCATCTGGATGTACATGCAGATCAGGTGGAATATGTGGTATCGGTGTTGAAAAGTCTTTCTTAAGTATAAGATCCGAAAGTTAGCTTATCGACAAATAATTTGACTTGAAATTGAAGGCTTAAAACTTTCAACTTAAACGCATGTTATCTCTAACAAATGAACCGCCTGATAAAAAAGTTAGAGAAGATCGGTCGTGATCCAAAGATCACAGCCAAGGCCGTAGGTTTACGTTATGTTTCGGACTCAACGCCCGGCTACACACGCAAAAAATCAGGCAAGGGGTGGACCTATCTCGATCCGGAAGGAAAAACCGTTAAGGACAAGGAATTAATAAAGCGGTTCAACAGCCTGGTGATACCGCCGGCGTATACTGACGTTTGGATATCGCCATATGATAACAGTCACCTGCAATTCACCGGTACTGATGCTGCCGGACGCAAGCAATACCGCTACCATACCCACTGGAACCAGATACGTAATCAATCTAAATATCATCGCCTGCAAACCTTCGCTGCGCATTTGCCAGCCATACGCCAGCAGGTAGACCATGACCTTAACCGCCGCAACCTGGATCATGAAAAGGTTGTTGCACTGGTGGTGCGTTTAATGGAACTAACCAGCATACGCGTGGGTAACGAATCTTATAAAAAGCTTTACGGCTCCTTCGGCTTAACCACGCTGATGGATAAGCATGTGAAGATAGAAGGCTCGAAAATGAAGTTTGAGTTCAAGGGCAAAAAAGGGGTGATGCATAAGATATCGCTGCAAAGTAAAAAGCTTTCGCGCCTTGTTAAGCAATGCCGCGACATACCGGGCAAAGAATTATTCCAGTACTACAACGATGACGGTACCCGCTGCACCATCGGCTCGGGCGATATTAATACATATCTTAAAGAAATCACCGGCGAAGATTTTACCGCTAAAGATTTCCGTACCTGGGCAGGCAGCGTAAGCGCGCTATATGCATTTAAAGAAGCCGGTGAATTTGAAACAGTGAGCGAGTGCAAAAAGAAAATTGTTAGTGTGCTTGATGAAGTGGCGATTAACTTGGGCAATACGCGTACTGTTTGTAAAAAGTATTACGTACACCCATCAGTTATTAAAAGCTACGAGGAGAAAACCATTTTCAAATACATTGATAAACTTGACGGTAAAAAGGATATTGAATCGGCAGAACTAAACCTGGCCGAAAAAGCATTGCTTGATCTGTTGGAGCATGAAAAGCTTGCCGTGGCCAGTTAAGCGCTTTGCCTTTTTCCTACTATCATTTCCCGGTGCTTTACACCCCAGTCGGATAGCATGTTAATGATATCGCGCAGCGTTAAACCATATTCGGTAAGGCTGTACTCAACCGTAATGGGTTGCGTATTCAATACCTCTCTT
The DNA here is from genome assembly GCA_001898335.1 of Mucilaginibacter sp. 44-25. Taxonomy (GTDB): domain Bacteria; phylum Bacteroidota; class Bacteroidia; order Sphingobacteriales; family Sphingobacteriaceae; genus Mucilaginibacter. The sequence continues at coordinate 762,448 of MKTS01000001.1, read as the reverse complement.
GTGATGAGTTTGTTCGCTTCCAGCTCTTTCAGTTCCTTGCTTAACATTTTGTTGGAGATACCCTCCACGTCATTCAGAATATCAGAAAATCTACGTTTATTAAAATAGCAGATAGAGGATATGATAGCTATTTTCCACTTACCGTTCAATACATCCATAGCATCATGAACGGCACGGATATTTTTTTGACCCTGTATAGGGCAGCAGGCTAAAACTGTTTCTGTTGTGGTACTTACTTTGGCAGTCATAAGTTACTTGGTTACTCAAATGTTACTGTTACTTTTGGTTACAAAGTAACTAAAATAAATTCAATTACTATAAGTTTGCAGGGTCAAATTAAATTTTACTAAAATGAATTTCTCAAACAAAAACGTAGTAATAACCGGCGGAACTACAGGAATAGGTTTTGCCACTGCAAAAGCATTTATCAACGCAGGTGCCAATGTATGGATCACAGGTCGCAAGGCTGACAATCTTGAAAAAGCAGCTGCAGAGATAAATAGCCCCAATTTAAAAACGGTATTGTCTGATACTTCAAAACTGGACGATATTGCCGTTTTGGGAAATAGCTTTAACGAGAGCGGGCAAAAGTTAGACGTGCTTTTCCTGAATGCAGGAATAGCCAGCTTTGCTCCAATAGAACAGGCTTCAGAGGCTGATTTTGACCGTCAGTTTAATACCAATGTGAAAGGCCCATACTTTACGCTTCAGAAGTTTATCCCGCATTTAAAGCATGGCGCTTCAGTAGTGTTTACCTCATCAATTGTTGCAACGGCATCTAATATTGGCACCAGCATATATTCGTCAACAAAAGGTGCGCTTAACCGTATAGCACAAATTGCCGCTAACGAATTGGCCGAAAGAAAGATCCGCGTAAACATTGTAAGCCCGGGCCCTATACAAACACCAGGATTGGAAGGTGTACTTCCGCCCGAGGCAAAAGGCCAAATTGCCTCACTAACCGCCCTGCAAAGGTTGGGCAATGCTGATGAGATAGCAAATGCAGTATTGTTCTTATCATCTGATGCGGCAAGCTATATATCGGGTACCGAATTGGTGGTTGATGGGGGCTATCTTACTTACGGGTTAAAATAATAAAATCTTTTAAATAAAAAACGGGCACCCTCGCGGCGCCCGTTTTATGAAGCTAAATTTTATTATTTATTTTTCCCTTTTTTAGTGGTGATATAAACAATACCCTTTTTAGCCTTGTCGCCATATTTGATGCTATCTTCAGATGTGCCACGGGCTATATTTATGCTATTGATATCATAAGCCGAAAGTTTTTTCATGTCTTTCTCGCTCGCTACCTTACCATCAATCACAATCACCTTATCTGATATGTTATCAGCGTTATCTGACCGAATGGCGATAGCCGTAGGGTAGCCCTTTACAGTAATTTCACCCTGCAAACCAAATGTAGATGGTTCAGCGCCTTTGATATAAATAGTTTTACCTTTTGTTTTATGGCCCTGAACGACTATTGCGCTATCAGGTTGAACAGTGTAATTTGTTGATGACACACCAACAGCACCGCTTCCGGTAGAGAAACTTGAACTTGTCGAAGTGGCTCCGCCATTATTGCGTGTGATAACAACGTCTGATATTTTACCGCGCAGATCATTAGTTAATATGATTTTGTCATTTTTGCTATAGCCATTTGCGCTATCAAAAACAATTCTGTCAACAACTTTTTGGTTATCAACATTTTTGGCTATGTATTTTCCTGCTTCAGAGTCTTTGGTATCAATAACAATTACAGCTTCATTATTACCAAATGCATATTTGTCATTATAAGCTTTTGCTGCATCTCCTGTAACTACAGAAAGATGCGCGATGGTTGCAGGATTTATTTTAGCAAGCTCAGACTTTGATATTTTTTTGCCGTCAACAACAATATTAGCAGAATCGAGACTGTGTTTTTTATCTGTACTGATAAAGAAAGCCTGTTTTGCAGGGCTGCCTTTTTTAATGGATAATACCTTTGCGCTTTTACTGGTGTTATCTACCTTAACACTATATGTAGCTTTCGCTGGTACAGTATCTGTAAACGCTATGGTATTTTTAGCAGCTTGTTTTAGAGCAATACTTACAGGTTCAATAGCATTAGCCAACTTTATGGTAAGCGGTTTTGCTACATCAGCTTTTGAAATGGTAAACACCAATAGAGAGCCTATAACTGTTGGTATTACAAAGGCATAACGCGTAAGCATTGCTCTGGAAGATCTTTTTGCATTCATCATAATAATACGTTTTTTTATGGTTGATAAGTTGAAATGGTTTACTATTCCAGGCGTATGGTTATTAAAACCAACGTTGATGAGGCTGTACTGATAGCTTTTACTATCCATGCCGTTATTCAGTATTAGTCTGTCGGTAATAAACTCAATATTTTCCCTAACGGCTTTTTTCATGAGCCATATCCCGGGATTAAACCAGTAGAATATACAGCTTAGCTCGGCCAGAATAATGTCAATAGTATGCCAGCCATTTACATGTTCCTGTTCATGTTGCAGTATGGCTTCCAAATCGCCTCGCGAATGCTTATCAGGGTTGATATAAATGCTCCGCCAAAAAGAGAATGGAGCGGCATCGCCTTTTATAACCCTTACATTGTGGTTGTGAATGCGTTGAGGTTTGGAGTTATGGTATAGTATATAAAGTGAAAACAACTGCATTAAAAACCTTATCCCCAGGAATACCACACCTGCCCAAAATATTACTATCAGCCATTGCCAGTAATTGGGCCGGCTAAATAGTTCTTGTGCCGGCAACTGCCATTTATAAATAACTGTTTGAACAGGTTTGGCCAATGCTTCATGCCTGATAGCAAACGAGGAAAGATCAACATATGGATATATGGTAGCAAACAGGATACCTGTTATCAAATAGGCACGGTTTAAGGTGTAAAACGTTAGTTGCCTTAATATGAGGTAATAACCACCGCAAAAAAGTAGCAATGCTGCGTTCGCTTTTAACAGGAAGATAAATAAAGCAGGCATAAGATTTATTTTTTTGGGTTTTCAATCAGGTTAATGATCTCTTTCAGATCGGTAGCGCTTATTTTTTTATCCTTCGCGAAAAAGGTAACCAGGTCTTTGTAAGAGTTCTTGAAGTAGTCGCTTACAAAGCCATTCATAAAGCGTTTCTTGTATTCCTCTTCCTGTATAGCGGGGGCGTATCGGAAAGAGTTGCCTATCTTTTCTGCCAATACAAAACCTTTACGTTCAAGGTTTTTTAACGTTGAGGCCAGGGTAGTATACGGTGGTTTTGGCTCTTCCATTAGTTCGAGTATGTCCTTAATAACGCCATTACCGGCCTGCCATACAGCTTGCATGGCTTCTTCTTCTTGTATTGATAATTTTTCCATTGTTACGATTCTTTCGTAAATCTACGAACAATTCGTAATCATCCAAATTTTTTAACAAAATTTTAACACTTTCGGCTACAAAATATTAGTAAAGAGCCTTGTTTATAGTTTGACAGGGCTTTAAAAACTGTTACATTTGACCTATTAAGCCCCTTATAATATGCCATTTATTAATACGGTTATTACCGGTGCAACATCCGGCGTTGGCCGCGAAACAGCGCTGGCCCTCGCCAAAAAAGATCATGCTATCTATATGCTTGTTCGCAACGTAGAAAAGGGCGAACAAGTTAAAAGCGAGATTATAGCGGCGTCTAAGAACAGAAACATCTATGTAGTGGAGTGCGACCTTAGCGATTTACAAAGTGTGCGAAACGCCGCTGATATCTTAAAGAGCAGTTTACTCGGAATAAATGTACTTATTAATAATGCGGGAGGGATATTTCCAGAGAGGCAGCTGAGCGCCGATGGCCACGAAATGACTTTTGCGGTCAATCATTTGGGCCATTTTTTATTGGTGCAATGCCTTATGCCGCTTTTGGAAAGAGGGCAGGCGCGTATCATCAATGTAAGCTCGGAAGCTCATCGTTATTGTCAGTTACGTTTTAATGATATTGATTGGGCAAACCGTCCGTACTCTGCCTGGAAAGCTTATGGTACAGCTAAGCTGTTTAATATTTATTTTACGAGATCGCTGGCAACCAAACTGGGGCCAAAAGGTATCAGTTCCTTCGCGTTACATCCGGGGTTGGTAAATACCTCATTTGGTATGGGCATAGGCGGTTTGGGTAAGTTACTTTTATGGATAATGCGGCCGTTTATGATACCTGCCGAAAAAGGTGCGCAAACCAGTATTTATTTGGCAACAGCGCAGCGTATTGATTCAAAAAGCGGGCAGTATTTTAAAAATCAGCGCCCGGTAAATCCATCCGCTTTAGCAGTAAATGAAGCAAATAGGCATAAATTGTGGGATATCAGTATGGAGTTAGTGGGTAAGTATTTGGTTTGATGTGTAAAAAATGTGTCACACTATTGTCATTGACAATTATTTGATTAGCTTTATCCTATAAATTTTATCCATGCGTATCAACAAAAAACTCACCGTAACCACAGCTTTACTATCAGCTGTAGCACTCATGGCTATGTCGCCTGTAGTTAAACAAACCGACGATACCAACTTTAAGAATTTAAAAGTATTGCCCAAGAATATCTCCAAGGAAGAAATGCATAAAACCATGGAGGAGTGGGAGCATGCTTTGGGTGCCGGGTGTAGTTTTTGCCATGCCCGCAATGAAGACACTAAAAAAATGGATTTTGCGAGCGATGCCAAGCCCGAAAAGCAAATGGCGCGTGAAATGTATAAAATGACCCAGGAGATCAATAAAAAATATTTCCATGCCGAAAAGGATAGTACCGGAGCATATAAAGAAAGCAGTATAAATTGTTACAGCTGCCACAGAGGAGTTTCACATCCTGAAGTGATCAGGGCATCTGAAATGCCTAAGCCGCCACGTACAGATATGCCGGTACCGGGGCCTAAACCAGCAGATGGCCAGCAATCTGTAACACCTGCGGGGACGCCTGCAAGCGGTAAATGATTTATAAAGATAAAAAAGCACCATTGATGGTGCTTTTTTCATAAATGCTAAACACAAACCTTAACAATAACACACACCATGAAAAAAGTCACAGGTATTGGCGGCGTTTTTTTTAAGTGCCAGGATCCCAAAAAGATGAACGAATGGTATGCACAAAACCTGGGGCTGCCGGTTGAGCCATACGGTACTATGTTTAAATGGCGGGATGCCGACGATCCGGAAAAAGAAGGAACAACGGTATGGTCACCCTTTAAGGAGGATACAAAATACTTTGAGCCATCAAAAAAAGACTTCATGATCAATTACCGGGTTGAAAACCTGGAGGCTTTGGTTGAGCAATTAAAAAAAGATGGGGTTACTGTAATTGATGAAATAGCATCTTACGATTACGGAAAATTTGTGCACATCCTTGATCCGGAAGGAAACGCCATTGAACTATGGGAAGATACTGGTAATTGATATGATTAACCGCAGAAAATTCATCAGTCAAACGGCAACCGTTGCCGGCACATTGGCAGCTTTTAGAGCTGTACCTGGTTTTGCATCGGTGCCATTTGCGCAAAGCTACACCGTGCAGCAAGTGATCGATATTATTTATAAAGCCGGTAATATCTCGCCATCAGCAAATACAGTTGATACCATAAAAGCTGGTAGCATCGATCAGTTGGTTAGCGGCATCGTTACCACCATGTTTGCTACCGTAGCTGTAATAAAGCAGGCGGCAAAACTAAATGCCAATTTCATCATCGCCCACGAGCCTACTTTCTATAATCATTTGGATGATAAAAATCAGGTAGCCAACAACCCAATTGTTAAGGAAAAGCTTGATCTGTTAAACCGGAACAAGATAACTGTCTGGCGTTTTCATGATGGGTTGCATGCTATGAATCCCGATCCTGTAGGCATTGGTTTTTTACAAAAAACCGGCTGGACTAAATATTACGGTAATCAAGGTTACAGCCTCAGTTTGCCTCCGCAAAGTGTGCAGCAACTGGTGGCGCATCTGAAAAGATCCCTTGGCATACCACATTTACGCGTAGTTGGCGATGTTACGCAGATATGCAGGAAGATTGTTGTGTTGCCCGGCTCGGCGGGAGGTAAACGGCAGATGACGGCAGTTGTACAAGACGACCCGGATGTGCTAATAATTGGTGAACTGTCTGAATGGGAAACAGCTGAGTTTATGCGCGATAGCAATTTGTTTGGGCACAAAAAGGCATTAATAGTTCTTGGGCATGCCTTTAGCGAGGAGCCGGGTATGGAATATTTTAGTACCTGGCTGCAGCCAAAACTGCAAGGCGTTAAGGTTACTCACATTTCATCTGGTGAGCCATTTAACTGGATGTGATTAAATGTTCTGCGCAATAACAAACCCGCTTGCCCAGGCCCATTGAAAGTTGTAGCCGCCCAGCCAGCCGGTAACATCAACGCATTCCCCGCCAAAGAACAGGCCGGGAATTTTTTTTGCCTCAAGGGTTTTTGACGATAGCTCATTTGTATCAACGCCGCCGGTCATTACTTCGGCTTTATCGTAACCTTTAGTACCTGCCGGTTTAACTTTAAACTCATGTATCAAACTGCTAATACTTTCCAGGTCGGTTTTTGATAATGATGCCAAATTTTTATTTACCGGTAAACGCCCGCTAAGTGCATCAGCAAATTTTTTAGTGAACAATCCCGCAAGGTAATTCAGCAATGATTTTTTGCCGTTTTGTTCGCGTTCGCTGGTTATGAGTTCAGCAATGTCCTGGCCGGGCAGCATGTCAATGTAAATTAACTCGCCGGGTTTCCAGTACGATGATATCTGCAGGATGGCCGGTCCGCTTAATCCCCAGTGGGTAAACAGGATATTTTCTTCAAAACTTGCCCTATCGTTCCAAACCCGGCAAAATATACTGTTGCCGGATAGTTGCTCATACCATGGTTGGTCTTTACCAGTAATGGTTAGCGGCACCAGGGCAGGAGAAGTGGTTGTGACCTTCATGCCAAAACCTCGCGCAACACGTAACCCAAAATCGGAAGCACCTAATTTGGAGATAGGCAGGCCGCCACTGGCAATAACTACTTTCGTAGCAAATATAGTTTCCTGTCGGTTATTGTGCAGCGTATCTACCTCAAAACCACTAGCGGTTTGGCGTACGGTAGTAACTTCGGTGTTACATAGTATCTGCTGGTCCAAATCATTACATAAACCGGTAAACATTTCAACAATATCTTTAGCCTTGCCGGTAGTCGGGAATAGTTGACCTAATGTTTTTTCCTTTCCTGTAATGCCGTAGGTTTCAAAAAAAGAAATGGTATCATCAACCGTCCACTGTGCCAATGCCGAGCGGCTGAAATGCTCATTGTTGGATATAAATTGCTTGTGCGTAGTATGCAGATTGGTATAGTTGCACCTGCCACCGCCGCTGATGAGTATTTTGGCGCCCACGCGGTCGTTCTTTTCCAGTACCAATGTACGTTTGCCCAAAAAGCCGGCTTGCACGGCACACATGAGTCCGCAGGCACCGCCGCCAATTATTATAGCATCAAAATGGGTTTGTTTTGTTAAATTTGCCGTCATGGATGGTGTTGCGCAAATATCAGAATTTGGAAAGATACTTATCTTTTTAATTACAGGTACTGTTGCCATAGGTGGTTTATTCTTCTTGAACCGCTTTTTGTCGCCGCGTAACCCCAACCCCGAGAAGCTAAGTACTTACGAATGTGGCGAGGAGCCAACCGGAAATGCCTGGCTGCCCTTCAATTCCCGTTTCTATGTAATTGCTTTGGTTTTCCTGCTGTTTGATGTTGAGATGGTATTTGTTTTCCCGTGGGCAACTGTTTTTGGCGATAAGCAACTCATAGCTGCCGATAGCCGCTGGGGATGGATATCGCTCACAGAAATGTTTATTTTCTTGGGGATACTGATACTTGGCCTGGCGTACGTGTGGGTTAAGGGTGATCTTAACTGGATAAAACCAAAACTAAACATACCGCGCAGCACTACTAAAATACCGCGTAATTTATACGAACAGGTGAATGCCCTACAAGGCCAGTTTAAAGTGCGCGATTTTAATGCGGAGCTCGTACCCGCTACTGCTACCGACAAACCGGCAACCGCCGATACCACTACAGAGCCACGCAAACCTATGTTTAAACCAATTTTTAAAAAGCCTGCCAATGATACCTGACACCACAAGTGAAAATGGTGGCATAATGGTCACTAAACTGGATGACCTCCTCAATTGGGCAAGACTATCATCATTATGGCCCATGAGTTTTGGTATTGCCTGCTGCGCTATTGAAATGATGGGTGCAATGGCCTCAACTTATGATCTTGACCGTTTTGGTGTATTCCCACGGCCATCAGCACGACAATCTGATGTGATCATTATTGCAGGTACCGTTACCTTTAAAATGGCCGAGCGTATCAAACGACTTTACGAACAAATGCCCGATCCAAAGTATGTGATCTCGATGGGATCGTGCTCTAACTGTGGTGGTCCGTACTGGCAGCACGGTTATCATGTGGTGAAAGGTGTGGATAAGGTAATACCAGTTGATGTTTACGTGCAAGGCTGCCCGCCTCGCCCGGAGGCACTTATCGGCGCCATACTGGAGCTACAAAAGAAAATAGAGAAAGAACACATTATTGCCGGCTCTAAAGTAAGCTAAATATATCGGCTGTTTTCCTGTAAACGCTCATACGTCTTATGCCGTGAATGTGAACCCGTAACCCCTCGCAATGAAGTTGCGAGGGGTTGCATGGCAATCCTCAATAATATAGCCGTTCTTTGTTCAATTGTTACGTTGCTTATGTTCCTCATAATGGCGCACGAAAGAGTATGGAGAGAATTGACATGAAGGGTTCTTATCTGCATTTACTTTAACTACATTTGTTAAGTATGCAAAAGATATTGGTAGCCAACCGCGGTGAAATTGCGCTGCGTGTAATGCGTTCGGCCCGTGAAATGGGCATTAAAACCGTAGCCGTTTATTCTGAAGCCGACCGTGATGCGTTGCACGTGCGTTACGCAGATGAGGCTGTTTGTATTGGTCCTGCGCCATCTAACCAGTCGTACCTGGTAGGTGCCAAGATCATTGAGGCCTGTAAGCAAACAGGCGCAGAGGGCATACACCCAGGTTATGGTTTCCTAAGCGAGAATGCCGCTTTTGCCCGACTGGTTCGCGAGGCCGGACTTATTCTCATCGGTCCATCACCGGAGGCCATGGAAGTGATGGGTAACAAACTATCGGCCAAAGCCGCCGCTTTAAAATACAATATACCTATGGTACCGGGTACAGAGGAAGCTATCACCGACATCAGCGAAGCTAAGCGACGCGCGGTTGAGGTAGGTTTCCCCATACTGATCAAAGCCGCAGCCGGTGGTGGTGGCAAAGGCATGCGCATCGTAGAAAGCGAAGCCGATTTTGAAGAACAAATGAACCTGGCCGTATCTGAGGCTACATCAGCGTTTGGCGACGGTTCTGTTTTCATTGAACGGTACGTATCGTCGCCACGGCATATCGAGATACAAGTGTTAGGGGATACTCATGGAAACATCGTGCACTTGTTTGAACGCGATTGCTCTGTACAGCGCCGCCACCAGAAGGTGGTTGAAGAAGCGCCTTCGTCGGTTTTAACACCGGAGATCCGCGAAGCTATGGGGCGTTGCGCAGTTGATGTTGCGCGCTCAGTAAACTACACAGGCGCCGGTACCGTGGAGTTTATCATGGATGACCAGCTAAACTTCTATTTTTTAGAGATGAATACCCGCTTGCAGGTAGAACACCCGGTAACAGAACTGATCACTGGGATTGACCTGGTAAAAGAGCAGATAAACATTGCCCGCGGCCATGCCATCAGCTTTAAGCAGGAGGACCTGAAAATAAAAGGCCACGCCATGGAACTGCGCGTATATGCCGAAGATCCCGCCAACAACTTTCTGCCTGATATTGGCACCCTTCAAACCTATGTTACCCCACAGGGGCCCGGCGTGAGGGTGGATGATGGCTTTGAGCAGGGCATGGAGATACCGATCTATTACGACCCAATGATTGCAAAACTCATTACCTATGGTAAAGATCGTAAAGAAGCTATCGACCGTATGGTAAGGGCTATTGACGAGTATATCATTACCGGGATAACCACCACGCTACCCTTCGGTAAGTTTGTAATGCAGCACGAGGCGTTTACTTCGGGTAACTTTGATACACATTTCGTTAAAAAGTATTTTACTCCGGACGTACTTAACACCGAGGATACGGATGAAGCAGAAATAGCCGCCCTATTGATGGAACGCCTGCTGAATAATAAAAAAGTTGCCGTTGCAGAAACTGTAGGCGTTGCGGAAAGCAATTGGGTAAAGAATAGAAGGGCCCTGTAGGTTAAAGGATACTTTCTAATTCTTCTACCAGTTTTATTTGGGCAGGTATTAGTTTTTCTTTTGCTTCGTGTAAAGTAAACCAACCCGCACGATCAATCTCCGGGAATGTTTTACGCTTGCCTGATCGTGGCGGCCATTCTATTTCAAAGGTGTTACTGGTGATATTGGTGTGGTCTATATCACCTTCAACCGCCCAGGCATGTACCGTTTTGCCACTCTTTTGCCTGATAGGATGTAGCTTGATGAAGTTGCCATCAATTGGTTTGCCTGTTTCTTCTTCAAACTCACGCTTTGCGGCTGTCAGGGCATCTTCATCGTCGTTAAACTCACCTTTGGGTATTGACCATGAGCCATTATCTTTTTTAGCAAAGAACGGGCCGCCAGGATGTACAAGGAAAACCTCTATGGTGTGATTTGGAATGCGATAAAGTAGTAGACCTGCACTTTGCTTACCCATATATTAAGAAATATTTTCATTAACAAGATTGCCAGTTGTCTGTGTGATTAAATATAGATTAATTTTCACAATCAATTTTCTTATTTCTTTATGAGATATTTTGTTTCAGTAAAGTGAAAATTAGGCTACGTAATTTATTATAAATGAGTACTTTTGCATAAACAATAAATTAACCTTATTACGTATGCTTACGAAATTAAGAACACTCACTTTCCTTGCATTAGCCGCTTTGGCTATCACCATTTATTCCGCATGTAAGAAAGAAACTAAAGTTTCTACTGTTACCACTACTATTAATGAAGATGCCAAGTTTGCTTCTCAATTGGCTAACAACCTTTACAAAGTGCTTGGTAATACTGTTGCCAGCAATACTACAGCCGGAGTACCTGCTGCAAACAGCGTTCGTGATGGTAAAAAGATAAACGATCTTACCTGCGGGCAATTCATTGAGCAACCTTTTAATAATCTTTTTACCAAAGGTGATTCTATAAAAGATCTAATGATCGGCTCATTTAAATATGTGATCAATTGTGAAAACAACACGCCTAACGGTTACACTTATACCGGTAATTACGTAAACACAGGCTTTAACCCATATTCAACTTACGATATCAGCGTTAAAGAATATTACACCTTAAAAGGCCTGGCTGCCCAATTTTCTAAAATGCAGGTTGATGGAAGCCAAAACTCTGTTTACAAAATCACTACAAAAAAAGACACTGAAACTATCGTTCAGAATAACGCTTATAACTTAAAAGGTTTGATTATAGATTCTACAACTAAACCATTTGATATTACTGCCGGAACAGCTGAATTTGTATCGAACGGAACAAATGCAGGTAAAGCTTTTAGCTTTACCGGTACTATAACATTTTTGGGTAATCATAAGGCACAAGTCACTTTCGGCGGCAAAAGCTTTGCCATTGAAATACAATAAGCTTTTTTTATTTAAAATATAAAGCGGGCAACTACAGCCCGCTTTTTTTATGATGTTTAATTAACAATAGGGTGTTGCAAAAGCATTACTTTTGAACATGTTTACCGGAATTATAGAAACCTTAGGAAAAATAGCCAACTTAAAAAAAGAACAAGGCAACCTGCATATCACCGTTGAAGCGCCAATTGTGCACGAACTAAAAATAGATCAATCAGTAGCACATAATGGTGTTTGTTTAACTGTAGTTGCTGTTACTGACTATAATTATACAGTTACAGCTATCGAGGAAACACTTAATAAAACAAATTTAGGCCTATTAAATGTCGGAGATCCGGTAAACATGGAGCGTTGTATGGTGATGAATGCGCGCCTTGATGGGCACATCGTTCAGGGGCATGTTGATCAAACTGCTGTTTGTACCCGTTACACCGAACTTGACGGCAGTTGGGAATACACCTTTGAATACGATGCCTCGTTAGGTAATGTTACCGTTGAAAAAGGATCAATTTGCGTTAATGGTATTAGTTTAACGGTAGTTAACTCAGGGACCGGCTATTTCTCCGTAGCCATAATACCTTACACCTATGAGCATACCAACCTGCATGCGGTACGGGAAGGTAGCATTGTAAACCTCGAGTTTGATATTATAGGTAAATATGTAGCCCGTTTAATGAACAGGTGATTTACCGGTTAAAGCTCAATCTTTGCCCGCTTTTTTGATTGTTAAACCGGCCATTTTCATACACCAAATTACCCGAAACTACGGTACTCATTACCTGTGAGCGGAAAGTGGTTTCCTCAAAAGGTGACCATCCGCATTTATATAAAAGGTTTCCTTTGTTTACCTGCCATGGTTTGTTTAGATCAACCAATACCAGATCGGCCCAGTAACCCTCCCGAATAAACCCTCGTTTTTCTATCTGGAAAATGGTGGCTACATTATGCGCCATTTTCTCGGCAATCTGTGGTAACGATATCTTATCGTGATGGTATAGTTCCAGCATAGCCACTAATGCATGCTGTACTAATGGCCCGCCGGAAGGTGCTTGCAGATAGGGTTGTTGTTTTTCCAGGATCGTATGCGGTGCGTGATCAGTGGCTATTACATCAATACGGCCATCCAGTACTGCTTTTAGTATTTCATCACGATCGTTAGCGGTTTTAACTGCCGGATTCCACTTTATAAAATTGCCTTTTGTTTCGTAATCTGCATCGCTAAACCATAAATGATGAATACATGCTTCAGCAGTTATCCTCTTGTTGGCCAATGAAATATCATTTGAAAACAAATGTGTTTCTTTAGCGGTAGATATATGCAGGATATGCAAACGTGTATTGTGCTTTTTAGCCAATGCTACCGCCATCGACGACGACAAGTAACATGCTTCTTCATCCCTTATGATCGGATGGTATCTTACGGGAATATCGTCTCCCAAAAGTTCACGGTAATGTGCCAGATTGCGCTTAATGGTAGTTTCATCTTCGCAGTGTGTGGCAATTAGCATGGGGCATTTGGCAAACAGGTTTTCCAGCGTGTTCGGGTTATCTACCAGCATATTCCCGGTAGATGATCCCATAAAAACCTTTACCCCGCAAACGTTCTTTTCATCGGTACGCAAAACCTCGTCCAGGTTATCATTTGAAGCACCCATGAAAAATGAGTAATTGGCCGTAGAGTTCAGCGCTGCTATCTGATACTTATTTTCAAGCAGTTCCTGGGTAAGCGTATTGGGGATCGTATTGGGCATTTCCATAAACGAGGTAATACCACCTGCTATCGCCGCGCGCGATTCTGTATAAATATCGGCTTTATGCGTTAAACCTGGCTCACGAAAATGCACTTGGTCATCAATAGCACCGGGTAAAAGATATAAACCTTCCGCGTTTATCTCACGGTCGGCAGTTGTGTTTATAGTGCCGTCAATACGGTCAATAAAGCCGTTTTTTATCAATACATCACCGGTAAATTGTTTACCTTCATTAACTATGTTGGCTGCTTTTATAAGGATAGAAGACATACGGTAAAGTTAAATAATACTTGACAGAAAATGGTACCTGCTATCAGGACAATTAACGCCAGTAATAATTTAAACCGAAATTAAAATTGTTACTTACACTCAAGTTAACCACGGTATTACCGCTTCGGTAATTATAATAATAACTGGCATTGCCAAAACCCATGTTTACGCCCAGCTTAGGAGTGGGGAAAAATACTACGTTAGGTGTTCCTCCAATAGTTAAGCCGCCGTTACCAAAATCGTTGATTATATGCGACGTGCTTACCCCGAATTGTGGAAATATGCCCACTTTATCATTAAACATCCAGTAGTATCTCAAATTCACCGCCAGCCCTATATAATCGGTATGGAAACTGTTAACCGTAGTGAAGTTAGAAGCGCTATTTTGGTTAGAATAAAAGTTTGAAACCTCTCTGCCGGATGCGCGGGTATACCCTGGTTGTATACCCAGTGCCCAATTCTTACTCATAAAAAAGCCAAATTCCGGGCTAATGTTCAAGTTTAATAAGTGTTCCTGTGTATATACAACGTTCCCTGTAGGGTATGTATAATTGGTGGTATTGCCGTCGCGGTTATAGTTGAAATAGATACTTCCGCCGAGGTACTTATACCTTTCGCCGGTTTGCGCTAATAAGGTAGTTGATAATGAGAATAATAGAATTGCTGCAAGTAGAGTTTTTTTCATGCGTATTTATCAGGGGTTTATAAAATCCAAAAGTAAAAAGTGAAAGCATTAATGAAGCAAGTATTTGAATTTTATTGAAGAAACAGCAAAATAGTAATCATAGTCTGTCAAAGTACATCTATAGTCGTTAATCCTTATCTTTGCGGCTATGGCAGAAACTTTTGATGATTTTAAATTTAACCGGCAAATACTGAATGCCATTTCCGATGCCGGTTACAGCCAGCCAACACCTATACAGCAAAAAGCTATACCGCCTATATTGAACGGGCAGGACGTAATGGGCATAGCGCAAACAGGTACAGGTAAAACCGCCGCTTATGTGTTGCCCTTGCTTATGAAACTTAAGTATGCACAGGGCGAAAATCCCAGGGCGCTCATTGTTTCGCCAACACGTGAACTGGCTATGCAAATTGAAGAGAACATCAGAACGTTTGCAACTAATACTGATTTGCGCACTGTAGTACTATTTGGTGGTATTGGGCCTAAAACGCAGATAGAACAGGTAAGTAAAGGTATTGATATTATTGTAGCTACGCCGGGCCGCTTTCTGGATATTTATCTGGCTGGCCACATTGTTACTAAACAGTTACAGGTGCTGGTACTTGATGAAGCAGATAAGATGATGGATATGGGCTTTATGCCACAAATTAACCGCATATTGGAGGTGGTACCGGTTAAGCGGCAGAACCTGTTGTTTTCTGCCACTATGAGTGATAAAGTGCATAATTTGGCGGGCAACTTTCTTGAATTTCCAACAATAATAGAGGTAACTCCGCAGGCTACCGCTGCTGAAACTGTTGTACAACAGCTTTATAAGCTGCCTAATGTAAAAACCAAAGTAAACCTGCTTAAGCATCTGTTAGATCATACAGATGATATTAAAAAGCTGATCGTTTTCTGCAAGACGAGAGTAGTTGCCGAAGATATCTTTAAGTTTTTGTCGCGCAAGTTTGGTGAGGCAGAGGTTAAAGTATTGCATGCTAATAAAGGGCAAAACACGCGTATTAACAGCATCAATTCTTTTAAAAACGATGAGGTAAAGATATTGGTAGCCACCGATGTGGCTTCGCGCGGCATTGATGTAAGTGATGTAAGCCATGTGATAAACTTTGATGTTCCGGTAGTTATAGAAGATTATGTACATCGTATAGGCCGTACCGGGCGGGCATTTAACAGTGGCGTGGCCATTACTTTTGCTACACCTGCAGAGGATTATTATCTCAACAAAATACAAAAACTCATACGGCAAACAATCCCAGTTCTTGATATCCCTACAGAGGTTTTCGTTGAAGAAACGCCTTATCAGGAACGGCAGGACCAAGCCCGTGAAATTGATATGCAGAAGCGCAAGGAAGATCCGGAATTTAAAGGAGCTTTCCACGAGAAAAAATCCGCCAGTCAGCATAAAAAATTTGAGGCTGCTAAAGCTAAGCGCAATCCAAATAACCCCAACAATAAAAAACCATCTAAACAATATGGCGGAAATAAAAGATCAGGCAGAAAATAATCTACAACGCAAATTCCGCATTAGTCCGCTAAATTTTGCCACGGCGTTTTTTTTTATTGCGGCCGGTTATATTTTCATAAGCGGGATAAAAATCACGGGCATGCCCAATGGCAACTGGAGTACTACCGTTGCCTGGATATTTATTCTGTTTGGTTTCGTTGTGTCATTCCTGGATCTTATTTTCCGTAATTTTTTTACCATTACCAAAAACCTCTGGATTGTAGAGCTTAGCTTTATAACTTTGGTGCTGATTATATTTTTCCTTGTTAAATAAGTACTTTAAATGAAAACTGCTGAAATTAAGCTAACTGTAACACTCGACGATAATAATGTTCCTGAAAAAATTGTATGGCAATCAACTGATGCAAAAGGCGAAGACGCGGTGCCTGTAAAAGCTATGATGCTATCTGTTTGGGACCCGAGCTACCGAAACACCATGAAAATTGACCTTTGGACCAAGGATATGCCGGTTGATGAGATGAAGCGATTTTTCTACGAAACGCTGCAAACTATGGGCGATACCTTTCTGCGGGCAACGGGCGAAAATAATATTGTAGAAGATCTGCGCGATTATTGTGCTCATTTTGCAGATAAAATGGAAATTAGGCAATAAATTTAATTCTCGCTTTGTTTATGCGCCTTCCTTCATTATTAGCTCTGCTCGGCTTTATTATATTGATTGTAGCTACCTTTTGCCCATTGTTAAGGCCGTTTCATTTGTTCAATATGAATGTTTACGAGCTTAACCAGCCCTATGGTATGGCGTTGCTGCTGGTTGGGGTAATTGGTATACTTTGCACCGTACTCAACCAGGCAAAAGTAATACGTATTGCTGCCTGGGCTTCTGTTGCTTTAGTAACCTTATTGTTTATAGCCGCTGTGTTTAAGGTAAAAACAACTTTTGGCTTTATACCGTTTAAGGGCATCAGTGGCTTTCTATCACGACAAATAGCCTTCAAGTGGGGGTGGTATTTGCTATTTGCCGGCGCTTTAGTTTCACTTGCGGGTGCTACAGGTTTTAGAAAAGTTGTTAACATACAGTAATTTAAAATTTGCTATCTGCGTATTTGTTGTGCTGAAAGTGTTTTGTGTACACATTTATTTTAACATATTTGCACTACTATAACCAAATCTAACCTATGTTCAAGCTTTCTTTTCGTAACCAGGTCCTAACGGGTTTTGGTATATCCGTTTTGCTTGTGTTATTAGTTGGCATACTCTCATTTAGCAGTATAAAGCAATTAGAGGATGATACCGTATGGGTCAATCACACCCAAAAGGTTATTAAAACCTCCAATGAGATACTGCAACTTCTTATTGATGGTGAAACTGGTATGCGGGGTTACGGCGCAACAGCTAATAAAGCTTTTCTTGATCCTTATAACTCCGCGGTACCTCGTATAACCGAAAATTTATACCAACTGAGTAACCTGGTTTCTGATAACCCGGCACAGACTAAGCGTATTGATACGTTGAAGGACCTTGTAAATCGGCAGTTGCAGGTTTTAAAAAACAACATTGATACACGCGATAAAATGGGCCTTGAGTATATGGTGGCTCATAAGATGTTTTTGGGCGGAAAGCAGAACATGGATAGTATACGCGGTATCAATAACCGTTTAGTTAATTCAGAGAACTCTTTGCTTGATGAAAGGAAAGCCGCTTCTGAAAGAGCATCCCGGCAGGCAATTATAGTTATTGTAATTGGCTGCATACTGTTTATGGCCATCGTTATCCTGATGTTTTACTACATTCAGGCTACTTTCAACAGGCAGAAAAAAATTGAGGAAGAAATAAGACTTGCCAATATAGAACTTGAAAAAGTACTTGAGGAAAATGAAGCCAAAAATTGGCTGCTCACCGGAACCGCTGTTCTTAACGATAAGATGCAGGGGCAGCAAAGCGAAAAGGAATTAAGTAACAACATCCTTACCGAGCTTAGCAGATACTCGGGTGCGCTTACGGGTACCATGTATCTACTAAATGAGAGTGAGGAAATACTTGAACTTCATGCCTCATACGCGTTTTCAGATCCGGATAAAATCAAGCAGACCATTCGTATTTCTGAAGGCTGGGTAGGGCAAGCTGCTAAAGACGAAAAGTCGGCAATTATCAGCGGTAGACTTAATGATGGTTTACAAATTGAATCGTCAATCATTCAGGATGGGTCTATAGAAACTTTCATTGTTCCATTCCTTTTTGATAAAAAGCTCAAAGGTGTTTTAGAACTGGGTTTTAGTGGCCAAATACCTGCACATGTAAAAGATTACATAGAGCGTGTGGCAAATGATATTGCAATTGCCGTAAATACGGCTCAGGCACGCACCATTATGCATGACCTGTTTGAGGAAACTCAACAGCAGGCTGAGGAATTGGAAGCGCAGCAGGAAGAAATGCGCGTTACCAATGAGGAGCTCATGAACAAAACCGAAATGCTGCAGGCATCAGAGGAAGAGTTACGCGTTCAGCAGGAAGAATTACGTACTATTAATGCAGAACTGGAAGAGAAAGCAAGTCTTTTAGAAGAAAAGAACCAGGCAATAGAGGAAGCACGCCAGTCTATCACTCAAAAAGCAAATGAGCTGGAAACAACAGGCAGGTACAAATCAGAATTCCTGGCTAACATGAGCCATGAGCTGCGCACGCCATTAAATAGTATATTGGTACTGGCGCGCATACTCAAAGATAATAAACCGGCTAACCTTTCTGAAGATCAGATCAAGTATGCCAGCGTAATATTTAATGCTGGTAATGATTTGCTTACATTGATCAATGATATTCTCGACCTGTCGAAAATTGAGTCGGGTAAATTAGATATGCAAACCGAAGATGTAAGCATATCTGAGGTATTGAGCGATATGCAATCATTGTTCGCCGAGGTTGCTATAAATAAAAAGATCGACTTTAAAACCGGATCGTCTGATGTTCCGCAAGCGATTAGTACCGATAAGGTTAGGGTAGAACAAGTGATCAAAAACTTGCTGTCGAATGCTTTTAAATTCACTCCTGAGGGTGGCAGTATCAGCGTAACAGCTGTAGCAGGGCCACGTCCTAAAACAGTAAGCTTTAAAATCAAGGATAGCGGCATAGGCATACCGGCAGATAAACAACGTATCATATTTGAAGCTTTCCAGCAGGCTGATGGTTCTACCAGTCGTAAGTATGGCGGTACAGGTCTCGGTTTATCCATTAGCAGGGAGTTAGCCGCGTTATTGGGTGGTTATATTACACTTACGAGCGAGCCTGGTGTTGGCAGCGAATTTGTACTTACTTTGCCTTTTGAAATGAAGTTTGAAAGCAGTGAAGAAGATGTAGTGCCAACAGTTGAAACTTATCAACCTATGTCGCGGGCAAGTACTTCGCAACCTGCTGCTCAAAAAACAGCGGATACAGAGCGTGATCCATTTGTAGTGATTGTTGAGGATGATCCTAATTTTGCGATTATTTTACAGGACTACGCCCGTGATCATGGTTTTGAACCAGTAATGGTTAACGAAGGAACCAATGCTTTTGAGGTGATAAAAGAGCAGCAGCCCGATGCTGTGATATTAGATATTATGCTACCAGGAAAGGATGGCTGGCAAATATTAAAAGAGCTAAAGCAGGACGAAGCAACCGCGCACATCCCTGTGCACCTGATGTCTGCGGGCGAAGCTGCCGCTAACCGAGTGCGAAAAGAAGGGGCGATAAGTTTCCTTAAAAAGCCTGTAGATACCGAAACGCTTGATAAGTTATTCGGTGATATTATGGCTCGCAGTGGTACTAAATTTACACAAATACTATTGGTTGAAGACCATAAGGCACAAAGCCAGGCATTAAAAGATCTGATGCAGAGCCAAGGGATAACTGTAGATCAGGCTTTTGATGGAGAAACGGCTTTTAAAATGCTGCAGGAACATGAATACCAGTGTGTAATATTAGACCTTAATCTGCCTGACATATCCGGGCTCGACCTGCTGGATAAGATCAAAGCGGTTGATAAGTTTATTTCTTTGCCGGTTATTATTAACACAGCAATGGAACTGGATAAAACCTCAGTTAACCGCTTAATGCAATACGCAAATGCTATGGTTGTAAAAACAAGCAAGTCATCTGACAGGTTAATTGATGAAGTGAATCTCTTTTTAAATAAAATAAGTGAAAATACCCCGCAAGCCGTTAACAATAATCAGCCGAAACAAAAAATGACCACTAAAGGAAAAGATGCTATTAAGGGTAAAAAAGTACTTATTGTAGATGATGACATGCGCAATATTTTTGCATTGAGCAGCGCTCTTGAAACCTATGACCTGGTTGTTGAGATCGCTAATGATGGGGAAGAGGCGCTTGCTAAACTGGAAGAAGTAACCGATATTGAGATTGTACTCATGGATATCATGATGCCTAAAATGGATGGTTACGAAGCAACAAGACAAATAAGAAAGCAAAACAAATGGGCAAAACTTCCTGTTATTGCCTTAACCGCAAAGGCCATGAAGGATGACCGCGAAAAGTGTATTGCGGCCGGGGCTAATGACTATATCACTAAGCCGGTAGATATGGACAGGCTAATATCCTTAATGCAATTATGGCTCGACGGATAGTTGATAGAAGAATATGCCTGATGCTAAAGAGAGCTTAACAGATGCCCAGTTAACAGAACTGATTGATATTGTAAAAAAAATACACGGATTTGATTTCAGCGATTACACCGAAGCTTCATTCAGGAGGCGCATTGCCCGGGTAATGATGATCAAGAAGCTGGAGTTTTATGACCTAAAGCATCTGTTGATAAATGATCCTAATTTCTTTCAGGAGTTTTTGGAAGAAATTACGGTAAACGTTACAGAGATGTTTCGCGACCCGGCTTTTTACAAATCTTTACATACCCAGGTAATACCCTATTTATCCACTTATCAGCATATTAAGGTTTGGTGTGCCGGTTGTTCAACGGGAGAAGAGGCCTATTCACTTGCCATATTGTTGAATGAAGAAAAGTTGTTGAAGCGTTCTTTTATATATGGTACAGATATTAATACAGAGGTGTTAAACTATGCCAAAAAAGGTATTTACAGCTTGCGTAAAATAAAAAGTTACGCCGAAAACTATTTATTTACCGGGTTGCCAGGGTCTTTAACTGATCATTTTACTATGATGTATGACGCTGCAGCCATACATAGTGAGCTAAAGCAGAATACATTATTTTCTGTTCACAACCTTATTTCTGATACGGTATTCAACGAATTTCAATTAATAAGTTGCCGTAACGTATTCATCTACTTTGAAACAGAACTGCAACATCGTATTCTCGATTTATTTTATAACAGCCTATGCCCGCTTGGTTACCTGTGTCTTGGAAATAAAGAAACTATTCGTTCAGATATTTTTCGCAAAAAGTTCAAGGTGATCAATCAAAAAGAAAATATATACCAAAAAATTGGCTCTTGATGATCATATAATCCAACGTTGGCAAAGCTCTCGAATATTACTTCTGGGTGGCTCGGCAGGTTCATTTAAATTGTTATACCGTATAGTAAAATTGCTACCGGCCAAATGTTCCAAAACAGTAATTATTATTATTCATCGTAAAAAAAATTTTTTCAGCGAAATTGAAAAACTGTTTGCTGAAAACAGCCGTATGTGCCTTAGAGAAATTAGTGATAAGGAGCCGATAGCGATAAACACAATTTACGTAGCACCTGCAAATTATCACACACTTGTTGAGAAACAGGGATTTTTTAGCCTGGACGTATCAGAGGCGGTATGGTTTTCAAAACCATCTATAGATGTAACCTTTGAGAGTGTGGCTGAAATATTTAAAGACCAGGTTACCGCCATCCTGTTTTCGGGCGCAAACCAGGACGGAGCGTCAGGATTGTTGAAATTGCGTCAAAGCGGAGCGTTAACAATTGCACAAAACCCCGTTGAAGCAGAAATGACTGAAATGCCCCAATCAGCCATTGATATGCACGCAGCAGAATATGTACTCTCAACAACTGATATTTTTAAATTATTAGAAACACCACCTGATACCTGATTTATAAATGAATCCTGTCAATATCCTGATTGTTGATGATAAAGAGGAGAATATTATTGCTCTTGAAGCACTTCTTAAGCGTAATGATATTAAACTTTTTACCACTACTTCGCCTAACGACGCGTTAAAAATAGCTTGGGAAAACCACATATCGATAGCATTGGTAGATGTACAGATGCCAGAAATGGATGGTTTTGAGCTGGTAGAAATGCTAAAGTCCAACCCTCGCACCAAAGATATTATGGTAATATTTGTCACCGCAATATCTAAGGAAGCCAGGTATGCTGTTAAAGGTTTTGGCGCTGGTGCCGTAGATTATCTTTATAAGCCGCTTGATCCTTACATAACATCAGCAAAGGTTGACGCGTTTATACAGCTCGCCCGCACGCAGGAGGAAATTAAGCATAAAAATGACGAATTGCAGAATTACGCTATGGTGGTAAGAAACAGTGCGGACATTATATGTTCAGTTAACGCTGATAATCTGAGAATAAAGAGCATTAATCCGGCTGTGGAAACTATCTTAGGGTACACTGCAGATGAGGCTTTAGGTAAAAGTATCGTTGATTTTGCAACAGAGGGAGATCAGACGGCTTTTCGGAAAAAACTTGGTGAAATTATAAAAGATAACGTAGCCATGTCTGTAGCAGAATTTCAGTTCAATACTTTTAATAAGAGCGTTATATGGACTGGGTGCAGGATATCTTACCGGGCTCGCACCATTTTTATGAATATCAGTGATATCTCGCCCCAAAAGAGTTATCAGCAACAACTTATCAAATCAAAGGAAGCGGCCGAATACGGTAAAAAAGTAAAAGAAGCATTTTTGGCAAACATGAGCCATGAATTACGTACCCCTGTTAACGGTATTATTGGCCTTACCAATTTGCTGTATAAAACTCCGATAAATGACCAGCAAAAAAATTTGCTTAGTATGCTGGAAACATCTTCAAAATCATTGCTTGGGGTAATTAACGATGTACTTGACTTGTCAAAAATAGAGGCGGGTAAATTTAGTATTATACCTACACCTAATAACGTACGCAGCATTATTAATTCAGTACATGGCTTGCTGAAATATCAGGCCGACGAGAAAAATTTAGAATTTCTACTTGAAATAGATAATGATGTACCTGAAACATTGCTTTTAGACTCATTGCGTTTAAATCAGATACTGATGAACCTGTTAAGTAATGCTATCAAATTTACCGATAGGGGGCATGTAAAACTTATAGTATCTGTATTGCAAAAGACAGAGGATAGTAAGGTGAAGCTAAAGTTTAGTGTGGAAGATACAGGTATAGGTATACCGCAAGCCCGCCTTAGTCGTATTTTCGAATCTTTTGAGCAAGCTGAAGATGATACTGCGAATAAATATGGTGGCACAGGTTTGGGATTAACCATAGTTAAACGATTAGTCGAGCTTAAAGGCGGTGACCTTACAGTGAGTAGTAAGGTAGGTGAGGGGAGTATATTCAATTTTACTAACTGGTTTACCATCTCTCAACGGGTTACCGAGCCCAAGGTTATAAAAAAAAGCTCCAAACTTGCACCTTTTGTTGGTACGAGGGTGCTGGTGGCTGAAGATAATATGATTAACCAGTTTATGGTTACCAAAATGCTTAAAGATTGGAATATTGAGTTTGAGGTGGCTGATAATGGTTACAAGGCCATTGAAAAATTAAAAGAGCAGGATTTTGACCTGATACTGATGGACACCCATATGCCGGCATTAAATGGCTACCAAACAGCGCGCATTATACGTATGGATTTTGAGGAGCCGAAGCGTAGCATACCCATCATTTCATTGTCTGCTTCGGCATTTGAGCATGAGCAGGTAGAGGCTATTTCTTCGGGTATGAATGATGTGTTACCTAAGCCATTTGAGGCAGAGGAGCTACATAATAAAATAAGTAAGCTTTTGAAGGGAAGGATTATGCCTAAAATGCCAGTGTAGTTTGCCCAACGCCGCATACTTTGGCTTCATGTTCAAGCAGCCATTTTTTGCGCCATAAGCCGCCGGCATACCCTGTTAAGTTGCCATTGCTGCCAATAACGCGATGGCATGGCACAATTATCCATAAATTATTACGCCCGTTGGCCGCGGCAATTGCACGTATACCCAGCGGGTTTTGCATTTTCTGCGACTGCTGTCCGTAAGTAATAGTTGTGCCGTATGGTATTTTTAGCAATTCCTGCCAAACAGTTTGCTGAAAACCAGAGCCCGGTTGTTTTAATGGCAGATCAAACTCTTTTCGGCTGCCTGCAAAGTATTCCTCCAGTTGTTTTATGGCCAGGTTAAGTACTGCAACTTCTGTAGTTGTTGGCGTAAGGTTTTCCTCATCGCGAATAGATACTTTTATTATAAATCCATCTTCTTCTACAATGTGCGTTATGCCTAAGGGCGACAAATAGTAAACCTCTGCCATTGTTTATTATTGTTGTTCGCTTTTTAACAACGATTTCAAATAAACTTTACTCATGCGCCCACCAATGAATTTTGCAGGTAAAAACTTCATAAACATTTTACCTAAACGGTTCATCAGCCCCGGCACATAGTTGAATTTGCGCGTAGTAAATGCATGTATGGCCTCTTTTGCAGCTTGTTGTACCGGCATTAACCAGCCCTGTAATTCACCAAACTCGGCACCGTGCGTCATCTCTGTAGCTATGCCGCCGGGAGCAAACATGGTTATCGAAAAATTAGGGTTGGTCAGTTCGTTATGCAATGCATTCCCAAACGCATTGATAAACGCTTTTGTTGCAGAATATGCCGTTTGATAAGGCACGGGGAAAAAACCTGCCATGCTTGATACCAGCATTAATCCGCCTTCCTGGTTACTTTTATCAAAGTGATCGACCAAAGCGTTTGTCATGCGTACTACACCTATAACGTTGGTCTTTAAAATGGATTCAAATTTATCCCATGGCAATTTGCTATGGCGGCCAAAGTAGGTGACGCCGGCATTAAGTATGGCACCGTAAAGTTTTCCATTAGCAAGACTTTCTGAAACAACATAGTCGGCGCCTTCAATGGTTGATAGATCGGCCACTACAACTTTTACTTGCACACCGGTATTCTTTTCCAGTTCGGCTTTAAGTTGTTCCAGTTTATCCGCACGGCGGGCGGCAATAATCAAATTGGCTTTATGCAAGGCAGCCAGCTGCCGGGCCATTTCCTTTCCAAGCCCTGATGATGCACCTGTAACCAATATCCATTTATTATTTAACCGCAAATTATTCATGTTGCTAAGGTAAGTTTTTAGTCGGGAAGTCAGAAGAGTACGGAGGTCCGTGAGTCGGAAAGTCGAGTGCTTGGCATCTTTTAGTCTTCTTGACTTTCGGACTTTTCTGACTTTCCCGACATTTTTACATTAAATTCGCAGCATGAAACTGGCCGGGCAAACTATCGAGCTGTTAAAGAAGGAGATCATCCTGGAGTGGCGTTCTAAATACGCCTTCAATGGTATCTTGCTTTATATTGTGTCTACGGTTTTTGTGTGCTATATTTCCTTTAATCTAAACCCTGGTTTTAAGCAAAGCGCAGGGTACCCCATCGTGTGGAATATCCTATTTTGGATCATTATGCTATTTGCATCGGTTAACGCCATCGCCAAAAGCTTTTTGCAGGAGAGTAAGGCGCGGTTACTATACTATTACACCATTGCTCATCCGCAAGCCATCATTCTTTCTAAAACCATTTACAACACACTGCTAATGTCGTTGCTTAGCGTGCTGGCATTAGTAGTTTACCTGCTATTCTTTCCTAATAAAGTTGATGATATTTTGTATTACTTTATGGTAGTACTATTGGGTAGTATGAGTTTTTCAACAGTATTTACTATGATATCGGCCATTGCATCAAAGGCGGGCAATAATGGCACACTGATGGCTATATTAAGTTTCCCGGTGGTGATACCTGTCATATTAATATTAGTAAAAGTAAGTAAGGCCGCTATGGATGGGATAGATCGTAGCCTCAGCTTAAATAATATTGGCACGTTGCTGGCAATAAATGTTATAGTAATTGCGTCATCCCTCATATTGTTTCCCTTTTTATGGCGCGATTAATTTTTCGCTTTGCTTTTATCTGTTGTTTGCTGGTGCCTTTTGCCACTAAAGCGCAAAACGGCGTTATCATTGGCAAGGTAACTGTGCATGGGGGTACAACCCCGGTTGCTAAAGCCAGTGTTTTTTTAAACAATGCTTCTTACGGTACTGCTACTGCCGACGATGGGACTTTTTCTCTTCGTGGCGTAAAACCTGGGCAGTATGACTTAGTGGTTTCCATATTGGGTTACGAGGAATACACTCAAAAGGTACAGATAAATAATAACACTTTAGACCTAAGCATTAGCCTAATGCCTAAGGTAATGATGATGCGCGAGGTGGTGATCACTTCCAACGCC
Source organism: Mucilaginibacter sp. 44-25 (assembly GCA_001898335.1). Lineage (GTDB taxonomy): Bacteria > Bacteroidota > Bacteroidia > Sphingobacteriales > Sphingobacteriaceae > Mucilaginibacter. Next base: position 736,085 of record MKTS01000001.1, on the reverse strand, counting down.
GACTGGAAAAAGAATTACGAGCAGTTTAAAAAAGAATTTATCGGAATTACTGAGAATGCCAAACTGTGTAAGGTGGTAAATCCTCGTGTGCTTAACCTTTCTTACACGCGCAGGACACAAACATTGGAAGCTTCCACAGATGAATTTCTTGAAGTGGAGAATTATGCGCTCGGCTATAAGGTTAAATTTTTACTAAAAGATTTTACCAGTGATAATATTGGCGGTATAATAAGTTACATTGGGCGCGCTTTGTTTGAGGATTTGCCAGGCACACCCGAACAGAAATTAAAATGGAAAGTTAAACGCGATGAAGCTTATTACGGGTCTTCGCGACATTTCTATCGCTCGTTGTATAAAAATAAACTTACTGAGGAAGGCTTCGTGATGTATGACTTTACGCGAAGCATTGATCCTAATCGCCCCCCGGAAGCAGTAATTAAAAGAAAGCTGAAACAATTTAACGGCTATAACCGTGATTCGGTAATGTACTGGTTGCAAAAGGAAAATATGCCCAGGTGGTATCAGGAGCATTTAGTTAAACCTTCGCTCGTTGCAAGAGATGTATTAAGAACTACAGAGCAGCCGGGAATATACGCGATCACATTTCCACATTATTTATATGTAACCTATACTAAAAAAATGGAAACGGTAGACTTTAAAGACCTTTACCGGCCATTGGACATGCCTAACTATGAAGCAAGCGTACTCACCCTAAACGGTGGCTATGCTGTTTTTGATATGAACGGAACCGTAATAGGTAATGCACCTCTAAATGAAGGGACATGGTCAAAATCAAAACTATCTAACATGTTGCCGGTAGATTATGAACCGAGCGATAAATAAACCCTAAAACTCAAATTCTAAAGCGCATCGCATTGGTAGGCTACTTCATATTTCTCTTTAGGATTTAGCGTTTAATATTTAGGATTTTCCTTTTTGAGTTTAGGATTTAATAACTAAATAAGCTTAAATGCTACAAGTTATTAAACGTTATGCTTGCATAGTAAAACATTGCTAAATATGACGCTGGGCATATAATCGGATGTATCTAATTGCTACCTTTGCCGCATATTTTTGATATGAAGTTTATATACAAAACCTGGTGGAAGGTGCTGGCTGTTGTAATTATATTTTACACGCTTATCGCTGGTTTTCTACTTGGCGTGCCAAGGTTAGAAATCCTACATGAAACCATCCGTAATACTTATTTCCACGTACCCATGTGGATAGCCATGTTTACAGTTTTTACTGTATCTGTAATTTATAGCATTAAGTATTTACAAACAGGTAAGGAAGAGCATGATCTGATAGCTGTAGAAGCGGCTAATACAGGCATCTTCTTTTTTGTACTTGGGTTGATAACTGGTATGCTTTGGGCAAAATATACATGGGGCGAATTTTGGAGCAATGATCCGAAACAAAATAGCGCCGCCATTGCTTTTTTACTTTACTGCGCTTACTTGGTTCTGCGAAACTCAATAGACGAGGAACAAAAGCGTGCTAAGATTTCGGCTATATATAACATTTTCGCTTTCCCAATAATGATTGTACTGATCATGGTGCTGCCACGAATGACGGACTCATTACACCCAGGTAACGGTGGTAACCCCGCATTTGGTAAGTTGGATATGGATAACCGTATGCGTATGGTGCTGTATCCCGCGTTTATTGCCTGGTCGCTTATGGCGGTTTGGATAGCCACCATCCGCTATCGTATACGTTTAATTGAACACAAAAAGAACGCCATCAACTAAAATGAAGAAACTTTTAACCCTGATAATCCTGATGTTAAGCTTTGCGACTGTAAATGCTCAAGGCGGAAAAGATGTTGAAATGGCTGATATATTACGCAGCTCCGGCAAGATATACGTAGTAGTTGCAACTATAGCCATTGTATTTGTTGGGCTGGCTGTTTACCTGTTTACCATAGACAGACGCCTAAAAAAAATTGAAAAAGAAAATTAAATCAAAAAGCCCTGTAGCGTTGTTTAAATGATGTTTTTGCCTGCCGATTGGTAAGGTGTAAACCAAACACCATCTTTTTTATAGTTGCGATATTGGTAAAAAAAGCACCAAATTTGAGCACTTTTTTAAGAAATTAATAACTACACCAAAAATCTAAATATGAGTACGAATAACCCGACTGCGAACCAGGAAACGCATTTCTTTGGCGACGTTTGTAAAAACTTCGATCACGCAGCGCAATTCACCAAGCACGATGCCGGTTTATTAGACCAGATCAAATCATGTAACAGCGTTTATCGCTTCCGCTTCCCAATACGTAAAGGCAATGGCTTTGAAGTTATAGACGCATGGCGCGTTGAGCACTCTCACCACCAGTCACCAACTAAAGGTGGTATCCGCTACAGCGAAATGGTGAACGAAGACGAAGTAATGGCCCTTGCAGCTTTAATGACCTACAAGTGTGCCATCGTTAACGTACCTTTTGGCGGCGCTAAAGGCGGTATCAAAATTAACCCTAAAAATTACACTGTTGGCGAGTTAGAAAACATTACCCGCCGTTACACAGTGGAATTAATTAAGAAAAACTTTATTGGCCCCAGCATTGACGTACCTGCACCGGATTACGGATCAGGCGAGCGCGAGATGAGCTGGATTGCCGATACTTATGCAACCATGAACCCTGGTCAGCTGGATGCGCTTGGTGCCGTAACCGGTAAGCCAATTGCATTACACGGTATAGCCGGCAGGAGAGAAGCTACCGGCCGTGGCGTGGCCATTGCCGTTCGCGAGTGTGTAAGCGTTGCCGAGGACATGGATAAACTGGGTTTAACAACCGGTTTATCAGGTAAAAAGATCATCGTACAAGGTTTAGGTAACGTGGGTTATTACTCAGCTAATTTCTTGTCAGAATTTGGTGCACTTATAGTGGGTATCTGCGAGTTTGAAGGTGCCGTTTACAACGAGGACGGTTTAGATGTTGAAGCTGTGTTCCAGCACCGCAAATCAACCGGTTCTATTTTAGGTTACGCAGGTGCAAAACAAGAGTTTAAAAACACCATGGAAGGCTTAGAGCAGCCATGTGATATTCTTGTACCGGCTGCTTTAGAGAACCAGATAACTGAGGCAAACATCCGCAACATTAAAGCAAAAATTATTGCCGAGGGTGCAAACGGACCAACTTCACCGGAAGCTGAAGCGATATTTTACCAAAATGGAGGTATGATCATCCCGGATATGTATGCTAACGCTGGTGGTGTAACCGTATCGTATTTTGAGTGGTTGAAAAACCTGAGCCACGTAGCGTTTGGTCGCATGAACCGCCGTTTTGAGGAAAACTCCAACCTTAACCTGGTAAACATGGTTGAAGGTATCACCGGCATCGCTTTAACACCTATCCAACGCGCTACCATTGTTAAAGGTGCATCAGAGTTGGAACTGGTAAATTCAGGTTTGGAAGATACCATGATCCGCTCATACCACGAGATTCGTGAGATATACAAAAGTAACCCTGCCATTGGTACCCTGCGTAATGCAGCTATGGTTGGCGCTATTAACAAGATAGCCGTTTCGTACCAAAACCTTGGTGTGTGGCCGTGATTTATTGTTACAGAGATTAGGGATTGGAGATTAGGTTCTCTTTTAAATATAAGAAGCGGCAGAGATGCCGCTTTTTTTTGTATTTAAACGTTTTGTTAAATTAGTCCTTTATGAAGTATGAAAAAATAGTATCTATTTTATTTAACGTTGTACTTGTCTGTTGTACACTAATGATAGAAAAGGTTGTTGCAATACCTGTAATTAAGCAACTATCTTGTGTAGATGATTCTACCATCCGAACGGACTCCACAAGGTTTATCAAAATAGGTTTAGTTGACGGTAGGCGCTTTATTGCAAGAGTAAACACTGAAGGAATTTTAACTGTAAAAGATACAAAAGGGAATCTGATTTTTAAAGAAGTTAATGAAGAAGTAGCAGATGCTTTTTTTGAAGACTTAAACAAAGATGGCTATAAAGACATCAAAATAACTTACTTCACGAATGTGCCAGGAATTGAGAACGTGTTGTTATATGATAAGTATAAAAAGTCATTCAAGAAGGTTAAAGGATTTGATGAATATCCTGATACGCACAAATTAGGGACTACACTATGTTATTACTCATATCATCGCAGTGGATGTGCAGATATGGACTGGACAAGTGATTTGTTCTACATCAAGAATTTCAAATGTGTAAGACTCGGAACTATTGAAGGATACGAATGCGGGGACAGAAACATCAAAAACGGTGTTTACATTTATAAAATCGTAAACGGAAAAAAGGCTAAGATAAGGCAACTAAACATTAAATCCATCTATTATTATAAGGATTACAAATGGGGGTTTATAAAAGCTTACTGGACTAAAAATTATAAACTATTTATTTAATAGCACTTGCTTAATCATGCTTTCCTGTTTACTATTAAATTCTGAAAATTCTTATACTTAATCCCTTGTTAGGGATTGCAGTGGATACCGGCCCCGCGGCTAAGGCCTGCAGGCGTATGAACAGAAAGCCCAGGCCGCAGCCAACACCAATTTAATGAATTGTAATTAGTGATTGTTTGAAAATAATTGAAACAAGCTATTCTAAAGTGTATTTTTACTCACCACTCTCTAATCAATAACAATTCTAAATAAGCAATATCCCTTGTAATAAACATTATTAGCTTTGTGTTTTGTATTTTTGTAAAACTGCTTTGTGCAGTTGTATAAACAATGAAAAAAAGCGCAATCTTCGGGATAGTAACTATTGCCATTGCAATAGCTGTTATCATAAGCACCTATTCAAATACAAGTACTTACGGCTCTTTTAATGATGCCCGTAAAGCTGATGCTGAACTACATGTGGTTGGTCATCTTAACAAAACCAAACCTTTGTATTATGATGCCACTAAGGATGCCAACTATTTTTCTTTTTACATGAAGGATAATAAGGGTGAAGAATGTAAAGTAGTATTTGATGGCACCAAACCACAGGATTTTGAGCGTTCGGAGCAAATTGTGTTAACCGGCTCTATGAAAGGAAAAGAATTTCATGCATCAAAGATCCTCATGAAATGCCCTTCTAAATATACCGACGATAAATTGAACGTTGCTGAGTCTAAAACGCAAAGCGCCAGCATATAAATAGTTTTTAATGGAGATAGCTTATCAGGGCGAACACCTTTTTCCGGGTAGTTTAGGCCAGTTTTTTATAGTACTTGCATTCGGTTCTGCACTTTTTTCTTTCATCTGTTACTATTTCGCCACTACTGAAACTGCTGCAAACAGCGATAATTCGTGGTTGCGTATGGGCCGGATAGGTTACTGGTTAAACACCGTATCTATCATTGGTATGGGTGTATGTTTGTTTTACATCCTGTACAACCATTATTTCGAGTATCACTACGCATGGTCATACACCTCTAAAACTTTACCTACCTACTACCTTATTTCTGGTTTCTGGAATGGGCAGGAAGGTGGCTTTTTGCTATGGATGTTTTGGGGTGCTGTTTTAGGTAACGTGCTGATATGGCGGGCAAAAAGCTGGGAAAAGCCTACCATGGCTATTATGGCGCTATCGCAAGCGGTTTTAGGCACTATGATATTAGGGCTGCAAATAGGCAGCGCGCATATTGGCAGCTCCCCATTTTTGTTATTACGTGATGCCATGGCGGAAGCACCTATCTTTAAAAGCCCAAACTATCTGGATTTTATAAAAGACGGCAAGGGCATGAATCCTTCGCTGCAAAATTACTGGATGATCATCCACCCGCCGGTATTGTTCCTGGGTGTGGCATCACTGGTAGTGCCGTTTGCATTTGCTGTTGCTGGCTTGTGGCAAAAACGCTTTAAGGAATGGGTTCCGGCGGCTATACCATACGCGTTATTTGCTTGTATGATATTGGGTACAGGTATCATTATGGGTTCGTTTTGGGCTTATGAGTCATTAAATTTTGATGGCTTTTGGGCTTGGGACCCTGTAGAGAATGCGTCGATATTTCCATGGTTGATCATGGTGGCTGCAGTACACGTGCTTATCGTATTCAAGAATAGTGGTCATTCGTATTTTACTGCTGCGTTTTTAACCTTACTGGCTTTTGTTATCGAATGGTATTCGTCTTTCCTGGCGCGTAGCGGCGTATTGGGCGAAACATCTGTACACGCGTTTACCGACCTGGGTTTGTTCTGGCAGTTGGTTATCGGTATGGCTATATTCTTTATCATCATGGTTTACTTACTGGTAAGCCGGTGGAAAGAAATGCCCATTACAAAAAAGGATGAGGATACTTATTCCCGCGAGTTCTGGATGTTTGTAGGAGCAGTTTTCCTGTGCCTGTCATGCCTGCAATTAGTGGTAGTAACTTCGCTGCCGGTTTGGAACCTGATATTTGGTACCAAATGGGCTCCACCTACAGAAGCTATTAAACAATATAACGTTTTCCAGGGATCTTTCGCTGTAGTAATAGCGCTGCTAACCGGTGTAACGCAATTCCTTAAATATAAAAAGACTGATATTACACGCTTCTTTATCACTTCTGGCGTTTACCTGATATTTGCCGCGCTGGTTGCCGCCCTGGTGATTTACGCTACGGGTTTATATAAGTTAAGCTTTGTTTTCTGGTTAGTGATGTTTGCGTCGCTGTACAGCGTTTTTGCTAATGGGAAAATTTTGTCTGATGTATTTAAAGGTAAATACAAACTTGCTGGTTCTGCGGTTTCGCACATCGGTTTTGGTTTACTCTTAGTGGGCGCGCTGATAGCCGCAGGTACCAAAAAAGTAGTATCGATAAACGAGCAGGGAGAGGAACACATCGCCGAATCGTACAAAGAAGAGAATCCAAAGGAAAATCTTTTGCTTTACCTTAATCAGCCCATCAAGATGGGCGAGTATAATGTAACCTTTAAAGGTGATACCATTGAAGGTGCTCAGCATTTGTTCAACATAGATTATGAGCGTGTAAAAGATGGTAAGGTGACGGAGAAATTCAGACTTAGGCCAAACGTGATACAATCACAGGGTGGTATGTCTTCAACTCCGGATACCAAGCATTACCTGTTCCGCGACTTGTACACGCACATTACCATGACCAACGTGATAAGTGCCGAACCTAAGCAGGAAGAAAATCATACCGACCACCCCGAGGCTGATGATGATAAAAACTATGATGCCCCGGTTGCTCATCAAGTTGCCGTTGGCGATACCATCCCATACCGTGATGGTAAAATCGTACTGAAAAGTCTGAACAAAGATGTTAAGGTGAAAGACATTCCGCTAAGCGATAAAGATGTTGCTGTTGGCGCACAGCTTGAGGTAATTACCCAGGGTAAAACTTACAAAACAGAACCGGTTTACCTCATAAAAGGCCGTAACATATTTGACTTCGGCAAGAAGCTGGAAGAAGTTGGTTTGAAGCTACGTTTTTCAAAGATCATCCCAGACAAAGGCAAGGTTGAAATTATGGTATATCAACAGCCTGAAAGCAAAAGAAAATTCATTGTAATGAAAGCTGTTGAGTTCCCTTACATCAACTTCCTGTGGGCGGGCACCATTATCATGGTTATTGGCTTCTTTATGTCGATTTTAAGAAGAAACAAGGACCTGAAGGTTCAGCCTGCGGCTGCTCAAGTCAAAATTCAAAAGTCAAAATTCAAAAAGTAAGATTACACCAACATTTTGCAAAGAGCACAAAGGATTAACTTTGTGCTCTTTGTTTTTTGATATGGTTACTTCTCCTGGTAAAAGTCTTTTAATACAAATGGCTTTGCTATTGTAAGCGATATGTATGATTCGGTAGAACTAGCAGCGATATTAAATGCTATAAATACAGGTGATAAAACCAAGGATACCTTCCGCAAAACACATGATCTATTCGCTATAAGACAGGTGTTGAAAGAAGCACCGGGGCTTAGTAATTTTGTGTTTAACCAAGGTCTTAAAAGCTTAATTAGAGATTTATTTGGAGATGAATACTTTGTTGTAAAATCTATTTACTTTGACAAACCAACCACGTCTAATTGGTTTGTGCCCTGGCACCAGGATCTTACTGTATCAGTAGATAAAAAGGTTGAGCTTGATGGCTACGGCCCATGGACAGTAAAACAGAATCAGTTTGCTGTACAATCGCCGCTCGATATTTTGAAAGAAAACTTTACCCTTCGCATTCACTTAGATGATGCAGACGAAGGCAACGGCGCCTTAAAAGTATTACCGGGTTCGCATGTAAAAGAAATCTATCGCCCGGAAACCATTGATTGGAAAACTGAGAAGCCATATACCTGTAATGTAAAGGCAGGTGGTATTATGATTATGCGTCCATTGCTAATGCATGCTTCAATCCGAACCACTAACAATAAGCCGCGCAAGGTAATCCATATTGAGTTTGCTAAGGCAGAGTTACCATTAATTATTAAATGGTCAGAGCGGTTGGCTTTATCTAAAAGTATTCGTACTGAGATGAATTAAATAATTACCCATATTCCACACGCTTTCTAATTTTCCACAATTAACCATATCCGCAAGCAATCAATTAAATTAGCAGATTAATAAAAACGAGGACAAATTGGCTAAGAGCGATAGTAAAGAAACGCCGTTAATGCAGCAGTACAACGCCATAAAGGCGAAATATCCCGGTGCATTATTGCTTTTTCGTGTGGGTGATTTTTATGAGACCTTTGGTGCCGATGCCATTAAGGCTTCAGGTATTTTGGGTATTACGCTTACCCGCCGGGCCAATGGTGCTGCTTCACATATCGAATTGGCCGGTTTTCCGCATCATTCATTGGAAACTTACCTGCCCAAATTGGTACGGGCTGGTCAACGTGTAGCCATTTGCGACCAGTTGGAAGATCCAAAATCTGTTAAGGGGATTGTAAAGCGCGGAGTTACCGAACTGGTTACTCCAGGTGTTGCAGTTAGCGATAACATCCTACAGCAAAAGAGTAACAATTACCTGGCTTCTTTATATTTCGAGAAAAACAGCATTGGCATTGCCCTGATCGATATATCGACCGGTGAGTTTTTAACCGCACAGGGTAACAGCAATTATATTGATAAGCTTTTGCAAAGTTATTCGCCAAGCGAGGTGATATTCCCTAAAAGCCGCAAAGGCGACTTCTCCGATCACTTCGGCGACCGCTTTTACACCTATATGCTGGACGAGTGGCCCTACAGCGGCGATTACGCCAACGAAACTTTACTTAAGCATTTCGGCGTAAAGTCGCTTAAGGGTTTTGGTATTGATAAGCTGGGTTTATGTATTGTAGCTGCAGGAGTGGCGCTGCATTACCTGAACGAAACAGAGCACCGCAATCTACAGCATATATCGGCTATCAGCAGGATAGAGGAAGACCGCTATTTGTGGCTGGACAGGTTCAGCATCCGCAACCTGGAGTTGGTAGGCTCTGCCAACGAGAATGCAACCACGTTGGTTGATGTGTTGGACCATACCTGCTCGCCTATGGGTGCGCGTATGTTGCGACGTTGGATTGTGATGCCGCTTAAAGAGATAAAGCCGATACAGGATAGGTTAGGCGTAGTGGAATACCTGATTGCGGAAGAAGAACTACGGGAAGACCTGCAAAACCATATTCGCCAGATAGGTGACCTGGAGCGATTGATTTCTAAGATAGGTTTGCAAAAGGCTAATCCGCGTGAGGTATGTCAGTTAAAAAAAGCTTTACTGGCTATTGAGAATATCAAAAAGCTGGCAGAATCATCGCTGAGCGAACCGCTTAAAGCCATCGGCGATCAGCTAAACCCCTGCACGTCAATTTGTGAGAAAATAGCCCGCGAACTGCATCCCGAGCCGCCGATTATAATGGCCAAGGGCATGATCATGAACGATGGTATTAGTGAAGAACTCGACCGCCTGCGTAAGATCGCTTTCGGAGGCAAGGGATATTTACTCGAGATACAAAAACGCGAAGCAGATCTGACCGGCATTCCATCCTTAAAGGTATCATTTAACAATGTGTTTGGCTATTACCTCGAGGTTACTCACAGTCACCGGGATAAAGTGCCTGCTGATTGGATACGTAAGCAAACCCTTGTAAATGCGGAGCGTTACATCACGCCTGAACTGAAGGAATACGAAGAGCAAATATTAGGTGCAGAGGAAAAGATACTGGCATTGGAAACCAAGCTGTATAATGATCTGCTTTATACCCTCGCCGAATATATCAAGCCTATACAACTAAATGCGGCACTTATTGCCCGTTTAGATGTATTGCTGAACTTCGCCACCATATCTATCAAGAATTACTACGTTAAACCAAACGTGAACGACAGCCGTGTGCTGGATATAAAAGGGGGCCGCCATCCGGTGATAGAAAAGAACCTGCCATTAGGCGAAGAATATATCACAAATGATGTGTTTCTGGATTCAGAGTCGCAGCAGATCATCATCATCACGGGCCCTAATATGGCGGGTAAGTCGGCATTGCTAAGGCAAACGGGACTTATCGTGCTGATGGCTCAGATGGGGTGTTTCGTGCCGGCCAAGGCAGCTTCGGTTGGTTTGGTTGATAAAATATTCACCCGTGTCGGAGCGTCAGATAACTTGTCATCCGGCGAATCAACCTTTATGGTGGAGATGAACGAAACGGCCAGTATCCTCAACAATTTAAGCGATAGGAGTTTGATCTTGCTGGATGAGATTGGTCGCGGTACATCCACTTATGACGGTATTTCTATCGCCTGGGCCATTGCCGAGTTTTTGCATAACCACCCGGCTGCTAAAGCAAAAACACTTTTTGCTACGCACTACCACGAATTGAATGAATTGAGCAACAGTTTCAACCGTATCAAAAACTACAACGTTTCGGTTAAGGAAGTTGGCCAGCAGATCATCTTCCTGCGTAAGTTGGTACCTGGTGGCAGCGAACATAGTTTTGGTATTCACGTAGCCAAATTGGCCGGTATGCCGCCAAAAGTGTTGAGCCGGGCCAATGAGATACTAAAAAAACTGGAAAACGAGCGCACCGGCGGCGAGCACATTAAAGAAAGCATACGTAAAGTACAGAAACAGGCTGTGCAAATGCAGATGTTTTCGATAGACGACCCCGTATTGGTAAAGATTCGCGACACGCTGAACAACCTGGATGTAAATACCTTAACGCCGGTTGAGGCGCTGATGAAACTGGACGAGATACAGCGGCTGATAAAAAGCTGATATTGAAAATAGCTGGTAAATTTTATAGAAATTTATCGGCTACCACCAACTCTTTACTACCTGCAGTATATTTATAAAAGCCGCTTCCGCTTTTAACACCGAGATGGCCGGCGGTAACCATATTTACCAAAAGGGGACAAGAGGCATATTTAGGATTGCCAAAGCCATTGTGCAGCACTTTTAATATGGCAAGGCATACATCCAGGCCAATAAAGTCGGCCAATTGGAGTGGGCCCATCGGGTGGGCCATGCCAAGCTTCATTACAGTATCTATCTCATTTACACCTGCCACTCCTTCAAATAAGGTGTAGATAGCTTCGTTTATCATTGGCATCAAAATACGGTTAGCTACAAAGCCCGGGTAATCATTTACCTCAACCGGGTGTTTGCCCAACTGCCTTGAAAGATCCATTATTTTTTCGGTTACCTCATCTGTTGTCGCGTAGCCACGTATCACTTCAACCAGTTTCATCACAGGTACCGGGTTCATAAAGTGCATACCAATTACATTGGCGGGATTACTGGTAGCCGCGGCTATTTCAGTTATCGAAATGGATGAGGTGTTTGATGCCAGAATGGTTTCAGGGTTGCAAACTTCGCTTAGCTGCTTAAATAGTTTCAACTTTATATCGCGATTTTCAGTCGCCGCCTCAACAACCAAATCTGCATAGGCAGCACCTTGAGCTACATCCGTGTAGGTTTTGATATTAGCAAGGGTAGCGGTTTTAGCCGCCTCGTCTATAGTGCCCTTTTTTATCTGGCGATCAAGATTACCGGCAATGGTCTGCAGGGCTTTTTGCAAAGCCGCCTCATTAATATCAACAAGCGATACGTTAAAACCATTTTGCGCGAACGTATGCGCAATTCCGTTACCCATAGTACCCGAACCGATAACTGTAATATTTTTCATACTTAAAGTGGTTTACACAAACATCCTGAATTTATAACGAAATATAGGAACCAGCTTCAATAATTGTTTGTTTGTTAATGGCTTCTAAAGCAGGTATCCGCCCGAGATGTGGTAGGCCGGTGTAGTTAATGATGTAATCTTCTGTAGATGCGTTTTCTTCACCATTAAAAATAATGCCTCTTATCCCAATATTTCTGTTCATTAAAGCTTCAACAGATAGTAAAGTGTGATTGATACTGCCCAGATAATTTTGAGAAACTAAGACCACTTCTGCTTCCAGCTGCTTGATCAAGTCAATAATCAGAGCATGATCGTTTAGCGGCACCATTAAACCACCCGCACCTTCTATCAGTAAAGTGTTTTCAGTTTGGGGTGCTATGATGTTTTTTTCATCTATAACAATTCCATCCAAGTCCGCCGATTTATGTGGCGAATAAGGTTGTGTTAAACGATAAGCCTCCTGATGAAAAACGGTTTTATCATTACTCACCAGGCTTTGCACTTTTAGGGTGTCAGAATCATGAAGATCACCGGATTGTATAGGTTTCCAGTAATCGGCTTTTAATTTCTCCACTAAAATAGCAGAGATTAATGTCTTACCTATGCCGGTGCCAATACCGGTAACAAATATACTATTGCTCATATTATTAAAGTATTTATAGCCGATGTAAGCTTGATAATCTCATCAGGATTATTAAACGCATGCAGACAAATGCGTATTCGCTCTGCGCCAATGGCCACGGTAGGGCTCATGATTGCCCGTACATCAAAACCTGCGTTTTGTAAATGTGTCGCCACCGCTTTTGCCTTATTGTTATCACCTAAAATTATGCATTGTATGGCACTATTACTTTCTATAAGCGTAGGTGCATAAATATGCTTTTTAAACAAAGCTATGTTGGCTTTCAAAAGTTGTACTGTTGCTTCTGAACGGTTTAATAATTCATAAGCCATTTTAATAGTTGCCACCTGATGGAACGAAGCTGCGGTTGTGTAAATGAATGAGCGTGCAAAATTGATCAGGTAGTTACGCAGCAGATCACTACCTAACACAACGGCTCCATGCACGCCCAGCGCTTTACCAAATGTAACTATACGTGCAAAAACTTTATCCTGCAAACCTATGTAGCTCACTAAACCGGCAGGGTAGAGGCCAATTGCATGTGCTTCATCAACTATTAAGTTGGCGTCGTATTTTGTTGTTAATTTAACAATTTGCTGTAACGGTGGCTCATCGCCATCCATGGAGTAAACGCTTTCCACAACTACATAGCAATTTCCTTTCGCTGCTTTTAGTTTTGCTTCGAGGCTTTCAAGATCATTATGTTTAAAGCTGTAGCGGTTAGCCAAACTTAAACGTGCCCCATCAATTATTGAAGCGTGTATCAACTCATCATGAATAATGGTATCACCTTTTTGGGGAAGCGAAGAGAACAGCCCCACATTAGCGTCATAACCGGAATTGAAAAGTAATGAGGCCCCGGCATTGTGAAAAACTGCAATGTGACGTTCAAGCGCTTCAGTGTATTTTAGATTACCTGATATTAAACGCGAGCCTGTTGAGCCATTTAGCGAATGTTGGGTAGCTGTTTCTTTTTTAATAAGCTCCTTCAGCTCTGTAGACCGCGCGAACCCCAGGTAGTCGTTAGAGCAAAAGTCTATTAAATCATTTTCAGGTTTAAGCGCACGCAAAGACCCCACGGCGGCGCGTTGCTCCAGTTTTGATTGTATATATGTTAGCGCTTTTGACAAATGATTTAAATTTGGGGCTAAAATAAAAAAGCGGCACCAAGGCCGCTTAATTTAATTTATTTTAATTTGATGGTTTTAGCATTATCTGCCACCGCCACCCTGGCGTTGCGCACGCATTTCCTGCATCCATTTCTGCCATGCTTCAACCTGCTCAGGTGTTAATATCGCTTTTACCTTATCATTAGTAGCTTGCATCATGGGGCGCATCTGGCTTCTGAAATCGCCACCGGCATTGCGCAGGCTATCAAAAGATTTAGCCTGGGCTTGGTAAATAGCCGTGATTTTTGCTGTCTGATCGTCGGTCAGCTTCAGTTGCTCTTTCATTTGCTTAACACGTTCTTCAGGACTCATCCTCATGCGGTTTTGCGCATGGCCTACAGCGGTTATCCCTAACACAAACAGGCAGATCATCATCATCTTTTTCATTTCTTCTAATTGATTTTTTAGTTTTTAATGATATATAAGATAAATATACCTACCATTAGTTTAAACCAATACTATGTAACTTATTTGTTGCCAGGTTAGTTGACATCTTTTTTATTAAGATTAGCAATTGAACGCTGCATTTGTGCCATCATGGAGGTTAAGCTCTCCATGGTTGGCTCGGGTGTTGGTTGCGGTAAATGTGTTGAAATGTAAGCTTTTGCTTTCCATACCTCAAGCAGGTCCTCAGCATCAATTTCATAAGGTTCGTAAACCGGATTGTCTGATATTAACTTAATTTTTCTGCCTTCCTTGTATTTGTTGCCCGCGCGTTTGTACACTACGCCATCGCTTTTAGTGATAAAAACATAGGTTTCACCAACTTTTACATCTGCCCAGTTTTCCTGGTACTCACCAATAATAATACTACCAGAATGAAGGGGGAGCATAGAATCGCCTTTTATTTCAAATGCCCTGTAAGTGCCCTGTTTAAACATGGGCAGGTAAAACTTAGGAAGCTGCGCAACAAATTCAGGGTCGGCATAACCATTTAGGTAGCCCGCGCTTGCTTTCATGGGTACCAGCTCAATGTTTTCATTATCGTCTTTATCAACAGAAATACTTAATACTCTTAGGTTTGCCGGGTTTCCTTTAGGTTTGGGCGCCCATTTTTCATCAATGGTTTCGTTGATAAAATCATCAATTGATACGTCAAAAAATATTGCTAACTGTTTTAGTAATTCATATTTGGGTTCAGCGCGTTCTTCCTCGTATGCACCTACTAATGAGCGTTTTATGCCGACCTGATCGGCAAATTGCTGTTGTGTTAACCCTTTCTTTTTCCTAAGAAATTTAATATTTGATGAAATTTTTGACATAAAAATTTGGAATTGCTAAAATGTTTAGTAATTTTATGCTCATAAAGTTAGCAATTAAATTTCAAACAGCAAATTTTTTTATCAAATGAAGAGGTTCGTATATATCATAACAGACAGAAATCGTAAGAATTTACATGTGGGAATGTGCACAGATCTTTTAAAGACCATTAAGTTTTATAGTGATATGCCTACCTTATTTTTTGATAGCGCACAACAGCTAAATAGATTAGTATATTTCGAAGAGATCAATACGGAAGAACAAGCCTTGGAACGTTTTAAAACCGTAAGTACCTATACACGCCCGCAAAAAGAAAAAATGATACGTGCTGTAAATACAGACTGGATTGATCTTACAGCAGGACTTAAATATGAAAGTGCACAAAGAATAAGGCCTGCGGCTTATATCAGAAAGAATACCACTTTGTTGAATACTTCTTTTATAGCAGCTTCTTCATTAAAAGGTCGTTCTGGTTATCAGTACCAAGCTTAAAAGGATGGCTACCAAATACCACAAACCCTTTGCTGTGGTAAAAGGCAAGCGCCTTTTGGTTATGCTCCCAAACGCCTAACCAAATATATTTTTTGTTGGTTTCGATGGCTTTGTTAATGGCATAGTCCATCAAGTATTTACCAATTTTTTGCCCCTGGAATTTCTCCAGTACATAAATGCGTTCCAGTTCTAAAGCCTCTGAGCCTTGAGGCTCTGTTTGGGCATCGTTAAAGTTTAGTTTAATGTAACCTGCAACCTCGTTATCTACCAACGCAAAGTAGATCTCAGATTCGGGGTTTGAAAGTTCGGCAATGGTGTTCTCAATAGTGAAAGCCTTTTCCGCGTGAGCCTGCATATGCGCCGGATCGTTTTGTGCAGCAAAAGCATCAAAAAAGGTTTGCTGCCTAAGAGCAAGCAATTGTTCTGCTTCGGTTAATGCAACCCACTTTAGTGTAACGGCCATCAATCAAATTGTTGCTGCAGTCGTTCCAACCTGTCAATCATCAGATTGAGTTTTTCTTCCTCATTTTTTAACATTCGCGGTTTTATGTAGAACGTAGTGAAAAGGAACCATATAGCAGTTAGGCTATAAGTAGTTATCTTAAAGCCGACTGATGCTGTTTCCAACACTTCAACAAAATACATGGCCAGCCCGGCGCTTAATAACAATATATATATATAATAGAACCAGCTCACTGTACGCGAACGGTCTTTTTGATATTGTTTAAGGCTGTCGAGGTAATCAGTTGGGTTTTGAGTAAGGTCATGTTTATTAAGCATATGGTAATGCCTCACCATAATATATAAGTACATAGCCATTGCTACCAATATGATCAATATGCCTATTGTGGTAGCGGGAGATTTAAATGCCATAAAAAACATGAGAATAAAAGCACCCGCTACAGTACCTATCATCGCCACAATACCCCAATACAGGCGTGTAGTGAACGCACGGATGCCCTTCTTAACCTGTTTAACTACCTCATCAACAGAAAGGTGCTCTTTGGGCGGCTGTGCTTGCCAAACCGACATTAAGTGATCAAAGTCTTTCATAATGATTATATAACTCTGTCAGTTTTTGTTTAATACGGTGAATCTTCACTCTCAAATTTCCCTCTGATATGCCCGAAACATCGGCAATTTCGGGATATGGCACTTCATCAAGCACCAGCGTAATAATAATTCTTTCTGATTCTTCCAGCTTAGAGATACACTTGTAAAGCAAAGCAACCTGCTCATTTTTTTCCGAAAATTCCTCCCGTTTAGTTTCAGCAAGCTGAGGGGTTATTTCGTCTTTAGCCTGGCGTTTCTCTGATCTTAAATAGGTTAAACAGGTGTTTACAGCTATACGATATATCCAGGTTGAGATCAATGCCTGGTTGCGAAATTTGTGCAGATTTTGCCAAACTTTCAGAAAAGTTTCCTGCAACAGATCATTCGCGGCATCATCATCGCCCGTGTATCCATAGCATAAATGGAAGATCTTTTTTGAATTGGCTTCATATATTCGCCTGAAAGCTTCTTCGTTGTTTTCTGCCACCTGCTGGTTAGTTTTTAATGGTTTGACAAAGTAAAGCACTAAAAGTTACAACTCGTAAATTTTTTTGCTGAACCATGCGTATTTGCCATCCGCATCGGCAATCAATTGCTCATAGTCGTTCACGTAATCATACTGCAGATCTTCGTGTAGTTTGCTTAGCAATGTTTTTATCTTGTCTATTTGACGTGTTAAAATTAACCTGATGGGTTTGTGCGAAGTTTGCTTAACGACATACTGCATATAATTTTTGCAAAAATTTAAAAGCAATTCAACCTCAGCAGTTTTGTTACCGATAAATTTGATGTATTTGGTAAGCATTTTTAAGATCTTGCGCAGGCCTTTGGCTGTGAAATAAGGTTGTACAGGCAATTGGCTAAACATAAAACCGGCCTCTGCTTTTACATTTTCAATAAAATCCTGTTCATTGTGTGCGTCAAAAAGCAGGTAAGCCAATAGCTCCTTGTTTTCCTTTTTGTAGCGGGTAAGGCGTAAACATAATTCCGCTAATTGTTCTGCGGGGAGGTGTTGTAATTCTTTCTTTATCTGCTGTAATCCGTATGTAGTAATACTCATTCCTTAACCTTAAGCTTTATTTTCCTATTTTTGCGCACAATTATCAAATGCAGAAGAGCAAACTCACCCTATACATTTTTATAGCTTTGGTGCTGGGCATTATAGCCGGCTATACTTATAATGCTACCGTTATTAACAACATTAATACCAGGATAAGCGCTGCTGAGGTAAATATAAAAACATTGGATGAGCAAATAGCTGTTGCCAAAGATACTTCCACTGCAAATTTTAAAGCATTAAAGAAAGAACGTGCCGCACAAGCCACTATCCGTAAGGATGCCGATAAAGTGCGGGAAGATAAACTGGAAGTATTTACTATTCTTAGCGATGTCTTTCTGCGGTTGATAAAAATGATCGTAGCACCCTTGGTATTTACTACCCTGGTGGTGGGAGTTGCTAAAGTTGGCGATATTAAAGCTGTGGGCAGGATAGGTGGTAAGACTCTTTTATGGTTTTTAAGTGCCACACTGGTATCATTACTTTTAGGTATGATGCTGGTAAACTTCTTCCGCCCGGGCGAGGCTATGCATTTGCCATTACCTGATAGCCACCTGTCTACCGGGATACAAAAAACTGCCTTGTCACTGCGTGATTTTATTGGCCACGTTTTCCCCAAAAGTTTTGTTGAGGCTATGGCCAATAATGAGATATTGCAGATAGTGGTATTCGCGCTGTTCTTTGGGGTAGCTACGGCTGCCATTGGTGAAAAGGGTGATGTGGTAGTAAAGGCATTGGATGCTATTGCGCATGTGATATTGAAGATAACCGGTTATGTTATGCAACTGGCACCTTTGGCGGTTTTTGGTGCCATTACTGCCATCATAGCTAAACAGGGGCTGGGCATCTTGTCCACTTATGCAATTTTTATCGGCGAATTCTATTTCTCGTTGCTGTTATTATGGTTGGTGATCGTATTGGCCGGATTTGTTGTTTTAAAAGGTAGGGTATTCAACCTTATCAGCAGGATAAAAGATGCTATACTTATTGCCTTTAGTACCTCCACCAGTGAGGCTGCTTATCCCAAAGTATTGTTAGAGCTTGAGCGCTTTGGCTGCAAAGATAAAATTGTAAGTTTCGTACTGCCATTGGGATACTCGTTTAACCTTGATGGATCCATGATGTACATGACTTTTGCGTCGCTTTTTCTTGCGCAATCTTATAACATCCATCTTTCATTTCAACAGCAATTATCAATGCTGTTGGTACTTATGCTTACCAGTAAAGGTATAGCCGGTGTGCCGCGCGCCTCACTGGTTGTTATTGCAGGTACCGTAGCTATGTTCAATATTCCAGAAGCCGGCCTGGCGCTATTGATCGGTATCGACCCGCTTTTGGATATGGGGCGTTCTGCAACCAACGTTTTAGGTAACGCTATGGCTACTGCGGTTGTAAGTAAGTGGGAGGGAGAGCTTGGCCCGCAAGCTGAAGGAAATGTTGAACTGTAATTCAATAAATCAAAAATTCGATAATTATATAAAAGATGTCTAATAAAGCTAAGAAGATATTCCTTATCCTGAGTGTTGCAGTGCCGTTTATGCTTTATTGCGTGTATTACTATGGAATGATGGTTAAGAACGCGCCATATAAGTTTTCAGAATTTGAAGGACTGAAACTGGAGTATGGTTATAATGATAGCCTTTTGAATAAATATAATTCTATTACAGGCGATTATCAGTTTGTAAACCGACAGGACTCATTAGTGAGAATGCATATGAAGCTAAGCAAAGACGATTTGCTTTATCTTCATCGTAAAGCGGCAGAATTAGGTTTTTGGGATTTTCCATCAAATGAAACCAAGCAGGATGCTAAAACACGTTCCATGCGTTATATCATCGAATTTAAATATAAGCGTAAAACTAAACGCGTTGTTTTTGACGATGCTTACCAAGGTAACGATAAGCTTATTGATGCCAACCAAAGGCTGATAAAGGAGATACAGAGTAAACTCGATGACAATGAAGCAAGGCTAAGAAGTATTAATAAATAAGTTTAATTAGCCTCGCATTGCTATTTAAAATATTAATCTATATATTTGCACCTCAAAATTTAAAATAATAATTAACCAACAATGTACGCAATAGTAAGTATAGCCGGGCAACAGTTTAAAGTTGCAAAAGACCAGCAGATCTTTGTACACCGCTTACAGGGAGATGAAGGCGCTAATATTGAATTTGACAACGTGTTGTTAGCAGAAAACGAAGGTTCTTTCAAATTAGGTTCTGATTTAAAAGGCGCTAAAGTATCAGCTAAGATCGTGTCTCATTTAAAAGGTGATAAAGTAATCGTCTTCAAAAAGAAAAGAAGAAAAGGTTACAAAAAGAAAAACGGTCACCGTCAGCAATTCACCAAGATCGAGATCACTGGTATCACTTTATAATTAGATTTTAAACTTGCAGGAACTTTCCTGTTAAAAATATCAAGAAATGGCACACAAAAAAGGGGCCGGTAGTTCACGAAACGGCCGCGAATCGCATAGCAAACGTTTAGGTATCAAAATTTTTGGTGGTCAGCCAGCTATTGCAGGTAACATCATTGTTCGCCAGCGTGGTACCCAACACAACCCGGGCCTTAACGTAGGTATCGGTAAAGACCACACTTTATTCGCTCTTATTGACGGTAAAGTTGTATTCAAAAAGAAAGCTGATAACCGTTCATACGTATCAGTACTTCCTTTAGAAGAAGCACCAGTTGCTGAAGTAGCTGCTCCTAAAGCAGTTGAAGCACCAGCGGTTGAAGAAGCTCCAAAGGCTAAAAAAGCTGTTGCTCCAAAAGCAAAAAAAGAAGAAGCTGCTGACACTGCTGAAGAAGTAACCGCAGAGTAATCTTCAACTTACAGATAAAGAAAAGCCCCGGTCAAATTTGATCGGGGCTTTTTGTTATCATTGCGAGGAACGAGAGCGACGTGGCAATCTTAGAAAATAATTATAGTTACGAGTCAGATAGTTTGTTTACACGCTATTTGGATGATTACAGTAAATGTACTTGTCAGACTGTTAAAGGCTTTTTTTGTGTTCGACCAAACTCAGACTGAAAATGAGTTGTTATTCCAATACTACTTTCTTCAAATACCAACTATCAGGATCTATCGCAGGTATAGTTTTACTGCTAACCGTTTGGCCTTGCGGCGAAATCATCAGGCGGTGTTTGCCCTCATCAGTAACAACATCTACCGGCAGAGCCATATTGATGTTTTGTAATTTGATAATATAGCTGTCGCCGGGACGGGCTTTTACATCTATCTCGAGCTTGTCTGTAGTGCGCAGGTACATGTCAAACAAAGGTTTTAGCGATTGGCCATACGCTTTGCTGAAGTAATGTTCCACATCATCGGTTACGTTCTGGTGATCGTAAGTGAATTGCGGATCGGTAGCCAAGCCTTTTAATGTTTTAAAGAACAAGGTGTCG
Organism: Mucilaginibacter sp. 44-25; assembly: GCA_001898335.1. GTDB lineage: Bacteria > Bacteroidota > Bacteroidia > Sphingobacteriales > Sphingobacteriaceae > Mucilaginibacter. The sequence goes on along the minus strand of MKTS01000001.1, from coordinate 714,959 downwards.
CCCATTACATAGTGGAGTGTATGCATAAAGAAGCCGCCCTTGCCGTAGATGTCGCTATTGTATGCCGATGCTTCATCGATGTCCTTACCCAGTACTATTGGCTGTTTGTTTTGAAAACCAAATGCTGATCTTTTAAAATGATCAATATACGCTTGCCGGCCTTCCAGGTCTAATATTGGCAGCGCATCGGCATAAGTATCGATCCCTTCATGTATCCAGTAATCGGCCCAGTCGCGGGCGGTAACTTTATTACCCCACCACTCGTGGCCAAACTCATGGAACATCAGCCAGTCAAAATCCTGTCCACCAACTTTTGTGTACCTGAATTTATTGCCATAAGCGTTCATGCTCTGGTGCTCCATACCAAGGTGTGGTGTTTCTACTATACCTAACTTCTCATTTGCCCACGGGTATTCGCCGAAATATTTTTCTTTAGCCTGCGCAGCTTTAATAACCATATCAACCAGGTGAGAACCCTGTATAGCATGTTCCTTTAATACATAGAATTGCACAGGGATAGTATTGCCTGCAACAGATCTGTATGAGCCTTTCGCAACTGTGTAATCGCCGGCGTTAAAAACCAGGCTGTAATTATTGATAGTATATTTGGTTTGCCAGTGGTAAGTAGCACTATTGCCTTTTTTACTTACACCTTTAAGTAAACCTGGGCCGGCAACTACAAGGTCTGACGGTACGGTGATGTACATATCTGCACCTTCATTAGGCTCATCGCTTGGATGATCTTTGCAGGGGAAATATATCTTGCCACCAGTTTGTTCTGCCGTAACCGCCAGCCACGGGTGACCGGTTGAGTCTTGCGTCCAGGTGAAACCATCGTCCCATGGTGGTCTTTTAGCTATGCGGGGCTTACCGCTGTAAATCACTTTTATAGCAGCCTTCCCGGCAGGAAGTTCTTTATTAAGGTTGATGGTGATCAAGCCGTTTTTGTGCTCGTACGGTTCTTTTTTGCCGTTTACCGCTACCTCGGTTACATGGAGAGAGTCCAGCAAATCAAGTACCAGCGTTTTGGTTGGCTGTTTCATGATCACGTCAACAGTGGTATTACCATCGATAGATCTTTGTTGAAAATTGCAACTGACTGCAATATTATAATGGCGAACATCCATTATAGCTTGTTCGGGCTTTAGTTTACCGCCGGATGTTTGGGCACCGGCATTAAAACAAAATGCGCTTAAGCCAAAAGCAAAAACGCATGTAAGTAGATTTTTCTTCATTGTGTTTATAATCAATACTCCCTAACCAACAACCCATCCGCAAAATCTCGCAGGTATTGTTTGTTTTCTTCCGGGAGATTCAGTTTATCTAAAGCGGAAAAGGCCTTGTCTGCATAGCTGTGCATTTCGGTTTCTGCATAATGGCGGATGTTGGCCTTGTTGTAGATAGCCGTAACTGCAGCAACTTTTTCTGCGGCATCGAAAGTTTTATAAGTAACCCATTGGTCAAGCTCCTGTGCATCGGTTCCTTCAACCAGTTCAAGTGCTTTGATCAATAAGTAAGTCTTTTTGTTGGAGATGATGTCGCCGCCTACTTGTTTGCCAAATTTCTCCGGGTCACCGTAAACATCCAGTATATCATCCTGCAACTGGAAAGCGATACCTAAGTTAATGCCGAAATCAGAAAGCAGTTCCGCATCCCTAACATCCGCATTCCCTATTAACGCACCGATCTTGAGCGCGCCACCCAACACCACAGCCGTTTTCAGGCGAATCATATTAATGTATTCCTCTATGCTGATATCGATCTTTGTTTCGAAAGTCATATCCAACTGCTGGCCTTCGCAAACACCAACGGCGGTATCATTGAAAATATCCAGCACCGTGCGTAGAATATTTTCACGCACCTGCATCATCAGCTTATAACCTTCAATAAGCATTACATCGCCCGAAAGGATGGCTACATTGCTGTTCCATTTCTCATGAACAGTGGTTTTACCTCTGCGTTTTGGTGCATTATCCATAATATCATCATGCATCAGCGTGAAGTTATGGAACACCTCAATAGCAAGGGCAGGGGGGAGTGCTTCGTTAACATCGCCCCCAAACAGATCGCAGGCCATTAACAAAAGGGCAGGGCGCATTCGCTTTCCACCTAATGCAAGTATATATTGGATAGGCTCGTATAATTCCGCCGGATATGCGGGGAATTTCAGATCGGCTACGGAATTGGCAATCAGCGATTGCAGCTCGTCGAGTTGTCTCATTCAGGGCGTGATTGGTGAGTAGTTAGTGGTGGGCAATTTATTCTGCCACCACTAAGTCACTAAATCATTTATAAAATATTATTCGTTATCAGGGTAAAGTCAATCTGTTTTTTAGTCAGGTCCACACTTTTTACCTTTATTTTTACCTCATCACCCAGCTGATAGATCTTCTTTTTACGCTGGCCAATGATGGCATAGTTCTTTTCGTCTAAGGTATAAAAATCGTCGGTAATATCGCGCAGACGTATCATTCCCTCACATTTATTTTCAGTCAACTCCACATACATACCCCATTCGGTTACGCCGGAGATGATACCGGTAAACACATTGCCTACCTGGTCGCGCAGATATTCGGCCTGTTTGTATTTAACAGATGCGCGTTCCGCATCGGCAGCACGTTTCTCCATTGCCGAACTGTGCTTACATAATTCCTCATAATGTTCTGCATTGGCGCTTTTGCCACCATTAAGGTAGTGAAACAGCAGCCTGTGCACCATAACATCAGGATACCGTCTTATCGGTGATGTAAAATGCGTATAATGCGAGAATGCCAAGCCGTAATGGCTGGTGGTCTTAGTGGTATAAATGGCCTTTGCCATTGAACGGATAGCCAAATGTGTAAGCACATTCTGCTCCTTTTTCCCCTCCACATCCTCCATTAGGTAGTTGAGCGATTTAGCGATCTCTTTATCCGATTTGGTGTTGATCTTGTAACCAAACCTTGCTGCGAATTGTGCAAAACTATTTAAGGCATCGGGCTTGGGCGAGTCGTGTGCGCGGTAAACAAAGGTATATTTATTTTTGCCTTTGCCCATTTTGCTCACATGCTCGGCAACTTTACGGTTGGCTAACAGCATAAAGTCTTCAATCAATTTATGGGCATCCTTACGTTCCTTTACGTAGACTCCGATAGGTTTGCTATTCTCGTCCAGCTTAAACTTAACCTCGGTGGTTTCAAAGCTTATGGCACCAGCTTTAAACTTACGGTCGCGGAGTTTGTGGGCCAAAGCATTAAGTTTTAGTATTTCTTCAGTATAATCGCCTTGTTGGGTTTCTATTACATCCTGAACTTCCTCGTATGTAAAACGCCTGTTAGAGTGTATCACTGTTTTGCCAAACCATTCGTTATGTATGTTGGCTTCTTCATCCAGCTCAAAAACAGCGGCAAAACACAGTTTATCCTCATTAGGCCGCAGCGAGCATAATCCGTTTGATAATCGCTCCGGCAGCATGGGGATTACCCGGTCAACTAAATAAACAGATGTGCCGCGCTCGTAAGCTTCTTTATCCAAAGCGGAGTCAGGGATGATGTAATGTGCTACATCGGCAATGTGCACTCCAACTTCGTAATTGCCATTATCCAGTTTTTTAAAGGATAATGCATCATCAAAGTCTTTAGCATCAAATGGATCTATAGTAAAGGTAAGCACTTCCCTAAAATCGCGTCGACGAGCAATTTCCTCTTCCGAGATCACATCCTGAATTTCTTCTGCCTCATGCTCAACTTCGGCGGGGAAGCTAAGTGGAAAGCCATACTCAGCCAAAATTGCATTCATCTCGGTATCGTTCTCGCCCTGCTGGCCCAATACATATTTAATGCGCCCAACAGGGTTTTTAGCTCCGGCAGGCCAGTCGGTTATTTCTGCCACCGCTTTAATGCCGTTCTTGGCTCCGTTAAGCTCGGATAATGGGATGAAGATATCATGCATCATTTTCCTGTCATCAGCCAGGAAAAATGCGTAGTGTTCTGATAAACGCACCACGCCGGTAAACTCCATTTTGTGGCGTTTAAGTATCTCTATGATCTCACCCTCTTTGCGTTTACCACGGCTTTTGGCATACACATAAACCTTAACCCTGTCGCCATTTAATGCATTACGCAATTTGCGTGGTGCAACGTAAATGTCGCTTTCGAACTCGTCATCGGTAACAATAAATGCGGAGCCATCGTTGGTAAGATCAACTTTGCCTTCAACAAAGGTTTTCAATTCAAGCAATTGGAACTTGCCAGGAGATATTTCTTTCAGCACCCCTTTAAAAGTTTCTTCGTCAAGGATATCATTGATAACGGCCCGTGCCTCGGGGTCGCGCACGTTTAACTTAGCAGATACCTGTTTATAATTAAGGGGCGTATTGCCGTTTTGCTCAAAAATGTCTAACACCATTTGTGTTAGCACCTGGTCTATAGACGATTTATTTTTCTTTTTCTTTTTTGACATAGATGGTTGTTGCGCTAAGATACTAATCGTATCCGCTAAAAATTACAATGCAAACATAACAGTTTTGAAATGCCTATTGTTAGCGTTACCGGTAACTTAATATGAACTCAATGAGCCGCCAATCATAGATATTTTGTAAAAGCCGAAAATTGCATACTTTTAAACAGCAATGGAAGCAAAAAATAACCCTAAAACCATACGCGCCTGGGCCATGTTCGATTGGGCAAACTCGGCGTATAATCTTGTTATCACATCAACTATTTTCCCTGCATATTATGTAGCCATCACGCAAAATGAAGCTGCCGGGAACAAGGTTAGCTTTTTTGGGATGAGATTTGTTAATACAGCGCTTACGGATTACGCGTTAGCAACCGCATACCTGATAATGGTTATCCTGTTGCCGGTTTTAAGCGCAGTAGCCGATTATAGGGGTAATAAGAAGATATTTATGCAATTCTTTACTCTATTAGGTTCTTTAGCGTGCTGTGGGTTGTTCTTTTTTAAAGCATCTACGTTAGAGTTAGGTGTAATTTGTTTTGCTTTAGCGGCTATTGGTTACAGCGGTGGCTTCGTTTTTTACAATTCCTACCTGCCTGAGATAGCCAGCATCGATATGCAGGACAAGGTAAGCGCTAAGGGTTTTACTTTTGGTTATATCGGCAGCGTTTTGTTACAATTGGTATGCTTCGCGTTTGTATTGAAGCCTGAAATATTCGGGATAATTGACAAATCTTTACCCGCCCGGCTTTCGTTTCTATTGGTTGGCGTATGGTGGATAGGGTTTGCCATGATACCGTTCAGCGTTTTACCCAAAGGCAGCCCCAACGCGCAGTCACATCATAAAAACATTATTAAAGGCGGGTTTAAGGAGTTAGGCAAAGTATGGCATAAGGTAAAAAACATGCCCTTGCTCAAACGCTTTTTACCATCGTTCTTTTTTTACTCCATGGGGGTGCAAACCATTATGCTGGTGGCTACTGGCTTTGCTGCCAAAGAATTAAAGATGGAAACATCGGCCTTGATATCCATTATCCTCATTATCCAATTGGTGGCCATAGTAGGGGCAACGCTGATGTCGCGCCTATCAGATAAATATGGCAACGTAAGGGTGCTGATATTTGTCGTTTTGATTTGGATAGGTGTTTGCATAGCTGCCTATTTTACTACCACCTCAACTCAATTTTACATCATCGCGGTAGTAGTGGGACTGGTAATGGGGGGTATACAATCGCTTTCCAGATCAACTTATTCCAAATTTTTACCCGAAAATATCAGCGATACTGCATCCTTTTTCAGTTTTTATGATGTAACTGAAAAGCTGGCCATAGTAGGAGGCCTGTTCAGTTTTGGTTTTGTTGAAGAACTCACAGGAAGCATGCGAAACTCAACCTTAATTTTAGGAACATTCTTCGTCATCGGGCTGTTGCTGTTGTTTTCATTGCTAAAAACCGAGAAAATTTTAAAGAAAAATGCGGAATTTAGCGCCAGCTAATTTTTACCAATGACCGTTGATCTGTTTATACCGTGTTTTGTTGACCAGTTATACCCCGAAACCGCTTTTAATACTGTAAAGGTGCTGGAGAAAGCCGGTTGCACGGTTAACTATAATCCGGAGCAAACCTGTTGCGGTCAACCTGCATTTAACTCCGGTTTTTGGGATGATGCAAAAACTATCGGAAGCAAATTTCTGTCGGATTTTAAGGAAGATAGTGTAATTGTTTCACCATCTGCCTCATGCACCGGCATGGTACGTAATTATTATAATGATTTGTTTACCAATACCACCTCACATAATAAATGCCGGAACATACAAGGTAACATTTATGAACTGAGCGATTTCCTGATAAATATACTACAGTTTGACTATTTCGGCGCCGAACTTGACGGGCGGGCGGTATACCATGATAGTTGCGCTGGTTTGCGTGAATGCCATATTAAAGAGGAACCACGTAAGCTGCTTGAAAAAGTGCACGGCCTGGAGCTTGTTGAACTGCAAGCCGGCGAAACCTGTTGTGGTTTTGGTGGTACTTTTGCTGTAAAGTTTGATGCTATATCTACCGCTATGGCCCAGCAAAAAGTTGATAATGCAATAGCTGCAGGAGCAGAGTACATTATCTCCACAGATGCTTCCTGTTTGCTGCATTTGCAAGGGTATATTGATAAAAACAACATCCCTTTAAAAACCATGCACATTGCCGATGTACTGGCAAACGGATGGGGAAATGTATAATAATGATAAAGACTATTTCTTTAAGCTTTTTGTAACCCCGTTAAAGCTCGTACGATAAACCTTTTTCAGGAATAGATACCCTGTAACCATCGGTTTCCAAAGTTTCTGCCAGCGCCTGCATCGCACTTGTTTCCCCATGTACTAGATAAACGCCTTTGAGTTTATCGGGATCCTGTGATCTAACATTATTCACCAGATCTTCATGGTCGCCGTGGGCACTCAACACATCGGTTTTTTTAATGGTAGCATAAACAGCAAGGTCGCGGTCTTTAATATGCACAATAGGGTCGCCGCGGAGTAAGCGATGACCCAACGTGCCCTTTGCACAGTAGCCAATGAAAAGAATGGTGCAATAATAATTTTGAATATTATAGAATAAATGATCCTGTATACGGCCACCCTCCAGCATACCTGCTGATGAAATAATAATGCACGGTTCAAAATAATTAGATACCTGCCTGCTGTCTTTCAAAGTCTCCACATAGGTAAGGTTGTCAAAATCAAACTCGTCGCCCTGCGTGTTATAAAACTCCTGAGCTTCTGGGTTAACATGGTTGTGGTGCTTACGATAGATCTGCGTAGCCATACTTGCCATAGGGCTATCTACAAAAACCTTAACCGGCGGCAAAGCGCCGCTGCTAAAAATCTTATTTAATACAAAAACCAGCGACTGCGTACGCCCAATACTAAACGCGGGTATAATTAATCGGCCTTGTTCCTTAATACAAACCTTATCTATGATCTCTTCAAGCGTTTCCTGCACACCTTTGCCTTTACTGTGGTTACGGCCTCCATACGTTGCTTCAGATACCAGGTAATCAACTTTTGGTAAAGGCTGTGGATCATTAAGTACAGGGTAGCCTTTGCGGCCAATATCACCGGTAAAAGCAATTGTTTTTTCTACACCCTCGTCGTTTACTTTTAACACGACGCCGGCAGCGCCAAGCAAATGCCCTGCTGGTACAAAGGTTATTTCAATATCGCCGGTTATTTTAAATGGCTTGTTAAAGTTGATGGTGATGAAGCGCTCAACGGTATCCATTACGTGCTTTTGCAAGTACAGGGGTTGCGGGCCGCTGCTGCTGTGTTTATGTCTGCGGCGATGCTTGTTGCCTTTTTGAGCTTTTTGCAGGAAAATATTCACCGAATCCATCAACAATAGCTCTGTCAGATCAGCCGTGGGTGGGGTGCACAATATCTGCCCGTTAAAACCCATCCGTACAAGCGTTGGTAAGTTACCGGTATGATCTATATGGGCGTGCGTAAGTATCACCACGTCAATATCTTCCGGCCTGAAGCCGAAATCTTCGTTGATCTGCATGTTGTGGTCTTTCTCATAATCCAGTCCACAATCAATCAAAAGCTTATATTGGCCAACCTGCAGCAAGTGCATGCTGCCGGTTACCTGCCGGGCCGCCCCGTGTATAGTTAGTTTCATTTAGTCTTAGTTCATGGGTAGTAGTTCATAGATGATAGCTATTTTCCAACTATGATCTATGAACCATCAACTTTAAGCTTAAAAATTAAGCATTCTCAAATTGCAACTGGCTCAAATACCGGTATAAGCCCTTCTCGTTGGCTATTAACTCCCGGTGGTTGCCGCTTTCCACAATGTTACCTTTTTCCAGCACAATAATTTTATCGGCTTCGCGAATGGTTGATAAACGGTGTGCTATGATGATAGAAGTACGGCCTTTCATGAGTACCTCAAGTGCTTCTTGCACCAAGCGTTCAGATTCTGAATCCAGGGAAGAGGTGGCTTCGTCTAATATGAGGATAGCCGGATTTTTAAGCAGGGCTCTTGCAATGGCAATGCGCTGGCGCTGTCCTCCTGAAAGCTTTACACCACGCTCGCCCACTACAGTTTCATACCCTTCAGGAAAACCGGTAATAAAACTATCGGCGTTGGCTTTTTTAGCGGCGGCAATTATTTCCTCGCGCGATGCATTCAATTTACCATAGGCGATATTTTCCGCTATGGTGCCGCCAAATAGCAATACATCCTGTGGAACAATAGCTACCTGGTTACGGATATCGGTAAGCGCATATTCACCGGCATCAATACCATCGAATTTTATACTACCGGTTTGCGGATGATAAAATTGCAATATTAAAGCAGCCATAGTTGATTTACCTGAACCGCTCGGGCCAACAATGGCTACTTTTTGCCCTGCGTTTGCAGTAAAGGAAACATCCTTTAATACAGTTATTTCAGAGCGGGATGGATAAGCAAATTCAACACCATTGAATTCCAGATTGCCATTGATGTGTTTTTTAATGGCGTTATCTTCAACCTTTATAGAAATGTCTTCGCCTTTTTCGTCCAGTATCTCTAAAACACGTTCACTGGCGCCTACAGCTTTTTGGATGTTGGCATACAATTCAGGAAAACTACCCATAGCCGCGCCAACAAAAATAGAGTACAAAATAAAAGTAGTAAGGCTGCCTACAGAAAGCTCATGCTGGTGAACTAATACTGAGCCATACCATATTACACCTACAATAGCCCCAAACAAACAAAAAACGATAAATGACGCAAATATGCCGCGATATACTGCGCCTTTAACCGCTATTTTTACCACTTCGCGCAGGTTTTTATTGTAACGGCCAGCTTCAAAAGCCTCATTTACAAAGGCCTTAACGTTTGCAATACCCTGTAAAGTTTCTTCAATAATGGTATTTGATTCAGCCAGTTTATCCTGCGCCTGCCTGGATAAGTTACGAATAAAACGCCCAAAAAACACCGCTACAACAATAAGTACTGGTAGCATTAGCAGCAGAGCAAGGGTTAGCTTAAAAGATACTATAGTTAATAGCGTAATACCACCTATTAGCAAAACCAATTGCCTTATTATCTCGGCAAAAGTAGTGGTCATGGTATCCTGTATCTGTGAAAGGTCAGCAGAAATACGACTATTTAGTTCCCCAACCCGACGGTTGGCAAAAAAGTTCATAGGTAGAGTAACCAACTTAAAATAGGTGTCGCGGCGTATATCTGCCAATGCCCTTTCGGCTACCTGCACAAACCAAACTACCCTAAAGAAGGATACAAAAGCCTGCACAAATAATATGGTAAATGCCAATAAGCCAATAGCATTGATAGTAGGAGGTAGAAAAGCATACTTCTGTTTACCCTGCGCGGCATCGATCAGCGCGCCCAAAAGTGAGGGAAATGCTAAACCGGTAAGGCTGGAAATAAATAAAAAAATAATGCCGGCAATAAATTTACCCTTATACGGCCTTAAATAAGAAATAAGCTTGGCGATACGCTTTAAGCTATCCAGATTTATTTTTGCTTTGGGTAATTCCGCTTCCGCCTTACTGCCACTATTCAGTCGTCCTCGTGCCATGTATTAAATTAATGTATACGAAGGGACAAAATTACACCTTTGTTTTCCTTTTAACGATAAACAGCGGTAAAATTAACGTAAAGGTGAGAACAATCACTTTAGTTGAAAAACGATGGTAACTGTTGGATGTGGGCATTCTGAGCTGCCAGTTTAGGATGTATATTACCCGGCGCCATTAATCGGCTAATGCGTAAACCTCGTTATGTATAATTTACGCTATATTTATATTGTAATTACAATTAAAAGTCGTTATCATGAATATCGTATCATTCCCCAAAAAAATCAGTTATTTTTTATTGGCTGGGTTGCTGATCATTTCCTTTACGCTTCTACTTGGCCAGTTTACAAAATTACCGGATTTTGCGAGAGGGGCTCTGATGGGGGCAGGTATAGGGATGGAAATAATTGCTATAAACAGGCTTGCTGTTTATAAGAAAAAATTGAGTATTACTGAAAATCGATAATTACGCTATCACCAATATTCAGGCCCAACAAGCCGCTGGCGTTGCCTTTATTTATAGCTATCTCTAAATGGTCGCTGATCCCGAACAGGCAAAGTTTTTCGCCCTCGGGCACCTCATTATAATGCCAGCTTAACTGGCTAATGGTTTCGTTACGTTTGAAGTAAAGCACAAACCGGCGCCCCTGCTGTACTTTGTTAAAAAATTCTTTGGTAATATTTGTAATCACATTCTGGAATGAGTCTACATATATCACAACTCCTTTGATCAGGTTTTTTTCTATAACCGGCTGCAGGTTCATCTTATTCTCAACACCAGGTACGGGTAGCCCAATTTCTGCCAGGCTGCCGCCATTTGCCAGGTGGCAGGCGGCTTTAACAAAAATGTCGGCTAACGGGAAGTGCAGAAACTTAAGGTCCTGCATAATGTTGATCTCAACAATTTCATCAGGCCCACTATCAAACATCAATGAAAAAATGCCATTATCGGCACCCACAAAATAGTGGTTATTGTGTTTTATTGCGAGGTAACGGGTATAGTTACTGTATACTGTATCAATACCAATTAAATGTACGGTACCCTCGGGAAAGTAATGGTAACTATTCTTTAAAATAAATGCGGCCTGCTGAACATTAAAGGCCTGTACATTGTTAGTAATATCAACAATATTAGCTGTTGGCAACAACTTATAAATACTACCTTTAAGGGCAGCCTGATAAATATCTTTATCGCCCAGGTCAGTAGTTAAAGTTATAATTGCCATTAATTTTATAAATATTTATTGCTAATCTTGTACTGCATTTAAAGGTGCAAATATTCAATTTTTAATTCATAAAAATTCGCAACTCAATAAAAAACACCAAGTATTGAACGAGCTAAAACTATCCATTGAACAAATAGATCCGGCGGTATTGTGGGGGCCCAATAACGATCATTTTGAGATCATAAAAAAACAATACCCTAAGCTTAAAATAGTTGCGCGCGGCAGTGAGGTTAAAGTACTGGGCGATGAAAACGAATTAAATATTTTTCAGGAAAAATTTAATGCCCTGGTACAACACCTTGAAAAATATGAGAGCCTTAATGTAAATGATGTTGAACGTATACTTGGTGCCAGGCCAACGGCAAACGCTACAAATACTGCTGAAAGCGGAACAGATAAGTTTGCCAGTAGCGAAGTAATTGTTTTTGGCCCTAACGGGATAATGGTTAAGGCACGTACGCCTAACCAGCGCCGTATGGTAGATAGCCTTGCCAAAAGCGATATTTTGTTTGCTATAGGCCCTGCTGGTACGGGTAAAACCTACACCGCTGTTGCATTGGCCGTACGTGCGCTGAAGAATAAAGAGATCAAACGTATCATCCTTACCCGCCCTGCGGTTGAGGCGGGGGAGAACCTCGGCTTTTTACCCGGTGACTTAAAGGAAAAGATTGACCCATACCTGCGCCCGCTTTATGATGCGCTTGATGATATGATACCGGCCGAAAAGCTTAAGCTATACTTGGAGAACCGAACCATAGAGATTGCCCCGCTGGCATTTATGCGCGGCCGTACGCTTGACAATTGCTTTGTGATCCTGGATGAGGCGCAAAACGCTACGGACATGCAGTTGAAGATGTTCCTGACACGTATGGGGCCATCAGCTAAGTTTATTGTTACAGGCGACGTAACACAGATTGACTTACCCAAAAAGCAGCAGTCGGGCTTGTACACTGCACTACGTATTTTAACCGATATAAAAGGAATTGATATTGTTTACCTGAGCGGAGAAGACGTTGTGCGCCACAAACTGGTAAAACGTATTTTGGAAGCTTACGGAGATATACAGTAATAGAAACAAAGACTTTTAGAGACAAGAACCAAGACAGGAACTTATCTTGTTTCTTGGTTCTTGTCTCTTGATTCTAACAGAAATGAACGCTATAAAAGAAACTCATTTTAATTTTAAAGGACAAACAGCCTTTTACAAAGGCAAGGTGCGCGATGTTTACACCATAAAAGACCAGTATCTGGCTATGGTGGTTACCGACCGTATTTCGGCATTTGATGTGGTGCTGCCTGAGCCTATACCTTACAAAGGACAGGTGTTGAACCAAATTGCCGCGAAGTTTTTGGAAGCCACTTCAGACATTGTACCTAATTGGGTAATATCTGTTCCTGATCCGAGTGTAACTATTGGCCGTATATGCGAGCCATTTAAGGTTGAAATGGTTATACGTGGTTATTTGGCGGGCCATGCCGCTCGCGAGTATGCTGCAGGCAGGAGAGAGGTTTGTGGTGTAAAGCTTCCAGAAGGTTTAAAAGAAAATGACATACTTCCCGAGCCAATAATCACCCCAACAACAAAAGCTGCTATTGGGCATGATGAGGATATTTCCCGTGAAGAAATTTTAAAACGTGGCATTGTTAGCGAGGCTGATTACAACCAGCTGGAGCAATACACTCGCGCTTTATTTAAAAGAGGAACAGAAATAGCTGCTGACCAGGGACTTATATTGGTTGACACGAAGTATGAATTTGGAAAAGTAGGGGATACCATTTATTTAATTGATGAGATCCATACGCCGGATTCGTCGCGTTATTTTTATGCGGATGGATACGAGGAGCGCCAGCAAAATGGTGAACCCCAAAAACAACTCTCCAAGGAATTTGTTAGAAAATGGCTTATCGAGAACGGTTTTCAGGGGAAAGATGGCCAGCAGATACCAGAGATGACCAAAGAGATCGTTGATTCCATATCACAACGTTACATAGAATTATATGAGAAAATAACCGGTGAAACTTTTGTTAAGCCCGATCAGGAAAATGTGATTGATAGAGTAGAAAAGGCCATTAATGCAGCTATTAGCAGGCTCTAACTCATTTAGCGATAAAATTTATATCTTAGCTTTTTAAATAAATTCAAATGAAATATACGGTTGATAAGCACGAGAAATATGTATTGATCAAGCTTAACGAATCAAAACTAAACTCACTGGTAACCCCCCAGTTAAAATCAGAATTGATCCTTATCAATACCGAGGGGCAGCGTAATATTATTCTTGATCTTTCTCAGGTAAAGTTTGCTGATTCATCAGGCCTTAGTAGTTTACTGGTAGGGCACAGGTTATGCAAAAATGCAAACGGGTCATTTATCCTTTGCGGTTTAAGCGAGGCTGTATCACGTTTGGTAACAATATCTCAATTGGACAACGTGTTGACCATTGTGCCTACATGTGAAGAGGGGATTGATCTCATCTTTATGGAAGAGATAGAAAAAGAATTGAAGAGAGAGGTAAAATAATAATCTGTTTAACCCGGTATGAAGTTTGAAGTTACAATACTGGGCAGCAGCTCTGCAACCCCAATTTTTAATCGGAATCCTACCGCACAGGTAGTGAATGTAAACGATAAGCTTTACCTTATTGACTGTGCGGAGGGCACGCAGCAGCAAATGATGCGATTTGATGTAAAACCCAGCCGCATTGATCATATTTTCATCAGCCACCTGCACGGCGATCACTATCTGGGCTTGATAGGGTTGTTATCATCCATGCACCTTAATGGCCGTAAAAAAGGACTAAAACTTTTTTGTCCTGCTCCGTTAAAAGAGATCATAGAAATACAACTTAAATACTCTGAAACTACGCTCAATTATCCTATTGAGTACGTATTTACTGATCCTTCGCAAAAAGCCCAGATATTTGAGAACCAGGATATTTGTGTAGAAACTATACCGCTTGACCATCGCATACCCTGCACCGGTTTTTTGTTTAGGCAAAAAAAGCGGATGCGTAAACTGATAATGGAACGCGTGGAGGAAATTGGCATACCTGTTCCTTACTATACATCCATTAAAAAAGGGCTTGACTATGAGGCGCCAGATGGCACCATTTACAAAAATGATCTGCTTTCCATGGCCCCGTCGCCTCCTAAAAGTTACGCTTACGTATCTGACACAAAGTACAACCCACAATATTTTAAACAGATCAATAATGTAACTGTGCTTTATCACGAAGCTACCTTTATGCATGATATGCTGGACAGAGCAAATCAGACGCATCACACAACTGCATTGCAAGCTGCTCAAGTTGCTAATGAAGTAAATGCTGAAAGGTTGTTGATCGGGCACTTTTCTGCCCGTTACAAAACGCTTAATGAACTTTTGGAAGAAGCACAAAGTGTTTTTCCTGCCACAGAACTTGCCACAGAGGGTAAAACGTTTGTGATTAGTGAATGATAATAGGGGTCAGAGATCAGTTAATTGAAGATTAGTTCTAAATGAAATGAAAAAGGTTAGAATTTTCATCCTAACCTCTAATCTCTATTCTCTGATTAACTAATTAATCTCCCTTTTTACCGAATACAGAAAAGTGTACATAACGGCTCGGATGCGCTTTAATATCAATGAAAAGGTTATTAAGGTTTGATGAGGCGGCTGTGAGGTTGTCGTACATTTTGGTATCATTCATTAATAAGCCAAGCGAACCATCTTTACTGTTGATCTTTGCCATAGTAGCTTGCAGATCAGCAGTGGCTTTATTGGCGTTTTCCATCGTTCCTTTTATATTGGAATTGGCAAGATCGGTACTAAATCTTTCAAAATTAGAGGATATGCCATTTAACTTGGCTGTACTTGTTTTCAGGTTTGCCGACACCGCTTCAGCATTGGTCATAATACCATTGATATGGCTGCTTTGCGCGCCAACTATAGCGTCTATCTTTTTGGTAGTCCCTTCAAGTGTTTGTAAGGAATTGGCAATACTGGTAAAGCTTTTATCAACATTTGCTTGGAAACGAGGATTCATGATATGGTTAATTGAAGCCAGGGCCGAGTCTACCTTTGAGATCAAAACTTCAGCTTTCTTTTGGATCGGTTGTAAGCTTTCCGCCAAGCTGCCTTGTATGTCCGCGCGTAGCGTATCCGTATTATCGGCGTACTTGCTACTGTTGCCTAATTCAAATACAATGGCTTTGCCGCCCAATAGGTCGGTACTTTGTAATTTAGCCAGTGTATTGTCAGGTATATTATACTTTTTATCTACTTTGAACTCCACAATAGTGCGGCCATCGGGCTGTAACTCCATTTTTGATACGCGGCCAATTTGAAAACCGTTTACTAATATGGGTTTAGAAATAGTTAAGCCCTCAACGCTACGGTATATAGCATAAAATTTATTAGAGCCTGAAAAAACATCGTTACCCTTTAAAAAGCTGTAACCCAATATCAATACCGTTATAGCAACAGCTGTAAGAGCGCCTATTTTAGTTTCGTTAGAAATTTTCATAAGTAGTAAAAATAAGTATTAGTTTGCCGCAGATGTACCTTCCATCTGGTTTTTATATTTAGTAATGGCCCGTACAATGGAGTTAACAATCTCAGTTTGCCCGGCTTCTGAATTTAAATATCGTTCATCGTCCGGGTTATTGATGTATCCGGTTTCCACCAGTACGGATGGCATAGCAGCATGGCAAAGTACATAAATACTCTGTTCGCGCAAGCCTTCGCTACGCCTTCCGTCAACCTGAACAATTTCTTCGTTAATTAAGTTTGCAATATTTACACTTTGCTTTCTGAAACGGCGCTTAAATTCATTGGTAAGTATAATTACAACAGGGTCGTTAGGGTCCAATCCACCACCATCAAGTTCAGTTTCATTTTCTACCTGGTTGGTTTTTATTTCATTTTCAGCCTCGGTTGTTCGTTTTAGTCCGTAGATCAAAAATAAAGTCCCCTTACCTGATCGGTCAGCCACCCTCACGTTACGGTATCTTGGCCTACGGGCGGTGCCGCCTACACGCTCTCTTATCACCCTGTCAGGTAATGAATTACAGTGTATGGATATAAAAAGGTTCCCCTTATTTTCATTAGCGATCTGTGCGCGTCGTTCAAATGATACATCTTCCTCAGTAGAGCGCGTTAAAACAGCCCTTACTCCAGTTATATCTTTTTCAATGGCCTTTTGCAATTTTAGTGCGATGGCCAACGTTACATTTCTTTCCGTAGAAAAAGTACCATCGGCCCCGCGTGAATAATGTCCGCGCGGTGCATTTTCCGCTTTAACACCATGCCCGGCATCAATAATTACGGTGCTGAGCTTAAAGCCGGCAACGGTAGTATCAACAGAAGTATTTTTATTGGATTTTATAGCTTTGAACGAAAATAATGGAAAGCAGATGAGCAGCGCTAATGAACCAACAATCGCATTTTTCAACCTGTTCAATAGTTTATTTTTCATTATGTTTGGGGGCTGTTAACTGTACCCTGCAAAAATAGTATTCATAATCAATTTTGAAATTAGTTAGGCTTTTTTTTCTGCTTGCATTTGTACTGATAGTTAACATGATGGCTTCTGCAAAGCGGGGCTATCATCGCTTATCTATAAGGGATACCATTATCAAGCTTGATTCGATAAGAGATCAAAGGCTGATAAAGTATGGCAAAAAAGGAAAAGAAAAAGCAGCTAATGGGCGTGCTTCTAATGCGCCCAATGCTATAGTTGCCCGGGATACTACACCCGGTGCCGGTGGCTTAAAGTCTATTGTAAAATCTGTTGCAGAAGACTCTACCTTTGTTGATAACGATAACAAGATCACTTACCTGTATGGGAAAGCACGGGTAACTTATGAGGATTTTGAGCTCGATGCTGATTATATACGCGTTAATGAGAAAACCCATTTGATTTTCGCCCGCGGGTCAATTGATCCTAAAACGAAAAGATATGTTGGCCGCCCATTATCTAAGTCTAAGAACGAAAAGCCTATAGCGTCAGACTCCCTGATATTTGATTATCGCACTAAAAAAGTTAAGATATGGAATCCGGCCTCTGAACAGGAGGGTAATTATATATCCGGCGGGCAGGCGAAACGCCTTAATGAGGATGAAGTAGCTTATCGCGACGTTATCTTCAGTACCTGTAACCTGCCGTATCCCGAAACGCACTTTGGTGTGGTGATTACCAAAGGTATCGGGCAAAAAAAGCGTATTATTTCTGGTCCTGCATATCTGGAAATAGAAGGGGTGCCCTTACCAATTGGCTTGCCGTTTGGTTTTTTCCCGAAGCCGGATTCCCGTTCTTCTGGTGTAATCCTGCCATCGTTCGGTGAAGATCAAAAGCTTGGATTCTTTTTGCGCAACATGGGATATTACATGGCCATAAATGATAATATCGACCTTACTACTATGGCCACTTTGTATTCAAGAGGTTCCTTTGAGGTGAATACAAACGCGCGTTATCTCAAACGATATAAGTACGGTGGAAGCCTTACATTGAGCTATGGTTCGCATAATTATGGCCTTCCCGGTGACCCGGCGCAAAAGGATTTTAACATTGCGTGGAGCCATCAGCAAGATCCTAACGCTAATCCGGGTACAACGTTCAGCGCTTCGGTTAACGCAGGTTCATCTACATTTTACTCCAATAGTGTAAACCAAAGTAATTATAACCTGGAATCGCTCACGCGTAATACCCTGCGTTCAAGCATCACCTATGGTAAAACATGGGCAAACTCGCCATTTAACTTAAACGTGAGTTTAGGCCATAGCCAGGATCTGCAGCAGAAAACGGTAACTCTTGAGCTCCCAACTTTTAGCTTTAATATGGCTACATTAAGTCCGTTTGACTCTAAGGAGCGTGTTGGCGTGCAGAAATGGTACCAGAAAATAACGGTTGGATATAGCCTGGTAGGTACCAATAAACTGAATAATATACCTGAGTCGCAGCTGTTTAAATCAAATACTTTTTCAAAAAGGTTGCAAAGCGGTCTACAGCATACTGTACCTGTGGCATTCAATACTACCTTCTTGAAATATTTTCAGTTTAATACGGGTGGAACTTATACGGAACGTTGGTATCTGCAAAGTATCCGCCAGCGCTTTGACAGGGGAACTACAGCAGGGCAGGTGATTGCTATAAAAGATACTGTACCTGGTTTTTCGCGTAACTATGATTACAGCTTAAATGCAGGTTTCTCCACCAAGATATATGGCGTTATACCATTTAAAAAGGGAAACATCAAAGCCATACGCCACATCACTACGCCGCAAATAGGTTTTACCTACCGCCCAGATTTTGGCGACCCGAGTTATGGGTTTTATCAAACAGCGGTAAGCAGTGCCACGGTGCCTTATCCGTACTATGCCCAAAGATATTCCATATACGATGGTTTACCATATGGTGGTCCTTCAGCCGGAAAACAAGCAGGTATAAGTTTCTCATTAGATAATACGATAGAAGCCAAGGTAAAACCTAAAAGTACAGATACATCAGGCACGGATAGAAAGATACCTATATTACAGGGCTTAACCTTTTCTACCTTCTATAATTTTGCGGCTGACTCCCTTAAATTATCGCCTATTAATGTTAACGGACATACTTCTATATTAAATCAGAAGGTTAACATCAGTTTTGGTGGCACGCTTGACCCGTATGTAACGTTGGTACGCGATTCCATATCCAATGGTAATATACTAAAGTATGCCCGACAGATTAATCGATATACCTGGCAGGACGGCAGATTTCCTGTACTAAGAAATTTTAATTTCTCCATGAGTGCCAGTTTGAATTCGTCTACATTCCGGCCAAAAGCTGTACCGGCCCCTGGTACAACGCTACAAACCATGACGCCGGAACAAGCGCAACGTTTGGCACTTATTAATGGCGATGCCGGCGCTTATATAGATTTTAACGTTCCCTGGAATGTATCCCTTAACTATAGTTTCAATTATCAGAATAATATCATCAATACTTCATCTACCAATACTTTGATGATAAGCGGCGATGTAAGTGTCACTAAAAATTGGAAGGTGCAGTATAATACTACCTATGATTTAAAAGCGCGCAGGTTATCGGATGCTACATCGTTTGCCATATACCGCGATCTGCATTGCTGGGATCTTTCCATACAATGGCTGCCTTTTGGCTATTACAAATCATATAATGTTACTTTAAAAGTGAAGGCATCTATTTTACAGGATCTTAAACTGAGTAAAAGGAGCGATTACACTAATAACGCAGGCTTTAGATAAGAATATGCTGGCAGAAATTATAACCATAGGCGACGAAATTTTAATAGGGCAGATTGTTGATACCAACTCGGCCTGGATGGCGCAGCAGCTTAATTTAATAGGTATAAGAGTTAAGCAGATCTCGTCCGTTTCGGATGACCGCTCACATATACTGAAAGCCCTTGATGAAGCTGCTTCACGGGCAGATATTATTCTGATAACTGGTGGATTGGGGCCAACAAAGGATGATATAACCAAACAAACACTTGCTGAGTATTTTAAGGTACCGATGGTGCTGAACGAGGAGGCTTTAAATCTTGTGCTGGAGCGTTTTAAGCGTTACAACAGGCCCATGCTCGAGGTAAACCGTATGCAAGCACAGGTACCGCAGAATTGCGAAGTGCTGCAAAATTATAATGGTACGGCACCAGGTATGTGGTTTTATGAGGGCGGCAAAGTATATGTTTCAATGCCGGGTGTGCCGTTTGAAATGCAATACATGGTGCAGGAACAAGTGATTCCCAAATTAAAAACAGTTTTTAAACTCCCCGTTATCATCCACAAAACCATCCTTACAGCAGGAGAAGGTGAATCATACCTGGCCGAAAGGATAGCCGATATAGAAAGTGCGCTACCATCTCATATTAAACTGGCCTACTTACCCAAAATGGGGCAGGTGCGTTTACGTTTGAGCGCATATGGTGAGCATAAGGATTTCTTACAACAGCAAGTAGGCGCCTTTGCCGCACAAATTGTGGAACGTGTTAAGGACAATGTGATGGCTGAAGAAGATAAGCCCATAGAAAAAGTAGTGCTTGATGAAATGGAAAGCAGGCATTTAACCCTTTCTGTTGCCGAAAGTTGTACTGGTGGATATTTCTCACATCAAATTACACAGCATGCCGGTTCTTCGTCTGTTTTTTTAGGTGGCGCTGTCACGTACTCTAACCAGTTAAAGGAAGATATATTAGGCATCAGCAAGGAAACGCTTTACCAATATGGCGCTGTGAGTGAGCAAACTGCTACAGAAATGGTTGAAGGGGCGTTACGCCAGTTTAAATCAGATTATGCTGTCGCGATAACCGGGATTGCAGGCCCGGGCGGGGGCTCGGAAGAAAAGCCTGTAGGTACTGTATACGTTGCGGTGGCAAATGCAAATAAAACTGTTGTAAAGAAATTCACATTTGGTAATAAACGTGTGCAAAACATTGAGCAGAGTGCTGTAAGGGCATTTTTTATGTTGAATACTTTACTAAAAGAAACTACAACTTAACGGTTGAATTACCTAATTTTGGTCATCGAACTATAGTTTTGCTTATGGCCAAATACCAATTATTACTGCCTAAAATGGGGGAAAGCGTTGCAGAAGCAACGATAATCAAATGGAATAAAAAACCAGGCGATTATATTGAAGCAGATGAGGCAGTTATGGAAATCGCTACTGATAAAGTAGATTCAGAAGTTCCATCGCCGGTGTCCGGAAAGCTGGTTGAGCAGCTTTGCAAAGAGAATGATGTGGTACAGGTTGGTGCTGTAATAGCTGTAATAGAAACAGAAGCGGGAGAAGAAAATTTTAACGATCAAGCATCGGCAGAGCCTGTTATTGAAAATACGGTAACCGAAGCGCCAGAAACAGAAGCCACTCCGAAGGAAACAAAAAAAGAAGAAACTGAAGTACATGCCGTAGAGGTACCTGGCATTAGTCAACTGGCTGAAAGGGATGAGCCGATTGTAACCGGCGTAAAATATGAGAACCGTTTTTACTCGCCTTTAGTTAGAAACATTGCTATGCAAGAGGGCATTAGTAATGACGAGCTCGACCGTATACCCGGAACAGGCGCGGAATGCCGTTTAACCAAAGATGATCTGCTTGAGTACCTGAACAAACGCGGTTATCAGCCATCAAAAACTTACGGGCAACCATCTACAACTCAATCCGGGCATCACAATACTGAAACAACACCACAACCGGCCCCTGTTCATAGCCAGCAACAAGTGCAGCCCGCCCAGGAAATAACCAAAGAAAAGCCTGATAACGATAATACGAAACAAGCTGTTGAAGCACCGTCAAGTACTACCTCTGTTTCAGGCGGACAGGAAATTATTGAGATGGATCGTATGCGTAAGCTGATTGCTGAACATATGGTTTACAGCAAACAGACATCACCACACGTAACTTCATTTGTTGAAGCAGATGTTACTGAACTGGTAATGTGGCGTGACAGGGTTAAGAACAGCTTTGAAAAGCGCGAAGGGGAGAAGATAACCTTTACGCCTATATTTATTGAGGCGGTTGTTAAAGCCATTAAGGATTTCCCGATGATCAATGTCTCGGTAAACGGTACGCAGATCATCAAGAAAAAGGATATCAATATTAGCATGGCCACTGCTTTACCAAATGGCAACCTGATAGTGCCTGTGATTAAAAAAGCTGATGAGCTTAGCTTGATAGGCTTAACAAAAGCGGTTAATGACCTGGCCGACAGAGCCCGTAATAATAAACTAAACCCTGACGACGTACGTGATGGTACATTTACCTTAACTAATGTTGGTTCGTTTGGCAATGTAATGGGAACGCCTATTATTAACCAGCCGCAGGTAGCTATTTTGGCAGTAGGTGCCATTAAAAAGAAACCAGCCGTGATAGAAACCCCGCAAGGTGATGCAATTGCCATAAGACATCTGATGTTCTTGTCGTTATCCTATGACCATAGGGTAGTTGATGGCGCTTTGGGTGGTTCGTTTGTAAGCAGGGTTGCCCAATACCTTGAAAAGTGGGATCCTAACAGGAGTTTATAGTACCAGATATAGTTAATTTAATTTGTGAGTTCTAAGTAAAAAGGCTTCCCGAAAAGGAAGCCTTTGTTTTTTAATATTTTTACATGGTTGAATGATAATTTAAAACTGTTTCAGGGCTCTCATCATTAAAATTTCTGGTCAGCATTTCATAGGTTATCTTAAGCCACAAGATAAATGCTGGCAAAGCGAGTAATGCATATTTTACAATGTAATCTTTTCTTATATCAGGCGGGAACAGGTCTGATGCGCCAAAACCGGTTAACAGTAATGTGAAAATAAATACAAATCGCTCAAAACCTGTAATAGGCCGCTTAAGATTAACATACCATATCCCAAACCCAATAAACGCGATAACATAAGTTGGCGGTTCAGAACCGGTACTGAATATTACTGTAAAAACTAACACAGAGGCTAATAGTAGCAGTTGATATTTTTTGTTTCGCCAAAACTTAATCCTCAGCATGGAGGCCCCAAATAATAGGAGGGCAGGGGCGAGCACCAATAGGTTGGATAGTTTTTTAACATGAAACATTTTAGTAATCATGCCCATTACGCTCACGTTACCGCGATATGATACTAAGTTAGCCGCGTTCTTGGCCTGCAGGTCGGGATACCAATCCTTGTAGGTTTGAATGATATAAGACGGGGAAGAAACCAGCATGGGAAGAACAAACAGTATAGCCGACCAAAACAGCAGACTGAGGGTAAACTTGAGTTTATTGTCTGAAAAGAAAAAGAAAGCCAGCCCAACTATGCCGTACAATTTTATGGCAGTACCAATAATGATCATCAAAGCTGCCCAAAAATCTTTTTGATTGCGTATCAATATAAAGCTGAAAATAACTAATGAGGCAATGAGCGGATTTACCTGTACGTTGCCGGAAGAACCCATCATGGCATTTACATTCAACAGTAATATAATTGTTTTTTGATGCTCATTCAGCGGAAGTTTAACGATGGCGTAATAGGTTATCCAGGTAAGAAAGAGCACCCAAAGTATAACACCTATTTGATTGGGAAAGAAAGTAAACGGCGCTATAATTAAACCAAATACCGGCCCGTAATGATTGAGGTCATAATAGTACTGCGGTTCGGGCCCGAAGAGGCTTTTCTGGTGTATAAGGTTTAGATAGTTGTGCTTGTATATGATATAGTTGTTGTGCGATGTTTCTTTGTTTTCAGGGTGTAAAACAATGTCTTTAGTAACAGCGAATAAACTCAGCCCAAACCAAAGCCAAACAACAAATGTGCGATTAAACAGGATGCGTTTAAGTTTCTCCATTACAAAAATATAAGCCGCTAAATTACAGAATATACTAAAACAAAAAAGGTTGCCCGTTTTAGCAAGGCAACCTTTCAAAAACAAATAGCTATGTTATATAGCTGCTTCGTATTTCTTTGCCGATGCTAATGTTACACCAGTCAGTTGGTCAGCAAAGGCTATAAAAGCCTTTCCATTGGCAATGGCATCTGCATGTTCAATAAGGTTTTGCAGGTTTATTTTGCCTATCACAAATTTATAATCGCCAGAGTAAAAGCGTTCTTGTATGTGGTCAAATTCCAGTAGTTCAACCAGAGCCTCGTCTTCATAACGCAGATATATGTTTATTTCTACATTATTGGTGAACTGTAAGTTAGTTAGGCCTTTGGCCTTTTTATATTCATACGCATAGTTGTAACGTAACGCGGCTATGTCTGATAATACGGCAGAGCCGGTAGGGTGTCCTCCCGCACCTTTCCCGAAAAAGAATTGCTGATCGGCAAATGCAGCCTGTACCGTTACGCCATTGTATTCGTACTCAACGTTGTACAAAAACTCGCTTTCGTTAACAAACTTTGGCAGCACAAAAAGGCTTACATGGCGGTCATCAAGTTCTTTGGCTACCGGTACCAGTTTGATTTTCAGGTTCTTTTCGCGGGCGTATTGCAGATCTTTAGCGCCCAGGTTTTGTATACCAATGTTTAATACGTCTTCCGGATCAATCACAACACCGTAAGCATGAGCAGCAGCTATTATTAACTTATATTTTGCATCGTAACCACCAACATCCATTGTTGGGTCGGTTTCAGCAAAGCCAAGATCTTGTGCCTGTTTCAATGCAGAATTGTAATCAAGCCCCTCAATAAATCCTTTTGAAAGAATGTAGTTTGACGAACCATTGAATATGCCGCTTATGGAATGGAGCAATTCGTTATCGTAATACTCTTCAAGGTTACGTATAATAGGAATACTGCCACATACAGCACCTTCGTATAACAATGATGTGCCGTGTTTATGCTGCAACTCTATAAGTTCATCAAGGTAAGTAGCGATCATTTTCTTGCTGGCCGATACCACGTTTTTGCCTGAACTTAGTGCCCTGGAAACAATCTCGAAAGCCGCATCGGTATCATTTATTAATTCAACCACTGTATTGATTTCAGGGTTGTTCAATATCTCGTCACGGTCGGTAGTGAACAGTTCTTTAGGTAGCGTACGCTCTTTTTCGGGGTTTTTAATGGCTATCTTAACAATTTCGAGATTAAGATTTTTCGTTTTAATAATGTCATAAAGCCCTTGGCCAACAACGCCAAATCCAAAGAGGCCAATGTTAAGTTTCTTGCTCATTAAGCTATTTTTTGCAATTCAATAATTTTTCCTTTTACATCCGTTTTCAGGAAGGATGTGATCACCTTTGTAAGATCTTCTGTTTCAATTAAAAAGCCATCATGTCCGTAAAATGAATCCAGCTCGGCAAAAGCTGATTTTGGGATATGCCTGAAGAGATATTGCTGCTCTTCTATAGGAAACAACAGGTCTGATTTTATACCAATTACCAGTGTACGC
This sequence comes from Mucilaginibacter sp. 44-25, assembly GCA_001898335.1. Taxonomy (GTDB): domain Bacteria; phylum Bacteroidota; class Bacteroidia; order Sphingobacteriales; family Sphingobacteriaceae; genus Mucilaginibacter. The sequence goes on along the minus strand of MKTS01000001.1, from coordinate 689,865 downwards.
GCCTTAACCAGGCTAAGGGCATTATCAACACCATGCCTGCCACGGCCAACATTGTGTGAATCCATCGCTTTTGACAGATACCAGTAGCTGTAGGCGTTAAAGCGGTTAACCAATTTCTGGCCCTGGTAGTTCTGATAGCCTGCAGCTTTATAATTTTCAGGAATATTGTCGCTTGTTTCCTGCTGGGTAATGCTGTAAGTTTTATAGTTGCGGTACGATAATAACGCGATGCTTCTCGCGGTTTTTAAGCCTTTTGCTCCTCCTTCGGGGCTGCCGGCGTAAAAAGTGCGATCAGTAGTAATAGCCAGTCTTTGCGATTCATTAAAGGCAATTCCCCATGGCGAATGCACGGCGTTAGTAGCTATCAGTATAAGCTTCTTTATTCTTTCGGGTTCAATAATGCTCCATTCCAACGCCTGTTGGCCACCCAGTGATCCACCCAGAAGGATCTCAATATGGTTAATTCCCAAATGGTCAGCCAGGAGCTGATGTGCCTTAACAATATCTCTGATAGTGTATTCCGGGAACGCCAGGTAATAAGGCTGCCCTGTGGCCGGGTTATTACTTAAAGGATTGGTGCTGCCATAAGGCGATCCTAAAACATTGGCGCACACAATAAAATAGTCGTCCGGGTTAAAATGGCCTTCGGGCCCAAAAAGACCTTTCCACCAGTCAAAAACATCGGAATTTGCAGTGAGGGCATGGCATACCCACACTACATTATCCCGGTTTTTATTGAGCGAGCCGTAGGTATGATAACCTACTTCAATACCTGGTAATTTACGGCCAAGCTCCAGTTCAAAAGTTTCTGTATATGTAAAAATCTGTGTACTCATTTTATTATTTAGTTATTGGGGGAGCAGGAACCCGCTCCCCGTAACTATCACTTAAAAACTAAAAAAACTAATCAAAATAATTTATGCGTATACGGTTTCACTGATTTTAGCAAACGCCTGTTCAAAGTCGGCTTTAATATCATCAATATGCTCTATGCCTACTGATACACGCAACAATGCTGGTGTAACACCTGCCGAAAGCTGTTCGGCGCTGCTCAATTGCTGATGCGTGGTTACAGCCGGCTGTATAATTAATGTTTTTGAGTCACCAACATTTGCCAGGTGACTAACGAGCTTCAAATTATCAATAACTGTAGACGCGTTTTCTTTACCACCCTTTATTTCAAATGAAAGCACTGCGCCAAAACCGTTCTTTAAATATTTTTTAGCGTTAGCGTGATGGGGTGACGATTCAAGGCCCGGATAATTTACTTTTTCTATTTGCGGGTGTTGCTCCAGCCATTTGGCAAGTTCAAGGGCATTGTCTACATGGCGTTGTACCCTTAATGATAAGGTTTCTAAACCCTGTATATTAAGCCATGAGTTAAATGGAGACTGTGCCGGGCCAAAATCTCTTAAACCTTCTACTCGTGCCCGTATGATAAAATTGATGTTGCCGAACGGGCCGTTAATGCCAAACACATCGTTAAAGATCAATCCGTGGTAGCCTTCGCTTGGCTCAGTAAATTGAGAGAACTTACCATTGCCCCAATTGTAGTTGCCACCATCTACAATCACGCCTCCAATACTGGTTCCGTGTCCGTTTATCCATTTAGTGGTTGATTCAACTACGATGTGCGCCCCGTGCTGTAAAGGGCGAAACAGGTAGCCACCTGCACCAAATGTATTATCTACTATCAGTGGCAGATCATGTCGTTTAGCCAGTTCAGCTATCTTTTCAAAATCGGGTATGTTAAAGCCCGGGTTACCAATGCTTTCTAAATAAATGGCTTTTGTATTGCCATCAATGTGCTTTTCAATATTTACTGCTGTATCATCTTCAGCAAAGCGAACCTCAATACCTAAACGTTTAAAAGCTACCTTAAACTGGTTATAAGTACCACCATATAAATAGGGTGAGGTAACAAAGTTGTCGCCGGCCTGCAAGATATTATTCAGGGTAATAAATTGTGCCGCCTGGCCCGAAGCCGTGGCTAAAGCTGCAACACCACCCTCTAAAGCCGCGATCCTTTTCTCGAAAACATCCGTAGTGGGGTTCATTAAGCGGGTATAAATATTCCCGAATTCTTTTAACGCAAACAGGTTGGCACCGTGTTCGGCATTATTAAATACGTATGATGTAGTTTGATATAAAGGTACGGCGCGAGAGCCTGTAGTAGGGTCAACTTCCTGACCGGCATGTAGTTGTAATGTTTCGAATTTTAGAGCAGACATGGTAGTATCTTTTAAGAATGATTTAAACTGAGATGAATCAACGCATACGGATAGAACTATCCTAAGCAGGGTAACACGTATTTTTCAGGAAACAGAAAAAGGTAACGTGTACTGCATCAACAGCAGCAGCAACACATGCACATACAATCAGCAGAAGAATTGTAAATAGTAGATAAACCCGTTGGGGTTGGCAATGTGTTTTGTTGGGCTAAATAAATCAGACGTTTCATTTGACTATTAATTTATATCCCCCGGGTAACCTATTTTCCGGGACAGGAATTGGCACCTTCTGCACCTTGCAGGGTTGCCAGCGGTTCTTAGAGCCTGATCTCTCGCCGCTTCTTTATAAATCAACATCCTTGTGAGGGAAAATTGATCGCGGTATTGCTACCAAATAATGTTTCAAATATAGGGCAACAGGAATGTATATTCCAAATAAAATTTTTAGTTAATTTTACTATCTATTGATAATCAATTAATTGAATTAACTAAGGGCTTGTTCTAAATCCACTATCAGATCGTCAATATGCTCTAATCCTACAGATACCCTTAATAAATTAAACGGTGTTTTTGTGTCGGGCCCTTCAACAGATGCGCGATGCTCAATCAAACTTTCCACACCACCCAAACTGGTAGCCTGTGTAAATATCTTTAAGGCATTGATTACTTTTTTGGCCTCGTCTTCGCCTCCCCGTAATGTAAATGACATCATAGCGCCCGGAAGCAGCATTTGATCTTTAACGATATCACTTTGCGGGTGAGATGCCAAACCAGGATACATTACCTCTTCAACACGGGGGTGGCTCTCCAGGAAAGCGGCCAGTAAGCGAGCATTATGCACATGGCCGCGTACACGGTACGGAAGCGTTTTAATACTGCGTACCAAATAGTAACAATCCATGGGTGAGGGCACCGCGCCCCCCATAGTTTGTACATTACGTATCTTTTCCCACCACTCATTTTTTTCAGCGCTAATGAGCGCGCCACCCATCAGGTCGCTATGGCCGCCAAAGTATTTGGTAGATGAATGCATTACCAGATCGGCACCCAGTGAGAGTGGCTGCTGGCAAACAGGAGTAGCAAATGTATTATCGCAAACCACTTTAATGTGATGCTCTTTAGCTATGGCTACAGCTTTTTTTATATCCGTAATTTTAAGCAGCGGGTTTGATGGCGTTTCAATCCATAAAAGCCCGGTATTAGGTTTTATATAGGCGCGAAGTATATCATCATCATTTACATCTATGAAATCAAATTCCAGTATGCCTGCAAACAACTGTTTCAACTGGTTACGCAGGCCATGATACATATCATCGGGTGCTATAATGTGCGTGCCTGGTGTAAGTGATTGAAAAACAGACATCCCTGCTGCATTGCCCGATGAAAAAGCGGCAGCATCCGCGCCATTTTCTAACTGTGCCAGTACTTTCTCCAAAGCATCCCTATTGGGGTTAGCGGCACGGCTGTATTGGTAGCCCGATGAAAATCCGCCATCGGCGTCGCGCTCAAAGGTGGTTGCCATTATAATAGGTTGCACAACTGCTTTTGATGTTGCATCGGTATAGTTGCCTGCGTGTATAGCGATGGTTTCTATTTTCATTATTGTAGATATAAAGCGCTCAAATTAAATAAGAATATCGCAAAATGCGCTTAAAATTCTATTTTTGCTGCAAGTTTAAGTTCGCGTTAGTATGCGAACATGGTTTTTTATCCTATTTATTAAAATTTAAATCATAGTTGTAGATGATTAACATTACCCTACCAGATGGTTCCGTTCGTGCTTACGATAAAGGGATCACTTCTATGCAGATAGCGCAATCTATCTCCGAAGGATTAGCAAGAAATGTATTAGCTGCCGAGGTTGACGGCGAAGTTTGGGATGCCAGCCGCCCTATTGAACAGGATGCAAGCGTAAAGTTGCTTACCTGGAACGACGCAAAAGGAAAGACTACTTACTGGCATTCTTCGGCACACTTAATGGCCGAGGCGCTGGAAGCGCTTTACCCCGGTACCAAATTTGGTATTGGCCCTGCTATTGAAACCGGTTTTTATTATGATGTTGATTTTGGCGACCGAGAGTTTTCTTCCGAAGAGTTCAAAAAGATAGAAGATAAGATGGTGGAGCTGGCCAAAACCAAAAGCGATTACATTCGCAAGCCCGTTAGTAAGGCCGATGCCATTGAATATTTTACTGAAAAAGGTGATGAGTACAAGCTGGACCTGATTAAGGACCTGCCTGATGGCTCTATTACTTTTTATACACAGGGTAACTTTACTGACCTTTGCCGCGGCCCGCATATACCTAATACCGGCCATATTAAAGCCGTTAAACTAATGAGCATGGGCGGCGCTTACTGGCGTGGAGACGAGAGCCGCAAACAGTTAACCCGTATTTATGGCGTTACCTTCCCCAAAGCAAGTGAACTTGCTGAATATGTGCACATGATCGAGGAGGCCAAAAAGCGCGATCACCGTAAGTTAGGGAAAGAACTGGAGCTATTCACTTTTAGTGAAAAGGTGGGTATGGGCTTACCATTATGGCTACCAAAAGGAACCGCTTTACGTGAGCGTTTAACTAACTTTTTACAGCGCGCGCAGGTAAAAGCAGGTTACGAACAGGTAATTACCCCACATATTGGTCACAAGAACCTGTATGTAACTTCAGGGCACTATGAAAAGTATGGTGCCGATTCTTTCCAGCCGATCAGGACACCACAGGAGGGGGAGGAGTTTTTCCTGAAACCAATGAACTGCCCGCATCACTGTGAGATATACAAGGCCAAACCACGTTCATATAAGGATCTTCCGGTTAGGCTGGCAGAGTTTGGTACCGTTTACCGCTACGAACAAAGCGGTGAGTTACATGGCCTAACCAGGGTTCGTGGTTTTACTCAGGACGATGCCCACTTGTTTTGCCGCCCGGACCAGGTGAAGGACGAGTTTAAAAAAGTGATCGACCTGGTATTATATGTTTTCAGCGCTTTAGGCTTTGATAATTATACCGCGCAGGTATCACTACGCGACCCTAATAATAAAGCGAAGTATATAGGTTCAGACGAGAATTGGGCACTGGCAGAATCAGCCATTATTGAAGCTGCTGAAGAAAAAGGCCTTCCAACAGTTATAGAGTATGGCGAGGCGGCGTTTTATGGCCCTAAGCTTGACTTTATGGTAAAAGATGCGCTTGGTCGTAAATGGCAGTTGGGCACTATACAGGTAGATTATAACCTGCCTGAGCGTTTTGAACTGGAGTATACCGGCAGCGACAATCTGAAACATCGCCCGGTAATGATACACCGTGCACCATTTGGTTCTTTGGAACGATTCGTTGCAGTATTAATTGAACATTGCGGAGGTAATTTCCCGTTATGGCTATCTCCGGAGCAATTTATCATACTGCCGATATCTGAAAAGTATGAAGATTATGCAAAAAAACTTTCAGATGAGTTAAAAGATTCCGATATTTGCGGGCTGATTGACTTTAGGGATGAAAAAATTGGTCGCAAAATACGCGACGCTGAAGTGAAAAAGATACCATATATGCTCATTGTGGGCGAAAAAGAAGCAGCTGAAGGCAAGGTTTCTGTTCGCAAACATGGTACAGGGGATTTGGGCAGTATGAGCATTGAGGAATTTAAACAACATATAATAAAAGAAATAACAGTATAACTTGGCATTAAACAGACCTTTCAACAGAGGACCAAGGCCTCCTTTTAAGAAAAAAGAAGCCGAACATAACATTAACCAGTTTATCCGAGCTCAGGAAGTGCGCCTTGTTGGCGATAACGTTGAGCAGGGGGTTTATCCTTTAAAAGAAGCCCTTGCTATAGCGCAAGAGCTTGAACTTGACCTGGTTGAGATATCTCCAAACGCTAACCCGCCGGTTTGTAAGATAACGGATTACAATAAGTTTATCTACGAACAGAAGAAAAAGCTGAAAGAGATAAAAAGTAATGCCAAGCAAACGGTTATTAAGGAGATCCGTTTCGGACCCAACACGGATGATCATGACTTTGATTTTAAATTGAAGCATGCCACCAAGTTTTTGGAATCGGGCGAGAAGGTAAGGGCTTACGTACACTTTAAAGGCCGTGCAATTGTTTACAAAGAACAGGGCGAAATATTATTGCTTCGTTTTGCACAAGCGCTTGAAGAAGTTGGTAAAGTAGAGCAGTTGCCAAAGCTTGAAGGTAAGCGAATGTTTTTAACAGTAGCACCTAAAGCAGCTAAAAAATAAGATTTGCGTATTTCAGCTGTGTAGATGTGCAGATGAAAACGTTTAACGAGTAAACCCGCAGGTGGAATGATTTGCACATTTGCATATCTGTACATTTGCACATTTATATAAATATAGTTATGCCAAAAATGAAAACCAATTCCAGTGCTAAAAAGCGCTTTAAGCTTACTGGAACCGGTAAAATTGCAAGAAAAAACGCATACAAAAGCCACATCTTAACCAAGATGTCTACTAAACGTAAGCGTGCCCTTGGTCAGACAAGTTTAGTATCTGAAGCTGACATGGGTAACGTAAAACGTATGCTTTGTATCGGCAAGTAATTAATTAATTTTTAACCAGGTATTAGAGTCAAAAGCTTCCGCATCAACGGAACACTCACTACCAAAAAGAAAACAAAATGCCACGTTCAGTTAACGCAGTAGCGTCGAGAAGACGCAGGAAAAGAATCATGAACCTCGCCAAAGGTTATTGGGGTTCACGCAGCAAAGTTTATACTATTGCTAAAAACACAGTTGAAAAAGGTTTACAATATGCTTACCGCGACCGTAAAACCAAAAAACGCGAATTCAGAGCTCTTTGGATTCAACGTATCAACGCTGGTGCACGTCAGCACGGTATTTCTTACTCTCAATTAATGGGTAAGTTAGCCGCTAAAGAGATCGGTTTAAACCGTAAGGTATTAGCTGATTTAGCGATGAACAATCCGGATGCTTTCAAAGCAATCGTTGACGCTGTAAAATAGTTTTAGCACAACGCATAAGAAAGCCCCTGCCAAATAGCAGGGGCTTTTCTGTTTAAGGTCGCTGCTTTATAATCCTACACTTGGTGCTCCGTTACCCGGTTTGCCATTCAACTCATCTAAATGCGGACTGTATTTTGAATCTTGTTCGTTTTTCAATTCATCACCAGCTGAGTCGATGATCGTCTCTTCAATGATTATCGCAACTGGCTCGTTGTCATATTTCTCTGAAGGCATACCTCCGTCAATATCCATGTATTGCTTAAAGTTGCGAATATCATTATCTACCAGATTTTTAAATACCGGGTTTAAGATATGGGCAATACTGCCACCGAAACCACCAGCCGGTGGTCGGTATGATATTACTACGTCTATTAAGGTTCCCTCGCCATCGGGGCTATCCTGGAAGGTAACTTTGCCGGCATTATCTATCATTGAATCGGGTAATGAGCTCCAACCTATGCTGTAACCAGGCTCGTCTTTCACAATCTCAGCATCCCAGCTTACATGTGCTGATCCGATTGGCAGCTTAAGCACCCAATGTGATTTGGTGTCGCTAATAATTTCAACGCTTTCCAGATGTTTCATAAACAGGGGCAGATTATCCAGCTTGCGCCAAAAATCATACACTTCCTGGCGGGGCTTATTTACAAGATAAGATGAACGAATGTTCACGTTAACCGGCTCAAGTGAATTACGGCCCATTGCAGAATACAGCTCGCAATGACCGGTAACGCCACGGTTAAGCAGATACCCGCCTGCGCCTAATTTGATGATACTGCTAAACGGACTTTTAAATATTCCTTTGAGACCGCTGATTGCAAGTTTAACACCTGCAGCTATAGATATTGTACGCTCTGCCTGGGAAAGGTTGATGCTTTCAGAACGGCGTTCAATATCGGCCGTTGTTTCTCTCCATCTATTTGGTGCTGTCAATGTTGTCATAATGTATCTGTTATAGTTTAATAACCATTCATAACCATGCCAAATTTTGCTTAATTGTCAATTATTTTAACCGGATAAATTTTTATAATTTGGCTTTAGATGCTAAATCACTACATTTGCCACGCTTTAGGTTTTGGCACCAGCTTATTTGGTGCCAGATTAAAAGGGAATACGGTGTAAATCCGTAACTGTCCCGCAGCTGTAAGCTCCGTTTAACCAACATCCGAAATTATTGCCACTGTGCACCAGAATGTGCATGGGAAGGCAGGATGGAGGGGAGCAAGTCAGAATACCTGCCTTGGCGTTATATTATTCATGGCTTTCGTGGATTGAAGCGTGGATGTGATTCAACGGCAAATCAATTGCCCGTTATTGCGTCTGCTTTTTATTTTTCGCTGCCATGCTTGTTAGTTATGAAAGGCAGCAAAATAATCAAAAAATCGATAGTATATTTTACGGCTACCCTGGTAACCGTGTTGCTGCTGCCTGCAAGTATTGTTTTTGGACAAACAGACACCAGCCGTACGCTTAACGAAGTTTCCATTAACGCCCACAAAGCTCTTATAATCCCGTCAATTACGCCATCACAACAGATCAATAATCAGGATTTTATTAAATCAGGCTCTTTCAATGTAGCAGATGCCGTTAGAAATTTCAGCGGTGTTAACATTAAAGATTACGGTGGCATAGGTGGAATTAAAACTATATCGGTACGTGGCTTAGGTGCAGGCCACACGGCAGTTTTTTATGACGGACTGCAACTGAATGATGCCGAAACCGGGCAGATCGACCTAAGTAAACTAAGCCTGATCAATATCTGCTCTATAACGCTTTATAATGGCCAGCCCGATAATCTGCTGCAGCCTGCCAGGGCGTTTGCCTCAGCAAGTGTACTCAGTTTGCAAACTATTCCTGACCAGTTGAGTAAGAATAAGCCTCATGAGATTACGGCAGGTGTAAAAGCCGGTAGCTTTGGCCTTTTCAACCCATATGTCCTTTATCAGCAAAGATTAAGTAAACGTTGGACGGCAGTTGTTACCAGCAATTACATCAATGCCAACGGCCGCTATAAATTTAATACACCAAATGATGGCAGTGACACATTATCGATAAGGCATAACAGTCAGGTTCGATCATTACAAACTGATGCGGCGCTTTATTGGAATAAGAACGATAGCAGCCTATTTAGCCTGCATGCTAATTTTTACAATGCCAAAAGAGGCTTGCCGGGTGCTGTGGTGTTTTATACCGAATCGCCGGGTGAGAAGCTGGATAACGATGATATAATCCTGCAAGCTTCTTATAAACATATCTGGAAGAACAGTTTGCAATTGTTGTTGAGTAGCAAGGTTTCTCAATTAAAAACCCGATACCTGGATTCTCCCTACTTTAATACACAGGGTTATATATTACAGCATTATAAACAGCGAGAAGCTTATCAGTCGGCTGCGTTTTCTTACAACGTAACAAACAATTGGACGGTATCATACGCCGCTGATGGTTCATACACCAAAGTAGACGCTGACATCTATAAATATGCTTACCCATCTCGGTTCACATTGCTCAATGTGCTGGCAAGTAAAGTAAAATTTAACAGGTGGGAGCTTGCCGGGAATTTGTTGCACACTTATATTAAAGAACATGTGGAAAGGGGTAAAGCCTTTCAGCAATCACCGGTGTTATCACCAACGTTAATGCTGTTGTTGCAACCTTTTAATTCCAAGGAATTAAAGTTAAGGGCTTTTTATAAAAACATCTTTAGGGCGCCAACGCTTGATGAGCTTTATTATTTTGCTTTTGTGGATCGTGTGATCAAGCCTGAATTTGTTAAGCAATATGACCTTGGGGCTACTTACAATAAAGACCTTAGCGGCTTACTAAGCTATGTGTTTGTTAATGCAGATGTTTATTACAACAACGTTCGCGACAAGATCATTGGCATACCAAGCACCAATCCGGCTGTTTTTTCTTTTAGTAACGTTGGTAAGGTTGACATTAAAGGGGTGGACCTGGGTATCAAAACCGCTACCAGGAATTTTAATAACTGGTATCTTTCATTAAGTGCAAATTACACCTACCAGCAAGCGCTTGATATGACAGACCCTGCATCAAGCACGTATTTGCAGCAAATAGCCTATACGCCCAAACATACCCTTGCTTTAAACGCCGGTGTAAACTTTAAAAACTTTGGGGTTTACTACAACCAGGTTATTTCATCAAAAAGAAATTATAATGGCGATAATGATCCGGAGCATGATGTGCCGGGCTATGCTGTGGGAGATGCCTCATTACTTTATAACACAAATATCAATCATTTGCCTTTACGGTTTTCGGTAGAGGCAAACAACATCTTTAATAAATACTACGCGATCATCCAGAGCTATCCTATGCCGGGACGCTCGTATCGTTTAACCATGCAAATAACCATTTAAATATATCAACATGAACAAACTTCAACTTAAAGGTTTAATCGCGATAGCAGCACTCGCTACGATATTCTCATCATGCCGCAAAGACAGGGTAACACCAGATCCGGTGGATTCGGTTGCACCGGCAAACGGTATTTATATACTTAATGAAGGTAACTTTAGCCGTAACAACAGCTCGCTTACCTTCTTTAGCATATCATCACAAACTACTATATCAGATATTTTTAAAACCCAGAACGGCCGTGGTTTGGGTGATACCGGTAACGATGCCAAAGTATACGGATCAAAAATGTACATAGCCGTTAATGTTTCAAGTACAATTGAAGTGGTTGATGCAAAAACAGCCAAAGTTATTAAACAGATAAAACTGTCTAATGGAGGCGTTGACAGGCAGCCACGCAGCATTGTTTTCAATAAAAACAAAGCTTTTATTTCCTCTTATGATGGCACTGTAGCAGTTTTAGATACCGCAAGCCTTACCGTAGATAAATACATTACAGTGGGCCGTAATCCTGAAGAGATGGTGATATCAAACGGTAAACTATATGTTGCTAACTCTGGCGGTTTAGATTATGCAAACCCTGATAAAACGGTGTCTGTCATTGATTTAAATACCCTTACCGAAACTAAAAAAATAGATATCACGACCACTAATCCTATTAATATTGCTGCCGATGCTTACGGCGATGTTTACGTTTTGGCTTATGGTACCGACTATCCGTCGAAACCTAAATTAGTTATCATTGATAACAAAACTGATGCTGTTAAAGCTTCTAATGACATTAACGCCGGTTACGGTACATCATTCATTGTGGTAGGCGATGATGCATATTACATTACTGATTCAGGAAAGATCTCGGTTTATAGTGTAAAGACAGAATCCCTTCGTAAAGAAAATTTCATTACTGACGGTACTACGTTTAAAGCGCCTTATGCCCTGGCAGTAGATGCAGCCACAGGGCAGGTTTACGTAACCGATGCTATTGATTATTCATCAAACGGCAGGTTATATACTTTTAACAGTACTGGTAAAAACCAGGATGTGAACAACAAGGGTTATGTTACCGATACGGGCATTAACCCGGGCACTATTGTTTTACTTACTAAATAGCCCTTTTATTTACACTGCTTATTAGGTAAATTTGCACGACAATAAGTTTATATGTTAAACCAAAACAAAAACATCCGTAATACAGTACTTGTAACCATGGTGCTGGCTGCCATAGCAATACGCCTGGTGAATACACAGTTCCCGGCTTTAAGTAATTTTACTCCTGTAGGTGCTGTTGCCTTATTCGGTGGTGCTTACTTTACAGATAAATGGAAAGCATATGTAGTGCCTCTTTTAGCGCTTTTTATAAGTGATATGATGATTAACTATATGTACGCGGGTAAATTTACATTCTATAATAGTTCGTTATTTATGTATGCTTGCTTTATGCTGATGGTTTGGGTAGGCACACTGATCAAGAAAGTAACCGCCCTTAATGTGATAGCTGCTTCAATAGTATCTGTAATGATACACTGGTTGGTGATGGATCTGCCATTTGTGTATGGAATGCTAAATACCTGGGCTAATTACGGAACCTTATTGGTGAGGGCCATTTATCCTTTTGAAACCAATATGCTTATAGGTGATGCCATTTACGGCGCTATTTTATTTGGCGGCTTTGAGCTGGCTAAAAGCAAATACACCATTTTACGTGCCGAGCGCCAATTGGCTTTGTAATAAGCACTATTTTCGATACTTGAAAGCGGTTAGGCAACTAACCGCTTTTTTTGTGCCTGAATTGGAATTGATGAATTTAATAATGAGAAGTAATCACTCATTCCTTAATCCTTTTAATTCCCTAAATTCGGGTTCAGACAACTTAATTTATGAAAAGAGTAGTGGTGCTCACAGGAGCCGGAATAAGCGCGGAGAGCGGCTTGAAAACGTTTAGGGATAGCGATGGATTATGGGAAGGTTACAATATTGAGGATGTAGCTACACCCGAAGCGTGGGCACGTAACCCGGAACTGGTGCAGCAGTTTTACAACGAACGTCGCAAATCTGTTTTGGAGGCTGAGCCAAATGCTGCGCATTTTGCGTTAGCGCAATTGCAGGATAAATATGATGTGCAGATCATCACACAAAATATCGACGACCTGCATGAACGTGCCGGGTCTAAAAATGTGGTACATTTGCATGGTATCATCACCCGGTCGCAAAGCAGCATTAACCCGCGGCTTACTTACCCCATTGACGGCTGGGAGATAAAAATGGGAGAGACTTGCGAGTTGGGTTCACAGTTACGATCGCATGTGGTTTGGTTTGGCGAGGCTGTACCCATGATTGAGCCTGCAGCGGCACTTTGCTCTCAAGCGGATATATTTATTTTAGTTGGTACTTCGCTGGCCGTTTATCCCGCGGCCGGACTGATCAACTATGTACCCCATATGGTAACTAAATACATCATCGACCCCAATATACCAACAGTCGCTAATCGGTTAATTGTGGAGATACCTTTTAAAGCAACTATTGGCGTGTGCATGCTGGTAGAGGAGTTGTTGGCTAATAAAAGCTAAATTAGCTTTTAGTGATGTAATGCTATGCCAAATTAAATTCGGTATAAAATTTATTAAATACTTAAATTATTGATATTCAATTTAATAAGTGTTTTATTTAAATTATAATTCATAATGTAATTGAAAATAAAAGTTATGATTTATTACTTCTATACTTACAGGCTGCCAAATTTAATTTGGTAGCCTGTTTTATTATTTTATAATTTACTGAAATACAGATATTTATTTTTATTATCTCAATCAATAGTTATACCTATAATAAGCCTCGTGATAGTCTTTTCCCATTTCAGCAAAGCGTGCTGAAACCTTGGTGAGGAAAACATCATCCAATATTTCAAATACGGAGTTTACGCCATCGGTCAGGTCCATCTCGGGCACTTTGTAGGTTTGCTCGAGTGTACCCTGTTCCATCTTTATAATGAATTTTTGGTTCATACTCATAATGGTGATCTTAAAATCCGGATGGGGTAGTTCTGCTATTACTCTCATTTCTATAGGTGCTCTTTGAAGGATATTTTTAGAATCTTAACTTATCAGCAGGCTTTCAATACCCAATCGGTAAGAGTGCATGCCAAAACCAGCTATAACCCCTTTGCAACTGGCTGCCAGCATAGAATGGTGCCTGAATTCTTCACGCTTATATACATTAGAAATATGCACTTCTATAACCGGTGTTTTAATGGCTGCAATAGCGTCTGCAATGGCAATAGATGTGTGGGTATAGGCCCCGGCATTTAGTACAATACCGTCATAAGTAAAGCCTACCTCGTGAATTTTATTAATGATCTCGCCCTCCACATTGCTTTGGAAGTAAGCGATATCAATATTCTTAAAATGAGCCTTTAATTCGCTCAAATAACTTTCAAAGTCGGTATTTCCGTAAATAGACTTTTCGCGAACGCCAAGAAGGTTTAAATTTGGCCCGTTGATAATTTGTATATTCATTAGCTCAAACTTAGTTTATAAATCGTTAAAACTAAAATCAATTGAATTGGTCGCCGGCGATAAAATTATTTAATACCTATCTTAAACTCGAAAGAATGCTTTCCGGCAATTCTGTAGAAGCATATATACGAGATATTAATAAGCTTTATCAGTTTGCGATTGCCTGTAAAGAAGGGCTGGCACCCGATAAGTTTACCCTTGGAGATTTGCGTGAGTTTATAACCTGGGTAAGCGAATTAGGTATGGTGCCCTCAACACAGTCCAGAATTATCTCAGGTGTTAAAGCTTTCTATAAATGTTTATTGCTTGACGATGTAATATCCACCGACCCCTCTGAACTGTTGGAAGTACCGAAGATCCAGCGCAAACTTCCGGATACATTAAGTATAGAAGATATTAATGCTCTTATTGGAGCCATCGACTTGTCAAAACCGGAGGGCGGCAGAAATAAAGCCATGCTTGAGGTGATGTATAGTTGCGGGTTACGCGTTTCGGAGTTAACGGAACTGCGCTTGTCAAACTTATCACTCGATAAGGATGATGAGTTTATTAAAGTTACCGGGAAAGGTAATAAGCAACGTTTGGTACCCATTGGTAGGCAGGCTATAAAAGCTTTGACGATATGGATAGAACAACTGCGTGTGCATGTGTCCGTCCAGAAAGGTGAAGAAGATATAGTTTTCTTAAACCGAAGGGGTCGTAGATTAACGCGTGTATATGTTTTCCTGATGATAAAAGAACTGGCCCAGGTAATTGGTTTAAAGCAAAAGATCAGTCCGCACACTTTTCGCCATTCTTTCGCCACACATTTGGTGGAAGGCGGGGCCGACTTACGTGCTGTTCAGGAAATGCTGGGGCATGAGAGTATTACTACTACCGAAATTTACACGCATCTGGACAAGGAGTTTTTAATGAGCACCATTATAGCCCATCATCCGCGTAGCTAAATTAAAACTTTACTGCTTTAATCATCCTGTCCCGGCCGGTAAGGTCTTTCTTCAACTCTATGTCTTTAAAGTAGTTATTGGTTAAAAGATCAACCATCTCTTTGCCAAAAGCTTCGTTAATTTCAAAATATAATTCACCGCCTATCTTTAAGCTATTCAACGCGAACCGGACGATCGCTTTATAAAATAGTAGCGGTTCATCATCTGTTACAAATAAAGCTGCATGAGGCTCAAAGTTTAATACGTTGCTATGCATAAGTACTTTATCTGTGCCGGTAACATAGGGTGGATTACTTACAATAACATCAAATTGGTTACCTGAAAGCTCATGATCTTGTTTAATGTTTAATATATCTCCCTGAATAAAGCTGACATCGACCTGGTTAAGGTTAGCGTTTTTGCGGGCGGTATTCAACGCTTGCTCTGATATGTCAATAGCGCTTAGCCAGGCATTGTTTAAATGCTTTTTAAGGGATACGGCTATGCATCCGGTGCCTGTTCCGATATCAAGTACCGAAATGGTTTCTTGTACTTTTGATTTTTTACTGGCTAATATCCATTCTACCAATTCTTCGGTTTCGGGTCTTGGTATAAGTGTAGCCGGATTAACTAAAAAGGTCAGGCCGTAAAATTCCGCGGTCCCTAAAATGTATTGTACCGGTTTACCAGTTTTTAATTCTTCGAGTATAGGGTATATCTTCTCTAATATTTCTCCGCTTAGTTCATCTTGTTCAAAAGCTTTCAGGCGCGACCGCTGCATACCGGTTAAGTCTTCCAAAACCAGCATGGCGATAGCCAATGCTTCGTTATACGAATAAAGGTTTTGCAGATTGTTTTTAAAGGATAGCAGTACATCCTTAATAGTTTTCATACAACAAAGTAACATAAAAGCTACTTTTGCACAATGGCATTACCGGAAATATATATGCAGCGCTGCCTGGAACTGGCGGCTTTAGGTGCCGGCAAGGTAAGCCCCAACCCAATGGTAGGAGCTGTTATTGTTTGTGAAGACAGGATAATTGGCGAAGGTTACCATCAAAAATATGGTGAAGCCCATGCGGAGGTAAATGCTGTTAAAATGGTGACAGACAACTACATTAATTATGCTGATCTGTTAAAAAAGTCTACCATCTACGTATCACTGGAACCCTGCGCTCATCATGGTAAAACACCTCCCTGTGCCGACTTGATCATTAAGCATCAAATACCACATGTAATAGTGGGCTGCCGCGATCCGTTCCCTTTAGTTGATGGTAAAGGAATTGAAAAATTAAAGCATGCAGGTATAAAGGTAACAGTAGGTTTGCTTGAAGCGGAATGCCTTGCCATAAACAAGCGATTTTTTACCCGCGTAAAAAAACAAAGGCCATATATCATACTTAAATGGGCGCAAACCACTGATGGTTTTTTTGCCCCGGCTGATGGTTCACAACACTGGATAACCGGTGCAGAAAGCCGTAAATTAGTACACCAATGGCGTTCAGAAGAAGATGCAATATTGGTAGGGAAAAATACCGTAATGGCAGATAACCCTCAGCTTAATGTGCGATATGCAGCCGGTACCCCCCCAAAAAGGATAGTGATCGATAGAAACCTGGAACTTGATACAGCGTTAAATGTGTTTGATAATACGGTGGAAACCATTGTTTTTAACGAAAAGAAATTTGCGATCGAAGGAAATATCAAATACATCCAACTGGAAAGCTTTGATTACTATGTGCCGCAATACATTATGTATCAATTGTACCTGCAGGATATACAATCTGTTATCATAGAAGGGGGAGCCACAACCCTGCAGCATTTTATCAAGGCCGGGTTATGGGACGAAGCGCGTGTTTTTACAGGCGAATCCATGTTAAATAACGGTATAAGGTCGCCATTTATAACTGGCATAAAAACAGGCAATTATAAGTTAGGAAATGACCGATTGCAGATATGGACAAACCCACATTAATTTGAACTAAATGTTATACGTATTTCTGAGTATTTGTTGTAGTGTTATTGTTTCGGTTTTGCTAAAATTGGCAAGGCGGTACCAAATCGATATTTTTCAGGCCATTGTCTGGAATTACTCTATGGCTATTTTGTTAACCTGGTGGTTTTTTAAACCCGATGTAAAGGAGATAGCGTTTAGTCAGCTACCTGTTTGGCTGTATTTGGTTGTTGGTATACTGCTGCCGCTTATTTTCTGGATCATGGCTGCTTCAGTGCGTGTAGCGGGCATTGTTCGCACAGATGTAGCACAAAGGTTATCATTGTTCATTTCGCTTTTTGCCGCTTTTCTGTTATTTGGTGACAGCTTTAGCCTGGCAAGGCTGGCATGTTTTGCCATTGGTTTTGCTGCTATACTTTGTTCTATTCCCTGGCAAAAACAAACAGCCAACCGTAAAGTAGTAAGCAATGCCTGGATATATCTGATATTGGTATTTTTAGGTTTTGGTGCTATTGATATATCTTTTAAAAAAGTGGCATCCTATACCGTCGTACCTTACACAACATCACTTTTCTATATTTATATTCTCGCTTTTGTTATATCATTTATTAGCCTGCTAATTAAGATATTCGCGGGTAAGGCGCGCATTCATTGGGCACATATCATGTTCGGATGGATTTTAGGTGTAGCCAATTTCGGGAATATATTATTCTATTTAAAAGCACACAAAGCGCTTTCTACAAGTCCATCGCTCGTCTTTTCTGCTATGAATATAGGCGTTATCACACTTGGTGCCATTGTTGGTATGGTGGTGTTTCACGAACGCTTAAGCAAGCTTAATAAATTGGGCCTTGCTTTGGCAATTATTTCAATTACTATGATCACCATAGTGAATATACTACACTGGTAATGCTTTTTGATGATACTTACAAAACTATATCTGCTTCTACGGAAGCAATTTTTCGTGATAGGGGGAGCAAGTTTATAGCGTTCGCTTATCCCATTTCAGGTGAAGCAGATATAAAACCCATCTTAACAAAGCTTAAAGCTGAACATCCTAAAGCTAACCATCACTGCTGGGCTATGCGCCTGGGCACCAACAGGTCGGTATTCAGAGTAAATGATGATGGAGAACCATCAGGTACGGCCGGTCGGCCGATATTAAATACTTTGTTATCTAAAGATATTACCAATACACTGGTAGTTGTAGTTCGCTATTTCGGCGGTACGCTTTTAGGCGTGCCTGGGTTAATAAATGCCTATAAGACCGCTACAGAAATGGCGCTTTCTGAAGCAATAGTAATTGAGAAAACTATTAATGATATGTACACGATCACTTTTGACTATCCTCAAATGAATGATGTGATGCGCATCATCAAAGAAGAACAATTGCAGGTTTTGGAGCAACGTTCGGAATTAATTTGCGCTATCCGTTTTTCTGTTCGTAAAACACAGGTGGAGGTGGTGATGAGCAGGCTTGGAAAGTTAACCGGAGCTAAGATAAAGTATGATTACAGTGGATGATATTAAGGTAAATCTAACCTAAAATTGCTTTCATCAGGGGTTAATTCCGCATAAAAATCCCTAAATTGCCAGCATATGCAATCATTTGAAATAGATAAATCCGATCTGCTGCGTATTAAAACCGCGCTTGAGGCTGATGATGCTGAATTAGAGCGTGTTCTGAAAGAATACCACGCCTCGGAGATCGCTATTTTATTTGAACGCCTTCCCCAGGAAGCCCGCGAACGCATTATCAATATATTGCCTACCGAGGAAGCGTCTGATGTGATCACCGAGATGACCGAAGAAAGTCACCCGGAAGAGCTGCTCGTTAACCTTGATCCTGAAAAGCGTTCGGAGATTGTTGAGGAATTGGATTATGACGTGGCTACGGACATCATCAGCCAGTTAGATGAAGAAGACCAACGGGAGATCCTGCAGGAAATAGACCAGGAAGACGCGACCAGTATACGCGCTCTTTTAAATTACGACGAAGATACTGCTGGTGGTATCATGAACTCACAGGTGATCTGTGTGAATATCGGGCACGATAAAAAAGAGGCGCTCGATGAGATCATCCGGCAATCTGAGGAGATGGAGGAGTTTTATACTATCTACGTGGTTGATGAGCATAAAACATTGCAGGGCATCGTTTCCATAAAAGACCTGATAAAGGCTCGTGCCGAAATGCGGGTACGCGATATTTATAAGCACGACCCTGTGTTTGTAAAGGCTGACCTTGACCAGGAAGAAGTGGCTAAACTGATCTCACAATATAACCTTACAAGTATACCCGTAGTTGATGACCATATGAAGTTACTGGGGCGGATTACGGTTGATGATATTATTGACGTAATGGAAGAGGAGAACACCGAGGATATATTGAAAATTTCCGGTGTGTCTGAGGATGAGGAACTGAGCGGTAACTGGCAAGCCGCTGTTAAAAGCCGCCTGCCTTGGCTGGTAATTAACCTGGCAACCGCTTTTCTCGCCGCGTCCATCATCCGTAATTTTGACGCGACTGTACAAACCCTTGCCATTATATCCGCTTACATGACCATTATTGCCGGAATGGGAGGGAATACCGCCACTCAGGCGCTTGCGGTTACCGTGCGCCGCATATCATTAAGTGACCTTACAGACAGGCAAGCTTATGACACTATTTTAAAGGAATCTTTAGTGGGCTTAATTAATGGTGCCTGCAACGGGCTTATTGTTTTTGCGGTGGCTTATTTTTATGATGCTAACCCAATGTTGGGGGTGGTGTTATTTTTAGCTATGACCGGTAACCTGGTTATCGCAGGTATTACAGGTGCGGGTATACCATTGATTTTAAAACGAGTGGGGATTGATCCTGCGGTAGCATCGTCAATTATTATCACCACTTTTACAGATTGTATTGGTTTCTTCCTGCCTTTGTGGTTGGCTACTAAACTATTATTATGATATTGATAATGAATAGGTTTAAATCAAACAATTATCCATATAATGGAAATCGAAAATAATCTTTCAATATTTGCACTGCAAACGATAGTTCAACATTAATTGACGTTAACGTAATTTATATGACCGAAGTAAGATACGACTGGAGCCAGGAAGAGATCTCAAAAATATACCATTCACCCTTATTAGACCTTATTTATCGCGCGGCGACTATTCACCGCGAGAATAAAGACTATGCCGAGGTACAGATCAGTTCACTTATCTCGATAAAAACAGGCGGTTGCCCGGAGGATTGTGCTTATTGCCCGCAGGCCGCACGTTACAGTACCGGTGTTGATGTACATGCGCTAATGCCTAAAGAAGAGGTTGTAGCTGCCGCCAAACGCGCTAAGGACGGTGGTGCATCAAGGTTATGTATGGGTGCAGCATGGCGCGAAGTGCGCGATAATCGCGACTTTGACAAAGTACTGGATATGGTGAAAGCTGTAAATGAATTAGATATGGAAGTATGCTGTACTTTAGGTATGCTTAGCGAAAACCAAGCGCAACGATTGGCCGATGCCGGTTTATATGCTTATAACCATAACCTGGATACTTCAGAAGATGACTACAAGCGTATTATTACCACCCGTACTTATGATGACCGTTTAACCACGCTTGAACATGTGCGCAAAGCAAAAATATCGGTTTGTAGCGGCGGTATCATTGGTTTAGGCGAAACCACGGCCGACAGGATATCTATGCTTAAAACGCTTTCAAATCTGCCCAAACATCCGGAATCAGTACCGATCAACGCTTTGGTACCTGTTAAAGGTACGCCATTAGCAGAGCAACCTCGTGTATCTGTTTGGGATATGGTGAGGATGATCGCTACTACTCGTATCATCATGCCTAAAACCGTAGTAAGGTTATCAGCTGGCCGTACTGAAATGAGCACTGTTGAGCAGGCACTATGTTTTATGGCTGGTGCCAATTCCATATTCGCCGGTGAAAAGTTATTGACCACGCCAAACCCTACATTCGATGAGGACATGTTCATGTTTGAGCTGTTAGGCTTAAAACCCCGCCAGGCATTTAAGAATGGCCGTCCCAACGAACCAAAGGAGTTGCGCGAGATGAGTATTAATGAAGTGTTCTAATCTTTTCAATAGATAAAACAACAAGGCCTTGCTTTGATGCAAGGCCTTGTTGTTTTTATGTCTATCGCTATGTAAGGTAGTTAAGCAATATGGCTATCTAATACTCTGCAAATTGTTCATCAGGGTAGCACCACAACCAACGCTCGCCAGGTTGCGCGGAGGCTATAACCGGGTGACTGCTGGCATGATAATGCTTGGTCATATGTTGCTCCGGTGACTGGTCGCAACAAAGCGTAACACCACAAGTTTGGCAGGTGCGTAAATGAAACCAGGTAGTACCTTGTTTTATGCACTCTTCGCAAACATGTTCGTCACTCAGTTTTATTTCGGTGATAGCTTGCAGGTGCCGGCAAAAGCCGGGATCTAAATCTGGCATACAGGTAATGTTTTTCTAAAGATAATAAAGCTCAATTATTTGAGCCTTACTTTTTGGAAAAATCGTGTCCCCAATTCTTTAAAGAATAATCCCAATTAGAATCTTTGGCGTCTTTTGGTTTCTGCGCCAAATGCCGTGAAACATATCCATGCACTTTTGCCATGTGTCTATAATCTGCTGCTGTTAATTCACTTTTGTTTTTGTGAAGGATATCAATAATTCGATGCCCGGATTTATGACCTATTGATTCACCATCGCCGCTATCCTATCCCACTTTTTTCGATTCTTCTGTTTTTAACCATTTTTCCAGAGTAGAGGCGCTCATGTTCACAGCATCCTTAAATTCTCTATAGATTTTTTCGTTCTCTGCTTTTTGCTTGTCTTGTTTTCCGAAGTATTCATGGTAGTTTTTATGTAATAAGCAACTAACATCATACCACCAATCTAATCATACTCCTAAAAGGAATTAAAAAAATATTCAACCGGCAGATAAATGCTAATATTATTAGTATTTTTGAATTGATATGGATGCAGACAGGATAACCGAAAAGTTAAATATTTTAGCTGATGCAGCTAAATATGATGTATCGTGCGCAAGTAGTGGTAGTAAACGTAAAAACGAGAATAAAGGTCTTGGTAACGCCAGCAATGGCATTTGCCATTCCTACACAGAGGATGGTCGTTGCGTTTCGCTGTTAAAGATTCTGCTTACTAATCATTGCATTTTCGATTGTGCTTATTGTATATCGCGCAAGAGTAATGATATACAACGTGCAGCCTTCACTGTGCAGGAAGTGGTTGATCTTACCATCAACTTTTATCGCCGTAATTATATCGAGGGGCTCTTCTTAAGCTCGGGCATTTTTAAAGATGCCGATTTTACTATGGAACGTTTGGTCCGAGTAGCAAAGAAACTCAGACTGGAGCATAATTTTCATGGTTACATCCATCTTAAATCTATCCCCGGTGCAAGCGATGAATTAATGAACGAGGCCGGGCTTTATGCTGACAGATTAAGCGTTAATTTAGAAATGCCAACCGAGGCCGGTTTAAAATTGCTGGCGCCTGATAAAAACCATCAGGATATGATCAAACCAATGGGCTACCTAAAAAATGCTATCATTCAGCATACTGAAGAAAAGAAATTGTTTAAAAAGGCCCCCCTGTTTGCACCTGCCGGCCAGAGTACACAGGTAATTATAGGTGCCACGCCCGAGGATGATAACCAGATATTGCATTCAGCCAATTATTTCTACAAAAATTTTAAGCTGCGGCGGGTTTACTATTCGGGCTACGTACCCGTGCTGGAAGATAGCCGTTTGCCTGCGCTTAATACCAGTGTGCCAATGGTACGCGAAAACAGGCTTTACCAGGCAGATTGGCTGATGCGTAATTACGGTTTCCATGTGAGCGAGATCGTAAACAATCAGCAGCCACACCTTGATCTGGATATTGATCCTAAATTAAGCTGGGCCATCAGGAACATGAATGAATTTCCGATAGATGTTAATCGAGCCGATCTGAAAATGATTTTACGCGTGCCTGGCATTGGTGTATTATCGGCTCAAAAAATCGTTAGTGCACGCAAGTTCGGAAAACTCAATTGGGAAAATCTGAAAAGGATGGGTGTTTGTATTAACCGGGCAAAATATTTTGTTACCTGCCAAAGTAAAGAATTTGAGCGCAGGGATTTAACAGGCAATGCCATTAAGCAATTTATATTGGCTACCTCGCACAGCAAGTATATCAAGAATGTTCCCACTCAATTAAATCTGTTCTAATGACTACGCTTAGTTACGATGGAACTTTTGAAGGGCTGCTAACAGCCGTATTTGATGTTTACGCGCATAAATTATGCAATGTGAAATTACATCAGGGCGAATATTTGGAGGGAACATTGTTTGACGAAAAGTTGCACGTTGTTACAGACCAGGCGCGTGCTGCCCGTGTGCTTAAATCATTAAAACTAAAGTTATCTACACTTGGTGTTCAGCGGCTGTATGCCGCTCATTTGGCTGAAATTTCTGGGGAAGATAATAACCTACTTGGTTTTATGCGCTATGCGATTGATTCAGCCGAAAATATTGAAGAGGATTACGGAAATAAATATGTGGTGCGCGTATCAGAGATAGTGCGTATGGTAAGGCGCGAGAAACACCGCATGGAGGCATTTATCCGTTTTCAAAAACTGCGGGATGGTTCGTTCTATGCTGCAATTGAGCCGGATTTTAATGTGCTGCCTTTATTGATCAAACATTTTAAAAGCCGGTATGCAGATATGAAGTGGATGATCTATGACCTTCGCCGTAAATATGGTATATATTACGATCTGCACGATACCCAATTTATTACGCTCGATTTTGCCGATAGCAATAGACAGGCCGATATTGTTGCCGCTTATACTGAAGACGAAGATATGTATCAGCATCTTTGGAAAAACTACTTTAAGAGCGTTAACATCGCTTCACGTAAAAATACAAAACTTCATGTAAGGCATATACCCAAACGATACTGGAAACACCTGACGGAGAAAATATAGTAAAGTATTGATACAAGGGTGAATATAAAGCAGAAACTTTTACAATTAATTCCCTGACGTGGCCTGTCACGGTTATTGTAATAGAATATTTAAATAATTCGTTTTCGGTTCTTCAGGTTATCAAAGTCGTTATGCTCAATAAAATTTCTTTAAATATATGCCGGAAGCACGATTTGGACTATTTAAATACTGATTTCAGCAATATGCATTATTTGTCTTTTTTATGCTCCAAAACTTATCTCCTTTAAATCTAATCGCTAAATACGTTGTAAATAATATTAAATTGCCATTTTATTAAGTTAAAAATGAATGCAGAACAGGTAATTTCATACATCAACGACCATAACATTCAGAAAATAAAATTCGCTTTTGCCGATGTCGACGGCATTTTGCGTGGCAAAGTCATCAGCAAACAAAAATTCCTGGATGGCCTGCAAAGTGGTTATGGCTTTTGCGACGTGGTGTTTGGCTGGGATAGCACCGATGCCCCTTATGACAATGTTGATCTTACAGGCTGGCATAGCGGTTATCCGGACAAGCAATGCTTTATAGATATTTCCACGTTCCGGATGATCCCATGGGAAAACAACGTGCCTTTCTTTATAGCCGATTATAGTGGCCCCGGCGCAAAGGCATTGGAGGTTTGCCCCCGGAGCCTGTTAAAAAACATTATCTCGGAGTGCGGTAAATTGGGCTATGTGGCACAATTTTCACAGGAATTTGAGTGGTTCAACTTTTACGAAACGCCTCAAAGCTTACAGCACAAAGGTTTCAGGAATTTGGAGCCACTGTCGCCTGGCATGTTTGGTTACTCCATACTAAGGCCATCGCAAAACAGTGCTTTTTACAACGACCTGTTTGATAAGCTCACCCAATACCAGATACCTATTGAAGGTTTACATACCGAAACCGGTCCCGGCGTTTACGAAGCCGCCATCCACTATGCGCCAACATTGGAGGCTGCAGACAGTGCAGTACTTTTTAAGACCGCGGTAAAAGAAATAGCGTCACAGCATGGCTTAACTGCAACCTTTATGGCCAAATGGAACGAAAATTTGCCGGGTTGCAGCGGGCATATTCACCAGAGTTTATGGTCGGCAGAGGGCGGAAAAAATTTATTTTACGATGATGCGGATGTAAACAAGATGAGTGAGTTACATCAACAATATCTGGCGGGGCAACTTTATTGTCTTCCGCATTTGCTGCCTATGTACGCGCCAACCATTAATAGTTATAAACGCCTTGTGGAGGGCGCTTGGGCACCTACTACTATCACCTGGGGTGTAGACAACCGGACAACAGCTTTGAGGGTCATAAATGTATCAGAAAAAGCAACCCGGTTAGAGACCCGCATACCCGGCTCGGATACCAACCCGTATCTGGCAATAGCGGCGGCGCTTGCTTCCGGGCTTTATGGCATCAAAAACAAACTGAAACTTAATATAGCAGCCACCAAGGGCAATGGTTATGATAATAAGGCAAACGGCATATTACACAGTAATTTGTTTGACGCGGCCACAGCTATGCAAAATTCTCCGCTCGCTAAAGAACTTTTTGGCGAAGGGTTTGTAAAACACTTTACCCAAACCCGTTTATGGGAACACCGGCAATATGCCAAAAGCGTAAGCGATTGGGAATTGAAAAGGTACTTTGAGGGAATATGACCGGGATTATTTGCCGTACAAAAGTTTAAAACTGAAAACAGTAGTATATTAGCCGCATAAACCAATTTACACCGGTATTGAAGAATTATCCCGTGAAACCGAACAAATACGCTTAATCCCGGTTCAACCAATGGACTTTCACCTCATAATACAATCAGCCTGGGAAGGCTACGACAAATCTAAAATCATCCGAAGCATTGATGATATCAGCGCGATGGTTTCTACCAATCATGTGTACCGCATCACTTTTGATGATGACGATATTGTTATTGCCAAGCTTTCGTTCTTTGGCAAATTCGAGCATTTTAAAGAGGATCATCGTATCATACAGGCGCTATCAAATAACTTGCTATACCCATTTGAAAACCTGTTATCAAAGTCGTTATTAAAAAATAACCGCGTTTACATTTACCGCTACAAACAGGGCAAGGACGATGCCTGGGTGGTTTTTTATAACCCCACCCGTATGATGGAACGCCTGCCACGCCGCCTGGACAATGACATGATCAAAAAACTGGGTAACCAGTTGGGCAAGTTCCATAAAGCATGCTCAAGGGTAAAAAATGTATTACCAAAATCGTCTAAGACTTTACGGACCGATATTTATGACCTGCAGCGTCAACTGGAAAAGGACGAGCGCAAATTTGGCACCCGTATGCAGGCCGATCTGCTTAAATATCATTGCGAACAATTCTTGAAAAACCGCTCCCGGTATAATATGAGTTCTTTCGAGATCATCCCGGTATTTATTGACTGGAACATCGGGAACTTTTCGGTAACACCAGAACTGGAACTTTACTCACGATGGGATTATGACTGGTTCAGGATGAGCTACCGTTTGCTCGATTTTTATTTTTTCAGCAGAGTAGTTTCAGATGCCGGCGACCGAACCGTGTTCAGCTACGTGATAGGGCCAATGATGGAAGACCGCTTTATTACTTTCCTGAAAGAATATCACAAAGTAAACCCTATTACAGCCGATGAGATACGTTTCCTGAAAGAAGCTTACCGCTTTTTTATACTGAACTATGTAATAAAAGACGGCCAATACTTTTTTAGCGGACAATATGCTAAGAAACTACAGTCCGAGGCATTTGAAACTTATCTGCCATCTGTTGACCGCGATTTTGACGCAGAGAAAATTATAAAAGCTTTGGGATTGGAATAGTGAGTGACTTTAAACAAAAAACCAAAAATGAAACGCATAGAGGATTTCAAATCAATTATAGACCGTTATGAAGTGATCTTTTTTGATGCCTTTGGTGTGCTTAAAACACACACCGGCCTGGTGCCGGGTATTGAGCGCACTTTTGCTTACCTTGAAGCGCAAAAAAAAGAATACTACATTGTTACTAACGATGCTTCCAGAAGTCCGGCTCAATTAGCGCAGTCATACCACAACAAAGGGTTAAACCTGGTGACTGCCGACAGGATCATCTCTTCGGGACAGTTAACTAAAGATTACCTGGAACTAAAAGTTGAGGGAGGATATGTAGCCTACCTTGGCACTACAGAATCTGCCCACTACATTGAAAGCGCCGGATTAAAAACCCTGCCCGTAAGCGATATCAACAGCAGTAATATTGACCAGGTGAACGCTCTTGTTTTTATGGACGATGAGGGTTTTAATTGGTTTGAGGACATCAACAAAACTGTTAACCTGCTGCGCAAGCGTACCATACCTGCAATTGTTGCCAATACCGACTATGCCTACCCGGTATCAAACCATGATGTAAGCATTGCCATTGGTGGTTTAGCGCAAATGATCGAAACCATTATCGGCAAAAAGTTTATTCGTTTTGGCAAGCCCGATTCACAAATGTTCATGTTTGTTTATGACCTCATACGCGAATACAGGCCAATTAATAAAAAAGACATAGTAATGGTAGGCGACACCCTGCAAACCGATATTATGGGCGGCAATAAATTTGGTTTAGATACTGTGCTGGTACTATCGGGTAACACATTGCCGCAGGATGCCGATAACCGCATACAGGCTACGGGTATTGTGCCTACTTATATTTGTGATAATGCCGTTATTGGCCCGCAGGCATTAAATTTATAAGGCTTAAAATGATATCCAGCCCCTCGGAAAATAAAAATTATTGTACCTGTGACATTTGTACTATGATAAGCGTAATTAATATAGCAAATTTGGCGCTTTATGCTTAATTGCGGAAATCCAATTCAACAGATGATTGATCCGCATGGAAAAACAATATAACAATGACAGAAAGTACTCAAACCCGACCACAATTTCCCCCTGCTACAGCATTTGAAAAAACAGTTAACGGCAAACAAACCCACTTATATATACTAAAAAATAATAATGGGGTAGAGGCGGCAATTACCAATTATGGTGGCCGTGTGGTAAGTTTGTTTGTGCCCGACAAGTACGGCAAGTCCATTGATATCGTACTTGGCTTTGAAAGTGTTGATGGGTTTATAAATTCCAAAGAGCCATATTATGGAGCCACCATTGGGCGTTTTGCTAACCGAATAGCTAAAGGCAAGTTTACGCTTGAGGGAACAGAATATACCCTTGCTTTAAACAACGGCCCCAACACACTGCATGGTGGTACGCCAGCTTTCCAGGATGTGATATGGGATGCCGAACAAACAGATGAAGCCACCTTAGTGCTAACCTACCTGTCCGAAGATATGGAGGGCGGTTTCCCGGGCAACCTTAGCGTTAAGGTAACCTACCAAATTACTGATGATAATGCCATGAAGGTAAGTTTTTTGGCTACTACCGATAAAACCACTGTGGTAAACCTTACAAATCATGCATTTTTCAACTTGAATGGCGAAGGCAGCGGAACAATCTTAAACCATATGGTACAGATTGATGCAGAGGGTTACACACCGGTAAACAGCACATTGATCCCTACCGGAAAAATTGAACCTGTTGCCGGTACACCTTTTGATTTTACCCAACCCGTAACAATAGGCGAACGCATTAACAATGATCATATACAGCTGTTGGAGGGTAGGGGATATGACCATAATTATGTGTTAAACCCACATGATCTGTCGACACCTGTTGCCACCGTTATTGGTGATAAAAGCGGCATAAAAATGGAAATTTTTACAGAGGAGCCGGGAATGCAATTTTACACCGGTAATTTTATGCAGGCTCAAAATGTAATGAAAGGGGGAAAGAAAGACGAATACCGTACATCGTTCGCGATGGAAACGCAACATTATCCTGATTCTCCAAACCAACCGGAATTTCCTTCAACAGTATTAAAGCCCGGAGAAACTTATCAAACGCAAACTATTTTCAAGTTTTCTGTGGCAGAATAAAAACATTACCATAGCCCGAACCTTGATTCGGGCTATGGTAAATTAACTATTCACCTACCTTTTGCTGATCGGGTACTTCTCGGTTACCGGCTACGTCACCTTCTTCATTAACGCCTGTTTCATAACCATCGTTATCAGCCGTACCTTCCTGATAGCTCAGATTTTGGTCGTCGCTGTTATTGTTGCCATTCCCGGCGTCCTCTTGCTTGGGGCCAGCATTTTCTTCGTCTGATTGGCCTGTTAACGCAGCTCCCGAAGATTGGGTAAAATTGGGTTGACCTAACTGATTGGGATCCTTGAAATTATTAAACTCCGGATGTTCTTCAGCGGGTTCTGAACGCTTAAAATATTCATTACCATAACCGGCATTACGGGATGGGTTGTTACCGTCATCACCGGATGGTGTATTGTTATCCTCACCAAAGCTTTGGCCGCCGTATCCCTGGCCTTCCATTCCGGGTTTGTTGGCTTCTTTTTCTTCACTGCCAAACATAAAAGTTTCGCGACGCAGGTCTTTTTCCTCTAAATTATCATCGTCCTCAACACGGTAAGCATTTGGCTGCGGGTTGTTATTATTATTCAGTTCCATTTTGTTTATAGATTGATATATAGTAATAAGGTTTTAGTTTTTTAATTGTTTGCATTTTTTAACTCAAAGTAAATGGGTTAAATTTAAAATCGCCAAAACATGTTTATGGCAGGTGAAAAAAAAATCAGATCAAAAGTTATTATGCATGCATAGTATTATTAAAAAAACTACATTTGCCTATAACCAATTAAAACATGAATAAAGTTGTCAGTGGTGCACAGGAAGCCATTAACGATATTAGAGACGGCATGACCCTTATGCTGGGAGGCTTCGGATTATGCGGGCTGCCCGAGAAAACCATACTTGCCTTAGCGGAAAGTGGGATTAAAGACCTTACCTGCATATCTAATAATGCGGGGGTGGATGATTTTGGCATAGGTTTGTTACTGCGTAACAGGCAAGTTAAAAAGATGATATCGTCATACGTAGGGGAAAATGCTGAGTTTGAACGCCAACTACTTAGCGGCGAACTTGAGGTAGAACTTATCCCCCAGGGCACATTAGCAACGCGCTGTATGGCCGCAGGCTATGGTATGCCGGCTATATTTACGCCTGCAGGCATAGGTACCGAAGTAGCAGAAGGTAAAGAGATACGTAACTTTAACGGGAAAGATTATTTAATGGAAATGGCCTTTGATGCCGATTTTGCCATTGTAAAAGCCTGGAAGGGCGATACTATGGGTAACCTGGTATACCGCTCAACGGCCCGCAACTTTAACCCCGTAATGGCTATGGCAGGTAAAATAACCATTGCCGAAGTTGAAGAATTGGTTGAACCCGGAGAATTAGACCCAGATCATATCCATACCCCTGGCATATACGTACACCGAATATTTAAAGGTGAAAATTACGAGAAACGCATTGAGCAAAGAACGGTAAGAAGATTAGAAAATAAGATGATTTGAAGATTTGAAAATGAAGAACGATAAAGAAAATCTGATAGTCGCATTAACCTTCGAATTCCCATTACACATCATTACATTTTGTGAAGAATTGGAGAGCCAAAAGAAATATGTCATATCTAAGCAACTGATAAGATCTGGTATATCAATAGGCGCAAATGTACGGGAAGCTCAAAACGCAGAAAGTAAGGCGGACTTCATTCACAAAATGAAAATTGCCGCTAAGGAAGCCGATGAAACGGAATATTTTCTTCTATTGTGTCAGTCTTCAAAAACCTATCCGTTCGATCCAACTTTACTTGACAAGTTGATATCAATTATTAAAATAATCTCTAAAATTATTGCGAGTTCAAAAGCGGTTAAAACATTTTCAAATCTTCAAATTACCCAATAATCAAATTACAAAGATGCTTGACAAAGAAGGTATAGCTAAACGTATAGCAAAAGAAGTAAAAGACGGTTATTATGTTAACCTGGGTATCGGCATCCCTACATTGGTAGCCAATTATATCCCGGAAAATATTGACGTGGTGCTGCAATCTGAGAACGGATTGTTAGGGATGGGGCCGTTTCCGTTTGAGGGAGAAGAAGACCCTGACACCACCAACGCAGGTAAGCAAACCATAACCAAACTACCCGGTTCTGCGGTTTTTGATTCGGCCATGAGCTTTGGCATGATACGGGCCAAGAAAGTTAACCTAACCATCTTAGGCGCCATGGAAGTATCTGAAAATGGCGACATCGCTAATTGGAAAATTCCCGGTAAAATGGTAAAGGGAATGGGGGGAGCCATGGATCTGGTGGCTTCAGCCGAAAATATTATTGTAGCCATGCAGCATGTTAACAAAGCTGGCGAATCAAAACTTTTACCAAACTGCACCTTGCCCTTAACCGGCATTAAATGCGTTAAAAAAATAGTAACAGAATTGGCCGTGTTAGACATTCTGCCCGATGGTGGTTTCAAACTGGTAGAACGGGCGCCCGGTGTTTCTGTTGACGATATCAAAAAAGCAACGGCCGGCAAGCTGGTTGTTAAGGGTGATGTGCCGGAGATGGCAATATAATTTGCGGAGGGAAGTTTGCAGTAGCTAACTGCAAACTATTAACTGTAAACTTTAAAATATCTCTATATTTACCGCATGCACCATTTGATAGCGCCTTCTTTATTAGCTTCCGATTTTGCAAACCTGCAAAGAGATATTGAACTGGTAAATGCCAGTGAAGCAGATTGGTTCCATGTGGATGTGATGGACGGCATGTTTGTACCGAACATCTCCTTCGGTTTTCCTGTTATAAAGGCTATCAAAAAACACGCCCAAAAGCCGCTTGATGTGCACCTAATGATCGTTGACCCTGACCGTTACCTTAAAGACTTTAAGGAAGCCGGGGCCGATAGCATAACGGTACATTACGAAGCCTGTCCGCACCTGCACCGCACCATACAGGTCATCAAACAACTGGGTTGTAAAGCATCCGTAGCTATAAATCCTGCAACGCCTGTTGCCAATCTGGTAGACATCATAGCTGATCTGGACATGGTTTTGGTGATGTCGGTAAACCCTGGTTTTGGCGGCCAAAAATTCATTGGACATACTTTTACAAAACTTGCGCAAGTGAAAACGCTTGCCGCAACCACTAACCCTGATCTTAAAATAGAAGTTGATGGTGGTGTTGATACCGGCAACGCTGCTAAGTTAGTTGAGGCCGGCGCCAGCGTTTTGGTAGCAGGGAGTTCGGTATTCTCGGCAAGTGATCCATCGCTGGCTATTTCGCAACTGAAGCATTTATAACCAACGCTTACTTACCCAATTTCCTACTATAATTTATCTTATAGAAGCAATAATCGAGTTTTTGCTTATGTCACGGCATTTTAAAAAAAATGTAAAAAAAGTCTATAATTTTTGTCGAATTAACTACCTTAGGCGCGTCTTAGTACAAACTTAATAAACCAATACATAAATAATTAATCATGAAATACAATTTCGGTGCCGGACCCGGCATATTGCCTCAGGAGGTATTCAAACAGGCAGCAGCGGCTGTACTTGATTTCAACGGAACAGGTTTATCCTTGCTGGAGATTTCGCACCGCTCACCGGAATTTGAAGAAGTACTGAATGAAGCTGTTGCGTTAGTAAAAGAATTATTTAACGTACCTGAGGGGTACTCGGTACTGTTTTTACAAGGCGGTGCAAGCACCCAGTTTGCAATGGCGCCCAACAATTTGTTACCGGAGGGTGGCAAAGCCGCTTACCTGGATACTGGCGTATGGGCAAGTAAAGCCTTAAAAGAAGCTAAATTTTTTGGTGATGTAGAAGTAGTAGCTTCTTCAAAAGAAAGCAACTACACTTATATCCCTAAAGATTATACCATACCAACTGATGCGGCTTATTTCCACATCACATCAAATAATACCATTTACGGTACGCAGTTACAGCAATTTCCTAAATCGCCTGTGCCGCTGGTTTGCGATATGTCGTCTGATATTTTCAGCCGCTATGTAAATGTGGCCGATTTCGGTTTGATCTACGCAGGCGCACAGAAAAATATGGGCCCTGCAGGCGTTACGCTGGTAATTGTTAAAGATGATATTTTAGGCAAAACCAGTCGTAAAATACCTGCTATGTACAACTACCAGGTACAAATAGAAGGTGGTTCTATGTATAATACGCCTCCTTGCTTTGCCATTTACGTATCTATGTTAACCCTGAAATGGTTAAAATCTAAAGGTGGTGTACCTGCTATCGAGAAAGAAAATAACGAGAAAGCACGTGTACTTTACGAAGAGATCGACCGCAACCCATTATTTAAAGCTGTTGCCGCTCCAGAAGACCGTTCGCGCATGAACGTATGCTTTGTGATGGAGAACGCGGAGCTTGAAAAACCATTCCTTAAATTTTGTGACGAAAAGGGTATCGTAGGTATCAAAGGCCATAGAAGCGTTGGTGGTTTCCGTGCTTCTATATACAATGCGTTGCCCATCACCAGCGTTTACGTGCTGATTGATGCCATGCGTGAGTTTGCTGAAAAGAATAAATAATTACTTAGTGATCAGAGATTGGAGGTTAGAGATTTGTTCTCTTTTCCTGATCTCTGGTCTCTAATCTCAAATCACTAATAGTAATGATCAAAATATTAGCTAATGACGGTATCGACCCTATAGGCAAAAAAATGCTTGAGGATGCCGGTTTTATAGTGGATACCAACAATATCCCACAGGATGAATTACCTACCCGCTTGCAGGAGTACGATGCTATTACCGTGCGTAGTGCTACCAAAGTACGTAAAGCTTTAATTGACGCCTGCCCAAATCTAAAATTGATTGGTCGTGGTGGCGTTGGTGTAGATAATATTGATGTTGACTACGCCAAAGAAAAAGGTATAGGGGTTTACAACACACCTGCCTCTTCATCATTATCTGTAGCTGAACTGGTATTCGGTCACTTGTTTGGCGGCGTACGTTTCCTGCCGGATAGTAACCGAAAAATGCCGGTTGATGGCGCTGCCAAATTCAACGACCTGAAAAAAGCTTACGCGAAAGGTGTTGAACTGCGTGGCAAAACTTTGGGTATCCTTGGTTTCGGCCGTATTGGCCGCGAAGTAGCCAAAATTGCTATCGGTGTAGGTATGGAAGTATTGGCTTTTGATGTATTTCCGTTCAACCCCGAAGTTGAAGTAGTTTTAGGTGGTGGTTACGTTGCAAAAGTTGCCGTTAGAACAGCTACAAAAGAAGAAATTATCGCCAATGCGGATTTTATTACCCTGCACACCCCATTTGTTGACAAAGCACTTATTGCGGCTGCGGAATTCGAACAGATGAAAAAAGGTGTTGGTTTGGTGAATTGCTCACGCGGCGGTTTAATTGACGAAACAGACCTGATTGCCGCCTTAGACAGCGGTAAAGTCGCCTTCGCCGCACTCGATGTGTTTGACAACGAGCCGACTCCGCGCCAGGATATCTTGTCGCATCCTAAAATTTCGCTTACGCCGCACATCGGCGCTGCTACCAACGAGGCGCAGGAGCGTATAGGTGTAGAGCTTGCCAGCCTGATCATCCAGCACTTTAAAGGATAATTATTTATTAAAAATCATGTCCGGCCCTGTGTTTTACCGCATAGGGCTTTTTTATTTGGGTTAATGTAAAGAGAGCGTCAAACTCTGTGTTTAAACACCTGTTGGCAGTGCTAATAATGTTTTAAAACAACTGCAAATTGCTACATTTGCTCAAATTTTTCCACTATGGAAGTATCAGAGAATTTACGGGTACTGATCAATGATCCCCAACTTTTACCCGAATTAAAAGATATAGCCGGGAAGGTACTTCATCAACAGCGCATCACCTTTGAAGAGGGCGTTTTGCTGTATGAAAAAGCTGAACTTGGTTACCTTGGCGTATTGGCCAATTACATACGCGAACAAAAGCACGGCGATAAAACTTATTTTAACCGTAACTTTCATATCGAGCCCACAAACCTGTGCGTTTATGATTGCAAGTTTTGTTCCTACTCGCGCCTTATAAAGCAACGTGCTGATGGCTGGGAATACACCATGGACGAGATGATGGATATCGTAAAAAAGTACGATGACCAGCCCGTAACCGAGGTACACATTGTAGGTGGGGTATTGCCGCAATATGATGTGCCGTTTTATAGCGAATTGTTCAGCAGGATAAAAGCACACCGTCCCGAGCTTCATGTGAAAGCGTTAACACCGGTTGAATATCATTACATCTTTAAAAAGGCTAAAATCGACTATGCCACCGGCATGAAGATGATGAAAGATGCCGGACTGGAATCTATCCCAGGCGGTGGCGCGGAGATCTTCCATCCCGAAGTGCGTGACCTGATAGCTAAAGATAAATGTACCGGCGACCAGTGGCTGGCCATACATGAAGAATGGCACAAGCTCGGTATGCGCTCAAACGCTACCATGCTTTACGGCCACATTGAGCAATACTGGCACCGTGTTGACCACATGGAACGCCTGCGCCAGTTACAAGACCGTACCGGCGGTTTCCAGACGTTTATACCGCTCAAATTCCGTAACCAGGATAACCAGATGAGCAATGTGCCGGAATCAACCGTGATTGAGGACCTGCGCAATTACGCTATAGCTCGTATTTACCTGGATAATTTTGACCACATTAAAGCCTACTGGGCCATGATAAGCCGCACTACGGCGCAGTTATCATTAAACTTTGGTGTGGATGATATTGACGGCACTTTGGATGATACCACCAAAATTTATTCTATGGCAGGCGCTGAGGAACAACACCCGGCCATGAGTACCAAAGAGCTGGTGGAACTGATTAAGAACGTAGGCAGGCATCCGATAGAGCGTGATACTTTGTACAATGTAGTAACCGACTATAAGGACTACCAGTTTGAGGAAACCGCTAAACCAAGCTATTACAAGCTGCCGGTTATTAATTAAGCGAAACGGTAAAAGGTTAAAGCCATATACTTTCAGCTTTAAACTAAAAAAATGGATATTCAAAAGACACTTTATATTGTACGCCACGGGCAAACCGAATTAAACAGGTTAGGTATTGTACAAGGCCGCGGCCGAGATACTGACCTGAACGAGGAGGGGCGCTTACAGGCTCAGCAGTTTTATGCTGCCTATAAAGATGTATCTTTTGATAAGATCTACATATCCAGCCTTAAACGCACACAGCAAAGCATACAGCCCTTTATTGATACGGGAATACCATTTGAGAAACTGAGCGGCCTGGATGAGCTGGCATGGGGCGTACAGGAAGGACAACCCGCTACCCCCGAAAGCAAGGCGGCGTTTTTAAACCTTATGCGTGATTGGCTGGATGGTAAGCTCGACTCGAAATTTGAAGGTGGCGAAAGCCCTAACGAGGTTGCTATCCGCCAGCGTGAAGCCATGAGCGTGATCATGGGCCATCCCGAAGAAAAAACGGTGTTGGTATGTATGCATGGCAGGGCTTTACGTTTGTTAATGTGCATCTTAACAGAGCAGCCTTTAACACAAATGGATACTTTTCCGCACCAAAATCTGGTGCTTTATAAACTTACTTATGATGGCAGCAAGTTTACCATTGTTGATGCAAACAACGCGCTCCATCTTAAATCGAAACAGGGAATTTAATCGTGAATAAGATAAAAATATCGGCTGTTAGTTATACTAACACCAAACCTTTTTTATATGGCCTGCAGCATTCTGCTGTAAAAGAAAATATCGACCTAAGTTTAGACATGCCTGCTGATTGCGCGCGCAAATTGATAGATAACCAGGTAGATATCGGGCTTATACCCGTGGCGGCCACTTTAAACATGCCCGAGTGGCATATCATCTCCAACTATTGCATAGGCGCGGAAGGGCCGGTTAATTCTGTATTTATTTTTAGCAACTGCCCTATACAGGAAGCAACCACCTTGCAACTTGATCCGGAGTCGCGCAGTTCTAATAACCTTGCCCGCGTATTGCTAAAAAACTACTGGAAGGTAACTCCTAAACTGATTGAGGATGCGCCCGATTACGCGCATTCAACCGACCCTAAAACCGCCTTTGTACAAATTGGCGACCGCACTTTCGGTAAAACAGAGCGGTATAAGTATGTTTATGACCTATCAGGCGAATGGAAAAAATTTACAGGCTTACCCTTTGTATTCGCGGCCTGGATAGCTAACAAACCTATTGAAGACGCTTTTATACAAGAGTTTAACCAAGCTTTACGCCATGGCCTTGCCCACAGGCTTGATCTGTTGAAAGAGCTCCCTCATCGTGCTGATTTTGACCTGGAAGATTACCTGATGCACAAACTCGACTTTAATTTAACAGACGATAAGAAAAAAGCGCTGTACCTTTTCCTTGATTATATTAAGGCTTTGTAAAATCGACACCTACGATAAAACAATACACTAAGCGCCTGTATTATTCCATATAACTATGGAAATACAAAAATTAAAAGGCCAGTCGGCCATTATAACCGGCGCCGATAGCGGTATCGGCAAGGGGGTAGCTTTAGCATTGGCCAACGCGGGTGCAAAAGTTTCTGTAAACTTTGTACATAACCACGAACGTGCCGACGAGGTAGTAACCGATATTAAAAAGCATGGCGGCGAAGCCATAGCCATTAAAGCCGACGTAAGTAGAGAACATGACGTTTTAGCCATGTTTGCGCAGCACCTTGCTACATACGGCTCGTTGGATATTATGGTAAATAACGCGGGCCTACAAAAAGATGCTCGTTTGGTTGATATGACGCTTGACCAATGGCAAACGGTTATTGATGTAAACCTTACAGGCCAGTTTCTTTGCTCACGCGAAGCCGCCAAAATATTTATACAACAAGGAGTAAGGCAGGGGGTAAGTGCAGCCGCAGGCAAAATTATTTGTATGAGCAGCGTGCATGAAATTATTCCATGGGCGGGGCACGTAAATTACGCTGCCAGTAAAGGGGGGATTGAAATGCTGATGAAAAGCCTGGCACAGGAACTTGCGCCTTTTAAGATACGTGTAAACGGCATTGGGCCGGGAGCTATACAAACCCCCATTAATAAAGAAGCCTGGGAAACACCGGAAGCATTAAACAAATTGCTGACTCTTATCCCTTATAAGCGCATTGGCCAACCGATTGATGTAGGCAATCTTGCAGCCTGGCTTGCATCTGACGAAGCAGATTACATTACCGGTACTACCGTGTTTATTGATGGTGGGATGACACTGTATCCCGGTTTTTCTGACAACGGATAGTGCTTATTGTCATAAGAAAGTAAAATACATCAGAGTGTAAGTGAAAGAAATACCTTAGTGTACTTTTTACAATAAGATATTGTAAAATTCATTGCCATATTGTAAAAAATACACTATCTAAATGCCGTTATTTTGACAATTTTTCCAAAAATCCTCTATTATTATAAAAATTATATAATAATTACCAAAAATTTTGAGAATATTCAAAGCTGACTTATTTTTGTTGCATAATTTAAAATTTGACAGCCATGAAAAAATTATTTATAACTACCGCCATAGCAGCCTTATTAAGTGTTAATGTTTTTGCAGGCGATAAAATTGTTAAAGCAGAAGGTG
The DNA here is from genome assembly GCA_001898335.1 of Mucilaginibacter sp. 44-25. GTDB lineage: Bacteria > Bacteroidota > Bacteroidia > Sphingobacteriales > Sphingobacteriaceae > Mucilaginibacter. The sequence continues at coordinate 651,372 of MKTS01000001.1, read as the reverse complement.
GTAACGATAACGTACCTTCTTATGTTGTTAGTCAATTTCAAAACGACTTTATAGGTGCTGAGAATGTAACCTGGAAAGTTACCCGTGATTTCAGAAAAGCTACCTTCACTGTAGATGGTGTACAGAAATCAGCTTTCTATAATCTAAGAGGTGAATTTATGGGCCTTACTGAAAATGTACAATACCGTGCATTACCAGTAGCCGCTCAAAAAACTATCGCTGCTAAATTCCAGGGTTATTTTGCAAACGAGATCATCAAATTAGAAAACGAAAACAACGTTGAACCAACCGTTTACTTTGTTGACTTGAAAAACGATAAAGAAGAAGTTTTAGTAAGAGTTACACCAACAGGCAGCGTTTATCCGTTCCAAAAAGTTAAATAATTTTTATTATTAACCATATATATCAAAACCGCCCGGTTAGCTTAGCTTTCCGGGCGATTTTTGTTTAAGCTATTTTATATCAGCCAAATAATTATTGCATATTAATTTTTTATTATATTTGATAAGATAGTTGTACGTCTACATTGATTATTAAACCCATTTTAATTCAGTTGGATTACTTACTAATCTTAACACAATTATTAATACGTTAATTAAGCATTATGAAAACTGGTAAAGTAAAATGGTTTAACACACAAAAAGGTTATGGATTTATTATAACTGAAGAAGGTAAAGATCTTTTTGTACATTTTAAAGATGTGCAGGGTGGTGTTAACGCCATAAAGGATAATGACGATGTAGAGTACGAAGAAGAAGAGGGTCGCAAAGGCTTACAGGCAGTAAAAGTAAAAAAGGTATAAAAATTCCTTTTTCCCCTTATAATTAAACCCCTGTTGATAAAACAGGGGTTTTTTGTTGAATAATATTTGCACCCTAAAGTGCAATATTTACCTTAGTAGCACCAACTATCCACTAACCTGATAATTTATGACAGAAGCTACACCCGCCAAGTTAACCCGCAATGCCGTATTCCTGGTGCTGGTTGCCTCACTCGGTTATTTTGTTGATATATATGACTTACTTGTTTTTTCGATAGTAAGGGTACCGAGCCTTACCGCGCTCGGCCTCAGCGAAGCGGATATCACCACGAAAGGGCAGTTGATTATTAACGTGCAGATGGCAGGCTTGCTGCTTGGGGGCATACTATGGGGTATAATAGGCGATAAGATGGGGCGCATAAAAGTTTTGTTTGGCTCTATTTTATTGTATTCCATTGCCAACTTCGCTAATGCCTATGTAGGCAACGTACCCTCGTATGCTATTATACGCTTTATAGCAGGTATAGGCCTGGCCGGCGAACTCGGTGCAGGCATTACGCTTGTTTCCGAAACTTTAAGTAAGGAGAACCGCGGTTACGGAACCATGATCGTAGCGGTTATAGGACTTTTTGGCGCGGCTGCTGCTTACGCGGTGGCAAAACACGGTTGGCAAAGCGCTTACATGGTTGGCGGCGGTCTCGGCATATTACTGTTGTTGCTACGTGTAGGCACCTTCGAATCCGGCATGTTCAGAAACGTACAGGAAAGTAACGTATCAAAAGGCAATTTTTTAATGCTATTTAACAAATGGGGAAGGTTTAAAAAATATGTGTATTGTATTTTAATAGGGGCACCACTTTGGTACGTTGTAGGCATATTAGTTACCCTTTCACCGGAGTTTGGTAAAGCGCTGGGCGCTACAGAAACACTTAAAGCTGGTGAGGGCGTTTTATACACCTATATAGGTATTGCCATAGGCGATATTTTTGCCGGTTTATTGGCGCAGGTAACCAAATCGCGCAGGTTAACTATGCTGGTTTTCCTGGTGTTATCGCTCGTTAGCGCATTTACTTATTTAGGTGCTAAAGGTATTACACACGATAAATTTGTTTGGGTATGTTTCTTTATGGGCTGCACGGTAGGTTATTGGGCTACCTTTGTTACCATAGCCGCCGAGCAGTTTGGTACCAACATCCGCTCAACCGTAACTACAACCGTTCCTAACTTCGTTAGGGGCTCGTTAATACCCATCAATACTATCTTTAATTTATTGAAGCCGCATTACGGCATGATCACCACGGGTTACATCATGATGATCGCTTTAACTATCATTTCCTTATTCTCGCTTAGCCAGTTAAAGGAAACATTTGGCAAGGATCTGAATTATATTGAAGATGAGGCCGGGCTGAGTTAACCCGCAAATGACTATCTTGTAAAACTGCGAGTGGTATTATTATTAACTTTGCCGCAACAGTTGCATTATTGGATCACTCACATACTACACAAATGAGCAGGGAAGAAATAGCCGCCGATTACCAGCAAATACAGGATGAGATATGCGCAGCGCTTGAAGCTGCCGACGGGAGCGCCAGGTTTGAGCAGGAAGTTTGGGAACGCGACGGGGGTGGAGGTGGCCGTACCAGGGTAATACAGAATGGAAATATATTTGAAAAAGGCGGGGTAAACTTTTCTGCCGTTCACGGCCAGTTACCAGATACAGTAAAAAGAGCGTTAAAGGTAGAGCAGGACGATTTTTTCGCCACAGGGGTATCTATCGTTATCCACCCAAATCATCCACTGGTGCCTATTATCCATATGAATATACGGTATTTTGAAATGCCGTCGTCATTTAACTCCAGCACACCGCCGGTGCGTTGGTTTGGCGGCGGGATTGACCTTACACCGCATTATGTTATTGAAGATGATGCCCGGTTTTTTCATCAGCAATTGAAAAACACGTGCGATAAGTTCCATGCTGATTTTTACCATCGTTTTAAAGCATGGGCCGACGACTATTTTTTTATTAAACACAGAGCAGAAACCAGGGGTATAGGAGGAATATTTTATGATCGCTTAACGGCATCCGATGATATAAGCTGGCAACAGGTTTTTGAATTTTCAAAAGCTGTTGGCCGCACTTTCGCCCCAACTTATATTGAATTAGTAAACCGCAACCGTGATAAGGCCTTTACCGAGGCCCAGCAATTATGGCAATACCAGCGCCGCAGCCGTTACGCCGAGTTTAACCTGGTGTATGATGCAGGTACTAAATTTGGGTTAGAAACTAACGGCCGTATTGAATCTATACTGATGAGCTTACCACCAACCGCCAAATGGTTATACAATTATGAGCCACAAGCGGGCAGCGAAGAAGAGAAAACGCTTGGCTTGTTAAAAAAAGGCATTAACTGGGTTTAAAATGAAAAAGGCACTCATATTCATATTGCTATTGGGCGAGCTAACATCATTTAAATTGGATGGTGGCCTTAGCGGCAGATGGGAGTATGGAGGTGGTATTTATAATGGCAAGCCGGAAACCGCCCCCAAAGATTATATTTTGCGAAGGCAATACAATGCGGAACACTACGCAGGCACCTACCTCGAAAAAGATGCGCAACCGCTTACCTATGAAACCGGTAACTATAAATTAACCGGTGATAGCTGCTTTGAAACACAAACCTATAGCGCGCAGCCATCTAAATGGCTCAACGTCACGCTCAAGTATCATTTTAGTATACGTAATGATACGCTGATCTTTAATGGGAAATTACCCAATGGTACCGTTGTAGAAGAATATTGGAAAAGGGTGCAGTAATTACCTGTAAAAGTCCATTTGATCCCGGGTATATTTTAAGATAGGAAGTTTGCATTTCTACTTATGATTTGTTGTGCAAAACAGGCAGAATGTTAGTAAAAAAACCATAGTTCTACGTATAATTTCTTATCTTCGCAGGTCGCTTAAATAACATTACTTAACCTAATAACAGCGCCCAAATTATCTACAGAAAAATTAGAAAATGGCTGAAGATTTAGAAAACGAGAACGCCCATAAAGAAGACCGAATAATCCCGATAAATATTGATGAACAGATGCGTGCCGCTTACATTGACTACTCAATGTCGGTTATCGTATCAAGGGCACTGCCCGATGTGCGCGACGGTTTAAAACCGGTACACAGGCGCGTACTGTATGGCATGCTTGATTTGGGCCTCAACAATAACAAACCTTACAAAAAATCTGCACGTATAGTAGGTGAGGTATTGGGTAAATACCACCCACATGGTGATACCTCCGTATATGATGCCATGGTGCGTATGGCACAGGACTGGAGCTTACGCTACCCTTTTGTTGAAGGACAAGGCAACTACGGCTCAATAGACGGCGACCAACCAGCAGCAATGCGTTATACTGAGGCAAAGCTGCAAAAGATAGCCGAAGAAATGCTGGCCGATATCAACAAGGATACTATTGATTTCCAGCTGAACTTTGATGACTCGCTGCAAGAGCCAACTGTATTGCCCGCTAAATTCCCTAACCTGCTGGTTAACGGTGCATCGGGTATCGCGGTGGGTATGGCCACTAATATGGCGCCACATAACCTGAACGAGGTAATTGACGCTACTTTAGCTTATATCGACAACCGGGATATTGAGGTAAGCGAACTTATCAAACACGTAAAAGGCCCCGATTTCCCAACCGGAGGTATTATATACGGTTTTGAAGGCCCTCGTGCTGCCTTAGAAACCGGCCGTGGCCGTATCGTTATCCGCGCAACGGCAGAGATAGAAACTTACAATAATGACCGTGAACGTATTATTGTGAGTGATGTACCTTACCAGGTAAATAAAGCGCTGATGATTGAGCGCACCGCTGAACTGGTTAACGAAAAGAAGATTGAAGGTATATCTGCCATTCGCGATGAATCTAACAGACAGGGCATTAGGGTAGTTTATGAGATAAAACGCGATGCTAACGCGGCTATCGTTTTAAATAACCTTTACAAATACACTGCATTGCAAACATCCTTCAGCGTTAATAATATTGCGCTTGTTGGTGGTCGCCCAATGCTGCTTAACCTAAGGGATCTTATACATCACTTTGTTGAGCACAGGCATGAAGTGGTTATACGCCGTACCAAGTTTGAACTTGCAGAAGCCGAAAAGCGTGCGCATATCCTGGAGGGTTTATTGATCGCTCTTGATCATCTTGATGAAGTTATACGATTGATCCGTTCATCAGGTACGCCGGATGAAGCTCGTGAAGGCTTGATGGAGAAATTTGGCTTAAGCGACATACAGGCACGTGCTATTTTGGATATGACGCTTCGCCGTTTAACCGGTCTGGAACGTGATAAGATCCGCGATGAATACGATGCGTTAATGAAACAGATAGAATACTTAAAATCTGTTTTGGCAGACGAAGGCCTGCGTATGGGTATCATTAAAACCGAGTTAACGGAGATAAAAGAGAAATACGGTGATGAGCGTAAAACCCAAATTGTACACTCATCTGCAGAAATGCAAACCGAAGACTTTATTGAGGATGAAGATGTAGTAATCACTATCTCTCATGAGGGTTACATCAAGCGTACTTCGTTAACAGAATATCGTCGTCAGGGCAGGGGTGGTAAAGGCTCATTAGGTAGCAACAGCCGCGATGCCGACTTTATAGAGCACCTGCTTATCGCATCTAACCATAACTACATGCTGTTCTTTACCGAAAGCGGCCAATGTTTCTGGTTACGTGTGTTTGAAATACCTGAAGGTACGCGCACCTCAAAAGGCAGAGCGATACAAAATATCATTAACATCCCGAAAGAGGAGAAGATAAAGGCGTACATCAAGCTGAAGTCGTTAAAAGACCGGGAATACCTGGAAAACAACTTCATTATTATGTGTACTAAGAAAGGTGTGATCAAGAAAACATCTTTAGAGGCATACTCTCGTCCGCGTGCAAACGGTATCAATGCTATCAACATCAATGAGGGCGATTCCCTTCTTGAGGCAACATTAACAACCGGTACAAACGAAATTGTTATGGCCTTGCAATCAGGCCGCGCTATTCGCTTCAACGAATCTACCGTAAGGCCTATGGGACGTACAGCAACAGGTGTACGCGGTATCAGCCTGGATAGCAATAATGATGAGGTGGTTGGTATGATAAGTATCAATGACGCCGAAACAACTGTATTGGTGGTATCTGAAAAAGGTTACGGTAAACGTACCGATATTGAGGATTACCGTGTAACTAATAGGGGGGGTAAGGGTGTTAAAACGCTTAACATTACTGAAAAAACCGGAAACCTTGTTGCTATAAAAGGTGTTACTGATACTGAAGATCTGATGATCATCAATAAATCAGGTATCATTATACGCATGGCCATAGCTGAGTTACGCACCATGGGCCGCGCTACACAAGGAGTGAGGCTGATAACATTGAAAGGCAACGACGAAATTGCTTCTGTAGCTACCGTTGCACATGTTGAAGACGAAGAACTTGACGAAGCCGTTATAGCCGAAGCTACAGCCGATAAGGAAATAGCTGAAAGTACAGATGCTGACATAGCAGCAGGAACAGAAGAATCTGATATAAAACAGGATACTAAAATTGATGAAGGTAACGCGGATGATGCCGCTACCGACGACGACCAAACAGAATAGCTTATGCAAAAAAGCAAGTTAGGTTTAATAATTATAGGGTTGTTTATTACGTCAATCGCCTTTGGCCAGTCCGAAGCGTTGAAAAGCGTGGTAAACAACCTTGCTTTTTACAAAAAAAAGGCTGATATAGCTTTTTTGGCGCGGGCAAAAAAATCAGCAGATAGCCTTGTGGTCACCAAAAAGGATTCTAATGATTTGGAAAAGAATATCTATCGTATTATCGTCAATACCAGCATATTGCAGATAGATTCCACTAATGCGCTAAAACAGCCTGATAATTTCCTGGATCAAACCACGGCGTTGTATGAAAAATTCGCGGCTAAAAACAAGATCTTTCAGTATCAGCCAGAAATGGATTACGCCAGCAGATGCCTCGCCAACGCCTACATCAGGAGAGGGTTCTTGTTAATCCGTAACAACGATTATAAAAACGCGTCAACAGCTTTCCAAAACGCTAAAAAGTATGCGCCTGGGCAAAAAAGCATTAATGCTTACATTGCTTTTGCCAATAATAAACAGGGTAATTTAAAAGACGCGGCCAAGTACTTTGATAATCTTATTAATACCGACAGTACAAATGTAGAGTATCTGGAAACGGCATCATCCATTTATAAATCTCTTGGCGACACCGCCAAAGCACTTCAAATTGTTAAAAGGGGCAGAAAAATGCTCCCAACTAATAAGCAGTTACTACATGACGAAGCCAATATCTATAATAACAAACATGATTATAAATCGTTAGAACCTTTATTGGGCCAGTTAATAGATGATAACCCCAACAACGCTGAAATTACCTTTGTTGCCGCTAATTGTTATGATCATTTAAACGATTTTGACAAAGCAGAGTCATTATATCTCCGTACCATCGAGTTAGATGGCAACGCTTATGAGCCTGTGTTAAATTTGGGATTGTTATATTTTAAAATGAGTACCCTTAAAAGCGATACTAACAACAGAAACATTACTAATGCGATAGTATGGCTTGAAAAAGCCAACGAGATGGCTCCACGTGATAAAGACTGCCTTGAGTTGTTACAATTGGCATATACAAAAACCGGAAACCAATCACAATTAGATAGGGTAAACAACCGACTGGAACAATTAAATTAATAAACTAAGCGGGAAATATTCCGTATTACACTCATTACCAATTTAAAACAGTAACTGATGAAAATTAAATTCTTAATGATAGGCGTTTTAGGGCTTATCTCAACTGTAGCCTTTGCGCAAAAAGAAGTAAACAACGCGCAATCGGAGTATGAAAAATACGAAAATCTGAAAAGTCAGCCTACGTTGGCTATACCAAGTCTTAATAAGGCTAAAGAAGCTATTGACAAAGCTGTAGCCGATCCAAAAACAGCAAACTTGCCAAAAACTTGGGCGGTAAAAGCTTCTGTTTATGCAGGACTTGTAGAATCAAGCGATGAAAAAAATCCTGAAGCAGCAATGTCTAATTTCACTATCGCGGCAGAAGCGGTAAAAAAAGCCCAGGAGTTGGATACGAAAGGGGAGAACAAAAAAATCATTGAAAGCGCTAATGGTATATTGGGCAGATACCAGGGTAATAAGGGTGCAAAAGAGTTTAACGATCAGAAATATGATGAAGCATATAAATCTTTTGATTACTACCGCAGCACTAACCCGGAAGATACTACCGCGATTTTATACACAGGTATGGCCGCGTTTAATGCAAAGAATTATCCTGCAGCTATTACCAACTACAGCAAACTGGTAACTACCAAATACTCAAAAAATGAGGCTGTATACAATGACCTTGCGCGTGCTTATATAATGAATAAAGATACAGCCGGTGCAGTGAAACTGATCAATGAAGCTTTGGTTAAATATCCTAAAAACGCGAATATGCGTGCCAATCAAATTGACCTTAGCCTTAAACAAGGAAAACAAAAAGAACTTTTAGAAACACTTTTGCCTGCTATACAAGCTGATCCTAAAAACAAAGATCTATATTATTATGCAGGTTTAATTTACTCACAAACTGCTGATACTTATACTAAACGTATTGATAAGGCTACTGCAGCAACAAAAGCTGGCCTTGAAGCAGAGAAAAAGCAAAACCTGGACAAAGCCGCTGAAATGTATAAAAAGGCCATAGAGGTTGATCCAAACTATTTTGAGGCTAATTTAAACTTGGGTTTTGTTTATTTGTCACCAGCTATTGACATGTTTAACGCGGCTAATAAATTGCCTGCAAATAAACAGAAAGAATACACAGCCATGATGGCAAAAGCATCTGCACAATTTGATCTGGCTAAACCATATGTATTAAAAGCTGTGGAATTAAATCCTAAATCTGAGGATGCATTAAGTGCTTTGCTTACATATTACAAAGGCAAGCGTGATGATGCGAATGCAGCTAAGATCAACGCTCAAATTAAAGCGCTTAATCAATAAACTTAATATTGACAAAGTAAGAATAGGAGCCTATAGAAATATAGGCTCTTTAATTCAAATAATTACTTAACATAATGTTAATTATAGGAATTTTATAGTGAGGATTTATTTAGAGTTTTTATAAGAATATTAAATCACCTAAAATAAACTAAAAGTAAACGCCCGGATAATTTATCCGGGCGTTTATAATTTTGATAACCAAATTACATTGGCTTTTTAGTAGTATCTTTTTTTGTGGTGTCTTTCATTACTGTATCAGCAGCTTTGGTGGTATCACCAGGAGCCATTGTTGTAGTTGAATCTGTTTTGGTACTGTCTGAACCATTTGTTGCCTTTTCGGAACTGCAACCTGTTGCAATTGAACCGATTATCATCGCAGTAGCTGCGAAACTTAAAATTTGCTTTTTCATTGATGTTTTTAATAGTTTTACAAATGGATAACCTTTAAATAGTTAAATTGTTTAATTATTTATCAATATTTCTTCGAGGAGCAGGGTGTAATTATCCTTCAATTAAATTAGCTTTTTATTAAATTCAAGGTAATTTTTTCAGATATTTATCAGCAATGGTGGTATCAGAAAATACCTTAAAATGGATCATGCGCTTCTATCCTCCCCTGTTTTTTCAACGCGTTTGGGTTAAGGGTTTTAATAAAGGTTTCAGAGGTGTGCAGGTATCAATCATTAAAAGCTTTCTAAACACGAACTATAACAGTTCTATTTTCGGAGGTACTATATTCGCCGCAGCGGACCCGTTCTATCCGGTATTATTTGATCGTGTATTACAGTCGCCTGGAAGAAAATTAAAGATATGGTCCAAATCATCAACAATACATTATTTAATACCAGCAACCGGCAATTTAAAATTTACTATAACTATTACCGAGCATCAGATACAGGAAGTAATAGATACCATTAATGTATATGGAAAATATGAAGGCACCTATCCTGTAGAGATTTTTAACGATAATAATGAGATTTGCGCTTCGTTAAATAATGAAGTTTACATACGCGACCTAAACTTTAAACCACTATAACATGCCGGTTTATATGAATGATGCCCATTATCACAGCCAGGGCTATTATATTTCTACTGATAATAGTTTGCTGCATTTTGCCGAGATATTTAATTACCTTAATATTGAATCTTATTGGGCTAAGGGAATATCCGAAGATAAACTGCGGAAAGCAATAACTAATTCATTATGTTTCGGCGTTTATAAAAATGCCGAACAGGCCGGTTTTGCCCGGGTTATTACAGATAAAGCTACCTTTGCTTACCTGTGTGATGTGTTTATTTTATCAGCCCATCGTAAATTGGGACTATCAAAATGGCTCATGCAAACGATTATATCCCACCCGGATTTACAAGGTTTACGACGTTTTGTATTAGCCACAGCAGATGCACATGGCTTATACAAGCAATTCGGTTTTGAGCTAATTAAAGGAGCTGACCGATGGATGGAAATATTTACGCCTTATAAATAAAAGCGATGAATTTAAAGAGACAGATACTTGAGGGAGAAGGCGTAAAACTCGATTTTAAGAAAACCATTACCAGTTGTGAAAAAATAGCAAAGACAATGGTATCCTTCGCTAATAATATTGGCGGGCGTTTACTTATTGGTGTGTTGGATGATGGTACTATTAAAGGTGTAAAAGACGAAACTGAGGAACGGTATATGATTACCAGGGCGGCGCATTTTTTCTGCAGGCCGGCCCTCGATCCTATTTTCGAAGAAATATATTATGACGATAAAACGGTTCTAATGGTAGATATACCGGAAAGTACCGAAAAACCGCATTATTCCTTGGCCGAAGATGGTAAATGGTGGGTATACATTCGCGTAAAAGACAAAAGTGTGCTGGCCAGTAAAGTGGTGGTAGATGTATTGCGCCGTGGAGCAGACGAAAAAGGCGTGCTGATTGAATATTCATCTAAAGAGAAAGCGCTGCTTGAACATCTGGATAAAAAAGAACGCATAACAGTAAAGGAATTTTGCGCGTTATTGAATATTGGTCGGCGCCGAGCGCAGCGCATACTTGTTGACCTGGTTTTATCGGGTGTACTGGCTGTACATACCACCGAAAAGGAAGAGTTTTACACGGCGATGTAGTTTAAGGGCATAATATGTACCTTTGCCGCCTCCATTGCCGGCAAATGAATTTAAATCTACAGAAATATAAACCTTACTATAAAGACAGCCTCAGGCTTGCCATACCTGTAGTACTGTCGCAGGTTGGCCATACATTGGTACAACTGTCAGACACTATTATAGTAGGTCAATTTGCCGGTACCGATGCTCTTGCCGGTGTCTCGTTATCTATTAGTACATTTTTAGTTCCTTTGGCAATTGGTCTGGGGATCAGTTATGGCATTACACCTTTAATAGCGCAGCATAACGGGCGGGGAAATTTTACTGAATGTGGTAAATTACTTAGCAATAGCCTGCTGTTAAACATACTTACAGGGTTGGTATTGTTTAGTGTAGTTTACGGGGTGATACAAATCTTCATCGGCAAATTACATCAGGACCCGGCGGTTGTAGCTCAAGCTAAACCTTTTTTGCTTTTACTAAGCATATCCATTATTCCGCTGCTGATATTTGACGCTTTTAAGCAATTTGCACAAGGCCTGGGCTTTACCAAACAGGCCATGTACATTACTATAGTGGGTAACATCCTGAACATATTGGTAGGTATAGTTTTAGTAAAAGGAATGTTTGGGATCAAGCCAATGGGCATACGTGGTGTCGGTTATAGCACCCTGATAGACCGTTGCCTAATGGCGATCGCTATGGGGGCTTATGTGTTCCGTTCACCGGCTTTTAAAAAATATCTTTCAAGCTTTAAACTTATCAACGTGCAATGGATACGGATAAAGCAGTTATTAAAAATAGGTATGCCGGTAGCATTACAAGCCACGTTTGAGCTTAGCGCTTTCGGTGGCGCATCTATTCTTATTGGTACTATTGGCCCTGTACAACAGGCAGCACATCAAATTGCCATATCTCTTGCCAGCATGACGTATATGATGGCCAGTGGCGTTTCTTCCGCAGCGGCTGTTAAATCAGGAAACTACTTTGGCGCAGGCAAGCATCTTCACCTCAGATTATCGGCCATTTCAAATTACCATATTGTTATCGGTTTTATGTGTGTAACGGCAGTTATTTTCGCAGTCTGTAACCAGTGGTTACCCTGGATGTATACTACAGACAGGCAAGTCATACAAATTGCTGCTCAGCTCCTCATCGTAGCTGCGTTCTTCCAGTTATTTGATGGTACACAAGTAGTTGGCTTGGGAATACTTCGAGGCATGGGCGATGTAAATAAACCAACTGTGATCACTTTCATTTCGTATTGGATCATCGGCCTGCCAATTGCCTATTTATTGGGTATACAGTTAAACTGGGGAGTCAAAGGAGTTTGGTATGGCCTGGTTTGCGGTTTAATGGCTTCGTCGATTATGCTGTTTATTCGTTTTCATAAAATTAGTCATAGTAATCAATCGAAGTTACAAGCCGGTTAAAAATAGAGTTCGGTAGCTACTTTATAAGTATTGCAATGTGCTTCAACAATATCTTTTATATGAGGCGAGTATCCACCGCCCATACTTACCTGCACGGGAATATTATTTTGCCTGCATTGCGATAAAACAAACCGATCTCGTTCTTTGCATGCTTCTTTACTTAACGACAGTTTACCAAGCTTATCAGACGATAAAACATCCACACCTGAAAGGTAAAATACAAAGTCTGGACGGTGCCGTTTGATTAAACCGGGCAAGGTTTTTTTCAATAACTCAAGATATTCATCATCTCCGGTACCGTCATTAAGCGGTATATCCAGGTCTGACCGCTCTTTTCTGAATGGGAAATTTTTATCGCCATGTATAGAAAAAGTAAATACACGGGGCTTATTTTCAAATATCTGCGCAGTTCCGTTACCTTGGTGTACATCTAAATCAATAATTAAGATGGATTGATATAAACCATTATTTAACAAATAGTTAGCGGCTATAGCCTGATCGTTTAGTAAACAAAAACCCTCGCCCCAATTGGTGCCTGCGTGATGTGTTCCTCCGGCTATATTAAAGGCAATGCCAAATTCAGCCGCAAAACGGCAGCCATCTATAGTTCCCCTGGCAATACGGCGCTCACGTTCAACCAAGTTTGCATTCAGCGGAAAACCTATCCGGCGTTGTTCCTTTGGCGGCAATGTAAGTTCTCTAAGCTGTCGCCAATAATCGGCATCGTGGGTAAGCAGTATGGTTTCTTCGTCCAGTATCTCCGGTGAAAAAAAGTTTTCATCCGTTACCACACCCTCGTGCATTAGCTGCTCGGGAATAAGCTCGTACTTAAGCATCGGGAAACGATGCCCATCCGGAAGCGGATGTACGTAAATAGGATCAAATGCTATCTTGAGCATATAATGACGCTAAAAAATGAGCTTACTTTATTACGGTTACCGCTTTAAAAAGACATTCTGCAGCCCAATAAACATCTGTAAAGGAATTATAAAGCGGCACAGGGCTTAAACGGATCACATTGGGTTCGCGCCAGTCGCCTATTATGCCGTTCTCAGCCAAATAATTAAAAATAGCTTTCGCGTCTCGTGCGCATACCACGGAGAGCTGGCTACCCCGCTCCGAGATATTTTTTGGGGTAATGATCCGGAAAATCTCTTCACCACATTCGCGGTTAATATCATTGATCAGAAATTCGAGATACGCCGTTAGTTGATCGCCTTTTGTCCTCAGCGGTTTAATGCCCCCCGCCTTTTCAAATATATCCAGCGAAGCTTTGTGCATGGCCATCAATATTACAGGACTGGTACTTACACTCCACCCCTGTGCGCCCATTTCAGGGTCAAAGCCCTGCTGCATCAGAAACTGTTTATCCCTGCGATAGCCCCACCAACCCGCGAAACGATTAAGCTTAGGATTATCGAAATGTTTTTCGTGGACAAACACACCGCTAATACCACCCGGGCCCGAGTTAAGGTATTTATAAGAACACCAGCAGGCAAAATCTGCATCCCAATCATGTAATTTTAGGGGTACGTTACCGGCAGCGTGTGCCAGATCAAATCCAACAAGCGCGCCGGCCTTGTGCCCTGCCTTTGTTATAGCCTGCATATCAAACAGCTGTCCGGTGTAATAGTTAATGCCGCTGAAAAGTACAAGGGCTATTTCATCCGCATTATCTTCTATAGCTTCAATAATATCCTGCGTATGCAAGGTTACCTCACCAAGCCGCGGGCTTACCTCAATAATGGCATCTTTAGGGTTAAAGCCATGAAAACGTACCTGGCTTTCAACCGCGTACTGGTCTGACGGAAAAGCACCCGCCTCCATGATGATTTTATACCGCTTATGATCGGGCTTATAGAAGCTCACCATTAACAAGTGCAGGTTTATGGTAAGCGAATTCATTACCGTAATTTCCTTTTCGTTGGTGCCAAGTAAACTGGCTAATACTGGCAACAGTTGCTTGTGGTAACTCAGCCACGGTGCCTCGCCATTAAACCAGCCTTCAACTGCGTAATGTTCCCAGTAATTTAATTGCTGCTGTACGTAATCTTTTACAGAGCGGGGCTGTAAACCCAGTGAATTACCGCAAAGGTAGATGGCATCCTGATTATTATGTTGTGGGAAAAAGAATTCGCTCCTCAAATGCCCTAAAGCATCCTGCTTGTCCAGCTCCTGCGCGAAGTTTAAATTACGCTGATAGATCATATTCAATATTAGGCATTAGCTATGTATAGCCAAAGAAAAATATATAAAAAAGCGAGCCCCTCACCAACCAATGAGGGGCTCGCTTTTTTATACGGATATATTTTAAAGTGCAACTTTGCCGTGTTTGCCTTCGTCGTATTGTTTGCCGGTTAGCGTAGCCTTTAGCATATTAAATAACACTACCATCCGGCTGCTGCTGCTATCCCAATATTCGGCGTCGTTAGGGATAACCTTTAGCAAGGTAAGTTTCGGATCATCTAATCCTTGCGGGAAAAAAGTCTGGATAAACGGGTTCCATAATTCCTTCATCTTTTCCTTGTCGTCAACTACTTGCGCGGTAGCTACAATACTTAAATAGGTATGATTTTTTACATCTGAATACGTGAGCGAAACCGTGTTCTCCATGGATATCTCACTTACTTTTGGTGAATATTCATTAGTAAAGAACCAGATATTTCCCTCATCATCAATATCCGCTGTGCCCATTGGGCGGCTATGGAAACCCTTTTCTTCTGTATAAGTGGTTAGCATAGCTGTTTTAATTTCCTTAACCTTGTCCTTCAAATATTCAAGGCCTTCTGTTCTTGACCAATCGCTGCTCATATTGTTTTCTATATATAATCATGAAAACAACCATGTAAACAATTATTTGTTGGGTTTACTTACATAAATATTTTCACGTACATAAAAACGATAAGGCAACAACGCGTCATCGCCAGCGTAATCAACACCTATACGTGGTACAGCGGCTATTTGTTCATCTATAAAGATTGATCCCCTGTCTTCTATCCAAATTGTTTCGCTTTGCAGGCTTTCGGCGTTTATTTTGCGTGAAATGCCGAGCGCTTTAGCCACCGATCCCGGCCCCCGTGTAAGATTGGGTTTTAGTGAAGCCATGTTTCTCCTTCGCATCATAACTTCCAATCCATCAGTTGGTTGTATGGCTCTAATTAAAATAGCATGCGGCACATCTTGCGCAGAAACTACTACATTAAGCATTTCATGTATGCCATAACACAAATAAACATATATGATACCGCCCTGCTTATACATGGTTTGTGTACGGGGCGTAAATCGGCCTCCAAAGGCATGTGAGGCTTTATCATTAATGCCCGCGTAAGCTTCTGTTTCAACTATGTAACCGCCGGTAAGCTCGCCATTAATACAGGTAAAAAGATACTTACCCAAAAGGTCGCGACTAAGCGCTACCACATCCTGGCTTTCATAATACTCTTCAGGTAGTTTCATTTTAATATTTGATGGATGATCTTATTGATCTCATCTGCGCGGTCAAACACCATCATATGCGTCCCTCCTTTAATGACAGCAGTGGGTGCTTTTATGTTTTTGTAAGGAAAAACCAGGTCATGGTCGCCTACAATATGATAAAGATTTTGGGGTGCAATATGATTACGCCAGGCCAGCACCGCGCCCATAGCCCATTTTAAAAAAATAGGCGAACAACCCGTAAGCATGTTTTTAAATAACATCTTGTCCTGTGCAGACATCGCGCCAAATACATACTCTACCAAAAAACTCATCCTGTTAAACACCTTAACGGGGATAATTTTGTATACGGGTAATTTGCGAAAGATCTTAAAGTATAAGGGTGCTTCAGCATCTGTTTTTATGCTGGAGATAAGGATAGCGCATCGAAGATCAACACATTTTGCTATTTCAGTAGATATAATACCGCCAAACGATACACCTATCACCACATCACCGGTTGATATATGATATTGGCTTATAAGACTTTGAGCATAACTACCTAAAGTATCATCCTCATTTGGAAGCAGCCAGTCTGCATAAACAACTTCAAATCCATCGGGAATAAGAATATGTTTATAAAGCCGTTTATCGGCACCTAAGCCGGATATGAGTATGGCCTTAGGCATTAAATTTAATTAGCTGGATTACTTGTTTCAGATATCGGGCATCAACTTCGTCAAACGTATCCAGTTCCTCGCTGTCTACATCCAACACACCTATTACTTCCCCATGAGAAAATAAAGGCAGTACAATTTCTGACCGGGATAGCGAACTACAGGCGATGTGCCCCGGAAAAGCTTCTACATCCGGCACAATCAGAGTTTCAGCTTTATTCCAGGCAGTACCACAAACCCCTCTGCCCTTTGCTATGCGTGTGCATGCGACAGGCCCCTGAAAAGGTCCTAAAACCAACTCATTGTTTTTAACCAGATAAAAGCCTACCCAGAACCATTTAAATTGCTCCTTTAAAGCAGCGGTAATGTTTGCAAGGTTAGCAATCAGATCGGTCTCGCCATCAAGTAATCCCTGTATTTGCGGTAACAATGACTGGTATTGCTCTTCCTTATTGGTTGAATTGGTTATTTTGAGATCTTCTGCCATGCAGCAAAAGTAATTACACTATCCTGAAAGTAAATAAGCTAAATATCATATTTAATATTTTAATTCGCATTTAAATGATTGTTAGCCTCACCATTGTACGTTACCCCAAAGCGATGATACCTTTTGCGCTTATTTCCATGGCTTTACACCGTCTGCCTTTAATGCTGCAGAGTGGTTGCAGTTTCTGGAAATTGTTGGGCACAGGCCGCAATGGCACGTTTGATTTGCAGCCCGATTGGCAACAATGGGGTTTACTTGCCGTTTGGAATACGACGGATGATTATGAGCAATTCGCGCAAAGATCATTTGTAAGCAAATGGTGGAAATTATTTGCTAAAGAACAATGGACCATTATTTGCCGCCCTTTACAAAGCCACGGAAAATGGGATGGCAAAGAACCCTTTGGCAAATCTGATACTAAAGAAACCGATGGCCCTATAGCCGTACTTACCCGCGCTACCATAAAAATGAGCCGATTGAAGAACTTTTGGTCGCATGTGGATGAAGTGGCTGATATTATGTCCAAAGCCCCCGGATATATTACTTCTGTTGGTGTAGGCGAAGCGCCTGTTTACAGGCAGGCTACGTTCTCCATATGGCAAAGCTTTGATCAAATGAAGGCTTTTGCTTACAAGAGTAAGGAGCATGCCGAGGTGATCAAAAAAACACGTAGCGAAGGCTGGTACAGCGAGGAGCTTTTTGCAAGGTTCAAAATATTAGGCAGCAATGGCACCATTAACGGACAGGATCCATTAAGCGGATTATTGTAACCTACCGTAACTTCCGCGGGTTGAGCTTATTGAATGTATGAGTTTTATTCACAAAAAACTCCCATACCATACTACCGTTGTACATACCCGTAAGCAGTGCCCCATTTTTAATTTTAGGTGTTTGGCCTTTTTTACTGCTAAATAACCTTCGTGCAAAATTCTGATGGGCACGGCTAACGGCCCATGCGTCTTTACGTTTGCCTTCCATTAGGAAACGCAAAAGTGCCAACAGGTCCATCCAGAAACGCAGCCCGATTATCCAGAATGCGCGCCATGCAGGCAGGTTATTCTTTAACAGTAACAGGTTATTGCGAAAATTAAGGTAGGTTTTAAAAGGATTCTCCGAGTTAAGCGTGCCGCCGCCAACGTGGTACACGGTTGATTCGGCACAATACATTACTTTGTAACCCATGTTTTTAAGTCGCCAGCAGAGGTCAATTTCTTCCATATGGGCAAAAAAGCTCTCATCAAAACCACCTGCTTCGTCCCAGTATTTCTTTTTTACAAACATTGCGGCGCCTGTAGCCCAAAACACCTCTCCGGTAATATCATACTGGCCCCTGTCCTCCTCTATTTCGTAAAATATACGACCACGGCAAAACGGATAACCAAATTTATCTATAAAGCCCCCTGCTGCGCCGGCATGTTCGAAATGTGTTTTTTGATGATATGCCTTAACCTTTGGAGCGGCAGCGGCAATATCAGCATCGCTTTCCATCAAAGCGATAACAGGTTCGATCCATCCGGGTTGTACTTCTACGTCCGAATTGAGCAGTATGTAATAATCGGCGTCCACCTGCGCGAGTACGCGGTTATAGCCACCAGTAAAACCGTAATTAGCATTATTTTCTATGACCCTGATCTGCGGATAGGCGCTTTTTAAAAATTCTACCGATCCATCAGTAGAGCCGTTATCGCCCACTACAATATCCAGGCCCGGCCAGGTAGAGGCAGTAACGTAAGGTAAAAAATCGCGCAGGTATTTGATGCCATTCCAGTTCAGTATCACCACGGCAACCCTTGGTGTGTTAGTCATAATTTACTCAAATGGACCATAGCATAAAACGGCATAAAAAATATACCGGCGCCCCAAGCCGCTTTTCTTAACATTTTTCCCAATTTTGCCACAAACATAAAAAATATATATGATTGCTAACGGTGCTGTTTTACCTATGTTCTATTTACCGCCTATTGAATACTTTACTCAATTGATGGCATACAAGCCAAATGTAGTATTTGAGGCGCAGGAACATTTCCCTAAACAAACCTACCGTAACCGGGCAAACATTTACTCTCCCGATGGTTTACTTAATCTGGTTGTGCCGGTTATAAAAGGTTCTAAAAACCACACCAAAACCTGCGATGTGAAGATAAGCTACGATTTTAGGTGGCAGCGTTTACACTGGATGAGCCTGCAGGCCTGCTACCGCAGATCAGCATATTTTGAATATTATGAGAATGACTTTGCTCCGTTTTATGAAAAGCGATATGAATACCTGCTGGATTATAACCGGGAATTATTTGAGCTGATACTGCGACTAATGAAAATAAAGCTCGAAGTAAAATTTACGGAAGACTACGAGCCCAATTACAACGGATTAACAGACCTGCGCGGTGCCTTTAACGCCAAAAACCAAACAGCAACAGAACAAAAGCCGTATTTTCAGGTTTTTGAGGAACGAAAGGGCTTCTTGCCTAATCTGAGCATTGTGGACCTGTTATTTAACCAGGGTCCGCAGGCTATAAACTATTTATAGGATTTAAATGAGCTACAACGGCAGGGTAAAATATAAACATAAACGTGGGAAGTATGAGGTTGGCTCACAACCAGGCACCATAAATATCCCCGAGGATGCATTAAAGCCCCGCATACATGTTTACTCGTTTAATGAGCATGAATTGTTAAGCAGCAAAGGCTCGGATATGGAAACCATAACCCGCCAAATTGATAAGTGCAAAGAGCATACACATTGGATCAAGATCAACGGCCTTGGTGATGCTGCTTTAATAGAAGACATTGGTACGTTTTTAGGCATTAACAGACTGGTACTTGAAGATATTGTGAATACCCATCAACGAGCTAAATTTGACGAGTACGATGGCTATGTTTTTGGCACCAGCAGGATATTGTATTTTAATGATGAACAGGAGCTTGTAAACTGCCAGTTTAGCAGCATAGTAAAAGATAACATCATTATTAGCTTTGAACAAGACTACAGCGACTACTTTGAGGCTGTAAAAACACGTTTAAAGGCCGGGAAAGGTGTTATTCGCACAGCTGGTGCAGGTTACATATTTTATGCTCTAACGGACACTATCCTTGATAACTATTTTGTTTTGCTGGCCCAGATCGGTGACCGTGTAGATACTACTGAAGACAGGTTGTATAAATCGGCGGATAAGAGCATCATGTTTGATGCCCAACAGTTGAAACGCACTTTGATCATCATACGCAGGGCATGCTGGCCCGAACGCGATAAGATCAATGATATGATACGCAGCGAAAGCCCTGAAATAAGTAAAGAAATAAAAATTTACCTGCGCGATGCTTACGACCACTGTATACAAGCCATGGATATGGTTGAAAGCTATAAGGAGGTAACCAGCAGTATTATTGATCTGTACCTGAGCATGGTAAGTAACCGTATGAACGAGATCATGAAGGTACTCACCATTATCTCGGTTATATTTATCCCCCTAACTTTTATTGCAGGTGTATACGGTATGAACTTTAGCCGCCAGGATGCAAAAGGCCGGCTTATACCCGATAATATGCCCGAACTTTACGCGCACCATGGCTACGTGTATACGTTGCTCGGAATGTTTGTTCTGGCCGTAATACAGTTGGTTGTATTTTGGAAAAAAGGCTGGTTTAACAAATTATAAGTGAGGGGTATTTCTTCCGTATTTAGCTTTTATTTCCCGTAATAGCCTATCTACTCCGTTGGTTTTAATCTCAAAAACGGTGCTCAGCATCATACCCAATTTACCCGGTTGGAAGCCTCCCCTGCTATGCATCCACTCCAAATAATACACCGGAAGGTCGCACAACAAAGTATTTTTGTACTTACCAAAAGGCATGCGAGTGTTTACAATATCAATTAAAATACGGGGATCGGGCGTAATACTTTCCACGCCGTAAACATACAACAATTAACGCTTACCACAGGCTGCGGACCAGCAGAAACGCAGCTACAGATGCCGCAGCAGCAAAGCCAATTGTTTGCTTAGCGCCAACTTTTACTGGTGGCACATATCGTACACCACGCTCATCGGCTATGGCTGCACGCCTTACGTAACGGCCACTTTGAGGTAAGGCTACAGTTTCAAAGTCTCGGGATAATTGGTTTAGCGCAGTTATAAGCTCTCTCCCACGCATTACAGGCCCATGGCCAGTAGCTGCAATTCTTGGCTGCAATTCGGCAAGTTCATGAACCGATTGCTCCGCAGCCTTCCAATCTGTTGTAATATATTTTGGCGGGCCGCTGATATGCTTAATGTTACCAAACAAATAAGTGGCTGACTCCGCAATCGTTGTTGTAAATGCATCACCTGCTATAAGCGTGGTGTTTAACGGTAAAAAAAGCGATATGTGTCCCGGAGTATGTCCCGGTGTATGGATAACTTTCCATTCCGGTAATTCGGGGATACCTTCATAAATATCTATCTCACGAAGGTTACGACTGATGTTGATAGGCTTAACCGGCCACATCCATGATAGTAGGGTCATCAAACCGCCGCCAACACCCGGGTCAGCCGGCGGATAAGAGGAAAGCCCTGTTAGATACGGAATTTCCAATTTATGAGCATAAACAGGCACATTCCAATGTTTCAACAATTCTTTTACCGAACCTGAATGATCTGCATGGCCATGCGTAAGTACTATGGCAGCCGGCCTCGTACCCGGGCCAAAAAGTTTTTCGGCCGCTGCTATAATATCTTTTTCAGAACCCTTTATCCCTGTATCTACCAGTACCCATCCCTTCCCTGCGCTTCTGCGGTTAGCTATCATGTACACATTCACAAAATACTGTTTTAACCCCCACACGCCTTGCGCCACCTGAAAATATTTAGCACTCATTACCTTACGTTAATCTAAATTGGTTATTAAATTAACATGTTGCTAATGGCAAAAGTTTTGAGCGGGGCTTGAGTTGTTAGTAAGATAAGGAATGTTAATAATTGAAAAGCAAGGTATTATTTATGAAAAAGGCGATCTGTTGATCGCCTTTTTGGTGTTTTACTTGTTTGTTACTTTTTTAGCCATTTGTCTTCAAGCACCTTCATGAAGTATCCGCCAACCACACTACGGGCCTGAAACCCTACCTGCTTTCCGTCTGTGGTTTCGTGCCAGTCGCTGAGCGGCACCCTTGTAGGTGTTTCGGTTGCGTATTTGTAAATAGGCTTTATTAGCGCATTAAAATCATCCTGATTATTGGTTAATGAAGCGGTCCAGATGATCCAATCTGATTTTGTGTAGCTTCTGCGGCTATCTAATGGTAACCCAAACTCGTTTTGTTTAGACAAGTAATACTTGATCTCCTTGTTATATATCTCCTGCGGAAAAATATGGATGTTGAGCAACTTATCCCAAACGAGGTTATACTTTTGGCTCCAGGTATCCGGCTTGCCAAAAACCAACGAATAGTGATCGCCCGCATCGGCCATCTGCATCCACCGGCCTACATAATCTTTAGCCGTAGCATGATATTTCTGATATGTAGCTTTATCTCCAAGCATCTGCGCCATCATAGCGTATGCGGATATACCATTAATGGCCTTTAAAGACAAATTAGCGTTACGAGCCAGATGGCCTGCAAAATCATCTGTACAAAGCTGGTTAGTTGGGTCGAGGCCATCTTTTACCAGGAAGTTTACCCATTGTGTAAGCGTTTTCCAGTGTTTTTTAGCATAAGCGGCATTTCCTTCTGCCCGTGCTATAGCCGCGGTCAATAACACCATATTACCCGACTCTTCCACAGGCATGTCCTCTCCATAGGTTTGACCATTGGCCAAAGGATAAGTGCCCAGATCATGAGCCGCCCAGGGTTTTTTAAACTTACCGCTCTCGCTGTAGTAGAATATACCGTTTAACATTCCCTTCAATAAGTCGGGGTTATACACCAGGAACAATGGTGCGGATGGATAGGTAACGTCTACTGTGTTTATAGACCCATTACTAAAGTTTTCTTTTGACAGGAACAATATTTCGCCCTGAGGACTTTTTACCAGTGCGTGCGCGGCGATAGATTGCCTGTAAGTCATGGCGCATAACTTAGCATAGTCATCCCCACCTGATGCCAACGCCTTTGCATAAAGCTGTTTATCAAAAGCCGCGCATTTGGCCATAATAGCTTTATAGTTTGCAGCGGCCTTCGTTAGTTCGCCTGTAATAGTTTTATTATTATTTCTGTTCCACCATGGGCGCAGGTTTTTACCAAAAAATTGTACGGAATAAATATCATCATACCCTATCTCAATAAACTTTTCTACAGGTCTTGCGCCAACTTTATCAAACGGAATTATGGTATTCAATACAATATCAGTACCTCGAGATACACCGGTAACCGGCTTATTATTCATGAATGATGGAACAGCTTGTTCGTTGTTACTAACGTATTGCGATACACGGCCTTGCGCAACCGGTGCTGCTATGTATAGATACCCCCAATCAATACGCAGGTCATCGCCTCGCTTTTTCAGTACCGGTTGTTCAGTTGTGCCGGTTTTAAGCATTTGTAAGCCATTAACGCTACTTACCTGAGCCACCACCTGTTGTACAGGTGCAGTGCGGGCCAAATCTGCAGAAGCGCCTAAATATACTTGTAACTGGTGGTTTCTACCATCAGTAGCGGAAACTTTAAAATTCACATAAGTAACCGGCCGCGACAACAGATCGAGATTGTCCATTAACAACGGCGAAGTAAAAGTAAGTTCCAGGTTTGCTTTACCGGCTTTGAATTTATAAATGGTACGAGTTGCTGTTATGATACGTTCTGTCTGTTCGGCTACTTTAATATCCTGACCGTCTTGTGGTCTTTGCTCATCCGCGAAGCCCGCGTCAAGCCAGGCACCACCACCTGTGTTGGTGCAATGGAGGGCCAGCACATTTTCACCATCTTTTAATTTATCCAGCACGCTTTTGTTAAGCTCAATCGGTTGTAATTCGCCGTTTGCGCCATCGCTAACATTTATCTTTTCGCCATTAAGATATACCTCGGCTTGGTCGTCATGGCGCAAACGCAATATCAGTTTATTAACATCTGTTTTGCGGTAGTTAAAATTACGCCTTACCCACAAATCCCGGCTTTTCCATACGGTTTTTACCTGGGCGGGATCATCTCCGAAGGGAGCCATTCCGCTTTTCCAGCCACTGGCATTAAAGCCCGGCGCCTCCCAGCCCGCAGCTGGCGCTGTTTCGGTATATTTAACCGCATATGGAGCCTCCTCACCAGAAGACAATAGCGTACGATAAGTAACAGGTTGCTGCCCCATAAAACGATAAACTTCACCATCTACTTTTATCAGGCCGATCATTGACTGGTTCTTGCCGGTCCAGTGGCGCGTGGTTGACTCGTTCAGCTTGTCGGTAAAAGACCATACACTGAAATACGGGTTATGCGTAATCAATGGATAGGCCGGCGCCTTGGTTGCCTGGGCATATGCCATTTCATTACACAGCAAACCTATAACAGTCGTGCAAAACAACTTAATAGATTTTTTCATTGAAACACATTTATTCAATTGGTAGATAACTATTTATCAATTATTAATTAAGCTAATAATTGAGGTTTTTGTGTGTAAGTTTCCCAAAGGAGCTCGCCAAACAATGTATTGGCCCATGCAAACCACTTACGCGTGAATTTGGTAGGATCATTCTTATGGAACGACTCATGCATAAAGCCCGTACTACCATGCGTTTTACGCAGCATCTCTATACATTCCTTTATTTCCGCGTCGTTGTTACTGGTAAGCGCCCTAATGATGATACTGATCGGCCATATCATATCCTTACCAATGTGCGGGCCGCCGATACCTTCGCCAGCCGTTCCTTTAAAGAAGAAAGGGTTGTTTAACGACAGCAGCATTTTACGCGTATTGAGATAAACAGGATCAGTGTTTTTAACAGCATCCAGGTATGGTAAGCCCAGCAGGCTTGGCACGTTGGCATCGTCCATGAGGTTAAAACTGCCAAACCCGTTTACTTCGTAAGCATATATTTTACCATAATCAGGATGATCAATAACGGCATGTTTTTGCAAAGCGGCATCAACCTCGGCAGCCAGCGCGGTTAGTTGAGCGGCAAGGGCAGTATCTTTAGTAATAGCCGTTACCATTTCTGCCGCTTGTTTAAGACTAATTACCGCGAAAAAGTTAGACGGTATCAGGAATGAATAAATGGTAGCATCATCACTTGGGCGGAAAGCCGAACAAATAAGGCCTACCGGTTTAACCGGGTAGCCAAAACCATTCATAGGTACACCGTCTGTAGCCCATGAAGTTTTGCGTTGGAAAGAGTACGGGCCATCATTTTCTTTGCGCTGCTGGTCCCTGAATGTTTTTAACACACTTTGAATGGCCGATTTCCACCGGGCATCAAAAGGCGCGGTATCGCCCGTTAGCTTCCAATATTTATAAGCCAGTCGTATAGGGTAACATAAAGAGTCTATCTCCCATTTACGCTCATGAAGACCTGGTTTCATGTCTGTAACATCGTCCTTCCACTCACCTACCTTGTTGGGGTCATCGTAAAAGGCATTTGCATAAGGGTCACGTAAAATACAGGTAACCTGACGGTTAATTACCCCGGCCACCAACTTTTTTAATTCAGCGTCCTTATTAATAAAAGCGATGTAAGGCCAAACCTGCGCGCTGCTATCACGCAGCCACATAGCATCAATATCACCTGTAATTACGTAGGTATCGGGCCTGCCGTCGATTAGTTTATAGGTAACGGTAGTATCCAGCGTGTTGGGGAAACAGTTTTCAAAAAGCCAGCCCAGTTCAGGATTTTTTACTTTTGACTTAAATTCGGTGATAGCCTTTTCAACGGATGTACTTTTAAACCTGCGTTGAGCGGGTGCAACCCTTACTATCGGGAAAGCAGTATTTGGTGCTGCAAGTGAAATCTTGTTTAAAAAAACACCCGCCCCCAGCAAGGTGGTGCTGCCGATAAATTGCCTTCTCTTCATTTTTATTTAGGTGTGATTATTAGAAAAAACCCATTTATTAGTATGAGTTTTCCGCATAATTACAAATTATATTTAATATGGAAAAGCTATTATGTTATGTTTTTACATTAAACTATAAGTTTGTACATAAATAAAAAAAAATTCTTGTTCACATATTTAACCAACAAAAAAGCTCCTCATGTTTTCACACGGGAGCTTTTACATATGTACTTTATCCTTATTCGCTACGTAAACTTTTAACAGGGTTTGCCATAGCTGCTTTTATAGTTTGCAAACCAACGGTAGCAAAGGCTATCAGTACGGCAACAAAACCGGCGGCTATAAATATCCACCATTGTAGTGATATGCGGTAGGCGAAATTTTGCAACCAAAGGTTCATTAGCCAATACGCTAATGGCGCAGCAATAATTAAAGCAATTATTACCAATACAATAAACTCAACGGAAAGCAACGATACAAGACTCGCGATTGAAGCACCCAAAACTTTGCGTATTCCTATTTCTTTACCTCTTTGCTCGGCCGTAAATGCAGCCAAACCAAACAGCCCAAGGCACGAGATAATGATGGCAACTATTGCAAAGCCAGACATCAGCGTAGAAGCTTTCGCATCCTCACGGTAAATCTTATCAAACTCCTGGTCCAAAAACTGGTAAGAGAATGGTTGGCCAGGAAAGTTTTGCTTCCAGATACTTTCGATCCTGGCGATAGCTTGTGCCTGTTTATGCGGCGCTACTTTAACAAGGTAGTTTGAACTCCATTGCTGATCTAATTTAAACACCACCGGTGTTATTTTAGCATGCATAGATTGGAAGTTAAAATCCTTTACTACTCCTATCACAACTCCGGTATCACCCTGAGCTATAAAGCGCTGTCCCACATAAGGTTTATGAATATTAAATTGCCTGGCAGCGGTTTCATTAATAATTACGTTTCGCCTATCAGCACTGCCCGGCAAAAACCACCTGCCCGATGCAAATTTGAGTGCTACCAGCCTGGTATAATCACCATCTACATTAAAGTAGGTGATGCTTGGGTTAAAATCTTTAGGCCGGCCTTCCCAATCGGCACTGCCTGATGAAAAGCTACCATTTGATTGTATAGATTCCATACCAACTAACGAAGCGGCATCAACAGATGGCTCATGGAGAATACTTTGTTTTAAGGCTGACTTTACTGCAGTTTGTTGTTCATCCTTTATGCCTTTAAGTAATTTCCATGAAATGTCGAATGACATGATCTGAGAACGATCATACCCCGGATTTTGAGATTGAACAAAAGACAGTTGCTTGTAAATGGTAATAACTCCAATGATAAGAAAGATAGAGAACGTGAATTGTACTACCACCAACCCCTTTCTAAGCGATGTATCTTTTATCTTCATCACGGTCCCGCCCCTAAATGCACTTAAGGGCTTAAAAGACGATAGTAGCAGTGCCGGATAAATACTATTGAGCACAATTGTGATCAGCAAAGTGCCTATAATGATGATCCATAAATATGCTGAGCTGGTTGTTAGAGAGAAGTTACGATTGGTAAAACTATTGAAAGAAGGCAAAGCCACACTTACAATAATAACTGTTAGAATAAGCGCCAACAGACTGATTACTGCCGACTCAGCTACAAACTGTTTAAACAGATGGCCCCTGCCTGCTCCTAGTATTTTTTTAACACTTACCTCTTTTGCTCTAAGGCTTGCGCGAGCAGTGGTTAGGTTTACATAATTGATACAGGCTATAATGAGCAGCAAAGCACCTAAAATAACAAATATGTAAACCACTTTTTTATCGGCATGTACCAAACCTGAGTTTTGAAGATCGCTCTCAAAGTGCATCTCCTTTAAATTTCTTAGGGTGATGTTTAAATTATCTTTTTTGTCGCGGTGTGGCTTAATAATACTCTTTAAATTTTCAGAAGCGTATTTTATGTTGGTTTGCGGCTTAAATTTAATAAAGGTGATATAAGAGAAATTCCCCCAGCCCATATCACTATTTTTTTGCTCAGCATCAGCCTGCCTTGCAGCGACAGGAATGAACAGATCAAATTTAAAGCTCGAATTGGCCGGCGCATCCTTTATCACTGCCTGCACCTGGTAGTTTGCAGAATCGATACGGATGGTTTTACCTATTGGATCCTGGTTGGCGAAATACTTTTTAGCCTTACTTTCTGAAAGGATAATGCTGAACGGATTATTATTGAACGCTATCGCATTTCCGCTTACAAAATTACCTTTAAACACATTGAACCACGATTCATCTACATAAGCAGCATGCTTTTCCCTAAAAAACTCATTGTTGATATAAAGGTCTATTGGCGACCAGCTAACAGGAAGCACCCGCGTTACCGCCATAACCTCTGGCATCGTCTTCTTTGCTTCCAATCCTAACTGGTATGGAGAGCTTTCCCATACCCATGTTTCGTTCTTGTCAATCGCAAGGTGACTGGTTATCCGGTAAATGTTCTCAGCATCGGGCTGGTCGTTGTCAAACGTAAACTCATTATGTACCCAAATAAATATGAGTACAGCAGCGGCCATACCAACAGACAAGCCAGCAATGTTAATTAAACCGGTTGACCGGTGTTTCCAAAAAGTTCTCCAGGCGGTTTTAAAGTAATTCTTCAGCATCTCTCAGAGGAATAAAATTTATTTAATACAGCCGTTTACTGAACGGCCCCTAGTCGTTATTCTTTAAGCTTTTAACCGGGTTTGCCAGGGCAGCTTTTACAGATTGCACGCTGATGGTAGCGAGCGCTATAGCTGTGGCAGCGAAGGCAGAGAATACGAATACCGACCAGCCAACACTGGTTTTGTAGGCGAAGTCCTGTAGCCATTTGTTCATGGCATACCAGGCCACAGGTAACCCAATAGCGGTAGATACAGCAATTAGTATCATAAATTCGCTTGCTAACAGCGTTATAATTCGGGCTACACTTGCGCCTAAAACCTTGCGAATACCAATTTCGCGCGTTTTAACCTGCGCTGAGTAGGTAGCCAGGCCGAACAACCCCAGGCACGAGATAACAATGGCTATTACAGAAAATATATTGAAGAGTTGGCCCTGCCTGCTATCGTCAGTATAAATTTTGCGGTAGCTTTCGTCCAAAAATGCATAGTTGAATGGCACATCGTTATTGTACTGTTTCCACACAACTGTACTCACGGCAATGGCTCTTTGGGCATTGGCATTGGTAGTTTTAAGGTAAACACGCCAACTGTTCGCGGGGCTATACTGGAAAACAACAGGCTCAATTTTTTTATGAAGATTTTGGAAGTGAAAGTCTTTTACCACACCTATTATGGTTCCGTTAATGGTTTGTATCCTGAGGCGTTTACCTATTACGTTACCGGTAAGGCCCATTTCTTTAACGGCTGTTTCGTTAATAATAAAGTGGGAGCTATCTGCAACAGCGCCGGTAAAGTTGCTGCCTTGTATCAGCTTTATTTTAAAAAAATCAATGATGTTCTTATCGCCATGTATTTGATTGAACCACAGGTTGGAAGATTTTGGTTTGCCATCCCAATCGTTATTACCGGTTGAGGAGCCTCCAACAACCATGTTGCGACTGGATACGGTGGCCGATATAATAGAAGGGTCTTTCCTCAACTCATCCATCACCGCATCAGCATGCTTGTGCATATCACTGCGCATAGTGAAGGTGAGTATATTCTCTTTATCGTAACCAAGGTCTTTTGTGAGGATATATTTTAGTTGCTTGCCTATGATGAGTGTGCTTACAATAAGCACTACCGATACACTAAACTGAAACACTACTAAAATCCTGCGGAATGCAGTAGTGCCAATGCCGGCGGTGATCTTGCCTTTTAAAGCCTTTAATGGTTCAAAAGAGGAAAGCAACAAAGCCGGGTAAATGCTTGATGCCGTTAGGGTACCAATTAGCGTTATAGCTATACAAGCCCAAACGTTAAAACTGGTTAAACTCAAGGTGATCTGCTTGCCGGAGAATTGATTATAATACGGCAGCAGGATGAACATCAATGTTATGGCTAATACCGCGGCTAAAGCAAATAACAACATGGTTTCTACCATAAATTGCATAAACAATTGGAATTTGCCCGCGCCAATGATCTTGCGCATACTCACTTCTTTAGCCCGAAGCATTGCCCTTGCGGTTGAGAGATTCACGTAGTTGATACATGCTATAACCAGTATCATGATTGCCACAATACCGAACGTGCGAACGGTTGACATGCCACCATCACTACCATCAGCCTGGTAAAGGTGCATTTTAGGCAAAGCCTGTGTTAGATACGGTACGGGGGCATCTTCCGGCTTTTGGCGCTCGTGTATCGCTTGGAGCTTTTTTTCCAGCTTAGCCGAGTTGGTATTTGGCGCTGTAAGTAGATAGGTTTGGAAAGAAAAACTTGACCAGTCTGCATCCATCGACGGCACCGTTGTTTTACCATCGTAGCTGGTTTTGCTTTTAACGTAAGCCAGGTAATTAAACCTTGATAAAGGCAACATTACATGGTATTGAAAACTGGAGTTTTTAGGGTAGTCGGCAATTACGCCGGTAACGGCGACAGGCTCATTCTGCCCGACGATAACCGTTTTACCTATTGGATTTTCATTGCCAAAATATTTTTTGGCGGTACTTTCTGTAATTACAACTGAATTGTTATCGGGAAATGGATTTCGTTTATCGCCCCTGATCAAAGGGAAATCAAAAACTGAAAAATAAGATGGATCAGTGAAGCAAAAATTATCTTCGTAGAAGATCTTGTCTTTATACTTAAATGGTGCTTCCCCTACAGACATGATACGGACCCCATCTTTAACTTCAGGTATCTCTTTTTTGGCAAAGGTTGCTACCGGGGCTATAATGCTGCTAAAGATCTGCTTGCTTAAACCGGTGCCACCAACTATGCCGATCTTGTAAATGTTATCGGCTTTGGTATTGAAACGGTCATAGCTCAATTCGTCTTGCACCCAAAGCAACATAAATATGCCCACTACTAAACCAACCGTTAAGCCGGTGATATTGATAGCGGCATAAAACTTATTGGCTAAAACATTGCGCCAGGCGGTCTTAAAGTAGTTTTTAAGCATATCTTTAACAATAAAATTTTACAAAACAAGCCTTCTCAAGGCCAAATTTTAATTCTTATTCGCTGCGTAAACTTTTAACCGGATTAGTTAAAGCGGCTTTTACAGCTTGCGAACTCACGGTTAAAATAGAGATGACTGTAGTAATGATAGCTGCAACGATAAACACCCAAACACTGATGTCGACGTGGTATGAATACTTCATTAACCATTGGTCCATAAAATACCAGGCCACGGGCACTGATATGGCAAAAGCTACACCAACCAGTTTTAGAAAATCTTTTGACAGCATTGATGCCACACCAACAACCGAAGCACCGAGTACCTTACGCACCCCTATCTCTTTAATGCGGTTTTGGGCCATGTAAGTAGCCAGGCCAAACAAGCCAAGGCATGATATAAAGATGGTTAGCCCTGCGAATAACGACGCAAGTGTACCCATTCGTTGTTCGTCCTGGAATTTAAGGTCGTATTCTTCGTCAACAAAATGGTATTCAAAAGGATATTCTGAATTATACTTTTTAAATACAGATTCGGCCAGTTTCAGGCTTTGAGCGGTACTTAGTTTATCATTCAACTTAAAGTGTATAACATTAAACCATGATGACGGCCCCTGAATGATCATTTGTTTTACCGGCTCGTAGGGTGATTGTAATATAAAATCTTTCACCACTCCCACTACAATGTACTTGGAGTTACCATTACGTACCACCTGCCCTACAGGATGTTTAAAGCCCATTACTTTTACTGCTGCCTCATTAAGCATAATTGCGCTTGAATCGCTTGGATATTTAGTGATATCTATATCGCGACCATCAATGATCTTTAGGCCCATGGTTTTGGTAAAACTGCCATCAGTATTAAATATGTTAAAATCAATCTTTGACGTTTCCTCTTTTCCATCCCAACTGAAGCCCCATGTATCGCTCCACCCTTCGGTAATGGGTGCGCTGGTTTTAGTTACTGCAGTGGCAGCGCCGCTGCTGAGTAACTCATTGCGGATAAGACGATAATTTTTACTCATATCGCCGGACATGAATGTATAGGCCAGTTTGTTCCTGGCATATCCGGTATCACGCTTTTGCGCGTAATCAAGTTGTTCCTTAACAATAATGGTACAAATAATAAGCACAATAGCGAATGTAAATTGAGTTACTACTAATACTTTACGGGGCGAAATAGCGGCATTTGCGGCCTTAAACGTGCCCTTTAACACTTTTACAGGCGCAAAAGATGATAAGTATAATGCAGGGTAGCTACCTGCTACTAAACCAGTAAATACGATAAAACCTAATACAATCAACCAAAATGATACAGATGAATAAGGTACAAATAACTGTTTTTGCGTAAGGTTGTTAAATGCAGGTAAAGAAAGTATAATGATTACCAGTGCTATCACACCTGCAAAAAGCGCGATTAGCAGAGATTCCCCCATAAATTGCGCTATGAGGCTTGATTTGCCGGCGCCCACAACTTTACGTATACCCACTTCTTTAGCACGTTTCTCACTGCGGGCTGTGCTCAGATTCATGAAATTGATACAGGCTATCAATAAAATAAATCCTGCTATGATGCTAAACAATTTAACCGTTTCAATTTTACCGCCTACCTGTTTGCCTTCTTCAAATTTAGAGTACAAGCGCCATTTACTCGCCGGGTGTACAAATACATCAATATCCTTAATATCCGAATGCGAACGAGTAATATCTTTTACCCTTGCATTAAAAAATGCCTCTGTTACCCCGGGCTTAAGCGTTATGTACGTTTGCACAGAATTATTGCCCCAGTTCTTTTCTTCGCCGCCATTTATTTTTTCCCAATACTTCCATGGCATCAGGTAGCCAAACTTAAACCTTGTATTATTGGGCAGGTCCTTCATGATACCGGTTACGGTAAAATAATCTACACTATCTATCTTAATGGTTTTGCCATAAGCATCCTCGTTACCAAAAAGCGCTTTTGCTGTTTTTTCTGTTAGTACAATACTTTTCATGTCGTTCAGCGCTTTAAGGCGATTACCTTTCAGCAGCGGAAAGCTAAACATGGTCAGAAAGTCAGGGTCAACAAAATTCCCCTGAAGGTTTAAGCGCTTATCACCAACGCTAAACAAAAAACTGTTCGCGGTATTACGTGAAGCTTCACCAACCTGCGGATAATCCTGCTTCAGGGCCTTCATCATGGGTTTTGGTGTGGTATTCCAGCACCATAATTTGCCGTCGAATTTAGATCGGTTGTACATGGTATATAGCCTGTCGTTCTTTTCGTGGAAACGATCGTAGCTTACCTCGTTTTGTACCCAAAACAATATAAGGGCTGCACTGGCCATACCTATGGCCAGGCCCGCTATATTGATGGCAGTAAAGCTTTTATTTTTTACAAGATTGCGCCAGGTGATCTTTAGGTAGTTCTTAAACATGATAGTCAGGTTTGTTTAATGTTTAAATTATTCGTCCTTTAGGCTATTAACTGGATTTAGCAGCGCGGCCTTAACTGATTGAAAGCTTATGGTAACAAAGGCTATTAGCAGGGCTGCAAAACCCGCCAAGGCTATTACCCACCACTGTATATGTATACGGTAAGCAAAATCTTGCAGCCATTTATTCATAAGATACCATCCAAGTGGAGCGGCTACTAATACTGCCAGCAATACCAACTTCACAAAATCTTTTGATAACATTGCCACTATAGAAGTAATATCGGCACCCAATACTTTACGGATACCAATTTCTTTGGTGCGCTGTTCTGCCGCATAAGCCGCCAGGCCAAACAGGCCCATACATGCTACGATGATAGCCAGCACAGTGAATATGACAAAGATTTTTCCGATACGTTGCTCGCTGCGGTAAATAGCATCAAAATCCTGATCCATGAATGAATAGTTCATCTGCAGGTTGGGAGAAAATTTTGACCATACATTTTTTACCTGGCTCATTAGAGCCGGCAGATTAGCGGTATTTACCTTTACGCTCACAGCTCCGTTGTTTTTCCCAAGTTTTAGCACCATAGGTTCAACCTTTTCTCGCAGCGACCTAAAGTTGAAATCTTTTACTATCCCTATTACATGATATTTTATAGTATTTGCTAATTCTGTTTTACCACCTAATGATTGGTAAAGTGTTTGATCTCCTGCATTTTTAAATCCAAGGAATTTCGCGGCTGACTCATTTATGATCACAGCCGATGAATCTGTTTGCGTTTCTCTTGAGAAGTTACGACCGGCAGCCATCTTCATT
This sequence comes from Mucilaginibacter sp. 44-25, assembly GCA_001898335.1. Taxonomy (GTDB): domain Bacteria; phylum Bacteroidota; class Bacteroidia; order Sphingobacteriales; family Sphingobacteriaceae; genus Mucilaginibacter. Next base: position 617,173 of record MKTS01000001.1, on the reverse strand, counting down.
CCGAGGGTTGGTATCCAATCCGCGTCCACCTCCCAGGTTTGAGGAAATAATGATTCACGTTGGTTCAGGGTAGCATCTTTAAAAAATATACGTGTGTTGCCCCATCCGGAGGTAGGTAAGAAGCCTGTCATGGTTGAATTTACCACACCGGGCAAACGGGATAATTCCTGCTTAAAAGTCCCGGCTTCACCATTCAGCTCAAAAGCATTTTGTATAACCAATACCTGGTTACGGTTATAACCCAGGTTTTTGGTTTGTATAAAATTAAGCTGATTGTAGATAACCAGCGTACCGATGATCAGGAAAATAGATATAGAAAATTGAAAAACAACCAGGAAATTACGCAGCACGCTACTTTTAAACCCTGCAGAGAGCTTACCCTTTAATACCGCTATAGGCTGGAAAGCCGACAAGTAAAATGCGGGATAAGAACCAGCCAGGGCCCCTACCATAATTACTACAACAAATAATACAGGTATTAACCAAAGGAGGGTTGGCACAGTTAGAACGATATCTTTACCTGCCAACTGGTTAAACAAGGGTAGTAAAATAATGGCTGCAACAAAGGCCGCAGCAGTTGCAAACAAAGTCACCAGCATTGACTCGGCAAGGAACTGAAAAACCAAATGCTTGCGGGAAGATCCTAAAACTTTGCGTACCCCTACTTCCCGCGCCCTGTTGGCCGAGCGGGCGGTGCTTAGATTCATGAAGTTTACACATGCTATCAGCAAAATAAAAATAGCGATGGCCGAAAATATATAAACATATTGAGCAGAACCATTCGGTGACAGTTCGCCAATACGTGCTGATCGAAGATGTATATCGTCAAGCGGTGTTAGGTTCAGCCTGAAATAGCTGCCACTTTTTTCAAACTGGTCATAACTCATACCCAGATCAGCTTGCATTTCCTGACCGCTAAACTTTCTTAAAAATGCGGGTAAACTTGCCTGCAGGGTCTTCGCGTCTTTTTTATCTTTTAGTAAAACGTACGTGTTGTAATTATTTTCCAACCATTTATTGGCACGGCTCTCAGGCAATGATTCCATTGACACAAAAAAGTCAAAGTTAAAATGCGATTGCTGTGGAATGTCTTTTATTACACCGGTTACCTTAAAGTTATCCTTATCGTTAAAAACGATGGTTTTACCTACGGCATCAGTTGTGTTGAAATATTTTTTCGCAGTTGATTCAGTTAATACAACTGTTTGAGGGTCTTTTAACGCCGTTTGAATATCGCCGCTAATGGCAGGCAATGTGAATATGGTAAACACCCCCGGGTCTGCAAAGGCAATACGGTTTTCTACAATAGTTAGGTTTCCCTTTTTAACATGGGTGGTACCAGCAGGTTTAATCCTGGCTGATTGCGCAACAAAAGGATACTCTGCCTTCAAAGTTTTTGCCAGCGGCGGCATACAAACCGCATAAGAAGCCTGGTTATCGCCCAATTTAAGCTCTGCATTAACCCGAAAAATGCGTTCGTGGTTTACATTGTACTTATCATAGCTAAGCTCATCAACCACATAAAGAACGATCATGAGGCAGGATGTTAAACCCAGCGTAAGACCCAAAAGGTTTATAGTGGTGAAACCCTTGTTTTTATTGAGGCTCCTGATGGCGGTTTTTAGGTAGTTTTTAAGCATGACTGTGATGTTTTTGAATAGGTAAAAATAGGATCGGTTTAAGTTAGGACGGTAAACCAACCCAGCGCCTCCGTTATCAAGGGGAAAAGATAACGGAGGTTTTGGGCAGGAGGCACACTTAACTATAATAAATTAAAGGAATGGCTGGTTTAAACCATAATGTTTTCCATTACGGTTTGTCCGTCTAATAAACGGATAATACGGTGGCTGTAACGGGCATCATGTTCCGAGTGCGTTACCATGATAATGGTAGTACCCTGTTCGTTAAGGTCTGTTAAAAGTTCCATTACATCATTACCGTTACTGCTATCCAGGTTACCGGTGGGCTCATCCGCAAGGATAAGTTTGGGTTTATTTACAACCGCACGCGCAATAGCCACACGCTGTTGCTGACCACCCGATAACTGCTGAGGGTAGTGGTTACGGCGGTGCATGATCTGCATCTTATCCAACACCTCTTCTACCCTCTTAACGCGTTCTGATGCGCTTACACCAGTATATATCAGGGGTAATTCAACGTTTTCAAATACAGTTAACTCATCAATAAGATTAAAGCTCTGGAATACAAAGCCTATATTATGTTTACGCAGATCGGCGCGCTTGCGCTCATTAAAATGCGCTACTTCTATGCCATTGAATACATAGCTGCCTTCATCCGGGTCGTCCAGCATACCTAATATATTCAGCAAGGTTGATTTGCCACAGCCCGACGGGCCCATGATGGCTACAAACTCGCCGGTATCAACATGCATTGAAAGTTTGTTTAAGGCGATGGTTTCTACCTCTTCTGTACGGTAGAATTTTTCAAGATTAGTAATTTTTATCATTTGGCCTCCTTAAACCCTCCTGCTTTTACGCGAGGAGGGCTTGTTATTAATTGTGATTTATGTTTTCTACTTTATAGTTTCTAATTATTTAGACGCGATTAACCGCCCATGTGTTGCAAGCCTGTTGCTATTGTTTCAATACCAATTCCTGTATATCCCCATAACTTTCGTAGCTTGAGGTAATTACCTTATCCCCTGGTTTTAATCCTTGCAGCACCTCATAATAATCCGGGTTTTGGCGGCCTATTTGTATGTCGGTTTTATACGCGGTTTTACCATCTTCACTTACTTTAAATATCCAGTTACCACCTGTTTGCTGGTAAAAACCGCCTTTTGGAACCAGTAATGCGGTAGTTTCGTCACTGAGCGCAAGGCGTATCTGTAAAGTCTGGCCTTTACGTATTCCTTTAGGAACAGCACCTACAAATTGCATATCTACCTGGAAACGGCCATTGGTAACCTGCGTATAAACCTTTTTTATGGTTAATTTATAAGTTTTATCAGCAAACACGAAATCGCCCATCAAACCATTATATATCCGTGAGAGATAGTGCTCCTCAATATCAACCCGTACTTTAAATCCGTTTTGCGCGTCGATCTGGCCAAGGTGTTCACCCTTATTCTTGTTCTGCCCAACTTCGGCATCCATTGAGGTTAACTGGCCATCAATGGGTGCACGCAGGGTTAAACTGCCTACTTTTTTACGCATAAGGGTTAGCGCGTTTTTCATTTGAGCGTAATGCTCTTGCGCCTGTTGCTCCTGTTGCCTGGTTAAAGCGGTGTCCTGCTTTAGTATCTGCGTAGTTAAACGTTTGCGGCGTACCTGGTAATCATAATTATTTTTTGCCGCCTGGTATTCCTGTAAGCCTATGGCCTTTTGTTCGTACAGGCTTTTATCAAGCAGGTAAACACGTTCAGCTTCTTTAAAAGCGTTATCAACATCGGCCATCTGGTTAAGCTTGCTTACGGTATTCTGCTGCGCGTTGTTATGCGCTATCTGCATTTGTGTTTGCTCGCCAAATACTGCCGACTCCTGCGAAGCAAGGCTCAGTTCCTCATCAATGTTGGAAAGCTTGAGTATCGGGTCACCTTTTTTAAGCATCGCACCGTCTTCAACATATTTTTCCTCCACCTGCCCGCCTTCTACGGCATCAAGATATATGGTTGTTAACGGCATTACCACACCATTAACCGGTATAAATTCCTGAAATGCACCCTTCTTTATTTCGCTTACGGTAATACGCTCTGTATCAACATTTAATTTACTTTTACCTGATGTAAAAAATATGCTTCCGGCAACTAAAACCACCACTCCTGTTACACCGGCTATGGTCATCAGGCGTTTATTGCTCCATTTCTTTTTTTGTATAACTCTGTCCACGTTATTAGTATATGTTTGGCATACAGATACAAAAACATATGCCACAAATTAAATATCTGTTTAACAGTAAGTTGCGAGTATTTTTTTATTATTTACCGTACGCTTCTGTTACAGGGAGTGTTCGGTTATGATACAGTGAATTTTCGGCCTTATTTTTATTAAAACCGTTTGCTTGTTGATTATCAGCATAATTAATCAATATAAGCTAAATGGTACGATATTTTGTGTTAAAAAGCTAAATTGCACGGGTGTATTTTTAATACGCTGCACCCAAAAACTATCACCTGCGCTTATATGATATTAAAAAAAGCCAACGTACTTATTGTTGACGACGACCCGGATGTGCTTACCGCGGTTAAGCTGCTGCTAAAACCGCTTACCCAAGAGATCATCACCGAGAAAAATCCCGAAAACCTGAACTGGTTGTTACAGAAGAACAATATTGACCTGGTGCTGCTTGACATGAACTTCAACAGCGCCATAAATACCGGTAACGAGGGCATATATTGGCTGCGCAAGATAAAAGAATGGAAGCCGAATGTATGCGTGATCATGATCACCGCGTATGGGGATATCGACCTGGCTGTACGTTCACTCAAGGAAGGCGCTAACGATTTTGTAGTGAAGCCATGGCATAACGAAAAGTTGATAGATACCATTACCGATCTGCTGGACAAAAAGGAAGGCGGGCCAAAAACGTCTAAATCTGCTAAAAGCAGCAACGGCCAAACTTCTATCCTTGGCGAATCGGAGGTGATGGAAGACATTTTTCATAAGGTAAATAAAATAGCCCCTACTGATGCCAATATCCTTATCCTTGGTGAAAATGGCACCGGTAAAGACCTCATGGCTAAAGCTATACACGAGCGCTCTTTAAGGGCCAACAAACCCTTTGTGAAGGTTGACGTTGGCGCCTTAACAGATTCTCTTTTTGAGAGTGAACTATTTGGCCACAAAAAAGGTGCTTTTACCGATGCCCGGGAAGACCGTATAGGCCGGTTTGAGGAAGCTGAGGGCGGAACACTTTTTTTAGATGAAATTGGCAACATCAGCCTGCAGCAGCAGGCAAAGCTGCTAACTGTATTGCAAAACCGCCAGGTAACCAGGCTGGGTACTAATAAGCCCATAGATATTAATATAAGGCTGATTTGCGCCACCAACGTGCCATTGCATGAACTGGCCAACGAAAATAAGTTCAGGAAAGACTTGATATACCGTATCAATACGGTTGAAATTAACATGCCGCCACTACGCAAACGCTCCGAAGATATAGTGGTCTTGGCCAGGCATTTTGCTAAAATGTACAGCACTAAATACATGAAACCTGCGGTAGATTTTGACAATTACGCGCTCAATAAACTACGCAGCTACAGCTACCCCGGTAACGTGCGCGAACTGCAATACACCATTGAGAGAGCAGTAATTATGGCCGACGACCACTTGTTAAAACCAGATGACCTTATATTTTCCGTACTGGAAGCGCCCGCTGAAAATATGATTGACGAGGACAATATACAGCTAAGCACGCTGGAAAAAAACGCCATATTACGTGTAATTGATAAGCATAATGGCAACATAACACGTGCAGCCAAAGAGCTTGGTTTAACCCGCACCGCCCTTTACCGCAGATTAAGCAAGTATGATATTTAACCGTTATGAGTGGCGGCTCGTGCTGCGTGTGGTATTATTATTTGCAGCGGTAACGGCTACCGTTTTAGTAATATTTGTGTTGCAGCAGTATTTGTTTTTGGTAATTACCATACCTATGCTCACCTACTCATTGCTTGACCTGATACGCTTTAACAAGAAGGCGCAGGACGAAGTGAACCAGTTTGTAGAGTCAATACATTATCGTGATTTTTCGAGGCATTTTGATGTGCGTAAAGCCCCGAATGAACTTAAGCCCTTGCGTAAAGGTTTTAATGACATTAACAGCACCTTTAAAGTAATAAGCCGCGAACGCGAAACGCAATACCATTATCTCCAAAAAATACTGGAACTGGTTGATACCGGAATTATTAGTTATGAGCAGGAAACGGGCGAAATTGGTTGGATAAATGAATCATTTAAAAACCTGGTAGGCATACCCTATTTAAAATCTATTCATTCTCTCGAGAAGCGCGAACCTGCTCTGTATAGCGAAGTGATTAACCTTAAACCCGGCGAAGCCAAGGTAATGAGCATTACTCGCGAACAGCAACAAGTAAAAATGCTGGTGACCGCCAGTATCATGCGCAGCGAGGGTAAACTGAATAAGCTTATTGCTTTTCAGAACGTGAGCGAAGCCCTGGATGAAACCGAATCCAAAGCATGGTCGAAATTGTTGAATGTAATGACGCATGAGATCATGAATTCGGTAGCGCCCATATCTTCACTTGCCGATACACTTAAAAACCGCCTACAGGCGCCGGATATTACCGATAACCTGCAAAACGTAGATCTGGAAGATATAGAGTTGGGTATTGATACCATTAAACGGCGTAGCGAGGGGTTGCTGAAATTCACGGAGAGTTACCGCAGCCTAAACAAGATCACGAAGCTCGATCTTAACCGCGTGTTAGTGCGGGATATGTTTGAGAACCTCAACAGCCTGATGACACCTACACTGGAAAAAAAGAACATTGAATTGGACATCATCCTGCGCGACCCGGCATTAACTATAGAAGCCGACGTTAACCTGCTGGATCAGGTGTTGATCAACCTGTTGGTGAACGCCATAGAAGCGGTTAAGGACCGTGAGGAACCACAGATCATTCTTCAGGCTGAACAACAAAGTGGTAAGTTACTGCTTAAAGTGGTTGATAACGGCGTAGGTATGCCGCCGGAATTATTAGATAAGATATTCATCCCCTTTTTTAGTACGCGTAAAACCGGCAGCGGTATTGGTTTAAGCTTATGTAAGCAAATAATGCTGTTGCATAAGGGTAACATACAGGTACAATCAAACGAAGGTAAAGGGTCAGCGTTTATTATGACGTTTCCGGTGTAATTGAATCATTTTTCTCTCTGCCAATTTGGCAATCTATTATCCTTTGGAACAAGCATTGATATTGGGTTGATGTAAACGTTAATCAAACTAAAATCACTCAATACAATGCAAGAAAAAGGAACCATCTCGATACATACCGAGAACATTTTTCCCATCATTAAAAAATTCTTATACTCTGATACCGAGATATTTCTGCGTGAACTGGTATCAAACGCCGTTGATGCAACCCAGAAAATAAAACGCCTGGCTTCATTAGGCCAATACAATGGAGAACTTGGCGACCTGCGTGTTGAGGTTGCTTTTGATGCCGACAGAAAGACCATTACCATATCTGATAACGGTATTGGTATGACGGCCGAAGAAATTAAAAAATACATCAATCAGATCGCATTCTCGGGCGCTACTGAGTTTATGGAGAAATTTAAAGAAGCCAAGGATGCCAATGAGATCATCGGTCGTTTTGGTTTGGGCTTCTACTCGGCCTTTATGGTGGCTGATAAGGTGGAAATTGAAACCTTAAGCTACCAGGATGGCGCCACTCCTGCTCACTGGGTATGCGATGGCAGCACCGAATTTGAAATAAGCGAAGGCAGCCTGGCCGAACGTGGTACCGAGATCACCCTGCACATCAACGCTGAATCTGAAGAGTTTTTAAGTAAGCATAAATTGCAGGAAATATTGGACAAGTACTGCAAATTTTTACCTGTACCAATTAAGTTTGGCACTAAAGAAGATAGCATTGAGGACGGCGTTGACGAGGAAGGTAAAACTAAGTACAAAACCGTTGAGGAAGACAATATCATCAACGATACCAATCCTATCTGGACAAAATCTCCCAACGAACTAAAGGACGAAGACTACCTTAAGTTCTACAAGGAGCTTTATCCTTTCAGCGAGGACCCATTATTCTGGATACACCTGAATGTTGACTATCCGTTTAACCTTACCGGTGTGCTGTACTTCCCTAAAGTGAAGAATGATTTTGAATTCCAAAAGAACAAGATCAAATTGTTCTCACGCCAGGTGTTCATCACTGAGGAGGTGAAAGACATTGTTCCTGAATTCCTGATGCTGTTGCATGGTGTTATCGATTCACCGGATATTCCGCTGAACGTTTCGCGTAGCTTTTTACAGGCGGATAGCAATGTGAAAAAGATCAACAGCTATATCACCAAAAAAGTAGCTGATAAACTGGGCGATCTTTTCAAAAACGACCGCAAAGCTTATGAGGAAAAATGGAGCGATATTGGCCTGTTTGTAAAATATGGCGCTATAAGTGACGAGAAGTTTTATGATAAGGCAAAAGATTTTGTGCTGTTAACTAACACAGCTAAAGAAAACTTTACGCTTACTGAATACAAGGAAAAGGTTGTAGGTACACAGACTGATAAAGATGGCCAGTTGATATACTTGTACACCAATGATGCTGATAAACAGGATTCATTCATACAATCAGCCAATAAAAAGGGGTACGATGTATTGCTGATGAACTCTCCAATTGATAACCACTTCATCAGTCAGTTAGAGCATAAATTAGAAAAGACTTCGCTTAAACGTGTTGATGCTGATGTTGCAGATAAGCTCATAAAAAAAGATGACGCGCCTGAACATGTGCTTACCGAAGAGCAAACCAAACAAGTAAAAGAGATATTCGATAAGGCGATTAACAAGCCAGCCTACCGTGTCGAACTGGAGAGCCTGCACCCTGATGAATTGCCGGTTACGGTTACCATGGATGAGTTTATGCGCCGCATGAAAGATATGGCCGCTATGGGTGGTGGCATGGGCTTCTATGGCAGCATGCCTGATAACTACAAAGTTATCGTTAACGGTAATCACAAACTCATCAGCCGCATATTAAATAACGAAAATGCTGACGAACAGGCGCAATTAGCCAAGCAGGCGTTTGACCTTGCCCTGTTATCACAAGGGCTGTTAACCGGCGCGGAACTGACCGAGTTTGTGAATCGCAGCGTCAATCTCATTTAAGTATTATAACCTGTATTTTAATAGCCACCCCACAAGGGTGGCTATTTTTTTTAATAAATTTATGGAACATCAGTTTGGCCAGCATCTTGTTGTAAAATAACAGCAGATGAGCTCATGATTATTAAACCTGCCATCCGCAATTTTGTCAATAGAATAACCTGTTTACAAACCCATAAATAATTAAAAATGAAAAGCTTAATTAGAACACTCATGGTAATAATTATTACATCCGTAATAGCATTACCCGGCCGGGCACAAACCACCAAACAACAAAAACAAGATGAAAAAGCTGAGAAATTAAGACAACTAATAGAGTCGCGAAATTTCGTATTTCAGGCTACATACATGTCCCCAATGGGCGGCGGACAGATCTACCTTACTTCGCCGTATGATGTAACTATCTCACGTGATACCGTTACTTCCTTTTTGCCTTATTTTGGTGTAGCCTACATGAGTACCGGTTACGGTAGTAACGATAATGGTATTAAATTTACCTCTACAAAATTTGATTACCAGGTACAGAACCTTAAAAAGGGCGGTTACCGTGTTATTATTAAACCAAAGGACGTTACCAATTTAACGCAAATGTTTCTGGAGGCATATCCTGGTGGTTATGCAAGTTTATCAGTCATCAGCGTGAACAGGCAGCAGATAAGTTTTCAGGGAAATGTTAAAGAGCGGCCGAAAACTAAAAGTTAAAGGCCCTGTTTATATCAATATATAAATTTAAGATTATGTTGAGGATTGATATACCACAAAATGGCGAACCTGCTTTTACCTATTCAGCCTTTGAACAATACAATATCCCGCTTCCGGCTAATGGCACCGATACTGAAGTAAATGGGGACGTGATATTACTTTTTGAAGATGAACAAGAAGCCGTTGAGTACTTAGATATACTGGAAGATTATGCTACCAGTTTAGATAACAACGCTACCCAGAAACTATTAGTTAACGCCCTTGTAAGCGCTATAAGTAATGATGAATTTGTACAGGCTTACCTGCGTTAAACCTGTACAAATTTTGCATTTAAATATTAATATTTTTCTTTAGGTATTGCATACTGCTATTAATGCTTGCAAAAGGATCCTGAGGCATATCGTGCTCTACAAAAAAGCTTTTCATCCCTGCTACAGACGCAGCCGCGAAAACCGGTTTTAAGTCAAGCGTGCCACTGCCTACCGGCATAATATTCTCTCTGCTGGCATCCAGATCTTTTACGTGCCAAAGCGGGAAACGGCCAGGGTGAGCTTTAAACATTTCAACCGGGTCTTTGCCCGCCTTCATTGCCCAGGCGAGGTCAAGTTCCATTTTTACCTTTTTCGGGTCGGTTTCTGATAACAATAGATCATACGGTACCTTGTCGCCAACAGGCTTAAACTCCATGTCATGGTTATGGTAAGCGAAAGTCAGCCCGGCCTTAGCTGCCGCCTCTCCGGTCTTGTTTAACACGATTATGGCCTGGTTAATCTCTTCTATAGTACCTGTAGGGATGTTGGCACATACCAGGTATTTTACCCCGCCTTCGGCCGCTTCATCAACCAGTTGCTGCATATTATTGGTAAGATTGGCCATTTTAGGTATTACCATTGGCTTACCATCGGGAGTAGTTGGCATTTTGGCTCCGACGGGTAATTTAAACGGGGCACCCAATACATGATGCGATTTCCAAACCAAGCCCAGATCATTCGCCATAGCCTTGAATTCTTTGGGCTTCATGCCATAGTAACCGCCTTTTTTGCTGAATGCCGATTCAAGCTCGCTGTAACCTGCTGACTTGATTTTGGTGAGTGTGCCCTTAACGTCGGCGTCAATCACGTTAAAGAAAGTAAATAGCTGTACACCAACAGGGTGCTTTAGTAAGTATGCTGCCGCCTTGCCGGATAATATGGCACTGCTAAGCGCAAGTGTGCCCGCGCTTTGTAAAAAACTGCGTCTGTTTAAACTCATCATTTATGGTATTTAGTTTGTATTGGTTATATAAAACTAAATCAATAAAATGAGAGTAAAAAATTAATTGTGTCTGCTTAACACAATTAATTTAATGATATAAGCAATTAGCGATCAAACCCGTCCAGCCGGTTTGGTGCGATGCCCCTAAGCCACGACCGGTATCACCATCGAAAAATTCATAAAAAAGGATATGGTCTTTGAAATTCGGATCAGTCTGCACCTTCTGGTCGGTTCCGTTAGCGGGCCTGTATCCACGCTCATCAACCAGGAATAATTTGGATATACGGGCATAAATCTCATTGGCTACTTCTTTAAGGTTCATCATCTTACCCGACCCAACGGGGCATTCTACCTGAAGATCATTGCCATAATACTCATAATAATCGTTCAGGCTTTGAATAATGAGGTAATTAAGCGGTATCCAAACCGGTCCCCGCCAGTTGCTGTTCCCCCCAAACATAGGCCCGTCACTATCACCGGGCGTATATCTTATACTCGAAGTATTGCCATCGAGAGTTACAGAAAACGGATGCTCCAGATGATACTTGGAAAGCGACCGAATACCATACGGACTCAAAAACTCTTTTTCATCAAGCATGTAACTCAACAAACCCTTCATACGGTGCCCCCGCAGTAAACTAATTAAGTGCTTACCGTTAGGGCTACGCTCATCCCAGCGGGATACCAGCGCGGCAAGATCGGGCCGGTTGTTCTTGAACCAGTCCAGTCTGTTACGAAATATGGGGTTTTCGTCGATGTCAATATCATTAAGTATTTCAGTAGCGAACAAGGGTATAAGGCCCACCATACTGCGTATACGCATTTTTATAGCGGTATGGTCGGGCATACGCAGTTGGTCGTAAAAAAAATTATCACCTTCATCCCATAAGCCTTCCTGCCCGCCCTCTCCCATGCTGGACATGGCCTCAGCAATGTAGATGAAATGCTCAAAGTATTTAGAAGCTATATCACGATAAGCTTTATTGGCTTGCGCCAGTTCTGCGGCCATCCCCATCAGGTTAAGCGAATACATGGCCATCCAACTGGTGCCATCAACTTGCTCCAGATGTGCTCCGTTGGCAAATTTAGTGTTGCGGTCAAACACGCCAATATTGTCCATGCCCAAAAAGCCGCCTTCAAAAATATTATTGCCAGCCTCGTCTTTACGGTTAACCCACCAGGTAAAGTTGAGCATCAGTTTGTGAAAAATACGCTCCAGGAAAAAGGTATCACCCACTCCATTATTAGCTTTCTTATCCTGCTGATATATTTTCCATGCGGCCATGGCATGTACCGGCGGGTTAGCATCACTAAAATCCCATTCATAGGCAGGTAATTGGCCGTTAGGATGCATATACCAATCACGTATCAATAAATTGAGTTGATTTTTGGCAAAAGCCATATCAATGCCTGCCAGAGCTATACAATGGAATGCCAGGTCCCAGGCGGCAAACCAGGGGTATTCCCATTTATCGGGCATAGAAATAATATCGCCACGGTTATTAAAGTGCTGCCATTTACTGTTACGCGCATGCAAACGACTTTGCGGGGGCGCAGGCTCTCCCGGGTCGCCCTTTAGCCATTGGTGAACATCATAGTAGTAAAATTGCTTGTTCCAAAGCAGGCCGGCGTAAGCCTGCCGCCTGATCATCGCTTTTTCGGGCGCGTTATTGGCAGGTAGTAAATCGTTATAAAATTCATCAGCTTCGGCCTGGCGTGCAGCAAAGATGTTGTCAAAATCTGTAAAGTTAGCGCCTGCGTCTTCCGTTAACCTTAGTCTTATCACTTTGCTTTCCCCGGCGGCGACTTCAATATCGTAATTACAAGCCGCACGGGTTCCTGTTTTTGATTGGTTGACAGCGTCTGCCTGATTAACGATATAGTCGTTAATACCGTCTTTATAATAGGCTTGTTCGATGGCTGCCCCACCAAAACGTATAGAATTGGTTTCATTCTCGCAAAAAAGCGTTTCTGGGTCTCCTTCGGCTAAAAGATGTTTAATATCAAGGTCTTGGTGCTCAATATGTATGTTGCCGTTGTTATCACTCAGCTGTGGCTTGTAATTACTGTATCCCCAATCCCAGGTGTTGCGGAACCAAATAGTTGGCAGTACGTTTAGCTTTGCCGCTTGTTTTTCCCGGTTAGTAACGGTTATTTTTATCAGGATGTCATCAGTCCCCCCTTTTGCATATTCTATCCGGAGATCGAAGTATTCATCGTTATTGAAAACGCCCGTATCCATCAGCTCGTATTCAGGTTGATTACGATCTCGTTTACGATTCTCTGCCACCAGTTGATCATAAGGAAAAGGCTGCTGCGGATATTTGTACAGCATCTTCATGTACGAGTGCGTAGGCGTATTATCCAAATAATAGTACAATTCCTTTACATCCTCACCGTGGTTACCTTCGGCATTGCTCAATCCAAAAAAACGTTCTTTAATAATATGATCCTGCTTGTTCCAGAACGCTACTGAAAAACAAAGTAATTGCTTAAGATCGCAAATACCGGCTATGCCTTCTTCTCCCCAGCGGAATGCTTTGCTGCGGGCCATATCATGGGTAATATAGTTCCATGCATCGCCATTAGCGCTGTAATCTTCACGTACGGTGCCCCATTGGCGATCGCTTACATAAGGTCCCCAACGTTTCCATCCTGTTGTTTTTAATCTGTCGGCTTCTGCACCCATATGTATAATTATTTCCAGGCATTACGTAAAAAACGCATCCAGTTACCATTCATCATATTTTCAATATCGGTTTGGCTGTATCCTCTTTTTAATAAAATATTGGGTACTTTTTGCAGGTCTGCTATGGTTTCCAGATCATATGGGCATTGCTCCCTGCCAAAGGCTCCGTCCAGATCGGTACCCATGCCTACATGCAAAGTGTTACCGGCCAGCTGACAAATATGGTCTATATGGTTGGCCATCACTTCTAAATTGCAATTCATTTGTTTGGGGTCTGATTGGCCCCTAACCCATCCAGGTACCATCATCCAGGCATCTAAAGCGGCACCTATTACAGCGCCACGGTTTATCAGTGCCTTTATCATTTCATCGCTATACTGGCGGTTATGGTTAACCAGCGCACGGCAATTGTTGTGGCTTGCCCAAACGTGTCCGCCAAAATTGTCCAGTGCCTGCCAAAAGGCATCATCACATAAATGAGTAGCATCCAGGATAATGTTCAGCCGTTCCATTTCTTTAAGCAACTGTACACCAGCTTCACCCATCTTACCTGTAGCATCGGTACCATTAGCATACCGTCCGGGGCCATAATGTGCAGGGCCTAAAGCTCTTAGGCCACAGTTGTAAGCAATTTGCAGGTAAGAAACATCAATAATGGAATCCGCTCCTTCTAAGCTTAAAATATATCCTACAGGCTTATTAGTGTTATTCTCGTTGTTTTGCCAGAGAGCTACATGAGATTCTAAAGAAGTTAGATCTTTTATCTGCACCATTTCGCCAGCGTCTTCCATGGCTTTGTACCATGCCAGTTGCCCCTGCGTTTGCGCCCATGCCTGTTGGGGCGAATGCCAACCGGGCAAATGATTATCTGGTGCTACGTACCTGCCAATTTGTGTAGCTACTACTAAACCGATATTACCTTTTCTCAGTTCGGGCAAAGCTACAACAGCTTTAGCCCGGTCGGGCTTATCGGTTAAACCTCCCTCACGAGCATTAATAGCGGCGACTGGCTGCGTTAAATCCCTGTTCCATTCCAGGGCATTCATACTGAGGTCCAAATGAGCATCTATCGTAAACATGTTTATGGATTTTAGCAGCTGTTAAATCGTTATCTTTCTATCTCTCGCAATCGTTTTCCATTCACCCGAAATGAGATTATTTTCGATGGTAACAGCCCGTTCATAAAGCGCTACCGACGGGCAAACATGGTATGGTAAGCCATACAAAACATCACCAACATTATATTTATGATTTACGCCTGCATCGGCAACCAGATGCTCTTCGCTGTGACTTACAAACTTTAGTTCCGGTGCATTCAGGAAAAATACGCGTTCATGCAAAGGCCGTTCTGCAGATACCGATTTATGACCAAGATCGATACATATCTTACCATTCTCGGGCAATGATGTTACCCTGGCTATCAATAAAGCGGCTGGTTTAAACGGCTGCTCCGGATAGGCGTCGCCATATCCCTTATCCCAATACACGAATGTACCGGGACTAAGTTCCGCACCTTCAATTTCTTTCACTACCGGCATGGTTGGCGAGCCGCCCGCTATTAACAAGGGTTTTTCAAAACCCTGTTTTTGTAGATCATCAATTAATTGATGAACAGGCTGCATGGTATTTTCTGAACGCTTTCTCCTTACTTCAAAATCACTATCATGAATGTGACCATCATATGCATGCAAACCTTTTAAAGACAAGCCAGCTAAAGTATTACAAAATGAATATAACTCTAATGCACCTGCGGGCTTAATGCCGGTGCGGTTCATCCCAACATTCAGATCAATAAAAATCGGGACGATTATTTGATTATCTATCGCCTGTGCAGAGATCTCACTTGCAGAACGTTCATTATCTACCAAACATGAATACTCAGTACCCGTATAGGCTTCTATCACTTCAATAAAACGCCTACGCTTTGGCCCGGCTGGTTGATAGGCCAATAATACATCCTTAGCACCAGCCATACCCAGCATTTCTGCTTCGGCTATTGTGGCGCATTTGAATTTGTTGATGCCACTACGGATCATTAAACCTGCAGCATCAGCACTTTTGTGGGTTTTAGCATGCGGGCGCAAACGAGCCGCATCATCAACCATGCTTATCAACAGCTCAATGTTGTATTTTACCCTATCAGGATATACAACAAGTGCAGGCGTATCCAGTTCATCAACGTTGTTGATGGTGTACCATTCGGCTTCTTTCACAGGCGGCAGGTTTAAACCAGTTCAAATAACGCCTCAATCTCCACAGGAATATTATCGGGTAGCGATCCCATACCTACTGCACTGCGTACGCCTATGCCATTATCTTCGCCCCAAACCTTAGCAAACAACTCGCTGGCGCCATTGATAATATAAGGGTGGCGCTCAAAATCGGGCGTGCAATTTACCATTCCCAGTACTTTTATAACGCGTTTAACCCTATCCAGGCTGCCGAGGTTTTCGCGTATAGTGGCAAGCATAGCCAAACCCACTTGTCGTGCGGCAAGTTTACCATTTTCCATATCAATAGTGTCACCAATACGACCAATGATCAAACTGCCATCATCCTGCACTGTACCGTGGCCTGATAGATACAGATATTTACCATCAATTAAACAGGGTTTATATACCCCAAGCGGTTTTGGAGCCGGCGGAAGGCTCAAACCCAATTCCTTAAAGTTTTTCTCAGCAGAATTCATTTGGTAAATCTATTATTTTTACCATCAAATGTGCGTCATAAACAAAAAAAGCCGGGAACCACCCCGGCTTTACTTTATATAACCATTATTAATTAGAACTTCACAGAAACGCCGAAGTTGATAGAATAGTCGGCAAAAGCAGCATCGCCAATTACGTAGGTGCCTGTTTTTGCAGAATTTTCTTTATCCGTAACACTTTGTAACCTGTCTCTTTTTAATGCTACAGGTACACTGGCGAAAATGTTAACCCTTTTGAAGCTATAATTTAAAGAAGGCTCGGCGGAAAAGATATATCCCGGGCGGCGGAAACCGTCACTTTTGCCAATCAGGTCGTATACCGGTATACCTTCTATGCGTGCACCAGCGGCTACAGTTAAAGCACTAAGTGCTCCGCTTAAAGTATAACTGGCACCCAGCCGGGCCAAATATTGGTCTGGCACACTCATAATAGCCTCATTAGCAAGCGTCGGGCTTAAGGTTTCGCGGAAGGTACGGGTACCATTCGTGTTACGCGGGTTGACCATGTAATACAAATTAGTATAACCGTTAAAACGGCCGCCTAAATGTAAAAAGCCATTTAACTCTGCAATGATGCCTACACCACCATCACCCAATTGTATCGACTGATCAACCGGTCGGCTGGATGGTGTAACATTATAAAAATAACTTCTGTAACCATAGTCGCCGGTTGGGAGCTTAACACCTAACCCAAGCTGCAAATTGCCGCTGTGTACCTTACGGCTATCAAATATCCAGCGGCTTGCCACCACACGCGCATCACCAAAACCATGAGAATAAGAGCTGTGGCGCTCTTTACCACCATGTTCATAAAGTGAAGAGCGGGTATTGATAAGGTAAGGGATACCCACCGTTACCGACCAAAAACGATTGAAATTACGGGTAAGGCTTAAGTCGATGGTGTTTTGCCAGTTGATTACCTCGTTATGCAGTACCTGCCGTTGCTTTTGTTCTTCGGTACCTTTAAAGTGCCTGAATGAACGGAAATAGCGGTAAGACGATGTAAAAATCCAGCTTTTTTCTGAACCTGCAGACAAGTTTGTATCCAGCATGGGGTGTTCCATTATTGAAAATGAACCTTTGCCGCTGATAGCCACACAACCCTGTGCGTTTACCCGGCCAGGCGTAAAAATTAAAGTGATAATTATTAAGCTTAATATGCTAAATAGATATTTCATTTATTGTGATTTTAAGGTAATTGAATACTTAGCTACCCCATTTGGGGTAGCATGAATTTGATAAGTTTGGTTGAAAGTCCCCCTCTATAGAATAATTAATGTTTTTTTGAAAAAAACGGTATAGTGAGATTTGAAGAAACGCTCTTTAATGAAAACCATAAGGCCAGCAACGTACCGTAGCTTCCGCCTCGCTCTATCCATTCAAATAGTTCGTATTTAGGATAAAACAGTTCTGTTGCCGCTTTCCAGATGATGAAAATAAGCAGCATACTCCTTACCGGTTTTACCAACACCAGTATAGCCGCCGCTATTTCAAACACGCCGACAAACTGGGCCACCCTGGCTGGCTCCGAAAAGCCAAGCGACGCATACTGGCTCAGTAAACCTTTCTTTTGCAAAAGGTTAAGCCACCCATGCCCGGCCAAAAGTAAAAAGCCAACTATCTTAAGGCATTTGTAAACCCTGCTGATGGTAACCGGATCTACAGATGCTTCGGAGTCAATAGGTTCAAACAACTGTTTGAAGCTTTTTATGCCTCCCGATAGGATAAGCATAGCCAGTGGTGCCCCGAAATTTCCGGCGCGTTCTATAAACTCGGCAAAAGGTTCGCCTGATGCCGGCCTCAGGAAAGCTGTAACACTTCCCCATATCACCAGCCACAAAGCAATAGCGCGCATTGGTCTAAAAAGCATTAATATACCAAGGCTGATATCCGCTACGCCTACCCATGGCATAAGCGCATAGGCGTTTTTAGCACCTATACCAAACACCGCGAAATAATTACACCATATTTGCTTGGTAACAATTCCGAAAGCACCATGGCCTATAAAGCACATGGCTATAGCTAATCGTAGTACGTAGTGTATCTTTTGTTCTGTTCTCATGGCATGCACAATCCCTTTAGTTTGCACCGTCAGCTTTAGCTCGGGCCACTGCATATTCCCCTACTTTAACACCGGTTTGTAAGCCCACCTCACAATCGCTACGGTAATGGATAGCTCCATATAACCTTGACATGGCCGCTTCATTTGCCATATCCATAAAGGCCTGCTTTTTCTCCGGAACCAGGTAGCCTAAAATGGTAGCCGCCGCGCCGCTAAAATTGGAGTGCCCCGAGGTATAAGAAGGAAAATTGGGTATACCTGTCAGCGTTTTTATGTTAAACATAAACTGCGTAGGCCTTGGGTTAAAATAGTAGTACTTGGCATCCCAGCAAACAATGGCGGCATCCATTTCGGCCATGTTGAGTAATGCCAGGTTACGCGCCCAGCGCACTTCACTATAGTTGTGCTTTACAAATTCGTCGGCTGCTATCGAGTTCCAGTGACCCGGAGGCGTTACAGTACCCACACCATCGGCCCAGAATGCTACAATGCGCTCATGTTCGCGACTGCGGTTCATGCTCATTTGCAACACCTCATC
Source organism: Mucilaginibacter sp. 44-25 (assembly GCA_001898335.1). Lineage (GTDB taxonomy): Bacteria > Bacteroidota > Bacteroidia > Sphingobacteriales > Sphingobacteriaceae > Mucilaginibacter. The sequence goes on along the minus strand of MKTS01000001.1, from coordinate 598,398 downwards.
GGCTTCTTTCTGAAACTCAGGAGAACCGGTTGAATATGGTGCCGCAGGGCGTAAAGCCACAACATTTTCCGGCGAGAATAAGAACGGCGTTACCTTGGTAAATAGGGGCAGCATTGGCGGGCGTTTAGGTAACTCAAGGCTTATCCATGGTATTTGCCCTGTGGCACGCTTATCTGATTCCAGTTTATCCCAAAGATCTTTGTTACCTATCGCGGCACCTGCTTTATCGGTACGGGCACGTGCCAGGAATACATCAGCCACTTGTTTACCTAAAGATTCGCCGGCATCCAGATCAGACCGGGTATTTGCACCTGCCATTATGCGGTAAAGCTTTTCTTCAGCTGCTTTCTGCCGAATATAATCCAGGTCGCCGGGGAACAGTAGTTCCATCATCTTAGCTGTTACACCGTAAACTACCGCATCTTCGCTCGGATAAGATGGCAAATCTGATTTTGGAACCAGGGCTTGTATAGCAGCATCATTTTTGTAAGGTGCCGGCCTGTTAAACTGCTTTTTAAACTTCCATGCCTGTACCAACGCGTCATACTGAGCCGCACTTACATAAGCGTAAGCTCTTGCCGCGTAAGGCGGGTTAGAGAATGGGAATAAAGGGTAAGCCAACGGATTGGCCGCGCTCGGCGCCGGATAGGTGCCATCATCATTCTGGTATGGCGGTAAGTTATGCTTGGCTACCAGTTCACGCAATATCTCATTCCAGCGTAGCACCGAACCTGCGCTCCAATAAGTAATGATGTCGCGTTGTTGCCTGGTTAAATTACGCTGGTAGCTTTTGATCTCGTTCAAGTCGGCCAGATAGTTTGGCGAGGTAATCGCGTCAGGCGTGGCCACGGTAAATGTTGATGAAGCTGTTAAAACGGGCTGCCATGTGTCCGCATTAAGATCCTGGCTGGCAGGCGCCAAAGCCGGATACTCCTGGTTTCGCTCGATAATATCTTTTTTACATGACGAGGTGAGTACAACAGTTGCCCCCAAGCCCATCATCAATATATGTAGTATGCTTTTTCTCATCGTTTGGATCATTTTTCTGATTTATCCTTTTTTACTGCAAACACGTAGTACACGCCGCCAAAAGCCGATAGGTTTTGTCCATAGTTGCGCCCTTTTAAGACGTAGTTACCACCCGCAGTGAATTCAAGACCGGGGATTGACTGGAACATATATTTAAATATTGCCCCAGCCGCGGTAGCCTCCATGTTGTTACTTGGGAAAGGCATATTGTTTTTAGTGATATCAAAGCCACCAATCGTATTCATCCGAGTTAGCGTGGCCTCCGCGTTAAACTTTAAACTGCGGTAACCTGTGCTGAATAAAAAGTTGGTCATGTTAGGCATCGCCACCTGATTAGTGTAATGCATCTCTGTGGTATAATAGGAGTCGCGGTCAATAGTAATATTATCACGACGAACATATTGGCCGGCTCCTGCAACAAAAAAGCGACCTACCTGGTAATTTAAAAGCCCTCTTAAGGCAATACTTTTGCTACGCATGCCTATTGCCAAAGGCAGATAATCGGCCTGGTAGTTACCAACGGGAATATTACCCGATACAATGGCGTGTAAGCTTAGTAAACCAGTACCAACTTCTTCCTTAACAGCCATCCACTTAAATGCCAGGCTGATATCCTGGAAGCCCTGCTGCCCACGTAATGTACCTGCCGATACATTAGTTTTTACATAAGGCACCATAAATAGTAAATTGATACGGTTGCTTAAACCGTAGTTGCCTCCAAGGGCAAAAACATTACTGCTTACTGTACCCAGGTTAAGGTTTTCGCGTTTAAAAGTACCTTCCCAATAATGGTCCCAGCTATTGTGGGTGTATATACCGGCGGCACAGAAATAATTTTTTGGTATCATTAGCGCATCCGATTCCGTCTGAGCTTTAACCGATTCGCCGGCAAGCAACAAAACCAATGCACCAATACAATACCTTATGTATTGTAAAGTTGTATTCATGAAGTTTTAATTAAATAGGGTAAACAGTTTAAACATAAACCATCAGGAAATCTCACAAACCTGAGGGCTTATATTTAAATGCTGTAATGTAAGCATAAGCACAACCACGTAATTATATTATAACTCACAGTTAGCTTTATGCATAAATACAATAAATCTCAAATGATATTAATCAGCCGATGAGGTAATTGGGTGGCTTACCCGGAGATTCAATGTAAGGATTGGTTAATAAAGAAGATATAAGATTTGCTCTTTTTAAACAGCGATCGTCAAAGCTCAAAAAGCTATAATCAACCACTGGGATATTGTACTCAGTAACAGGCGAGTTTAGTTTTTTTGCAGGCGCTTCTTGTCCTTTTTTACTTAGCGGCGCATCGCTCACGTTTTTTGCCATGATGGTATTGGCATTAAAAAGCTTGCTTTTTACCTCATTGGCCACACACACCAGGTAAATGGTATCGTGGGTCATTTTCATACCCACATAATTATAAAAACCATTTTTTAACTGAACCTGACCCTGCACGCGCTCATAGTCGGGCCAGTCTTTTATACCGGGGGTATGTACAGGTACTTTTATCTGCACTAACTGGGTTGCATCAACCTTGTTTTCGTATATCTGTTTGGTAATTTGCTGCTCGGAACGATGCATAAAATAGGCGAAAATAATAGCGTAACCACCTGCTGTATACAGATGGAAACTTAGCAGTAGTAATGCCAGTATTTTTTTCACCAAGAGCTAAATTAGGAGTATAATTTTAGTAAATATATTTTGCCTTATTCAAAATTCCAAATCTTACTAAAAATAAGTTTATATAATTCAGGTACAGCACATATAATTACTTATAAATAGTTAAGTTTAATTAGATATTGATCCATATCATCTTCAAATAATACCTGGCAACTCCACCCTTCGCTTATAGCTATGTCCTGCAAAGTATCTTTATCAATATACAACCATTTAAACCAGTCTCCTTTTTTGCCTTTATATTGGTATTTGTACCATAACTCGCCGTAATAGTCGCCGGTTAAAGGCGGATGCCCGTTGTATAAGTAAGCAATATCTGACGAGTCAAAAATCAGCTGGCCGCCTGGTTTTAATAATTGACTTGCATGTTGCAGAAAAGCGCGCAACCTGTTGAGTGTACCACAAAGCCCAATGCCGTTCATCATCAGCAATAGTGTATCATATTGCTTCCCGTTGAAATCGAAAATATCACTTACTACTACATCCTCAACGCCTCTTTGCTGCATAATGGTTGCTGCCATAGGCGAGATATCCATAGCTGTAACGCTTAAGCCACGTTTTTGCAAAGCCAGGGCGTGGCTGCCTGCTCCCGCTCCAATATCCAGCACTGCACCGTTACATAGCGCCAATGCCTGTAGTTCAAGTTCCGGCATATCTTCTTCATCACGAAAATAAACATCAACAGGCATCTCCTCTTTGGGGCCATATTTGTTGTTGATCCATAATTTATGTTTGCCGTTTTGTTGGTAATGATCAAAAAGCGTCTGGCCGAATATGTCAGTCAAAATAAAAATGTTTAGTGATTAAAGGCTACATCCGAAATTTTGGGGAGATGTTGCTGCGCAAAAATAATAATTCACTATACTTGGTTACCATGAAACTACATACTATAGATACCGGCTTTTTTAAATTGGATGGCGGGGCAATGTTTGGCGTTGTACCGAAAGCCATCTGGCAGAAAACCAACCCTGCCGATGATAAGAATCTTTGTACCTGGGCCATGCGTTGTTTGTTAATTGAAGACGACGACAGGCTGATACTGATAGATGCCGGTATAGGCAACAAACAGGATGAGAAATTTTTCAGTCACTATTACCTGCATGGCGATGCTACCATTGACAGCTCTTTAGCAGCCAAAGGTTTTAGCCGTAATGATATAACCGACGTGTTTTTAACGCACCTGCATTTTGACCACGTAGGCGGTGCTGTGGAACGCCTTAACGGTAACCTCGCTCCTGCTTTTAAAAACGCTACTTATTGGAGTAACTCGCAACATTGGGAATGGGCCGTTAATCCGAATGATCGTGAAAAGGCGTCCTTTCTCAAAGAAAACATTTTACCCATCCAGGAAAGCGGGCAACTCAAATTTATTGAAGCCCAGGACGGCGTTTCATTTACCGAAGATATTAAGATTCGCTTTGCTTATGGCCATACTGATGCGATGATGTTGCCACAGATAAATTATAAAGGAAAACAAATTTTATATATGGCAGATTTGCTTCCATCGGTAGGCCATATCCCATTGCCTTATGTAATGGCTTATGATATGTTCCCCTTAAAGACGCTTGAGGAAAGAAAGTTGTATTGGAATGAGGCCGTTGAGAATGAATACATCTTATTTTTAGAACACGACCCAATAAATGAATGTTGCACTTTACAACAAACCGAGAAGGGAATCAGAGTAAAAGATGTTTTTATGCTAAAAGATTTGTAACTTGAAATTTATAACCAAATCACGGGCCTGAATTGTAAACCACAAAAATTATTCCAATTTATACCTGTAAAAATACTTTCTTGTTTTAGGGTAAATAACTGGTTTTCTTACAGTAAAACTGGTTTTTTAGGAAACAAATACGTACTTTTGCACGTTCAATTCTAAATCAAAGAATCGAGGCTAATAAAATAGATGAGACAACTCAAAATAACTCAATCAATTACCAATCGTGAGTCGCAATCCCTCGACAAATACTTACACGAAATTGGTAAAGTTGACCTGATAACTGCCGAAGAAGAAGTAATCTTAGCTCAGAAAATTAGAGAAGGCGACCAGGCCGCATTGGAGCGTTTAACCAAAACGAACCTTCGCTTTGTGGTATCGGTAGCTAAACAATATCAAAACCAGGGCCTTACCTTGGGCGACCTTATTAACGAAGGTAACTTAGGTTTGATTAAAGCTGCGAAACGCTTTGACGAAACCAAAGGTTTCAAATTCATTTCATACGCCGTATGGTGGATCCGCCAGTCGATATTACAAGCTATCGCCGAGCAGAGCCGTATCGTACGTTTACCATTGAACCAGGTTGGTTCATTAAGCAAGATAAGTAAAGCCTTCTCTAAATTAGAGCAGGAATATGAGCGCGAGCCTTCACCGGAAGAACTTGCCGACATACTGGAAACTACTGTTGATAAGATATCTGATACGCTGAGCAATAGTGGTCGTCATGTATCTATGGATGCGCCGTTTGTGCAGGGTGAAGAAAATACTTTGTTGGATGTACTGGAAAACCAGGAGCCGAACACCGACTCTATCCTGATCAACGAATCGTTATCAGAAGAGATCAAACGTTCATTATCTACTTTGACCGAGCGCGAGCGCGAGATCATCGTACTGTTCTTCGGTTTAGGTACTAATCATCCGCTATCACTTGAGGAGATCGGCGAGAAGTTTAATCTTACCCGCGAACGTGTTCGCCAGATAAAGGATAAGGCGCTGCAACGCTTACGTCACACATCGCGAAGCAAAATATTAAAATCATACTTAGGTTAATCCTTATAAAAAGCCTCCCTTAAACAAGCGGAGGCTTTTTTATGTTAAAAAGAAATGGAAGACCCACGAGGTTACGAACATTTTACCTCTGCGCAGGCAATAGCTCATCAACAAGAACTGCGTAAGCAGATCAGCATAAAAGAACTCACCACACCTATCCGTACTATTGCCGGTGCCGACATATCTTTCAATAAAAACTCCGAAGTATTATATGCCGGCATTGTGGTTTTTACCTATCCCGAATTAAAAGTTATCAATATAGCTACTGCAATAGTGAACACCAAATTCCCTTACGTTTCCGGGTTATTAGCCTTTAGAGAAGTGCCAGCATTGCTAAAAGCTTGGGATACCCTCACTACGAAACCCGACTTGGTGATATTAGACGGCCAGGGGATAGCACATGAACGCCGCATGGGTATTGCCACCCATTTCGGGTTGGTCACCGATGTGTCTACCATCGGCAGTGCTAAAAGCCGGTTGGCCGGCAAGTTTGATGAACCTGAAAATAACCACTTCGCCGAAAGCCCAATGTACCATAATGGCGAACAGGTTGGTGTAGCATTAAGAAGCAAGGTGCGCTGTAACCCAATATATATTTCACCAGGGCATCACATCAGTATACATCAAAGCGTTGAGGTAATAAAAAACTGCATTCGCGGTTATCGCATACCTGAGCCAACCAGGCAGGCACACTTGTTAGTGAATAAGATACGGATAGAAGATGGTGACAAAACACTGCAGCAATACAATTTATTTGATTGATTTACGTATTGTAAACAATCAATATGAAACGCCTTGTCACACTCACGCTGCAATACTATCGTACGCTGGTGGTTTATAACATAACATTTACTCTTCTCTGCTTTTTATTAGTTGGTAGCAGCACGGGAAATAGTATTATTTCACTACACTTTTCAAAACTAATTGGTTTTGCAGGCGCTGTAAGTTTGCATTATTATTCATCAGCCAAAACGTACTTTTATTACCGTAACGCAGGCTTATATATCAGGCGGTTATATGGCTATACTTATTTAATAGATCTCGCTGTATTCACCGTAATCACCCTAATACTTTCTATATGCCGCCACTTGTTTTAAAAGTTGACAGTGTACAGTTGGCGTTTAACGAGCGCAAGATATTGCAGGATGTTTACCTGGAGTGCATGCAGGGCCAGGTAGTTGGTTTGTTGGGCAGGAACGGCTGCGGTAAATCATCGTTATTAAAAGTGATATTTGGTACGTTGCATGCATCTTACAAATATGTCAGCATTAATGGCGTTTTCATTCATAAAGGCTACCATAACAACCGTATAGCTTATTTGCCACATCATAGCTATTTGCCCAATAATATTAAAATAAGCAGGCTTGCGCGGATGTTGGTAGATGAGAACTTTTGGAATGATTTTACTGGTCTTGACGTATACAAACTGCATGCTCATAAAACACCAGCACAGCTTTCGGGCGGCGAGTTGCGGCAACTGGAGATGCTGATGATCATCCACAGCAAGGCTGACTTTATTTTGCTGGACGAACCTTTTACCCATATTTCACCTGTACAAGCAGATGAATTTAAACTGATAATACGCGTATGCGCAAAACGTAAAGGAATTATCATCACCGATCATCAGTATTACAATATTTTAGAAGTGAGCGATAAGGTGGTATTGCTAAACAACGGCTGCACAAAACAAATCGCCAATAACGAAGAATTAGTTACTTACGGCTATCTTAGCGGTATAAACCGTTAAACGCTATGACAATTCCAATATACCAGGCCGATGCATTTACAGACAAGCTTTTTGGTGGCAACCCGGCTGCTATTTGCCCGCTTGAGGTATGGTTGCCAGATGACATTATGCAGAAAATAGCCATGGAGAATAACCTGGCCGAAACCGCCTTTTTTGTAAAGAATGATAAAGGCTATTTGCTGCGTTGGTTCACACCTGAATTGGAGATTGATCTATGTGGACATGCTACACTTGCTGCCGCCCATATTTTATTTACCGAATTAGGCTACGCGGGCGATACCATCAACTTTGATACGGTTAAGGCAGGCACGTTGGTAGTTAAACGCGATGGCGATAAATATTTCATGAATTTCCCTTCACGACCGCCCTTTGCAGCTGACATGCCGGAAGGTTTGCTGGCCGCATTAGGCGGCGCTGCACCTAAAGAAGTTCTACGCTCCCGCGATTATTTCCTGGTTTATGAAACTGAGGACGAAATAAGGAATATGACACCCGATCATTCGTTACTGGCTAAGATAGATACGTTAGGCATAATTGTTACGGCACCAGGTAAAGATGTCGACTTTGTATCACGCTTTTTTGCTCCCGCTGCAGGTGTTCCGGAAGATCCGGTTACGGGTTCGGCGCACTGCAATTTAATTCCGTACTGGGCAAATAAATTAGGTAAAGATAGGCTACATGCCTACCAGGTATCGCCACGGAAAGGCGAATTATGGTGCGAATTTAAAGGTGACCGCGTGGTAATGGCCGGTAAGGCAGTCACTTATCTAAGTGGAAGCATAGTGGTTTAAATAAGATAAGCCTTTTTAGTTTCAGCTTTAATCGTAAATAACTATCTTAAGCTTTTGTTTTTTAGCAGTACTTGTCCTGATTAATGCAACTTACTCAATTAGAAATCAAGGGTTTTAAGAGTTTCGGCGATAAGATCACCATTAATTTTAATGAGGGTGTTACGGCTATCGCGGGCCCTAATGGCTGCGGCAAAAGCAACGTTGTTGATGCTATCCGCTGGGTTTTGGGTGAGCAAAGCACACGTATGCTGCGGTCAGAAAAGATGGACAACGTTATTTTTAACGGTACCAAAACCCGCAAGGCAGCCAACCTGGCCGAGGTGTCGTTAACGTTTGATAACACCAAGAACATCCTTCCTACTGATTTTTCGCAGGTTACGCTCACCCGCAGGTTATACCGCAGCGGTGAGAGTGAGTACCGCCTGAACGACGTACAATGTCGTTTAAAGGACATCACTGATCTCTTTATGGATACCGGTGTTGGTGCCGACTCCTACTCTATCATTGAACTACGAATGATAGACGAGATCATCAACAACAAAGAAGGATCGCGCCGTAACTTGTTTGAAGAAGCATCGGGTATCTCCAAATACAAGCTTCGCAAAAAGCAAACCTTTAGTAAGTTAAAGGACACAGAAGCCGACCTTGAACGTGTTGAGGACCTCCTGTTTGAGATTGAGAAAAACCTGAAGACACTTGAAAACCAGGCAAAAAAAACCGAACGCTATTACCGCTTAAAAGAACAATATAAAACGCTTAGCATCTCCCTGGCCTCATTCCGCATTGCCAATTTTAGTCGTTCGCTGGCACAGATCGAGGAAAAAGAGCAGGTGCAAAAAGTTGAAAAGACTGGTATTGTATCACAGATAGATACGCTGGAAGCCGATCTACAGAAAAGCAAGGTTGAAAGCATTACAAAAGAGAAAAATCTGGCGGCCCAACAAAAAGCCAGTAATGAGTATACGGCTAAGATACGTGCATACGAGAGCGAGAAACGTATTAAGAACGAGCAGCTCAAACATCAGCAGGATAAAGAATCTCGCCTGAAAGATGAGTTAGAACGAGATAATACACAATATAAGCACGTACAATACAACATTAAGCGCCTTAATGAGGAAAAATTGCAGGAGGACGAAAACCTGCAAACCATTTCTGCGCACGTACAGGAGCTTAAAGAAGCCGTAGATGAACTAAAGGCGCAACAGGCCGAAGCCAGAAATGAGCTGAATGAACTGAATGCAGTGAACAACCGCTTACAAAGCCAGCTTTACAAAGCCGAAAAGGACATTGACATTCTGAACATTCAGCAACAGGCGCTTGAGCAGGAAAGCCAGCGCAATATGGAGGACACCACTAATAAAGAGGCGGAACTCTCCCACTTTAACACCGTTGTTGCCGAACTGCAGAACCGCGTTGAAACCCTTAAAGGCGAGTACGAATTAGCTGTAGACGCAGAGAACAAGTTAAAAGAGCAGATTGCAGAAACAGAAGCATCGCTAAAAACAGTAACGGAAAGTATAGCTACCGATAGCCGCCGTTTGGATGCCCGGCAAAATGAGTATAACCTTACGAAAAGTTTGGTTGATAATTTGGAAGGTTTCCCCGAGTCCATCCGATTCCTGAAGAAGACCACAGGTTGGGCTAAAACGGTTACACTTTTCAGCGATATACTTTTTTGTAAAGAAGAGTTCAGGGTAGCGATTGAGAATTACCTGGAGCCGTTCATGAACCACTATGTGGTAAATAATTACGATGAAGCCATCGCCGCCATTAACTTGCTAAGCAACGCAGCCAAGGGCCGCGCGCAGTTTTTTATACTTGATAATTACGAGAGTGAAAAACAAGCAACAGATGCCAGCCTGATCGACTCTGCCGCTATTCCCGCACTTTCAGTCGTCGAGGTAGATGAGCGTTACAAACCTTTATGTACGCATCTATTAAAAAACGTTTACCTGGTGAATGATCAGGGTGAGCAGGATATCAACTCCTTACCCTTACCGGATGGTGTGGTGCTGATAGGAAAAAGCGGCAAATTCAATAAATCACGGCATACCATGGCCGGCGGTTCAGTTGGCTTGTTTGAAGGAAAACGCATAGGCAGGGCAAAAAACCTGGATAATCTGTTAAAAGAAATTAAACAGGCCGAAACGCGTATCCAAAAATTAAAAAGTGAATCGGAAGAATTAAACAGCAGATTAACAGCTTTAAAGGCGTCAGGCAAGGCTGCTGAGGTAAGGCAGAAGCAATTTGAATTGAACCAACTAAACACCGAGCTGGTTACGGTGAAAACCAAACAGGAACAATACCAAGCATTTATTGAGAACAGCCTGAACCGTAAGCAAGCCATTGCCGATAAAATAGCCGGGATAAAGAATGAGATATTCAACCTTGGACCTACCCTTTTAGACCTTAAAGAACAAAAGCAAACACAAAACGAGCTGATGCTGGAAAAGCAGGCTTTGTTTAACGAGTTGAACGAAATTGTAACCGTTCGTTCCAACGCCTATAATCAGGAAAACATCCGCATTCATCAGCAGCAAAATAAGGTTTCTGGCTTAGCCAAAGACCTTGACTACCGCGAAACACAATTAGAGCACCTGGATACACGCATCAGGCAGAACAGTGCCGAGCTGGAAAAAGTGAAGGCGGCGATATTGGAGAACCTGCAGCAGACCGGCGACAGCGACGAGAATCTGCTGGAAATGTATGAGCAGAAAGAAGCGCTTGAGAAAGGCACCGCGGAAGCCGAGCAGGAATACTACGCATGGCGAAACGCCATCACCGAGCGCGAAGCCGAGGTTACAAAACTGCGCCAGCAAAAAGACCGAACTGAAGCTATTGAGAACGAGCTGAAAGATGAGCGTAACAACCTTAAGCTTGAACTTAATGCCTTGCGCGAGCGACTATCGGTAGAATTCAATATAGATATTAATGACCTGTTAGAGGTTGAGGTGAACGAGGCAGATAACGAAGACGACATCCGGGAGAAGACCGAAAAGATGAAACGCCAGTTGGATGATTTTGGTGCCATTAACCCGATGGCGGTTGAGGCGTATAACGAGATGAACGAGCGCCATACCTTTATCCAAACGCAGAAAAAGGACTTGGCTGAGGCCAAAGCGTCACTATTGGCCACTATACAGGAAATTGATGATACCGCCAAAGAGAAGTTCATGAACGCTTTTGTGCTGGTACGTGAAAACTTTATTAAGGTGTTCCGCTCGTTGTTTAATGAGGAAGATTCCTGCGACCTTACGCTTACTAACCCCGATAATCCGTTGGAATCTGACATAGATATTATCGCTCGCCCTAAAGGTAAACGGCCATTATCTATCAACCAGTTATCAGGAGGTGAAAAAACACTTACAGCCACGGCAATACTGTTTTCGCTTTACCTGCTTAAGCCCGCGCCGTTCTGTATATTTGATGAGGTAGATGCCCCGCTTGATGATACTAATATTGATAAATTCAATAACATCATACGCAAGTTCTCGGCCGAGTCGCAGTTTATCATCATATCCCACAACAAACGTACTATTGCCTGCACCGATATTGTTTATGGTGTTACCATGGTTGAGCAAGGCATATCAAGAGTTGTACCGGTAGATCTGCGCGAATTTGCCGAGTAATTTAAAATTCGTAAGCAATTTTAATAGGCAGTGTTTGTAATATGATGGTTTTATAGCCGGCAAAATAAATATCTTGCACTGTTGTTGGCCCAAAATACCCCTCGCCCTGTGTGGGTGCCCCACGTTTTTGCTGTATCATCCTGTTCAGGGTTTGGTAATTATAGCCTATAGAGAAATTGAAGCCGTGTTTACTATCTTCTCCTCTAATGGCATAACCTAAACCAAGGCCTGTTTTAAAACCCGAATGCCAGTCGGTTCCGGTGATAAACGAATAGCCCAGTTGCGCATAAGCATAAAAACCTCTACCTGTATTATTAAATGTGTACCGGGCATCGCCGTAAAATGGTGTAGCCCTGCTGGTGTTACCTTCCGATAAATTATGGTAAAAATCAATATCGGCCCCAAGGCCCAGTCTTAATTGAGGAGACAAGTACTTTCCATAAGCAATACCCAAACTTGTGCTGGCAAAAGTATCTCCATCAGGATTAAAATCTCCATCATAAGGCAAGGTATTGATCCAGGGAGCACTTTCTCCCCGGACCGATACTTTATACCAATGGTAGGCATATAACCTGCCTTAAATTCGAAATATGATTCTTTTACAGATTGCCCCTTAGCAATAGTTGTTATTAAAAGAAGATAAGATATGAGGTAGTATTTCATTCAGCTTTTACAAAGCAAATAAAATGAAAAGATCGTATAAATAGTTATTTTATTTTTTTATGACCGGCCGGATCCGCCACCATGCCATTAAACTTGTTTCCTTCAACTTTTAAACCTACTTCACGTGACTGGTCAACCGAATAAGTGGCCACTTTATTTAAGCTTTGTACCTGTACATTTGGTATAGAGAAAGAGCCCACCTTAACATAATTAAGCGCTGTAGCAAGCATACCTTCAGTAGGGTCACCAAAATCTTTAGTTACATCATCAGATACAGGCTTACCCGCATAATCTGTAGACGCGGATGGATTTGTTGAGGGCCTCATGCCGGTATAATATCCACCTTTACCCGCGGAGTTTTTAGTTTCAAACTCAGGCATGTATAATTGGTATTTATTGATATCCCAGGCAAAAAAACCAACAGGCTTACCATAAGTAGTGGTACCTATCAGTTTAACATTCAATGCTGTTATTGGCAATAGATTGTTAATCGTTAATTCACTGGCTGATGCTGTAGAACCTGTAACCAGGAAGAACACATTTTTCAGGCCCAGATCAGGTTTACCACTTTTATCAAATTTCTCTGTCCAGGCCGAAGGTGAATAGTCATAATCAAACATGGAATAAATTTGACCATTGTATTTGAATTTTTGGTTTTGCAGAATGGTGGCCTGTTTGTTTACCATAGTTTGGTTAAAATAATAAGTAAACATGGTTTGGCCATTTACGCTTGTTGGTGCAATAAGATTGGATAAGTACTCTGCTGTTGCAACTGATCCACCTCCATTATACCTCAAATCAACCACCAGGTTTTGTACCCCTTGCGCAGCAAAATCACTAAATACAGCGTCAAGCTTGCTCTGCGAGTTATCCAGGGTAGTAAAGCTGTTAAATACCACATAACCTACTTTTTGCCCGTTACCAGGGTCAATCACTTTTGAAGCAAGAACCGGATTAACTGTGTAAGTGCCGGTGGTTAAGTTTACATCAAAAGTAGTAGCATCAGGGCGCTTAAGCGTCATGGATATGGTGCTGCTGTTACTATATGCATTGATAAGGAAGCGAACGTTATTGCCGCTACCGTCGCCATCATAACTGAGATCGCTACCGCTCTTACCGTTTATTTTGATGATCTGGTATCCGCGTTTAATTCCCTGCTGATCGGCAGGTGAACCGGGATAAACATACTTTATCCTGAGATCATTAGTGGTATTCCAAAGAGGCGCAAAACCAAAGTCGCCTTTTACTCCTCCCAGTTCCGCAGACACCGTACCATCATCTACAAAAGAATACTTTGAATACCCGGAAGCCGTGTATTCATATGATTTCCCTGTTTCCGGATTGATGGCATATTGGGTAAGCCTGTCTACTTCATTTGACAGCGCGTCAATATCATTACTACCACTTATGGACCTTGGATTAAATGCAGCGTATGTTGGCAACTGCGTGTTCCAATAATAGGTTTGCTGCGCATATAAATAAACCGAATCTTTTATCAGATCGAGTGTTGATCCTGTCTTTGAGGGGGCAATGGTACCACCGTCGCTGCCGCCGCCATTGTTAACTTTGTCTTTTTTACAGGCTGTAAATGCTACAACGGTAAAACCAAGTAAGTAAAAAATTTTCCGCATATGATATTCTTTTCAGATGATGTAACGAGTTTGTAATAAGTATATTATCAGTATCAATATAAAATTCCGCTTGCAGGCAAATGGTCAAGTCCACAGGCTTCAGCGCATAAAATATCAGTTTCGCTTCCTGTTATCATCAGCAGGTCGCGCCGTTCCAGGCTATGTTCCTTCATCAGCAGGTGCAATACGTCCGGTTCAGGCTTAGGCCGCGTTTCTTCTGCAAAATAACAAGTGAGATAAGGTTGTAATCCATGCCATTCTACCTGTCTTATTTTATTTAATTGCATCTGCGGCGCGCCGTTAGTTACAATAAATATCTTTTTACGATCGGTAACCGCTTCCTGTATAAATGTAAGCATATTACTGTATAACAACAATTTTAAAGGCAGCCTGGCAGTAAGCAGCATAATTTCCAGTTTACTGCGGTATTTTTCGTCCACATTTAACCGGGCTACCAATTCGTCATACACAGCGCCCTCCCCTTTATCATTATACGTATCAATCATCAGTTCGGTTGTCTTTGCCGCGCTGTTTAATTCTGTATATTCTAAAAGGTTGGCAAACAGGTAGTATATCTGATAATAATAGTCTTTAGCAGGAAAAAGCACGTTATCCAGCTCGAATATATAAGCCTTTTTACGCGGGTCGGTTTCGCTATAGGTTACGGCCATCTATTAGTTCAATATTATATTCTGTAAATAATTGTCCGGATGGCAATAAGGCATTAACTTCTGCTTCTTCCATCAAATAAACCTGCTCTGCGCCAATATCCAGGCACAGAGTGAGCATCTCATGCGCATAAGTATCAACTTTAGGATCTGGCAGCTTAACCACATTCATAAATGCGGGCAATTCATGGTAATCGCTCATTTGCACTACATGGCCATCAAATTGCTTTTTAAGTTTATGCGAACCCGCTGATGTAGCGGCTGTAATCAATATCTTCATTAAATGTTCACAATTAAGCCATCCTTCATTACTATCTTACGGTCGGCCATAGCTGCCAGGTCTTCGTTATGGGTAACGATCACAAAAGTTTGGTTAAATTCCTTTCTAAGCCTGATGAACAATTCATGTAGTTCCAAGGCGTTCTTTGAATCGAGATTTCCTGAAGGTTCATCTGCAAAGATCAATGCGGGATTGTTAATTAGGGCCCTGGCCACGGCAACACGCTGCTGCTCGCCGCCTGATAGCTCTGCCGGCTTATGATCGGTACGATGCCCGAGCCCCAGCATCTCCAATAATTCCTTTGCCCTTTTTTCGGCTGCAGCTTTTGGGGTGCCCGCTATAAATGCCGGTATACATACGTTTTCAAGCGCGCTAAATTCTACCAGCAAATGATGAAACTGAAAAATAAAGCCTATGCGTTTGTTACGGAAAATACTGAGGTTTTTGTTGTTGTATTTGCTTACCTCTTCCCCATCTATAAATATCTGGCCGCTATCTGGTGTATCCAGCGTACCCAGTATATTGAGTAACGAGCTTTTACCGGCACCGGAGGCACCTACAATAGTTACGATCTCGCCCCGCTGAACTTCGAGGTCTACACCTTTTAATATGTGCAGTTTGCCGTATGATTTATGGATGGATTGCGCTTTAAGCATGGGCGAATTTAGCAATAACAGCGAAGTAAATAAGTGATGTGACGGATAATTTACCAGAACTTAAATAGCCACACCTAATGTTATTGCAAAATATTTACGATAAATCGCAAATCTCTAATATTGGGCCGCTAATCTCTAAAAACAAAATTGTAGTTTTACCGCAAATACTTCGACAATATGAATATTCATGAATATCAGGGCAAGGCTATTTTAAAAAGCTTTGGCGTAAGAGTACAGGAAGGCATTGTTGCAGATACCCCGGAAGAGGCGGTTGCAGCAGCGCAAAAAATGAAAGAGGATTTTAACTCTGACTGGGTTGTTGTTAAAGCGCAGATACATGCCGGTGGCCGTGGTAAAGGCGGAGGCGTAAAATTGGCTAAAAATCATGACCAGGTTAAGGAACTTGCCGGCCAGATCATTGGCATGCAGCTGGTTACCCCCCAAACAGGTCCCGAAGGTAAGCTGGTTAAAAAGGTTTTAATTGCACAGGATGTTTACTACCCGGGCGAAAGCGATGTAAAAGAATTTTACATGAGCGTTTTGCTTGACCGTGCCAAAGGCCGCAACATTATCATGTACAGTACTGAAGGTGGCATGGACATTGAAGAAGTGGCTCACTCTACTCCTGAAAAGATATTTAAAGAAGAAATAGATCCTAAAGTTGGTTTACAACCCTTCCAGGCACGTAAAATCGCCTTTAACCTGGGTGTAAGCGGCGATGCTTTTAAAGATATGGTGAAGTTTATCACTGCTCTTTATAAGGCTTACGACGCAACAGATTCTTCTCAGTTTGAAATTAATCCTGTTTTAAAAACATCTGATAATAAAATTTTAGCGGTTGATGCTAAAGTTAACCTGGATGACAACGCGCTTTACCGCCATGCGGATTACGCTGCCATGCGCGATACGGATGAGGAAGACCCTACAGAAGTTGAAGCCAGCAAAAGCAACCTAAACTATGTAAAGCTTGATGGTAACGTAGGCTGTATGGTTAACGGTGCCGGTTTGGCCATGGCTACCATGGATATTATTAAACTTGCCGGTGGCGAACCTGCTAACTTCCTTGATGTGGGTGGTACCGCTAATGCGCAAACAGTAAAAGCAGGTTTTAACATTATCCTTTCAGATCCAAACGTTAAGGCTATCCTGATCAACATTTTTGGTGGTATTGTACGTTGCGACCGTGTTGCTCAAGGTGTTATTGATGCCTATAACGAAATAGGAAATATACCTGTACCTATCATTGTTCGCTTACAAGGTACCAATGCTAAAGAAGCTAAGGAATTGATTGATAATTCAGGTTTACAGGTTTATTCGGCTATTCTGCTTAAAGAGGCTGCTGAACGTGTAAAAGAAGTATTAGCTAAATAGTATTCAAATAATCACATAACAAAAAAGGGGAAGCAACGCTTCCCCTTTTTTGTTATCTCAACATTAAGTTATTAATAAACTCAAACCGCTTCAATATCATAATGTTATATTTAAAATGGCCTTTGTCTTAAACAGGTCATAAAACGAGATATAAATACATGTTTAAACATTTATTTATACATTTGTATCACAAAACAAAATTACAATACCATGGCAACAACAAAATGGGTATTAGACCCAATGCACTCAGAGGTTCAGTTTAAAGTTAAACACTTGGTTATATCAACCGTAACGGGTTCATTTAAAACTTTTGAAGGCTCATTAGAAACAGAAAATGACGACTTTACTGATGCGAAAGTGGAATTTTCTTTAAACGTTGATAGCATTGATACCAATCAATCTCAACGCGACGAGCACTTAAAGGGTGCCGATTTTTTTGATGCGGCTTCTCATCCGAAGATCAGTTTTAAATCAACTTCTTTTACTAAAGACGGTGATGATTACCAATTAAAAGGTGACTTAACCATTAAAGGCGTTACTAAACCGGTTACCCTTGATGTAGAACACGGTGGTGTTGCTACTGATTTTTACGGCAACAACAAAGCCGGTTTTGATGTTAGCGGTAAAATAAACCGTAAAGAGTTTGGCCTTACCTGGGATGGCGTTACTGAAGCAGGTTCAATTGTTGTTGGCGAAGACATTAAGTTGATTGCCAGCATCCAGTTTGCTAAACAAGCGTAATTAGGATCAAAGATTGGTTGATTAGAAATTAATTGACCTGTTCATAATAAAAAGCCATTCGTAAAAACGAATGGCTTTCCCTTTTTAAAACCTTTGGTGGTTATATTTGCTTTATTAATATGCTTTTAAAGATCTATCCTGAAAACCCAAATGAGCGGGCCATTGAACAAGTAGCAGATGTGCTACGCAAAGGTGGCATTATCATTTATCCTACCGATACCGTTTATGGTTTGGGTTGCGATATTACCAACCAAAAAGCTATCGAAAAAATTGCGCGCATCAGGAATATTAAACCGGAGAAAGCTAACTTCTCATTTATCTGTTATGATCTTAGCCACATTTCGGATTATATAAAGCCGATAGATAATACCACGTTTCGTTTACTAAAGAAAGCCCTGCCCGGCCCATTCACATTTATCTTTAATGCAAGCCATGCCGTACCTAAATTGCTTAGCTCTAACAAGAAAACGGTTGGTATACGCGTGCCTGACAATAATGTTGCCCGGTGCATTGTGAAAGTGTTGGGCAACCCTATCCTATCTACCTCAATTCACGATGACGACGATATTATCGAATACTCTACTGATCCTGAATTGATACACGAGAAATATCAAGACCTTGTAGATATTGTAATAGATGGCGGTTATGGCGAAAACGTACCATCAACTATAGTTGACTGCACATCCGGCGACTTTGAGATTATCCGAGAGGGAAAAGGTGTATTGGAAGATTATTTATAAGCTATCCTTTTATTGCCTTGATAAATTCAGGAATCTTTTCCATGTAGTTCTCCTCTGCCAAAAGTTTTACAAAAGCACTGCCTACTATAGCACCATTGGCATACTCGCAAGCTTTACTAAAAGATCTGCTATCCGAAATCCCAAAACCAATAATGGCCGGGTTGTTCAAGTGCATATCTTTAATACGCTGATAATAAGCCTCAATGCTATCACTTAGTTGTAAGCTACCGCCAGTAATGGACGATGATGACAGCAAATAAATAAAGCTGTTGCTCAAATCGTCTATCTTACGAATTCGCTCCTCCGAAGTTTGCGGGGTAACCAGAAATATATTGCTTACGTTGTTATCTTCAAAATGCTTGCGATAGATCATCTCGTACTCATACATCGGCAGGTCCGGCACAATAACGCCATCCACTCCGGAAGCTACGGCATCTTTACAGAAACGTTCTACACCGTATTGAACTATTGGGTTTACATAACCCATTAAAAGTACCGGTATGCTAACACGCTCACGCAGGTTTTTCAATTGCTGAAATAACACATTCAAAGTCATACCGTTATCTAAGGCAGTTTGCGAGCTATGTTGGATAGTCGGCCCATCAGCAACGGGATCAGAGTATGGAAAACCGATCTCTAAAAAATCGGCGCCAGCTTTTTCAAGCGATTCGGCAATATTAAGCGTGGTATCCAATTGCGGATAGCCGGCTGTGTAATAAATAGAAAGCAGATTTTTATTTTTCGAAGCAAAAAGCTGGTTAAGTCGGTTCATGTTTGTAATATCATTAAAGCTAAACAACTGCATGCAAAAGTATCTTTTTTGCTATACTGTACACATATTATTTTGCATTGCCAATCTTAAACCCCTACTTTAGGGCGTAACGTAAAACTAAATTATGTCACCCGGAATATTACTATCATTCATCATCGGCTACTTTTTGGTGCTGATGGTTATTTCATATCTCACATCACGTAAATCGTCAGATAACGATACCTTCTTTGTGGCCAACCGTAATTCAAAATGGTATTTAGTGGCCTTTGGTATGATAGGTACCGCCTTAAGCGGTGTTACCTTTATATCGGTACCCGGAAAAGTTGGTGCGCCATCCGGAGATCAATTTGCCTACTTTCAGTTCGTATTAGGTAACGCCGCGGGCTTTATTATCATTGCTACCGTATTGCTACCCCTGTATTATCGCATGAAGCTAACGTCCATTTACAGCTACATTGAACACGCTTTAGGTACATGGAGCTATAAAACGGCGGCTGCTATCTTCTTGCTTAGTCGCACTATTGGTTCATCGTTTCGGCTGTATCTGGTAGTTATCGTATTACAAAAATTCATATTTGATAGCTATGGTGTACCCTTTGGTGTAACGGTGCTTATCTGTTTAGTACTAATATGGTCATACACGTTTAAAGGCGGGTTAAAAACCATTATCATTACCGATAGCTTGCAGACGCTTTTCCTGGTTTCGTCAGTTTTTCTATCTATTTACTTCATTTGCCGTGGCCTGGATATGAATGTCATTCAGGCGGCAGAAGCTATCAAGAATAGCAGCTATTCAAAGATATTTTTCCTGGAAGATTTTATGGGCAGCCATTTTCACCTGAGTAAACAGTTCCTCGGCGGTTTGTTCATCACTGTTGGCATGACCGGTCTCGACCAGGACCTAATGCAGAAGAACCTTAGCCTTAGTAATATAAAAGAGGCACAAAAAAACATGTTCAGCTTTACCGGAGTATTCGTGGTGATCAATATCTTCTTTCTGAGCGTTGGCGCGTTACTATACATGTATGCGGCTAAGAACGGTATAACTGTTGCCAAGACTGATTACCTGTACCCTACCATTGCTTTAAACTATTTAGGCCTGGTACCCGCTATGGTGTTTATGCTGGGTTTAACAGCTGCTACTTTTGCCACCACAGATTCTGCCCTTACGGCGCTCACTACATCATTCTGCGTAGACTTTTTAAGCTTCAATAAACGTAAAGATACCAACAGCAAAAGAATGGTGAACATCCGCCATTATGTGCACATTGCTTTTTCGGGATTGATGTTCCTTACCATTATCGCTTTTAACGCTTTAAATAATGATGCTGTGGTAACAGCCATATTTAAAGTAGCATCATATACTTACGGCCCTTTACTTGGCTTATACAGCTTTGGCTTGTTTGTAAGTAAACGGCAGGTTAACGATAAATTGGTGCCATTTATTTGCCTCGTTTCCCCGGCGGTATGCTACTTCCTGAGTACTGATTCAAAGGAATTATTGGGCGGGTATGTATTTGATAACGAACTAATAATTGTAAACGGTTTAATTACATTTGCCGGGTTGTGGATCACTTCCAGACGAAAAATTGAGAGGAACTTAATTGCAGAAAATGCGTAACCTGCTACTGCTAAAACTTAAATAAAAATTTATTGTAATATCTATCTACTTCCGGAATCCGATTTACCGGGCTCCCGAACTAATTTTGTAATATGACTGGTGAAGAAAAAATAAGACAAGCATTTGAGAACAAGAACTGGCAGGAAATTAAAGTAACCGACTCCTGGCAGATATTTAAAATAATGGCCGAGTTTGTTGACGGCTTTGAAAAACTGGCCAAAATAGGCCCGTGCGTATCTATATTTGGTTCGGCCCGTACCCAAAACGATAATAAATATTACAAACTGGCTGAAGATACCGCACGACTGCTTACCGAACGAGGCTATGGCGTGATAACCGGCGGTGGCCCGGGTATTATGGAAGCAGGTAACAAAGGTGCTTATGAAGCCGGTGGTAAGTCGGTAGGGTTAAACATTGAGTTGCCTTTTGAGCAGTTCCACAACAAATATATCGACAGGGATAAGATATTGGAGTTCGATTACTTTTTTATCCGTAAGGTAATGTTCATGAAATACTCACAGGGTTTTATTATCCTGCCTGGCGGCTTTGGCACCATGGATGAATCCTTTGAAGCTATTACATTGATACAAACCGGTAAAATAGCCCGCTTCCCCATCATATTTGTGGGAAAAGATTATTGGGGCGGCCTGTTTAAATGGGTAGAAGAGCGCATGCTGGAAGCTGAACATAACATAAGCCCGGATGACCTGAACCTGTACCGTGTGGTGGATACTGCTGAAGAGGCAGTAGAGCATATTTTCCGTTTCTACGACAAATATGTGCTTAAACCCAATTTTTAAAAGAAAAGTCTATAATAAAGAAAGCCGGCCTTACGCAAATAAGGCCGGCTTTCTTTATTAGTTGAAACAACTTATTTAAGCATTGTTACTTTTTGTGTTGATGCTACAGCATCCGGGTCAGAAGCCAACTCAACCATATTAGTTACTTCATCAAGCACCGCTTCTGAAGAGCCTGAGTAACCCACATATTTAAACCTGATGTTACCATTTTTATCAATTACAAATTTGGTAGGTATACCGTCAACCTTAAATTGCGATACTACTTTTGACTGTCTTCCGTCCTCTCCTTTTTCATCCATTAACACATGGAAAGTATATTTATTATCGGCAATAAACTTTTGCACGTTTGGCTGGTAATTATCGCCATTTTCCCAGGTATCAATAAACAGGAACTTCACATTATCATTGTCTTTAAACTTATTTACAGCCATTTGCATACCCGGAAACGAAGCTTTACAAGGTCCGCACCAGGTAGCCCAAAAATCAACCACAACAACTTTTCCTTTTAAACTGGCCAGTGATACCTCTTTACCATCAAAGTCTTTTAAAGCAAATGCAGGTGCAGGCATATTGATCATATCTTTTATGAACTTACTTTTAGCTTTGAGCTCTTTTTGCTTCTCAATACCTGCAAGGTATTCCTTGTAGCCCGCCTCGCTGCCTTTACTTTTTGTATAAGCTATAGCCAACTGGGCCTTAAGGGCATCGGTACTTTTGCCATTTAATATGGTTTTTTCTATTACCTCTTTTGCTTTCGCGTATTGCCCATTGGCATTTAATATGGTAGCATAATGCTCATTTATCTCAGCATCCTGGCCTTTCAAAGCATCATAAACACTTTGCTCATACTTAAGTGCTTCTTTAAATTTGCCCTTTTTATTAAGGATATAGGCATAAGTATCGGCAAACATGTTGTAAGTAGAACGGTTGTTGTCTTTCACTTGCGCCGGCGACATATACATACCACTAAACTTACCGGCTTTATATTGTTCATCTAAAATATCTAATGATTCTTTAGATAACGCGGCAGCTTCATCAAGTTTTTCACCCTTTTCGGCCCAGTTCCAGGCAACGCTATTTAGATTGGAAGCTAACATCGATTTATTTTTTATATGAGCCGCCCATTCGTTGTATTTAGCAACATTACCTGCATTTAAGTATGCCCCTGCCAACTGCACCCTAAAATTATCCTGTATCGTATTTTCTTCTGCCTTTTCAGGGAATTTAGCGACATACTTTTTGTAAAGTTCTTCCTTTTTAACCAGGTCGTTTTCGTTATGGAACTCTGTACCCAAAACATTTTTTGCCACTTCGCCATCAGGAAATTTAGCGGCAACAATCGTACTTAAGGAATCGGCTTGTTTAATTTTGCGTGTACGCAAAAACAAATTATAGGCAAGTGTGAGGTCAGCCTCAGTATTGCTTTGAGCCAATTGCTGCATCTTGGCGCTGTAAGCTGCTTTGTCGGCCGGGTCTTTAGACATGGCTAACATAGACCAGTAATTCGCCTCATATTCTTTCTTGCTTTGCGGATAATCTGCAAACTCCTGTTTATACAAACTCAAAGCCGCGGGTACATTGGTTTTTATACCCGAGAAATAAGCGCCCATACCACTACCAATCAGGTATGCCTTCATCCCGTTAGCACCCTCCACTGGTTTATTAGATTTATCGTACACTAGGTAAACGTAACCATTATCGTCATTGGTGTCTATGATGCTTGCGCTGCTGATTTTTACAAATAGGGCTTTAGTATTGGCGGGTACAATAAAATCGCCCTTAAGCTCACTACCTGATTTTTTAAGATCGATATCACTTACAGGAAATTTTTTATTATCTAAAAAATAAACGGATGCTTTAATATCACTCTTACCTTCAAGGGGTGTCCCTGTTGCGTTATAGTTAAGGCTTATTTTTTCTCCGGCAGACGGGGTATCATCAGACAACCGGAGATGCTTTGCGGACTGTGCAAAACTGTAATTCATCATTAAAACAGCCGGTACGGTTAAAAGGAGGTTTGGTTTTTTCATGGCAACTAAAATTTTAGTCAAGTTAAATAATTAGTACGCTAACTTCCAAACATTTATCTTAAAATTAATATCGTTCTAATGAGAAAATTATTGTTTCTTTAGCTTTTTATGGACGCGCATTTACAACCTAAAAAAAAGAAAGCAGCCCTTAGCTTTATTTTTGTAACCCTACTTATTGATGTTATCGGCTTTGCTATTATCATCCCTGTTTTCCCTAAATTGATAGAGGGGCTTATACATAGTGGAATTAGTGAGGCTACCCGCTATTCGGGCTATTTACTTATGGCCTATTCCGTTATGCAATTCCTGTTTTCGCCATTGGTAGGTAATTTAAGCGATAAATATGGGCGAAGGCCTGTGTTATTGTTTTCTTTATTAGGTTTTGGTGTTGATTATCTTTTCCTGGCATTTGCTAAAACCATTTGGCTATTGTTTGTAGGGCGTGTGATAGCGGGTATCACCGGGGCAAGTTTTACTACCGCTTCGGCTTATATTGCCGATGTAAGCGAGCCTGAGAAAAGAGCGCAAAACTTTGGTATGATAGGCGTTGCTTTTGGCCTTGGTTTTATTATTGGCCCGGTCATAGGCGGTATATTGGGCAAAATGGACACACATTACCCTTTTTACGCCGCGGCAGCACTTGCCTTGCTCAACGCCGGATATGGTTTCTTTATATTACCCGAATCGCTTGATAAAGAACACCGCCGCGAATTGGACTTGTCAAGAGCTAATCCTCTCGGCTCCTTATTACAATTAAAAAAATACCCTGCTATATTTGGCCTGGCCGCCTGCCTGTTTGTGGTATACTTTGCAGGGCATGCCGTACAAAGCGTATGGACTTTTTACACGATGGAAAAATTCAAATGGGATGAAGATACCGTTGGCTATTCTCTCGGCTTTATTGGCCTGTTGATAGCCGCGGTACAAGGTGGCTTAATACGTGTTGCCATACCTAAATTGGGCCAGGAACGCAGCGTTTGGTTAGGTTTGGTGCTTTATGGCATAGGCATGTTGTTATTTGGCCTGGCCAACAAAAGCTGGATGATGTTCGCCTTTATGATACCCTACTCGCTTGGGGGGATATGCGGCCCTGCCTTGCAAGGAGTAATGAGTAACGAAGTACCTAAAAACGAGCAGGGCGAATTACAGGGAGGCCTTACCAGCTTGATGAGCCTGAGTTCTGTATTTGGCCCGGGCTTCATGACCTATATTTTTTATTATTTTACTAATAAAAATGCGCCTGTACAATTACCCGGTGCCCCATACTTCATCGCTTCGTTTTTAATGTTTGTAAGTGCATTACTTGCCATACGCAGCTTTAAAAAAACGAAACAATCTGATGATAAATCTTATTATACGGGCAGCATTCATTAACCACACATGACCAAAAACGCCCGGCACGGCAAAGCTGCTTTAGGATTCATATTCGTCACTATTTTTATTGATGTACTTGGTTTGGGTATTATTATCCCGGTTTTGCCTAAACTACTTGAGCAACTGGGGAATATTGACATTAGTACCGCCAGCCAATACAGTGGTTGGTTAACGTTTACCTATGCTACCATGCAGTTTATTTTTGCGCCAGTGCTGGGTAACCTAAGCGATAAGGTTGGCCGCCGCCCGGTGTTGCTGGTATCATTAGTTGGTTTTGGGATAGACTATGCCTTAATGGCTTTTGCTCCCACTATATTATGGCTTTTTGTGGGCAGGTTTATAGCCGGTATAGCCGGGGCCAGTACTACTACAGCCACCGCGTACATTGCTGATGTGAGTACAGGAGATAAACGTGCGGCCAATTTTGGATTGATTGGTGCCGCAACAGGGTTAGGCTTTATTTTGGGCATAGGATTGGGTGGTTTCCTAAGCGGCGTATGGATAAGATTACCATTTATTGTAGCCGCGTCACTGGCTTTATTGAATGCTGCTTATGGGTATTTTGTACTTCCCGAATCTTTATCTTTAAGAAACCGTAGGGCCTTTCAATGGAAACGGGCCAACCCGGTTGGTTCTTTGTTACGACTGCGTAACTATTCACGTGCGGTAAGCACTTTAATTACCGCTTATACTATTGTGTATATAGCGCAAAAGGCCGTTGAGAGCGTTTTGCCCTTTTATGTGATAGAAAGGTTCCAGTGGACCACTTACAGCATTGGCGCTTTAGGCATATTTATTGGCGCCCTCATAGCCGGTATACAAGGAGGCTTTGTGCGATGGACCATCCCTAAGTTTGGCTTGCAGAAAAACATTATGGCAGGGATAGCGTTTTACGGGATAGGTTTATTAATGATATCCCTGATCAATGTTGGCTGGATGATGTATCTGTGTATGATACCTTATTGCCTGGGAGGTATAGGCGGTACCGCGCTACAAGGCTTTATCTCTGACCGTGTGCCTGCAAATGAACAGGGAGAACTCCAGGGTGCTTTAACCAGCCTGGTAAGTATAACCACAGTAATAGGCCCACTATTGATGACCTCTGTATTCCATCATTTTACCGAGAAGGGAGCGGCTATATATTTTCCCGGCGCACCGTTTCTTTTAGGTGCCATACTCATGTTTATCAGCGTGATGTTAACTTTAAGAAGTTTTAAAGGCAAAGAAGACGACTCGCATGAGATTCCCAAAACCACACCACATATTTAATCCAACCCACTTACACCGCCCGATATAACAAACTTCATCATATCAGCGGCATTTTTATCCAGTGGTTTTACCTTATCGGAGGCAATTATGACGATCTGCCCGGCAAAAGAATATGAATAAGGGAAATAAACCGCTACCTCGCCTGGTAGATTTAGCTTAGCCAGGTCTTTTTGCACCAGGAAACCTATTTTTTTCAGTCCAAATTCATTAACCTCTACAATAACCGGTTCATTAAATTTCTTTTCCTCCCCTACAAATGCCTCGGTGAGATCCTTAATAGAAGAATACAGAAACTTAAATAAGGGTAACCGGTTAAGCCATCGCGCAAACCACCTTTTTATAGGATCTGTAATCACATTAGTAACCAGCACGCCGGCCACAAGCACTACTACAATAACGGTTACTATACCTAACCCGGGTATATATAATGGTTTACCATGGCTGTCTACCCAAATTTCGCTGCTTAAGTTAAGGGCACTATCAATACGCGAAACGATCCAGAAAATAAGAAAAAAAGCGGCGCCTAAAGGCACCACTATGAGTAGCCCTTTAATAAAATAATTGAAGAGGGCGCGAAAAATACGGGTCATTACAGCACAGGTTAAATCACTCGTAAAAGTACACTCTTTTTACACGTTGTGAAACATTTGTCAATATTTCATAAGGGATAGTACCTATCTGCGCAGCCAATTCCTCTATCCGTTGCTGTTCATTAAAAACAATAACTTCATCACCCTCTTTTACTTCAATATTGCTTACATCCAGCATACACATATCCATGGTAATATTGCCCACTGTAGGTACCAGTGTGCCATTTACCAGCATTCTTCCGACACCGTTACCAAAAGCGCGCAAATAACCATCCGCGTAGCCAATACGCACTGTGGCTATTTTACCATCATTTTTAAGGCTCCCATTACGCATATAGCCAATAGTTTCTGTGGCGGCAATCTTTTTTACTTGTGAAACTGTTGTTTTTAATGTAGCTATGGGTTGCAAAGCGGTACTATCACGTGGTACCGCGGCATCCACACCATACAGGCCTATTCCCAGGCGAACCATATCATACTGCGCGTTGGGCCATCGGCTTATACCTGATGTGTTACTAATGTGCTTGATTACGGTATACCCGAGAGCATCTTCAATAGCCTTATAGGCTTTCTCAAAACTGCTTATTTGTTTAAGGGTAAACAGGTCATGCTCAGCCGCATCGCTCGCTACCATATGTGAATATACAGATTGTACCTTAACGTATGGATTAACTTCCAAAAGATCACACAGGGCTTCAACTTCAAATTCTTCAAAGCCTACCCTATGCATTCCTGTGTCAATTTTTAAATGTATAGGATAGTCGCGTATATCATCAGTCTGAGCAAATTTTACAAACTCATCAAACAATAAAAAACTATACAAGGCTGGTTCAAGCTTATGCGCTACCAATTTATCAAAGGCTGCCGGTTCGGGGTTTAACACCATTATTGGTAATGTAATACCGGTTTCCCTTAAAGCTATACCCTCATCTGTGTAGGCCACTGCAAGGTAATCTACCTTATTATATTGTAATATATTGGCCACTTCAAAAGTACCGCTTCCGTAGGAGAAAGCTTTTACCATCACCATGATCTTAACACCCGGGTTAAGTTTACCCTTATAAAAGTTAAGATTATTAAGCAAAGTATTCAGGTTAATTTCCAGTACAGTTTCATGTGCTTTTTGCACCAACGCCCTGCTTATTTTCTCGAACTCGAAGCTCCTTGCCCCTTTAATAAGCACAGTTTCATTGTTAAGATGAATACGTGTCAGATCTTTTAACAATTCCTCTGTACTATTATAAAAATGAAGCTTAGTGGCTTTAAACAAATCCCGATGTTCTGTTAAATCGCTTCCTACACCTATAAAGCGGTCTACTCCGGCGTTACTCACCAATTGCGCTACCTGCAAATAAAGCTCATGTTGTTTTAGTCCTGATTGATAAATGTCAGAAAGAATGAGCGTTTTTTTGCTGTGTTGATTTTGCTGCGCCAGGAAGTTGAGTGCTATTTCTAACGACTGGATATCGGAATTATAAGAATCGTCGATAATAGAACAATCATTTATGCCGTCTTTTAATTCCAACCGCATGCTCACCGGCGCCAGGCGTTCTATCCTGTCATCGCATACGGCTGGCTCATATCCCATAGCCAGCATGGTAGCCCAGCAAATAATGGCATTTTCTATAGAAGCCTCATCGCGGTAAGGCACCAGGCATTCTATTTCCTGCTCCTTATACATAGCACGCATATAATGTTTACCTGATATGGATGTTTCGCTAAAAACATACAACGTGGCGATGTTAAACTTACGGCTCCAGGTAAAACATTTATGCTCACGCATATCTTCCGGAAAGTCTATCAAAAGATCATATTGATAAACGATTTGGCTGCAGTTCCTGAACAGACGCAATTTTTCTTCCAGCTTTTGTTTAGATGAGTCAAAGCCTTCATCGTGCGCCGTACCCATGTGCGTAAGCACACCCATTGTAGGCTGTATAATAGCTTCCAGGCTGCTCATTTCGCCTGCTTTAGATATCCCAGCCTCAAATATCCCCAGGTTATTTCCTTCATTAATTTGCCACACCGACAATGGTACGCCTATCTGCGAATTATAACTTTTAGGATTTCTTACAATATTGCGTTCGAGGCTCATTAACTGATAGAGCCATTCTTTTACAATGGTTTTACCATTGCTGCCGGTAATTCCAATTACCTCTATATTAAATTGGCTACGATGGTGTGCGGCCAAAGTTTGCAGAGCGGCCAGTGCATTATCTACAATAAGGAAATTAACATCAACCGCGACCATCTCTGGTTGGTGTGTTACCACGAAACTGCGTACCCCAGCGGTATACGCATCTGCAATATACTCATGTCCGTCTCTACGTCCATTCAGCGCGAAAAATAAGGAAGCCGGTGCATTACTTATCCTTCTGCTATCAGTTAATAATATGCTTATTGTGCTATCCTGCACTACAGTACCAGAAGCCTTTATTATGTTCTTGATATCTTCAACCGTATACATTAATTGCATGGCACTAATTTGATTATATTTCTGTAAAGAGAAGAATTTTAGCGAATATTGGTTTTAATGGAACCCATTAAAAAACCGCGGATAACCGATATAAATGTAGCGCAAAAAAAGGCAGAACATTATTGTGCCTACCAGGAACGCGCGCAACAGGAAGTACGTGATAAACTTTATGAGTGGGGATTGTGGACAGATGCAGTAGAGTTGATAATTAGTAACCTGATCTCTGAAAACTTCTTAAATGAGGAACGCTTTGCCAAAGCATATACACAAGGAAAGTTTAACCAGAAAGGATGGGGTAAAATAAAGATAAAACAAGGCCTGAAACAAAAAGGTGTATCGGCCATTTTGATAAAAAAAGCGCTGCAAATTATAGACGTGGATGCCTATTATCACAAACTAAAGTTATTGATAGATAAGAAAACCGCAACCATTAACGAAAAAGTTGCCTTTAAGCGCCGCTATAAATTGCAGCAGTATGCATTAAGCCGTGGATATGAAACCGATATAATAGCAGAGGTTTTGAAAGACAGCGACTTATGAAAAACTTCAAAAAAAGTTAACTTTTTACTTGCAGAAAATTCATTTCTACCTATATTTGCACCACGCAAAACGCAAAAGACATTTGCATTTGTAAAATAAGTATGCGAAAGTAGCTCAGTTGGTAGAGCACGACCTTGCCAAGGTCGGGGTCGCGAGTTCGAATCTCGTCTTTCGCTCAAATCCCTTCTAAATGAAGGGATTTATTTTTAAAAGGTTAATCACCTGCTCAGATGGTGGAACTGGTAGACACGCAGGACTTAAAATCCTGTTCCCGTAAACGGAGTGCGGGTTCGATTCCCGCTCTGAGTACTTGAAAATGAAGCGATTAGGTGAAAGACACTAATCGCTTTTTTGTTGGGTACAACATTTCCATTAGCCTATAAACTTACTTATTGCTAATACAAGTAAAGGACCAGCAAGTACAGGTCCTTTTATTCGGGCTGAATTAATCCGTGTAAATCAATAGATCTGCGTTCGCAGGATTAGTGTTGGATTCGGAGAAAATACTTATCCTAATCCAATACTGTTTCATCTACCATCATTAATCTATAAGAGAGCCGAAAATGTCAGGATAGTATGGTTTTATCCTGCCAGATGAAGTTGCCGCGCCTGGCGCTGATGAGCCACTTGCCATTGATTTTCATGTATTCATCCTCGTAGACGGCGCCGATAGTGGACTTTACCTTGTGACCGTCCTCAAGGCTAATAAGGGAAACAAAACAGTATAATGTACCTGATGCCAAATTAACATTTACCGAAACTACATGCTGGCCGTTAAGGTGAAACGCTGCGGTAAAGCTCTTGTTAAAGTTTTCAAAAGCTTGTGCCATGGCCTCCCGCCCTGCTAACTGCATAAGTGTTTCTCCGTTAGTCGTAATTTCTGTAACCGCGTCTTCCGTGAATAATTGCACCTGCGTAACAAAATCTTTTTTATCTGCCAATACAGATACCTCATCTACAAGAGCCCTAAGCTCCAGATGATCTGCCATGCTCTGCTGATCCACTTTTATTCAGGCTACAGTGAGTACAATCTTACCTTGAATATGGCCCTTTGCGGCACGTTCATGAGCTTCCCGGGCTGCATGAAGTGGAAATGTAGTATCAATTACTACCTTGATTCGGCCATCGTTTAAAAAATCAGACAAGTGTGCAAGTTGCGCACCACTGGAACGTACCTGTAAGGCAGATACCGTTATACCAAGTTTTTCCGCCTTTTCATAGTCAGCGAAACCTAAAGGGTATACCGGGAACAAGGCACCACCATGTTTCAGCGTTTTAAGAAACCTGCCAGATGCGGGGCCGCCAATGGTATCTACCACCACATCAATATCCCGTATAACATCCTCGGCCACAGTTTGAGTATAATCAATAAACTCGTCTGCGCCCAACTCGCGCACTATCAATTCATGATTGCCTGAAGCAACGCCAATAACTCTGGCCCCATGTAATTTAGCTACCTGCACAGCAAAATGCCCTACACCACCTGCAGCACCATTTACAAGAACCGTTTTTCCATTTAACGGAACCGGGATATGGGGATGAGCCTGCAGTGGGTTTGGATAACTGTGGCCTACATCTACAAGAAACTGCCAGGCCGTAAGCAACGACATCGGCGCACCCACTGCATGTATGTGATCAATACCCGCGGGCTTAATAGCCAAATCTGATACCGGAACACTTACATACTCCGCATAACCCTTACTCTCACCTACACTAAAAAAGCGCACCATAGAATAAACTTCATCGCCTACTTTGAAATCTTTTACATCTTCTGCAATCGCGACAATAACGCCTGAAATATCGGTGCCTAAAATCATTGGAAAATTACCCTCCGGCCGCCACTCCGGTGGTAATGACCTGTAACCATCGCGTAAATACCAATCTGGCGGGTTCAGGGCCGCAGTATATACCTTTACAAGCACTTCGCCATGTTTAATTTCCGGCATCGGCGCATCTTCATAACTGAGTACTTCCGGGCCTCCAAATTCGTGTATTCTTACTGCTTTCATAAAACCATTAGGATTATACTCAGCAACATTTGTTAGATTTTTCATAATACTATTTAATTTATTGACCATCAATTAGCCGGTTATAATGACACAATACTCCAACAAATAGTTACTTTTGTCAAGTATATACTTTTTTGTACCTTATATACCAAAAAGTATGTAATATTGATTTACAATACATTATAAATGTACTACATATGAAAAATGATCAAACAATGACGCAGGTCAAGCAGCTTTGCGCAGTAGATTATGCTTTCAAACGTATAGGTGGGAAATACAAGGCGAGGATATTATGGTATCTTGATATGAAGGGTATACTTAGATACGGAGAGTTAAGCCGCACCCTTCCTGATATAACTACCAAAATGCTTACTCAAACTTTGCGTGAACTGGAAGAAGATAAACTCATCGTAAGAAAGATGTACCATGAAGTTCCTCCAAAAGTTGAATATTCACTAAGCGAAACAGGACAGGAACTTATCCCGTTTATAGCCCATCTGCATAACTGGGGGAAAAAACAGATGATGCTGGAAGCAGTTGCAAGCGGTAAAGAACCGGATGATAGGGCTATAGCTGTTTGTAAAACAGTGTGCGACACGGATTGACAATTGATGAGCCGATATATCTCACAGTATCATTTACATTTGAAACAAATATTTTTTCCACTTTAATAAGTAGTGCGGGCGCGGTTCGCGTTCAGAATACAAACGTTCTCAAGTTGCTTAACACTTGCGAACGTTTGTAGACAAAACTTATGACCCTTATCACACTAATTTCTGCGTTATACTTGAAAATGAAAGAGTTTTGCCGATATTCAAAATAGCAGTAATTCCGATTGCTCATACATTTTCCTGCGGCCCTACCTCCATATAATTTTCTTAATTTTAGCCATGCTTCGACATACAGGAGAAAGAAGAAGTTTTGTGCACAATTTGCGTCTGGCGATATTGTTGTGCCTGAACGCCGGATTTATTAATGCGGCAGGCTTTATAGCATTTGCCGTACTCACAACTAACGTTACCGGGCACGCTGCTTTACTGGCAGTGCACCTTACCAGCGGCCAATGGCGGGCTGCAAGAATGGTGGCTTTATGGCTGCTGCTGTTTTTATCCGGCGCATTTGCATCAAGTTTCTATATTGGCAAAGTAGGGCGCCACCGGTCATTCGCTTATACTGTACCAATCCTTGTAATTATCGTACTGTTATTGCTGGTTGCCGTATTTGGTTCCGGCTATAAGCATACTTTGCCCGAAACTGAATACTTTGCGGGCAGCCTGCTTTTCGCAATGGGCATGCAGAATGCTTTGGTTTCAATGGTGTCTGGTTCAGTGGTACGCACCACCCACCTTACCGGTATGTTTACAGACCTGGGGATCGATCTTTCCTCCGCTTTATTATCCCGGAAAAACCTTACGCCGACACTCAAGCGCCGTTTACTACTGCGGCTTGCTATCATAATATTTTTCCTGTTGGGTGGGGTGGCTGGTGGCTTCGCCTTTCAGGGCATACGCTTCAATGCGTTTTATTTTCCGGTAGCACTATTGCTGGTAGTAATTTTTTATGACTATTTCCGTATTCGTTTCAAACAAGTTATCCGTCATAAACTTCGCCGATAACAAACTTTCAAAAGATTCAAATTTACCTTTCGGGAATAATAATTCGTTGCCCTAATGGCCTTGACTTATTAGTAAGCAACCGATTATTTGCGATAATTCTCTCAGATTTTTTAATGTAAATTCACACTGTCACACTTTATTTGTCGTTAAGTATTAAAACTTATAACATTTATGAAAAAGGCATCACCCCTATGCAAATCAGTTTGTGTTGCTATTCTATTCTTGGTATTAGCTCAAACAACTTTACGCGCACAAACAACTCAAATAAGCACATCTGCAGATTTTAACCGGGCACGCTTATCTATCGACTCATTAGACAAGCAACTTATTAAGCTCATTGGCGAACGTGAACGTGTAGTAAAAGCTATCGGTTTATACAAAGCCAAAAACAATATTCCGCCTTTGCAGGCGGCAAGGTTTCAGCAGGTTTTAGATAAGGCTAAAAAAGCCGGAGAATCAGAAGGCCTTTCGGCTGAATTTGTAGAAGATTTAATGAACGCCATTCATAAAGAAAGTTTAAAAATTGAGAATTCCGTAAAAGAAGGGAACCGGTAATCCTTTATAAATAACAAAGCCGCGATGAAATTCACCGCGGCTTTGTTATCAGCTCGCCTTAGTTTAGTTTTGTTTAAGCTTTGCTTCCATACTCATAGTAGTATGTGGCACCGCCATAAGTCTTTCTTTTTGTATCAGCTTACCTGTAACTCGGCAAACTCCATAAGTTTTATTAGCGATACGTATCAGCGCTGCATCCAGTTGTTCTATAAATTTCTTTTGTCTTGATGCCAACTGATGGAGGCTTTCTTTTTCAAGCGTGGCCGAGCCATCTTCGAGAGTTGAGTATGCCGCCGAGGTATCATCAGTACCGTTTGGGTTGCTGTTACCCAATGATGCCGAAAGTGCTTCTAATTCCTCTTGGGCAACATTCTTTTTTTGTAATATAATTTCTTTGAATTCTTCAAGTTCCCTATCTGAATATCGTGTTCTTTCGCGTAGTTCTGTTTGGTTTTCCATGATGCTTTTAACAAAAATTACACCCCTAAGTTTTGCGCCGTTTGCTTTTTGGAGTGTAGTTTTTTAAATATTTTAAGATGATATAAGAGTTTAAAATATGGTAATGATAGGTTTAAAATTAATGTGGATACAGCAATAGTGGTACATTTACCAGCTCTGGCTGATTGAGCATTAACTGTTTACCAATAAAATAATGATAATGCTGCGAATGATTGATAAGTACAAGCGCATCATTGCTCATGCCATGTATTAATACATCGGCTACAGTTGAAATTTCTTTTGAATGGATATGATGAAAATTTAAATGCTCCCAATGCGTGCACCGCCGTGCAGCTTCATAAAATACTTGCTTTGCAAAATCGGGACTGAGATCAGGCAAGCCTGAAGCTGCCATGTGACCTACGTATATATTGGTATTAAATGGCAATGTTACTTTAGTGAGGTAACTTAAAACATCTGTACGGCAGTATCTTAAATCGGTTATGTATGTTATACTCCTGAACTTTTTGAATGACCATGATGCGGGTATTAAAAATATAGGCGCGCTTATTTTATTTAATATGGTTTGATAGTCGATCAGTTTTCTACCGCTTACTGCTTTTACCGTTTCGGTACTGATCATTAATAAAGTAACATTATGCGCGTTAATAAAAGCCGAAAGCTTATGACTATCCATTGATGATATATCCACCTCTTCAATATCAGTAAGTTCGCCTTTAATTGTAGTATTTAAAAGGTTCAGCCTTCTTAATAAGGTTTCATCGCCGTAGGTGTCCTCCTCAAAAGCCTCTGACTGATGAAAAGCGTAAGACAAAGCTGATTTGGTTGATTTTATCAGCCGGTTTCCGATAATCAATTTCGCATTAATTGTTTTCGCCATCATTAATGCAGACTCCGCCACATGCCTCGCCTCTACCGTATTGTCATTAATCACAAAAACCGATTTCATAGATAGTATATAGATTTAATTTTGAATGCGAATAGAAAGATATATCGCAAGTTATGGCAGGTTTGATAGCCATAAAATGATAACAGTCACACGAATAATTGGTTTTAATTACTAATTAAATAATTTCAAATAATTAAAATCTGTTTAAGGCTAATAAAAAGATTATTCGCTACCCGTATTAGGAACATTCTTAACAGGCTCGTTGGCAAGTACATATCTGTTTCGGGGTAGAGTTTCCGGGTAATGTTCTTGCAAAAATGCCACCATCTTTTCCCGTATATAGCACCGCAGGTCGAAGGCATTTGAAGAATTAGCGGCGCTAACCAATATTCTTAGCTCAACAACATTTTCTTTAATGTCAGTTACTTGTAGTTTACCTACCCGCTTATCCCATAACGGCGACTCGTTAAGTAATCTGAGTAGTTCGTTTCGCATAGCCTCAGCAGGTATCTTATAGTCAACATAAATGAAAACTGTACCTAATATTTGCGAAGTGGTTCTTGTCCAGTTTTGGAACGGCTTTTCAATAAAGTAATTAATAGGTAGTATTAATCTGCGTTGGTCCCAAATACTTATCACCACATATGTGAGCGTAATATCTTCTACCCGCCCCCACTCACCTTCAACTACTAACACATCATCAATACGTATAGGTTGTGTAAAAGCTATCTGGAAACCAGCTAACAAGTTGCCTAATGATTTTTGAGCGGCAAAACCTATGATGATCCCTCCAATACCCACACCTGTAAGCAAACCAGCACCCAGTTTGCGTACATTCTCAAAACTTAATAATATAAGAGCCAGTGTAATGAGTACTATTAAAACTGTGGCCACCTGGCGTACAAATTGTAATTGCGTTCGAACTTTACGCTCTTTAAGGTTATCCTCTTTGTTGAAATCATATTTGTAGTAAATATAATCTTCAAGTATGGTGATAGCATTAATAAGCAAACTGGCAAAAGATATCAGTAACAATATACTTAGCCATTTTTTCACATCATCGGCGTAATTATCTTTTAAGGTAAGATAGGGCAAAAATAAATTGATAACCAATAGCGGAATAAAGTGGTTAAGCGGGCGGCTAAAGTGTGTTACAAACGATTTTAGAAAAGAGTAACTGTTATCTTTTTTGTTTTTATAATAATTAAGTAAAAGCTTGACAACTACTTTTACGGCTATGCCAATAAGCAACACTATGGCAATTATTGCCATATTCCATAGCCAATGCGGCCATGTTTTAGACCAAACGTTTATTTGATTTTCCACTATAAAAATATCGGCCTATCAAGTTTCATAGCAATACGGTAGGCGGCATTCATTAGGCCAACATGGCTGTATGCCTGCGGGAAATTACCCCATTGGCTGCCTGTTTTTTCATCAACATCCTCACTGAAAAGTAATAGGTGATTACAATATTTCAATAGTTTTTCAAACTCGCGCACAGCATCATCCAAGCGGCCAACACATGCCAGTGCTTCCACGTACCAGAAAGCACATATCAGGAACGTAGTTTTAGGCTTACCGAAATCGTCACTATGAATATAGCGGTAAAACAACCCATCCTCAGTTTTAAGTTCTTTTTCCAACGCTATCAAGTGATCTTTGGCTTTATCTGATGTCGGATCAAGGTAATTCATCATGATCAGTTGCAATGTACTTGCATCCAGGTGAGGGCTGCCAACAGCGTGCGTATATACTTTTCTCTCAGGATCGTAGCAATTTTCTATATGCGCGGCTGCACGTTTTTTAAGCGCTACCGCCCTTTCAGCAAGATCGTTGTTATTAATGGTAAGTGCCATTTTTTCGGCTGCGTTACAACCGGCCCACTGAAATAAGTTACTATAGCAATGGATGTGCGCTATGTTCCTGAACTCCCATATACCGGCATCTTTTTCGTCAATAGTGCGTTCTATTTTATCCAGTATAGATGATATCCACTTGTCTGAATCCTTACGCTCGGTGAATACAAAGCGGTGGTCGGTATACAATGGCAGTAAAGAAACAAGTACCTGGCCGTAAATATCATTCTGGATATGTTCTGAAGCCTGGTTACCAATACGGACAGGTTTATTGCCCATGTAGCCATCCAGGTGCTCCATAATTACTTCCGTAAGGTCTTTTTGGGTGTTAATGCCATATAATGGCTGGTACCTGAAATGTTGCTTATCGCCAAAAGATATATCCGTAACATAACTAAAATACCGCTCCATTTCCTCAAAATGGCCTATATGGTTGAGTGATGTAAGCACATAATAAGTATCGCGCAGCCAGCAATACCGGTAATCCCAGTTACGCCCGCTACCCGGGAACTCGGGCAAGCTGGTGGTACTGGCCGCTATTATGGCTCCGGTATCTTCATACTGGTGTATCTTTAAAGCCAGAGCTGAACGTATGACATAAGGTTGGTAAAAGCCGGCTATCGATGAATGTTTGATCCACAGCCGCCAATATTCAGTAGTTTCCCGCAAATATTCCTCAGCTATGCCAATTAATGATTTATCAATCTCGGCACCATAGTTCAACAACAAATATTTGGTTTCATTGAGGGCGAAATACGACTCCTCATCAAGATAGGTCAATGGGATATTGGAGGTAAGCGTCATTCTTTCCTCGCATCCTGTAAATTCTATAGAATCACTACCTAAAAGTTTTTCCCATTTCTTTTGCCCATAGTCGCAAACCGGTTCACATTTTACCCTAATGCGCGGGTTACCTTCCAGCACTTCTATTTTTCTTATTAAAATTAACGGGCGGTAATAGCGATCATGCTTGCGGAAACGAGGGGCAAAATCTGTAACGCGGTATTTACCATTTTCGCAGGTGACCTCTGTTCGTAAAATGTTGGTGTTTTCCAGATAATACTGTTTGGTGGTAAATTCCCCTTTTGGCTTAACCGAAAATTCTCCGCCCTTGTGTTTATCAAGCAGCCCGCCAAATATAAACTGGCTGTCAAACCGGGGCCAGCACATCCATTCTACATTAGTATCTGTAGCTATGTGTGCCAAAAAAGCGCAATTGCCAATTATCCCGGTTTGATAAGTGTGTTTCTCCATCTTATGGCTTTAAATAACCATAGCAACAACAATAGTTTGTAATTGTTACCAAAAACTCATTAAAGTTTTTATTGAGCAATTAATACAATTTTAATTTCCTAAAACGAGAATATTTAAATGCTAAAACATTATTCCTGAAAAAGGTATTTGATATGCATGAGTAACATATATCCCGGAAAACCTTACCCGCTTGGTGCCACTTATGATGGTAACGGTGTAAATTTCGCCGTTTTTGCTGATAATGCTACAGGAGTAGAATTATGCCTTTTCCAAACTTCTGATAATGGCAACGAGCCCGAAAAAAGAATTAAGCTAACTGAACGTACCCACCAGGTGTGGCACTGCTATATACCCGGAATTGAACACGGCCAATTGTATGGTTACAGGGTTGATGGGCCTTACGATCCTGAAAATGGACATCGCTTTAATCCAAACAAACTACTGCTTGATCCATACGCCAAAGCTATCTCCGGAACTATCAATTGGCACGATTCGCTTTTCGGATATGAGGTAGGTAACCCTGATGAAGATTTCAGTTTTAGCCAAGCAGACAGTGCCCCGTTTATGCCTAAGGCTGTAGTAGTTAATAACTCCTTTGACTGGGAAGACGACCAACCACCTCGGATACCCTATCATCAGTCTGTTATTTACGAAGCCCATGTAAAGGGACTTACACAACTGCACCCCGAAATTCCCGAGGATATAAGAGGTACCTATGCTGCTATTGGTCACCCTGCTTGTGTTAAATATTTAAAAGACTTGGGTATTACCGCTATAGAGCTAATGCCCATACACCAATTTGTGAATGACAGGCATTTAGTAGAAAAAGGCCTAAGTAATTATTGGGGATATAATACAATAGGTTTTTTTGCGCCCGATGTAAGGTATGCCGGCACCGTGCCATGCGGCGAACAGGTGCAGGAATTTAAACAAATGGTTAAAAACCTCCATAAAGCCGGTATTGAAGTAATACTTGATGTGGTTTATAACCACACGGGAGAAGGTAACCATATGGGCCCTACCCTTTCTTTAAAGGGCATAGACAATGCTTCTTATTACCGTTTAACAGATGAAAACAAACGTTTTTACAATGATTATACCGGTACGGGTAACACGCTTAATGCCATGCTGCCTAATGTGTTACGCTATATTATGGATAGCTTGAGATACTGGATAACAGAAATGCATGTTGACGGTTTCAGGTTTGACCTTGCCGCAACCCTCGCCCGTGAATTGCATGATGTTAATAGGCTAAGCGGCTTCTTTGACATTATTTACCAGGACCCGATTATTTCGCAGGTAAAATTAATTGCTGAGCCCTGGGATATTGGCGAAGGTGGCTACCAGGTTGGTAACTTCCCGCCCGGATGGGCGGAATGGAACGGTAAATTCCGTGATTGTATACGCGATTACTGGGTGGGTGCTGATAGCATGCTGGGCGAATTTGGCCAGCGTTTTACCGGAAGCCCCGATCTTTACCAGGATAATAACCGCAGGCCAACAGCAAGTATCAATTTTATTACCGCTCATGATGGCTTTACGCTAAACGACCTTGTTACGTATAATGAAAAACACAACGAAGCCAATGGTGAAGATAACAATGATGGGGAAAACCATAACCGTTCATGGAACTGTGGCGCCGAAGGGCCTACGGATGACCCTGAAGTAAACCAAATTCGCGACAGGCAAAAACGTAACCTGCTTACCACCCTATTTTTATCGCAAGGCGTGCCTATGCTGGTAGCCGGTGATGAATTTGGCCGCACGCAGCAGGGTAATAATAATGCCTATTGCCAGGATAACGAAATATCATGGGTAAACTGGGAAGCAGCGGATCAAAACCTGCTGAATTTCACCAAAAGGTTGATCAATATAAAGAAAGACCATCCTGTTTTCCGCAGGAGAAGGTGGTTTCAGGGCCAGCCTGTAAAAGGAAAAGGGCTTGAAGACATTGCATGGTTCTTACCTGAGGGTATGGAAATGGAAGACGAAAACTGGAACCACGACTTCGCTCGCTCTTTAGGTGTTTTCCTGAACGGCATGGGCATACACTCAGTAGATAATGAGGGCAATGCCATAAAGGACGATAATTTTTATATCATGTTTAACGCCCATTACGAGCCCCTCGAGTATAAACTACCTGAAAAGCTCGCTCAAAAGAACTGGCACGTGGTTTTAGATACCAGTGATGACAGCGTGCAGGATAAGCAAATAAATAGTGGTGAAAGCATCCACGTACCGGCACGGTCGATAGTGATACTTTGTAGCCCCTTGTAAGGGCATGGGAAGGAGCGTTAATATGTTAACACCGGGGGTGAAAATAAGCCAGGATACCGCAGAAATAGTTATTTGGGCACCTTTTGCAAAGGTAGCGGCTATAGTGATAAAGGATAGGGAAACGTTAATGCTGCACCAAAGTGAACGGGGATATTGGACATTAACAACAGATAAGCTGTTTGCAGGCGATAAATACAAATTCAGGCTGGACAACGGAAAGGAACTTCCCGACCCAGCCTCAAAATATCAACCGGGGGGTGTACATGGTTGGTCGGAAGTGGTTGATCTTAATATATATAAGCCTAAGGCTGATGCCTGGCAAAACATACCTCTTGCGGAATATATTATTTATGAGCTGCATACTGCCACATTTACAGCCGATGGAACTTTTAATGGAATAGAGCAAAAATTAGGTTATTTAAAAGAATTGGGTATCACCGCCATAGAAATTATGCCGGTAGCCCAATTTCCCGGCGCGCGTAATTGGGGATATGATGGCGTATTTCCGTATGCTGTACAAAACTCTTACGGGGGGTACAAGGGCCTTATGCAATTGGTTGATACCTGTCATAAACAAGGTATGGCCGTAATACTGGATGTGGTGTATAACCATATTGGCCCCGAGGGCAATTATTTTAACGAATTTGGGCCCTATTTTACCTCCAAATACAATACTCCCTGGGGCAATGCCATTAACTTCGATGATGCCGGGTCTGATGAAGTGCGTAAATACTTTATTGAGAATGTATTAATGTGGTTCAGGGATTTTGGGATAGATGCATTACGATTAGATGCGGTACATGCCATTAAAGATTTTAGCCCTAAACATATTTTACAGGAAATGCGTGAAGCCGTAAATGCGCTTATGGAGCAAACCGGTAAGAAGCATTATCTCATCATTGAGTTTGACCTCAACGACAAAAGATTCATTGATGGTATTGAAAACAACGGCTATGGAATGGATGCGCAGTGGATAGATGAGTTCCACCATGCATTACGCGTTACAGCCGGCGGCCAGCGTGATGGATACTACGCCGATTTTGACGGGATTGAACACCTGGCAAAAGCATACCAGGACGCCTATGTGTACGATGGTATCTATTCCACTGAACGCCAAAAAACATTTGGCGTAAAAACCAATAATCCCGGAGAGCAGTTTGTAGTGTTTTCGCAAAACCACGACCACGTGGGCAACCGCATGCTGGGTGAGCGGACCAGTATTTTGTTCAGCACGTCCATGCAAAAACTCATATTTGCCGCAATAATGGTTAGCCCCTACCTGCCCATGCTTTTTATGGGCGAAGAATATGGGGAACTAAACCCTTTCCTATATTTTGTTAGCCATACCGACGATGAACTGATAACCGCCGTAAGGGAAGGCCGCAAAAATGAATTCAAAGCCTTTCATTCAGATAACGAGGCGCCGGAT
Source organism: Mucilaginibacter sp. 44-25 (assembly GCA_001898335.1). Classification (GTDB taxonomy): domain Bacteria; phylum Bacteroidota; class Bacteroidia; order Sphingobacteriales; family Sphingobacteriaceae; genus Mucilaginibacter. The sequence continues at coordinate 556,174 of MKTS01000001.1, read as the reverse complement.
CCACAAGCAGAAGAAACCTTCTTATCATCCCGGCTTAACTGGGATTCTTTAAGTCAACATGAACATCAGGCTATGTTGGCTTATTACAAATTATTAATTGCGCTTAGGAAAAACACTCCCGCTTTAAATAATAATGATCGTAATAATTTGGACATAAGCTTCCATAAAGAAAACCAAACCATACAACTACATAGATGGGAAGGCGAACAGCATGTGTATTGCTATCTCAATTTTTCAAGAACAAAGCAGCCTTTCGAATTACCAGCTAATGAGCGGCTTAATGTGATTTTCCGATCGGAAGAAGAAACAGTTGGCCAGAACAATATGCTGCAACCCGAATCGATCATCATTTATGCAAACTGATATGTTTAACCCGGTTAGCACCTATCGTATACAATTTCACAAGGATTTTACCTTTTCGCATCTGGATAATATAATCCCTTATCTTAAACAGTTAGGTATAAAAACGCTCTATGCATCTCCTGTTTTTTCTGCTGTACCTGGCAGTAATCACGGATATGATGGAACAGACCCGCTTAGCATCAATCCGGAAATTGGCACCCTCGAAGAATTAAGAAGCATCAGCCATAAATTAAAGGTGGCGGGCATATCCTGGCTACAGGACATTGTGCCCAATCATATGGCATTCCATCACCACAATAAATGGCTCATGGACCTGCTAAAGAATGGTCCTGAATCACAGTACAAAAACTATTTTGACCAAAGCCTTGCAGACAGCACTTTATTTCAGGGGCCAATGATGGTACCCTTTTTAGGCGAGGATTTGGCAACTGTAATTGATAAAGGAGAACTTAAATTAGCTGGTAGCGAAGGAGAATATTTTTTTTCTTATGCTGACCAGGAATGGCCTGTAAACACCCGTTCCATTGAAGGCTTGCAATTAGAAAATATTGATGCCATAAATAACAACAAAGAGATACTACTAAATATAGCTGGCCAGCAACATTACCGCCTGTGCAGCTGGAAAGAAACCGATGAACAAATTAACTATCGTCGTTTTTTTACGGTCAATAGTCTTATTTGCATTAACATCCAACATAAAGAAGTATTTGACCACTTCCATCAGTTCATATACCAGTTAGTTAAAGAAGATATTTTTCAGGGAATCAGGATTGATCATATCGATGGGTTGTATGATCCCGATACCTACTTAAAATGGCTACGAGAGTTATTGGGTGAACAAATTTTTATCGTAGCCGAAAAAATCCTCGCTCATCATGAAAATCTACCGGACTGGCCCATACAAGGCACCACAGGTTATGATTTCCTGGCCCAGGTGAACAACTTATTTACAAACACTAAAGCCGAAAAGTCGTTTAACCGCATTTATGAGCATATCACCGGTAATCAGCCGCCTATTGATGAACAGATAAAGGATAAAAAGCAGCTTATACTCACTCATCACATGAATGGTGAGTTAAACAACCTAACAGACTTTTATATCGAACAAGGTTTGGGAAAATCTGAGGATAGGGAAAGGATCAAACAGTCTATCGAAGTGCTTTTGATAAATTTTCCTGTTTATCGGCATTATGGTAATCGGTGGCCTTTAAGCACAGCAGAGCAACAGCAGTTAAATGAGCTTAGCAACACTGGTTACCACCTTTTTAAGAGCCGTGAAAATTTAAATAGCAACGATAAGTACCTCCAATTTTATCAGCGATGCATGCAATTCAGCGGGCCTTTAATGGCTAAAGGTGTTGAAGACACGCTGATGTATACTTACAACCGGTTTACTGGCCACAATGAAGTAGGCGACTCCCCTGCCTTTTTTGGCATCGATACCGATGCTTACCATTTGCTAATGCAAAACCGCAGACAGCAATGGCCTTTGGCAATCAACGCCACATCAACCCATGACACCAAACGAGGCGAAGATGCGCGTGCCAGGCTAAACGTATTAACCTATTTGCATGATGAGTGGCAGGAAAAAGTTACGGAATGGCAGGCTCTTAATAAGGATTTGAAAACCAAGTGTGCGCCGGATAGTAATGACGAATACTTTATTTATCAAACGCTTATTGGTACTTATCCTGCACTAAATACAGATACTCAAAACTACGGGCAACGTTTATGTGACTATTTGGAGAAAGTTTTACGCGAAGCTAAAGTACATTCGAACTGGGCAAATCCAAATGAAGAATACGAAACTGCCGTAAAAGATTTTGCATCCAAACTACTGGATAACACCCGGCCATTTTGGGAGAGCTTTACAACTTTTTGGAAGAAAGTAAAAGATTACGGCGTTGTTAATTCTCTTGCCCAACTTGTACTAAAAATAACCAGCCCGGGAACCCCCGACATTTACCAGGGTTGCGAATTATGGGACCTCAGCATGGTTGACCCGGATAACAGGCGACCTGTTGATTATGAATTAAGAAAGCAATACCTGAACAGTGAATGCGATATCGATACCCTTTGGGAAAACAGGGATACCGGGCAAATCAAAGCCTGGTTACTCGTAAAACTTCTCGAATTAAGACGCAACTCACCAGACCTGTTCACATATGGTGAGTACAAAGCTCTAAAAGTTACAGGTAAGCATGCAGACAGGGTAATGGCTTTTGCAAGAGTGCACGAAAACAAATGGATAATAACGGCTGTGCCACTTTCATTGACACTGTTTTCAGAAGCTGATATCGAAAACCTTGAGAATCTTGACTGGGATGATACTAAAATACATCTGCCGGATGATGCTCCTTTATTCATGCATCATGTATTAACGGGCTTTAAAAGGCATATCCGTAAAAACATTAAACTGAATGAAGTTTTCACTTCCTTGCCCTTTGCTGTTTTAGAACTTACCTATTCAACCAATCAAAGAAGCGCTGGCGTGCTGTTACATATCACTTCTCTCCCATCAAATTTTGGTGTGGGAGATTTTGGCCCATCGGCAAGAACATTTGCCATGCTTTTAAAAAAGGGCATGCATCGATACTGGCAGGTATTACCCTTGAGCCCGGTAACTGCAAGGGATGGATTTTCACCCTACAGCTCCAATTCCAGCCAGGCAGGTAATATTTTATTAGTTAGCCCCCAAGACATGGTTGAAGAAGGGATGCTGACCGCTATTGAACTACAGATTATTAGACAAAAGGAAAATCACCGGTCCGATTTAGCGTCTGCAGGAATACTAAAACAACAACTGCTTGATTTAGCCTGGGCAAATTACAAGATTGCGCATTCGGAGATTGTGGAAAGTGAACTTAAAAGATTTTGTGAAACTGAAGACTGGTGGCTTAAAGACTATACATTATATTGTTTGTTAAAAAAGCATTACAATAATGAGGCATGGAATAAATGGCCTGATGAATATAAATACAGGGAGCCAAAGGCTTTAGATGAGCTATCGCGAAACCATACTGATGAAATAGAAAAAATAAAATGGCAGCAATTCATATTCAATCGTCAGTGGTTAGCTTTAAAAAGATATTGCAACAGCTTAGGAATAAAAATACTTGGCGACATGCCATTTTATATCAGTTATGACTCAGCTGATGTTTGGGCGAATCCGGACATATTTGAATTAGATAGCACCCTCAACATGATTAATGTATGTGGTGTACCACCCGACTATTTTAATGAGGATGGCCAGCGTTGGGGCATGCCCATTTATAATTGGGATAAATTAAGGCAAAACAATTACAAATGGTGGGTAAAACGTATCCATAAAAACCTTATGTGGCATGATGTACTGCGGCTTGATCATTTCCGGGCGTTTGCTGCTTATTGGAACATCCCTGTTAAAGAAACTACCGCCAGGAATGGCAAATGGGTAAAAGGCCCGGGTGATGATTTATTTAAAGTATTAAGCTTAAATTTCCCCGATATGCCTTTTGTAGCAGAAGATCTGGGTGAAATTGATGAACCTGTACATACCCTGGCCAACAAGTACCAGTTACCGGGTATGAAAGTTTTACAATTTGCTTTTGGTGACGATGTTGCCGATTCGCCACACATTAACCATCATCACTGTCAAAAATCATTTGCTTACACAGGCACGCATGATAATAATACCGTTTTAGGATGGTATAGACAGGATGCAGATAAAACGTCTATTAAAAATCTTAAGAAGTATACCGGGATCAAGAAGATCAATGAAGATAATATCGTCGATATCATGATTCGCCTGGCTTTTTCTTCCGTTTCAGATACGGTTATTACTCCCTTGCAGGATTGGCTTAAGTTAGATGAAAAAGCTCGTATGAATACCCCTGCTACCGAAGGAAACAACTGGATATGGCAGTTAACATCAGACCAAATGATGGCTATCCCGTATAAGCATATGAGAAAGTTCGCTACTTTATTTGGCCGTGCATAAGTAATAATTTGACGTATTCAAGGTGTACACTTGTCGTTTTGCGCCTGCATGCGGTTGATGTGTAATATTTAGATTCGTTTTCATTCTAAAGCTAACATCATGAAGAAAATTACGCCTTTTTTATGGTTCAATAACGATTTGCAGGAGGCAATAGAGTTTTATAAATCTGTCTTCAAGAATATTACCGTTACTCAAACCAATACCTACCCCGAAGGTGGGCCCGAACCTGCTGGAAAATTAATGACGGCTTCATTTGTTATTGAAGGTCAGGAATTTGTCGCGCTTAACTGCACATCCGAATTCAGGTTTAATGAATCCATCTCATTTGTAATTAATTGCGATACGCAGGAAGAGATTGACCACTATTGGGAGGAGCTTTCTAAAGGCGGGCAAACTTCCTATTGCGGCTGGTTAAAAGACCGGTTTGGATTGTCGTGGCAAATAGTTCCTTCCATTATGGGTAAGCTCTACAGCGATCCGGATAAACAGAAACTGCCCGTGTTATGCAAGCCATGATGCAGATGAGCAAATTTGATATACCGATCTTAATGGCTGCTTACAATGGCCACTAAAAAGATCTATTAAAGTAAAAAGGCGGTAATGCCGCCTTTACTTTAATAGATTAATAAACCGCATCAGGCGCTTTATAATCAAATATAAAATCTACAATTTTTTTAAGTTCGGGTATTTTCAACTTAGTACCCTTATATTCCCATTTCTCTTTTTCCTTGTCAATATTTATTTCTCCCAGGAAGTTAGGATCGTTTTCGTCCATAGGCTCATTGGGGATATCCTTGTGGATAAACTTATTCAAAAATCGTGAAGAGAAAATTTTGTATAGGCCGCTGCCCCATACGCCTCTTTCAGATACAATTTCCACGTGTTTTTCGGGTTCGTTTCCTGTAACAAGTTTTAAGATTACCATATCGTATAAATTATATTACTATGACAAAGTATTAAAGGTGTTGTTTGTTATTTTATAACATTTATAGTGCTTTTCCTTTTAGAAATATCACACCGGCATATAAAATTTGTACGTTATAGTCGCACTACAGCAAATGTATTTTAATACCTTTGGGTTCCCCTACTCATTGCTGCATGCCCCTAAGAAACTGTTAACGTGAATAACAACACGCTATTATCTAAGCTTCAACATAAAGTTCTCATTTGCCTGTTCGTAGTAACAGGAATAACTTATACACCGGCATTAGGGCAGGTAAAAAACAATGGGCGTTATGATAGCATTGAATATTACAATAAACTCGTTTTAGAATTTCGTTACAAAAACCCCGACTCTGCCACTTTATATGCCAATTTGGGGCTTGCCATGGCCCGCAAGCAACATAACTATGCTGGTGAAGCAAAAATGCTTAACCAGTTAGGGATGATTGACGACAACGTAGGAGACTTTGAGGCTTCGCGTAAAAAATATCTTAGCGCTTATTCCCTCTACAAAAAAATTAACGATACCAAGGGTATGGCCACAGAGAATATACGCCTGGGGGTTGTGGAAATGAGGAAGGGTGTGTATGATAGATCTGTCGATTATTTTCTGCAAGCCTTGCAACTCAGCCAGCGCAACGGCAATAAGTTTGGCCAAATGGAAGGTTATATCACTCTTGGTGAAGCTTTTGCCGGACAAAAAAAATATGATAAGGCCATTGAATATTACCGTATTGCTGAAAAGCTAAATCAACAGATCCCTTTCTCAAACCTGTCGCTAAACTTATACAATGATATTGCCATAGCCTATCGTGAAACTGGCAGACTCAAAGAAGCTATCCCCTATCTTGTAAAAGGAATACAAAAAAGCGAGGTGCCACAATATCAGGGGTTAAACATTACGCTTATTAATACTCTTGCTTCCGTTTATGCTAAGGCCGGCGACACTACCTCGTCAATTAAACTACAGAAATCGGCTCTTGAAAAAGCGAAGAAGATCAATAACTATATCAGGCAGATCCAGATTTTAACCGGCTTAGCTACAACGTATCAACGGAGCAACCTGTCGCAATCATTATATTACTGGCAACAGGCATTTATACTATCTGACAGCCGCAAGGCATACAAGGAGCAAATAGATGAATTAAATGCTATGGCAGACATCTATAGTAAACAAAAAAACTACAAGGCGGCTTACGAAGCACGTGATAAACAATATAAAATTGCCGACGAGTTTTTCTATAAGAAAATGAGCAAGCAGATCATCAGTCTGCAAAATGCTTATGAACTTAATCAGTATAAAGCACGTGAACAACAATTCAGGTTTGAAGAAAACCGGCGCATATTCAGGCAAAGAGTATCATATGGTGTTATCATAACCGTGCTCGTCATTTTGGGTATAGTGATGTTCTACTATTACAGGATGCGCAAACTTAACCTGATGCTGCATCACATTAATGACGAATTGCAAGAGCTTAATACGGTTAAAGACAAGTTGTTCTCTATACTGGGTCACGACCTGAGGTCGCCGTTTGTATCTGTAATCAACATGGTTGAAATAATAGATGACGATGAACTGGAACCTGAACAACGAAAAGCCCTGCTCAACCAACTACAAAAAACCACCAAGGTATCCTTAGAAACCCTTGATAATTTATTGCGATGGGGCCAAAAGCAAATTAAGGGAACACCCATACACCCATCGGCGTTTAATGCCCGTTTAGTGATTAATAAGGTAACCGATTTCCTGCTTGATGTTGCCGCTAACAAGCATATCACCATTGAAAACCAGGTAAGTGAACAAACTGGTATTTATGCTGATGCCGACCATTTTGAGTTTATTATACGGAACCTGGTATCTAATGCCATTAAATTCAGTAATGTGAATGGTAAAGTGGTTATTACCGCCGAACAAAAAAATGGGGAAGTTGCCGTTACTGTAAAAGATAATGGTGTAGGCATAGCTCCTGAAAAACTTGCCGATATTTTAGATAGCACCAACGTTAGCACACGTGGTACAAGTAATGAAAAAGGTACCGGTTTGGGTTTGCTGTTATGTAAAGAATTCGCTGAACTCAATGGAGGACGGATCAGCGTAGAAAGTAAGATTGGAGAAGGTTCGGCGTTTACCGTTATCCTAAAAGAAAATAAGACATTTTAAAGGCATTTTCCAGCCAACAGTATCAGCATTTTGTTTGTTTACCGTATATGAGAATATTTCAGCAACTGGTTTCACTTGCACCGCGCCGACGGGGTTTTCATATCATCACCCATGAAGTATTGCATGCATTGCCTCAGATAAGTGAAATAAAAGTGGGCATGTTACAGGTTTTTATACAGCATACTTCGGCTTCGTTATGCATTAATGAAAATGCCGATCCTACCGTGAGGCAGGATTTTGAAATGTACTTTAACAAAGCAGTGCCTGAAAATGACCCTGATTATTTGCATGACTACGAAGGCTATGATGATATGCCGGCGCATTTAAAAGCAGCCATGCTGGGAAGTTCAGTATCGATACCTATACATAAAGGCCAACTCGCGCTGGGAACCTGGCAAGGAATCTATCTCTGCGAACACCGTAACCGCGGTGACAGCCGCAACCTGGTGATCACCGCATGGGGCGAGTAAATCTCACAGCTGCCTACTACTAAGTGCCCTCATTACCACTTAAATGTCCTTTTTATGTAGGCGATAAGGTCATCAGCCATTGCATTTTGTTCTTTCACACTTGGGTGACCGGGTGTGTTTTTGTAGGCAAAAAAGTGGGTATAAATGTTGGTATCGTTTAGCCCATCAACAGCTTCCTGAATATACACGGGCCAGGGCGAACCTGCTTGTGTAGCATCCATAGAACCAAGCGCACAAATTATTTTAGCTTCGGGATACTTACTTCTGATATTTTTTACAAACTCCCGGTATCGACTGATGATGAATTGCGGTGTGGGTGAGTTATTGCCAAACACTTTTTTAAATTGTTCATGATCTTTTGCTTTAACCAGCCATGAATCGTTCTGAAACAAGTTAATGACTACTATCTCGGGCGTAAACTTGTTAAAATCCCATCGGGTAGTGTCGTGAGCATAGGCCCTGTCATAAATATCAGGCATCACGTAGTCAAACCAACTAATAGTTATACCTATCCCGCTTTTAGCTATGCAGTGCATATCGGCATTAAAATACCTGGCTGTAACATTAGCATAACTGGCAAAACCATTTTCAAAATCATTATCGCCTCTATCCTTACCTGTGGTATCCTCATCAGCCATGCCGCAGGTTATTGAATCGCCATAGTATTCGATACGATGTTTAAAAACCGGCGGGGGCAATAATTGCCCGTCAACACTTAACGAAAATATCCATGTACGTCCCCAATCGTATTCAGTACGCTTAAAAAGCTGTAGCTGATGCTTACCTTTAGACAGACCTGACGCTAAGGTATATTCTTTTCTCCCCTGAGCCGGTTTCAAAACGTTAGCTACTTTTCCGTCTATCACCACATTATAATAATTCAGGCCTTTTTCATCGTTGAGTGTTGCTTTAACGGCTGCTCCTTTGAAATTAATAATAACCGAAGCTCCTGTCCATGACAATTCTGCCGCGGTATCACGCATAGGTACACGGCCCATGTAAAATATCTTCGGATTGTTAAAATCAACTGTTTCCTGGGCACAACAAATGGCGCTAATGAAACAGTTAAACACAAGTAACAACCACCCTATTCTTTTCATTATTTGTTATTTTAAATACGCGTAAGTAATTCCGTCGCCACCCCTGTCAGGGTGTTCATCCTCCAACCTATCAACCTGATCATACTTTTTCAAATACTGCCGTATCATCTTGCGTAATATACCATCGCCCTTTCCATGCAGGATCTTTAAGTTATTAAATCCCATCATCAAAGCACGGTCAAACAACTTTTCTATTGCATGCAGTGCATCTTCGGTACGCATGCCACGTACATCAATTTCGGGACTGAAGCTGGCCATGTCGCCGGTTTGCATACTACCACTGCTTCTGCGTAATTCTTTAGGAACTGATGAACGCGAAACCTTTTCTACCCGTTTCTTTTTCACTACCGTACGCAGCTCACCCATGGCAATTACCACATTGTCCTTTATTACTTCAAGCACCTGGCCGGTGGTATCCGCATCAATCAGCTTAACCCAATCACCGGCTTTTATTTCCTCATTTACATGCCCTGCCTGTTTAACGGGTTCGGCCTTTACGGTATTTTTCTTTACCTCATTATTTAGGTTCTCACGTAACGCGCGGGTAACATCCTTATCAGCATTACTGCTTTTTATTTCAGCAATAGTATTTTCAACCAGCTTATTAGCGTTGAGGATTATATTTTTTGCTTCCTGTTTAGCCTCGCGCAAAAGGTTTTTCCTGTTCTCGTCTAAAAATGATTTTAACTCCTCATTTTCGGCAAACAGGGCATTCACGCGGCGTTGTTGCTTATCCAAACGCTGTTTGGTCTCTAATATTTCCTTTTTATCGCGCTCAAGATCTACCAGCAGGCTATCTACCTTTTTTTGCCCGGCGCTTATTTTGCTTTGTGCCAGGCTAAGTACATTTTGTGGCAAGCCTATCTTTTGTGCTATCTCAAAAGCGTATGAACTGCCGGGTTTACCCACCTCAAGCATATAAAGCGGTTTCATTTCGGTATTGTTAAACAACATGGATGCGTTTTCAATACCCTCGGTGTTACTGGCAAATATTTTTAGGTTAGAATAGTGCGTAGTTACCATTCCGCGCACTTTTTTATGATTAAGGGCTTCCAGTACAGCTTCTGCTATAGGCCCGCCAAATTGCGGATCGGTACCTGTACCAAATTCATCAATCAATATCAGCGTTTTCCCATTGGCATCCTCAACAAACTTCTTCATTTTGGATAAGTGGGCACTGTAGGTACTTAGATCGCTCTCTATTGACTGGTCGTCCCCAATATCAACAAACAACTGCTTAAATACGCCCGCGGTGCTATCAGCCCCTGCCGGTATTAATAAGCCGGCCTGTACCATCATTTGCAGCAAGCCTACAGTTTTCATACAAACGGATTTGCCACCCGCGTTAGGCCCCGAAACAACAATAATGCGTGTATGGTCATCAATATGCACGTTTAGCGGCACTACCGATTTATGCTCCTTTTTAAAATTCAGGAATAACAAAGGGTGTCGGGCATTAAAAAGCCTAAATTTGGCTTCATTTACCAGTTTGGGCATTTCTGCTTCAATTTCAATGGCAAACAATGCTTTTGCCCTTACAAAATCGAGCTTGGTGAGCAAACCATGGTATGACAGCAGCAGTGGCACGTAAGGCCTTAGCTCATCCGTTAAAGCCGTTAATATTTTAATGATTTCTCTGCGACGCTCGAACTCCAGGTCGCGTATGAGATTATTCAGAGAGAAAACTTCTTCAGGCTCCATGTAAACCGTTTGCCCCGAAGCGGATTCGTCATGGATGAACCCTTTTAACTTACGCTTATTTTCTGCCAGTAAAGGAATACACAAGCGTCCATCGCGTACGGTAAGCGATCCGTCGGCTGTCCAGTTATTTGCGGATGCCTGTTTAAATATATGATCTATCCTTTTACGTGCATCCTGTTCTGCCCGTGCTATTCCAGTAGTAATATCCATTAGTTCGCGCGAGGCATTGTTACGCATTTTGCCTTTAGGATCAATCACCTGGTCAATCTTACGCAAAATGGCTTTTTCTATTGGCAAGTGCTCAAACAAGGCTTCCAGGTTTGGGTAAACGCCTACCCGCTCATTAAAATAAGCTATCACCGCGAAAACAGTAGTAAGCGATGCATTTACCTGAAAAAATTCCTCCTCAGATAAAAACGTACCTTCTATTTTGGCTTTATTAGCCAGTGTTTTTATATCATAAAAGTGGTTGATGGGCAGCGCCTCATCATTTTGCAGGATATTTTTAAATTCATTGGCCTGGTTAAGGAATTTAAGGATCAGGTCATAATTGGTCATCACCTGTATCTTATTTACCATTTCCTGGCCCATAATACTCAGGCAGTGCGCCTTAATTAATTCCTTTATTTCGTTAAAGCCAAGTTTATCTGCACTATTGGAGGGGTAAAGCATTCTTCTGTATTGGTTTTTTGTTTATGGAGTCGAGCTTGGCTTTTAGTGCTTTGCTGACTCCATCATATATCGCCTGTATCTTTTCAGGCTGTAGCGCATAATAGCGATAGCTTTTTTTGAACTGATCTTCGCTAACATGATAGTTCTTAAAAAGTGTGACGTATTTTTCCCTGCCATACTTATACAGGCTATCGTTAACGGGTGTGATAGTATATAACTCACCGTCAGCGATATGAAGGTCAGTCAGCAGCTTTACCATTTTTTTTTCGTCAATGGTGTTGGGTGGTGGCCCTTCCTGCTTACAGGCGGCAAACAGCAATACTGAAAAAAACAAGCTTAAATATTTTTGCATTCTGTAATTTAGCGGCGTTTAAACCACAAATTTACGGATAAATGAGCATTGCCGATAATATCAGTAACTTAAAAAAAGAAACCGTACCCATGGGTGTCGCCTTGCTTGCGGTATCAAAAACCAAACCCGTGGCAGACCTCCAGCGAGCATACGATGCAGGTCAGCGTTTGTTTGGCGAGAATACTGTGCAGGAACTGGTTGAAAAGCAAGAGCAATTGCCTAAAGATATTGAGTGGCATCTGATAGGCCATTTACAAACCAATAAGGTAAAATATATTGCCCCGTTCATCAGCATGATACAATCCGTTGATAGCCTTAAGCTATTACAGGAAATTAATAAACATGCTGCAAAAAATAACCGTATTATTGATTGCCTGCTGCAAATTTACATAGCCGATGAGGAAACTAAATACGGACTCGGCTTTGATGAAGCAATAGAAATATTAAGAAGCGAAGAGTTTACAACGCTGAAAAATATACGCATACGTGGATTAATGGGAATTGCCACTAACACCGATAGCGAAAAGCAGATAAAAGAAGAATATTACGAGCTTAAAACTTTTTTCGATGGTGTAAAGGTTAGCTTCTTCAGAAAAGAACCGTCTTTTAACATATTATCAATGGGTATGTCATCGGATTATAAAATAGCTATAGCACAGGGCAGTAATATGATACGTTTAGGCAGTACCATTTTCGGTAGCCGACCTAAGAAGACTACTTAAGACTTAGTTAATAAATTATTTACCTCAGTTTTTATGAGCGACCATTTTAATATTCGCGTGGCTACAAAGGCAGATTGCCCTCGTTTAATGGAACTTATACGTGAACTGGCTTTGTTTGAGCGCGCCCCCGAGCAGGTAACGGTTACTCTTGAGGAGTTTGAAGAAGCCGGATTTGGAAAAAATCCTGTCTGGAAAGCGTTTGTTGTTGAAACACATGATGTGGTTGTTGCGTTTGCATTGTACTATGTGCGCTACTCTACCTGGAAGGGTAGCCGCCTTTATCTGGAAGACCTTATTGTAACAGAGGAATTTAGGGGTAAAGGCATAGGCAAGATGCTTTTTGACCGCCTTTTTCAGGAGGTAAGGGAGCTTGGGTTTAGCGGCATGGTTTGGCAGGTACTCGACTGGAACGAGCCGGCCATTAACTTTTATAAAAAATATGGCGCCGATCTTGATTCCGGATGGATCAACGCGTCGTTATCAAAAGAACAAGTTGCCAACTTATGAAAAACATCTTCACGTTTACCTTTCTGTCAGTAGTGTTGTTAAGCTCCTGCCAATTTACTACACCTACTAACAAACCATCACACGATATTTTTAACGATACGCTGGTTTATCAGTACCAAACCTTGCATGAACGGGCTACAGACTGTGGCAATAAACCCGATAGTAGCTGCACAGCGGTTAATATCAAATACCCAGTATTTAAGGATGCCCATATGTTAAATGATACCATTACTAAAAGGCTTACCCAAATGTTTGTAATGAATGATAAAAAGCCTGATACCAGTGTGACCGCAATGGCAAAAAAAATCATACAATCATACGACGACTTTAAAAAGAGTGAGCCGAAATCTGCCATATATTATACGCTTGATAGCTACGCCAAAGTATTATTACAAGACTCTGCCCTGGTTACTTTAGAATGTGGCGGCTATACATTTCAGGGTGGTGCGCATGGCGCAAGCTACACCGGTTTTATCAACTGGAACCCTAAAGTAGGTAAAAACATAAGCATAAATGATATTATTGCCGGGGGCAAATACAACGAGTTAACTAAGGTAGCGGAAGGGATATTTCGCAAAAATGAAAAACTTGCAGATACCGCCTCACTGGCTCGTGATTATTTTTTTAAGGATAATGAATTCGCGCTGAATAATAATTTTTCGGTAACACCAACGGGCTTGAGGTTTATTTACAACCAGTATGAAATTAAGCCTTATGCCGCCGGAAAAACCGAATTACTTATTCCTTATTCATCAATTAAAAACATTTTGCGGCCAAATACCGCTGTTAGTCAATTTGTAAAATAAATGCTTGTATTTAAGTTCGGTGGTGCTTCAGTTAAAGATGCACCGGGTGTTATTAATCTCGGTAAGGTAGTCAGTAACTACAGCGGTAAACAGATCTTGATAGTGGTTTCTGCAATGGGTAAAACCACCAATGCCCTTGAAAAACTTACGCACGCTTATGTAAATGGCAGCGATGATCTTCATGGCATATTCGACGACATAAAAAATTATCATTACGCCTTAATGCACGAGCTATTTGGCGATAATCACCCCGTATTTGATGAAGTGGCCAACACATTCGTGGAGATCGACTGGATGATTGAGGATGAGCCGCATGATGATTATGACTTTATTTACGACCAGATAGTTTCTATAGGCGAATTGGTGTCAACACGTATAGTAGCCGCGTGGTTAAATCATAACGATATAGCATGTAAATGGATTGATGCGCGTGGGTACATACACACCGACAATACTTACAGGGAAGGTAGTGTTGACTGGGATAAGACAAAAGCGAGCATTCAAAAAGACATCCCGACGCTTTTGGAAAAAAGTATAGTGATCACCCAAGGCTTTATAGGTGGCACGTCTGAAAATTTCACCACGACGCTCGGTCGTGAAGGCTCGGATTATACCGCATCTATTTTTGCGGCCTGCCTGGGCGCCGAGTCGGTAACAACCTGGAAAGATGTTCCCGGTATTTTAAATGCCGACCCAAAACTGTTTACGGATACCATTAAGTTTGAAGAACTGTCCTACCAGGAAGCTATCGAGATGACTTATTATGGAGCAAGCGTAATACACCCTAAAACTATTAAGCCCCTGCAAAACGCTAACATCCCTTTACTGGTTAAACCATTTACCAATCCTGACGCGCCGGGCACCATTATTAAACAAAACGCGACGAATAACTTTACTCAGCCGGTAATAATTGTTAAAAATAATCAGGTACTGTTATCTGTTTCTGCTAACGATTATTCTTTTATTACAGAAAGCCACTTAAGCGAAATTTTTGCCTGCTTCGCTAAATATCATGTGAAGATCAATATGATGCAAACCTCAGCATTAAGTTTCACAGCTTGTTTTGACTACACAGCCGACCGTTTTGATAAACTTTTAGTAAGTCTAAAAGAAAATTATAAAACGAAGTATAACAATGAATTAAAGCTCGTTACCTTAAGGCATTACACGGATAAAAGCTTACAGGAAATTGTTGGCGACAGCACAATACTAATGAAACAAACCAGCCGTAATACCGCACAGATAGTTATTAAATAAATAGGCTTTGCAGCAGCCATGCTATAATGGCTGCTGCAAACGTATTCATTGCATTAACCGTGTTATTACCAATATAACCGCGACGCTCAAGAGTAGCACCCAGAACGGAATCAATTATATTCCCCAAGGTACCGGCGGCAAGAATTATCACCACTGCTTTATTATATCCTAAAGCAGTGGTATTTATCTGGGCGATCAATGCAATAATTGCTGCACCCGATACACCTGTAATTGAGCCTTCGAGGCTTACTACGCCGTCCTCCCCCCTTACGTCCGGCTTTAAGGTAACGATATTGTAAAATCGTCTGCCATATACTGAGCCAAGTTCTGACGATAATGTATCTGCCGTAGCCGACGCCAAGGAAGCCGCAAGCATTAAATGAAAATATAGCGCGTTTGGAGGCGAGAGCCATGCCAGCGTTCCACATATTGCAGCAATACCGCCATTAGCCACCACCTGCCAGGCATCGCGTGTTGATTGCTCGCCGGGTAGGCTTAATTTTTTCTTTTCCTGTTTTTTATGACTGGTTGCTAAAGTTGAAAGAATAAAGAAGGCTGCCAATTGCATCAGGCCGGCATATCCTGCACCTACAAATATCAGCATTGCAACAATAGCACCGATCACAGCGCCCCAGGCAGTAAGCTTGCTCAATATATAGCTTAAAAACGCCGCTAATGCTATGGAAAAAATGCTTATGCTATACCCGATCATGTTTCGCAAAACTAATTATTACATACCATTTAAAAAGATAATCCTTAGCTGTAATTGTGATAGAAAACAATAGTGATTTAATAAACCAAAATCTCTCTATAATAAATATATTTGGTAGCCGCGCAACTATGCGCTTGTAACATGCCATCGTTCGAGTCGTTTATACATTTAGTATTTATGGGCATCATTGCCCTTTTTCCGGTAGTCAATCCTGTGGGGTCAGCATTTATTGTAAGCCCCTACTTTGAGCATCTTTCACGTGCCGAAAAGCGTAAGGCCGTAGGCCGTATAGCTTTTTATGGTTTTTGTATTTGCACCGTGGCGCTTTTTGCGGGCCATTGGATACTGGAGCTATTCGGTATTTCTATACCTGTAGTGCAGCTTGCCGGGGGTATTATGATTTGTAAAATAGGCTGGGAATTTCTGTCATCCGATCAGGGATCAGATACTAACGATGAAGCTGTTGAAATAAAAACACCTATATCGGCCTATCAGCAGCTTACCCCTAAACTTTTTTACCCTATTTCTTTTCCTATGACCACCGGCGCAGGTACCATATCGGTACTGTTTACTTTAAGCGCACATGGCGAAAAATTTGGAAGCAGGGAATATTACATTAATCTGCTGGCAGTAATGATTGCCATAATGGTAATGTGCGTGATGATCTACATTTTGTATCTGAACACCAAAACACTTATCAATTACCTGGGCAGCAATGGCGAAAACATCGTTAACCGCATCTCGGCATTCCTTATTTTTTGTGTTGGTTTGCAGATAGCTATCTCAGGACTTAGAGCCATATTTAAGTTTTAGCTTTCGCAACACGCTCATTTTGAACACAGAGACGATATTTTTAAAAAATTATTGCAAATAGCAGGCAATTTTCTATTTTTGCAATCCCAACACGGTAGATGTAGCTCAGTTGGTTAGAGCATCGGTTTGTGGTACCGAGGGTCGTGGGTTCGAGCCCCATCATTTACCCAAAGCCTCTCATGTAAATGAGAGGCTTTTTTTATGCTTCAATCTACCACTGTTACACACTCCTCTTCAATCAAACTCTCACCACGGTAACGACGTATGAGTTGTGCTGTAGCCACCACATCTTTCTGGCAATAAGTGCAAATGCGTTCCAAAGCGTTCTCGACCCAATAAACATGGCCAACCTGGCTGCCGTCAATATCGTCCTTAGACGTAGGGATATCAAATATAGCGGTGAGCAAATTAAGGGACGTATAGCTTTTATAATCGCCGAATTTCCATAGTTCCATAGTATCCAAATGCTGTATCTCCCACGGCTTTTTGCCTTGCATTTGCAAATGAGGCGGGAACGGTATACCGTGGATAAGCATTCGCCGGCAGATGTACGGGAAATCAAATTCCTTACCGTTATGCGCGCAGAGGATAACGCTCAAGGGCTGCCCGCTCAGCATCCGGGAAAATTCCTGCAGTAATTTTTTCTCATCGTGCCCGGCAAATGATTTTACCCTTAAACCCGGGCGCTTACCACTGCTATTGATAAAGATTCCAACCGAGATACAAACTATCTTGCCAAACTCAGCCCATATACCTGCACGTTCGTAAAACTCCTCGGCCGTGGCCTCGCCTCGCATATTGCGCGTTTTGTGCGCCCAAAGCTCCTGCAATATTTCGGGCATATCGGTATATAAAGGATATTTTGGAACGGTTTCAATATCCAGCACCATCAGGTTTCCAAGGTCGTATTGTTCAAGCATGCTTCTAATCTATTTATTCTTATCCAGTACTTCAAAATTTATGTTGACAGTATTACCCGCGCCATCAACAAGTGTAAGTTTATGTTTACCCGGCGCAGGGTTTAAAGCCATTTGCTGGAAGGCGCTGCTTTGCCCCACATATGCACCATCCAGGTGCCAGAAAATCTTACTGCCGGCTACACGGTGCGCCGCGTTGCAAATCATTCTGCCACGTTTGCCATCGGCCTCAAGCGGGACATAAACTTTTGCGCCGTCCTTGGGATATATCAATTCCATGGGGTTAGTATCATTTTGTTCGCACCCCGGCGCGAAAGCCGGAAGAACATGGTACCGATAATTTTTGGTTTTATAATAATACTCCATGGATGGCGGTAGTACAAACCAGGGCTGGTTCAGCATTTTATCGGGCGAAACACAGTTGGCTGTAACCTGGTATCTGCGATCTGCGGACAAGTGTACCATTTTATGCCATGGGCAAACCGGCGCTTTTAAGCAGGTTTTAGGTACATACTGCTCAATCGGGTTAATACAATACTGGCCGGCACGATAACCACTCTCAGGGCAAACGTTGATCTTCACTAACTCGCCTGATGGTGCATCAAACCATTCACGTGCAGCAGGCAACAGGCGAAATATCTCGAAAAGCACAGGCGCGGCGGTATTGATTCCGGTTAATCCCGGTCTGCCCTCGCCATCCGTATTACCTACCCACACCCCCACCACATATTTGGGCGTAACACCAATTGCCCAGCCGTCCCTAAAACCAAAGCTGGTACCCGTTTTCCAGGCTACACGCTGGCTGGAGCTGAACTGCTGCCAAAGCATTTCTTCGCCGGGGCGCATCACTTCCTCCATTGCCTGCAGCGTATAGTAAATAGATCCGGCATCAAGCAGGCCGTTGTTTTGCAGATTTGGCTGCTTCAAGGCCGAGTAAAAATATTTCGGGTAGTGATAATCGTTAGCATCATATTTGCCTCCATTTTTGTTATAATGGTTTAGCACACGTGCCATATCTGCGTAAGCTCCGGTAAGTTCCCAAAGAGTATTTTCGCCACCACCCAGGATAAGCGCAAGTCCGTAATGATCTGCCGGTTGATTGAGTGTAGTGATGCCGGTTCGTTTCAGCATATCATAAAAACGCTCGTACTTGTATTGTTGCAACATCTTTACTGCAGGCACGTTTAACGAACGCGATAATGCGTTGGATGCCGGTACAGCGCCATCATACCCCAGATCAAAATTCTCGGGATGGTAGCCTGCAATTTGTGTAGGCACATCAGGTATTAAACTGTTTGGCAATATCAAGCCATCGTGCAGCATACTGGCGTATAACAGCGGTTTGAGCGTACTACCCGGACTTCGCGGTGCGCTTATCACATCTACATCGCTTTCCGTTTCCGGATCTTCCCTATGCGAAACATTGCCTACGTAAGCTAAAGTAGCGCCTGTTTCCACATCCAGCACAACTGCAGCGAGGTTATTAATGTCGTTAGCTTTTAATACCTGGTGATGCTTTTCTACAACATCTTCTACCTGTTGCTGCAGGTTGCTTTTAATGGAGGTAGTGATACGGGTATCAGATAGGTTAGCAGCCTTAGCATCAGCTTTAAAACGTTGCAGCAAATGAGGGGCAAGCTGAGGTAACGGCAACGGCTTATCAGGTACAGGTTCAAAACGTGCCAGGGCTGCAGTGGTGCTGTCAATGGTTCCTTGTTGTTGCAAGCGAGCGAGTAGCTGGTTACGTTTCTTTAATAATATCTGCCTGTTCTTGCCCGGGTGTACCAGCGACGGTGAGTTAGGTAATACTGCCAGGGCAGCCATCTCACCCCATGATAGTTTATCAGCGCTTCGCCCAAAGTATCGCCAGGCCGCTGCATCCAGCCCTATAACATTGCTGCCAAAAGGCGCATTACTGGCATATAATGCCATGATCTCTTTTTTACCGTAACCTAATTCTAACCGTATAGCCATCACGATCTCCGCGATCTTATTCCAAATGGTACGGTTGTGGTGGGTGGCTAAACGGATAACTTGCATGGTTATGGTGCTGCCGCCGCTGGTTACCCGTTTGTTACGCAGGTTCTGCTTAATGGCCCTGCCAAATGCTAAAGGGTCGAATCCCAAGTGGCTGTTAAAGCGCTTATCTTCAAATGCGATAATACATTTGCTGAATTTATCCGGAACGTTAGGGTCATAAGGGAAACGCCACTGGCCATCTTCCGCTATAGAGGCGCCCAGCAGTTGGCTTTTGTCATCATCAATCACGTAAGATGTGGAGCTTTTGAATAAAGGCTTTGGAAGGCAAAATGCAAACCAAATCAATAAAGCCAGTAAAATAGCGGCACTAATAGTTACTTTTGGCCGTTTAACGTACTGTTTTAAACTTTTTTTACTGATTTGCATTATTGCCAGGCATAAATATCACCCAATGAAAATAGATAAATTATCAATAATTATCCCTGCTTATAACGAGGGCGGAACCATTCACCTCATTCTAAACAAGATAAAAGTTGTTGAATTAATGGATAATATTCAAAAGGAGATCATAATAGTTGATGATTGCTCGAGCGACAATACAGAACAAGCCATCGCGGCTTACCGCAATGAGAACCCGGACCTCAATATACGCTACTTTAAACACCCGGTTAACAAAGGTAAAGGAGCAGCTCTGCACACCGGCATAGCCCAGGCAACGGGCGATTATACGATTATACAGGATGCCGACCTGGAGTATGACCCGGCAGAATATAACGACTTACTGAAACCTATTTGCAAAGGTTTCGCCGATGTGGTTTACGGCTCGCGCTTTATGGGAAGCAACCCGCATCGTATACTTTTCTTTTGGCATACCATAGGTAACCGTTGGCTTACATTCTTAAGCAATATGCTTAGCAATTTGAACCTTACGGATATGGAAACTTGTTACAAGTTATTTGATACCAAGATTTTACAATCGCTAAAATTAAAAGAGAAACGTTTTGGTTTTGAACCTGAGGTAACGATGAAGATGGCACGCATACCACAAATACGTATCTACGAGGTGGGTATCTCTTACTATGGCCGTACCTACGATGAAGGCAAGAAAATAGGCTGGAAAGATGGGTTCCGCGCAATTTACTGCATTTTGAAATACGGCCTGTTCAGCACAAAATAAATGAGCATTTTTAAGTTCAAGCAGTTTGATGTTGACCAAACTGGCTGCGCCATGAAGGTGAATACCGATGGCGTTTTGCTCGGTGCCTTAGCCAACGGTACTACAGCCAGACGAATACTGGATATAGGCGCAGGTACCGGTGTTATGGCAATGATGCTTGCACAGCGGTTTCCGCAGGCTGATGTAGATGCGGTTGAAATAGATGACACTGCTGCTTATACCGCTGCAAAAAACTTCGCCAACTCAAAATTTGCCGAACGCCTAAGAATTTTTAAGGGCGACTTCGCCAACCTTGAGCGCAAAAAATACGACCTTATAGTTTCTAACCCGCCATTCTTTATTGATTCCCTAACATCAGCAAAAGAGAATAAAACACTTGCACGCCATACGGATAGCTCTTTTTTTGAACGATTAGTGCATTTCGCCGCTGAAAATTTAAGTGCTGAAGGTATATGCCAATTGATATTACCTGTAGCAACGGCTGATTTAGTGAAAGGATTTTTAGCCTCAAAATCATTGCATTTACAAGGCATTATCACTATCAGATCATTTGCGGCCGACATACCTTACCGCGAGGTAATAACTTTTGGTAAAGCTGATGAAACTATCAGTGTAACTGACGTAGTAATTTATGAAGCACCGAAAGTTTATACAACACAGTACTCCTCGCTTTTAAAGGATTTTTTAACGATATTTTAAGCATGATCCGCATAGGCCTTATATCCGATACACACAGCTATCTTGATGATGCTGTTTTTAAGCATTTTGATAAATGTGATGAGATATGGCATGCCGGCGATTTTGGCACCCTCGAGCTTGCAGACCAGCTTGCCGCGTTTAAACCTACACGCGGTGTTTACGGTAATATTGATGGTGCAGATATCCGTAGCGTTTATCCCGAACATTTACGTTTTAAATGTGAAGAGATGGATGTATGGATGACGCACATTGGCGGTTACCCCGACAGGTATAGTCCGCTGGTAAAGCCGGAGATTTACAACAGTCCACCACAGCTTTTTATTGCAGGGCATTCACACATCCTTAAAGCTATTTACGACAAAAAGATAAATTGCCTGCATCTTAACCCCGGCGCGGCTGGTAAACATGGCTGGCATAAAGTGCGTACATTAATGCGCTTTACTATTACTGCTGATAAAATACACGACCTGGAAGTAATAGAATTGGGAGGGCGATAATTGCAGTTAAAAGCTTACAGTTGTCGGTTTTATGATTGATACCCGTTAGTTGCCTCCATTTCAAAAACCGAGTCGATCAGTAGGTCTTTCTGTTTTGCTGCAGCTACCGCGAGCTGGTCGCAACGTTCGTTTTCGGGATGGCCGTTGTGGCCGCGTACCCAAACAAACTTTACTTTGTGCAATTTAGCGATGTTAAGATACCGCATCCAAAGATCTTTGTTTTTTTTGCCGGCAAATCCTTTGGCAACCCACCCGTTTACCCAGCGTTTCTCAATGGCGTCTATCACGTACTTAGAGTCGGAATAAACAGTGACGTTTTGATTAGGGGACTTTAATGCTTCCAAAGCCGTAATAACAGCTAACAACTCCATACGGTTATTGGTAGTTTTACGGAAACCTGCCGATAGCTCCTTGTAATGCTGCCCCGAACGCAAAATAACACCATACCCCCCCGGACCGGGATTGCCACTTGAAGCACCATCTGTGAAGATTTCGATCATGGGGGGTAAAGGTAAGAAAATCGGTTATTTACTTTGATCTTAAGTCACAATGTTTCATAACTTGGAATTTTAATGGTTTCTCTCCATATAAATTACTAATTTGGCTTAAACCTTATTTACATGAGTAAAATATTAATTACGACTACAGAATCAGTATCAGGATTCGAAATCGAAACTTATATTAAGCCAATTTTCGCCAGCGTCGTGATTGGCACCAATGTATTTAGCGATTTTAACGCTTCAATAACTGATTTCTTCGGCGGGCGATCATCAAGCTATGAAAAAAAGCTACAGATGATGAATGAAAATGCGCTCGTAATTCTGAAATCTAAGGCCTCAGAACTTGGAGCTAATTGTGTCATTGGATTAAGAGTCAATTCTCAACAAATAAGTGGTAAAAACATGCAAATGTTTATGCTATCAGCATACGGCACAGCTGCAATCATCAGAAGCTTATCTTATTCAAAACAACCAATGCTATCCTCCAAAGAATTGGATAAAACTTCAGTAAACGACAAAACTCAGTTGGTGAAACTTTTGAAAGATTACAAAAGAGATGAATTTAAGTTCACAATTCAATCGATAGAGCTCATACTTGAAAATAAAAACGAAGAATTTGCTTCACTGTTTCTTTCCAAGTTTATTGAACTTGCAAAACTGGATTTTTACGATGAAAATCAAACCCATGCTAAAAAATTGCTCCTTGAATATTTCGCTGCAATAAATCCGGCTGTCGCTATACCTCTTCTTTATCAAACATTTGATGGAGAAACCAATGCGAAAGTTACAAATGAAGTTTTATCTCTGATAAGAGAGTTTGATTTGGTTGATGTAAAGCAATGCTTGTTGTTATTGAATTCTACAAAACTTTCTATAAGAAAGATTGCATTGAACATCCTAAGATATGACCAGCCTATTTACGTTATCAACGATATCGAAGTATTGACCAAAGCAATTGAAAAGATTAAAACTTCCTTTTCCGACTTATCTTCCATATCTACTAAAAAGGGATTCTTATCTTCAAATGAAAAAGATGTTTGGATTTGTCAGTGTGGTAAATCAAATGACATGCCTTCAAATTATTGCTTTAATTGTCAGTATAACCGATTCGGCTTTAAATCAGATGAGTTAAAGCCGGATACTGTAATAAATCAATTAACAAATAAAGTTGAGGCTCTTAAGGAAATGTTTAGCGCAACCTTTGACGCTGCCTGACCCTTAACAAAAAAAGCCCCGATATTGCTATCAGGGCTTTAAAATTACAGTGCGGAAGAAGGGACTCGAACCCCCACGCCTCGCGGCGCCAGATCCTAAGTCTGGTGCGGCTACCAATTACGCCACTTCCGCGTTTGGTTTTTAAGAGACCGCAAAGATAGCGTTTATATATAAACTATAAAATCAAAAGCTCTAATTTTATGTATCTACCTCATTATTTGGCAGTAATTTTTTCATCAGGCTGATAAAGTACGACGGCGAGTATAGTAAACGACTACCATACCAAGAGAAAAGTTCGCCATCAACCAGGCTTATCCGCGTATTCGGCAACAGCTTTTTAAACTCTTGTATGTGCTTTTCGGCAAATGGATAAGGCTCTGAGGAGAGCAGCAAAATATCAGGGTTCAATTTTTTCAGTTCATCATCTGTCAATAAAGGATATCTGCCTTCTTTCACCAGATTATTAAAGCCGCAGCGTTGCAGCATATCGTTGATAAAGGTATCTGCCCCGGCGGCCATATAAGGGTTCTTCCATATCAGGTAAACGCAGCTGATGTTGTTCTGAACTTCATCAATTACTTCAAAACCCGATCTGATGTCGCTTACAATTTGCCTGGCATTATCAGTTGCAAATGTTATCTGCCCTACACGCTCTATCATATCCAGCGCCGAATCCAGGTCGTTTATATCACTTATCCAAACAGGGCAATATTGCATCAAAGCTTCTATCTGGCTTTGTTCGTTCTCTTCCTTGTTGGCGATGATCAGATCAGGCTTTAACGAATGGATCACCTCTATGTTCAGTTGCTTGGTACCGCCGACTTTTAATACCTGTTTTACCTGCTCTGCCGGGTGGATGCAGAATTTAGTGATGCCCACTACCCTATCTGCCAGGCCGAGATCAAACAACAATTCCGTTTGTGAAGGTACCAGCGAGATAATGCGTTTGGGCCTATGAAGTATCTCCACGGTACGGTTCATCTGATCAACAAATAGCGGCATATTTTTAGCTTGATTTCTACAGCAGTAAAATTAGTAGTTTTGCGATGATGAATTATTTTGAATTTTACGACATACCGGAGAGCTTTCACCCGGATGCCGCCCATATAAAAAAACAGTTTTACGCATTAAGCAAGCAGTTCCACCCGGATTTCCATGCCAATGCCGACGACGAAAAGCAACAGGAAATATTGGAGCTATCTACACTCAATAACAAAGCTTACCAAACTTTAAGCGACCCCAATAAGGTTCTTGAGTATGTTTTAAAGCTCCATGACCTGGTTAGCGAGGGTGCGAAACCACAATTACCTGCAGATTTTTTAATGGAAATGATGGACATTAACGAGCGCCTGATGGAAATTGAAAATGCCGAACAATTTGGTGAGATCAGCGCGGAAGTTGCTGCCATTGAGAGTGATATGAATCAGGAACTGAACAGCCTTACCCGCGATTACGGCACTTTAAACGATACCGCCAAAGAAAGCCGGTTGAACGATATTGCAAATATTTACTACAGACAAAAATATCTTTTGCGAATTAAAGAGAGTTTAAATACATTTGCAGCCCGCTTATAAGCAAACATGCTTAGCAAATGCCCAGATGGCGGAATTGGTAGACGCGCTGGTCTCAAACACCTGTGGGAAACCGTGCCGGTTCGACTCCGGCTCTGGGTACGAAACCGAAGTAACAACAGTTACTTCGGTTTTTTTATGTCCTGAAAATCTCAAAAAGCATTTATCTTGTATTTAGTTATTTTTTTTTTGACGCATTTCGTATATATCTACACCTATCCCGACCTTTAAATTTACACTCAGGCTAAACATTAAATAACTTATTGTTAAGCTTTTGTTATGCCGGCAAATCAGCCAAAGCAATGCACTAAATTTGAACGATAATACTTTATTATGAAACGTATTTTATTTACCTGCATTGCTGCTTTAGCAATAACTACTATTTGGGCACAAACACCCGGCAAGATCGAAAACACCGGGCAGGTGCTGCTTCCTAATGGTTGGAAACTCAGCCCCGCGGGCACGTCGCTGCCACTTGGCGATCTGCCGCTAAACATACAGTTATCATCATCAGGGCGTTATCTGGCGGTAACAAACAATGGCCAAAGCACGCAGTCATTACAACTGATCGATCCGAAACATCAAAAGCAGTTTGACAGTAAGGTACTTGGTAAATCATGGTATGGTATTGCATTTAGCCATGATGAACATACGCTTTATGCATCCGGCGGTAACGACAACGTTATTCTAAAATTTGGTATAGCCAATGATAAACTGAATTTGCCTGATACGATTAAATTAGGGGAAGCATGGCCAAAAAATAAGATATGCCCTACAGGTTTAGCAGTTAATAAGAGTAATACGCGCCTGTACACGGTAACCAAAGAAGATAGTGCCTTATACATTATCGATCCGGTAAAAAAAACCATTGCTGATAAACTGAAACTCGGGGCCGAAGCCTACAGTTGTATACTGTCACCTGATGAAAAAACGCTTTACATTTCTCTTTGGGGCGATGATAAGGTGGCAATGTTTGATATAGCCACTAAAAAGCTGACCAAAATTTATACGGGCAGCCACCCTAACGAATTATTGCTTAACAAAAAAGGCACATTATTATTTGTAGCCAACGCTAATGATAATTCGGTAAGCATCATTAATACCGCCAATCACAAAATACTCGAAACCGTATCAACCGCGCTTTATCCAACCAAATTAACCGGTTCTACCACCAATGGCTTCGCGTTATCCTCCAATGAGAAAACCCTGTATATAGCCAATGCCGATAACAATTGCCTGGCTGTTTTCGATGTATCTAAACCGGGCAGCAGTCGTAGCCTTGGCTTTATTCCGGTGGGCTGGTATCCAACCAATGTAAAAGTACTCGGCCATAAAATATTGGTGAGCAATGGCAAAGGCTTTAGCTCAATGCCTAACCCTAAAGGCCCTCAGCCCCTGCTTAAAACAGATAACAGCGGTTACCAGCGTGGTGCCATTAATAGCCGGGAGCAATACATTGGCGGTTTATTTAAAGGTACCTTATCATTTATTGACGAGCCGGATGAATTAAAGTTAAAAGCCTACACCAGGCAGGTGTATGCTAATACAGCTTTTACCGATCAGAAAACGGCTGTTGCGCCGGGTGAAGCGGGCAACCCTATACCACGTATTGTAGGCGAAAAATCGCCTATTAAATATGTTTTCTATATCATCAAGGAGAACCGCACTTACGACCAGGTACTGGGTGATATGCCCCAGGGTAACGGCGATACTTCGCTTTGTATCTTTGGTAAAAAAACAACCCCAAACCTGCACGCCATAGCCAGCGAATTTGCCTTGATGGATAACTTTTATGTGGATGCAGAGGTGAGCGCTGATGGCCACAACTGGAGCACCGCAGCCTACGCTACAGACTTTGTAGAAAAAAACTGGCCAACGAGCTATGGAGGACGTGGGGGAAATTACGATTATGAAGGTACGCGAAAAGTAGCTTACCCCCGCGATGGCTTTATATGGGATTACTGTAAACGCGCAGGTGTTACTTACCGTACCTACGGAGAATTTGCTGCCGGTGGCAAAAAGCCCAAAGCGAACATCAAGGCTTTGGAGGGGCATTTCTGCCTTCAATCTCCTGAATTTGATTTAAATATTAAAGATATTACCCGCGAAGCGATATGGGAACATGATTTCGACTCGTTGATGAGGATTAACGCGGTACCACGTTTTAACAGCGTACGCTTAAGTAACGACCATACCAGCGGGCAACGCAAGGGCGCCATTTCACCTACTGCCGCGGTGGCTGATAATGACCTTGCCGTTGGCCGTTTTATACAGCACCTGTCTGAAAGCCCTATATGGAAGGAGTCGGCAGTGTTTATTTTGGAAGATGACGCACAAAATGGCCCCGACCATGTTGATGCCCACCGCTCACCGGTGTATGTGGTAAGCCCTTATGTAAAGCGTAACGCGGTAATCCACGCCATGTATTCTACCTCCGGGGTTCTTCGTACTATTGAACTGATCTTAGGCTTGCCACCCATGAGCCAATATGATGCCGCCGCAATGCCTTTATTTGAATGTTTTACCGCCAAACCCGATTTCACACCTTATAAGGCAAAGCAAGCGGAGGTTGACCTGGAACAGCGAAACATAGCCAACAATGAAAGCAGCCGTCGGTCAGAGTTGTTTAACCTTGCTAAAGAAGACGCGGCACCCGACCTTGATTTAAATGAAGTGGTATGGAAATACGTTAAAGGGGAAAACTCGGTAATGCCTGCCCCAAAACGAAGTGCCTTTGTGATCTTAGAAAAGAAAAAAGAAGAGGATGATGATTAAGGTTTAACCCCTTTTAAAGCAGTATTCATAGACGCATTGATTTCAAACACAAGTGTGGGAAACCGTGTCGGTTCGATTCCGGCTCTGGGTACGAGGCCTGATACGAAAGTATCGGGCTTTGTTGTTTTACTTTTAATTTTAATAAATCTAACTTGTAGCCCCATAAGCTTAGCGCACATATAAATGAACTCTATTTCAAGTAGACTGGATAAAAGTGATTATGATATCTACGATGATTTTTTAAATATTACGATAGATGGTGAGTTTCTTGACGAAATGCTTGATAGATATTACCCGGATTTGCATTGTAAAGGACTAATCCCAACACTTTTATTTGCTATAGAAAATGATGACGAACGAAAAATTGTCTGGGAAAGAATAAATCCGAAACCAAATTCAAAAGCTATTTGCCCGATTTTAATGTGTCCGGATGACCGAGATTTTTCGTGCACACTGATCGTTGCTGAAATTGAAAACATAGGTAATTCTATAAACTGGAACCGTATTGGAATAGATGTTACTAACAACCCCGACCCTAACAAAGTAGGAACCGATGTAAATTGGTTCCTTGAAATTAATAAACACACGTTTTCAAAAGAAAGCTATTTACGGTTAATTGATGATTTTAAACATCAGTTTGAAATTGACAAAATGCAATGGCAAAAACAAGATAATCCTAAAACCACTTCTCCAAAGTCAATCCATAAGTAAATAGCAAGTTCTCGCTTAGGGTGCGGTTTACGCGGTTGTAGTTGAGTGAGGTGGTTAGCGCCAGCCAGCTTTGCAATTTAAAGGACAGGTTGGTGGTGGAGCGGATATTGAAGTCGCTGCCGCGGTCAAAGGAGTTTTGCAGAAAGTTAGAGCCATCGAGCACTACCCTGTCACCTATATTAAACCTGAACTGCAGCCGTAGCGAGTTGCGGAAGGTAGTGTATTCATCGCGGGTATTATCAGGCAGCATCAGGTCGCTGGTATCAAAAAGCACGCCTTCGCTCAGGTTAAGGTAGTTATTTTTGCTATCTAAAAAGTTATAGGCAATGCCGGCGCCGGTAAGCAACTGGTTGTTTATCTTAAGCGAGTAGCTGGTGTTGTAATTGGCCGAACCCCAATAGTAAAAATGCGGGATGCCTTTGTAAAGGTTAAAATCTAATGAGGATGAGAAATCGTTATTGCTCAATACCCCGGTCTGCTTACCGTATACCCAGCTATTGTTAAAGTTAAGCGAAATGTCCTTGCGCTTTACATTGAATTTTAGGCCATTATTAAGCAGGTAAGCGCTGCCATCGCGGGTTTTGTTGATGGACCCGGTGGATTGGAAAGCGGTATGATAAAAAGTGCTGTCGTTAAACTGCGCAAAGCTTTTGTTACCAAGCGCTAAACAGAGGAGAATTGCGATAGTGGTTACGAAATAAGGCCTTTTTATTCCCATAAGCTTTAAAGGCAACATATTTTTAGCAGGTTGGTTTGCGGAAATGTCTGCTATACCACGTTATATAGCATCACTCCCGTTTATTTCGCCAGGAACGGGTTGAAGGTGCGCGCCCCTATTTCCATGCCCGATGCCCGGCAAACGGTTTTATCGCCAAATCTGAAGTTGATGTTATCCATAGCCTGGTAAAGGCGTATGCGCTCTTCGTTATCCTCAAACAAATTGATCTGGTAACTACCGCTGCACAGGTTGCTCAGGCGCACACCGATCAGCCTGATGGGCCGGTGCTGGTTCCAGGTTTTACGCAGCAGATTTTTGATACCAGGGATAAGGATATGTTCCGCGGCTGTAAAAGCTATCTTTTGCTGCTGGGTGTGTGTTTCAAAGTTGGCATAGCGTATCTTGATAGCCAGGCATGAGGCCAGTTTGTTCTCGCGGCGCAGCTTGCCGGAGAGTTCCTCCGTCATGGCGATCAGGATGTTCTCCAGTGTTCGAAGGTCTTTGACATCGCTTTCAAAGGTATGTTCGGTAGAGATAGATTTCCTGTCGCCATGCGGCGCTACTTCGCTATCATCTATCCCGTTGGCCTTGTTGTAGATGAACAAACCCATCTTCCCAAAAACAGCTTCCAGAAATTTTAGGTTCACACGTTGCAGGTCGCCTATCTTCTCCAGGCCATACTGGTAAAGCTTTTGGCAGGTACTCTCGCCCAGGCCGGGTATCTTACGAATGTTTAGCGGTGCTAAAAACTCCTTCTCCTTGCCATGTGGTATCCAAAGCTGCCCATTAGGTTTGGCTTGGTTGGTAGCCATTTTAGCCAGCGTTTTACCCGATGCCATACCGAATGATATAGGCAGGCCGGTATCACGCATCACTTTTTGCCGAAGCTCAGTAGCTAATTGGTAAGGATCGTAAAATCGGTCCATCCCGGTGAGGTCGATATAGAACTCATCTACCGATGATTTCTGGTACAGCGGCACCATATCATGGATGATCTCTGTTACCTCTCTGGATGCCTCAGAATAACGCCCATGTGTACCGCGCACCAGCACAGCATGCGGACAAAGCTTTAATGCCTGTTTGGTGGGCATGGCAGAGTGTATGCCGAAGGCACGGGCCTCATAGCTTGCCGATGACACCACTCCCCTGTCGCTTGAACCGCCAATAATTACGGGTTTGCCAATAAGCGAAGGGTCGAATTTCCGCTCAACAGAAACAAAAAAAGAGTCGAGATCAATGTGGACGATGTACCGCTTTGCATCCATACACAAATATGTAAATTTATTTTTATTTACTAAAATTATTAGCAAAATTTGTGGGCTAATAAAATATTTATGACAGGTTACGCAGATTATCTTTTCCTATTATCACCACCGCAACCTGTTATGGATGAGGTAGCACGTTACAAGAAAGCATCGGCTAAATACATCGGCGATTTCAGCAGCATGAACGCCCCGGCTCATATCAGCATCATGACAGCCGAACGGCAGAAGCCCTATTTTGTAGAGAATACTTTGAGCCGTTTAGAACAGCGTTTGGCTATTATGCCGCCAATCCTGCTGCACATTGACGGGTTTAAATATTTTGATCACCTGCATGATAAAAAGACCATTTATGCAGTGATAAGGAACACTCCTGCAGTGGATGATTGGTTTGAACTGATAAGGAAGAACCTGGGTATAAAAAAGGTTTTTGTGCCGCACATTACCGTTTGCCGCAACATATTCAACGAGCAGTTTAATACCCTATGGCCTCATTTCAGGCACAAACGCTGGACGGAACCGTTTTGGGCAAATGAGTTGACCATAGCCCGCCGCGAAACCTTTGAGCCTTACGCCAAATGGCAAACCTTAAAGCGTATTGCCTTTAAGGGAAATAAAGGCTTTACCACCCCAAACAAAACCGACACCAACGAACAAGTCAACCTGTTTTGAGATGATGGACGTGCCGCAAATGTTGTTCATGAACCTCATCTCGCTGCCCGACGAGAGCAACGCGCATATCATGCGTTTTAAACGTGCATGCGCTAAACACATCGGCCAGTTTCCCAGCATGAAGTCGAGGGCACATATCTCATTTCCGCCTTTAGTTTTTGATGAGAACACCTCTGCCACCTCTTTCAGTTATGATGATTATTATCGGGTAATAGAAAACATTTTGAGTAACGTGCCTGCTATCAATTTAAAATTATCGGGATTTGAGTACCTGCAGCATGGCGACCACTACCGAACCATTTGTGCTGCATTAGAGCTTGACCATGTAACCATGCGTTGGTTCAGCTTTTTTGAAAAGATCTTTCCCTCGAAACAAAAACTAAGGCCGCATATTACCATTGCCCGGAATATACCCACCGCTTCGTTTAACATCCTTTGGCCGCATTTTCAAAAGATAAATTTTGAGGACCGCTTCACCGTAAGGAACATAACTGTATTGCATAAACCAAGCTACCAAGCCGGGGCATACCAGTTGTATAGAGATATATCGCTTAGAAAGGGGAATTAAGGCAAATTATTGTAAGCAAAATCTATCATTATTCATCCGGTAAATGCTAATACTTACTTCTTTGAGATTATATCATTAATGATCATATCCGCATGTATACGCGAGTTTTCTATGAACCATAAATGGGTATCCAGCCCGCCGCATACCACGCCGGCAAGGTAAAGCCCGGGTTGGTTGGTTTCCATGGTTTGCGGATTGTATTCGGGTATAAATTTATCCGCAGTGAGGTTAATGCCTAATTTAGCTAAAAATTCAAAGTTGGGTTTATAACCTGTCATGGCCATCACAAAATCGTTGGGAATGGTCACACGGCCATCAGGCGTATCAATATCTACTTCCGTTTCGCGTATGGCAGCCAGGTTACTGTTAAAATATGCATTAACTGTACCTTCTTTAATGCGGTTAATAATATCCGGCCTTACCCAATACTTTACCCGTTGACTGATCTCGCTATCGCGTACTACCAGCGTAACATTGGCGCCTTTGCGATAGGTTTCCAGGGCCACATCAATAGCGGAGTTACTGCTACCCACCACCACCACATTTTGCATGGCATAGTAATGTGGGTCTTTGTAGTAATGCTTTACTTTAGGCAGGTCTTCGCCGGGGATACCGAGATTGACGGCTATATCGTAAAACCCGGTAGAAAGTATCACCTTCTTAGCCTTGTAAGTTTGTTTGGTTGACGTGATCTCGTATCCACCGTCTATAGGCTTTACACGTATTACTTCTTCAAATAAATTGATGGGTAATTGATTAGATACCGCAACGCGGCGATAATACTCCAATGCCTCGGCACGGGTAGGCTTGTTATTTATAGTGACGAACGGTATGCCCCCAATCTCCAGTTTTTCTGATGTAGAAAAGAAAGTCATGGTAGAGGGATAATTGTACAGCGAATTAACCAGGCAACCCTTTTCAATAATTACAAAGCTTAGTCCGTCTTTTTGCGCTGCCAAACCGCAGGCAATACCTATGGGGCCGCCACCGATGATCAATATATCAAGCATGGCAGCTAATATAAGCATGGTAGCTGAACAATGTTGAATAACAAAGGCCGAATTTAGAATTATGAAGTTGCGGAGACTTTTCGTGCCTGACCTGAAATTTTGGGCACAAAAAATGGGTAAGCTACTTTTATCGCGCCGCTCAACTCTCTACCCTTGCTGCGTTCCCACCCTGGGGGAGTTCAAGAGGAGCTGGCCGTAAAAGACTTACCCGCGGCAAAGATAGAAAAAGATGCGTTTTTGATTAAGAAAATGTTAAAAAAGCCACTTATTTGAGTTACCGCACTGATTATGAGAAGATTTAATTAGCTTTAAACAACCATTCATCAACAAAGTTCCAGGGGCCACCCTTATATTCCCATAACATTAAACCTTGTGCAACTGCTTTAAATGGCTCAAAACGTTCAGAAACTTTAACTAATGTTGCCTGCGCTACTACAGGGTCTACTTTGTTTTGGATGGTGATGTGGGGCCATAAACTATGCTTGTCCTGCGGAATGAGCCACTGCTGCCATAGGGTTTGCATGCGCTTATGCATCATTAGCAATTGCGGCGACTCTACTTTATAAGCTACCCCCCTCCCTATGTGTTTGGGGCCAGCCACATCCATTTCAAATACCGTTGTTGTATCGGCCATTTCGGCAATATCGCTTAATATTTTTTGTTCACCTGCCGGCAGTTGATGAAACAGCATCACATGTGCATCAAGCCAGTTACGGTCGGCGGGAAAATACTGCTTACGCAGGGCATCAAAATACTCCTGCGTTTTTTGGTCTATTTTTAATGTTAATAAAAGTGGATCGGCTTGCATAATTTGCCATTGGCAATACTCGTGCCGAAATCATAGTTGTCAAGGTTTTATACATTGATTTATACCTGGTTAATTAGCTTAATATTTCCGAAGTGTAATGTTTTAGTTTCTGACAGAAATAATCGAAATTTTTTCTTGCATAAATAAAATTTAATGCAATAATTTGCACAAATTTTAAAAGCAACCCATCTTTTAAGAAAAAATGAAAAAACTAAACACAAACAGGATAGCTATCAGGGCAGTATTTGCGCCTGTTGTCACTTGTTTAGTTTCTGTTGCTTTATTTTTCCTTCCTAACCGACGACGATTGTTTATACCACGGGTTTGAATTTGATCTGAAAACTTCTACCAAACCTTAAGAAGTTGTTAAACTTCTTCAAACAACGTCCTTCTAATTATCAGGCTTTATAGCCAATAATTTAACGGTATCTATTTACAATAATGACCATACAAGACTTTGATATAATTGTAGCATCTGCCCAACATGCAGATTTTGCTACTGTGATATGTGATGAAATGGCCGAATCGGCCAAGGCACGGGGTACAGGTATCGCTCAACGTTCTCCGGAATACGTTGCCAACAAAATGCTGGAAGGAAAGGCAGTAATTGCTTTACACAAAGACGGCACCTGGGCCGGGTTCTGCTATATAGAAACCTGGAGCCACGGCGACTTTGTTGCCAACTCCGGCCTTGTTGTGAGTCCGGTTTTCCGTAAAGTAGGTTTAGCCAAAGCCATTAAAAAAGAAATATTCAAACTATCGCGCAAGAAATATCCAAACGCTAAAATATTTGGTTTAACAACCGGTTTAGCGGTTATGAAGATCAACTCTGAACTGGGTTACGAGCCTGTGACCTACTCTGAATTAACACAGGATGAGGATTTTTGGAAAGGTTGTAAAAGCTGTGTGAATTACGACATTCTGATGAGCAAAAACCGGAAGAACTGCATGTGTACCGCCATGCTTTTTGACCCGGAAGAAGTGCAAAAACAATACGAAGAGAAAATGAAGAAAATAACGCATAAAGCAACTTTGCTTGAGCGTATTGAAGCAGCCATTAAGCGAAGAATGGAGAAGATAGTTTTATTAGGTTAAAGGTAAAAGGCGAAAGGTTTTGAGAGATTATAAAAAACTTGATATTTGGAAAAAAGCTCATTTGTTCACAAAACAAGTGTACCAAGAAGTTTTGCCATTAATGCCTGTTGAAGAAAGATTCGCTTTAACCAGCCAACTTAGGCGTTCTTCCTATTCTATTCCTTTAAATATTGTGGAGGGTTGCGGAAAAAATACGAATAAAGACTTTACTCATTATTTAGATAATGCTTTAGGCTCAGCCTTAGAAGTTGAATACACCTGCCTATTAATTTTTGACCTGGGTTACATATCCCAGGATAAATACGATTTAATTAACAAACCCATAAATGAGATAAAAGCAATGCTTATCTCATTCATTAAATTTTTAAGAGATGAAAATAATCTTTCACCTTTCACCTTTTACCTTTAAGCTTTTACCATGAAAAAGAAAGTAGTACTGGCATATAGCGGTGGTTTAGATACATCATTCTGCTGTATTTATTTAACACGCGACCTGGGTTACGAGGTGCATTCTGTAATTGTTAACACTGGTGGTTTCAGCGATGACGAGCTTAAAAATGTAGAAGAACGTGCCTACCAAATGGGCGTTACCTCTCACCATGTGGTAGATGAAACCGAAAACTTCTACAACACCTGCGTGCGTTACCTTATTTATGGTAACGTATTGAAAAACAACACTTATCCGCTATCGGTAAGTGCAGAGCGCGTTAGTCAGGCTACAGCTATTGCCAATTATGCAAAAGAAATTGGTGCCGTTGCTGTTGCACATGGCAGCACTGGTGCCGGTAACGACCAGGTAAGGTTTGATATGATCTTTAATATCCTTGTCCCGGATGTACAGATCATCACCCCTATCCGTGACCTTAAATTAAGCCGCGAGGAAGAGATAGAATACCTGAAGAAACATGGTGTTGAAATGAACTTTGAAAAAGCAAAGTACTCTATCAACAAAGGTATCTGGGGCACATCAGTAGGTGGTAAAGAAACGCTTACATCTCACCTGGGCTTACCTGAGGATGCATGGCCTACACAGGTTACCAGTTCTGAGCCAAAAATGCTTGAATTAGTTTTTGAGCAAGGTGAACTAAAAGCTATCGATGGCAATCAATATGATCATCCAACAAAAGCTATACAGGCTTTACAGGCCATTGCACAGCCTTACGGCATAGGCAGGGATATCCACGTTGGTGACACCATCATCGGTATAAAAGGCCGCGTTGGTTTTGAGGCTGCCGCACCCATGGTGATTATTAAAGCACACCACACACTTGAGAAGCATGTATTGACCAAATGGCAGTTATCCTGGAAAGATCAGTTATCATCTTTCTATGGCAACTGGCTGCATGAAGGCCAGTTCCATGACCCTATTATGCGTAACATCGAGGCTTTCCTCACTGATACGCAAAAACAGGTTAGCGGTAAAGTTTTCGTAGAACTTCACCCTTATCGTTTCCAGGTAGTAGGTATCGAGTCAGACCACGATTTGATGAGCAACAAGTTTGGCAGCTATGGTGAGATGAACAACGCGTGGAGCGGTGAAGACGTTAAGGGCTTCAGCAAGATATTTGGTAACCAAGTGATGATATATCACAAGGTAAACGGGCAAGATTAATTATGGAGAACCCCATCTTTTCGAGAAGTGAATGTTTAAGCACCTATAAATGGGGCGATGACTGCTATGGATGGAACTATGTTGATACTGACGCTTTGTCAATTAAACAGGAGTTAATGCCGCCGGACACATCAGAACAGCTTCACTATCACGAAAAGGCTTCCCAATTTTTCTTTGTGCTGAAAGGCCGTGCAACTTTTACTATTGACGGTACCATCAGCGTATTAAAACCAGAGCAGGGTATTGAGATAAAACCAGGCCAGCAACACTTTATCAGCAATAAAGAAAGCAGCGATCTTGAGTTTATTCTTTACTCCTCACCATCTACAAAAAATGACAGAATTAACCTCTAAAATAAAAGCAGGTATTGTAGGCGGCGCCGGTTATACCGGCGGCGAAATGCTGCGTATCCTGATCAATCACCCCAACGTCGACATTGTGTTTGTGCATAGCAATAGCAATGCGGGCAATCATGTCTATGATGTTCATAAAGACCTGTTTGGGGATACCGACCTCAAGTTTTCGTCTGAACTATCAAATAACATCGATGTGCTGTTCCTTTGCGTTGGCCATGGTGATGCCCGTAAGTTTTTAGAGGCAAATGAAATAGCTGACCATGTTAAGGTTATCGATCTAAGTCAGGATTTCAGACTAAGTCAAAATTCAACAATAAAAAATAAAAACTTCGTATATGGCTTGCCGGAATTAAACAGGGAAAATATTAAGAAAGCAGATAACATTGCTAATCCAGGTTGTTTTGCAACCTGCCTGCAATTAGGATTGCTGCCTTTGGCATCAAAAGGTTTGCTCGAAAATGAGGTACACATTACAGCAACAACGGGCTCAACAGGCGCAGGCCAAAGCCTTTCACCTACTTCACACTTTACGTGGAGAAACGATAACCTATCTGTATATAAGGCATTTAACCACCAGCACTTAAATGAGATTGGGCAATCGTTAAGGCAGTTGCAATGTGGTTTTGATAAGGCAATTAATTTTATCCCTTACCGTGGTGATTTTACCCGTGGTATTATTGCTTCCATGTATACGGAAAGCAACCTTACCGAAGCGGAGGCATTAAAGCTTTACCAGGATTATTATGCAGGGCATCCGTTTACGCATGTGACCAATAAAGACATAGATCTTAAGCAGATAGTTAACACTAACAAATGCTTTATACAGGTTAAGGTATATGATAACAAAGTGTTTATTATCAGTATTATGGACAATTTACTTAAAGGCGCATCCGGCCAGGCAGTACAAAATATGAACTTGATGTTCGGCCTGAACGAGAGCGCCGGATTACGATTGAAGGGCGTGGCTTTTTAGTTAGGATGAACGGGTAAAGGTCAAAGGCGAAAGGTGACCTTACTCCACTCATCAACAAGGAATACAAACCTTTATCCTTTCGCCTTTGACCTTTTACCTCAGTATAATGAAATTATTCGACGTATATCCAATCAATCCAATCAATATAGTTAAAGGCCAGGGCAGCCTGGTTTTTGACGATAAAGGAACCGAGTATCTTGATCTTTATGGTGGCCATGCCGTTATTTCTATTGGTCATACCAACCCACATTATGTAAAACGTTTAGAAGATCAATTGCACCAGATAGGCTTCTATTCAAATTCAATTGAGATACCGCTGCAAAAACAGTTGGCAGAGAAACTGGGACATGTTTCCGGCAAGGAAGATTACCAGCTGTTCCTTTGCAATTCTGGAGCTGAAGCCAATGAGAATGCACTGAAACTGGCGTCGTTTTATAATGGCAAAAAGAAAGTCATCGCCTTTACAAAGGCATTCCACGGCCGTACTTCGCTGGCAGTAGCCGCAACCGATAACCCTAAGATTGTGGCACCGGTGAATGAAACCGGCAACGTGGTTTTCCTCCCCTGGAATGATGAGGCTGCCCTCGAGCAGGCGTTTAAGGATCATGAGGTATCATCAGTTATCATTGAAGGCATACAAGGCGTTGGCGGCATACAGGTTGCACCGGTTAATTTCCTTCAAAAAATACGCTCGCTTTGTGATGAGCACAATGCGGTTTTTATAGCTGATTCGGTGCAGTGTGGTTACGGCCGTACAGGTAAATTCTTCTCTCACGATTTTGCCGGTGTTAACGCTGATATTTATTCCATGGCTAAAGGTATGGGTAATGGCTTCCCTGTTGGCGGTATTATTATTTCACCAAAGATAGCGCCTTCGTATGGTATGTTGGGGACTACGTTCGGCGGCAACCATTTGGCTTGCGCTGCCGGTTTAGCTGTGCTGGAAGTTATTGAGAAAGATAATCTGATGCAAAACGCAGCAGAGATTGGTGATTATCTGATAACAGAGCTTAAGAAGTTTGACCAGGTAAAAGAGGTACGCGGCAGAGGTTTAATGATAGGTATCGATCTGCCGGAAGAATTAGCTAACGTAAAAAAAGATCTGCTGTTTAAACACCACATCTTTACCGGCGAAGCTAAACCAAATGTTATCAGGTTATTACCTGCGCTTAACTTAACAAAAGCTCATGCGGATAGGTTCCTGGAAGCATTTACGCAAACTTTAAATAACGCATAACAATATATTTTGCTCAGAGTCTCTCTCCTTTGGAGAGGGACTTAGGGTGAGGCAAAAACAAGGCTCATGAAACTATTTTCTTCTGTAAACGATGTTACTGACATGCCGGCATTGGTTGCCCAGGCCTTAGCAGCAAAAAAAGATCCTTTTGCCAACCAGCATTTGGGTAAAAACAAAACTATTAGCCTGGTTTTTCTTAATCCAAGCCTGCGTACCCGTATGAGCACCCAAAAGGCAGCCATGAATTTGGGTATGAACGTGATAGTACTTAACATTGATAAAGAAGGATGGGCTTTGGAATTACGTGATAACGTGATCATGAACAGCACCACCGTAGAGCACATTCGCGAGGCTGCAGCTGTAATGGGCGAATATTCTGACATCATTGGTGTACGTTCTTTCCCGGGTTTAAAAAATCGTGAAGAGGATTACAGCGAAAGCATTTTTAACAAGTTTGTTGAGTTTTGTAAAGTGCCGGTTGTAAGCCTGGAGTCGGCTACGCGCCACCCCTTACAGAGCCTTGCGGATCTGGTTACCATAGAAGAATTAAAAACCAAGTCCCGCCCAAAAGTGGTGTTGACATGGGCCCCGCATATTAAAGCACTTCCGCAGGCCGTACCCAACTCGTTTGCAGAATGGATGTGTAAGGCAGATGTCGAATTTGTGATCACCCATCCCGAAGGATATGCCCTTTCTGAGCAGTTTACTAATGGGACAACCATCACCTATAACCAGGATGAGGCTTTGAAAGACGCCGACTTTATCTACGTGAAAAACTGGTCGGCTTATGAGCCATATGGCGCCGTGACCGGCGGCAATGAAGATTGGATGCTAACCAATGCCAAACTGGATGAGCTTGCGCCGGATGCTAAAATTATGCATTGCCTGCCCGTACGTCGGGACCTGGAATTATCTTCTGAAATATTAGACGGGCCGCGTTCGGTAGTTGTGCATGAAGCAGGTAACCGAGTTTGGGCCGCGCAGGCGGTTTTAAAACAGATGCTGGAAGCTTTATAATAAGCGTCCTAAGCTGTCTTGATTCCTGACTCCTAATTTCCTGATTCCCTGCAAACATGTATACACCTAAACACTTTCAAGTAACTGACGAACAGCAGGCTATCAGCTTTATGCAAAAGTATAGCTTTGCCTCAATGGTTACGGTGTTGAATGGTGTACCCGAGGCAACACATCTGCCCTTTGTGGTTGAGCAGCGTGGTAACGAAGTTGTACTGCTTTCACATTTTGCAAAGGCAAACCCACAGGTGAATGTAATTGAGCAGGAGACGTCTTTAGTAATATTCACCGAACCTCATGCCTATATTTCGCCAAAGAATTATGAGAAAGATACTAATGTACCTACCTGGAACTATATAGCCATACATGCCTATGGTAAAGCCAAACTAATACACGACGAGGCGGCCGTTACCACCTTATTGGCCAAAACTATCAGCACTTATGAGCAGGATTATTTAAAACAGTGGGATGGACTACCATATGAGTACAAGCACAAGATGATGAATGGCATTGTAGCGTTCGAACTTTTGATTACCAACCTGCAAGCTAAATTTAAGCTAAGCCAGAACCGTAATGAAGCAGAACAAAATAATATCATCAACAACCTCAACAACTCTCACATTGCTAATGAGAAAGAAATAGCAGCTTATATGGAGCGGCTGTAATATTAACTTTCTGGATTTTTTTTGTAGATGGCGTTGATAACCTTATTAAGAGTTAAGCCTTGCACAATAATAGAGAATATCACAATAAAATAAGTTCCTGCGAGTATAAAGTGCCTATAGTCTGATGCGGGTAAAGAAAGCGCTAATGCAATCGATATACCCCCTCGCAGGCCTGCCCAAGTTAATATATTGATACTGTCATAATTCACATTAAGGCTTCTGCGTAAGAAGGTAAGTGGTAACATGATACTTCCCCATCGGGCAATAAGTATTAAGGCTATACCTATTGCTCCTGATAGCCAGTAATGTTGCAGAAACGGAAAGTTAACCATCTGTAAGCCTATCATTACAAAGAGCATTGTGTTGAGTAATTCATCAATCAATGTCCAAAATTTCTCAAGCGCCTGGTGTGAGCGGTCATTTCTATCAACGTTGATAGATCTGCCGCCGGCAAACAAACCTGCAGTAACAACTGCCAGCGGGATAGATAAATGCAGATAAGTGGCTACTAAAGAGTTGCCCATTACCAGCGCAAATGAAACCAGCACAACGGTTTGAAAATCATCTACCGTTTTCATTAGCCTGTGCGCGAAAAATCCGGTTACGGCTCCCAAAGCTATACCGCCGAATACCTCCTGCACAAACAGCAACACCGCTTTACCAAAATCTACATTATTTATGCCTGATTGGGTTATCTCCAATAACGTAATAAAAAGTACCAGCCCTATACCATCATTGAATAATGATTCTCCGGATATGATAGTTTCGAGATTATTGGGAAGGTTGGAACCGGTAATGATGGCACTTACCGCCACGGGATCGGTAGGTGAAATAAGAGCGCCAAACAACAGACAGTATATGTATGGAATATCAATTTTGAGCAAATGAGTGATGAAGTAAAGTAACGAGCCAAATATTGCGGTAGATATGATAACACCTATAGTGCTCAACACAAACACAGGCCTCATCTCTTTTTTTAACCGCTTCTTATCCAGGTTAAAAGCACTTGCGAATAACAAAAAGCCAAGCATAATATTGAGCAAGGTTCTGGAAAAATTGATATTCTTTGCCAGCATGGTAAGGTAATCGGCAAAATTAGGATCTAACTTATCTATTATAATGGTGATAATTGAGCCAATAATGGCTAAAGACATAATGCCGATAGTACCCGGCAATTTAAGCCAGCGTGCGTTAATGTAAGAATATAGCGCGCTTAAGATAACCAGTAGCGCAATTATCAGGAATAGGTGCATGAATATTTATTAATATGATACAGGATCAACCGTCATAGTATCTGTTTTAAAATATCTGATAATTAATCTGTTATCACTATTACGTGTAAAATAATTGATAGCCCAGTTTAAAAATACAACAGCTTTATTAGTAAAGCCCGCTAATGACAATAAATGCACGAACATCCATAACAACCATGCAAAAAAGCCTTGAAACTTAAATTTCTTAATATCTGCTACTGCCTTGTTGCGGCCAATGGTAGCCATAGTACCCAGGTCATAATAAACAAAAGGCGTGGTTGGCTTACCTTCAACAATATTACGCAGGTTTTTTGCCAGGTGTTTACCTTGCTGCAAGGCCACCTGTGCCACCCCGGGGTAACCAGCAGGATTTGCCTCACTTTGTACAGCAGCTACATCGCCTATCGCAAATATGTTGCTGTATCCTTTCACGCGGTTTATATTATCTGTAATTAGTCTGCCGCCTTTGGCAACAACTTCTTCAGGCATACCACCGGGTATCTCCCCCTTCACTCCCGCTGCCCACAGCACATTACGGGTTTGGATTACTTTCCCGTCATCAATTTTTAAAACCAAGCCATTATAACTTGATACATGCACACCATTATATATCACTACATCCATCTCTTTTAAAAATTCCTTAGCTTTTAGCGAGGCTTTTGAAGACATGGCAGCCAATACCTCCGGTTTGCCTTCTACCAGGTAGACCCTCATGTCGGCGTTGCAAAGACCAGGATAATCCTTACATAATATAAATTTACGCAACTCGGATATAGCGCCGGCAAGTTCAACCCCGGTTGGGCCACCGCCAACAATTACAAATGTGAGCAAAGCATCACGTTCGGCCTTGTCTGTAGTAACCAGCGCTTTTTCGAGGTTTTGCAGCATCAAACTACGTATATTAAGCGCCTCGGCAATGTTTTTCATGGGCATGGCATAATGCTCCAGCTCCTGATTGCCAAAGAAATTGGTGTTAGCTCCGGTAGCAATTACCAGGTAGTCATAAGTATAATTTCCTGCGGTGGTTATAACGGTATTGGACGCAGTATCTATGTGGTCTACATTAGCTAAATGGAAAGTGAAATTTTTTTGCCTGCTAAATATACGCCTGATAGGAAAACCAATAGAATCTGCCTCTATGGCACCAGTTGCCACCTGATACAGCAGCGGCTGAAAGGTGTGATAATTGTGCTTATCCAAAAGCAGCACCTCAACGGGGGCATTCTTTAGTTTTTTAGCTAATTGTACACCTCCAAATCCTCCGCCTATTATAATTACCCTTGGTTTTTTGTTATCCTGTTTATTCATAATTGCAATGGTGTTGTGCGACTAAGCTACAAACCTTGATGCATATTGCTAACATGATAAGCAGTTATGTGTTTTAAATGAAGCTATTTTTACAATTGCAGGTAAATTATTCTGAGAAACATAAAATAGCTATTATTGCTACCGGACTATATAGTAACAACCATGCAAACGCTTTATATAATTAAGATTGGAGGTAACGTAATTGACAATTCTGAAAATCTGCACAGGTTTTTAAAGGATTTTACTGCACTTGACGGTCATAAGATACTGGTACACGGTGGAGGCAAGGTTGCTACGCAGATCTCTGAAAGTATGGGCATTGAAGCCAAGATGATTGACGGTCGGCGTATAACAGATATTGATACCCTGCGCATCGTCACTATGGTTTACGGTGGTTTGATCAATAAAAATATCGTGGCTCAGTTACAGCGATATGGTAATAACGCAATAGGCCTCACCGGTGCCGATGGTAACATGATACATGCGCAAAAGCGGCCTGTAAAAACAATTGATTATGGTTTTGTAGGTGATCTTAAAGAAGACTCTGTAGATGCAGAAAATATTGGCAAATTGCTTGAAGGGGGCTTTACCCCTGTTTTCTGTGCGCTAACGCATGATAGTGAGGGGCAGTTACTCAACACCAATGCAGATACCATTGCATCCGCGTTGGCCGTGGCACTTTCTGATAGATATGAGACTACCTTGATCTATTGTTTTGAGAAGAAAGGCGTGCTGCATGATATTAATGATGAAGATTCTTTAATAAGAGAGATCAACCCCGAACGCTACCACAAACTAAAAGAAGAACAGGTAATACATAGCGGAATGATCCCGAAGTTGGATAACGCCTTTGCTGCTATATCATGCGGGGTTGAAGCAGTGGTGATTGGTCATTCTGATGATTTGGGTCAATTGAAAGGTAAGCAAGCCTTCGGTACACGTTTAAGCGAATAAAAAGAAAACATGGAAACGAAACAACACATAGCCATATTAGGCAGCGGTAATATTGGTTTGGCTTTAGCCAAGGGGTTAGTGAAGGCTGGCATTTTTTCGCCGTCGCAAATTACACTGACTCGCCGTAATGTGGCAGCTTTAGATAATTTGGCCGCGGAAGGCTACAACGTTACAGCGAACAATGCCGAGGCAGTAACTAAGGCGAATATTGTTGTATTGGCTATTTTGCCACAGCAACTCAATAAGCTGCTTGATGAGATAAAACCAGCGGTTAGCCATACTAAGCATTTACTTATTTCTGTGGTATCTGGTGTAAGCTGCCAGGATATTCGTGATCAATTAGCGGTCGATGTTGAGGTGATACGCGCCATGCCAAATACGGCTA
Source organism: Mucilaginibacter sp. 44-25 (assembly GCA_001898335.1). GTDB lineage: Bacteria > Bacteroidota > Bacteroidia > Sphingobacteriales > Sphingobacteriaceae > Mucilaginibacter. Next base: position 511,685 of record MKTS01000001.1, on the reverse strand, counting down.
TAGCAATAGGCCATAGTATGACATGCATTGCAACTGATACGGCCTCGCCTGAAAATATCAGCTTGGTGAAATCGCTTTTTGATACGGTAGGTGTTAGCATACAGATCAACGAAGAATTGATGACTTCTGCAACTGCCTTATGTGCCTGCGGTATCGCCTTCTTCCTGCGTTCAATACGTGCGGCCTCTCAAGGTGGCACCGAGATAGGTTTTCATGCACATGATGCGCTTAAAATGGCTGCTCAAACAGCCAAAGGCGCTGCCGATCTGCTGTTGCAATTATCATCGCACCCGGAGCAGGAAATTGACAAGGTTACTTCTCCAAAGGGTTGCACCATAGCCGGGCTAAACGAGATGGAGCACAATGGCTTTAGTTCAGCACTAATAAAAGGTATTAAAACATCAGCTGAGAAAGCGGGTGCGCTTTATAAAAGTGAATAACGTATTATCATGAAAAAGCACTTTAAAAGAGTAGCGATTGCCATATTTTCTTTGGGTTTGTTGGCCTTCACCATAGCCAAACCACCTAAAGTAAACATTGTGTTTATTGGTGATAGTATTACCTACGGCCAAAACATGCCCGACTTACAGCCGTCGGTTTATGTGTTGACCTTTTTTAAAGAGAAATTTAAAGCAATCCAATTCACGCAGGCCAACCATGGCGTTAGCGGATATACTACCAAAAACTTTTTACCCGGCGAACCTGATTTTGAAAAAGTAGTAAAAGATGCTGACGCTTTTTACAGCGATCGTTCTGCACAGTTGATCTTCTCTGTCATGCTCGGCACTAATGATAGCGCGATAAATGGCCCTTATGGCTCACCGATATCGCAGCAACAATATCGTGTAAATCTTAAAACTATCGCCGATAGCCTCTTAAAACGTTACCCTAACAGCAAAATAGTTTTCAACTACCCTATTTATTACACCCCTAATACCTATAATGGAGCAATGTATCTACAAGAAGGTTTAGATCGTTTACAGAGCTATTTCCCGCAGATAGATGCTTTGGTACAGGATTACAGTACCACCAACCCTGGACAGGTATATTCAGGTTACAAAAATGGTTTTGCTGATTTTAAAAAAGATTATCTGCATCTTTTTATGCCCGAGCAAGGCCATCAGGGAATATTTTACCTGCACCCTAATAAAGATGGAGCCAGGCTATTGGGCCAAAACTGGGGCAAGGTTTTAGCTAAGGTTATCAATCATTAGTTTCCTTTGTCGTCTTCTTTAGAAGTTTGTTTTTGAGTAGGCGGCGTAGAGGTAAGGTTTCCAAATTCGTCAACATAGGCTATCATATCATTAACACCGCCGTTTTCCTGACGCTCTTTTTTCCGCTGCGCTTTATCTTCCTTCTTTTTCTGGCGATTTTTTTCGAGTTGTTTCTTCATGAATGTTGCCTGTGATTTAGCCATATTTTATTTACCGGATTTTAATTAAACAAAAAGCACCTGCCGGTTAGGCAGGTGCTACGATTAAATTTATAGTGATTTTTTAAATTACTTTTACATTTACCGCTGTAAGGCCTTTTTTGCCTTCTTCTACATCAAACGTTACTTTATCGTTTTCACGAATTTCGTCAATGAGGCCAGTTGAGTGTACAAAAACATCGCTTCTGCTTTCACTCTGAGAAATAAATCCAAAACCTTTAGTGGCATTGAAAAACTTTACTGTTCCTTCTTTTTGCATTATTATTTTTAATTAAGTGCGCAAGGTAGTCAATAAAATTTAAATTTTACTTAAAATAAAATTATTTAACATTTTTTTAAATATTTATTCAGGCTATATTACTGAATGGCAACAACTTATCAGTAAGTGTCAATTATTAAAATTTAAATACACTGATTTTCAATATATAAAGACTACCTTTAAAAACCTCCTTAGCGGCACTTCGCTGCAAAATAAACCGGATGAATATTTTCTACCGTTTAAAATTTAACTTATAAATAATGAGTAAAGAGAAAAAGAGTTCAAGAGAGAACAAGAAAGCGCCATCTGTTAACGTCAACAAAAAACAGTCTGATTATCAGTCGGGCAAAAATTCAGTATCCGCTGTCTTACCTGTTAAAAAGAAATAACATGACTAATAAAGATATAATATTCGAGACCAGCAGGTATGTATATGACCTGGCAAATCTTGCAAAAGAACATGGCTTTAAACCAGATGAGAATTGGGAGTTGACCATGCAAAGCACGGTTGGCAAAACCAGGATCCAGCGTGATTTTTACCCTAACAATGTAGCAAAAATTTCGCCGGATATACTGCTACAGGTACTGCACTCTATAAAAACCAAGCTAAACCTGCCGCTTACCCAGGAAGAAGAGGCGGCGAATAAACAAAGCATCAATTTAGATGAGTTGCAGTATTTGGTTGCTTACAATCCCAAGCGCCCGCGTAATTAACTATAAAAGTTCGTTGGCAAGATTAGCAAGTTCGCTGCGTTCGCCTTTTTGTAGGCTAATGTGCGCGTAAAGCGGATGGCCTTTTGCTTTGTCTATCAGGTAAGATAAGCCGTTACTTTCCGCATCAAGATATGGCGTATCTATCTGGTAAATATCGCCGGTAAAAACAAATTTACTATTCTCCCCTGCCCTTGAGATAATTGTCTTTACTTCGTGAGGTGTAAGATTTTGCGCCTCATCTACTATAAAGAATATCTTGCTTAATGTGCGGCCACGGATAAAGGCCAAAGGAGTGATGGATATTTTATCATTGGTAACTAATTCATCTAATTTGGCCTGCATCTTGGCATCTTCTACAAACTGGTCTTTTATGAATTTAAGGTTATCCCATATCGGTGCCATGTAAGGATCTATCTTTGATGATACATCTCCGGGCAAAAAGCCAATATCTCTATTACTTAGCGGAATAGTTGGGCGGGTTACAAATATTTGCCTGTAATTTTTGCGCTGCTCTAAAGCGCTGGCAAGTGCCAGCAAAGTTTTACCGGTACCTGCATTACCTTGGATGGTCACAAGTTTAATATCCGGGTGAAGCAATGCATGTATGGCGAACGCCTGCTCCAGGTTTCGGGGCGCTATATTTAAAACAGGCTGCTCCTCTATTTTTTCTAAAAGCTTTGTTTGCGAGTTATAAAACGCCGCCGTTGTATTTTTTTTTCCGTTCAGGACAACAAAATGATTGCCTGCTTCGGCTGGAATGTTTACAACATCTGCGGCAATTGATTCCGACTTATTAAGCTTACTTAAAACTTTTTCGGTGATCTTGTTTAGCGTGGTTTTTCCGCTATATAGTTCTTCCAGGTTTTTTACTTTACCCGTTTCGTAGTCTTCAGCGAACAAATTTAGCGCCTTTGCCTTTAGACGTAAGCATATATCTTTTGAAACCAGGATAACTTTACGGTCGGGATGCTCAAACTGAACGCCTAAGGCGGCATTAAGTATACGGTGGTCGGTTTTATCCGAGCCGAAAACCAGTTCGGCATCGGCACTGGCGTTTGTAGTGTCTAACACCACCTTAAACTGTCCCCTGCTTTTACCGCTTAGAGGCAACCATTGGTTGATAAGACGACTTTTAGCCAAGTCATCCATGATGCGGATAAAACTACGGGCTTCGAAATTGCGCGTATCGTTACCGCTTTTCATGTTGTCCAATTCCTCCAATACTTGTATGGGGATGGCAACATCATGCTCCTGAAAGTTTTCGAAGGCGTTGTGATCATAGAGGATAACCGACGTATCTAAAACGAATATCTTTTTTTTACGGTCAGTGGCTTCTTTATTCATATTTTCGAAAGTAATAGTTTTGGCTTAAAATCTTTCTGTAAATTACAATATCCCATGCTGTAAACTTATTCGTCATGAAAAAGATATTACTTTTATTTTTATCAGTTTTATGCCTTAGTACTTCAGCTAAGCCGTTAATGAAGCCTTTGGTCTACAAAACTTTAACCGGGCATAAGATCAAAATCACCGACAAAGGAATCTTTTACGATGATGTTCTAATAGGAAAAGTTGATTATCCCCAAGACATATTAACCGACAAAAAGCAAAACCGGATAGTAGAAGATGAAGGTGCGATTTTTTTGTTTCTTGCCTTTAATGGTAAGCCAAATTCAGATAGATTAGTTGCGTTTTCCATATCACCTAAAAAAGCCACATTAGTTGCAGATGCAATTTTATCGCCGATAAAAGATTATGATAATGACGGGAATTTAGAATTTGGCGGCAGGGATCTGACCGAAGCGTATACTACACCTGATTCTATGTACTATATCCCAACAAAGTACTATGAGATCGTAAATGGGACGATTAAGCCGGATCTGCCACTTACGCGTAAAGCGGATATTAAGATAAACGGAATTTATTTGCCACCAAATAAACAATTGAATAGAGATGGAAATTGTTGCAGAGTTATCAGCACTCCTGAAAAAACAAAAAAACACAATTAGTAAAATCATATAAAATGGAAAACGGAAGCCTCTCTTGCGAAACGACTTCCGTTTTTCCTTCCCTCATATTGGCCATAGCCGCTATGAAGCATCAAGTTTTGTGTGATCTTTAACCGACCCGCCCTCCTCGTTGTTATACTGCGAACGCTGATCTATCTTTTATCCCTGCGAATACTGATGGATCAATTTGTTGGTACGTATACAATGCACATGTCTGTTACCTTGCGGAGGTTGCTACATCATACCCTGCCAAACCTGAGCTGTATCCCCTGCTCTTGCGAGCCTGGCAGCTTTAATGTTTGCGGATGCTGATCTGCCTTTCCTCCCGAGGGGAAGTCGACCCTGTCATCGTTTCGTGCAACACTGATCATCTTCTTGTAGTGAATACCGATTTCTCATTGTTACGCTAACGCCGATTCCTGCTGCAATCATTATTTAAGCCCTTTCTTTCCGTAGAATTATCTGGCTTATTAATAATACCCCGCTAATTACCTTCCGGGTAAAGTGCCGTAGCTCTTTTTTCCCTTTCGTAATTCAGGCACGTCCCTGATCTTTAGTTCGCCCGAAAGTTCACCCGATTCAGTGTGTGTTATCCTGTGAGGCTGTCAAAGTACGTCGTTCTTGATATTTACAATATCGGAACTTTTTAATATCCATGTCAAGTGTTTATTACAAACACTTTATTAACATTTATTTCATAGTTCTCAACAGGGTATTTAGTTCAATACAGATGAGTATGTAGTCTTATTAACATTCACGGTTATTAACATTATCACTAAATTTGCTATATACAACGAGCGCTTAATGCCACCTATTTACGCTATTAACCACGAATATAACTTAACAGCAAATCTCATGACCAGGTTATTGTTTGTTTACGGCACTTTGTTGCAAGCCGATAATGAGTTTGCGCGCTATCTTCGCCAAAAATGCACGTTTGTTTCTACCGGGGTTATACATGGGCAGCTTTATGACCTGGGTGAATACCCGGGATTGATTATAACCAGCGATGCCAACCAGCTGGTGCATGGGAATATTTATGAAATGACTCACCCGGAGGAAGTACTCAAACGACTGGATTTTTATGAAGGCGTAGGAACTGATGAAGAGCAGCCTAATCTTTATAGGCGGGAAATGCATACGGTAACGATTGATAATGACACACTGGAAGCCTGGATATATATTTACAATAGAAGCATTGACAATGCTATCGCTATCCCAGGCGGGAATTATTTGGAATATGTAAACAAAAAATCCCCCGGTAAATAGCTACCGGAGGATTTTATTATATCAGTTCGCGAAGATTAGATCTTAGCAGATTTTACTGTTTTAATGATCACTGCAGCTACTTTGTATGGGTCTGCAGCAGAGTTAGGACGACGATCTTCCAGGTAACCGCTCCAGTTATGCTCAACAGCATAAAGAGGGATACGGATAGAAGCGCCGCGGTCTGATACGCCATAGCTAAAGTCGTGGATCGAAGCTGTCTCGTGTTTACCGGTTAAGCGTTGATCGTTATCAGCGCCGTATACTGCAATACACTCAGCAACTGCAGGGCGGAATGCCTCACAAACTGCTTTGAATTTCTCTTCGCTATTAGCGGTACGCAATAATGAGTTAGAGAAGTTAGCGTGCATACCAGAACCGTTCCAGTCTAACTGGCCAAGCGGTTTACAGTGCCAGTTAACAGCTACTCCGTATTTTTCGCCAATACGCTCAAGTAAGTAACGGGCTACCCAGATCTGGTCGCCGGCTTCTTTAGCGCCTTTAGCAAATATCTGGAACTCCCACTGGCCTGCAGCAACCTCAGCATTAATACCTTCTACGTTAAGGCCAGCTTCTAAACAAACGTCTAAGTGCTCTTCAACAATTTCGCGGCCGAAAGCATTGTTAGCGCCTACTGAACAATAGTAAGGGCCTTGCGGGCCTGGATAGCCACCTGCAGGGAAACCAAGCGGTTTGTTAGTAGCAGGATCCCACAGGAAATATTCCTGTTCAAAACCAAACCAGAAATCATTATCATCATCCTCAATGTGTGCACGGCCGTTTGACTCGTGTGGCTGGCCTTTTGAGTCTAATACTTCACACATTACAAGGTAGGCATCTTTTCTTTGTGGATCCGGAACGGTAAATACCGGTTTCAAGATACAATCTGATGAGCCGCCCGGTGCCTGCTCTGTTGATGAACCATCAAAGCTCCAGTTATCAAGGTCTTCTACTTTTCCGCTGAAACTTTTAACAATTTTTGTTTTGCTGCGCAGGCTTTGAGTTGGTTTGTAGCCGTCAAGCCAGATGTACTCGAGTTTTGTTGCCATTTTGAATGATAAATTTGAAAATTTTAAGTTTAATTATAGTTCCTTATAAAATCAGTCAGTATTTATGCCGCTAATTTAGAGTATTTTTATAAATTCAATAACTTTTTTGAAAAAATTTATAAAAACAGGAACTAAAAATTGTAAATATTCAATATTTATCTCTTCCTAATCAAAATCTACGCATTTTATTATGCTTACATAGCATATTGTGTAATACCAGAAAAACATACCTATGCTTGGTTGGGCGTATTATTTCGCTGATGCTACACCCCAATAGCACACCCTCCTGATTTTTACCAGTGCGTTTGTATCTATTTTGATCTCAGTTTTGCTATCGCTCTTTAGCAAATACATTTTCGAGGCGGTATTATCATAAACAAAAGCAGGGTAAGCTTTTTTGTTGACTTTGTTATCCATAATATCAAGCCTTATAGCGTTAGTCGCTCCTCTCCTGCCTGTTGTATCTTGTGCGTTAGGCGCGGGCATCCAGTTAATTTTGTATTTAACCTTGTTTACAGCCGGTATACCAAGGTTTTTAAATTCTGTTGTTTGTTCAACAACGCCAATGATGCATTTAATGCACATATCCGGCACGGTTGCCAGGTTTGCATAACGCTGGTCGGTATTGTTAACTACCGCTACTTTTTTGTTATTTACAACTACAGGCGTTTGTACACCATCATTAGTTGGGGTATTTGAATTATGTTTACATGCGGTAAACGTAAAAGCAAACATAAAGGTGCTGATGAATAGGAATTTGCGCATGATGCAAGGAGTTTATGTTCAACAACAATACTTACAAGTAATTGTGTTAGCCAGAGTACTGCACCACTTATATTTAAATCAACCTATTTTTATAGAAACACTAAAATCCAACCATTTTCATTAAAAATTTACAATATCAACAGGAAAAATTCTGTAAAATTTGCTAAAATTGCCTGATTGTGTTAGCGCAAAGTATAATAGCTTAACTTATTGGCGTAAACTTTGTGTAACGCATAAACAAAAACAAATACAGATGAATGTTTTCTAACATTCGTAAGCATCATGAATAACGGCAATATTAGTTCTCAAACAACGGTTGATGTAGTTTTGGTTGGCGCGGGTATTATGAGCGCTACATTAGGTGTAATGCTTAAACAGCTCGATCCTGATTTGAAAATTGAAATTTTTGAACGACTTGATACTGTTTCTGCCGAAAGTTCTGACGCTATGAACAATGCCGGTACCGGCCACTCGGCCTTTTGCGAGCTTAATTATACTCCCGAGCTTAAAGATGGTACCGTTGAAATAAAAAAAGCTATTAAAATTGCCGAACAATTTGAAATATCAAAGGAGTTTTGGGCTTTTTTAGTTGAAAAAGGTTACGTAGAATCTCCCGAAAGCTTTATACGTAAAGTACCCCACATGAGCTTTGTTTGGGGACAGGACAATGTAGAATATCTTAAAAAACGCCAGCAGGCATTGGTAAAGCACCATTTTTTCAAAGGAATGGAATATGCCGAAGACCAGCAGCAATTGCAAAAATGGATACCGCTGGTAATGGATGGCCGCGACCCTAACCAAAAAGTGGCAGCCACACATATGGATATTGGTACCGATGTAAACTTTGGTGCCCTTACCCGCAGCCTTATCAGTAAGCTGCAACAAAAGCCGGGTGTTAACCTTAGCCTTAACCATGAGGTGGCAGACATCAGGCGCAATAAAGACAATACCTGGAAAATAAAAGTTGAAGACCGTATCAGCGGAAATAAAAGAACACTTAACGCTAAGTTTGTTTTTGTAGGTGCTGGTGGCGGCGCTTTGCTGTTATTGCAAAAAACCGGCATCCCTGAAAGTAAAGGTTTCGGCGGTTTCCCTGTAAGCGGGCAATGGCTGGTATGTAATAACCCCGCTATTGTTGAGCAACACGCGGCCAAGGTATACGGCAAAGCATCGGTAGGCTCGCCGCCCATGTCTGTACCGCACTTAGATACCCGCATGATCGATGGTAAAAAATCATTGTTATTTGGGCCTTACGCCGGTTTCTCTACGCGCTTCCTTAAAAAAGGCTCCTTGCTTGATCTGTTCAAGTCTATCAAGTTTAATAATATATTGCCGTTGCTTGCCGTGGCGCGAGATAATATGGCACTCACTAAATACCTGATCGTTCAGGTGCTGCAATCGCCTGCCGACAGGTTAAAGGCCCTGCAGGAATACTATCCTGAAGCTAAAAAAGAAGACTGGGACCTGGATATTGCCGGGCAGCGCGTGCAGATCATTAAAAAGGACCCTAAACGTACCGGTGTATTGGAGTTTGGTACCGAAGTAGTGACCAGTGCCGATGGCAGCATATCAGCCTTGTTAGGTGCTTCGCCGGGCGCTTCGACATCTGTACCTATTATGCTCGACCTGATCAGCCGTTGCTTTAAGCAACCTATGCAAACCAGCCAGTGGCAACAAAAACTAAATGAAATGATTCCGTCATACGGGCAATCGCTTGTTAACGATGAGGCTTTAGCCAATGCTACACGTGAGCGTACGAGTAAGGTATTAGGCTTGTTTTAGAGGAAAAAATTAATTGCCAAAAGAAAAAGCAATCGGTATTGCATATTGTACACGAACGGGTATGCCCTGTGCTGTGCCCGGTACCCATTTGGGAGATAGTGCGATCACTCTCATGGCTTCTTCACCGCACCCTCCACCTATATCTCTCACCACCCTAATGTTGCTTAGAGAACCGTCACGCTCTATCACAAAGGTCAAAATAACCCTTCCCTGTATTCTGTTTTCCCTTGCTTCTTTTGGATAGCGTAGATTTTTTGCGAGAAAATTGGCAAATGCCTTTTCGCCACCAGGAAAAGATGGAGTTTTTTCTACAGGTATAAAGCCATTTTTATGTACTAACAGATTTTCTTTACCATTTATGATTGTGCCTTTTTTATAGGTTATGGTATAAACAGAATCGCCGATGTACCGCTTCCATTCACCGTCTTCCCTGCCGTTCACCACATTTCCTTCCAAACGTTCATCAGCCATGTCGGTATATTTTATCCATTTGCCATTACCTTCATTGGTAAGCGTATTTCCGGCAGAATCTAAAAATTGTTTCAGATAAATACCATCAGCGCTGTATGTTTCAACAGACCTTAACGCGCCGTTAGGATAATAATTAACAGCGTCGCCTTTAATTTTACCTTTGTCAAATACCTTTATGCTTTTGCGTTTTCCGTTATCATAATATTCATAATACATGCCATTTATTCCCGGCCTGAAATTCATGTTATCTAATGAGGTTAAAGTAGCCAGGCGGAGGTTTCCGCTCATGTAATAATCGTTAACACGATACATGCCCGAGTCGGCTTTTATCATCAGACGCAAAAATTTAGCGTCAGCTTCACTATATGCCATAGATGAGTCGTTTAACATGTAATATCCTAAGGAGTCGGGGCGCACTTTTTGCGGTAATGTATTGTGCTGCGCAAAAGCTGCAGCGTTTAATAAGAAAAGGAAAATCGATAAAGAAAGCTTCATTTGTAATAAGGATGATGGAGCTAAATTAACAAGTATTCACAACGCTTCAAAATGTAGCCCGATTATCATATACTTACCGTGCTTAATTAAACCTTATATATAATCGATAAGAGTGGCTTTACCTATGAGATGACAACATAAGCTCAAGGAAATGATACCATCATACTGGCAATCGCTAATTATAATGAGGCTTTGGCCAATACTACACATGAGCGTACCAGTACCGTACTCGGATTGCATTAATATACGAATTAACTACCTAATCTGAAAGATATAGGAATTGACCGTTGCACGCGAACTTGCTTGCCCAGGGATTCTCCGGGTACCCATTTGGGTGATAATGTAATCACCCTCATCGCTTCTTCGTCACATCCTGCACCCATTCCTTTTACAACTCTAATATCACTTAAGGAACCATCAGTTTCAATTATAAAAGTTATGATGACTGTTCCTTGTATGTTATTTAGTCTGGCTTTTACAGGATATTCGATATTTTTAATGATAAAACCCCTAAGTGCTCCTAAACCACCCGGAAAGGATGGATTCTTATCCACATGGATGAAAATCGGATCACCATTTGGAACATCTCTCTTCGCATATAAAATTTTTCCTTTCTTGTAAAGAGTCGTGTAAATCTTGTCGCCAAGATACCAATTCCATTCTCCCTCTTCTTTGCCGTTAATTACGTTGCCTTCTAATCGTTCGCCGGGGCTGTGGGTATATTTTATCCATTTGCCATTACCGTTAACAGTAAGCTGGTTTCCGGTGGAGTCTAAAAATTGTTTCAGATAAACGCCATCGGCACTGTATGTTTCAACACATCTTAACGCGCCGTTGGAGTAGTAACTAAGCACGTCGCCTGTGATCTTACCTTTATTAAATACCTTACTGGTCTTACGTTTTCCGTTTTCATAATACTCATCATACATGCCATTTATACCCGGCCTGATGTTCATATTGTCTAATGAGGTTAAAGTAACCATGCGCAGGCTCCCGTTCAGGTAATAATCCTTCACACGGAACATTCCCGAGTCGGCTTTTATCATCAGGCGCAAAAATTTAGCAGCGCTTTCACTATAAGCCAGGGTCGAGTCGTTTACCATATAATGTCGTACGGTATCGGGCCGTGTTTTGGCTTCCGGTTGTTTTTCTTGTGCAAAGCCGGTGATATTTATTAATAAGAATAAGGCGAACACATAAGGTTTCATATTGCAATAAGGGTTTGTACAGCTAAATTAATAAGTATTTATAACGCTTCAAAATGTAACCCATTTATCATATACTTACCGTGCTTAATTTTTATATTTTTGCAGCTAACCTTACACAAGGTTCTTTTTAAATGGATATATCAGTAGTAGTACCACTATATAACGAAGTAGAATCATTACCGGAGCTTACCTCGTGGATAAGCCGTGTAATGGATGAGTATGGCTTTACCTATGAGATTGTACTGGTTGATGACGGCAGCACAGACGGCTCATGGGGAATGATCATGAAGCTGAAGGAAAACAACCCGTTTATCAGGGGCTTCCGTTTCAGGAGAAATTATGGTAAATCGGCCGCGCTGAATATTGGCTTTGATGCCGCTCGTGGTAATGTGGTAATTACCATGGATGCCGACCTGCAGGATAGCCCGGATGAGATTCCGGAGCTTTATCGCCGTATCAACGAAGAAAAGTATGACCTGATATCAGGCTGGAAAGCAAAACGTTACGACCCAATATCTAAAACCATACCTACTAAGCTTTTTAACGCGGCTACCCGTAAGATGAGCGGTATTAATAACCTGCACGATTTTAATTGCGGGCTAAAAGCTTACCGCAATACGGTAGTTAAAAATATTGAGGTCTACGGCGAAATGCACCGCTATATACCTGTATTGGCCAAGTGGGCAGGGTTTACCAAAATTGGCGAACAAGTGGTGGAGCACCGCGCCCGTAAATACGGTAAAACCAAGTTTGGCTGGAGCCGGTTCATTAATGGCTTTCTGGACCTGCTATCCATATTCTTTGTAGGAAAGTTTGGCAAACGCCCTATGCACTTTTTTGGCGCTATGGGTACCTTGAGCTTTTTTGCCGGTATTATTATAGCCGTGTGGATGCTTGCCGAAAAGCTTTACCTTATAGCGCACCATCTGCCATACCGTGATGTTACAGCTAACCCATTGTTTTATATTGCCCTGGTAGCTATTATCTTAGGATCGCAGCTTTTCCTTACCGGTTTTGTTGCCGAACTGGTATCGCGTAACTCAAACGACAGGAACAATTACCAGATCGCTGAAACAATTTGATGGTGTTGGAGATTTGAGGTATGCAGGTGTGCCGTTGTTTCTTTCAACATGGGTATAAATTTAATCATCGCATCTGCATATTTGCAAAATCACACATCTGATCATTCATCTGCATATTTGCACATTTGAAATTTGCACATCTACGAAATGTTTTTTTCCATCATCATACCTTTATATAACCGCCCCCAGGAAATTGACGAATTACTGGATACCCTTACCCGCCAAACCTATAAGGCGTTTGAGGTATTGGTGATTGAGGACGGGTCGGTAAACAAGGCAGGTGACATTGTAAATAAATACTCCGAAAAACTTGACCTGTATTACTTTGAAAAAGCGAATGAGGGCCAGGGTTTTACCCGTAATTTTGGCTTCGAACGTGCCAAAGGCGACTATTTCGTCATCTTCGACTCCGACTGCCTTATTCCCGAAAATTACCTGGAGGTAGTAAACCGATCGCTTAACGCCAACTGGCTTGATGCGTATGGTGGACCCGATGGCGCCCATGAATCGTTCACGCCTATCCAAAAAGCTATCAGTTACGCCATGACGTCGCCATTTACTACCGGCGGTATCAGGGGCAATAAAAAGGCTATTGGTCAGTTTCATCCACGCAGCTTTAACATGGGCGTTTCCCGTAAGGTGTGGGAAAAAGTTGGCGGTTTTATCATTACACGGCTGGGCGAGGATATTGAGTATAGCATACGCATTCATGCGTCTGGCTTCAAGATCGGGCTGATACCTGAAGCCATTGTTTATCATAAACGGCGCACCGATTTTGTGAAGTTTTTTAAGCAGCTCCACTTTTTTGGCAGGGCGCGTATCAATATATACAAGTTTTTTCCCTCGCAGTTAAAGGCGGTACATTTTTTCCCTGCATTAGTTACCCTTGGCTTGCTGTTTACTGTTATTGCCAACCTGTTTGCCTGGCGTATAGCGGCGCTTTGTAACATATTGCTTGCCGTTTACATATTGTTAATATTTTTTCATGCGCTTGTTAAAAATAAATCGTTAAAAATTGCAATTTTGAGCATCGCAGCTGCCTTTATTCAACTTACTGCTTATGGGTTAGGATTTATGCAGGATTTTTGGAAACGTGTTATTTTAAAAAGGTCATAGTAAAGTATGTATCACCCGTTTTCGGTTGTGGAGACCGTAAAAACTTCATGGGATATTTTCAGAAAGAATTTTGTAACCATCATCGTTTACTCGGTAATAGCGTTTTTCCTGCTGGGGATTTTAGGCTTGTTAGCGGGGTTTGTCTATTCTCCGGAAGATTACTGGGCTTCGATGATCGTAACATTTATTCTTATCTGGCTGCAGGCTTATACTACACTGGGGCTTTATAAATTAATATTCACGGTTATAGACAGCGAATACTATGATTTTGAGTTTATGCAGGTGATCCCCAAAGCTAAGATGGTTTGGAGTTACCTGGCAGTGGTGTTTATTTTCGCTTTTGTGGTTACCAATTTGGGCATCGCTGTAGATTATCTTGACAACAACCCTAACTTACAGTTTGCTATTGAGTTGCTGGCCGGTTTAGGCGGTTTGTATTTAGCCCTACGGGTGATGTTTTTTAATACATTTATTGTTGATGACAACTCGGGCCCTATAGAATCTATTAAACAGAGTTTTGAACTTACAAGGGGATATCTTTTAAAAGTTATATCCATACTGCTCATCATCATCCTGTTAATAGCATTGCCCGCTAAAATTTCTCAGTACTATCCGTTAATCTCCATAACCATATTATTTACTTACCCATTTGTAAACATTATTTTGGCGGTTACTTATCGTAAATTAATATACAGTCATCAGGATATTGACGATAACGTAAGCGAAACGGATTAATATGGGTATTAAAGCATCGTTAAGCAAAGTTTTTGCATGGCTGGTTAACCGGCAGCTAAATCATATCCGTTACAACGCGTTATCCCTTCAGCAAAAGAACTTTAGCCATATCATCCATGAAGCAACTCACACTGCGTTTGGCCGCGATCATCATTTTAGTTCAATTAACAGTTACGAAGATTTTAAAAAATACGTACCTGTACGAGATTATGAAGAACTACGACCGTACATAGAGCGTGTGGTAAACGGCGAGGAAAATGTTACCTGGCCCGGTAAACCTGCTTATCTGGCCAAAACATCGGGCACAACATCAGGTGTTAAATACATTCCCATTTCAAAGGAAAGCATGCCCGAACATATTAAAGCGGCCCGCAACGCTTTGCTCAGCTATATTCACGAAACCGGCAATGCCGATTTTGTAGATGGCAAAATGATATTCCTGCAGGGCAGCCCTGTACTGGCCGAGAAACACGGTATACAAACCGGAAGGTTATCGGGTATTGTTGTGCACCATGTACCGGCCTACCTTCAAAAGAACCGTCTGCCCTCCTACCAAACCAATTGTATTGAAGATTGGGAACAAAAGGTTGACGCCATTGTGGAAGAAACCAGGAACCAGGATATGCGCCTTATTTCGGGCATACCACCATGGTGCCAGATGTATTTTGACCGATTATCAGCAGTATCAGGCGGAAAAAAGATCAAAGACATTTTCCCTAACTTTAAGCTATACGTGCATGGCGGCGTTAATTACGAGCCTTACCGCGCCCGAATGGAAGAAAGTATAGGCTTTAAGATCGACAGTATTGAAACCTACCCGGCATCGGAAGGGTTTATCGCTTTCCAGGATTCGCAGAAAGAAAAAGGTTTATTGCTGATGGTGGACGCGGGCATATTTTATGAGTTTATCCCCAGCGATGAGTATTACAATGAAAACCCTACACGCATTAATTTAAAAGATGTGGAGTTGGGTAAAAACTATGCTTTGATACTGAATACCAGTGCCGGGCTATGGGGCTACAGTATTGGCGATACCGTGAAGTTTGTATCCAAAGAACCATACAAAATTGTAGTAACCGGTCGCATAAAACACTATATCTCCGCCTTTGGCGAACATGTGATAGGCGAAGAAGTGGAACACGCACTCATGAGCGTAGCAGCCGAAGAAAGTATTGAAGTAGTTGAATTTACCGTAGCTCCTCAGGTTGCCCCAACCGATGGGCAATTGCCTTACCATGAATGGTTTATAGAATTTAGCACGCAGCCAAAAGATATGGAGGCCTTTGCCCTTAAAGTGGATAAGGCGCTGCAACAAAAAAATATTTACTATTTTGACCTTATTGAGGGTAACATTTTGCGCCCTTTGATCGTCAGAAGTTTACAAAAGGACGCCTTTATTAGTTACATGCGCAGCCAGGGTAAACTGGGCGGGCAAAATAAAGTGCCCCGTTTATCAAACGACAGGAAGATAGCGGATGAGTTGATGGGGTATATTGCTTAATTGTTGTATTGTTTTATTGAGTAACTGTATCCATCAAAAACAATATCCTTAATGCATTACCTAAAGAAATACATCAATTAATAAAGTTTACAGATGAAAGGGTTAAAGTTTAAGTTTTCTTGAACTTTACTAACAATAAAATAATAAAGCAATCGAACACGCTAACAACAAAATAAAAAACATAGCCATACTTGGCTCTACCGGCAGTATAGGTACACAAACGCTTGAGGTAATCAAAGATAACCCTCAATTATTCAAGGCGTTTATGATAACCGCTAACGCCAATGCTTATTTGCTTATACAGCAGGCATTAGAGTTTGTGCCCCGCTACGCCATTATTTGTGACGAAACCAAATACGATGAGGTTAAACAGGCCCTGGCCCATTTGCCCATACAAGTATTGGCTGGTTATGATGCCATTAAAGAACTTGTTTCGCACCCAGATATTGATGTGGTGCTTACCGCGATGGTTGGCTTTTCGGGGCTGGTGCCTACCATTAATGCCATCAGGGCCGGTAAGGATATTGCCCTGGCCAACAAGGAAACATTGGTTGTAGCGGGCGAAATGGTTACCGCGCTCGCGAAGGAGCATGGCGTTAAGATATTACCGGTAGATAGCGAGCATTCGGCTATATTCCAATGCCTTGCCGGCGAGGAAAATAACCGGATCGAAAAAATTATCCTGACCGCCTCCGGCGGCCCTTTCAGAGGGCGCGACGCCGCTTCACTGGCTTCGGTTACCCGCGAAAACGCCCTTAAACATCCTAATTGGGTAATGGGGGCCAAAATTACCATCGATTCTGCATCGTTGATGAACAAGGGATTGGAGGTGATTGAGGCTAAATGGTTGTTTGATCTGCAACCCGATCAGATCGAGGTGATCGTGCATCCACAGTCTATCATACATTCGCTTGTACAATTTGAGGATGGTTCCATTAAGGCGCAAATGGGGCTACCGGATATGAAATTACCTATACAGTATGCCCTTACCTATCCGGGCCGGGTTAAAAGTAATTTTAAGCGGTTTAATTTTGCGGATTATGCCCAGCTTACGTTTGAACAGCCCGATATGGTTACTTTCCGCAACCTAAAGCTTGCTTTTGAGGCTTTGGATCAGGGAGGCAATATGCCATGCATTATTAATGCCGCTAATGAAGTGGCGGTTGCCGCATTTCTGCAAAACCAAACGGGATTTCTGGAAATGAGCGATGTAATAGAAAGCTGTATGCAAAATATTGCCTTTATTGCGCACCCTACGCTACACGACTATTTGAATACTGATAAAGAAACACGCATATTTGCGCAAAATTTAATAGAAAAAATGCCGTTAAAGGCTTAACATTTATATAACTACGGATGAGCGTTTTGGTGATGGCGGGCCAGTTGATACTTGGTCTTTCAATTTTAGTGATACTGCACGAGTTCGGGCATTTTTTAGCGGCCCGCGCTTTCGGAATAAAAGTAGAGAAGTTTTACCTGTTTTTTGATGCCTGGGGTGTAAGCCTCTTTAAGTTTAATTACAAAGGTGTTGAGTATGGCATTGGCTGGCTGCCTTTAGGTGGCTACGTGAAAATTGCCGGTATGATTGATGAATCAATGGATACCGAGCAAATGGCCGGCCCGCCGCAGCCATGGGAGTTTAGGGCAAAACCCGCATGGCAGCGGCTTATTGTTATGCTGGGCGGTATTATTGTAAATATTATTGTGGGTATATTCATCTTCTGGATGCTGACTATCCGCTACGGCGAAAGCTATACGCCAATGGATACCGTAAAATACGGAATTGTGCCGGGTAAAATAGGCCAGAAAATGGGACTTAAAGCCGGTGATAAGATCACCGCTGTAAATGGTAAGCAACTGCAGCGTTTTGAGGATCTGGTAAGTTCAAAAGTATTATTAGATAATACGGTATTTACGGTACAGCGCGGCGATTCTACATTTGAGGTGAAGGTACCTCCTACTATATTGAATGATCTGTCTGATTATGGTATCGAAGAGTTTATCAGCCTGGTACCACGTGGTCGTTTCAGTGTTGATTCAGTTATTGGTGAAGCTAAACGTATAGGCCTTAAAAAAGGCGACAGTATACTGGCTGTAAACAACACGCCTACTGTTTTTTACGACCAGCTGCAAACAGTACTGGCAGCTAATAAAGGTAAAACGGTAGACCTTACGGTTAAGCGTGCCAACAACACGATGGATCTGAAGGCCAACATTGATAAGGATGGTCACCTGGGTTTCTTCCGCCCGCGTAATGAGATATTACCCGATTTAAAAACCGTTAAATACGGCTTTTTTGAAGCCTTTCCGGTTGGTGCGCGTAAAGCCTGGGGTATGTTTGCCGATAATGCCAAAGGCATAAAAAAGATATTTTCGGGCCAGGTGAAAGCCACCAAGGCCATCTCGAGCCCGCTGGGCATCGCGGAAAAGTTTGGTGGCCACGTAGACTGGCTGCGTTTCTGGAGTCTGGTAGGTTTCCTGTCGATGGTATTAGCGCTTACTAACCTATTGCCTATACCGGGCCTGGATGGTGGCCATACCGTTTTCCTGATCATAGAGATGATAAAGGGTAAACCACTTAGCGATAAATTCCTGGAGCGCGCGCAAATAGTTGGTTTCGTATTATTGATCTCGCTAATGGTATTTGCCTTTGGTAATGATATTGTGAAGATAGTAACCAGAAAATAGAACCTTGTTTAATATAGCTTACAGGCCTGCCCCTTGGGCAGGCTTTTTTGTTTAGCAGCAATCTTTTTAATTTATCAGCTTCGGTATTGCATCATTCCAGAGGATAGCGTGATCATCAATTCAAATTCCCAAAGTACGCTTAGCATCATTTTGATATCTTTCGCAATGACCGAATTTTCGAAGCCAGTAGGAACACTGATTTTTTATAAATCTGGTTACATAAACAAAAAAAGCCGCTTCTATGAAGCGGCTTTCAATTATCAAATTCTGGTTAAACTGTTTGATCTGCACGGGATTCATCCGGTATATCATAAACAGAAGGTTCCCGTTTTAAAATAGCGGCACCTACAAGGCTAACGATAGAGCCAAATATTAAACTACTGATAGCTGTGGCAACAGCACCCAGCATTGGGCCAAGCTTTTTACCCATCTCTATAGCCTTATCTATCTGTTCTTGTGACAAACCTTTTTCAGCCATTTTTGCTTCCTGCTGCTCCATGCTTTTTGTTAGCATTTCTGGACTTAGGAACTGCAAATAAATATAGATGAATATGCCCAGTAGCAGCCCACTGAAAAGCGCATACCTAAAACCGGTATTAAATGCTTTACCGAAAGTGATAAAGCCACCCAGTTGGTCTTTAAACTCTTTTTGCGCTAAAAAGCAAAAAGCAATGAAAGGTATGTAAGCCACATACTTAACAGGAGATTCGGCAATATCTAAATACTGAAAAGTATAGGTAATGACAATTGATACCACTACATAAATTAACGCCCATTTGGTGGCAATTTTAGTTGGATTAGGTGCAATAGTTTCCATTATGTTTTTTATTTAAAACTAAGCAATATTTCCAACACTGCCATATCAAAAGGTTGGTTAACGGCATTATCAGCTATTTCCTGCTTATCGCTTGTTGTGGGGGTAGTATTCTGGAAAAACGCCATGATGGGGTAAAACAGTTCCTTTACTTCCGAATCAGCGGCCACGCTATCGGCAACCTTTTTTACTTCGCTAAGCGGGCTCTCTACCAATATCTGGTTCGCTATTATAGGTTCATAAATGCGGTGCTCATCCTGAAATTCGTCTTCATCAACCAGCAAAAACTCTTTCAGATAATCTTCCAGTTCAGGTTCTATATCCTCATCGTCGCACTCGTTCAGGTAGAGCAGCAGGTTAAGCAGCTCGGTACCGCGGTCAAGTGTTTGCTCCTCAATATCCTCCCATTCCGGAGTTTCCAGGTAGTCGTCTTCCAGTTTTTTTACATCCTCGCTAAAGAAGTTGATCATCAGCAGGTCAAAGAAAGGCTCGCGCAGTTCTTCTAATTGAGGATGATCGTCAAAAACCTTATCGAGCAGGTCAACTTTGGTCATAAAGTCGGCCTCTGCCGAAAATACGGCTTCAAAATCTGGCTTTGCAGCTTCCTGCCCTTCTGAATTATAGTGGTTAAATGCCTGTAAAGCAGCGGTAATGGCTTTGCTTACCTTTGGGTCCGTCATAAAATTGAGGTTTAAAATTTTGCTATTTTATTGTTATTGATAGATAACAATACTTTGCCCTTTAGGTTCTGCCCTAAAAATGGCGAATTGTAACTTTTCGAGCGGTTATTTTGCTTGTTGTATTCCCAACTTGCCTGTGTATCAAATATGATGAGATTGGCTTTAGCGCCATGCTCTATTGCGGCGGTATCCGCGGTAAGTATGCGCCTTGGGTTTACAGACATTTTTTCAATGATCAATTCCGGGCTCAACCCTACAGACAATGCCACAGGTAACGCGGTTTGAAAGCCGATCATGCCGTATTCGGCTACTTCAAACTCAACGGCCTTAAATTCTACCTCATGCGGGGTATGCTGTGTAACTATGGCGTCAATAGTGCCATCTTTTATACCCGCTATTAAGGCATCAACATCGTTTTGTGTACGCAATGGCGGTTTTACCTTGTAGTGGCTGTCAAAGTCCATTAAGGCCTCATCGGTCAGTATCAGGTTGTGCAGGGCAACATCACAGGTTACATTTACACCTTTGCGTTTAGCTTCTCGTATCAGTTCAACCGCATGAGCTGTAGATATGGTCGTAAAATGTATAGGGGCACCGGTGTCTTCTGCAAGGTAAAGGTCGCGTGCTATCATCAGTTCTTCAGCGAGGGCCGGTATACCCTTCATGCCGAGCATAGTGCTTACCACCCCTTCGTTCATTTTTGCTTTACCCGCTATGGAAATATCTTCTGGATAAGAGATCACCTTGGCGCCAAAGTTCTGCACGTATAACATGGCGCGCTCCATCAACCCGGCATCCTGTACAGGGCGGTTGCCGTCGGTAAAGGCCCTGGCTCCGCTCTTGTACATATCGTACATCTCGGCCATATCCTTTCCTTCACGTTTGTGAGAAATGGTGCCCAGCGGATAAATATCTACCAGGTTATTTTTGGCCCTGTTAAGCAGGTACTCCACCTCGGCCTTAGAATGTACGGGCGGTTGTGTGTTAGGCATTAAGGCTATTCCGGTAAAGCCACCGGCTGCTGCTGCCGCGGTTCCGGTTTCCAGGTCTTCCTTGGTTTCTAACCCTAATTCACCAATATTGCAGTTGAGGTCAAATAAACCAGGAGCAATATGACAGCCTTTAGCATCAAATATCTCTATGTCTTCGCCATCTATATCAGCGGCAATTTGCTGTATAATACCATCCTTAATTAAAATATCGGCAACCTTGTTATTGAATGACGAGGCAGAGTCTGTAACGGTAGCTGATTTAATGAGTAAATTCATTAGCTGCTGTTTTATGAAGGGTTAGCTGATATGGTCAGGGTCAGGAAAGAGTGGTTTGTTTACTTTAAAGTATCTAACCAGCAAAATTTCTGTCGCCATAAATATCAGCGCCAAAATTATACAAAGTTTCCATAATTGCAGTCCCCAATTTGCAATGCTGTTTATTCTGTTAATATTTAGCTTGTCTGCATCCGCAATAGTTACGCTGCCGGTCGCTTCACGTGCAAGCGCGGCATTATCCAAGTACCTCAGGTCAGATTCGCTGCTGTTGTTATTGAACGCCAGTATGCCAGCCAGGCTATCATGCTGCATCAAACGGTATGTTCCGGCATGCAATAACTGGCCTGGCAAATAGAGCGCACTGCCCCCATCCTGCTGCCGTACTTCGGGAATAATGGTTTCTTTTCCGTCGGTTAGTTTTACTATTGATTTTTCTGATGAACGCAGTGTCACAGTCTCTATAGCTTTATTTTGTTCTGTTGAATAAAACAATGGCCCATCATGCCCGCTCAGGAGCGCTATGCGCAGGATAATGGGTACAAACAAACCATGAACGGGCAGGTTACTAAATTCCTCGCTTAATGGTACAGCAGAGGTATAAACCTTGCCCCTGCCAAATGCGGTAACCTGCAGCAGATCTTTTCCCGATTGCAGACGGATAAGATATTCACTCCTGTTGGAGCCGGGAATCATATTGTAATACTTATTAGCAAAGGGCAGATCGGGGTTTTGAGGAGCCGCCTCGAACATGTTGCTAAATACCGGATTTTGCAGATTAATAGCCGAGGCTTTGGTTTTATCACTTATAAGTTTAGAAGGATAAGCCGCGCCCATTGGTTGCAGTAGTGCCTTATAACTACCTGCATCGGCTACAGTGGAAGGAAATACCGTTAAGTTACCACCGTTTTGCACATACGTCCGTAGCTGCTGGGCCAGGCCTGTACTTATGGTTTTTACATCGCTCAATATTACCAGTGGATAGCTATTCAATGAAGTATAATCTACATTACCATAGGCAACCGTGCGGGGCTTAAAAAAACCATCGGTACCGAAAACGGCATTCAGGTACTTGTTGGTGGTATCGCCATGCACCAGTAATACCGGCAGCTGGTTGGTAACATTAAAGGCGAAATAAAAATGATTGTCAAACACTACCGGGTTATCCTGTAACTCAATTACTCCACTTTGCCAGCCTACATTAAGGCCCGAGAAGGTAAGCGTATCATTTTGTACCGAGCGCTCTTTTACACTAAAACTGCCTACTGCTTTCTGTTTGCCGTTAATGCTTAATGATAAGGGTACCTTAACGGCGGGCTTATCCGCATAATTATGTAACCTTACCACCAGGCGCTCGGTTTCGCCGGGCCGGTGTGTGGCCGACAGGAACCAAACACTATCTACCGCCATGTTAGGAAATAAACCCGGTGTTATCCTTGCCAGGTTAACGCGCATATGAGCTGTTTGTACAGGTTTGGCTGTAGCCATATTCTGCTGAAAGTCTGACAGGATATAGCTTTGCGCCGATATGCCCGCCTGCATGTTAAGCAATTGCTGCTGCCTGTTAACGATCTCTGATATGTTCCGGTGGTGTGGGCTTGCCTTAATAGTATCAACCGCGTCATTAAATTCGCTCAGGCTGAGCAGGCGTTGGTGCCGGCCCTCAAAGTCATTGGTCAATAACTGAAAACGATCATTTATACCATAAGCGCCGGCTATTTGCCTGGCGCGTTCTTTTGCCTGGCCAAGCAGCGTACCTTCTTTATTGATGGTTTGCATACTGTAGCTATTGTCTACAAAAATGCTGATCACCTGTTGTTTCCCTGCTGTAGGCGCATCTTTGCCCGGAATGTACGGTTGCGCAAAGGCCAGCACCAGGAAGCATATCATTAATAACCGCGATATTAGGATGAGCCTTTCGCGGAGGTTTCGCCTGCCGGATTGTTGCAGCTCAACCTCCTGCAAGAACTGTACATTGGTGAAATATACCTTTTTATACCGCCTGAAACTAAACAGGTGGATTATTACCGGTATGGCTAATGCCGATAATGACCATAAAAATGTCGGATATAAAAAATGCATTAAACAAATGTGCGAATTAATGCGCACTGCAGCCAATAATTTCGTTAGAGAAGCCTGACTATAAAGCTCTGGTAAGATGAAGTAACTATATTGTATAGTTTGGCGTGGTTTATGCTTATCTGCTAATAAAATTACGAATATGGCACAATTAGATGTACAGCCTAAAAAGCATAGTTCAACCTGGCTGTGGATAATATTTTTTGTATTGGCTGTAGGAGCAGCTGTGTTGTTATATAACGGATGCAACCGGACTTCTCCTTTAAGAGTGGACGCTACTGACACCACTGCGCAAAACAGCACTAAAAAGGATAGCAACGTAATTGTAACCACCCAGCCCGACTGGAATAAGATAGACTTGAATATTCCCAAAGAACAATATGATGAAATAACCGATACGGCAATTATTGTGAAGGGTAACGACCAGTATACTATTTACAGCCTGGGTGAGAACATCCTTTTTAAGAAAGGCCAAAGCACTTTGCAGCCTTCATCAGAAGTTACCCTGAGGCAAGTTGCTTCTTCGCTTATTAAACGCTATAAAGACGCTAATATAGGTGTTTATGGGCATACTGATTCTGTAGGCAACGCAGGTTCGAATAAGGCATTGGGCGAAGCAAGGGCCCGGGCGGTAAAAGAATGGCTCAATAAAAAAGGCGGCTTACCCGACGACCAGGTTTCGGTGCATTCTCTTGGCGAGCAGCAACCTGTGGCCCGCAACAGCACCGAAAGCGGAAGAGCGCTTAACCGAAGTGTTGAACTTGTTGCCTTCCCCAATAAGGCAGCGCAGTAATTTACCTTAACATATTAACAAAATGGATTTTGCAGATAACAGCGCCGACTACGGCCACCTTGAAGAATTAAGCGAGAGCGATTTTGAAATAGTTGACAGCCAACCCAATGTTATGGGCTGGGATGTTTTAGATACCCACCAAAACAAAGTGGGTGAAGTATACGACCTTTTGTTTAACGCCGATACCAGGAAAGTACGTTATATTATTTTGGATATGGAGAACAATAACGCGGGCCTTGATGATGGCCGTGTAGTTATCCCGATTGATATCGCTGTTTTTGACCTGGAAAAGGATGTAGTTAAACTTCCGGGTATAAGTACCACCACATTAGAATATTTACCGATTTATGAGCGTGGGCGTGAGATCAATAAAGATACAGACAATACGATAAGGCGTGCTTTAGACATTCCGGAACGCGACGCTCCTATCCCACCCGGTTCATTACATGTAGCGCAAACCAAGTTTTACGCTAAGAAGGACTAACATTAGATTAGTACAGCTTCCGTAACCTTAGCTATATCGACGGAAATCTTATTAATAAAGCCGAGTTGCTCTTTCATCAGCTTCTCATCGGCATTTAAAGGTATTTGTGGCGCCTCGGTTTTTGTGGCTGGGTTTGACTTGCTGTTATCTTCGGGTGGTTGGCTGGTAACTACTTCGGCGCTTAACTTCCTTTGTGTGTCCCTAAGGGTTGCGATACTGCGTTTTACCAGTTTTTGCATATCGGCATGTGTATTTTTAGGTCGATTAAGTACCAAAGCCGATGCGATATTAGCCGTATATGAAGCCAAAATGTGGTTGAGTACTACAAACTTGTGCAGATCTTTAATATTTCGCTGTTTGCTCTTAGGCTCCGAGGTCATACGCTCAAACACGGCAGATAAGTTGGCCGAGCTTACATATACATCCTTACGCGCTAATTTATATTCGGTCAAGCTGACTTCAATGCCCGATAGGCTGTCTGATATTTTACGCAGGTAATTCAAATTGGCAGTGATGGCCATCTTAAGGCTATCGCTCACTTGCTGAAATTCCCAGGTGGGGAAAATAAGATAACTGGCTAAAAATGCAATGCCCGACCCTATTATCGTGTCAATAATACGCTCCTGTGCCACATCTAAAATGCCCACTCCCAAAAACTTAAACAACAAGAGCACGTAAGGCGTCATGAGTATAACAGATACTATATAATTGAGCCTCGAAAAGCTGTAGGTGCCTATCATCAACACCACCAGTATAACAAACTGGGCCGTTTTATCAGGTATCAGGTTCAATATCAGCACCCCGATCACCCCGCCGGCAATGGTGCCGATCAAACGCTGGTAATTACGCTGTTTTGAAAGGCTGAAACCGGGTTTTAGGATCACGATAATGGTAAGCAGTACCCAATAACTATGCCCGCCAAGGGAGAAATTCTTGGCCGTTATAAAACCAACCAAACACACCAGCGCTACCCGCAGGGCATGTTTAAAAGCGCCCGATTTTAGCGTAAGGTTATCGGTAAATATATGGGGGGCAAAGTCAAGCTGGGCTACAAATTTGGAGTATTCAACACCCGGCTTACTCTGTACCAGCCCGTCAGAAGCTTTGGAATGATAATACTTATAAATATTGCCGATACGACCCACAAGGTCGCGCAGGTTAATTAATATCTTTTTTAGTACCAGGTTGCTGGTTTCTTTTTCATCGGCACCTACCTCATCTATCTTCACCTTCAGCCTTTCCAGTTGCAGGTCGAGGTTACTTAGTTTTTGAGGCCTCGTGTTGGCCAGCACCGCATAGCCGATGTTATCCAGATCATCCCCTACGATGTGCAGAAACCGGCTGATGTCAGTCAATATGCCGGTGTGTTCAAATTTCTCGCGGATATAAGCATAATCATAGTGGGTAGCCATGATCTGCTCAAACATATCAACCAGGTCATTAAAGGTAAGCACCAGTATGCGGCTTGCCGGAGTCGATTCTTTTACCAGCATGCGGCTTTTAAACAGTATTTCACGCACCGCGTCCTGGTGGTTGCTCACCTGTATCTGTGATAGTACCAGCTTTTTGTAGTTCTCGTCTATATCTGTTCTGGTATCATAAAAATCTGCCTTAATGCGCAGAAAGTTGGCAATATCGGCTACGTTTTCTCCCAATGTTTGCTGAGCGGCGCGGTAAGGCCTTATCCCGAAAAATATAATGGCGAACAGCATGTACCATATACCACCCGCCAGTAGCGTAAGGCTAAACCCGGGTACCTCCTCCGGCGGTAAATGCTTGTCCATCATAAATATCATGATGAGCAGAGACGATGTACCTACTGATGCTGCCCGGTTACCATAAACCGTAAGCATGGAGAACAGGAAAGCGAAAATGGTAATTTCAATAGCCAGGGCAACCACATTCATGCGCGCGTAACCCGTTGTAAGGGCTACCAATAACAACAACAGGTTGCCAATGGCCATACCATTGCGCTTGTGTGTAAGCGGGCCGGGAGTGTCAATAGTGCAAATACAAAGCGCTCCTAAAGAGAGGGTTAAACCGGTATCAAAATCACCCAGTTCCATCATTACCAGTGTAGGGATAAGTATCCCCATGGTCATGCGCAGGCCATCAGAAAAATATTGGCTGTAAAAAAAGCTTTTTATTTCGCGCTGCTGGCTCTTCATGGATATTTTGTTGGGCTGGATATTTGTGATGCAAAACTAAACAAATATTTTGCCGCTAAGTTTATACTAATCATTATCGCATTAAATTGACCTTATTATTAATAATTTAATACTTTATGACGTATTTTAATTTTAGATAATTAAATTCACGCCGTTATATACCAATTTCACCTGTTAAAAATTACCGTATGCCATCAACCTTAAGGCTAAGCCAAAAAGAAACTGTATTTAACCATGAGGTGGTTAAACGTTTTGAGCTGTACAACAGTTTATTTCAAACGCTTCCGTTTTACCAGGTAAAGGAGATAGGGATATTGCTGCCCTTTTTTAGCTCACATTGTGAAAAAGGAGCCGCCGAACAGCTATCCCCGGTGGAGATCATCGAATCATTTTTTAAAACATATGTACCCGGTATTGATCATCGCGAAGAGCTGAACCGGTTGTTCAGGTTTATACAATATATTGAGCGCCAGGTGGTATTATTTGATGCCATTGAAGATTCGCTCTTTAACAAGGTAGGCCGTGGGGACGATACCGGTACATTGCAAAGCCTCATACAGCAGGCCTCGCAAAGCGAGGAGGCGCGTGCGCAAATCAGCAAACAATTACAGGATTTTTCGCTCAGGCTGGTATTAACCGCACACCCTACACAATTTTACCCGGGAAGCGTGCTGGGTATTATGACTGATCTTATTGAGGCACTTAAAGCCAACGACATATCCACCATTGATGCCTTACTGCAGCAGTTAGGTAAAACGCCATTCTTCAACAAAACATCGCCTACGCCGGTTGATGAAGCGGCCAGCCTGGTGTGGTTCCTCGAAAATATTTTCTACAACGCGTTATCGTCAATACAATCAAAATTAGAGGATGAATTTGATATTGAGGGGAATGCCAACGTACTGGAGCTGGGTTTCTGGCCCGGTGGCGATAGGGATGGTAACCCAAATGTGACCACAGAAACTACGCGTTCGGTATCGTCTATGCTGCGGCAGATCATATACAGGTGTTATTACCGCGATTTCAGGAACCTGAAGCGCCGCATCACTTTCCGTGGCTTTACCGATACCATTGCCCGCCTGGAAAGCTTGCTGTATGATAATGCTTTTAACCCGCAGGAGAATCCAAAGGATCTGCAGCCCGAGCTACTCAAAACGCTTCGCGATATGCGCGAAACATTGGTAAAAGAGCACGATGGTTTGTTTGTAAGCGTGGTAGATAACCTCATTCAAAAAGTAAAGCTTTTTGGAAGCTATTTCGCCACGCTCGACATAAGGCAGGATAGCCGTGTGTTACGCAATGTGTTTAAATATACCACGGAAAAAGTATATACCGGCGTACCCAAAAATTACGAAGAGATGGATGAGGCGGCTAAAATTAAGAGCCTGCCATTTAACCAGGCCGATTTTAAATGCCCCGAAACGGCTGAGCCCCTCATACGCGATACGCTGGACACCATCAGGCTGGTAAAACAGATACAACACAGTAATGGTGAAAAAGGCTGTCAGCGTTTTATTATCAGCAATTGCCAGCAGGCATCAGATATTTTGCAGCTCATAGCCCTGTTTTTATGGAGTGGCTGGGAAAAGGATAAGCTGAGTATTGATTTTATGCCATTGTTTGAGACCGTTAACGACCTTAAGCACGCCAGCGAGGTAATGGAGCGCCTGTACACCCACCCTTTCTACAAGGCTCACCTTAAAAAGCGCGGAAACAAGCAAACCATTATGCTGGGCTTTAGCGACAGTACCAAGGATGGCGGCTACCTGATGGCTAACTGGAGCATATATAAGGCCAAAGTTGAACTTACCGCTATGGCACGTAAGCACGGTATACAACTGGCATTTTTTGATGGCCGTGGCGGCCCGCCTGCTCGTGGTGGCGGTAAAACTCATCGCTTTTATGCGTCTATGGGCAAAGAGATAGCTAACGATCATATCCAGTTAACCATACAGGGGCAAACGGTAAGTTCGCAATATGGTTCTGTTGAAACGGCCCGTTTTAACACCGAACAGCTCATTAGCGCGGGCGTAACCTCTGCCCTGCACCCCAACCATTTTGACCTGCTTGATGAGAAGCATAAATCGCTTATTTCCAACATGGCCGAAAGCAGCCATAAACTATTTATGGAGCTGCGCGAGCATCCGCTATTTATGGAATATCTGGAAAAGTTTAGCCCGTTGAAGCTGTTATCCCAGATCAATATCAGCAGCAGGCCAACTAAACGTAACCCCGGAGCTAAACTAAAACTGGAAGATCTGCGGGCCATTAGTTTCGTAACATCCTGGAGCCAGCTTAAACAGAATATTCCGGGATTTTACGGCGTGGGTACCGCCCTAAAGCAAATGAAAGAGAGCGGCCAATGGCATGAAGTGCGGGAGTTATACCACCGCTCGGGCTTTTTTAAGACCATGCTGGATAATTGCATGATGTCCATGTCTAAATCAGATTTCAGGGTTACCGCCTACATGGCTAATGATAAAAAGTTCAGCAAATTCTGGAAAGGTCTTAAAGCCGAATATGAGTTAACCCGCGATATGTTATTACAGCTCACCGGTACGGCCGTGCTAATGGAAGAATACCCTGTTGACAGACGTTCCATTGCCGTGCGCGAACGTATTGTGCTGCCTCTGGTGATTATACAACACTACGCGCTGCTGCGCCTGAATGAAACAACAGACGAGGAACTGACAGGTGTTTACAATAAGCTGGTGATACGTACAGTTTATGGTATTGTAAACGCCGGCCGTAACCTGGCTTAGCGTAAAAGTATTTGTAAGGCTATCAAACTCATAGTGCCAAATTTTGTTAGTTACTTATTAAGTTAAGATAGCTATATGAGAAGATTTGGCGCTGTATTACTGCTTGTAATGTTTTTAGAGATACTGGCTTGTAATAACCGGAAAGGTAAAAACTACAATAAAAGTATTGATGCTGATGCGGTGACTTTTGTGCAGGCAGCCAATGAAGATGCCTTGGCAGAGATAAAGTTATCGCAGCTTGCACTGCAAAGAACTGGTGATACGGCTATCATTAGTATGGCAAAAGCGATTGTTGCTCACCATAACAGCGCCGGTGCCGACATAAAAAAACTTGCCGACAAATACCACATCACGTTAAGTGATCAATTGAGTACTATTCATCAGCAATCATTGCAAAGCCTTGAGAAAATGCCAAAAGGTGAAGGATTTGATAAGGCTTACGCGCAGGTAATGGTCAACGATCATGAGAAAGCCATCGCCTTGTTTAAGAACGCCATCAATAATACCAGCGGAGATATTCAGGATTTTGCGGAGGAAACGCTACCCAAGCTCGAAGCGCATTTTAAAGTAGCTAATACCATTTGTACCGATCTAAAATAATTTAAGTTGCTGGTTATGCGGCGGTTTTTCCTTGCCAAACACCGTACGACCGCCATAACGCCATGATTGTTTTCTTTCTTCCTCAATCACCTGCTCAAAATTAGCATTAGGCGTAAAATCTTGTTCGGCAGACTGAGCAATTTGGGTGAGCCTTTTAATAGCCTCATGCTTTTCCGTATGCCCGAGTTTAGCCTTTTGTATGGCGTTTTGCAGCGTGCCTATGGTTTCATCATAAACTTTGGTGGGTACCGGAAACGGATGCCCGTCCTTACCGCCATGCGCGAATGAAAACCTTGCCGGGTCCTTAAATCGTGATGGCGTACCATGTATTACTTCGCTTACCAACGCCAGCGACTGCAAGGTGCGTGGGCCGAGGCCCTGCAGCATCAGCAGATCTTCAAAGTCCTGAGGTTGTTTTTCATGAGCCAGCCAAAGTACAGCGCCGAGCCTCTTCAGATCTACATCTTTAGCGCGAACATCGTGGTGACCGGGCATAACCAGTTGGCGTATCTCTTTAAGCATCAGTTCGGGTTTTTCGGTCGCTATCTGCATAACAGCCTTGCGCGAACTGCCGGCTTGTTTATCGGCCATGTTGAGGATGTAACCTTCATTTTTGCCGTAAATAGAAGTATGCGGGTCTTCTACAAAAGAAGTTAACTGTTCGGAGTGCCAGTGGTACCTGCGTGCCGTGCGGCTGGCATCGCTCATACCTTGCTGTACTACAGTCCATTTACCGTTATCACTTAAAATAAAATTGTGTGTGTATAACTGAAAGCCATCCTGTATGGCAGTATTATCTACCTTGGCGCTTAGCTTGCTGCATCTCACCAATTCATCGCCATTTAGGCCGGTAAGGTTACAAACGTTTAAAAGTTCGGCAGGCGTCCTGGTGGAGTGTTTGCCTTTACCGCCGCAAATGTAGATACCCAGTTCGCGACTGCGCGGATTAACGGCCTTTTTTAAGGCACCCATAACCGAAGTAGTAATACCAGACGAATGCCAGTCCATGCCCATAACGGCACCGAGGCTTTGAAACCAGAAAGGGTCGCTTAAGCGCCTTAGCACCTCATCCTTCCCATAATCAAGTACAATGCTTTCTACCACGGCAAGCCCCAATTTGGCCATGCGTTCGGCAAGCCAAAGCGGAACATAACCGTAATGTAGAGGCAGGTCGGCACTTCCTGAACGTTTCATCAGTATTAAACTTTTTATTGCAGCAGATAGTATTTGTTAACTGCTAATTACAAAGTTACGTAATATGAGCGTTAACAGTTGGGCGTAAAAAATCAAATGATATGCTACATTTTGCGTTGGGCTTTTTCCCAAACAGCGCTTTGTTTTTTGGTGAAATACCGCAAAATACCGGCAAGTACAGCATAATTCATTACGCAAAAGTAGTACGGAATAAACAGCGCCTTGATACGGATATGCCGCTTTTCCATTAAAAAACCCAGGGCTGCCAGTAAATAAAAAGCAACCTGAGCCATAAACAACAAAGTATAAAATAAGCTATAATGCACAGCCGCCAGTTGCATATTAATAAGGAATGCCAGGATAAGGAAAAATGGCGTGACCGTCCAGCGTAAAACACGGTGGCTCACGTATTGGAATGAAAGCAGCGGGTATTTTACAGAGAACAGCAAACTTTTAAGTCTGAGAATAGACTGTATGCCCCCTGCCGCTATGCGTATTTTGCGTTTAAGCTCCTCACTCACGTTTTCTGAAGCGGTTTCGAGCGCGTAAGCATCCGGTTCATAAATAATGCGGTAACCTTGTTCTGCTATGAGCATGGAGATCATAAAGTCGTCAAGAACGGTATCTGGCGGTACATCCTGGTACAGGTCGCGCCGAACACTGAAAAGCTCACCAGCCGCGCCCACTACAGAGTAGAGTTCCGAATCCCATTTCTTTAATGTTGATTCATATTTCCAATAAAAGCCTTCGCCTGCCGCGCTGGCATCCGCGCTGTTATCCACCTGCACACGCTTCTCTCCCGCTACAGCGCCAACGGTTCTATCGCTGTAATGCCTGCAAATACGCTCAATGGCTTCAGGGTTTAAAAAAGTGTTGGCATCTGTAAATACCACTACCTCGGTATCTACCTGTTTCATGGCCCTGTGTACGGCGGCTATCTTGCCTGCTCTTTCCGGGCGGTGCAATAGTTGTATTTGCGGGTACTGCGCTATTATTTCGGGTGTACGGTCTGATGATCCGTCGGTTACAAAAACAAATTTTAGCTTTCCTTCCGGATATTTAAGCTCCAGGGAGTTGGCGATCTTTTGCAAGATGAAATGCTCCTCGTTGTAGGCAGCCACAACCAGCGTACAGGTGGGCAATGCGTCGGGGATTACCGGAGGTACAACAGGTTTGCCTTTAACCGAGCGTTTGATCTTGATAATAAAATACAGCAAAAAACCATATCCTACAAAGGTGTAGGCTACTACAAACAAGCTAAACCAAAGCAAAACTATCATGAAACTTTGTTTATGGTAAAGCCCAGCTCGGTACTGTGTTTACTGTGGGTAACATTCCACCAGATAGCCCTGAACAGTATGGAGATAAAGTTGTATTTCTTTTCTTTAATATACCCCACTATATTACGCGGAACCACCAGCAACATAAAATAGCAATAAAATACCACCGCTTTAAAAAACGGCGCGTTATGCCTAATGAACAATATACGGTTACGGTTCATAAAATATTCCTTAAAGGCACTCTTTTTACCCACCGTCATGGATTCTTTGTGATAGATCACCGCATCGCCACGTACCCACGCCTGATAGCCTGATCGGTTAATGCGTTCGCCCCAGTCTACCTCTTCATAATAAATAAAAAAGTTGTCGGCCATTAAGCCGGCTTTTTCGCAGGTCTCGCGTTTTACCATCATGGCACCACCGTGGCAATAGCCTGTTTGGCCAAGCAAGTTGTCATATTGCCCGTTATCCTTTTCGCCCTTACCTACCGCACGGTTACGGCAGGTGTAATAGTCAACCTGGGTAAACCCTACATACTGGATAATGCTTCGGTCATAATCATACACCAGTTTTGGCGATATAATGCCCACATGCGGGTGCGTATCTAAAATTTCCACCAGTTTTTGCACCAGGCCTGGCGAAAACTCGGTATCGTTATTTACCAGGAAGTAATAGTCGCCCGTAGCTTGCGCTATACCAATATTATTGCCTCCCGCGAAACCCAGGTTAGCTTCCGATCTAATGAACTTTACGCCAGGGTATTTGCCGGTCCATAACGGGATAGGGTTCACAGTGCTGCCATTGTCCACTACAATTACCTCAAGGTTTTCGTAGGTGTTAGTTTCGGCGATAGATACCAGGAGTTCTTCCGTTATCTTATCCTGATTATAATTTATAGTAACAACAGATACTTTTTTCATGCAGGGCTAAATGGCTGTTTGATGGTATAATATTATTAAAAAGTATTGAAATTTTATGCCTTTGGCATCTTCTTAAAATTTATATAGCCGTATTTTTACCCAAATACACCTATCTTTATTAATACTGTTCCGTTAATTTAGCATATCACACCATATGGACACAACCGAAATTATTTTTCAACGCGAGTTCACCCTGGCTGCCAGCGAATTTATTAATGTGTTGCAGCGCAGCACTCTTGCCGAGCGCCGCCCGGTAGCCGATGCTGAACGTATCGCTGATATGTTGCAGCATGCTAACCTGATCGTAACGGCGCGTATGGACGGCCGGTTGATTGGTGTATCGCGCGCGCTTACTGATTTTGCCTTCTGTACCTACCTTTCTGACCTTGCCGTTGATGAAGCTTACCAGCATCAGGGCATTGGCGCCAGGCTTATCTACGAAACAAAAAAGCATAGCCCGCAAGCTAAACTTATTTTGCTGGCCGCCCCTAAAGCTACAGGCTATTACCCAAAAGTGGGTATGAGCCTGTTTGAACATTGTTTTATACTGGACGATGCCGAAAAAATGATATTAAAGCAAGTTTAGCACTGCAATTTATTTCCAAATAAACCAAGCTTTCTTATTTGCCAATTGTTAATTTAAGGTTATTAATAACTATATTTATTATAACCAAATTATTAACCCTTGCATTTGTTCCGAAATTGGTGGATAGCGATATGCCTCGTGGCGGTATTTACAACAGTAGATGCGCAAAGGCATATTGTGGTTAATTTTTATAAAGATCCGTTTGAGGCCGACCTAAGCGCAGATAAAATTGAACTTCCACAACAATTAACGCCGGCCGGGCTACAGAAGGCCTATCAGCAGCTCAATACTTCCCAATATCAACCTTTAATTAACGCTTTATTGGCCTATAAGGCTACTCACCAACTAAACGACTGGCTTTATTATCAGTTGATACGCCATACTGCCCAGCAAATAGCCCCTAAACAAGATAATTATCCGCTATATACTTTTTATAAATGGTTGATGCTGAGCAGATCGGGTTATGATGCGCGGCTCGCTTTATCACATCAAAAAATTATTTTTTACGTGTACAATAACGAGGAGATAAAGGATATTCCATACTTTATGGTTGATGAGAAGCAGTTTGTATGCCTTAACATACATGATTATGCCTACGCCAATCTTAACACCGACCCGCCCGTACCCGTTCTATTACCTGTGCCGGAAAAAGTTATCCCATTTTCATACAAGGTAACCCTAATGCCCGATTTTACGCCCGCCGGTGATGTAGAAAAAAGTATGAGCTTCCGGTATGGGCAGCAGACCTATCACTTCAAGATCAGGCTTAACACCAACCAGCAGGCTGCTTTCAATAATTACCCTGGCGTGAGCTTTGAAACGTATTTTAACATACCGCTAAGCAGGGAAACTTATAGCTCTTTAATACCTACCCTTAAAAGTGTATTAAAGGGAATGGACGAAAAGAAAGGTATTGACTACCTGATGCGTTTTACCCGCTATGCTTTCTTGTATGAGGATGACCAGGAAAACTATGGCCGCGAAAGGCGCCTCTCTCCAGGAGAAACCCTCGCCGCTACCTACAGTGATTGTGATGACCGCGCCGCTTTGTTTTTTTTCCTGGTAAAAGAACTGTACAATTTGCCAATGATAGCCATGCTCTATCCTACCCATATTACTATGGCGGTAGGCTTTAATAAACCGGTTGGCGAGGCTGTTAATTATAACGGAAAAGTCTATACGGTTTGTGAGCCTACGCCCCAGGCCGAAGACCTGCATATAGGCCAGTTGTCGGCTAAATTAAAAAACCAGCCATTCCAGATAGTTTACGCTTATGAGCCTTCTGTACATAAATAGCGGGGTAAGCCATAATTTTAGTAACTGTATCATAACCGTACACTCACTGTTACGGTAACGAACGTGTAGCTTCGCTTTAAATAACTTAATTTACTATAAAAAAGCAATTTATGTAGCTGGCATGTAATTTTGATATGCAGTTTGATTTATCGGTGAATTATGTTTAAAAATTACTTTAAGATATCCCTACGCAGCCTTTCTAAAAACAAGGCGTTCACTTTTATTAACTTATTGGGCCTTACTATTGGTTTAAGCAGCTGTATGCTCATAGGCCTGTACATTTTTCATGAGCTTAGCTATGATAGTATGCAGCAGAATGGTGACAGGATTGCCAGGGTAATTATGGAGTATAAGTTTGATGGAGGCGGTGAGTCTAACAAGGGCAATTTTACAAGTGTTAAAGTAGCGCCTGTATTTAAACGTACTTTCCCCGAAGTGGTTGACGCGGTACGTTTATACGGCATGCTATCCAGCAAGATCGCTGTTAGCTATAATGATAAATCATTTGCCGAAAAAAACTTCCTGTATGCCGATCCATCATTTTTCAAGATTTTTTCATTTAAAATGCTCCGGGGCGATGCCGCTACTGCCTTAAATGCCCCTCATAAGGTAGTAATTACAGAAACCACCGCCAGGCGCTATTTTGGTGACGCGGATCCGATAGGTAAAAGCCTCAAAGTTTCTAACGACACCAGCCTGTACCAGGTAAGCGGATTGATGCAGGATTGCCCAAGCAATTCGCAGATCAAATTTGATATGCTGGCCTCCTTTTCATCTTTAGGTATCACTGATGAGGAGAGCAGTTATTGGAATGCGAATTATACCACCTACTTATTGCTTAAAAATCCATCGTCATTTGAATCGCTCCAGTCAAAAATAGGGCCTTTCATGCAAAGGGAAATGAATGGCAAAGGCGCGAGCGTAAATTTCTCGCTGGAACCATATAAAAGCGTACACCTGCACTCTCCTTTCCCGGGTTTTGAACCTAATAATAACATCAGGTACATTTATATCCTTGAAGCGGTTTCGCTGCTTATACTGGTTATTGCCTGCTTTACTTACATCAATCTCAACACGGCCCGTTCTATGGAACGCGCAAAAGAAGTAGGCGTACGAAAAGTTATCGGGGCTGATAAAATGCAACTATTCTGGCAGTTCATCAGCGAATCGGCATTTATGTGTATGGTAGCCATTATCATCAGTGTGTTTGTGGCTATAGTGGCTTTGCCTGCATTTAATCAACTTACCGACAGGCAACTTACCGTCAGTACCCTTTTTACCTTTCCGTTTATAACAGGTGTTGTTGTGGTAATGATAGGCGTAAGTTTTTTTGCCGGATTTTATCCTGCATTGGTTTTAACCGGTTTCCAGCCGGTAAAAGTGTTAAAAGGCTCCTTTAAAAATACCGGCTCGGGGCAGTTCACCCGAAAAGCGCTTATTGTTTTCCAGTTTTCTGTATCGGTGTTACTGATCGCCTCCACTTTTATTATTCAGAAGCAATTAAACTTTATACGTAATAAAGATTTAGGCTACAACCGCGATCGCTTGTTAGTATTGCCATTTAGTTATAGCCTCAATGATAAGGTTGACCTGATCAAAAACGAGTTAAAAGCGGATAAGGATATCGTATCTGTTTCCCGTTGCGTAAATGCCCCTGTAAATATAGTAGGTGGATATAATATGCGTAATGATGCCATGCCCGAAAATGAGCAGCTTGCCGTTACCGCTAACCCTGTAGATGAGGACTATATTAAAACAACAGGACTGCATATACTGGCCGGGGCCGACTTTACACGCCAGGATGTAGAAGATATTAAAGACGATAATCAAACAAAGAATATTTATCATTTTATCATAAATGAGTCGGCGGCAAAAGCGCTTGGTTGGACAGCGCAACAGGCCGTAGGTAAAAAAATGTACCTTGATGCCACGCGCCCTGGTTTTGTAAAGGCTGTAATTAAGGATTTCAACTTTCAATCGTTACACAATACCATAAAGCCGCTGGTACTATTCACCGAACCAAGAGGCCGCAATTTACTGGTTAAAATATCCGGCAACCATATCCAGCAAACCATAGCGGGCATACAAGGCAAACTCAAAGCAATAATGCCGCAAATGCCTTTCGAGTATAGCTTTATGGATGCTGATTTTGATAAATTATATAAGGCAGAACTACGCCTGGGCGATGCCTTAAATGTATTTGCCGCAATAGCCATAGCGCTTGCGTGTATGGGCTTGTTTGGCCTGTCATCATATATAGCCAGGCAGCGCGTTAAGGAAATAGGTATCCGCAAAGTGTTAGGTGCAAGTATATTTGATATTACCACCGCACTCTCGGCATCATTTATCAGGCTCATAATTGTATCGCTAATTATCGCCCTGCCCCTGGCCTGGTATACTACACATGCATGGTTACAGGATTTTGCCTACCGTATAAAGCCTAATATTTGGTTGTTTGCTGGCACAGCTGCTGCTGTAACTTTTATAGCGCTCATTACCGTAAGTTTCCAATCGGTAAGGGCCGCTATGGTAAATCCAGTTAAAAGCTTAAAAAACGAATAAATATAAAATCTCTTGCAACGTTGAGGCGATAATACTCGTCTTAGTAGAAATAAACCATTAAACACACATGAAAAAATACCTATTCCTCTTGCTGATGGCTTCATCTGCAAGCTCGGCTTTTGCA
This sequence comes from Mucilaginibacter sp. 44-25, assembly GCA_001898335.1. Classification (GTDB taxonomy): domain Bacteria; phylum Bacteroidota; class Bacteroidia; order Sphingobacteriales; family Sphingobacteriaceae; genus Mucilaginibacter. Next base: position 473,506 of record MKTS01000001.1, on the reverse strand, counting down.
CAAACCAGTAAAGAGCCCTATTATACCCGGTCATTAAGTAATGATGGTATTAAAAAAGTATTCCTGAATACCAGCGGAGGCAGTTTGCTGGTAAGCGGCGAGGGTAAAGAAGCGCCCCATATTGATGTATTTGTTGTGGGTAATAATGGCCGTGAGTACACCAAGGACGAAATAAAGAAACGCCTGGAGCAGGATTACATATTAGATATCGACATACACAATGGCGAACTACATGCTACAGCCAAAAGCCGCCATAATAACATGGACTGGAGAAGATCGCTTAGCATTGGTTTTAAAGTTTATGTAGGCAGCCAAACCTCAACCAATTTAAATACCAGTGGTGGCTCTATTACTTTAAAGAGCTTAAACGGCAGCCAAAATTTTGAAACCAGCGGTGGTAGCTTATCTGTAGCCAACATTACCGGTAACATTAAAGGCGAAACCAGTGGCGGCAGCATTACCGTTACCGACAGCCGTAACAACATTGACCTGGAAACCAGCGGTGGCAGCATTACCGCCGCGCGTTGCAGCGGGAACATTAAACTGGAAACCAGCGGCGGCTCATTGAACCTGAATGATCTAAAAGGGTATGTAAGCGCTGAAACCAGCGGCGGTAGTATAGAAGGAAACAATGTTGATGGCGAACTGATCACCAGTACTTCCGGTGGAAGCATTAACCTGATGAAAATAGCCGGCAGCGTAAACGCAGAAACCAGTGGTGGCAGCGTACACGTACAGATGGAAAAACTTGGCAGGTATGTTAAGTTGGAAACCAGTGCCGGTCATATTGACCTGCTGGTGCCACAGAAAGCCGGTATGGATGTAAGCTTACATGGCAACCGCGTAAGCTTTAACGTAAATGGCGATTTCCAGGGCCGTAAGGATAAAGATGATGTGGTAGGTAAAGTAAACGGCGGCGGTACTACTGTTGAGGTAAACGGCAGCAGCAATGTTAATGTATCAACCCGATAATTATTAACTATTCAGTTATAAGAAATACGCTTAAAATCTGCGATCATTGATCTTTAAAGGCGTTCCTAACGGAACGCCTTTTCTTTTTTTAATTGTGCTTTAATAATCAATTAGTTATGTATGATTAACTACACTATTTGTGTGAATTTATTATTGAACCAACGACGATCAAGTAGCTGATAACAAGAGTGTTTCATTTGTCTTCTTTTCTTATTTATCTCGTGCTGCACAGCACTACCGTAGACGATGTTTAGCATAGATAACCGGTATGAGATGAGTAGCAAACGGACTGTAAAATGAGTATCTTCGCTTAATGAATTTTTCATCGAAATTGTTGGAGGAAGCGGTTGCCGAGTTTGCGAAATTGCCGGGTGTAGGGCAAAAGACCGCGTTGAGGCTGGTGCTACATTTACTTAACCGCGATGTTGCCGAAGTGCAGAAGTTTAGTATCGCTATCACTAAATTACGTACCGAGATACAGTTTTGTGAAACCTGCCATAACATATCTGATCAAAAGATATGTGAGATATGTGCTTCGCCCCGGCGTGACCATGCTACCATTTGCGTGGTGGAAGATACCCGTGATGTTATGGCTATTGAAAATACCAACCAATATAATGGTGTATACCACGTTTTAGGCGGCTTAATATCGCCTATGGATGGTATTGGCCCCGGCGACCTGCAGGTGGATACTCTGGTTGAAAGATTAAAGGATGGTAATGTAAAAGAAACAATTTTTGCTTTAAGCGCAACTATGGAGGGTGATACTACCATATTCTATTTGCATAAGCGCTTAAAACAATTTAATATAAATATCTCTACCATAGCTCGTGGCATTGCTTTTGGTGGTGAGTTAGAGTACGTTGACGAAATTACTTTAGGGCGTTCTATTGTGACTCGTGTGCCGTATGAAAATTCATCATCCTGACGCTTATGAAACTTTCTGTCATCGTAGTTAATTACAATATGTGCACCCTGCTCAGGCAGGCTCTTTATACTTTAACAAGGGCTTGTAAATTTATTGATTATGAGCTGATTATCATCGATGACGTTTCTACTGATAAATCGGTAAAAATGCTGAATGAGGAGTTTCCGGACGCTAAATTAATAGTGAATGAGCAAACCCTCGGGATAGCAGCATCCCGAAATAAAGGTATTGAGATGGCCGGGGGTGAGTATATTTTACTGGTCAATGCGGATATTATATGCGGCAAAAAAACAATTGAGCAGGTGGTAGACTTTATGGATGCCCACCAGGATGCTGGTAGTGTTGGTGTGAGGGCGCTTACACCCGGCGGTCGGTTCATACCTCATTCAAGAACCGGTTTCACAAAGCCCTGGGCCGCGCTTCTAAAGCTTACCGGTTTGTCTAAATATTTTACCAAATCGAGGCTTTACAAGAATAATAACAACTGGGCCGAGGAAGATGAATTTGCAACAACTGAAGTTGACGTAGTCAATGGCGCTTTTATGCTGTTACGTAAACAGGCATTAGAGCAAACAGGCCTGCTTGACGAGAAACTGGCTTATTTTGGCCATGATATTGATATTTCTTTCAGGTTAAGGCTTTTGGGCTACAAGAATTATTATTACCCACGTACCTATATTTTGAGCTTTAATAAGCAGATCAAACCCACTACAAGCTGGAATTACATCAAACATTATTACGGCGCTATGTTTATCTTCGCAGCGAAATACCTGTTCAAAAAACCCGAATTGAAACTACCGGGTATACCGCAGCTATTTGCACCGAAATATGAAATTGAAAGGTAAAGTAGTCGTTATTACAGGAGCCTCATCGGGCATTGGAAAGGCGCTGGCCTATGAGTTTGCAAAACGCGGAGCCAATTTGGTATTAGGTGCCAGGCAGTTTGTTACCCTTTGCGAGATCACACAGGATATTGAGGCCAGATACAGTAACAGAGCAGTAGCCATACAATGCGATGTCACTATTGACGAAGATTGTAAATCGCTTATTAAACAAGCTCAACTCACTTTCGGAAAGGTGGATATACTCATTAACAATGCGGGTATGTCTATGCGAGCTTTGTTCAAAGATACAGAGGTATCTGTACTACAGAAGTCGATGGATGTAAATTTCTGGGGAACAGTTTATTGTACCAAGCACGCTTTACCTGAGATCCTCAAAACCAAAGGGAGCATTGTAGCGGTATCATCAATAGCTGGTTACAAAGGTCTTCCCGGCCGTACAGGTTATTCAGCTTCAAAGTTCGCTATGAATGGCTTTATGGACGCGTTGCGAATAGAAAACTTGCATACCGGTGTACATATTATGGTAGCATGCCCGGGTTTTACGGCATCAAACATCAGAAACACTGCCTTAAATGCCGAAGGTGTTGCCCAGGGAGAAAGTACCCTTCATGAGGATAAAATGATGAGCGCGGAAGAAGTTGCGGTACGCGTTGCTGATGCCATAGAGCAACGTAAGCGCACATTAATACTCACCACGCAAGGCAAGTTAACGGTGTTACTGAATAAATTTTTCCCCGGTTTTGTAGACAAGCAGGTATATAAGTTATTCTCAAAAGAACGCAATTCATTACTAAAGTAATTGATATTCAATTACTCCACTCCTCTTACATTCATTTTTAATACATATATCGCCTTTGAGGCTGTTATAAAAAGCTCGTCGCGGTTTTTTCCGCCAAAGCATAAGTTAGCCGTCCAAGGCTCGGGAATATCAATATGCGCTGTTTTCTTCCCGTTAGGGTCAATAACAGTAATGCCATTCCCGGCAAGGTAAAGATTACCATATTCATCAAGTGTAATGCCGTCGGCTCCTTGTTTATAAAATAGTTTCCTCGTTCCTAACCTACCCGGTTTAAGAATAGGGTATTTATAGATCTTGCCGGCTCCTATATCAGCAATAAATAAAGTTTTACCATCCGGAGAACCAACAATTCCATTCGGCTTTACCAGGCTGTCTAAAAATATAGCTTCCTTTTTGCCTTTGAGCAATACAAATATCATTTGACCGCTTTGCTCGCTTTTGGTGCGTAACCAGTATTCCCGCTGGTAATAAGGGTCCGTAAAATAAATATCGCCATGCGGACTAACCCATAAGTCGTTTGGGCCGTTGAGTAACCGCCCGCTGTAGTTGTTAAGCAGTATCTTTGTTTTGCCCTTAGGAGTAATACGCCATAACTGGTTGTGTTCATCGGCGCACACGATCAGGTTTCCATTTTTGTCGAAATAGGTGCCATTAGCTCTTCCTGCACTCTCCATAAAAACAGATAATTTGCCATCAGTGCCATACTTCCATATGCGGTTGTTGGGTTGGTCGGTAAAGTAGATATTCCCAACCTTATCTACAGACGGCCCTTCGGTAAAAGAAAATTGTCCGGATATCAATCTTGGTTGTTCACCAGCGTTAAACAATGGCTTTTGCTGGGCTTGTGATGCCGGCAGAAAAAATATCAACCTTGTAAAAAAGCAAGCAAATAAAATCTTGTTCATAAGTGCAATTGGGTTAGCGGCTGTGCCTTTGTATCAGGTCCCAAAGGTTGCCGTACAGATCCTTAAAAACAGCTACAATGCCATAGCTCTCGTTAAGGGGGGCGCGTACAAAGATAACCTCGTTGTTTAGCATCCGGTGGTAATCGCGGTAAAAATCATCAGTCTCCAGAAACAAGAACACCCGCCCGCCGGATTGATTGCCAACGCTTGCTCTTTGCATTTCATTGGCCGCCTTGGCCAGCAGCAAACAGCAGCCCGATGAGCCGGGAGGTTTAATTAATACCCATCTTTTATCAGGCGACAATATTGTATCTTCAACTATAACGAAGTTTAATTTGTTGCAATAAAAATCAATGGCCTCGTTATAGTCATGAACTAATAGGGATATGTGAATAATAGATTGTTGCATGGTAAACAGATCGAGAATAGGTAAGCCGAAGTCATTTTATCATATTTGCAAAAAAGTAAGCATTTGTTGCTAATGTAGCGTTTAGGGCTATACATTGTTGCTCATGCCCGCTAAATCTTTTAAGTTAGCCTTTATTTATAAAAACCGTAATAATGAGAAATAGGTTTACCCGCCTGGCTTTTATTCTGTTAATGCCGTTAATGGCATCCGCGCAGCAAAAACCAATATACAAAGACCCGAAGCAGCCTGTTGAAGTGCGGGTGAAAGATCTGCTATCACGCTTAACCATACAGGAAAAAATTGATCTGCTTGGTTATAACAGTAAAGCTGTACCGCGCCTGGGCATACCCGCCTATAACTGGTGGAACGAGGCTTTGCATGGTGTAGCACGCGCCGGTGAGGCAACTATATTTCCGCAAGCCATAGGTATGGCAGCCACGTTTAATGATGATCTGCTAAAACAGGTATCAACCGTTATATCTACCGAAGCAAGGGCTAAATATAACCTTTCAACAGGTATGGGCAGGCGTTTACAGTACATGGGGCTTACCTTTTGGACGCCTAACATCAATATTTTCCGTGACCCTCGCTGGGGGCGCGGGCAGGAAACGTATGGCGAAGACCCTTTTCTTACTTCACGCATGGGCGCGGCCTTCGTAAGCGGTTTACAGGGGAATGATCCTAATCATCTCAAGGCAAGCGCTACGGCCAAACACTTTGCCGTACACAGCGGCCCGGAAGCCGGAAGGCACGAGTTTAACGCCGTTGTTGATGAGAAAGACCTGCGCGAAACCTACCTATACTCTTTTAAATACCTGGTTGATGGTGGCGTTGCCAGCGTGATGTGCGGTTATAACCGACTAAATAACGAACCCTGCTGTACCAGCAATACCCTCTTACATGACATATTATTAAAAGAGTGGAAATTTAAAGGACAGGTAGTTACCGATTGTGGTGCATTGGATGATATTTATCTTCGCCATAAAACTGAGCCGGACCAGGTGGTAGTTGCGGCAGAGGCGATAAAGGCGGGTGTAAACCTGGATTGCTCGACACTTTTGCAGAATGATGTGCTGGCTGCCGTGAAGCGTGGTTTGTTAAAAAACAGTGATGTTGATCGTGCTTTATCAGCCTCATTACGTACCCAATTTAAATTAGGCTTTTATGATGATGCCAGCCTGAGCCCTTATCATGCATATGGTGCTGATAGCGTGCATAACACCCAACATATTGCCCTGGCCAGGAAAGTGGCACAGCAGAGCATGGTGCTGTTAAAGAATGACCAGCACATATTGCCGTTAAGCAAGAGCAAATACAGCAGCTACATGGTTATAGGCCCTACCTCTACTTCTTATGACGCTTTAATAGGCAACTATCATGGCGCAGGCAAAGTGGTAAATTTTGTAGAGGGCATTACAGCTGCTGTTGGCCCTGCCGCACGTGTGGAATATGATATGGGTGCCGATAACCGCGACACTACTCATTTTGGTGGTATATGGGCAGCGGGTAACGCCGATGTAACCATCGCGGTTTTGGGCCTGTCGCCTGTTTACGAAGGTGAAGAGGGCGATGCCTTCCTGGCTGCAGGTGGTGGTGATAAACTGAACATCGATCTTCCGGCCAGCCACATAGCATTTCTGAAAAAACTACGCCACGACGTTAAAAAGCCAATTATAGCGGTGGTTACCGCCGGTAGCGATGTGGATATTAATGCCATTGCCCCCTATGCCGACGCGGTGATATTAGCCTGGTACCCTGGCGAACAAGGCGGAAATGCCTTAGCTGATATTTTATTTGGCGATGTTTCGCCATCGGGCCACTTGCCGGTAACTTTTTATAAAAGCCTGAGCGACCTGCCTGAATACCACAATTACAACATGGCGGGCCGCACTTACCGCTATTATAACGGGCCGGTGCAGTATCCTTTTGGCTTTGGTATGAGTTATACCACATTTGAATACGCCCTGAGCAATCAATTTAAGGACACTTATAAGCTTAATGATACCATTAGCGTTACCGTGAACGTAAAAAACACCGGTAACTTTAATGGCGATGAAGTGGTGCAAGCCTATATCAAATACCCGTCTGTTGAACGTATGCCCTACAAAGAGCTTAAAGCCTTTAAACGGGTTACCGTTAATAAAGGCAGCGTTAATACGGTAACCATTAAAATACCGGTTAAAGAATTGCGCAAATGGGATTTGTATAAGCGCGACTGGCAATTACATAAGGGTAATTATCAGTTAGTATTGGGCAGCAGTTCTGCCGATGAAAAATTAACGGTCCCTTTTCGGGTTGAGGGTATTTAATGTATAGTAAAGAACAGGCATCACAGTTAAAACAGGCGTTCTGGACGGCCTTTGGGCAATATATGACGCCTGTTTTATCTGCCGATGGCTTAAAAACCAACTGGATCAATTACAAAACCGGGGCAAAGCATATCTATTTCAGAATGCAGGCCGATAACCGCTCGGCAACTATTTCCATTGACCTGGCCCACCCTGATGTAGAATTACAGGAGTTGTATTTTGACCAGTTACTTACTTATAAAAGCATCCTGCATGCTTCCCTAAATGAGGAATGGCAATGGCAGCTGCATGATACGGACGAATATGGTAAAACCATCAGTCGTGTTTACGCCACCTTGTCGCCTGTAAGCATTTACCAGAAAGAAGACTGGCCAAGGTTAATTTCTTTTTTTAAACCCCGGATCATCGCGCTTGATGAATTTTGGGCCGACGTAAAATATGCTTTCGGGGTAAGTATGTAGCTATATTTAGCGCCTTCTTCTATGATGTTTTTTGCGGCTTCCGCTTTTTTTCTTTTTTGTTGAGCTTGACGTTTTGTGCTCGCTGGTTGACGATGTTTCGGAGTTTTTTGGAGTAACCGTAACTGTATCTGTCGAGTCTTTGCTTATCTGTTTTACGGCAAAGTTGTTATTACGCAGACTGTATTCCAATTGCCGTTTAGCCCCGCCTGGCTTAGCCAATGAATCGTTTGAGCTATAAATGGGAAACTCTCGTATCAGTTTGCCCTCTTTAATATAGAAATTATCGCCGCCACGGTAGCCTTTGCGTTGCGACGATGTGAGTTTAGGAAAATCCAGCTTATTCACGGAATTGTTATTAAACTCAAAGCCATATATACGCGCATAATTAACGGTATCTTTTGCTTTAGCTTCAATCAGTATTTCCGGGTTGCCATCATTATCCATGTCGGCGTTGTATACATCGGTGATAGCACCATCCAGGTCGCCTGTGGTAGTGGTATATTTGATTTTGGCCGAATCGGAATGCAAAATGGCGAAAGCGCCGGCATCGGTTGATCCCCTGCCCCAGCTTACTACATCATACGTTTGCCCCGGCGATACTTCTATGGCTTTATGGTACCTGAAAGGCGCCATTAACGCGGGCTTAGCGGGAGCGCTGGCCTTAACCGGCTTTTTATCATTACTGCTGCAGGCGGCAAGTAAAGCCAAAGCAGCAACTGCAATTGAGTATCTACCTTTTAACATTATATTTTATATCGGCTATTAATAATACATCATGTCCGGCGAAATTTCACCTTTAGGCTTACCGGGTATGGTCATATAAACGCGTAAACCACTACCCGATGTGTTGGCGTCTACATATTTGATGGTTATTTTATGGTAACCCCTCTGCAATGGTATAACACCCTGTTGCTCAATTAATCCGGTACGTCCATCATTGTCCACAATGGGTATTTCATCTATCAATAATATCGAACCATTTGATGAGGCCGTTGAAAAGCCATAATTACCATCAACGTCAATCTTTATGTAACCGCTAAACACAACACCATACTTATCAAACTCCTTTTTAAAGGCACTTAGCGCGGTGCTGAAACTTTTAGCCACGCCGGTATCTATTACCGCAGCAGGGTTTATCTGCGTGGTGTTGATATACGTACCTTCAGAAACCTGGTATTTTAAACCTTGTGTATTTCCATTGTAAGCAATTGGCGGTAACGGCCTTTTGTTATACACCTTGGCGGCGGTAATTACACTTCGGCGGCCGGCAGGTGTTATCACTATGGTTTTCAGGTCGCGGTATTCGTTTAGCGGCACCTCGTACGTCATAGGTTTAGTGTACAACAGTTCGGTTTCCCGCGGCGTATAGCCGTCTATAGTATAATATATTTTTGCTCCAGTAACCGGCGATTTTAAATTCACCGTCATTACCGGTGCTATCATTACCGTATCAGCAGCGCCAATAGCCGGCGGTACACGAAAGTTGTACCCATTCTTATCAAACCATGCCAGATGATCCGGCAGGCGTGTTTCATAAAAGTCCTTGAAATTTTTATTAGCCAAAGGCGACCACGCCACTTCTGATAGTGCCAGCATGCGTGGTAATATCATGTATTCTACTTTGTTTTCGGTGGTGATATATTCCGTCCAAAGATTAGCTTGTACGCCTTTGATATACTTTTGCTGGTCGGGCGTTAATGATGCAGGCGTTGGGTTATAAGCATAGGTTTTTTGTATAGGCGCGTTACCACCAATGCCAACCGGCTCCTGGTTAAGTTTGCCCTGGGTATGGTCAAAATATAGCCCCTGGCTGCTCGGCGTCATGATCACATCATGATTTTGTTTTGCCGCCTCAATACCGCCCTCCTCGCCTCTCCAGCTCATTACCGTGGCGTTGGGTGCCAGGCCACCTTCCAGTATTTCGTCCCAGCCAATAATGCTGCGGCCTTTGCTGTTCACAAACTTCTCCATACGTTGTACAAAGTAGCTTTGCAGGCCATGCTCATTTTTCAGGTTAAGGCGCCTGATGAGGTCCTGGCAAAATTTAGATTGTTTCCAAACCTCTTTAGGTGCTTCGTCGCCGCCAATGTGGATGTACTTGCCCGGAAACAGTTCCATTACCTCGGTTAAAACATCCTGTAAAAAGCCAAATGTTTTTTCTGATGGGCAGAAGATATTATTAAACACACCCCATTTGCCCGATACCTCGTACTTTTGATCGGGGTTGCAGCTCAACTCCGGGTAAGCGGCAAGCGCTGCCAGGGCGTGGCCGGGCATCTCAATTTCGGGTACAATAGTAATATACCTATCCTGCGCGTATTTTACCACATCGCGTATCTGCTCCTGGGTGTAATAACCAGATACCGGTACGCCATCATATTGCAGCGGCTGGCGATCTTTATAGTTGCCTATCACGCTTTCTTTTCTAAAGCTACCAACAGAGGTCAATCTCGGATATTTTTTTATTTCAATGCGCCATCCCTGGTCGTCGGTTAAATGCCAGTGAAAGCGGTTAAGCTTATAAGCCGCCATCAGGTCGATATACCTTTTTACAAATTCAACTGTAAAGAAGTGGCGGCAAACATCAAGCATCATGCCCCTGTAGCCAAATCGCGGATAATCCTCAATGGTTACAACAGGTAGCTTCGCTGTTCCGCCGTGTTCAAGCGGCATTAATTGAATAAGGGTTTGCACACCGTAAAAAAGTCCGGCGCCTTTTCCGGCAACGGTAACCTGGTTAGGTGTAACGGTTAAGCGATAACCTTCGGCCGGTAGGTTATCCGTGCCGGCAGAAGTGAAAACAATACTTGTAGTGCTTACACGCGCATTGCGGGCGGCCACCTGTTTATTATAGGCCATATTATCGGCCATATACCTGGAGAAAAACTGAACTGCTTTATTATCAGGTGTATCTGCCTCTATAACCGTTTCCTGACTAAGAACAAATTGGCCCGCAGCTTTTTTAACAGATACCGGTGCCGGGATGATACCGGCGTAAGGATCGGTATCCTGCGCGTTTACCATTACAGACGATACTAAGAAGCAGGAAAATAATAAAGCAGTTAGCTTTTTAAGCATGACGTATTTCTTCAGGTGAATAATGAGCTGTGAATTTAACATTATTTGAAAATAATGTGTCATTATCACACAAAAATTACCCGAATAGAAACAAAAAAGCCGGTTCATTATAAAGAACCAGCCTTTTTAAAGTTTTTTAGGAAGCTGTATTAGAGACTGGAGGTTAAAGATTAAAGATTAGGAAATATATAATTGTACCTTAAGCACTAATCTCTAATCTTTAATTAACCAATCTTTGATCACAAATCTCTAATTACTTAACCGTTTAAGCGGTAACCACATGCTCTTTTGCAGCCAGGTAACGTTCGGCATCAATAGCGGCCATACAGCCTGTACCCGCCGCGGTAACCGCCTGGCGATAAATATGATCCTGAGCATCGCCACAGCAAAATACACCTTCTATATTGGTTTCGGTTGAACCGGGACGTGTGATGATATAGCCGGTTTCATCCATATTGATCCATCCGCGAAAAATATCAGTATTGGGTTTATGACCGATAGCCACAAAAAAGCCGGTCACATCTAATATTGTTTCTTGCTGCGTTTGGTTATTACATACTTTAACCGCGTTAACGCTGGTGCCATCGCCCATTATTTCAATAGTTTCGGTGTTATACAATACCTCAATGTTCGGCGTATTTAATACGCGATGAACCATGGCTTTTGAAGCACGGAACTCATCTCTGCGAACGATCATGTATACCTTACGGCACATCTTAGCCAGGTAAGTAGCTTCTTCGGCGGCGGTATCACCGGCGCCAACTATAGCCACATCCTGCCCTTTAAAGAAAAAGCCATCGCATACGGCACAGGCTGATACGCCAAAGCCGCTGTATTTTTGTTCGCTCTCCAGGCCCAGCCATTTGGCCGAAGCACCTGTAGAGATAATAACGGTATCTGCCAAAATAGTTTTGCTTTCATCAACTACTACTTTGTGTGGTAGTGATGCAAAATCAACTGAACTTACGTAACCGAAACGGATATCTGTTCCCAGGCGCTCTGCCTGTTTACGGAAGTCTTCCATCATTTCGGGGCCCATAATGCCGTCGGGGTAACCGGGGAAGTTTTCCACTTCGGTAGTTTGGGTAAGCTGGCCGCCAGCAAGCATACCAGTGTACATAACGGGCTTAAGATCGGCGCGCGAGGCATAAATAGCCGCGGTATAACCGGCAGGTCCCGAACCTATAATTAAACATTTAACGTGTTCAGTATCTTGTGACATTTGCATATATTAATGAGATGCGAATTTAATAAAAACATATACAAGGACAGTCAACACCCCGTAAAACTTATTAACGCGGCGGCAGGTGTGTTGATAAGCTGTTAACTACCCCCTGTTCGCTTTAAGGATCCTGATAAAATTACCACCCAATATTTTGTAAATATCACTTTCCTTGTAACCCAGCTTAACCAGTTCCGCGGTAATTTTAGGATAATCGGTCACACTATCTAATCCAAGTGGATAAGACTCCGCGCCGTCAAAATCCGACCCGATACCTACATGGTCGGCACCTATTAGTTTCACCATATAATCAATGTGTTTGATGAGCAGGCTCAATGGCGGGCGCAACTGGTCTGCCTCGGTTTTGTTGATAGCGTTTAACCTGATACTGGCCAGATCATAATCGTGGTAGATCTTCATTAACGAATCCAGTTGGGGCTTATGCCTGGAAAGGTAGGCTTCGTGCTTTGCTTCATAGGCGGTATCTAAAAAACCGCTGTAGAAATTTACAAATACTACACCGCCGTTTTTAGCAATGGCTTTTAGCTGGTAATCTTTTAAATTACGGCGATGGGGTGCCAGCGCGTAAGCGCAACTATGCGATGCCATTACCGGTTTACTGGTTAGTGCCATTACATCCTTAAAAGTTTGCTCACCGGGATGAGAAAGGTCAATAATAACACCCAGCCTGTTTAATTTTTTAATTACGGCTTTGCCAAAGTCTGTAAGTCCTTTATGTTTCAGGGTATCACCATGTAATACCTCGTCGCGGGCTGATGTGGCCCAGGGGGTGCTGTTATTCCAGGTTAAAGTAAGGTAGATCATCCCTCTTTTAGCAAGGCTGTCAATATAATCCAGCCGGCTTTCTATCATATGGCCGCCTTCTACGCCTATCAACGCGGCAAATTTGCCTTGTTTAACCGTCTTTTGCAGATCGGTAGAGGTAGTGACTAACTTTATTTTATTTGGGTACCGTTTAATTAACGCATCAAGCGAGTCTATTTCACGGTTAGCAAAGCGAAATGCAGTGCCATTGCCATATTGGTTGCCGCACCAAATGGAAAATACCTGTGCATTGAGGCCGCCAATTTTGGCTCGTACCAGGTCTAAATTGCCTATTTGCTGTAATTTGCCTAAATCGGAACCGGTGATGAGCTCATTGGATATGGCATCGTTATGTGTATCAATTAGAATAGGTTTCCGATTGAACTGAGCCGACGCAGAGAATGAAAAAAACGCTATCAATAACAAAAAATATTTCATCATTAGCTAAAAATTTTTAAATTAAATAAGTATGCTATCACAGAACCGGCAATTAGCAAAACGCCAATTAAGGTGAAGACCAATGGCCCAAACTTAGATCTTCCATCACCTAAAATAAACTCTTCCGGGTCAGCAGGATTATATATGACCTTAACTTTGTCGCCTTCAGATAAAGTTAAGGCGTCTCTTATCTCATCATAACGTTTGGTTATCCACAGGTTATCGGTCGTGGTATATCTTATGGTTACGTAATAATCCGGCTCAATACGGTTGCCAACTCTTAATCCATCATTGCGTTCAATGGAGAAAACTACTCCTTCTACCTTAATCCCTTTATCATAAAGCATACGGTTACGCCTTGTATAAATATATCATGTGAAAAGGAAAATACATCCAAGCAATAAAGTGATAAGTCCTTGAAAATCTTCATCAGATAAGTTGATATGCATTAAGCAACTATTTAAAGGTGTAAGCGCGACTTTTAAAACAAATACCGCAATTAAAAGGTATTATTTGGTAGTGCAAGTTAAACAATTAGCAGCTAATCCGGTTAAAATTACTTACTTTAGCAATAACCAATTGCAGGTAACCATAAAAGCCTGCGCCTATTTTTATGATGAGTTATATTAAAAGCTTTGCAGCTTTGCTATATGTTGTACCTTTTTATTGCCAGTTTACTACCGCGCAGATCAATTTTGATATCAAAAACAAAAGCATAGCGGAAGTACGCAGTTACGAAACCAACCTGAAAAGCAAGCCCGTAGATCTGTGGAGTACTTATATTAACCCGCCGGGCATTGCGGATCCGGTAGTTTTTGAGCGGCCTGAAAAAAATGTGCCTAACCTGTGGGTATATTATTTTGCCAATACTAAAGACTCCACCATCAATAATATCCTTTATGAATGGGACGATAGTAATTTTACCGAAGATCATCATGCTACTACGCAACCAACCGCGGTTTTGATGAACTATGTGAACAAATATAAAGAATTGCTTGCCCAGGTAAGTGCTAATTATGGCGCTCCGGAAACTACCGGTTCAATAGAAGACCTATCCACAATAGAAACCGGAAGGGTTAAACGAAAAGATGTTTTCAGAAAAAACGGCGTTGAGGTAGAAATGTATATCGTATTATCAAACAATGAGTTAACTAATGGTATTGTAACTATTAGTCCAACTCATAGAATAAGGTTATACATCAGACCTGCGAATAGTTAATAACGCAATAATTATGTAAGGTTGCGGTCTTTAAACCAAACTTCGTCTGGCTTTATATCGATGTTTTCCATCAGGCTCACCAATTCCGCGGGATCGGCAGAGGTGAGCACCAGTTTGCGGTTGGCGGGTTTAAGAAAGCGCTGCTCTACCATTACATCCATTTGTTTTAATAAGTGGTCGTAAAAACCGCTTACATTGAGCACCCCTACCGGGTTGTTGTGTAAGCCCAACTGCAGCCAGGTAAGTACTTCAAAAAATTCTTCGAGTGTACCGAATCCGCCGGGTAACATAATTATGCCATCGCAAAGGTCGTTCATCATTTGCTTGCGCTGGTGCATGTTATCCACCACATGTAATTCGGTAATACCCATGTGGCCCACTTCCTTGTCCATCAAAAACTGCGGGATAACACCAATCACCCCGCCACCCCTGCTCAGCATCGCGTCAGCAATCAAGCCCATCACCCCCACTTTACCACCACCATAAACCATTTTGATATTCTTTGCTACAAAAACATCAGCCAATGTTTCAATGGCTTGTTTAAGCAATGGATCGCCATTGAAGTTGGCGCCGCAGAAAATGCAAATGCTTCGCATTAGTTGATTAGTGAATGGTTAATTGGAGATTAGTTTTTTGTTTACTCGGATAGATATTTTTAGAATTTAAAGATTAGAGCTTAGAATTTCTCAACCCTAACCTCTAATCTCCAACCTTTAATCTCTTATCTCGAGGTATAATTAGGTGCTTCTTTAGTGATCGTAATATCGTGCGGATGGCTTTCGCGCATACCGGCAGCAGTAATACGTACGAAACGGGCTTTCTGTAGATCTTCAATAGTTGCGGCACCACAGTAATGCATACCTGCACGCAGGCCGCCAATGTACTGGTAAACCACCTCGGCCATGTTACCTTTAAACGGCACTCTGCCCACAATACCCTCTGGTACTAACTTGGTTACCACATCAGTTTCGTCCTGGAAATAACGGTCTTTTGAACCTTTAGCCATCGCCTCTATAGAGCCCATACCGCGGTACGATTTGAACTTACGGCCTTCATAAATGATGGTTTCACCCGGAGATTCTTCAACACCCGCGAACAATGAACCCGCCATAATAGTGCTTGCGCCTGCGGCTATGGCTTTAACCATATCGCCGGTTTGCTTAATGCCACCATCGGCAATTACCGGGATTCCAGTACCTTCAAGGGCTTTAGCACATTCGTAAACGGCATATAACTGAGGCACGCCTACACCGGCAATAATACGGGTAGTACAAATAGAACCCGGACCTATACCTACTTTAACGGCATCAGCGCCAGCTTCGGCAAGGGCTTTCGCCGCATCGCCTGTGGCTATGTTTCCAGCAATAACCTGCAAGTCGGGATAAAGCTTTTTAACGGCCTTAACCATATCAATAACTCCTTTTGAATGGCCATGAGCTGTATCAACGGTAATTACATCAACACCTGCTTTTACAAGCGCGGTAACACGGTCAATGTTATCAGCGGCAACACCAACGGCCGCGCCAACACGGAGGCGGCCAAACTCGTCCTTACAAGCGTTAGGGAATGTTTTAACCTTTTGTATGTCTTTATAAGTAATTAAACCTACCAGTTTGCCATCTTTATTTACAACAGGTAATTTTTCTATCTTGTTATCCTGCAATATCACAGCCGCGTCTTCTAAGGTAGTACCTTCGGGGGCTATAATAAGGTTGTTTTTGGTCATTACCTGGCTTACAGGTACGGTAAGGTCTTTCTGGAAACGCAGGTCGCGGTTGGTGATGATACCTTTCAGCTTATTATCGGCAGATACTACAGGGATACCGCCGATACTATACTCGCGCATAATATTTACTGCATCAGACAGCAACGCGTCCTCAGACAGGGTAACGGGTTCCTGTATCATGCCGCTTTCAGAGCGCTTTACCTTACGTACCTCATCGGCCTGGGCTTCAATGGTCATGTTTTTATGCAGCATGCCTATACCGCCTGCCTGCGCAATGGCAATAGCCAGGCCGGCCTCGGTAACTGTATCCATCGCAGCGGAAATAATAGGAATGTTCAAGCGGATCTTTTTGGTTAAAAAAGTGCTTGTATCAACTTCGCGCGGTAAAACTTCAGAGTATGCGGGGAGTAACAGTACGTCGTCGTAAGTTAATCCTTCGGCGACAAATTTAGATGGGTCTAACTGCATAGCAAATAATTATATTGGAGTTATTATTTGCCGGGCAAAGATACGTTCAGATGAGCAGATATGCAAATAGAATTGATTTGCAGATTTCAAATGTGCAGATTATAGATGGAAAATTAAACGCCTATGACATTCATTTGCACATCCGCACATCTAAAATCTGCACATCTACCTAATATTTCCCTGCTATAACTTTATAAAAGTTGTTAAAATCATAGTATTGGTTAGCCAATAATTTTAGATCTTCGGCAGTAATATTTTTAACCGTTTCGGTGTAGCGGTCGTAATAATCATAATCAAGACCGGAGAAATAGATGTTCTTGAATTTGTCAGCATGCGACATAACGTTCTCCAGGCTACCCAACAGCGAGCCTAACATAAAATTGCGCACCAATGAAAGTTCTTCCTCAGGTATCAGTTCAGTTTTTAAAAGATCGATCTCTTTCTCTACTTCTGTTAACGCCGCTTTGCAAACATCCGCACCCACTTCTGAAGCAATAAAGAAAGAACCCGCGTTTTTGAAGGATGCCATCCCCGACCCTATGCCATAGGTGTAACCTTTATCTTCCCGGATATTGCTCATTAGCCTTGACCCAAAGTAGCCGCCCAGTACGGTATTCAATACTTGTAGCCCTGCAAAATCAGGATGCGATCTTCTTACGAATGGCGTACCCACACGAATAGCCGATTGCAATGCGCCGGCTTTTTCTTTGTAAATGAAGTGCTCGTCTGCTGACTTTACTTCCGGCTGGGAAGTATCGCCTTTGGCCGATTGATGATCCCATCCCTGCTCAAATGTGCTGGTTACAGCCGCTACCACTTCTGCACCAGCCTTGCCTGCAACAATAATGGTACAGTTGCCGGGTTGGTACATTTGTTTATAGTGAGCCAGCATATCTTCCCTGTTTAACGATTCAAAATCTTCGGGATAGGCTGCTTTTCCGTAAATTGTATCACCAAAAATGGCCTCGTTGAACAAGCGGCGGGCTACAAAATCATTTTTCTGCAAGCTCACCTGTAATTTTTGCTGCTGGTTGCGTTTATAAGTAGCCAGCTCTTTTTCGGGGAAAATCGAATCGGTAAGGATTTCTTTTACCACCGGCAGCGTAGCGTTCAGGTGTTTATTAAGTGTAAAAAGTGTAACCTGCGAATTGTCGTATCCATAGTCAACCTGCAAAAACGCTCCGTGAAAGTCAATCTTATCCGCGATCTGTGCAGCTGTCATTTTCGAGGTACCATCAGTAAGCATGGAATTAACTGCCACATTCAGTAACGGTTTAAATGGGTTAAACCGCAGGTTGCTGAATATAAATTCAATCCGCACAAGGTCTTGCCCGCCCGAGTTAAAAATGAAAATCCTGGCGCCGTTGTCCAGTGTTTTCTCCTCAGGCCTTATCAAGTGTATATTTTCAACGTCGTTAAATTGCGGCGGCGTTTTTCTGTCAAGTACTGTCATAGGGTTCAGATCAATTTTGGGCTTCAGATAATTCAGTTTCGTCAATGCTTTCTGCGGTTTCTGCTAAATAAATAAGCGTTGATGAGTTTTCCTTACGGAAAAGCTTTAAGGCCTGCTGCTGAATTTGCGCCGGTGTAACCGCTAAAAATTTGGCGGTTTCTTTATTAAAATCATCAGCATCGCCTAACAGTTCATAATAGGCCAGGTTCATGGCTTTATCCAGCAAAGACATTTCTGAGAATACCATGGTCGACTCTGTTTTATTCTGCACCTTGGTCAGTTCTTCCAGGGGTACTTCTTCGGCCTTTATTTTTTCCAGTTCGGCCCAAAGCGCTTTCTCGGCTGTTTCCATGCTTACGCCTTGCAACGGTTTTCCCTGTATCACAAACATACCCTTATCAATGCTTCCGGTGATGTAAGCATTGGCTTCGCTAAACAATTGCTGTTCTTTTATGAGGCTTTTATACAGGCGCGACGAATTACCACGGGAAAGTATATCAGATATCAGCTCTGTTGGGTAATAACTGGAATCGGCCCTTGCCTCCATCTGGAAAGCGATATAAATATCATTCAAAGGCACTTTGCCAGTGGTAGTTTCCCGTCGTTCTTCGCGTTGCTCAGGCTCTTGTGGCAGGTTGCGCACATATTTTTCACCTGCCGGGATGCTGCCGAACCATTTTTCGGCAAGTTGCTTCACCTGGTCAATTGTCACATCCCCGCCAACTACCATAATGGCATTTTGCGGATTGTAGTGTTTTTTAAAAAAGGCCTTTACATCCTCAATGCGGGCGTCCTCAATATGCTTAATGGTTTTACCAATGGTAGCCCAGCGGTAAGGGTGTGTTTTATAAACCAGCGGACGAAGTTTTAACCAAACATCGCCATAAGGCTGGTTAAGATAGCGTTGCTTAAATTCTTCTATCACCACATTGCGTTGTACCTCCAGGCTTTTTTCGCTAAAGGCGAGGCTAAGCATACGGTCGCTCTCCAGCCAGAATGCCGTTTCTATATTGGCTGATGGCAAAGTGATGTAATAGTTAGTGATATCGTTGCTGGTGAAGGCATTGTTTTCGCCGCCTACGCGCTGTAAAGGGCCATCATAATTCGGAATGTTAACCGACCCGCCAAACATCAAGTGCTCAAAAAGGTGGGCAAAACCTGTGCGTTCGGGGGCTTCGTCGCGGGCGCCTACATCATATAAAATGTTGAGCACCGCCATGGGTGTTGTATGATCTTCGTGAACAAGGACACGCAGCCCATTGTCAAGTTTAAAACGATTGAATTTAACCATGTATATTAAATAGTGGTTAGCAAATGTATAATTTTTAGGTTGCGGTGATGTAAAATGCAGGTAGTTTTTTGAAGCCCCTTACTATTTTACCGGGCGGCCATACAATTTCCGGAGCTTGTTCTTTGCCTGTTTCAGTGGCTTTTTTTGTGTCTAAGTAAGATTTTTCCCTGCACGGTTAATATAAAATTAAGCATGGACATGGCGCTTTGAAAATGTGAAGCCTTGCGCTTATGGCTTTCCTCGGCTGATTGCTTTAACGACTTAGCGATCTTCTCCGGATCTTTGGATTTAAAAATGTCTTCCTTCAGATCAAGCGCGTCGCTGGTTGCGGTAACCTTGGCCGACCACTTATGCGTATTTCTCCTATGCTTACCCTTAACCGGCATATCTTTTTGGTTTATATTTAATTAAGTTTGTTTACCCAAATAAAGTTCTTGCTAATGTTATTTAGATGTTAACCACTGCGTCGCTTATTAAAGAGCTTTCAAATATCCGGGGAGCGAAATTCATAGAAAATCTTTCTGAAAAGATTATTCGGGAAAATTTTGACATCAACCAACTGGTTGATCTTACGTTCCACCGAAATCAGCAAACAGGGTTCAGGGCCTGCTGGCTGATGGATAGCGTAATGCACCTTCAACCCGAAAAATACGCTGCTAATGTTAACTACATTATAGCTCGCATGCCCGATGTTACCAACCCGAGCTGTGAAAGGCACTTTGCAAGAGTATTAATGTTATTAACCCGCAGTACAGCTCCTGATAATATCCGTGAAAAACTCAATAACATGGATTTAGAACCGGTAGTTGAAAAGTGCTTCGACTGGTTGATAAACCCCGGTGTAAAAGTGGCGGTTAAAGCCACAGCGGCAGAAGTTTTGTTTAACCTAACTCCCCGCTATGGTTGGATAAAGGAAGAATTGGCTAACCAATTGCAATTTCTTATGCGCAACGGTACAGCGGCTATACAAGCGAGGGGCCGAAAGCTGTTGGCTTTAATTCAAAACTAAAAAGTCAAAATTCAAAAGCATAGCAAGCTCGCCAGCCCTCAAATTTTGACTTTTGATTTTGACTTTAACAAAATTAGTTGTTAGACGGCCTATCCGAGCCATGCAGGTTATTACTCACCTGGTGGTGGTGCAATTTAGCCTGTAAAGCGGAGGAACTATCGTTAGCATAGGTACCGTAGGCATTAACTAAAATACCCTTTAAGCCATATTTTGCCGAACTGATGCCGTATACAATAGCCATATCATCGGGGTTGCTTTGCCCCTCAAAACGGTAGAATTCATCTATTTCAAAGTCGTCGGCTGTCATTTGTATATTATTGGCCTTATCATCTATAGTATCTCCCTCAAGGCTCAAGTTTTGTGTGTAACCTCTTTTGGTAAGATCGTTAGTGGCGTCCACTAATGTTTCAAAATTTTTCATGGTAGTAGTTTTGCGTGATAATGATGTATTATGATAACTCAAAATACATAGCGGTTGTTTCAGCCTGTAATGCTAATTTATTGTAACAAGATGGTTTATTAAACAAAAATAGCAGGGTGCGTTGCGCTACCCTGCTATTTTTCAAAGTCTTATCTGTATTAATGTTATTGCGCCTTTGCCGCCCAAAGCGATGCGTTTAAGTGCAGCGCCGGATGCGAAGTAAAGCCCGATGGTGAATCGCCAGACCAGCCGTTGAACAGGTTGTCGTTAGGGTCGCCGGTACCATCATCACAAGGCGAGCTATCGCCAATGAAAAACACACGGCCGCTACCGTAGGTTGATAACAAAGCCATAACACCGGTAGTGCCGCCATTTGTTGAGCTGCTTCTCCAGAATAATCCCTGTACATTAGCATTGTTTGCCGGTGTAAGCGTAGCTGTTGAGCCATTGTAAAACGCCAGCTTTGAAGCGGTGCCTGCAGCACCATTCAGCACTTTAGTCGCATTGGCATTGGTGCCGGTGTACACATTGCTTGATGGCTTTTCGCTGATATCAACATAGTTTACTGTAAAACCGAATGGATTACTGTTGTTAATGCCGTTATTGGTCATCAGGTCATTCCAAACACGGGGCGAATCGTAACCATCGCCATCACGGTCTGATGGGTTATAGCCATTGGCATCTGTACCGGCTGTGGTGGCAGCTGTGTGGTCGGCAACCATAATTAAACCACCGCCATTAGATACAAAGTTCATGATGGCTGTTTTTTCGGTAGCGGTAAATAGCTTATTAGGTTCAACCACTACAAAAACATCATAATTGCTCAGGTCCTGTGGGTTTGATGAATCGCCATAAGTAATAGCCGCGCCATTAGGAAGCGACTCTACCAGTTCGCCTTTCTTTACCAGTTCAACAGCCCAGGCAGATATACCGCCAGTCCAGTAGGTTTCTGCTGTTGATGAGGTTATGCCGGTATATGACGGTGTTGGGTAGCGTTGTGCCTTTAACTCAACAGTGGTACCACCGGTGTAAGATGGTACATTTTCGGTACCGTCGGCATCTATCTGCCAGTCGGCGCTACCTGCATTTTCCAGGTGGCTGGCATCAAACAGAAATTTTTTACCTGTGATGACGGTGCCACCACCGCCGCCGGTAGAACCATTATCATTAATGGTAATATCGTCAATATTGATACGGCTGCTGCCTCCGCTTAGCTTACGGATCTCGATACGTACAGTGCCGGTAACCGAAAAGGTGAACGTTTGCGTTTGCAGCGTAGAAGTAGTAGTTACCGCGGAGCCTGCCTGTGTCCAGGAGCTACCGGCGTTGGTTGAGTAGAACAATCCCCAGGTACTGGCGGCATCGCCGCTGTAAGTAGCGCTTTTTACGGTAACACTGCTGATGCCTGTAGTAACATCATACAGCATGGTAATTTTACCAGTGTTGCGTATACGTGCCGACCACGAGCCGTTCTTTTGATCGGCAGCGAGGTTACCTATCAGCGCATCGTATAAATTCCACTGGTTGCCCGATAGGGTTACATTATCGCCGGACGATGAACCTGTTGGCGATACATCATAAGCTGTTTTTGGGCTGGTAGCACCCACCTCAAAGCCTTGCGTTAATGATACCGCCATTGTTTTTAACGTGCGGCCGATTGTAGCATTTGCTTCGGCAGGTTTTGCGATGGCCTGCTCCTGGTTCTTTTGGCAACCCATTGCCATAAAGCCCGCTGCTATGAAAGCTAAGGCCTTAAATGTGTTTTTGTAGTGTTGTTTCATTTGAGGGTTGGTTAATAATGCTTAATTATACGTTTAAAGTAAGTGGATATGTTTCACCTAATTACCCTAAAGTCATTAACTTATTGTTAATTTTTGATGAATAATTATTCATCGACTTAGCTAATACACCCAATTAATTTTTTTCATTACAGCCAGCGTGTTGTATCTTGGCAGGAAAAATCTTATCACATACATGAACAAAAATCTACTTTATTTAGCGTTTATCGCGTTTTATTTAACTGCTTGCAGTACTAAAAGCACTGATCCGCAACCTTCAAATCCCGTACAAGGCAAACATCAATTTCTATCATCCGTAGTAACGGAGGCTAATGGTGGAACCACTGAAATTGATTACGATTACGATAATCAAAACCGCATGATAGGCATGCATAGTAAGTCAATTAATGCTCCCTATGCTGATGTTGCCGATCATGTTTATACCTATGATAATGATGGGAATTTAATAAAGTCGAAAATTACAAGAGGAAAAGACATATCCATTTTTGACTATATTTATAAAAATGGTGTACCGGTATTAGTTAAGTACAGCCAGCCCGGCAACCCATCTCAAGGGCATACACTGGACATAAGTGTACAAAATAATCAGGTTATTGCACACACCATTACAACACCTGCTGGTGAGCATGCTACCGTTGATTTTACCTATCAGAACCAAAATAGAATTAGTGAGGTAAATAAGGCATACTCTCCAAACAATCTCTTAACTTTTACCCTAACCTTTAATGATGAATACGGTACTCATAATAGCCCCTACCTTTTTAGTGGCTCTAAATGGATATTACCGGATGTTCCATATGCCAACAAAAATGAACTTACAAGGGAAACGATTAATAATGATGGCTCTATAACCATAGATACTTATCAATACACCTATAATAATCAAAACTATCCTGTTAAAGCTAAACTAAGCAGTACTTATAGTGGAAACAATAACTCTGTTATTACTTATACCTATGTTGATGCTAAATAATGCTATGCCATCTTAAACAAAAAAGAGCCGCCCATTAAGGCAGCTCTTTTTTGTTTAATTGTGTTTGATGAATTGCAAACCGGCTAAATTTAATAATCAATCACATAGCCGTGTAACGGCCGGTCTGCTACCACCCTCACCTATCACTCGTTGGCATTCATAAACACAAAGTTGTTATCAAACATATCCAGCTTTATCTTGCTGTCCCTGTCCACTTTTCCGGCAAGGATCTGTTTAGATAGTTCGTTCAGTATTCTTTTTTGTATCACACGTTTTAACGGGCGTGCGCCAAACTGCGGGTCGTAACCCAGCTGGGCCAGCCAATCCAGTGCTTCGTCTGTCGCCTCTATGCTGATACCCATTTCGGCCAGGGTCTGTTGTACCTGCCTGAATTGTAGTTTCACTATATCGGTGATCTCGTCCCTGCTCAGCGGAGTGAACATAATGATCTCATCTATCCTGTTCAAAAACTCCGGACGAATGGTTTGCCTTAACAGGTTAAACAATTCATTCTTGGTTTTAGCGATAACGGCCTCTTTGTCGCTGGCTTCAAAATCCTGGAAATTTTCCTGAATAATGTTAGAGCCGATGTTAGAGGTCATGATAATGATGGTGTTCTTAAAGTTCACCACTCTGCCTTTGTTATCGGTTAAGTGGCCATCATCCAATACCTGCAGCAAGATATTGAACACATCCGGGTGAGCTTTTTCAATCTCATCCAGCAGCACTACACTGTAGGGTTTACGACGAACGGCTTCGGTTAATTGTCCGCCTTCATCATAACCCACATAGCCCGGAGGCGCACCAATTAATCTGGATACCGCGTGGCGTTCCTGGTACTCGCTCATATCTATACGCACCATCGAGTTTTCATCGTTAAACAGGTACTCGGCCAAAGCCTTAGCCAGTTCTGTTTTACCCACACCGGTAGTACCCAGGAATATGAATGAACCAATTGGTTTACGCTTGTCCTGTAAACCCGCACGACTGCGGCGTATGGCATCGCTTATAGCTTCAATCGCTTCCTCCTGCCCTGCTACGCGTTTGTGCAGTTCATCCTCGAGATTAAGCAGCTTCTCGCGCTCGCTTTGTACCATTTTACTTACCGGGATGCCTGTCCAGCGTGATACCACGCCTGCAATATCATCGGCAGTAACTTCCTCTTTCAGCATGCGGTTATCGTCCTGGTTTTCCTGTAGAGCAGCTTTCAGTTCTTCCACTTGTTTTTGTGCCTGTACAATGGTACCATAACGTAATTCGGCCACTTTGCCATAATCACCGGCGCGTTCTGCCTGTTCGGCTTCCAGTTTGTAATTCTCAATCTGCTCAACCTTTTGGTTAATGCCATCAACCAGGTCTTTTTCGCCCTGCCATTTGGCACGTAACGAGTCGCGCTGTGATGATAGATTGGCAATTTCTTCGCTTAGTTCAGCCACTTTGTGCTCATCTTTCTCGCGTTTAATGGCCTCACGCTCAATCTCCAACTGCATAATGCGGCGCTCCAGTTCGTCAACCGCTTCGGGTACCGAGTCCATTTCCAAACGAAGTTTAGAAGCGGCTTCGTCCATCAGGTCGATAGCTTTATCGGGCAGAAAACGGTCTGATATATAGCGCTGCGACATTTCAACAGCGGCGATAATCGCCTCGTCTTTAATACGCACCTTGTGGTGGGCTTCATAGCGTTCTTTCAAACCACGCAGGATAGAGATAGCATCGGCCGCATCCGGCTCGTCCACCATTACCTTTTGGAAACGGCGTTCAAGCGCCTTGTCTTTTTCAATATATTTCTGATACTCATTAAGCGTAGTAGCACCAATTGAGCGCAGTTCGCCGCGTGCTAAGGCTGGTTTAAGAATGTTGGCAGCATCCATAGCGCCTTCGCCACCACCGGCACCAACAAGGGTGTGTATCTCATCAATGAACAGGATGATATCGCCATCGCTTTGCACCACTTCTTTAATAACCGCTTTCAGTCGCTCTTCAAATTCGCCTTTGTATTTAGCACCTGCTACTAACGCACCCATGTCAAGCGAGTAAACGGTTTTGCTTTTCAGGCTTTCGGGTACGTCGCCTTTAATAATGCGGAAGGCTATACCTTCGGCTATGGCGGTTTTACCCACACCCGGTTCACCAACCAGTATCGGGTTGTTCTTGGTGCGGCGCGATAGTATCTGTATCACACGGCGTATCTCTTCATCACGCCCAATAACCGGGTCGAGCTTGCCGCTTTCGGCGTACTCGTTTAAGTTACGGGCATATTTGTTTAAAGCGTTATAAGTGGCTTCAGCATTCTGGTCGGTCACTTTATTGTCACCTCTGAGCGCGATGATCGCTTTTTTAAGATCAGCTTCGTTCACTCCCGCGTCTTTAAGTGCGGTAGCGGCTTTATCGCTGCCTGCCAGTATACCCAGCAGAATATGCTCTACCGATACAAATTCGTCTTTAAATTCTTTTAAATATGATTGTGCCTTTTGCAAGGCGGTGTTGGCATTTGCCGACAAATAGATGTTGCTGCCGCTCACTTTCGGGAACGACGCTATTTGCTGGTCGATGGTATCGTTGAGCCGGTTAAGGTTAACGTTTAGCTTTTTCAAAAGGTAGGTTATAACGTTTTCATCAACCAGTAACAAACCCTTTAATAAGTGCGCAGGTTCAATAGCTTGCTGTTGATTACCGGTTGCAATTTCGGAAGCCTTTTGAACAGCTTCCTGGGCTTTGATGGTAAAGTTGTTAAAATTCATAGTAATAAGATGACATCAAATCTTTTGCCACTCCCCTTAACTATCGGCAGCGCTGAAAATTTGGCATTTAAAATCGTTTTTAAAAGACATTTTGTCAAATAAAGGAAATGAATGCTATGCAAGTTTTTGTTGTAAGCCAACAAATTGATATTTTTGGTGAGCCCTAACTAAACTAACTTATCAGTATTGGAAACTCACTTTTTTGCAAAGCTTCCGCCTAAATACCGCGAGCCTTACCGCAATTACTATACTTATCAGAATTTACTGGCGGTGCGTACGGCCAGCTTTATCTTTCTTACCTTAAACATTATTATCAGGATACTGTACCACGTATTTCCTGAAAGCCTTACCAAAGCGCAAAATTTTCCGGAGTTCAACTTTATTAACTGGGTATTTATAGGTGTAACACCTTTCTTTTACCTTTTTAGCCATCTGATGGTTGGCCATATGCGTAAAACAAGGTTTGCTACATCGGGCATGGCCTTATTTGTATTTGTTTTTGCTCTGTACATTATTATGTGCGGTATGTATTCGAGCTTTATTTCCACCTCAGATCCCAGTAACAGCCTTACCTTATACCTCGTTGCGTTAAGCATCATTAGTATGCTGTTTACCTTTGAATATTATGAAACGCTGGTATTACTGGTAGGTGTTGAAATGTTGTTTAGTATGATGCTTTTACACGCACAGGCCGGCCCAACCGAAACAATACACAACCAAATGATATCAGCTATCTTGCTGGCCGGTTTTTATCTTACTTCGCGCTATTTTTTTAGTTATAAAGCCAGCTATTACGGGCAAATAGTGGAGATACGTGAGCAGAAAGCGCAGATAGAAAAAGCTAATATCTTTAAAAACCAGGTGTTGGGGACGGTAGCGCATGATCTGCGTAACCCTATAGCCGCGGTAGAGTCATTAACCATGGTGATGGCGTTGGACGATATTGACGAAGAAACGCAGGAGAACCTGAATATGATGCGCGAATCATGCGTGAAGGCCCGTACCATTATAGATGACCTGCTTACAGCGGCGCGCAGCGAGAATAATTCCAGTTCTATTGATCTACAGCGCACCGATCTCAATGGTTGCTTGCAAAGCATTGTAAATGCATGGAAGATACAACTCAATGGCAAAGAACGAGTAGTATTGATGAGTAACGTAAAAAATGCTTTCGCCCTGCTCAATCATGAGAAGTTTACCCGGGTAATTGATAACCTGGTAAGTAATGCACTTAAGTTTTCAAAAGACGGCGACCTGGTTGAGGTTCACTTGAATAAGGATAAGCGTAATTTTATTATACAGGTTAAAGACTACGGTTTGGGCATAGCACAGGAAATGCTTCCTAAAATATTTGAACGTTTCTCAGGTGCCGGTCGCACCGGTTTAAGAGGCGAAGAATCAACCGGTATTGGTTTAAGTATTGTAAGAGATATAGTGAATTCCCATAACGGTAAAATTACGGTGCAAAGTAAGGAAGGGGAAGGCAGTGTATTTACTATTACTTTGCCGGAAGCACAATAGCTTTTTATTAATGGGTCATAGTTTGCTGATGAATATCTTCCTTTTCTATCAACGATTGTCCATTAACTATGAACCACTGTTTATAAAGAACTGCTCATTAAAATTAACCAGGTAGAGCTCTTTGGTTGCCCGTGTACAGGCGGTATAAAACCATCTTAAAAAATCGGTATTCACCATTTCGTCCGTCAAATATCCCTGGTCAACAAATACGGCTTCCCATTGCCCGCCCTGTGCCTTATGGCAGGTAACGGCATAAGCAAATTTTACCTGTAAGGCATTGTAGTAAGGGTTTAGTTTAAGCTCATTATGTTTATCGCGCTTATTGGGGATGTGGTCATAATCTTTCATGGCTTCCAGATAAAAGCGCTTTTGATCGGTAGGTGGTAATGCGGGCGCTTCTGAGTACAGGGTATCCAGCAATATTTTACATTCCAGTACAGGGTCTTCGGCATAGTCTGTAAACTCCAGTTGTACATCGGCAAACCTAAAACCATACATCTCCTCAAACCGGCGCACCTTTCTTATGCGGGCAATGTCGCCGTTGGCAATAAAGCCGGTACTGCTATCCTCCTGGTCTTTTAGCCAGAAATAATTATTACGCACTACCATGAGCTGGTCGCCGCCGGTAAGTTCTTCTTCCCGGTACAATATACGCCCCCGTATTTGCCGGTTATAAAGGTTAGCGTTTTTATTGCTCCGGCAGATGATCAGCGTCTGGTCGTCACCATATTTATTATAAGCATAATTTAAACCTTCCTCCAGCATATCGCTACCCATACGGTAAATATCTTTATAGCCTTTGGTGGTTATTTTAGGGGTAATTTCTTTTTCTTGCCTTATGAGGTTTCGTATTTGCGTAGCGTTGTGCAGTATACCGGAGTCTTTTTGCTGCCTCAGTACATCTGTAAGTTCATAATAAAATACGTTTAAGCCGAACTGTCCTTTCATCAAACGCTCGTTTAAAGCGGGGCTGTCGTCGGCACCAACGGGAGGCAACTGCGCCGTATCACCCACCAGCAGTAAGCGGCAGTTTTTGGTATTGTAAACATAGTTCACCAGATCGTGCAGCAGGGTTTCGCGGTTGTTCCCGCTGATCTCGTCAGATATCATGGAGGCTTCATCCACTATGAACAGGGTGTTGGCGCTTAGGTTATCGGCTATCATAAAAGACTCGTCAACGTTCAGCGCCGATTTTTTTCGATAGATGCGCTTGTGTATGGTAAAAGCCTTCCGGCCCGAATAGCTGGTGATCACCTTGGCAGCACGGCCGGTAGGCGCTAAAAGTACCGAACGCAGGTTGTATTTTGGCAGGGCCTTTACCAGCGCACCCACTATGGTGGTTTTACCGGTACCGGCATAGCCTTTTAATATAAAGCATTCGTCGCCTTCCTCGCTCACCAAAAATTGGTGCAGCTTTAAAAATAGCTCCAGTTGCTGGGCGTTTGGCTCATGCGGAAAGCTTTTACTGATGTATTCTGTACCGTGCACATCACAAAAATGCTGAATAGTATGTTAACATACGTAATTCAGAAAAAATATTACTTTTGCTTAAACTGCATGAGCGAGAATAAAACCCACTACACCAGCGACGATTTTAGCCTGAGCCGGGCCAACACGTACTCCCTGCTCCTACAGGCCGACGTAAACCATTTTGATTACGCCGTTTTACAGGATAAGCAGCTATTACACTGGGGAACCGGTTTTTCCACAGATGAGTTGCGTGACCCCAGTGATTTGCGGGACATACTCACCGCCAATTATAAAAAGGTATTGATCGGCCTAAAGGCTGATGCGTTAACATTGCTCCCTGCCGCGCTGTATGAACAGGCCCATATTGCTGACGCCGCCCGCCTGCTTGATGTAAAAGACAACGAAAAAGTACTGGTGGAACCACTTGATGAAGTAAACTATAATATTTATAAGGTTGATGAAGCTTTGCTTTACGCGGTAAAGGACCTTGATAACCGGCAAATAACCCATGCCGATATGGGTTGGATAAAAGCAGTGTCTGCGAATTATCCTACCAATACATCATTGTATGTACACGTTGGTTATGAGTGTGTTTCTGTACTTAACTATCACTACAGCAAACTGCGCTTTTACAATTGCTTCAGCTTTAAAAACCACGAAGAACTGGCCTATTTCTGCGCGCTGGTATGCAAAGAGATAGACCTGGAGCCTTCAAAAGCAAGGTTGTACATCAGCGGAGATATGAATACCACTGATGGTTACTTTACCTATCTCAAAGCTTTTTTTGGCGAGGTTAATTTAAATTCCGCAAGCGTTATTAATTTGCCGGCTACTGTTGCCGCTCATCAGATATTAAGCCTTGCAGCATTATCATTATGCGCATCATAGGAGGAAAACTAAAAGGATTAAGGCTTAACCCGCCTAACAATTTACCTGTACGCCCAACTACTGATCTGGCTAAAGAGGCCTTGTTTAACATCCTGCAAAATCAGATAGAATTTGAAGGACTGTCCGTTTTAGATATTTTTAGCGGCACGGGTAACATTTCTATGGAGTTTGCTTCGCGTTATGCGGAAAAGGTAACCGCTGTAGACCGCAGCATACATTGTGTAAATTATTTAAAAGACGTTTCGCGCCAGCATGGCCTAACGCAGATACAAACCTATAAAGCCGATGTATTTAAGTACCTGGCTATGGAAACCGAGCAATACGACCTGGTATTCGCAGACCCTCCATATGACCTCAATAAAATTCCGGAGATACCTAAAGTAGTTTTCGACAGGGCGCTGCTAAAGCCTGATGGATTGCTGATTGTAGAACACCAAAGCCTGCAAAATTTAAGTAACCACCCGGCGTTTGTTGAGCAGCGTAAATACGGGCACTCTTCTTTTTCGTTTTTTAAGCATTAGGCAGATGAGTAATGAGCATGTTAAAAATCTGGAACTTACCGTTCTCTCAGACAATTGGTATACACCTTGCGTAAAGCTACCTACGAACTGTTGGGCCGCGATGGTAAATGGCAGGCGCAGCAGCGCGAGGCTTATGACCGTGGCAACGGCGCTGTAATATTACTTTACAACAAAGCGGAAAGCAAAGTTATATTGACCCGCCAATTCCGGCTGCCCACCTACTTAAACGGCAATGCCGATGGCTACATGATTGAGGCATACGCCGGCTTACTGGATAAAGATAACCCCGAGGACTGCATACGTAAAGAAACCGAGGAGGAAACCGGCTACAAAATAACCGAGGTACAAAAGGTGTTTGAGGCCTACATGTCGCCCGGTTCGGTTACACAAATACTGTATTTCTTTGTGGCCGAGTACAATAAAAGCCAAAAAGTAAGCGACGGCGGTGGCCTCGAAGAAGAAACGGAGCATATTGAAGTGCTGGAACTGCCGTTTGGCCAGGCGCTTGATATGATTAAGACCGGCGAAATAAAAGATGCCAAAACTATTATGCTGTTGCAATACGCGCAGTTAAACGGTTTAGCATAACGTTCTGTTATATCGAATGATAGTGAGAAATCTTATACGCTGTATTTTTGGCAATAATACCGCTCATAAAAGATTTATCGTCGCGCTTTACACTGCTTCAGCCTTTCTGCCCGCCCGCAATGAACAATTATCATTGAAAATTCTTTTCTAACGATTATTCCCTACTTTTGATAAGCAAAAGCTCAAATATGAAAATAGCCCTTTTTCCCGGCTCGTTTGATCCTGTTACCAAAGCGCATGTTGATATTGTAAAGCGCTCGGTAAACTTGTTTGATAAACTGTATATCGGTATTGGTGTTAATAGCAGCAAACAGGGGCTTTTGTCGGTAAGCAAGCGTGAAGAAATGCTGAGGGCTGTTTTTTCATATGATGAGCGTATACATGTAATAGCCTATGAGGGCCTTACGGTTGATTTTTGCCGGAGCATTGGGGCCGATTACATGATACGGGGTATACGTACCGTAAGCGATTTTGAGTACGAAAAGGCCATAGCGCAAATGAACCACGCGCTTGAGCCCGAAATTGAAAGCATATTTATAGTGAGTAAACCGGGATATTCATCCATCAGTTCCAGCATCGTACGCGAAATTATCCGGTATAATGGCGATGTAGGCCAGTTTATTCCTAAAGAGGCTATTCCATTTCTGTAATTAGTTTTTCCTTTTTTAGCACATCCAGAATTGATGGGAAAGTATTGCCTGCAATTGCGGGCACTTCCTTATCGGCAAACCAGCGTACGTCGGTGATTCCTTCTTCTAACTGGGGTATAAGTTTAGCCTTACCTTTATAACGCATTTTAAACCAGTGTGTCTTTTTAAGCACTACTTCGCCCCTATAAATATAGGTGTGGTAGGTTTTGCATATTTTTTCTTCAATACGGCTTACTTTAATACCACACTCTTCCTCTACCTCGCGTACAGCGGCTACCCTGTTCTTTTCTTTCTTTTCAATTTTACCTTTAGGCAGGTCCCACTTATCGTTGCGGTAAATAAAAAGATGCTTTCCGTCCTTATTGGTCACCAAACCGCCGGCTGCTTCAATCAGAAAATTATTCCTGATGATCCTTTTCAAAAAAGCACGGGTATCATTACACAGTACGTAAAAAAACCTGTTGTTTTGTTTAAGCGCCCAGTGGTAAACTATTTTTAAATCAAAATGCTCTGCATCAATAGGTTGGTAATCCAGGCCATCTTTAGGCACTTTTGGGGTTAATAAAACCACTTTTTCGTTGATATAAATTCTGTATTTTTGAGCCATGTTTACCAATAGTGAGACCGAACAGCAGGTCGCTGAATTTTTGCTGCAAATTAAAGCAATAAAATTGCAACCTACTAATCCTTTTACATGGGCTTCGGGCTGGAAATCACCCATCTATTGTGATAACCGTGTAACCCTGTCTTATCCTACCATCCGTACCTACATCAGGCAAAAGCTTACATCGGCCATACAGGAAATGTTTGGTTCTGTGGGCTGCATAGCAGGCGTAGCCACAGCGGGCATACCGCAGGGCGCGCTGGTTGCCCAGGAGCTTGGCTTACCCTTTATTTACGTACGTGCCAAAGCCAAAGAGCACGGCCGCGGTAACCTCATAGAGGGCGAAATTAACCCGGGGCAGCGTGTAGTAGTAATTGAAGACCTTATTTCTACCGGGAAAAGCAGCTTGCAGGCGGTTGATGCTTTGCGTGAGGCCGGTTATACCGTTGCAGGCCTTGCAGCCATTTTTAGCTACGGTTTTAACGTAGCTGATGAAAACTTTAAGAATGCTAAATGCCCTTACTTCACCCTGTCAAACTACAACGCTTTAATTAAATACGCCGAAGAGAAGCAGTTTATATCATCCGCCGATGTAGATATGTTGAGAAAATGGCGCGAAGAACCTTCCATCTGGGGGCAATAATCTAAAATACAGTATGAGCATTTTTGAAAGTGAAGTAGTGATCAACCAACCGGCTGGCGTTGTTTACGCGTTTTTAACTGATATGAATAACCACAGGCAGTTAATGCCTGAAGGTATTACCGATTGGGAATCAACTACAGATACGGCAAGCTTTAACGTGCAGAACATTACCCGTCTTTTACTTAAAATAGATCAAAAGATCCCCAACAAATCAATTTCTGTTATACCTGCTGAAAAGCCGCCATTTGATATGGAACTGAAATGGGAAATAACACAGAGTGATGACGACACTACAAAGGCAAAATTTACCATTGCTGCAGAACTGAATATGCTGATGAAGATAGCCGCCAGCGGGCCTTTGAATAAACTGGTGCAAGCAGAAACGGCTAACTTAGTGCTTGCACTAAGTTAGCCGTAGCATTAAATTTCGCTTTTGCTGCCGTTTTTAATATGGTTGGCTGCTACCAACGCATTTACGATGAACAGACTGGTTACTACAATAGCCATAGTTTAATTAGGGATTTTTAGGGGGTTAACTATTTGTACGGAAAAACCTGTTCAATTGTTATTCCGTTTTTATAAATATAGCGTTTTTTTGTTGTTTGCAAGTATTTTGTGAAAATTTTATTTCGTTAAAGTTATCTTTTGAGGAATAGCCTCTACATGTATGTGCAACTAAGTGTAGATAAACATCCCTGAAAGCAATATCCGGCTTCAAATACCCCTCCCCGCTTCTTATCCTTAACAATTTACCGTACCTTTGCCGCAAAATAGAACGCAGAATGATTACGGTATCAAACTTATCTCTCCGTTACGGTAAACGCACCCTTTTTGAAGATGTAAACCTGAAGTTTACACAGGGAAACTGCTACGGTATTATTGGCGCCAATGGTGCCGGTAAATCAACCTTTCTTAAAATATTATCAGGCGAGGTTGATCCTACCAGCGGTTCGGTAAGCTTTACCCCGGGCGAGCGTATGGCTGTTTTAAGCCAGAACCACTACGCTTTTGACGAATATAGCGTTATTGAAACCGTAATGATGGGGCATAAGGAAATGTATGCCGTTATGAAGGAAAAAGACGCTATTTATCTGAAAGAAGATTTTACCGATGCCGACGGCGAGCGTGCCGGTGAGCTGGAAAACCTCTTCGCGGAGATGGATGGCTGGAATGCCGAAAGTAATGCCGCTACTTTGCTTAGTAACCTGGGCATTAAGGAGGGGTTTCATTATAAACTGGTAAAAGACCTCGACAATACCCAAAAAGTACGCGTATTGCTGGCACAGGCGCTTTTCGGCAAACCGGATATTCTGATACTGGATGAGCCTACCAACGATTTGGATATACACACCATTAGCTGGCTGGAAGATTTCCTGGCATCATACGAAGCCATTGTACTGGTGGTATCGCACGACAGGCACTTCCTGGATACCGTGTGTACGCATGTGGTAGATATTGATTTTGGCAAGATGACCATTTATACCGGTAACTACACGTTCTGGTACGAATCGAGCCAGTTGGCCCTTAAACAACGTGCCGAACAAAATAAGAAGGCCGAGGATAAGGTTAAGGAGTTGCAGGAGTTTATCCGTCGCTTTAGCGCCAACGCCTCAAAATCAAAACAGGCTACCAGCCGTAAAAAAGCGCTGGATAAAATTAATCTTGACGAGATACAGCCATCGAACCGTAAGTATCCGGGTATTATATTTAATAACCAGGGCCGCGAAATTGGCGACCAGGTACTACAGACCGAAAACCTGGGTAAAACCCTTAATGGCGAAGTATTATTTGCCAACGTGAACTTTATGGCCAGCAAAGGCGATAAGATAGCCGTACTATCGCAAAACAGTTTGGCTACTACCGCCTTTTACGATATTTTAACCGGAAGAGATAAAGATTACAGCGGTACTTTTAAATGGGGCGTTACCGTTAACCTGGCCGACATACCTATTGATGGCGCCGAATATTTCAAAGGAAAGGATGAGAACCTGATAGACTGGCTGCGTGAATATTCACCAGGCGAAAAGGACGATCAGTTTATTCGTGGTTTCCTTGGCCGTATGCTTTTCAGCGGCGAGGAAGT
Source organism: Mucilaginibacter sp. 44-25 (assembly GCA_001898335.1). Lineage (GTDB taxonomy): Bacteria > Bacteroidota > Bacteroidia > Sphingobacteriales > Sphingobacteriaceae > Mucilaginibacter. The sequence continues at coordinate 438,247 of MKTS01000001.1, read as the reverse complement.
GTTAAAGAAAGCCAATGTATTATCAGGTGGCGAAAAAATGCGCTGCATGTTTAGCCGCATGATGCTGCAAAGCGCCAATATGCTGCTTTTTGATGAGCCTACCAACCACCTCGATCTGGAATCAATTACGGCACTGAACAACGGTATGCGCGATTTTAGGGGTAATATTATCTTCACCTCGCGTGACCATGAACTGGTACAAACCGTAGCCAACCGTATCATTGAGATTACTCCGGGTGGTGTTATTGATAAGCTAATGAGCTACGATGAATACATCAACAGCGAAGCTGTACAAAAACAACGCGAAGAGATGTACGCTACGGCCTAAAAATACCTACTTGTATAAAAAGCCCGTGTAATAAGTATTATACGGGCTTTTTTAGTTCAAGAATATTTATCAACAGGCCTTTTTATTTCTTTAGTAATGAATAATTTAGCCGGATATAACCTTATTAAATACCTATGAATATTATCACGGTTTTCGGCACCATAATATTAGGCTTTGCTTTATTGCTTATAGCTGGCGTAGTGTTTTTCAGTTTTCTTAAATATATTAAAAGAAAGTACTACCCTGCCTGGAAATTCCCTGATTATATCAGCGTGGGTTACGCCGAATATTTATACCATAAGTATATCCGTAAAGATCTGCCAAGATAAAAAGCTGTAATATTTTTTCTGTAGTTAGGTTAAGCAATTGTATATTTGCAGCCCGCTTTACTGATTGAAGCGTTATCAAACTACAACGACTCCGTAGCTCAGCTGGTAGAGCAAATGACTCTTAATCATTGGGTCGAGAGTTCGAATCTCTCCGGGGTCACCTCTTAAATAAAAAGTCCTGAGCCAAAAGTTCAGGACTTTTTTGTTTCACCAACCTTTCTTACGTATTTATGGGTTTAACTGTATGTAAAACTTTGCTTTAAGTTTGATCTGCTCGTTCCCCTGGCCAATAAATGCTATAATCGGCTTGTTTGACATTAAAAGAGCTTATTTGGGAACTTTTGGACCTTTCATTTATTCTTATTTTGTTTAAAATTGTCCATCCTTTATTAATTGTATGGAAAACAATTTTAACTCGTCAAAATTAGCCGCTCCATCCTTCAGTCCCGAGTGCAATATATGTGGGAACCAACTATACAGAATACGCCGATCGGTTTTCATGAAGCTCTTTTTCCCTTCTGTAAAAAAATACTATTGCTACAGGTGCTTGCGCCCAAGATACATAAGGCATCCGGGGAGATTTAATATCTCCAAAACACCCGCTGGTTTAAACAATGGTAATAATACAGTATAACTGCACCTGTGTTGAAAATTAATTATAATGACCTTGTTAACCAGATGGCGGGACGTTAATTTAAAACGAGTTGTGCCTCTTACCTACCTACGTTATTATGGAAGGCATAGTACGGTACCTGGCCTGGTCACTAAAGGGCATTTTTACTTAAATGAGGAATACGTATCATCCGAAATATTTTATGAAAAGATAGAAGATGGATTTTGGATGATCGCGTTAGAAATTAAAGCTAAACAAAATACCCGTTATCACTTTATGCCGAAGAACAAAGCCCAATTATACTCGGTAAACTTTATTTCGGGGTCAAAAAAGATAGGGTATAAAAATGGAAAAGATATTAACTGGGCTGATAACCAGGTCGTTTTTTTTGATCCTAATGCTTCTTATGAGATTTACCTTAAAGCAGGTACCGTGGTAAAATGTTGCCGTCTTATTTATACCGATGTTTTTATTAAGTCACTAACGGGAAAAAGTGAAAATATTACTTCTACAAAAGATATTTCATTAAATGAGGCGAGAGCGACGGCAAAAGCAGAGCTTTTTCTGCAAAACCGCCTTTTTAATATTTTACGTTATGAGCGTGGTATGTATCATTATCGCGCCTCACTTTTTAGCACAGTATATGGGCTTACCACATTTTTTTTACGAGGCTCACTGGTTGAAGAAGATGTTATGAGTAACGATCATAAAAATAATGGCAATTATGCTATGTTAAAAGCAGCTAAGATACTTGAAGCTCATTTTTCGGAGAGTTTTCCGGGGATATATAAACTGGCATCAGACTGTAATATATCGGTATCTAAGCTAAAAAGAGATTTTAAGGAAACCTATGGTATAACACCGCTGAATTATTTTCGTAACATACAAATTAATTATGCAATGGCCTCATACAGAGGGCGCGAAAAAACAGTTAAGGAAATAGCTTCAGATCTGGGATTCAAAAAAAGCAGTACATTCTCTGCATGGTATAAAAAAATAAATAATCACCAGCTTGGCATTGTTAATGAATTTCAAGGGAGCAAATAATTTAATAACCGTTGCCATTATTGATGACGATGCGTTTTACAGCAAAATAATAACTATGCAGTTACAACGCGCAGGTATGAAAATTATGCTCACCGCGGATAATGGTTTATTGGGGATAACTCAATTAAAAGCCATGTCAACCCATCCCCAAATTGTTATTGTTGATATTGAAATGCCGGTAATGAACGGTTTTGAAGTTGTAAGATATTTGAAACAGGCATGGCCTTATTTGCAGATAATTGCACATTCTTCATTAACAAGTGACGATGTGCATAAACAAATTATTAAAGATGGTGCTGATACATTTGTTCAAAAGCAGCCAAATGCCACTAAGCTAATTGATACCATAAAAACCCTATCAAGTAAGTGTGGCCGTTTGCTATAATAAAGATTGCCAGGCTCTATCCTATTAGCTTATGCCAGCCTTAAATAATATGATGACCAGTAAGGAAGTGGTTGCAAAGAATGCCTGGATTAATCCGCTTATGAATGCTTGTGATATTTATTAAATATGACCTATCACAAAACACTATTAAGATAAGTATGTATAATGCGTAAACAATATGAGTATGTGGTGGATATATGCATTGCTTTCCGCACTGTTCGCGGCATTAACGGCCATCTTTGCCAAGATTGGTATTAAAGGCGTTGATTCTGACCTGGCTACGGCTTTACGCACAGTAGTGATTTTGGTAGTTGCCTGGGGAATAGCCATTTTCAGGGGGAGCACATCTTCCTTACCCGGCTTAACGCGGCACAATTTGCTTTTTATTGGGCTTTCGGGCATTGCTACCGGGCTTTCGTGGATATTTTATTTTAAGGCATTGCAGATCGGACAGGTATCAAAGGTTGCCCCGGTTGATAAATTAAGCGTGGCGCTCGCTATTATATTTTCGGTATTGTTTCTTGGTGAGTCGCTTACCTTAAAAACGGCGCTTGGGGCTATGCTGATCATATGCGGCTCCATCGTACTCATATTTTAATTAAAATTCTTAAAGGTTTAGTCTGTCGTATTCTCCCCTATAGTTTGTCCGAAATGGCTATCGTCATCAACTTGTTAATGCTGCACATTTGTATTGAATAACTAATTGGCAATTATTACGCATAACGATATGAGAAAGATCATTATTTCGGCATTTGTAACATTGGATGGCATAATGCAGGCACCGGGCGGCCCTGATGAAGACCGCGAAGGCGGCTTTGCTTATGGCGGCTGGTCGGCGCCGTATAGCGATGAGATATCTGGCGAAGCGATGCAAAAACAAATGCAACCCGCCGATTTACTTTTGGGCCGAAAAACCTTTGATATTTTTGAAAGCTATTGGCCGCAGCATACCGATCACTGGCCGGGCATCAATGAGGTTACTAAATATGTATTATCAACCACCAGGGAAAGTTCTGACTGGAAAAATACCATGTTTATCAATACAGTAGAAGATATCCTTAAAATTAAGGAAACTGAAGGTGGCCATATCGTAGTGTGGGGAAGCAGCCAACTTGTGCATTTATTATTAAAACATAACCTGGCCGACGAGTTATGGCTAAAAATATACCCTGTAGTATTAGGTAAAGGTAAAAAACTGTTCAACGATGAAATATCTGCTTCCGCGTTCACATTAGCCGAAAGCACGGTAACACCAGGAGGAGTAATATTTGCTAATTACATTCGTGCAGGCGAGGTTAAAACAGGTACAATAGGCGCATAAAGCAATTAGCCGTACGCCCGTTTTAAAGCAAATTGACGTACGGCTATTGGTTGATCATTAGTCTGCACATTTTATTGCCTAAGGTCACTTTTCCACGCTTTGTCCGCTTATGTAAAATAAGTAGTTTGTTTAGAGAACACGCCCAAACAAGTATCTCGCACTCCTCTGTCAGACACGTACTCTTCAAATAATTTCTGAATACCGAATTCACGTAAATTACCCTATTTCTTAAAAGTCTTTGTTAAAAACTATTGGTTATATATTAATAGTACTAAGAAATATTGTTGAAAATTACAGTTCTTTTTAAACATAATAGTTGTATAATTATACGTTTGTAATTTTTAGTAAATTTTAGCTATTCTCATTTACCTATGTATAATAATTCAGGCATTAACAAAGTATTTTTACTGGGGCATATAGAAAGCAGCCCACGTTTACACAAAACCGCCAAAGCAGAAAATATCTGCTTCACGTTGAAAACGGTGGAACGGATACAAAAGAACTCGGAACCGGTTGAACACGTAGAGCTACATAATTTAATAGTGGATAAAGATCTGGCTGATATTCAAAATATCGAAATTAAGAAAAATGATCTGCTGCACATAGTAGGTAAGATACAAACCAAAATGTGGGTGGATGAAGAGAATATTAAACGTTATAAAACTGAAATTGTGGTTACCCAGCTAACACCTGTAGTAAACCAGGTTATAGAAACGTATTGAAAGAAATTTTAGAGCTAAAAAAAAAGGACAGCTATCTTATTATCAGATAGCTGTCCTTTTTTGATTATGTGTATATTAAGCGGTAAGTTGCCTGTCAGCCTTATCTGCTTTATTTGGCGTTAATTGTATAATTTGTGTATCCTCTATGGTACCAAGCGTCATCTGCTCAAACATATCTCTTGATTTACGAATTTCATTTTCAAGTCTTTGCAGCCCAAACTGGAGTGTATTGTAATTAGATTTAAACTCGGACAAAGCTTCGTTTAATTTACTGCTTTGTTCTCTCAGGCTGTTTAAATGCTCTTTAAAATGATCCGCTCTCACAATTGTTATATTTTGTATTGAAAAAAAGCAAATTTTATACCACTTTTGGTAGTGATGAACCCTATGTTATGAAAAAGTTATTTTTTGTAGTTAAATTATTTATGTTATCCGCTTTGGGCGCCCAGGCGCAGGATTGGCCAAACCTTGCCAAATACCAGGCAGACAATACCCGCTTAATGGCCGAATACAATCCCGGTAACCGCGTGGTGTTTATGGGAAACTCTATTACCGAATTCTGGAAAACCAAACACCCGGTTTTTTTTGAAAATAATACTAATTACATTGACAGGGGCATTAGCGGGCAAACTACGCCGCAAATGCTTTTACGTTTCAGGCAGGATGTTATCAACCTTAAACCTGCTGTTGTAACTATATTAGCGGGTACCAATGATATTGCCGGCAATACCGGCCCGGCCACGCTGGAACAGATCTACGGGAATATTATATCAATGGCGCAGTTGGCGCAGGTTTACCATATAAAAGTGATACTAAGTTCGATATTGCCGGTGTATGACTACCCCTGGAAAAAGGGTATTGAACCCGCCGGAAAAATTGTAGCGCTGAACAATATGCTCAAAACCTTCGCTGCTAAAAACAACATGTACTATGTTGATTATCATTCCCTGATGAAGGACGACAGAGATGGCATGCAGGCCGCGCTTGCCGAGGACGGAGTGCATCCCAATGTCGCGGGTTATACCATCATGGAAAACGCTTTGCAGCCAATTATAAAAAAGGCCCTGGCCCAACCCGCCAACCATATTAATAATAAAAAACATGGCCGATAAGGCAAACCCTATTTATAATTTACATTTTGCCCTTGTTTGCTTAAGCTCTTTCCTGTTTTCCTGCAGCTTTAACATGCTTATTCCTGAGCTGCCTGGCTATCTTTCCAGCCTGGGCGGTGCCGAGCATAAAGGCCTCATCATTGCTTTGTTTACCTTAACCGCGGGTATCTCCCGCCCTTTTAGCGGGCGACTTACTGATACGCTGGGCCGTGTGCCGGTAATGGCCGTAGGTTCAATAGTTTGCTTTATTTGCGGCTTTTTATACCCCATATTAAGTACAGTAGCCGGTTTTTTATTCCTGCGTCTGTTGCATGGTTTTTCCACTGGTTTTAAGCCTACGGCCACAGCAGCCTACGTAGCCGATATTGTACCAAGGGAGCGCTGGGGCGAAGCGCTGGGCTTGCATGGTCTGTGCTTTAGTACCGGGCTGGCCATCGGGCCTGCAATTGGCAGTAACATAAGGCTCGGGTTTTCGCTTAACGCTTTGTTTTATACGTCTTCGTTATTCGCGCTTATGTCAATCGCCATTCTCATGAATATGAAAGAAACGCTTAAGCATAAAAAGGTGTTTAGTATGGCTTCCTTAAAAATATCCCGTAAGGATATCATAGCTGTGGAAGTATTGCCCGCTGCGGTGGTAACGCTGTTAGCGTATGTAGCTTATGGGGCTATCCTTACTGTAATACCTGATTGGAGCCAGCATCTCGGTATTGTGAATAAAGGGTTGTTCTTTATGGTGTTTACTGTGGCATCATTAGTTATCCGTTTTATCGCCGGCAGGGTGTCAGACAGGTACGGCCGTATAGCGGTCATTAACGCCGGGCTGGTTTTGCTCATTTTAGCCTTGTTTGTTATTGGCTTTTCTAAAACTATTACCGGCTTCATGGCAGGTGGCGTTATTTACGGTGTAGCGACAGGTATCCTCTCCCCTGCTCTCAATGCATGGACGGTTGATATGAGCCATCCAGACCACCGCGGTAAGGCAATGGCTACCATGTATATTTCATTGGAAGCAGGTATTGGCCTTGGCGCGCTTATTTCGGGCTGGTTATACCAGGATGTGATCAGTAAGGTGCCGTTTATTATGTATGCCAGCGGCGTAGTAGCTGTACTTGCTTTTATTTACATGCTATTAAGGCAAAAAATACCCTCAAAGCATAAGAACGATCTGCTCCTGGAAAGCGACATCTAAGTCGCATATCATACGGTTAAAGTAACTTCCTTTCGCTGGTTTTACCGAAACGGTAACCCAAGCTAACCTCATGTACCACCGCGTTAAAACCGCCGAGGTTATTTGATGAAGTGCCAAACTGGTAGGCATATCCAATTTTGTAGTTATCGCCAATAATAGAGATAATACCTGAACCACGCTTATTGGTTCGATAGTTAGCCCCCAGCCCTATTTGCTCTTTCAGATAAAACGTGCCTGTTATGTCTGCCAGGATATCCGAACCTTTTACGTAAGATACCAATGTAGATGGTTTAAACTTTACATCGTCACTCAGTGTAGCCAGGTAAGCACCTGTAAAATAGTAATGGTTTTTGAGGTAATTGGCCTGTTGTACCGATGCCGTACCTAAACTGCGTATGGTAAGTTCGGGTAAAGAGAAGCCAAGGTAATACTTACTGCTGTAGAACATGATACCGAACCCCAGGTTGGGCGATGTTTCACGCAAATCGTCCCTGAATTGCGGGTCATAGGCATCGAGCGATGAGTAATTAGCATTGTAATTCCTGATACCCGCGTTAAGTGACACTGCGAGGTAATCATTAGCCGAAAGCTGAATGCTCTTTGCGAAGAACGCGTTTACTTCTAACTGCTTTTCAATAGCCACCTGGTCGTTCAGTACAAATATACCGGCCGAGCTCCCTATCGATTCAATGGGTAAACTGCCGCTGAACATCAAGCTGGTAGGTGCACCGTCGATACCAACAAATTGCTTTTTGCCCATCAGGTTGATGGAGCCCGCCTTATCCACTAAAGAGTAAGCCGGATTAACCGGTATCAGATTATCGGCATACTGGCTATAGCTGAATATTTGCTGTTGCTGAGCTAAAAGCCTGCCACCGCATGGCAGCAGGCTTATGAATATGATGAGTTGAAATACCTTCTTCACTTTATCTTTCTGTGGTTTAATATTTAAGTACCAGGTAACCGGTTTTGCGCTTGGTTTCATTCCCGGTGGTGTATTCCAGCGCGTAATAATAAGTGCCGGATCTAAGCATGGAGCCGCCGCGGTCATGGCCGTCAAACACATTGCCGTTTTTGCCATAGTTTTTGGTTTCATAAACCAGGTTACCCGCCGCGTTCATGATAGACAACTTGCTGCCCGAAACATCAGACAGTCCTTCAATGGTGAGAAAATCATTTGAGCCATCGCCATTAGGTGATACGGCCGGGTGTACCACCACATCAGCAGGTGCAAAAGATGCAGCGGTTTTAGGGGCCAGCATTCTTATTTCCTGTCGCGTAGCCATAATGGTGTTTGGCGTTTTGTTAACAGTTATGGTAAAGGTGCGTGTGGTAACCCCGTCTTCTGCTGTAACTACTATGGATAATAAAGTACTGGTCGCGTTCAATGTGATCGGTGCCGATGATACGCCGTTTGCAGTGGCTATTCCATTGATGGTTACAGAAGCATTACTGTCAGACGGTATGGCCACTACCTGCACACTGGATTGTGCAGATGCTGCCGTTGTGCTGTAGTTACCCGCGGAAACAAGGGTTAACGTGCCTGTTGGGTTTACCGCGAAACTGGACAGGTTTGCGTTGCTTGAGCCGTTTTTGTTAACGGTAATGGTGTAGGTGCGCTTAGTGATGCCATCCTGTGCAGTAGAAATAATATTTAATACGGTACTGCTGCCGGTTAAGGCTATCGGATCAGATATCACACCGCTATTTGCCGGGTTGCCATTAATTTGTATAGTGGCGTTGGCATCCTCGGTTTTAGCTTTAAGCTGAACGCTGTTCAGATTTGAGCTAACCGAAGCTGAATAATTGCCGGGAGATGTTTGTGTGAGCGTTACTCCGGGCACCAGCACCAGATCGCTTATATTGGCGTTGCTGGATCCCCGCTTATTTACGGTGATGTTATAAGTATGGGCGGTTGAACCATCTTCAGCAGTTACTTCAATAGCTATATAGGCGCTGTTGTTAACAAAGCCCAGGGCGTTCGATAAAGCCCCGCTCGATATTGGTGTGCCGTTGATTTTCAGGCTCCCGTTAGTGTCGGTAAGGGTAGCTGCTATTTTAATGCTATCTACATTATTTGCAACCGATGAAGTGTAGTTAGTAACAAAAGAACTGTTAGAACTAAGCGTGAGTATAGATGCCGGCGTTAATGATATATTAGCTAACGACGTGATATTTGAGCCCGTCTTAATTACCGTAATGGTAAAGTTTCTGGTTGTTACACCATCTTCGGCGGTAGTTACAATGTTAATTAAGGTTGCGTAGCCGTTTAGCGGTATATCATTTGATGATGAGCCGTTTGCCACCACCATACCATTAACTTTAACGGTGGCGCTTGGAGATACAGGTAAGGCAGTAACTTTTATACTATTAACCAACGTACTTACGTTAGCCTGGTAATTACCGGCTGATGTTTTTAACAGCACCGCGGCCGGGGTAATATTCAGGCTTGCAATATTTGCATCGCTTGAACCTGTTTTATTTACTGTTACGCTGTAATTACGGGTGGTAATGCCATCTTCGGCGGTTGAAACAATATTTAGCACTGTACTTACACCTGTTAAGGTTATAGGGTCTGAAATTGTACCGCTGGTAACCGCCATGCCATTAACTTTTAGCGATGCATTTGCATCAGCAGCAGTAAGCGTAAGTTTTACGCTGCTGGTACTGCTGCTTACAGATGTATTGTAGTTGTCCTTACTGATCAGGCTAAGCGCCGAAGATGGAGTTAGCTTGATATCTGTCACCTCAGCGTTACTTGAGCCGGTTTTGTTAACGGTGATCTGGTAGGTGCGTTTGGCTGTTCCATTTTGTGCCGTTGTAACAATCGTTATTAAGGTACTGTTACTGCTAAGCGCGATGGGATCTGATAATATGCCATTTGCCAGGCTCACACCGTTTACTTTTATACTTGCGTTAGGGTCAGCGGTATTTAAGGTAAGTTTAATGCTGCTGGTTGATGATGAAACAGAAGTTACATAGCTGCCCGGTATGGTTTGCGTTAAAATAGATGATGGTGTTACCACAATACTGGCCAGGTTACTGTTAGCTGATGGCTCCGGCCTGGTTGTACTTATGGTATATGTTTGTGTGGCGCCACTTTCAGCAGTAACCACTATGGTTGATGTGTTTAAGCCATAGTTTAAAGGCAAGCTAATGGGGTTACCGCTGGTAACACCGGTGCCGTTTACCGTAATTAAACTTGTTGCGGCATTAGCGGTAGGTGTAATGTTTATGGATGTTTTTGTAATTGCTACGGTTTGAGTGTAAGCGGTAACCGACGGACTGAATGCTGGCGAAAGTGAACCACCGTCAGTTGTCAGGTTAGATAAGGTAGCGTCGGTTGATTGCGCGCGGTTAATGGTAATTGTATAATCCTTCGTATCGCCATTGGCAGCGGTAGCCCTGATGGTAACGATATTATCACCACCGATAAGGGTAATATTTTTGATAACGTTACTGGCTATTGGCTGGTTGTTAATGGTTAAACTGGCCGTAGTATCCGCTGCACTCGCGCTGATATCTACAGAGCTCGTAATACCGGCTACCGAAGCGGTATAGCTGGTTACCGCAGGGTTAAATAATGGCACCAGGTTGGTTTGGTTAATCACCAAAGTGGCGAGGTTGTTGTTTGAAGAAAGCGCCCTGTTAACGGTAATGGTATAAGTTTGCTGGTATGCCCTGTCCTGCGCATAAACAACAACGTTGAAAATGTTGGCGCCCGGTTGTAAAGCAGTACCATATACACCCTGGTAAGGGGTATTATTGATAGTTACAATGGCGTTTGCTGAAGCTGTTTGCGGAACAATTTTGATATAATTGGTCTGGTAAGGTACAGCAACGCTGTAGTTATGTGTTTGCGCGTTATAAGATGAAGGTACTGGTGTTTCACCATCATAGAAATTTACTGATGACAGGTTGGCGTTCTTATCAAGCGGCGCTTTAACATTAATGTTATAAACCTTGGTTGTGGTGCCATCCTGGGCAGTTACTTGTACAGGTATCATGTTATCACCCGGGTAAATAGCTACTGTAGACAATGTTCCTGATGTAGCAGGTATATAATTTACCTGTACCGAGGCCCTTGTATCGCTCAGCGTTGGGGTGATATTTATCTGGTTTACACCATCGGCAACAGATACCGTGTAATTGGTACTATCCTGGTTAAACGCAGGGGTTAGTGTACCCACATCGGTACTGATAGATGCAAGGTTGGCATTATTGGGTGGTGGATTAATAGTTAACGTCCCATTGGTATAATTAAAGGTATAGTTAGGGTCAACAGCGTTACCTATAAATATTTCATACGTGCCAACAGGTGAGCTGTCTGTGGCGTTGGTGCTTATAGATACAGGCGTGCTGAACACAGCCTCGGTGTCGCCATTTTTAAAGCCCGATATCTGGTAGGTAAGCGGCGGGTTAGGATGGTTAAACGTTTTTGATTTATTATCAGCATTAACATTCAAAGTTGCCGGGGTTATTTGCAGCACGTTTGCGTGTATGATAAAGTTGTAATTATTCTGGTCAACGGTATAAGAATCATTGGCAATGGCCAGTGTTCCCTTACTGATGTTATAAAAGCCAACGCTTTCTCCAGCGTTACGGGCCGGACTGCCAACTATTTTATCGCCGGTAAATAAAAGCGGCGTATTCAGATGGTATACAAAGGCAGGGTCCGCGTCACCGTAAACCTTGGTCGCCATATCAATCGTGATATCAATATCCTTTTTAACTATCGTAAGGCTATTGCCTGTATAGCTGATGTTATAGTTGGGGTTGTTGGTATTGTTAAGTGTACCCTGGTTAATGGGGTAATTGCCCGCGTTCTCACCGGCATCCCTGGATAATGATCCGGTTAAGGCATCGCCAGTGACAAGCCCGGTTGTGGTATAGGTAAGTGCAGGGTCGGTTGCTCCGTAAACTTTACTTTTACTGTCGGCAGTTAGTGTGATCGTCTTTGGCGAAACAGTAAGCGTTTGCGGGGTTGAAGTTACGGCGTTGGTGTTGGCATCACCACCCTGGTAGGCTGTAATACTGGTAGCGCCCGCTCCCGTTATATGGAACTGGCTATTTACAATGGTAATTACAGCAGGGTTACTGCTGGTATAAGTAACAGGTAGGCCGCTACTGGCAGTAAAACCGCTAACAAAGTCGGCATCGCCATAACTTTTTGCCGGGAAACCCGAAAAGCTAAGTGTTTGATCGGCTTTTGCCCTGGTTACGTTGATGGTGTAGGTTTGGGTGGTTGTACCATCCTGGGCGGTTACCACTGTGGTAACTACATTTAAGCCGGTTGATAAGCTGATACTTGCCGATGCGGGCTGCCCTGCCCCGCCTGTTGGCGTGTTATTTACTTTTGCGCTTGCACCAGTTGGCAGTGCAGGCGTAAAAGTTATAGCGGTTACATTGTTAGGCACAGAAACGGTGTAACTGGTAGTGTTGGAGGAAAACGCGGGATTTAATGTTCCTGAACTAATGGTGTAATTAGTTAATGAAGCATTGCTTGAAGCAAGCGTATTAAAGGTTATAACACTGCCATAGGTGGTGCCTGCCGCGCTTATGGCATAGGTACGTGCGTAATAGGTTGTATTGCTGTTAAGCCCGGTTACATTAACAGAAATGCTGCCGGCACCGGTGCCATTAGTAGTTTTTGTAACGCCATTCGCGTTAAGCAGCGGTGTATTATTACTGGTGCTGTACAGGATACCCTTTTCTGTGACGGCCGCGTCGCTGCGTGTAACAGAGCCCCCTATTGTTGCCGCGGCCGAAGTAATATTTGTTGCCGTTGTGGTGGCTAATAATGGGGCGGCAGCCGCGTATATGCCATTTACACGATAATAAGTTGGTGTATTTTGCAGGTTAGCCTGGTTAAGTATCTGTGTAGTACTGCCCGAACTCAGGTCTACCGAAAATATGCCGGTATCATCTAATCTTATGGTGGTTGATGAGCCTATGTAGCCCTCATAAACAAAAGCGCGGTTATTGCCGGCGTCTAAAGCCAGGTATTGCGGGCTTTTAAACAAAGCGGCTTTTACCACTACCTCTCCCCCGCTACCTCCGGGTTTTATTTTCCTTAAAGCATCATTATCAGTTGTGGCCGCGGGGTTATTATCGCTGGTGGTATAATAGATATAATCACTCACCTTATCATAAGCCATCGCTGTTACAATATTGCTCACGGGCGCGTTGCCTGTTACCGTATTTGAATTTAAATCAAACGTTAAAAATTTACGGCCGCTAAAAATACCCTCATATATAAAAACGCGATTGTTTGGGATGTCAAGCGCCAGATAAACCGGAAACAGGGCCACACTGGTTGCTAAGGCCGCGTTTTGGCTCCCGTCGGGCTTGGAGCGGTAAATAGCGTTCATGGCGTCGGCAGTACCTTTGCCGGTGTTAGTAGTGTAATAAACCCAGTTGTTTATCGGGTCGTACTTAATAGCGCCAACAGAATAGCCGGTTGTATTGATAGCCGAGGGCAGGCTGATCTGGTTAATTACCGAACCCGACGTCATGTCGACCACATTGATAGTTCTGCTGCCTAAAAATCCGTTATAGGTAAATATGCGGTTGTTCGGTGCGTCAACTTCAACCAATAATGGGTTGGGTATACTGCTGGTAACGGTTGTTTCGTTACTGCCGTTGTAGTCAATTCTCTTTAATGAGTTTACCGCGTTAGTGGTATTACCCGTACCGCTGTTTAATACATAATAAACCTGTGCATAGCCCCTGCTTGCTGTGCATATTAACATAACCAATAAGCCCAATATCTTTATGGAGCGTATAGTGTTGGTTAACGTACTTTTTTTAAAAAGTAAAGTTTTAATCATATAGAGAGAATTTGTGTGATCGGTTTTGGTGAGCTTACTATGCTGATAACTGTGGTAATGCTATTAACCTGTAAAACCCCATACGGGACAGCGCGCAGGAGTTACCTATTAATTATTATGGAATGCAGCAAGCCGGCACCCGCCGGTTACTTATATACCCTGCAACAACTATTTAAAGTTATTGCAGGGTAAGGGTGATTTTGTCTACTAATTATGGGCGTGAAGGATATATACCTTCGTAAGCGATAATGTAGTTAACTCCTAATGAGGGCTGAACAATATTAAAAGGAAGGCCACCACCCACAGGGGCAACAGAACCGGCATTAAGTACTGAGTCGGGTGTGCCATCGGCATAATTATTAGTACCCTCCCCGGTGTTAGGATCAACCGGAAGTGCCGATAAATAATTACCGTTAGGCTGCGGTTTGGTACCAACCGAAACAGCATTTAAATTGTGCGTATGTGCTGGTAATTGGGTAACATCCAGCTTTACACTGGCGCTGCCGGTGCGCTGGCCCAAAGTTACGGTAACACCAGACTGGCTGCCGCCGTTGCCTACATGCAAGGGTACGGTGCCACGAAGATCGGGCAATTGAAAATTACTATATCCATCGCCACCATACATCGTGCCTAATAATGAGAATAAAGCCTGGTAACGGCTAATGGGTAACGTGGTGCCATCGCAAAAAAACCAGCCCTGGGGCGCAAAGTTACCTGCGAACAATTTGATCTCGCCTACTAAAGGTTCCATAATTGTGATAAGATTTAAGTTATAATATTACTAAATTGATTGCTGAACAAACTATTAACTGGTGTGTAATACCCGTTTTAATAAATGTCATTCAAAATAAATTACGGTTGTTTATTTTAACAAGTAAGATATTTTACCTCAAATCTCAACTTATCAATTAAAATAATATAGGGTGAAAACAGCTTTTTTTAATAAAAACTTAGGTTAAAAAAAGGCAGTGAGGAGTATTGTTAATCATTACTTAAATAAGCAACTTCGATAAATTATATAGCAACCATGACCACTCTTAAAAAAACCTTACTCGCTTCAGCCTTATTTGCCTTCGCGCTGGCTGCCTGCCAAAATCAACATGCCGATCTGAACACCTCTGCAGCGTTGAACGATCCGGACAGCCTTACTTATGAACTGGCGAAACAATATGTAAAGAATTACGAAAAACATGCCGGTACTGTAGACTCTATAGGTAATTTGCAAAATGATTCAAAAAAGAAAAAAGTACCTAATACACGCGCCATATGGTTTAGTGCAGACAGGTTGCAGAAACTGGTAAATAAAATTAAGAATGAAGGCGGAGATGGCATACGTTTTTACCTTGCCACTTATGACACCATATATCCGGCAAAATTTATTGGTGGCCACAAACCTGCTACTGATTATTGGGGGCATACCACATTGGTATTAGTATCTACAAAAGACAGCACCAATAAAATGAGCCAAAAATTCCATCGCGATTATTACACCAACAAACTGCAGGGTGCCAACGGCCAGCCATCCAAAGGCTTTATAGTAGGCGGTACGCCCGAAAACCGTGGCGAATTATGCCCGCCGCCAAGAGATTGTAACAGCTTAGGTGCTACCCTTATCCCGTAACTGTTATTATAGTGGCCTATTTAAGCATTAATACTTTTACAGAATGCATATGTTTCCTGGCGGCTTTTGTTTTTTTGCGGAAAGACAAAAGCCCGGCCTGGAAAATATTTATCCCGTTCTTGTTGCTTACCTGCGCAACAGAGTTAGGAGGCATTTATATGCGCCACCATCTCAGGGTAAATAACTATCCTATTTATAATATCTATCTGTTATTTGAGTGTGGTTTTACCAGCTTCTTTTTTTTCTATCTGTATAGGCCTTACCATTACCCGGTTAAATGGCTTATTACGTGGTATACGGCTTTTTTAGCGCTTTATCTGGGCGAACTTATTCATATTAACTTCTCGGGTTTCGTATCAGTTACGGCATCGGTAATGTCGGTTGTGTTTGTACTTGCCAGTCTGTACTATTATTACCTTAAACTTAAAGACGAGCGTTTTGAGCCGTTGCTGTACTCGGCATCGTTCTGGTGGGTTAGCGGCGCCCTGTTCTTTTATTTTGGGAGCACGGCCTGTAATAACTTTTTGGACTATTTGGCCAAATACGAGTCTATCACCTACAATAACTCCATCAGGTATATTATTTTTAATGTGCTGGATATCATCATGTATACATTTTGGTCATACGCTTTCATATGCAGATATCGACAAAGGAAGTAATATCGCTGATAGGCTTAACATCGGTGATCTTTTTAATAGCGCCGATGTTCCTTATCCTGTATGTACTGTCGTACAACCGGCGTAAGAAGCAGCACCGTGATGATACCATACTCATGCAAAAGAATTTTGAAACAGAGCTTCTAAAAACACAAATGGAGGTGCAGGAACAAACGCTTAAAACCGTAGCTTATGACCTGCATGACAATATTGGCCAGTTGCTTAGCTTAACCACCATTACTCTAAGTTCGGTTGATGTAACAGATACCAAAAATACCGCTGAAAAGCTTGCTCTTGTGGAAGACCTCACCATGCGCTCCATTAAAGAAGTTAAGGCACTTTCGAGGTTGCTGCACGGCGAGGAAATTGTGAGCCGGGGCTTGGCATCAGCCATTAATTTTGAGTTGGAATGGCTCAGGCGATCGGATAAGTTTGAGGTGGTATTTAATTACGACCATGATCTTTCACAACTGGATAACGCGAAAGAAACCATACTTTTCAGGTTGTTCCAGGAGATCATCAACAACATTATACAACACGCACGCGCCACTGCCATACACATTAACCTGAATCAGGTTAATGGCGCCTGCATACTGGAAATAACTGATAACGGAACGGGCTTTAACGTGGAGGAGGCGCTAAGCCGTAAAAGCGGTATGGGCCTGCACAACATGGTAAAAAGATCGGCCATGATAAACGGGACAGCCAGCATCCGGTCAACTCCCGGAAAAGGATCAACTATTACTATACAAATTCCTAACCTATAACTTTATGACTTCTGAGAAAATTAATATCGCCATTGTTGATGACCATACCCTGTTCAGGCAGGGGCTTGCCAAATTACTTTCGGAGTCAAACGAGGTAAATGTTTTATTCGACGCCGATAACGGCGCCGATATGATCAAAAAACTTTGCGACAACCAGTTGCCAGAAGTAATACTGATGGACATTACCATGCCGGTTATGGATGGTTACGAAACCACCAGGTGGCTCAAAGAAAATTATCCGGATATTAATGTACTGGCCCTAAGTATGTTTGAAGAAGATAAGCCTATTATCGGTATGTTAAAAAGTGGCGCGGGTGGGTATATGCTCAAACAATCCAGAACCGGCGACCTGATCAGCGCGATTAAAGGAATAGCTAAACATTCTTTTTACATTAACGAACTTGTGTCGGGTAAGTTGTTGCGCAATATTCAAAATAACCAGCCTGTAAAAACGGCAGCGATAGAATTGAATAAGAATGAGCAAAAGTTTCTGGAATTATGCTGCTCGGACTATACCTACAAGCAAATAGCCGATATGATGAACCTGAGCCCCCATACCATAGATAATTACAGGGAGGCGCTGTTCCAGAAATTTGATGTTAAATCCAGAACAGGCCTGGTAATTTCGGCTTTAAAAAGCGAACTGATTAAGTTGTAAAATTACTGGGGATTGGCTTCTGTTTCGGCCTTTTTTGCGGCTTTAGGCTTTACCGGAACCGCAATAGCTTTTGCAGGCGCGGTAGTATCTTTCAGCAACTCATCTTTATTGATGCTGATGTTCTTGGCCATCTTTTTAGCAAGCTTTTTGGCTTCTTTGTCGATTTTTTTATCAAGTTTTTTTGAAGCGGTGCTAAATTTTGTGGCTACTTCTTTTAAACTGGCAACCAGTTGCTGATGTATGGCCTTTTGTGCGGTTTTTTTAGCTTCTTTAATAAGTGGCTTAAGTTTATCTTTCATTTTATAAGTATCTGATTTATGGGTGTAAATCTATATCATTTAAATATTAATTCAATATTATGATTATGTTAAGTATTGATCATAAACTTAACACTGATATTTAATTATAAGTTGCACCGTATATTTAACACTTATTGTTGCATGCTGGTTTGTATGGCCGTATCGTTGTCAATCACTGAGCCTGCTCGGGAGAAAAATTTGTATATGCCATTATCATGTAGCCGTGCTATCATTACCCCCTTGCGCGTACTGGCATGCACAAAGTAACCGTTTTGCAAATACACGCCCACATGGCTGAATTGTTTACCGTCGAAGTCAAAGAAAACCAGGTCGCCTTCCTGTAATTCATCCTCATATTTACGTTTAATGATGCCTACCTGCATGGCGCACGTACGTGGTACAGGCTGGTCGTACACCTGCAGTTGTAATAAGAATACCAGGCCGGAGCAATCAATACCATCCTTATCCATACCCCCTAAGCGGTACGGCGTACCATACCACTCTTCTATGAAACTGTATAAGCGTCCGTTTTGTATATCACCGCGCTTTACCCCCATCAGCGAGGCATATTTCTCGGCTATTTCCTTTTCAGGCTTTACCATTACGTAAGGCCCGCGTTTAACCGGTATGCCGGTAACATCATCTACCGTGGTTTTACGAGGCGTAAGTTTATGCGAACAGGATGATATCACTACTACTAAAACTGCTAAAAGACATACCCTGTAATAACATTTACCAATCATGCCATAAAGATATTCCTAAAACGGGAAATTACGGTTGCTGATGTTTTAAACATGTTAACACTGTTACTTTTACAGGTGCTTAGGTACTCTTAACCAGTTACTTCTGTATGCTCTATGGTTTACTAAACCATTTATCAGTTTAATCGTCTTACCAACAAACCACATTACAGATGAAGACATTAAGTAAATTAGGAATTATGACAGCAATAGCAGGTACGTTGTTTCTGTCTTCATGCGCAAGCGATTATTATGTAGCCGATCAACCGGTTGAGCCGGTTTACGTACGCCCTGCCCCACCTTATCCGGGCGCTTACTGGGTACCCGGCGAATGGATGTACCGCGGCAACCGTTACGTATATGTAAATGGCTATTACACACGCCCTCGTGTTAACCGTGTGTACGTACGAGGGAATTGGGTACATGCCAACAGAGGCTGGGCATGGCGCCGTGGCCACTGGAGATAATTTGAAAATGTGCAGATTATAAATGTGCAGATATGCAGATGTTTTTCATTTGCTTATCTGCATATTTTCACATTTACACTTTCTTAATTCTTGACTCTTGTATCTTGGTTCTATCTTACTTACATTCTCTCTGGTACCTGTATGCCTAACAGCTTCATGCCACGCTTAATAACGTTCGCGGTGGCTGCCGAAAGCTGCATCCTGAACTGTTTCAGATCTTCGGTTTCGGCCTGGTTTACCGATTTTTCGTGGTAAAATTTATTGAAATTTTTAGCTACTTCGTAAATGTAGTTGGCAACTACCGCCGGGCTATGCCCTTTCGCTGCTTCGGCAATGGTTTCAGGGAATTTGGTCAGGCTAACGATCAGGTCGCGCTCAACAGGGTCTAATGCATCAGTGCTTGTAAAGGCTACCCCTTTATATCCGGCTTTTGCCAGTACAGATTTGATACGTGCGTGCGTATATTGTATGAAAGGCCCGGTATGCCCCTGGAAATCTACCGACTCGTTAGGGTCAAACAATAAGCGTTTTTTAGGATCTACCTTTAACAGGAAATATTTTAAAGCGCCCATACCTATGGTATGGTATAAAGCGTCTTTTTCGCTGTCTGATAAACCTTCCACTTTGCCCGCCGCATCGGTTTGTTCTTTAGCTGTGCTATACATATCGGCCATCAGGTCGTCGGCATCAACTACCGTTCCCTCGCGCGATTTCATTTTGCCAGATGGCAGATCAACCATGCCGTACGACAAATGGTAAAGTCCCTTTGCCCAGCTTTTGCCTAATTTCTCCAGGATAAGGAACAGCACTTTAAAATGATAGTCCTGCTCGTTGCCTACTACATAGATAGACTCATCCATGTGGTAGTCGTTGTATTTGAGCTGAGCGGTACCCAGATCCTGGGTGATGTAAACAGAAGTACCATCGGCACGGAGAACCAGTTTTTGGTCGAGGCCGTCTTCGGTCAAGTCTATCCAAACTGAGCCATCGTCTTTTTTAAAGAAAACACCTTTGGCCAGGCCTTCTTCAACAATGTCCTTGCCTAAAAGATAAGTGTCGCTCTCGTAGTAATATTTATCAAAGCTAACGCCCAGGGCTTTGTAGGTTTCGGCAAAACCATCGTACACCCAGCCGTTCATGGTTTTCCACAGGCTGATCACTTCTTCGTCGCCCGCCTCCCATTTTTGCAGCATTTCCTGCGCCTGTTTTATCAGCGGGGCATTCTTCTTGGCTTCTTCCTCGGTTTGGCCCTCTTCAATCAGTTCGGTTATCTGCTGCTTATAAGCTTTATCAAACCAAACATAATATTTACCGGCAAGGTGGTCGCCCTTCAAACCCGAGCTTTGCGGTGTTTCGCCATTGCCAAACTGCTGCCAGGCCAGCATGCTTTTACAAATGTGTATACCCCTGTCATTCACCAGGTTAGCCTTTACCACTTCATAGCCGGCTGCGGAAAGGATTTCTGACAGCGAGAAGCCCAAAAGGTTATTACGGATATGCCCCAAGTGTAGTGGCTTGTTGGTATTTGGCGATGAATATTCAACCATTACCTTTTTGCCGTTGGGTTTTACTACGGCAAAATCATCAGCAAGAATGTTGTTGTTTAATTGGGACAACCAATAAGCATCGGCAATAGAAATATTAAGGAAGCCTTTGATCACATTAAACGACGCGATCTCCTGAACATTGGCTTTAAGGTACTCACCAATCTCGGTGCCGGTTTGCTCCGGCCCTTTGCGCGATACTTTAGTGAACGGGAAAGTAACTATGGTAACCTGCCCCTCAAACTCCTTACGGGTTTCCTGCAGATTTACAGCATCGGCGGCAACATCGGTTTGGTATAAGTCCTTAACGGCTTTAACAACAGCCTCAATAATAAAATCCATCGCGCAAAAATAACATTTATCGGTGGATAGTCCATAGTCAATGGCCCATAGTCGATAGTTTAAATTCTGTACGCATTTTAGTTATGGCTATGGACTATTGTCTATTGACTATCGACTATGAATCATCTAAGTAAAATTCCCTATTTTTGTTATTGAACATCACCCCATATGCTACCTGTAAATAACGATTTTAAACTTAATGTAACATCTGAAATTGGTAACCTTAAAGCACTGCTGGTACACAGCCCCGATAGCGGCCTGGGTAAAGTAGTGCCGTCAAAAGCGCAGGACTGGCTGTTCGAAGATATTGTTCATCTGGATACCATGCGCCGCAAGGAGTACGATTATTACATTAAACTATTGATGTATTTCCTTGACCCGGATAAAATTAAAGGCAAGCTAAGCGAGATAGACAGCGCCGCAAGTGACCGCGCCTTTTTCAAGCCCGATAATGCCGGTTTCCATAACTCTGATAAGGTTATTGAAATACAAACGCTGCTGGGCGATATACTGCAACAGGCGGATATTCGTAAAAAACTGGTCGCATCGGTTTGTGCAATAGAAAATTGTACGTATCGCCTGCAATTGCAGCTGATAGATACCGACCCGGTAGAACTGGCTAAGATATTTATATCGGGCTCGCTTAGTGATGATACCATGATATTTGCTCCTATCCCTAACCTGATATTCACACGGGACATAGGGATTGCCATTAATAATTACATGCTGCTGAACAAGCCTGCAAAAAAGGCTCGCTCACGCGAAACTTTATTGGTACGTTATATTTTCTTTAATCACTCGCTATTTTCCGCCTACCGCGAAAATATACTGGAGATACCTGATACAGTGCAGCATTTCCTGCGCCCGGGCGAAGACCAGGAAGAAAAAACCACCCTTGAAGGTGGCGATGTAATGATGGTAAGCTCACAGCATTTACTGATAGGTTGCAGCGAGCGTACCTCCATTAGCGGCGCCAACGAAGCTATAAAGCTATTGTTTGCCAATAACGTAGTTAATAAAGTTACTATAGTTAAAATACCGCACAAGCGCGATTATATGCACATTGATACGGTTTTCACACAGGTAAAGCGTGATACATGGGTAATGCTTAAATCGCTTTCGATTACGGAAGCCGGGCAGCCCGAGAACGAACCGATCAATTGGTTTGCCGACAAGAAAGATAAGGACAAGCCCGAGATAGTACAGTTTACTAATGGGCAAAAGCCGCGTACGTTTGACCATTTAGAAGACCTGCTGACAGATATCAGTAAAAACGAACTGGGTTGTACCGGCGAAGTGAAATTTATTTACTCCGGTAATAACGAGTTCCCGTTTGATGCGCGTGAACAGTGGACAGACAGCTGTAACCTGCTGGCGCTTAAAGATGGCGTGGTATTGGGGTATGATCGCAATAACAAAACAGTAGAGGCCTTTAAAAAGACCGGATTTAAAGTGCTTAACGTAAAATCTGTTTTGCAGAAATTGGAAAATGGCGAGCTTGACCCTGCAACCATGAAAGACACTTTGATACTGATGCCTTCGGCAGAGCTTTCGCGTGCCCGTGGTGGTTTCCATTGCATGAGCATGCCGCTGACGCGAGAAGCGCTTTAGTCATCAAGTCATTAGGTCATTGAGTCATTGGCCTGATTGACATTGTAAAATAATGACTCAATGACCCAATGACAGCGAAGCAAATGACTTCTCAAAGTACATCCAATATATTAATGATACGCCCCGTGGCGTTCGGTTTTAACGCCCAAACGGCGGAAAGCAACGCCTTCCAGAACCGCGACGACGACCAGTTTGCGGTTCAGCAAAAAGCGGTTGAAGAATTTGACGGCTTTGTTAACGTATTGCGCCAAAACGGCGTAAACGTGATTGTGGTGAACGATACACCAGAGCCGCATACCCCCGATTCCATATTCCCCAACAACTGGGTTTCTTTTCATGATAATGGCGATATTATCCTTTACCCTATGCAGGCCGAGAACCGGAGGTTGGAGCGCCGGGAAGATATCATCAGGCAATTGGAAGAAAGCTTTGCCGCCAAACGTGTGATCGATCTTAGTCGCTTTGAGCTTAAGGACGATTTTTTGGAAGGCACCGGCAGCATGGTTTTAGACCGGCCGAATAAAATAGCCTATGCTTGTATATCACCACGTACAAACGCCGAAGTGCTGAAAGCTTTTTGCGATTACACAGGATATAAAGCGATAACCTTTGACGCGATTGACCAAAACGGGCAGGCCATTTATCATACCAATGTGTTAATGGCCCTTGGTTCCGGCTTTGTGGTGATCTGTTTAGATAGCATTACCAATGCTACTGAAAAAGAGTTGGTTATAAAATCAATCCAAACTACTGGAAAGGAAATTATTGATATATCTTTCGACCAGATGAACCACTTTGCCGGCAATATGCTGGAGGTGAAAAATACATCGGGCGATACGCTGATCGTGATGTCGAAAGCGGCGTTTGATTCATTATCAAACGAGCAGAAGAACGCATTGGAAAAATACGGCAAGCTGGTGTATGCCGACATCAGTACCATTGAAACCAACGGTGGCGGCAGCGCCAGGTGCATGATGGCCGAGGTGCATCTTTCTTTGAGTCATTGAGTCATTGGGAATCTCCCTATCCACGGTGTTATTGCGAGGAGCGACAGCGACATGGCAATCTTACAAGCAACTTAACCTGGTTATGAATTTGCCATGCTTTGCTCACAATTACATAGCTTTTGATTTCTACTTTCTCGTTCAACAAATCCCCTCGTAAACAAATTACAATCCACCTATAATTTGCCGCAAATATTTTGGTAAATAATCCGTTTAAAAATTACATTTTTGCCAAAAATATCAGAGAATGCAGAGTTACCAGGAATTTCTTGACCTTAGCGTTGGTTTCCCGCAGGAAGGTTTTGAGATAATAGAGGACGAATTATACTTTAACGACCTCAATTTAATGGAGATGATTGAAACGTATGGCACCCCCCTGCGCTTCACTTACCTGCCCATGATCAGCAAAAAAATACAGCAGGCCAAACTGCTTTTTCAGCAGGCTATCATTAAAAACAACTATCGCGGTACCTACAAGTATTGCTATTGTACCAAAAGCTCGCACTTCAAACATATTGTTGAGGAGGCGCTGCGTAATGATATCCACCTGGAAACATCATCAGCTTTTGATATGCCGATGATTGATGCGTTAGAGAAAAAAGGCGCATTAACCAAAGACATGACCGTTATTTGTAACGGTTTTAAAACCTTCCAGTACAAGCAGTACATTATTGATATGCTGCACGATGGCTTCCATAACATTATACCTGTTTTGGATAATAAAGAAGAGTTTAACCTGTACGATGATGAGGTTGAACTGGATACGCCATGTAACCTGGGCATCCGCATTGCCGCTGAGGAGCAGCCCGATTCACAATTTTACACCTCCCGCCTTGGTGTGCGTATGGAGGATGTGATTGATTTTTATCACAACAAAATTGAGCAGAATCCTAATTTTCAGGTAAAACTGCTGCATTTCTTTATTAACTCCGGTATCTCTGATACCCCGTATTACTGGAACGAGTTAGAAAAGTATGTAACGCTTTACTGTAAATTTAAAAAGGTGAACCCGCACCTGGATACGTTGGATATCGGAGGCGGTATGCCTTTCAAAGATTCGCTGGTATTTGATTTTGATTACGAGTACATGATCAACGAGATCGTGAGCCGTATTAAAGAGATCTGCGCTGAGCATGATACCATTGAACCCGACATCATTACTGAATTTGGTAAATACACGGTTGCCGAAGCATCGGGTATACTCTATAAAGTACTGGGCCGTAAACAGCAGAACGACCGTGAAAAATGGCTGATGCTGGATGGCTCGTTCATTACCAATCTCCCTGATGTTTGGGCGTTGAATCAAAAATACATCCTGTTACCTATAAACAACTGGGACAGCGAGTACGAGCGTGTTAACCTGGGCGGTATCACTTGCGACGGGCAGGATTACTACAACCAGGAAGCACACATGAACAGTGTTTATATGCCTAAGACCCGAAAAGTGCAATATTTAGGTTTCTTTAATACCGGCGCCTATCAGGAAGTACTGAGCGGCTATGGCGGTATCCACCACTGCCTACTGCCATCGCCCAAACATGTCATTATCCGCCGCAACCGCGATGAAACATTTAACTTTGAGGTATTTGGCGAGGAACAAAACAGCAAACAGGTACTTAAAATATTAGGCTACACCACCTGATAACCAAGAATACCAAAAGCACTGCAACAGCGGTGCTTTTTTATTTTAAGGTGTTTAAAAAACTATACAATTTTTATCTTTAGCGTCAAACATTCTGCCCGAAAAACGGTTAACAACACATGGCTAAAATTCTGATCATTGATGACGAGAGAGCAATACGCAGCACTCTCCGTGAAATACTTGAATATGAAGATTATACGGTAGAAGACATAGACAACGGTATTGACGGATTAGAAATGATCCGCAAGAACGACTATGACCTGGTACTGTGCGATATAAAAATGAACCGGATGGACGGCATGGAGGTACTAACCGAAGGCCTTACCATTAAACCCGACCTGCCTTTTATCATGATATCCGGCCATGGTACGGTTGAAACTGCTGTTGAGGCCAGCAAAAAAGGCGCGTTTGACTTTATCTCCAAACCGCCTGATCTTAACCGCCTTTTAATTACCGTACGCAACGCGTTGGACCGTGGTAGTTTGGTGGTTGAAACCAAAACACTCAAACGCCGTGTTTCAAAAGTACGCCCAATTTTGGGCGAGTCGCAGGCTATATTACGTATTAAAGAAACGATAGACCGTGTAGGCCCTACCGATGCCCGCGTATTGGTTACCGGTGCTAACGGCAGCGGTAAAGAACTGGTAGCCCGCTGGCTGCACGAAAAATCAAACCGCTCAAATGGGCCCATCATCGAGGTGAACTGCGCCGCTATACCATCAGAACTGATAGAGAGCGAGTTGTTTGGCCACGAGAAAGGCTCTTTTACCTCGGCTATTAAGCAGCGTATAGGTAAGTTTGAATCAGCCAGTGGCGGTACCCTTTTCCTGGATGAGATTGGCGACATGAGCCAGTCGGCACAGGCTAAAGTATTGCGTGCCTTGCAGGAAAGTAAAATAACCCGTGTTGGTGGCGAAAAAGAAATTGACGTAGATGTACGCGTTGTGGCGGCAACAAACAAGGACTTGTTAAAAGAAATTGAGGCCGGTAATTTCCGTATGGACTTATACCACCGCCTGAGCGTTATTCTCATCCACGTGCCGCCTTTGGTGGAGCGTAAGGATGATATACCGTTGCTTACCCAAAGCTTTTTGGAAGAAATATGCAGCGAGTATGGTATGCCGACCAAAAAGATATCTGAAGCCGCTCTTGAGGAGATGAAAAGACTGCCGTGGACGGGTAACATCCGTGAGCTGCGCAACATGGTAGAGCGTTTGATCATCCTAAGTGATAAAACCATAACCGATGCGGATGTGAGGGCATTTGCCAACCCATCGGCCACCGCCCCACCGGTTGCCGGTGATACAGCCGCCGCCGCCCCGCAAACAGACTACGATAGCTTTACTAATTTCCAGGAATACAAGGACTATGCTGAACGCGAGTATATCAAATTCAAGCTGGAGAAAAACAACTGGAACGTTTCAAAAACCGCGGACGATATTGATATACAGCGAAGCCACCTGTATAGCAAAATTGAAAAGTTTGGCTTAAAGCGAAACGAATAATATTTTCTGAACTAAAAGCCCGGTAACGCAACATCGGGCTTTTGCATTTTTAATAACTTTGAAGTGTTTTTAGATAGCTGCGAATGAGTATACACAGGAAAGATATCGGTACTAAACAAAAGGCGCTCACCATTAACCTTGACCCCAGGATATATGGTTCTTTTGCCGAGATCGGCGCGGGTCAGGACGTAGCCGCTAACTTTTTTAAGGCGGGCGCGGCAGCCGGTACCATAGCCAAAACCATGTCGGCCTATGACATGATCTTTTCCGATTCTATTTACGGTGTGCAGCAGGCCCGCCGCTACGTGAGCGAATCGCGTCTGATAGCCATGCTCAACCACGAATATAGCCTGGTGCTGGAGAGGCTGGCCGCCATGCGGGGCGATAGCACCACCTTCTTCGCTTTTGCTGATACTTTCGCGGCGCTCAATTACCACAAAACCAATGAGGGCCATGGCTGGATGGGCCTGCGTTTCCAGATGCAGCCCAATGGCGACTTCAACGATGTTATCCTGCATGTTAACCTGCTGGATAATGATAATAACCTGCAGCAGCAGGCCGCTGGCGTATTGGGTGTCAATCTTATTTTCGCGTGTTTCTATTACAGCGAGTATCCTGCGGTATTCCTGGAATCACTGATGGACGACCTCAGTCGTGATCGTATACAGATAGACATGATCAGGTTTGAAGGAGCAGGTTTCAGTAAGGTAGATAACCGTTTAATGAGCCTCCTACTGGTTAAACTCGGTTTTACCGACGCGGCTCTTTTTGGCCCTAATGGCCAAAACCTGCAGCCAACAGAAGTTTTATACAAGAAAAACGCCGTGGTGGTAAGGGGCCGCTTCAGGCCGCTGATCAACGTACACCTGGATATGATCAATACCGGGGTTGAAAAGTTTATGGCCGAGCCCGATGTAGATAAGGATAACGTGATACTCATAACTGAGCTTACCCTCCAGGGCCTAAAGGACCGCTACGCCGATGACAATGCGGAAATTGACGAAAAGGATTTTCTGGACCGGGTAGATATCCTTTGCTCCCTGGGGCAAACTGTTTTGATCTCTAATTATCATCAGTATTATAAACTGGTGTCTTATCTATCCAAGGTCACCCGGCGCAAACTGGGCGTGGTATTGGGTTATCCCAACCTGGAATATATTTTCTCTGAGGCGCATTATAAGAACCTGCCCGGCGGCATCCTGGAAGCCTTTGCCGCCCTGTTCAGCCGGGAAGTAAAACTCTTTATCTACCCTATCCTGCGTAATAACGAGATATACAACAGCAAAAAGTTCTCTCTCCCGCCCAACCTCATTGACCTGTATGAGTACCTGCTGGCGAATAACAACCTGGATGCCATGCCTGCCGATGGGTACACGCTTAAAGCCACTCCACAGGTAAAGACTTTTGCTGAACAGATGCTGCACCTTGCCGATGCCAACTTTATGTTCCTGGGTATGATAAGCGGTAAAGAGAGCCCTTATGGCCGTACATCGCTTGAAAAAACCATACCGCAGAACAAGGAAGCTGTTACCAAAGCGGTTATGGAAAGCTATGATTTTGCTATCAGCGCCATTGAGGGCATGACCGAAGACCAGTTTAAGCAGGAAGTAAGTATGGGTAAGGATATGAAGATGCAAAAAGGCCAGATGCTGGCAAAAGCCTTTGAGCACCAAACGCATCACAGGGGCCAAACCACCATTTACCTTCGCTTAAAAGGGGTAACACCACCAAACGAAATGCTTTTTTAATAAGCAAAAAAGCCACCTGCGGGTGGCTTTTTTTATTGAAAAAAGATTTGTAATTGCTAAAATTATTAGCAATTTTGTAATGTGAACCAAAACTCCATAAAAGCAAAGGCTGAAGCCCGTGTACTGTTCGTGGATATGAACAGCTACTTTGCCCGCTGCGAGCAACAGGCCAACTATTGGCTGCGTAACCGCCCGGTTGGGGTTTGTGTTTATACGGGTAAATATGGCTGTGTGATATCGCTTTCAACAGAAGCTAAAGAGCGTGGCCTTAAAGCCGGTATGCGGTTGAATGATGCTATGCAGATATGCCCGGATCTGGTGCCCGTGGAAAGCAACCCGGCCCGCTACCGCGAATACCACACCAAGATCATTAATGTAATGCGCGAGTACAGTAATGATGTGGTGCCTAAAAGCATTGATGAGGCCATTATCAACCTCAGTAATTATGACCATGTTGACCCTATCAAAATTGCGCAGAGTATTAAAAGCGATATCCTCACCAAAGTAGGCGATTGGCTTACTTGCTCGGTAGGCATTGCGCCTAATGCCTTCCTGGCTAAATTGGCATCGGTAAGGGGTAAAAAGAAAGGTGGCCTTCTCGTGATCACCCCGCAAAATATTGATGAGATACTGAGCGAGCTGAAACTTGGCGACCTGCCGGGTATCGGGGCCAACATGTCGTACCGGTTGGAGCGTGCCGGCGTAAAAACACCGCTTGAGATGCGCTATTGCTCGCCGCAGCGCCTTAAGGCTATATTCAAAAGCATTGATGGTATTTACTGGCACTACCGCCTTAATTTTGTTGAAACCAATATTGTAGCACATGAATATAAAGGCATGCAGGCCATGCGCCAGATATCTGCCGAGAAGCGCCAGCACATCAGCTACATTGAGCAACTGTTCATGACCTTGTGTTTAACACTGGAGAAACGGATGGTGCATCATAAATTCTACTGCAAATCGGTGGGTTTTACCGCACGCTACGTTGATGGCACCCGTTGGGATGATGCTTTTACCATTACTGTGCCGGTGCAGGATGCCATTAGCCTCATGCGTATGATACGCTCGCGGATGCAGAAATTTGAAAGCGCTACAGGAAGTGGCCCTATCCTCAATACTGAGATAACCCAACTGCGGGTAGCTGTTACCAACTTTGTAAACAACGGAAATATGCTTTACAGCCTGTTTGACGATATGGACCGCAAGGAAACGGCTTTAAAAACCATGCATGATATTAAAGACAAGTTTGGCTCCGATAAATTGATACGGGCTGTTGAGATGACCGATGGTAAGGTAATTAAAGATGTGATAGGCTTTGGTTCGGTAAAAGACCTTACCGATCTGGATTACAAGTAGCCTGCGTAATAAATAAAACAAGTAAGCCGGCCATTACGTATAAATACGTACTTTTTACGCTGTTAAAACCCATCTATGAACGGCCTTTTTTTCCATCGATATATTTTTTTGCTGGTATTTAGTTTTTTGGGGCTCGCGCGCTGCCATAAACAAATGGCATACAAGCCCCTGATGAAAGATACAGTGACCATAGTAGCCGATAAGCCCGGTGATACTACAGCTCGTAGAGCATCCTCCCCTCCTTTAAAAAATATGTTCGGTATCAATAGCTACGAGTGGAACTTCCTGGAAAACCCCGACACGCCCAATGACCATAGCCATATTTATGAAACCAACATGGCTATCATCAAGAGCTTTACAGCGGTGCGCCATTACATGAACTGGAACAAGCTGGAAAATACCCCGGGCGATTATACCTATAACCCTACTAATAACGGTAGCTGGTATTATGATGTGATGTATGAACGCTGCAAACGCGACAGCATATTGGTTTTGGCCGATCTGAAAAACCTGCCCGTTTGGATGATGAACACCTACCCCGCAGACGAACGTGACGACGAGAATGTACCTGCGCCATACGGCGCCGACCGGAGCAAGCCGGCTTCTTACCTGGTACAGGCCCGTACGGCGTTCCAGTTTGCAGCACGTTATGGCTCAAATAAGCAAATTGACCCTGAGTTAGTTAAGGTTGACACCCGCCCACGCTGGACGAATGATGTACCTAACACGGTAAAAATAGGTTTGGGTTACATTAGCTACATGGAATGCAACAACGAGCCCGACCGCTGGTGGAAAGGCGATAAGGCCATGCAAACGCCCGAAGAATATGCTGCCAACCTATCTGCCTTTTATGATGGGCATAAGCATACCATGGGCCCCGGTGCCGGTGCAAAAACTGCCGACCCAAAAATGATGGTGGTAATGGGTGGCCTGGCCTCTGCCGATGTAAATTACGTACGCCGGATAGTCGCGTGGTGCAAAAAAAATCGTGGCCTGCGCCCGGATGGAACTGTGGATGTATGTTTTGATGTGATCAATTATCACCTGTATGCTAATAACGGCAGTGTATTTACCCGGCAAAGGGCAAGTACAGGTGTAGCGCCCGAACTGACCGAGCTGGGCCGCGTAGCAGATGGTTTTAAACACCTGGCCGATAGCCTAAAAGCGCCGGTTTGGGTAACCGAAACAGGGTACGACCTTAATACCGAGAGCTACCAGCACGCGCCGGAAATAGGCAGTAAAAGTGTCTTGCTTACCCAGGCCGACTGGATACTGCGTACCTCGCTGCTATACATGCGCCACGGAGTGCAAAGGTTATTCTTCTACCAGTTATTTGATGCCGAGGCTGGCAGTACCGGCCAGTACATGACCTCGGGGCTTGCCGAAAGCCCTAAAAGGCGGCCTGCGGCTGATTACATCCTGCAAACCAATAAATTAATGGGTAACTACCAATACGTGGGTACTATTAACGCCGACCCGCTGGTGGATAAATACCGATCAGGCAAAAGCATTATTTATGTACTCACCGTTCCCGACCAAAAAGGCCGGACAGCGGATTACACCTTATTGGTTGGCAATCATTCAAAAGTTAATGTATACAGCCTAAAACCCGGTGCCGACCGTATGGATAGCAAAGCGGTTAAAATTGCTGATGGCAAGCTGAAAATTAAGGTAACTGAAACGCCGCAATTTGTAGAAGTTGTAAAATAATCCCCATCTATTGAATATATACAGCTTCTGCTGTTGCTGCCGGGTTATCTTCATCAAAATAAAACTTACATGACTCACAAGCTTTTTTAAACTCACGTTTAGTGCCATCCTTTTCGTAATCTATCTCCAATTGAATATTTTGGGCTTGGTCGTATCGCATGTAACTATGTAGCTTTCCACCTTTGTAGTAAACCCAGCCTTCATATAATTTTTTATGCCAGTCTAAAGTATGTTTTGCCTCCGGTTTTCCGTCATAATAAAACATACTGTAGCTGTAACTACGCCCTTCATCACTAAAAACCTCGTGAAAGCTTATCTCTTTATCCCAATGCTTTAAGCTCCTTAGCGAATCAAGTAAATTAACGAAATAAGTAGAGTCATGTTCGTGTTCACCAAATAAAGGATCTTTGTTATTTTTCATTTGATACTTCAAATACCATGCGGTTTCTGCGGTATCCTGGTACCTGATAATCTCCTTCCTTAGACCGTTTTTATACTTGGTAAGCGATATCAGGTGTCCCGAAGTATCGTAAACTTTACGCGAACCGGTCCTTACACTATGCCTAAAATCTTCTGTCAAATAGAGTTTACCGTTGGGGTAATACACATAGCGTTTACCTTCAAGCTTCCCATTTACTATCTTCTGTTTGATCTCCGGCTTACCATTAGGAAAAAACAGGTTATTAGCCACGTTCAGGTTTGGTGAATGTTGATAAAGTCTGCGGAGCAAATCCAGATCCCTGATACCACGGAATCCATTCCAATCCCTGAAACCGTCAGCATCCCTGTATTCAGTACTATAACTACACCTGGATACATAGGTTTTACCATTACGTTCGTAAGCATAAAGCAACCATTCTTCATTGTTGCTATACAGCATATTGCAATCTGTGAGATAATCTCCATCAATTACCACATCAGTTGCTTTTCCTTTAAATAGTTCGAGGACGGTAATGTGAGCAACGCTATCTTTCCTTATACCCATAAACTTGTATTTTTCGTCAAAAGGCGCTGTTTGCGTTATCTTAACGAGGGCTATAAAGCTATAGTCCTTTAGATCGTTTGTTGATTTAAAAACGGGTTTTATTAAACACGAACAGGCAAACACAGGTATGCTCAGGAAGAGGAAAATGGCGGTAATAATGGCTTTCATCAGGTGAATGGGCTTTACGAGGTTCTCTAAGTTAGCAAATCGGTTATTTCATAGCAATTTATCCGCTTAAAAACTTATTTTTGCGGTTGAATGAAGCACATCCGTAACTTTTGTATTATAGCACATATCGACCACGGTAAAAGTACACTTGCCGACAGGTTATTAGAATACACCAATACCATTACCCAGCGCGAAGCCCAGGCCCAGTTACTTGACGACATGGATCTTGAACGCGAACGCGGTATCACCATTAAAAGCCACGCCATACAAATGGAATATGTGCTTGATGGGCAGAAATATGTTTTAAACTTAATTGATACGCCCGGCCACGTCGATTTTTCGTACGAGGTATCGCGTTCTATTGCCGCCTGCGAAGGTGCTTTACTTATTGTAGATGCTTCGCAGGGTATACAGGCGCAAACCATATCTAACCTATACCTGGCTTTAGAGAACGACCTGGAAATTATCCCGGTACTGAATAAAATGGACCTGCCTGGTGCTATGCCGGAGGAAGTGAAAGACCAGATCGTTGACCTGATAGGTTGCAAACGTGAGGACATCCTTGCCGCTTCGGGTAAAACCGGTATGGGTGTGCATGATATTCTACGTGCTGTTGTAGAACGCGTACCCGCACCGGTTGGTGACCCTGACGCTCCGCTGCAGGCATTGATCTTCGACTCGGTATTCAATTCATTCCGTGGTATCATCGCTTACTTTAAAGTAGTGAACGGCGAAATACGCAAGAACGATCGCGTTAAATTCGTGGCTACCGGTAAACAGTACATTGCCGATGAGGTGGGTACCCTGAAACTCAACCAGGTTGCCAAGGATGTAATCAAGACCGGCGACGTAGGTTACATTATATCCGGTATTAAAGAAGCAAAAGAAGTAAAGGTGGGTGACACCATTACCACGATAGACCGCCCTTGCGCGGAAGGCATACAGGGTTTCGAGGAAGTGAAGCCGATGGTTTTCGCCGGTATTTACCCGGTTGATACCGAAGATTACGAAGAGCTGCGCGAATCAATGGCCAAGCTACAGTTGAACGATGCTTCGCTGGTTTTTGAACCGGAATCATCAGCCGCCCTGGGCTTTGGTTTCCGTTGCGGTTTCTTGGGCATGCTGCACATGGAAATTATCCAGGAACGCCTGGAACGTGAGTTTAACATGACGGTGATCACCACCGTTCCCAACGTATCCTACATCGCATACACCACCAAAGGCGAAGAGCTGTTGGTGAATAACCCAAGCGACCTCCCTGACCCGAGCAAGATGGATTATGTGGAGGAGCCGTACATTAAAGCTACCATTATTACCAAATCTGAATTTGTGGGGCCGGTGATGTCGTTGTGTATTCAAAAGCGCGGTATGATCATTAATCAATCTTACCTCACATCAGACCGCGTGGAGCTGATCTTTGAGATGCCGATGGGTGAGATCGTATTTGACTTTTACGATAAGCTGAAAACCATTTCAAAAGGTTACGCCTCGTTTGATTATCATCAGATAGGCTACCGCCAGTCGGACCTGGTAAAACTGGATATCCGCCTGAACGCTGAACCGGTTGATGCATTATCATCACTGATACACCGCAGCAACTCCTACGATTTTGGTAAAAAGATCTGCGAAAAGCTGAAGGAGCTGTTGCCCCGCCAGCAATTTGAGATCATCATACAGGCATCTATCGGTGCAAAAATTATCGCCCGCGAAACGGTAAAAGCTATGCGTAAGGATGTAACCGCTAAGTGTTATGGTGGTGATATCTCACGTAAGCGTAAACTATTAGAGAAACAAAAAGCCGGTAAAAAACGCATGCGCCAGGTAGGTAACGTAGAGATACCACAAAGCGCGTTTATGGCGGTTTTGAAATTGGATTGATAATATTAGAACCAGGAATCAGGAATCAAGAGACAAGACTTTGTCAAATAGCTCTTGACTCTTGATTCTTATATCTCGACTCTCTTATGCAATTACTCGACGGAAAATACGTATCGGAAAAACTTAAAGGTGAAATTGCCGAAGAGGCAGCTAAAATTTTGGAGCGTACAGGTCGCAAACCGCACCTGGTGGCCGTTTTAGTAGGCCACGACGGTGGCAGCGAAACCTACGTGGCCAGCAAAATGAAAAACTGCGAAAAGGTAGGCTTTAAATCTACCCTGGTACGCTACGAAGACACGGTATCCGAAGAAGAATTGCTGGCTAAAGTAGCAGAACTAAATGCCGACGCTGATATTGACGGTATTATAGTTCAGCTTCCGCTGCCTAAACATATCGACCCGGAGAAGGTAACAGAACGCATTGATCCTAAAAAAGATGTGGACGGCTTTCACCCGGTGAATCTGGGGCGTATGCAGCGCAACCTGCCATCATTTATTCCGGCAACGCCTTACGGCATTACGCTGATGCTAAAGGAATACGGTATTGAAACCGCGGGCAAGCATTGTGTGGTGGTTGGTCGCAGCAATATTGTAGGTTCGCCAATGAGCATCCTGATGGCACGTAACACCACACCCGGCAATTGCACTGTGACCATTTGCCATAGCCGTACTCCGGATATTAAAAAATTCACGCTTGATGCGGATATCCTTATCGTGGCCATCGGTAAAAAGAACTTTATCACTGCCGATATGGTGAAGGAGGGCGCCGTAGTAGTTGACGTAGGCATGAACCGTGAAACGTCTGCTACTACCAAATCGGGCTTTAAACTATATGGCGATGTTGATTTTGAAAACGTAGCGCCAAAGGCTTCCTGGATAACACCCGTTCCCGGCGGCGTAGGTTTAATGACGATAATTGGTTTGCTGAAAAATACTTTAGCGTCAGCTAATAAGGAAATTTATCAATAATTATCTCATATGATAGATGGTAAAGGGTTAGAGCGCAAAGCGTTTTAACCCTTTTTTATTGCCCAAATACCTTATCCCAGAAAGATTCAATTCCCACAAAAATTTCACCATCACGCAGTTCTATAGGGTAACTGTCAATAAAATCATTTTGGCCGGGGCTACCCTTGCCGGTTTTAAGGTCATACGAATAACGGTGGAACGGACAAATGATCTTCCCCTCCTTGCACCAGCCTCCGCTTAGTTCGGCGCCGGCATGCGGGCAGGTAGCGCCTACTGCATAAAGCTTACCCTCATAGTTTACAATGCAAATATTTTTGCCGCCCACCTTAACCTTTTTTATAAAAGGTTCCGCGGATGGGTTTAAATCAGGAACGGCATACCACTTCATAGGAATTTAGAAGTCTACTTTCAGGTTCATCAGGCCCGGGTCTTTCATCACATCGTCCATATTGGTGATCAGGGTAACCTGCTTTCGGTCGGCAGAGAGTACGGCTTTGGGGTTACTTACTTTTTTCACCGGCCGCGCGAAATTCATCACTACCTTGTAAGGCATATCAATGAGCATAGCTTTGGCCGCCGCGAAGGTTGAGCGGGTTTTCTGCAAAAACTTACCAAATTTTATCTTATCAATTATTCTCGAAAAGCTGTGCGGCGTAACCTCGTAAATATAATAATCCTGCCCGGCCACAAAGTTTTGCAGGGTTAGGGCGTCGGTGTTTTTAATATTCGCTTTGTCTTTATTATTCTCCAGCAGGTCAACCGCCGGTGTTTTCACGGATACGGTTGAAATATGCTGCAGGTAGTATTGCAGATCGGCCGGGGTTTTGGCAAGGTGCGTCATTTTTACGCACATATGCCCTTTACTCAGGTCCATATCTACAGACAGGTCGCTGCTTTTGGCCATGGCGGTTTCTTCCGGGGTGAGGCGTGCTGCGGTAGTATCGGGCAGCGCATCGTAAAAGTTGAGTGTCGTATCTCTCGCTACACTGAATTGCGGAGTAGCCCGTACCGAATCGGTCATTAAATTCATCAGGATAGATACCGCTTTACTCATATCAAAGCCGTACACCACCTTACAGGAGCCATCCTCTTTGAAGTCGTAATGTTCCTCTATATCAACGCATGAGCTTAAACTGAGCAGGGCAATAAGCACAACCAGGTTAAAAAGCTTTTTCATGCGTAATATTTTCTGTAATGATAACTAATTTACATGAAAGGTAAAAGACCGGCCATACGTTTCAGATTATCTGCATAATATCATATTAAGCCTTTTGCCATTACCGCTTAAGCTTTTAGCGGTAAAAACCTTACCTTTGCAGCCTTAATTATGGCACACCAGGTTCCGGAAGATGGCACATTGCTTCCTTTGATGGAAGAGTTCTACACGATACAAGGCGAAGGATATAATACCGGCAAAGCCGCCTATTTTATCCGCTTGGGTGGCTGTGATGTAGGCTGCCACTGGTGCGATGTAAAGGAAAGCTGGGACGCCGAACTGCACCCCCTTACCGCTGCCGATACCATTGTTAAAAATGCCATGCACCACCCCTCAAAAGCGGTAGTGATCACTGGCGGGGAGCCGTTGATTTACAATCTCGATTACCTTACCGGGCAGTTACAGCAAAACGGCATCCGCACTTTTATTGAAACTTCCGGCGCTTACCCCCTTTCGGGCCATTGGGACTGGATATGCCTGTCGCCTAAAAAATTTAAAAGCCCTATGCAGCAGGTGGCTGATAAAGCCAACGAACTGAAGGTGATCATCTTTAATAAATCAGACTTTGCTTTTGCCGAGCACCACGCGCAATTGGTTGGGCCTGATTGCAAACTGTATTTGCAGCCGGAGTGGTCAAAACATAAAGAAATTACCCCGCTTATTGTTGACTATGTAATGGCCAACCCCAAATGGGAAATATCGCTGCAAACACATAAATATCTCAATATTCCGTAAGCAGTGCTGAAACATCCTGTACGGTTTAACGTATAGGTTACTGATGCAAAAACTCTATGCCGTTTTATTCCTGTTACTGATAGCCTCTTTTGCCTGCGCGCAGGAAAAGCGTTACAGCACCTCTAACCAGGAAGCCATAAAAAACTTCTCACTTGCTAATGAGAGTATTGATGAGCACCTATATGATGAGGCCATTGCACTGCTGCAAAAAGCTGTTGATGCCGATAGTAAATTTATAGAAGCCCATGCCCTACTGGGCGATGTACTGAGGATGCGCCGTATGTTTAAACCGGCCGCGGAGCAGTTTAACCAAGCCATTGCGCTCAATCCTGAATACAACAAGGGCCTTTACCTGAAAGTTGCCGACTGCGAGATACCCAACGCCATGTATGAGCCGGCCCTGCGTCACCTGGAGAAATATCTTACCTATACCAACAATACGCCGCAAAATATTGCTTACGCACAAAAGCTAATTGCCGATTGCAAATTTAGCATACAGGCCATTGCACACCCTGTAGCGTTTACACCTGTAAACATGGGTGCCGACATCAATACCGCTGATGATGAGTACCTGCCGGTTGCCACCGCAGATGAAGCTGAACTGATCTTCACCCGCAAGATCAACAACAACGAGGATTTTTATAAAAGCGATAAAGTGGGCAATAAATGGCAAAAAGCGACTTATCTGAGCGATGTGATCAATACGCCTATGTACAACGAGGGGGCGCAGTCCATTTCGCAGGATGGTAAGTACCTCTTTTTTACAGGCTGTAACCGTCCCGACGGACTGGGGCGCTGTGATATCTACATAGCGCAAAAGAAAGGTAACGATTGGGCCAAACCTTTTAGCATTGGCGCGCCGTTAAACACCTCCGGCTGGGAGGCGCAACCGTCTATCAGTGCCGATGGCCGCACTTTGTACTTTGTAAGCAACCGCAAAGGCGGCTATGGCGGCTACGATATCTGGCTATCGCACCTTACAGAAAAAGGCTGGAGCGAGCCCGAAAATATGGGGCCAAACGTAAACACACAGTATGATGAGCAGTCGCCGTTTGTGCACCCCGATGACAGCACTTTTTACTTTTGCAGCAACGGATGGCCGGGGCTGGGCGGTAAGGACCTCTTTGTAAGCCGGTTGGGGAAAGACGGCAAGTGGCAAAAGCCGGAGAACCTGGGATACCCCATCAACTCCAGCGGAGATGAGAACGGCCTTACCCTAACCGCGAACGGCAGCTATGCCTTTTTCGCCTCAAATAACCTCAAAGGCTTTGGTGGCTATGATATTTACACCTTTGAAATGCCCGAAAGCGTGCGCCCAAAGGTGGTTACCTACGTAAAAGGTACGGTACAGGATAAAAAGACCAAAGCACCGCTTGAGGCGGCCGTAGAGATCATTGATCTGCAAAAGAATACGCCGGTTTACCAGGATTACAGTTCTGAAGATGCCGGCGAATTTTTAGCCACGTTGCCCACCGGTAAAAATTATGGCCTCAACATATCTCGCGAGGGTTATTTATTTTATTCCGATAACTTTTCGCTTATTGGTTTAATAAATAAAAAGGCTTTCAATCTGTCGGTTTTGCTTTCGCCCATTGAAGTGGGTAACAAGGTGATCCTGAAAAACATCTTTTTTGATACCAATAAGTTCGACCTGAAACCCGAATCAAAGGCCGAGCTACAAAAGCTGGTGGAGTTTATGCAGCTTAACCCTACCGTTAAGATAGAAGTTTCGGGCTTTACCGATAACGTTGGCACCCATGAGGCCAACCAAACACTATCAGAAAAGCGTGCCGGAGCGGTTTATCAATACCTTGTAGTCGCCAAAGTAAACTCAACCAGGCTGGTATATAAGGGTTACGGCGAAGGGCAGCCTATAGCGCCGAATACAACCGATGAAAACCGCGCGTTAAACCGCAGAACGGAGTTTATGATAATTGCTAAATAGTATGGAAAGCTTAAGGCTGAAAGTAAAAGGTTATAAAAGCACAAAGTCCAAAGCAAGCCAATAATGGCTTTA
Source organism: Mucilaginibacter sp. 44-25 (assembly GCA_001898335.1). Taxonomy (GTDB): domain Bacteria; phylum Bacteroidota; class Bacteroidia; order Sphingobacteriales; family Sphingobacteriaceae; genus Mucilaginibacter. The sequence goes on along the minus strand of MKTS01000001.1, from coordinate 398,731 downwards.
AGCTTTGGACTTTGTGCTTTTAGCTTGAAAAGCTTAATTCCCCACTTCAGACATGAATTTGATGCGCATCAATTGCACTTCTTCGCGGGTATAATCATCTGAACCCAGTTCTGCAAGGGCTTCATCTATTGAATCGCATTCGGCGGTTTTAAAATAGTCGAAAACCTCATCCTGCTTATCCTCATCAATCACTTCATCAATGTAATAATTGAGGTTAAGTTTGGTGCCCGAGTTTACAATAGTTTCCACCTCTTTCAGTATCTCTTCGTAAGTAAGCCCTTTTGAGGCTGCTATATCTTCCAGTGCCAGGTGTCTGTCAATATTCTGGATAATAAATACTTTGAGGGCCGACTTGTTGGCCGCGCTCTTGATCACCATATCCAGCGGGCGGTCAATATCATTATCCTCCACGTATTTCTTGATCAGGTCAATGAATGGAGCGCCAAACTTCATGGCCTTACCTGCTCCCACGCCTGATATTTGTTTCATTTCGTCATTAGTAATGGGGTAATGCGTACACATTTCCTCTAAAGATGGATCCTGGAAAATAACGAAAGGAGGCAGTCCTTTTTGCTTGGCTATCTTTTTACGCAGGTCCTTCAGCATTTGCAGCAGCTGGGTATCCAGCGCGGCGCCACCCTGTTTAGGGCCTTCGTCGCCCTCTTCATCGTCCGTAGGCCCCATTTCGCGGTTAAGCAAGAAACGGATGCTGTAAGGATTCTCTATAAATGAATTACCGGCTTTGGTTAAATGCAACAACCCGTAATGGTCAATATCTTTTGAAATAAAGTTATTAAGCAATGCCTGGCGCAGTAACGAGTTCCAAAGGTTTTCGCCATGCTCCTTGCCCGAGCCAAAGTATTCAAGTTTGTCATGCTCGTAGCTTTTCACATGGGCGTCATCTTTACCCATTAAAATGCTAATGATGTGGGCATCGTCAAATTTCTCACCAATGTGTTTGATCAGGCTTAGCACACGGTGCAGGTGTTCCTCGCCATCAAAGTGCGTTTTCGGCGCGCAGCAGTTGTCGCACATGTTATTACAGCCGGCCTCATTAAAGTTCTCGCCAAAGTAGTGCAACAGCTGTTTACGGCGGCACACGGATGATTCGGCATAGTCAATTACTTCTTTGAGTATCTGCGTGCCTATTTCCCGTTCGGCCACAGGTTTATCCTTCATAAACTTCTGTAGCTTATCAATATCCTTTTCAGAATAAAAAGCCACGCAAACCCCTTCGCCGCCATCACGCCCGGCACGGCCGGTTTCCTGGTAATAACCTTCCATGCTCTTAGGCATATCGTGGTGTATCACATAGCGTACATCAGGTTTATCAATACCCATCCCAAAGGCAATGGTAGCCACAATAACGTCCACATCCTCCATCAGGAACTTGTCCTGTGTATCGGCACGCATTTTAGGGTCTAAGCCGGCATGGTAAGGTAAAGCGCGTACACCATTCAGCTTAAGCGCTTCGGCCACCTCTTCAACCTTTTTACGGCTCAGGCAATATACAATGCCCGATTTGCCCTGGTTCTGCTTAACAAATTTCACGATCTCTTTAAGCACGTTACGTTTGGCACGCACCTCGTAGAACAGGTTAGAGCGGTTAAATGATGATTTAAATACCGTGGCGTTGTTCATTTGCAGGTTCTTCTGTATATCCTGCTGTACTTTTGGCGTTGCGGTAGCGGTAAGGGCTATAATAGGAATATCATCGCCGATATTGCTGATCACCTGGCGTATTTTACGGTATTCGGGCCGGAAATCATGGCCCCACTCAGAGATACAGTGCGCCTCATCAACCGCCACGAACGATACGTGGTTAAGCCTTAAAAAATCAATATTCTCCTGTTTTGTAAGCGATTCGGGAGCTACATACAGCAGCTTGGTTTTGCCGCTTAGTACATCGTCCTTTACCCTTAATATATCGGCTTTGGTTAAAGAGGAATTGAGGAAATGCGCGATACTGTCTGACCCGCCGAAAGCCCTTAGCTGGTCAACCTGGTTTTTCATCAGCGCGATAAGCGGAGAGATCACAATCGCTGTGCCTTCGCTCATGAGGGCGGGTAACTGGTAACACATGGATTTGCCACCACCTGTAGGCATAATCACAAAGGTATCGTTCCCGGCCAAAATATTAGTGATGATCGCCTCTTGCTCTCCCTTGAAGTTATCAAAACCGAAAAAGTTTTGAAGGTTGTCAAAAAGCGACTTTTTTGTCTCGATCATTATTTAATTGTGCGTTTGGAAATATGGTTCAAAATAACAAAAATCTAAGAATAAACGGCTGTATTTGTTAAAAATTTTATATAAAAATGATTATTCTTTTCAAAACAATTTAAAGAATTACGCCTTTATTGAAATGTGAAAAAAACATGAAATTATTTATGTTTTTCATTGCTTTGAAATCGCGAATTATTGTACATCTTTAGCGACGATTTGCCAAATTAAAATCTACAGTATACATGAATCAAAACTATTACGCCATTATTATGGCAGGCGGTATAGGCAGCCGTTTTTGGCCTATCAGCCGTACTTCACACCCCAAACAGTTTATTGATATACTTGGCACCGGTAAAACTCTTATCCAAAACACCTATGAGCGTTTCCTGAAAGTTTGCCCAAAAGAGAATATTTACGTTGTTACCAACGATAATTATACCCAACTGGTAAAAGAACAACTGCCAGACATGGCCGACAACCAGATACTGACCGAACCTGTTATGCGCAACACCGCCCCTTGCGTAGCCTATGGTTGTTTTAAAATTGAAACGCTTAACCCCAACGCGGCGATTGTTGTGGCCCCATCTGACCATTTGATACTGGATGAGAACGCATTTATCAGCGCCATTGAAAAATCGTTAAAAACAGCTTCTGAAAATAACTGCCTTATTACCCTGGGTATAAAACCTTCGCGCCCTGATACCGGCTATGGCTATATCCAGTACACCGAAGAAACCCTTAATGAGGAATTCCATAAGGTAAAGACCTTTACCGAGAAACCAACCCTTGAACTGGCCAAAACCTTTATACAAAGCGGCGACTTTTTATGGAACGCGGGTATATTTGTATGGTCGGCATCGGCCATTGTGGATGCCTTTAATGAGCACCTGCCCGAGATGCATGAGATTTTTGCCGAAGCGCGGTCGGTATACAATACCCACGAGGAACGCGCGTTTGTGCACAAAGTTTATCAGCGTTGCATTAACATTTCTATAGACTACGGTATTATGGAAAAAGCGCCTAACGTTTACGTACTGCCATCAGAGTTTGGCTGGAGCGACCTGGGTACATGGGCCTCTATTTACCAGCTGGCCGAGAAAGATTATGTAGGCAACGCGGTGATCCCGGCTGATAAGGTGATCATGTACGATAGCAGCAATTGCATGGTGAACGTACCGAGCGATAAGCTGGTGATATTACAGGGCCTGCATGACTATATTGTAGTAGAATCGAACAATTCGCTGCTGATATGCCCACGCGACCAGGAGCAGAACGTAAAGCAGGTGGTAGCCGATGTGAAAAACAAGTTCGGTACTAAATACATTTAAAAGAATCAGGACTGTTAGAGTCAAGAGTCAAGATACAAAGAAGCCCGACTAAGTAGTCGGGCTTTCTTGTTTTTAGTACCGCAAAATCATCCTTTATAGCCTGAAAAGCAGCATCCCAAAAGCGTTCCGTTATAGCTTCCAAAAGCGTTCCGCATGGAACGCCGGCCAAAAATAATTAAATAGCTAATTATTAATTGTTTAAATACTTTTATTTAAACTAAGGGTAGAGGTGCGTTTTGTTAATTAAATATCTGATTATCAAATACTTATTATCGTTCCGATATTGTGTATACTTTTAACGGAACACCACGCTTTTAAACGCACCAACCAACCCTATTGCAGGGCGAACCGCTGCCTGATGGCTTCGTACAAAATAATACCGGTTGATACCGAAACATTCAAAGATTCTATCTCGCCATACATAGGTATTTTAGCAAGATGGTCACTTATCCGGATGATCTCGTTACGTATGCCATCCTCTTCCGAGCCCATGATAATGGCGGTAGGCATGGTATAGTCGGGAGTGTACAGGTAGTCGGTAGTTTTTTCGGTACAGCAAACCAATTGCAAGCCCGATTCCTGTATGAACTTAACGGTTTGCATAAAGTTATCATGCCTGCATACCGGTATCTTGTATAACGCCCCTGCCGAGGTTTTTATCGCGTCGGGGTTAATTTGCGCGGAGCCTCGGGCGGGTATCACAATAGCATGCACGCCGGCACATTCGGCTGTACGGGCAATAGCACCCATATTACGTACATCGGTAATACTGTCCAGTACCAGAACAAGCGGCACTTCGCCTTTCTCAAATACAGCCGGTATAATATCCTCAATTTTCTGGTAAATAATAGGCGAGATAAACGCGATAGCACCCTGGTGGTTTTTCATGGTAATGCGGTTGAGTTTTTCAACCGGCACCTGCTGCGCAATGATGTTGTGTTGTTGCAACACACCTTTAAGCTCGTTTAATAAAGAACCGCCAAGGCCCCGCTGTATGTAAAGTGATTCAATTTCTTTACCTGCATTTATCGCTTCAATAACGGCACGTATCCCAAAAACCATCTGGTTACTCTCTCGTGCAGGCTTAGAATTATATGTCATGTTTTTAAGAAAAAATTTCGTCAAAAGTACTTAATGTATTTTACAACAAACTAAAAATAATCTATTAATATATTTATTAACATACATTATTAAGTAGCTTATTTTTAAGCAGATATGCACTAAAATAAAAAGTAACTAACATATTAGTGTTGATAATTGATTGGCCTGATGAGCTTAAATTTATCATTTATAGATGCTCATGCTGTAGAACAAAAAAGATGCTAACTTATGTGTGTATGCATTATTTTTGCTCTACTTTTGCTGAGATGATTTTTGAGAACGACACCCCTAATTACAAAGCCAACACCGGCGAGCGCAGAACACGTTTTAGCAATGCGCTTCCGCAGAACAACATGGGCAAAATACCGCCACAGGCCCTTGATCTGGAAGAGGCGGTGTTAGGTGCTTTAATGCTCGAAAAAGACGCGCTTTCGTCGGTAATCGACGTTCTTAAACCCGAGGTATTTTATGATATAAGGCACCAGAAGATATTTGCCGTAATAGCCTACTTGTTCGAAAAAACTTCTCCGGTAGATATCCTAACCGTTACTGCCCAGCTTCGCCAAACGGGTGAGTTGGAAATGGTTGGTGGTGCCTACTATATTACCGAGTTAACGAATCGGGTCGCTTCTGCTGCTAACATTGAGTATCACTCGCGTATCATCATTCAAAAATACATTCAGCGCGAACTGATACGTATATCTACTGATATTGTAAGCAGTGCTTATGAAGATACCAGCGACGTTTTCGACCTGTTGGACAAGGCTGAAAAAAACCTGTTTGAAATCGCTCAAAATAACCTTCGCCGCGACTCCCGCAAAATGGACGACCTGATGCATGAAGCCCTGAAGGATATAGAAGCGCTTAAAGATAAAAAAGACGGCTTGACAGGTGTAGCATCTGGCTTTACCGAACTTGACCGCATGACCTCTGGTTGGCAAAAGTCTGACCTGGTTATCATCGCGGCCCGCCCCGCGATGGGTAAAACGGCTTTCGTACTAAGCTGCGCACGTAACGCCGCGGTTGATTTTAATAAACCGGTTGTGGTGTTCTCGCTGGAGATGTCATCAGTGCAGTTGGTAAATCGTTTAATTTCCGGTGAAACCGAAATTGAGCAAGAAAAAATACGTAAGGGTAATATTGAAGAATGGGAATGGGCGCAGATACACTCTAAAATTGGCAGACTGGAGCAAGCTCCGTTAATTATAGATGACACGCCCTCCTTAAATATATTCGAGTTCAGGGCTAAATGCCGCCGTTTGAAATCGCAGCACGATATACAGCTAATCATCATTGACTACTTGCAGCTGATGCACGGTAAAAATGACGGTAAAGGAGGCAACCGTGAGCAGGAGATAGGTAGTATATCCCGCGCGTTAAAAACAGTGGCTAAGGAGCTGAATGTGCCAGTAATTGCGCTCTCGCAGTTGAGCCGTGCGGTAGAAAGCCGCCCGGGCGGGTCTAAAAGGCCAATGCTTTCAGACTTACGTGAATCGGGTTCTATTGAGCAGGACGCGGATATGGTGTTATTCCTTTACCGCCCCGAATATTACGGTTTGGATGTAGATGAGGATAACAACCCGACACAGGGCGTGGGTGAAGTTATTATCGCAAAACACCGTAACGGCGAAACCGGCCGTGTAAGGCTAAAATTTGTTGGCAAGTACGTAAAGTTCCAGGATCTGGAAACCAGCATGGACGGCTTCCCTCCCATGAACGCTGCTTTCTCGGGCCTTACTCCTAACCAGGATTTTGACAAACCAAGTAACTTTATCATCCGTCCATCACGTATGGATGATTTGGAAGACGAGCCGCCGTTTTAAGAGTTAGCGTACATATAAAAGCTTTTTACAAAATTCTCTGTAAAATTTATTTCCTGTACCTTTAAACCAAGGTGCAATTATTTCGTCTATTGCCTAACATATTATCACAAACAATAAACACATCACAATTGAAAAAAATTTTTACCATCCTATCGGTTTTGGCCCTATTAACCTCTTGCGCTAAAAAGTCAAATGATATAACCAATCAGAAACCTGGTTTGTCTAAGGATATAAGCTTAGCTGTTGCGGGCCAAAATGAAAATAAGCCGCCTTTAATTACACCATCAGACTCATACAATTACTTAGGATTTGGTTATGATGTTACTGATAAATTTAACGACGAGGCTTCAGTTAGGGCTAACGTTATAAATACGTCGGCTTATGCTGCAAGCGGTTCACAAAGAATCAATATAGGTACAAGCACTGAGGGGGCCGCGCGTACTATAGAAGCCAATGATGCCGCAGAACTGTCGGCAAGATTTTCCAGTGCATTTGTCGAAACCAATGGGTCTGTGCTTTTTGGGAATACGCTCAACGGTCTTTTCCCCGGAACTAATATAACTGATAAAAAATACGTTTACGGTTATTATTCGGATTACTGGATATATAAATCATACAATATTTTCTACGATCAAAATGTAAATAATTTCCTGACGGACAACTTCAAAAGAGATATCTTATCGTTAACCGCACAGGAGCTTGTCAGTAAATATGGCACGCATGTGTTAACGCGGATAGATTTGGGCCGCAGGTTTGATATATTTTATCAGGCAGAAGCCCTTACTAAAGATAAGCGATCTATTATTAAAGAAGGTTTACAATATGCGTTGAAGAGTGTATTTGGCTTAAGTAGCGTTGAGAATTTAATTAATAAGAGTTCAAACTTAGAAAGTCTTAATGCCAATGGTTCCGCCAAAGTATACTATAAATCTTATGGCGGAGATATTAGTAAATTAAAAACGCAAACTGTAGATAAACGAACAATGCTAAATATTACTGACTGGCTTCATTCAGCCAATGTCATTAATGCCAGCTTTATCGGCCCTTTAGAGAACGGTTTGGTTAGTTTAGATAAATTCATTGACGATAGCACTAAAAAGGCTGAGGTTAATTTATATATTAAGCAATATATTGCTTCCAAAACGGTTACATTATCCAATTGAATATTGCGTAATTTACCTTTCGGATTCATATATCACAAAAATGCCCTGTAGCCAATAAGCTTCGGGCATTTTCGTAAAGTACCCATTATAGATTAATAATCATCGTCATCATCATCAAAGCCAACCAGATTATTGTAAACACCTTGCAGTTCTGATAATGCGTGCATATCCCGCTTGGCACGAGTGATCTCTATACCCTTTTGGTATGTAGCTACAGCATCATCGCGTCGGTTAAGCACCTCGTACAGTTTACCGAGGTGGTAATAAGTTCCGGTATAATTAGGGTGATTTTTCACCAGGTCTTCATAATAAGCCAACGCTTTATCAGTATCGTTTAACCGGAGGTATTCGGTTGCCAGTGCGTATTTTAAAAACTCATCGTTAGGTTCGTTCTCAATAAATGCCAGGAGCTTTTCCAATCTGCTTGTGTCCATTTTAAACTCGTTGTTTTTTAACTAAATTTGCCAGTAACCCTAATCAAATACCTATAAAACCAATTATATGATGAAAATACTGGTATGTATCAGCAATGTTCCGGATACCACTACAAAAATAACCTTTACCGATAACAACACGCAATTTAATACCAATGGGGTGCAATTTATACTCAACCCCTATGATGAGATAGCCCTTGCCCGCGCTATCGAATTAACCGATGGCGGCAATGGCAGTGTTACCGTTATCAACGTAGGTGAAGCTGCTACAGAACCTACCATTCGTAAAGCTTTGGCGATAGGCGCTACCGATGCAGTGCGTATCAACGCAAAACCGCATGATGCCTGGTTTGTTGCCAGCCAAATAGCCGCTTATGTAAAGCAAAATCCGTTTGACTTGATCCTTACCGGCCGCGAATCCATAGATTACAATGGCTCAAAAGTAGCGGCTATGCTGGGTGAGCTTTTGGATATTCCCTCAGTATCGATCATCAAAAAGCTGGATGTTACCGGTACCGAAGCTACCGTAGAGCGTGAGATTGAAGGTGGTAAAGAAATACTTACCATACCATTACCCATAGTTGCCGGCACAGCAGAGGGCGTAGCTGAACCTAAAATACCTAACATGCGTGGCATTATGAGCGCGCGCACCAAACCTCTTGCTGTGGTTGAACCTGTGGAGGTAAAAGTAAACTCGGAGGTAATCAGCTATGAAACACCTGCACCTCGTGGCAAAGTTACTTTATTACCGGCTGATGAAGCCGGCAAACTGGTTGATCTGTTGCACAACGAAGCCAGGGTTATCTAATTTTTCCTCAAACACTACCAATTAAGATCTTTTTATGTCAGTTTTAATATATGCCGAAAATGCCGAGGGCAAATTCAAAAAATCAATATTCGAGGTGGTATCATACGCTAAAGCCATAGCCGATCAACAACAAACCAACCTAATTGCCATATCCATTGGCAATGTTGCCGCTGATGAACTGGCAGCATTAGGCAAATATGGCGCGGAAAAAGTATTGAATGTAAGCAACGACAAGCTAAAAAGCTTTGTGAACCAGGCGTACGCCTCCGTAATAGCGGAAGCTGCGAAAGCTAATAATGCCGACATTGTAATATTGTCAAACTCATTTAGTGGGCGTGGCCTTGCGCCACGTATAGGCGTGAAACTTGATGCAGGAGTAGCTGATGGCGCAGTGGCGTTACCTGAGCAAAATGGTGGTAAATTCACCTTGAAAAAAACAGCTTTCTCTGGTAAAGCTTTTGCCATTGTTGAACTCACTTCAGCTGTTAAAGTTATTGCACTTACCCCTAATTCATACAAGGTAGTGGAAACTGGCGGAACTGCGGCGGTTGAAGATTTTACTGTACAGGCTAAAGAAGGCGACTTTAAGCAAATGCTGAAGGATATTGTACGTTCAACAGACAAAGTTTCTTTGCCCGATGCAGAGATCGTTGTTTCTGGTGGCCGCGGCTTAAAAGGGCCCGAAAACTGGGGCATGGTTGAAGAACTGGCCGATTTGCTTGGCGCGGCTACTGCCTGCTCAAAACCGGTATCTGATGCCGGTTGGCGCCCACACAGCGAGCACGTAGGCCAAACCGGTATAGCTGTTAGCCCCAATTTATATATAGCCATAGGTATATCAGGCGCTATACAGCACCTGGCGGGTATCAGCTCATCAAAAGTAATTGTTGTTATAAACAAAGATGCCGAAGCTCCGTTCTTTAAGGTAGCTGATTATGGTATTGTAGGTGATGCTTTTGATGTAGTACCGAAGTTAATCGAGGCATTTAAAGCATACAAAGCTTCAGCTTAAAGCGTATATTTGCAGTGATGGGTAACGACATGAAAAAGATTGAACTGGATATCGTTGGGCTATCCTACAGCCAAACACAATCCGGTGCTTATGCTTTAGTTTTGGGCGAAATTAATGGCCGCAGGCGGCTGCCAATTATTATTGGCAGTTTTGAGGCACAAGCCATTGCCATTGAAATTGAAAAAATGACCCCAAGCCGTCCCCTTACACATGATTTGTTCAAAAGCCTTGGTCAGGCCTTCAATATCAGCGTACAGGAAATTATTATTTATAACCTGGTTGATGGTATTTTTTATGCCAAGCTGGTGTGTTTTGATGGTAAAAGAACCGTAGAGATAGACGCACGCACTTCTGATGCTATTGCGGTATCCGTAAGGTTCGATTGCCCTATTTATACTTATGAATTTATCCTTTCTACTGCAGGTATTGTAATTGAAGGTAATGACTTTGTATACCTGGAGAACATTAACGAAACACCTGAGGAAAAAACCGCTATTCCCAATGCGTCAGGTAGTTATAACACTTTAAGTGAAGATGAGCTTAAATCGCGCTTGCAGCAGGCTTTAGCAGAAGAAGCTTATGAAAAGGCTGCCAAAATACGGGATGAATTGAATAAACGTAAATCGTCTTAAATATTAAAAGGATATCAACTGATATCCTTTTTTGTTTACTAAAGCAAAGTAATTACTTTATAGTTTGCTAATATTTCCCTATTTTCCGCTTTTATTTAAACATTGATTTTAAAGAATTTTATTGCCTGTGCTCTATGAATATTAAGTTTCGCTTAATACTGATGAACTTTATGCAGTTTTTTATTTGGGGAGCCTGGCTGCTAACCATAGGTGCATATTGGTTTCAAAACAAACAATGGTCTGGTGCGCAATTTGGCGCTATCTTTTCTACAATGGGCATTTCATCCATCCTGATGCCTACCCTAACAGGTATACTTTCTGATAAATTTATTAATGCCGAAAAGCTCTATGGCATAATGCACATCCTTGGTGGTTTTACGCTATGTATATTGCCAATGATAAGTAACCCGGTAACATTTTTCTGGGTAATGCTTATTAACATGGCTTTTTACATGCCTACGCTTTCATTATCTATAACCGTTGGTTATTCTGCTTTAAAAAGCCAGGGGATTGATATTGTTAAAACCTTCCCCCCTATACGCACCTGGGGAACAGTAGGCTTTATAGCTGCTTTATGGGCGGTAAGTCTCACGCACAATGAAACCTCTGCCAACCAATTTTATATTTCTGCTGCGGTAGCTTTCGCTTTGGGTATATATGCTTTTACATTACCAAAATGCCCGCCGCTAAACAAACGCGCTGGTAAAAAATCATTTGTAGATGCATGGGGCTTAAATGCTTTTGCGCTCTTTAAATCTCCCCGTTTCGCTATTTTCTTTGCTTTCTCACTATTATTAGGCGCGGCATTGCAATTAACCAATGCCTATGGCGATACCTATATACATGATTTTAAAAACGTACCTGCATATCAAAATACGATAGCAGTTAAATATCCGGCTATCATTATGTCTATCAGCCAGATATCTGAAACCTTGTTTATCCTGGCCATTCCATTCTTCCTGCGCAAGTTTGGTATAAAATATGTAATGCTGTTCAGTATGCTGGCATGGGTACTGCGCTTCGGTTTATTTGCCTTTGGCGACCCTGTTAACGGCCTATGGATGATCATCCTGTCATGCATCGTTTACGGTATGGCTTTCGATTTCTTTAACATCTCAGGCTCTTTATTTGTAGAAACCCAGGCATCGCCGGAAATACGCGGGAGCGCACAGGGATTATTTATGATGATGGTAAACGGCTTCGGCGCATTATTCGGCAGCTTTGCCAGCGGTATTATCATCGATAAATATTTTACGCTTACTAACAACACTAAAGACTGGCATGGCATATGGATCACATTTGCACTTTACGCACTGGCCATATCTGTGGTGTTTCCATTTGTATTCAAATACAAGCATAACGCAGCCTTAAAACACGCCATAGAACATGCCTAAAGTCGCCAATAAAAAAGCCGGTGTATATAAATATACACCGGCTTTTTTATGCTTTTTAAGATTCTTACAAAAACGCATAACCTAAGCTCAGGTTAAATAAGCTTACACGTGTTTTGTAGTTAGTAGAGCCATCGTAGTAATTCTGTTTGGTTAAACCGGCTTCATAGCGCAGGTCAACAGAGAATTTACGGATGTCTATACCTGCGCCCAAAGTCCAGGCAAAATTGGAATCCTTGTAATCAAAACTGGTTGCGCTACTTACAGCAGTACCAAAATTTCTGTCTTTATTAATAGCGAATGACAATAGCGGGCCGGTGTAAAACCTGCCGCCAAGGCCAAAAGCGCCTACTTTACCGCCAAATAATAATGGTACATCAATACTGGTAAATTTAGCCGAGCCAATTTTAACGTTGCTGTTATTGATATCTACGTTTTTACTGGTAATGTATAACTCCGGCTGAAAGTTAAAGCCAATGGCGCCAAAACGTGCCCAAAATCCTGCCAGGTAGCCTGCCCGGTTATCAGAGCTGAATGTGCTGGTTGAGTTAGATAAACTGGATAAGTTTACACCCGCCTTGGCACCAAATTGTACTTTAGGTATTATTTGAGCCTGGGTAGCTGTAGCAAAAGCTGCAAACAAGCCAATGGTAAGTAATAATTTTTTCATGGTTTAATGATTTTAAGGTTAAACAGTGGTATTGGTATTTTGTGTTAACGAGTACAACGCGCAAATGTATATTTTATTCACATAAAAAAGTCCGGCGGCTAAATAGCACACCGGACTGCATTGTTATAAGGTTGTAAAGTATTAAAATGAAAGACGGCCCTGGTAATAATCCAATATCTTATTATAGATGTAGCAATCGTACCGGGCATTGATCAGATTGAGATTGGCGCGGTCAAGATAGTTTTTGGCCAGCACATAGTCTACCGAGGTAAGTACGCCGGCGTTAAAACGTATCTCTGCTATACGGAATGATTCGGCATAAGCTTTAACTTGCTCTACAAGGGCGTTGTACCTGTTGTAAGCAGATTCCATGTTAAGGTAAGCCTGCTCAACATCCTGCCTTAATTTAATGCGGGTGTTTTCTTCGATGTTCTTGTAGTTTTCCAGGTCTACCTTAGCCTGAGCTACTTTATTACGGTTTTGGAAATAGTTGAGTATAGGTATCCTCACGCTGACACCCACTTGGGTGCTATAGTTATTTTTGAACTGATCATAATAACCAATGCTGCGGTTATCAAAATTTGCCTGGCGTGCCAATACGGGTTGCTGCCCGCTTGCCGTATTTACGAATTGTCCGGTGTTTACCGTGCTTGAATCTGTAAATACCGACCGTTGCGCCGCGCTTGAATAATTAGTGTATAATCCTCCAAATAATGATACTGTCGGGAACAAAGCCCCTTTAGCCACTTTTACAGCTTTCTCGGCACTTTGGCGCCTTAAGGTAGACGCTTTAACTAAAGCCAGTTGTTGTAAAGCCGTTGAATAAATGCTTTCTGATGAGGCATCTGTTTGTTTAGTTAAATTTTGAGCATCAACCGGGGCCAGTGTAATTCCTTTACGGTAAGGAATATTCAATATCTGCAGCAAGTTTAGTTTTGATGCTTCAAGCGTAGAAATTGCATTTACTAAAGCTAATTGATTATCTCCATAGGTACCTTTTAGGTCATAAAGATCTGAAGGTTGTTTATTAGCGCCCTTTTTCTCCAATATCTCTAAACGGTCAACCTGTTGTTTTGATACTGCTAATTGCTTACGGGCCTGGGCTAATAGTTCTGTATTGTCTAACACCAGTAAATAAGCGGTGATCACATTAATGGTCACCAGATCTTTAGCTTGTTGGAAATCCATTTTACCCGCTTCATAAGCTAATGCCGTTTGCTTAATGCGGTTAAGGTTTTGTAAACCACTAAACAGTGTAAGGTTTCCGTTAAGGCTGTAGTTGCCATAGGTTAACGACTGATTAACGTATGTATTGGTAAACGGGTTAATGTTACGCCCGTTGTTAATACCGTGATCTACCTGTGCATTTACGGTTGGCAAAAGATATTCTTTAGCCTGGTTGTAATCAATTTTTCCGGATTGCGCCAGTAAGCCGCTCTTTTTAACATCAAGGTTATTTTTTACCGCGATATCCACACACTGCTGTAAAGTCAACAAGCTGTCTGCCTGTTGGGCATGCACCAATACCGGAGAAAACGATGTAAAAGTTATTAGTAAATATTTAAAGTATCGCATTTCTATAATTGAATTCAAAGGTTCTTGATGGATTCTATTTTACCATCTAAAAGGTTAATGATACGTGAGCCGTATTCAGCGTTCTTTTCGGAGTGTGTAACCTGTATAATGGTAACGCCATCTTCTTTATTCAGCTTCCTGAATAGTTCCATTATCTCTTCTCCCTGTTTAGAGTTAAGATTACCGGTAGGCTCATCAGCCAGTATCAATTTGGGTTTTGCTATCAAAGCACGGGCGATACCTACCAATTGCTGCTGGCCGCCTGATAACTGGGCAGGAAAAAGATCTTTCTTGCCTACTATCTGGAACCTGTCGAGCATATCCGCAACCATTGCTTTGCGTTCGCTGCCTTTTACATCCTGGTATATCAACGGGGTTTCGATATTTTCTGCTACGGTAAGCTCGTCGATAAGATGATATGCCTGGAAAACGAAGCCTATATATTGTTTATATAAAGCCGAGCGCTGCTTTTCTTTAAGTTGATGCACGGGCTGATCTACAAAGTAGTGATAGCCGTTGGTAGGCTCATCTAACATGCCAATGATGTTTAGCAATGTTGATTTACCTGAACCTGAAGGACCCATGATAGATACAAATTCGCCTTCATCAACATTGAGGCTGATATCATTGATGACGTAGTTTTTATTGCCGCCTACCTGGTAGTATTTTGAAATATGTTGTAGTGATAACATTTGGATATGATTGTGACTTGTTAATACTTGCTATAATTTGTGCTGCAATTTCTTAAACTGTTTTGGTATGCAGGTATGAATAATGTACCAAAATTATAAGTATCAATAAGTCAGTCATTTATAAACATTATTTTAAAGAATAACCGTACGCTTATGTACAGCGAGCGTACGGTTATGATACAATGAAACGGCTAATTATATTATAACTAATAGCTTAAACGCAAAAGGTTAGGCCGATGGGCCTAACCTTTTTAATATTAAATAAACCAGGTATTATTCAGATCGTAGGCTTTTTACCGGATTCACTAAAGCGGCTTTAATTGCCTGCGAACCGATGGTGATGAGGCCGATAGTGATGGCAATAAGCGCAGTATAAGCAAATATTGTCCAATCAATAGCCTGGCGGTAGGCAAAGCCCTGGAGCCATTTATTCATTAACCACCAGGCAATTGGTGAGGCTATAATAACCGATATAATAATCAATTTAAGAAAATCGATGGATAACAACGAAACGATTGTTTGTACGCTTGCACCCAGCACTTTGCGCACACCTATTTCCTTGGTACGCTGTTCGGCACTAAATGCGGCCAAACCAAACAACCCAAGGCACGATATTAAGATAGCTATGATGGTGAAGTAGCGTACAATAGCGGCCAGGCGGGTATCAGCTTTATAGTTCTTCTGAAAATCCTCATCCAGAAAGCTATAGTCGAAAGGCTCATTCGCATTAAACTTCTTCCATGTGCTTTCAATTGATTTTAGAACATCGCTTACATTACCTGCACGAGCGTGTACGATCATGTAACTGCATGAGTTATCTGTTGTTAACCGGAACGCATATGGGGTAACAGGTAAATGCAGATCCTCGTAATGAAAATCTTTCACCACGCCGACTATTTTAAACGGACTAATGTTGTTTCGAAAGTTATTATAAATAGTTTTGCCGACAGCATCTTTTACCGAAGCAAAGCCATATTCTTTAGCGGCTGTTTCATTGATAATAACACTATTGGTAGTATCAGAGCGGAAATCGGCAGAAAACAAGCGCCCGGCAAGGGGTTTTATGTTTAGAGTATTTAAAAAGTTTTCGTCCACATAGTTCATGCGTGTACGTTTGCCCTCTTCAACATTTTGCCCTTCTCTGTAAAAGCTATTGTCGCTGGGGTTAAATATACCCGGGTAGTAATACGAAGCGCCAACTGAAATGATGCGACTATTTACTTTAAGATCATCCCTGAAAGCCTGGTAGGCTTTTTTCGCGGTGGCCGTACGTAAAGGAATCACGATCTCCTGTTCACGCGTAAAGCCCAGATCTGTAGTACGCATAAAATTCATTTGCCTGGCTATTACCACAGAAGCTACTATAAGCACTACCGAAATAATAAACTGAAAAACAACCAAACCTTTCCTTACGGCCACCACCGCTAGCGAATTGGTTAATTTCCCCTTCAAAACTTTAACCGGGTTAAATGATGATAAATAAAAAGCAGGATAACTACCCGCCAATACACCGGTAAACAAAGCCATTACCAGGAATCCGGCTAATAACATCCCATCGTTTGTCCATGATAGGACAATGTTCCTGTCGGCTACTTTATTAAACAGCGGGACAAGTGCTAAGGTAATAACTATGGAAATGATAAATGCTATCAGGGTCATGAGAATGGATTCACCAAGGAACTGCCTGATCAGAGTAGACTTTTCGGCTCCGAGAACTTTACGTACCCCTACTTCTGACGAACGTTTGGAAGAACGCGCTGTAGAAAGGTTCATGAAATTGATACAAGCGATGAGCAAAGTAAAAACTGCTATTGAGAAAAGTACATAAAGGTATGTTTTACTCGCCGGTGGTGTCACATTGGTAGTTACACGATCACTTAAATGTATCTCCCGTAGTGGCAGCAATGTCTGTAGCTTTTTAAAACCCATTTCCCGCATGGTTTGGCCGGCATATTTTTCCAGAAATGCCGGGAATTTCGCCTCAAGCGTTTTAGGATCAGTACCTGGTTTAAGCAGTAGATAAGTATGAAACATATTGTTGCTGGCATAATCATTTGCCTGCTGCTTGGTAAATTGCTCAATATTACCGCCACTCATGGACAGGAAAAAGTTGGCATCAATATGTGACGGGGTTTGGCTGTCGGCAAAAACACCTGTTACCGTGTAATCCTGCTCCCCATTGGTATTACTATTTA
The DNA here is from genome assembly GCA_001898335.1 of Mucilaginibacter sp. 44-25. GTDB lineage: Bacteria > Bacteroidota > Bacteroidia > Sphingobacteriales > Sphingobacteriaceae > Mucilaginibacter. Next base: position 381,684 of record MKTS01000001.1, on the reverse strand, counting down.
CGTGTAAAATTTTATTGATAGCTGGCTGATTACCAAATAGCTTATGCGCCAGTTGCTGTGATATGACCACTGTACGCGGTTGAGTTAGCGCATTTACTGCATTCCCCTCAATAAAATTGTAATTGAATATTTTGAAGAATGAAGCATCCGTCAGATAGCCCCGCTCTTCTAAAAATGATTTGCGTTCTCCCGTTGCCGGGCTGTATTGCAAAATAGTTTTGTCATCAGTAAAGAGTTTCATCAGCCTCGCGCTTGCCAATACTTCCGGAAAGTCGCGTTTTACCGCTTCGGCCATAGGCGCCGGTGTGTTAGGCATTTTTATAGGCTCTGATCCTTTTTTAATGAAATCAGTTACCATCTGATAAATATCAGCCGAATGCTTGTGTTGTGTATCATAACTTGTTTCGTAGTTAAGATAAAGCGCAATAAGCATGCAGCAGGCTAAACCTACAGATAAGCCAAAAACATTAATGAAGGAGAAGAATTTACTCTTCATCATATTGCGCCAGGCTATTTTAAAATAATTTTTAAGCATAATAATATTTTTAGAGGTTATTCGCTTCTAAGTGTTTTTATGGGGTTGGTTAAAGCCGCCTTTACTGATTGGTAACTTACGGTAGCTAATGCTATAAATACCGCAAATGCTGCGGATAGTGCAAATATCCACCATTGTATCTCCACCTTGAAAGCAAAATCCTGCAACCATTTATGCATAACATAATAAGCCAGAGGTGAAGCAATGATAACCGCGATAATAACCAGCTTAATAAAATCAAAAGACACTAATGCGGCAATATTGGTTACCCCTGCCCCTAATACTTTGCGTATACCAATTTCCTTTGTACGCAAGCGTGTTGAGAATACAGCCAAGCCAAACAAACCAAGACATGAAATAAAAATGGTTACAGCAGTGAAGGCTTTTAAAATGCCCCCCGTACGCAGGTCAGCTTTGTAAAGTTCTTCATACTCCTCGTCAAGGAAATGATATTCAAAAGGTTTATTAGGGTAAAAAGCTTTCCATTTACTTTGCAACGCCGTAACGGTTTGCTGCATGTTTTTAGCTGATGCTTTGATGAGTAACTTACCAAACCAATCGTATTCGGCAAACATCACAATGGGAGTAATTTCCTCATGTAGCGAAGCGAAGTTAAAATCCTTCGCCACAGCTTTAATAAAGCCAACACGCCCATTAAGCCCTATGCGTTTACCCACTGCTTCTTCGGGTTTCCAACCCATTGCCTTTACGGCAGTTTCATTAAGTATAAAGCTGTATTTACGTTTGCCGTATGCGGTATCTTGTACGGCTTTTTCGTCACTCAGGTTAAAATCCCCGCCTGACAGCAGTTTAATCCCTAAGGTCTTAACAAAGTCTTTTTCGATAGGTATGGCCGTTACAGAAAGGCTGTAATCGGTAGGTTTTCCATCCACAGCATTAATGCTGTAGCCTCCGCGCACATTAACCGGCGAATCATAACTTGCCGTAGATGCTACAATACCGCTTTGTTGTTTAAGATCATTTTTAAAGGCTTCTATCTTGTTGTATGGCAAGCCACCTATATCCATCACGATTACCTGGTCGCGGTTAATGCCGGTATCTACCGTTTGCATAAATTTTAACTGGTTACCCGCAATCAGTGTACTAATGATAAAAAATACCGATACTACGAACTGAAATACTACCAATGATTTGCGAAGCAGATTACCGCCTGGTTGAGTGGTTGAAGTACCTTTTAAGGTGGCTATAGGTTTAAATGCTGACAGGTAAAGCGAAGGATAGGTACCCGCCAGAAAGGAAACCAATACAAATAAACCGATTAACGCGCCTATTAACCAGCTCGCATTCCAGGTATGCAGGCTGAGTTCCTGGCCGGTAAAAGTACTGAAGCCGGGTAGCGCAAGGTAAAGTATAAAAACACCAATGAGCAGCGAAACCAATGTTATGATCGCGGCTTCTATAATGAACTGAACAAACAATTGCCCGCGCACAGCGCCCATTACTTTACGCACGCCAATTTCTTTGCCACGCTCTGCAGATCGTGCGGTAACCAGATTAAGAAAATTAACACAGGCCAGTAGCAATAAAATAACCGCCACTACACCAAGTGTGTAAATATTATTCAGATTACCGGGCGTATCCAAACTGTATAACGCCTTAGAGTAAAGGTGTACTTTTGTTAAGGATTCTAACAGGTATTGTGTTGTACCCTTACGGCCCTCTCCTTTCATGATATTGGCAATGAAGGCATCCATTTTTTTAGCAAGAGCTTGCCTGTTTGTTCCCGGTTTAAGCAATAAGTATGAATAATTGCTTGCCGAACTCCAGCGCAGATCTTTCGTACCCGGATCTATAGCGGAATTGGCTATCATGTCAAATTTGATCTGCGAATATGAGGGTACATCCTCTATCACACCTGTAACGGTAAGGTTTTTATCGCTGTTTAATTTGAGCACCTTGCCCATCGGATCTTCGTTACCGAAATATTTTTTCGCGGCAGATGAACTGATCACGATAGATGATGGATCTGACAAGGCATTTTGCGCGTTACCCTCCAGAAAATTGAATGAGAAAATTTTAAAGAACGAACCATCTGCCGTCAGCATTTGCTTTTCGGCAAAAAGCTTATCTCCATAACTCACAGTAACCTGTCCGTTACCCGAGTAATTAAAAATGCGTACACCGTCTTCAATCTCAGAGAATTGTTGCTTATACACATGCACGGTAGCCGTTGGTGTAACAGCTAATTCCCTTGGTTCTTTATCATCGGGAGATTGATATTTATAGGCGACACGTACAATGTTGCCGGCATTTTTATGAAAGGTATCGTAACGCAGCTCGTTTACCAGATAAGTAGCTAAAAGCAAAAAGCAGCTGATACCCACAGCAAGTCCTGCCATGCTGATAAACGATGTTGTTTTATTACCCAGCAAGTTTCTCCAGGCAGTTTTTAAATAGTTGCGTATCATTCTTTAATAGTTTAAATTTTATTCGCTCCTTAAACTTTTTACCGGGTTAGTTAAGGCCGCCTTTATAGCCTGAAAGCTGATGGTGGTTAAGGCAACAACCATCGCCAGCACACCGGCAGCGGCAAATACCCACCATTGTATTTGAATACGATAAGCAAAATCAAGCAGCCACTTGTGCATAAAGTACCATGCCACAGGAGTGGCTATTACAAAAGATATGAGTACCAGCTTTAAAAAATCAATAGAGAGCATGTTAACTATACCGCTTGTTGATGCACCTAATACTTTGCGTATACCTATTTCACGGGTACGCTGGTAGGTACTGTATGATGCCAAACCCAATAACCCCAGGCAAGAGATGGCTATGGCCAATAGGGCAAAGTTGAAAAAGAGTTTACCAAAACGCTGTTCGCTGCGATACTGACGATCAAAGAACTCATCTAAAAAGAAGTAGCTATAAGGTTTAGTGGGAATATATTGTTTCCATTTGCTCTCAATCTGAGCCAGGTTTGTCTGCAGATTAGCTGTACTCAACTTAATCGAAACCTTGTTAAATGCTTTCATCTCCACTCGCATGGTAAGCGGGTCAATCTTCTCTTGCAGCGAACGGTAATGAAAATCTTTCATTACCCCAATTATTTTACCCTCGCGCCCCCACTGTTTAAAACGACGGCCAATGGCTTGTTCCGGCTTTGCATAGCCAAATAGTTTAGCCGCCTGTTCGTTAATGATCATGGCCTGGGCAGTATCTGTGTTCATAAAATCACGAGAAAACGGACGCCCGGCGACTATTTTAAGGCCATAGTTTTTGATGTAATCAAAATCAACAAAGTACAGGGAAAGGTTAGCTACCTGCAAATCGCCTTTGCTGTTTTCTATTTCAGAATAGGCGCCGTTATACCCGCCTCCCGGCACGCTTGACGATAAGGTTACTGCCTTTACCCCCGGAAGGTCTTTTATTGATTGCTTAAAAGCTTCCTGCCCTGGGTCGTTATCTGTATCTAAAACAAGTGTTTGTTCTTTGCTAAAGCCAAGGTCTTGGTTTTGCATAAAACTCATCTGGTCATAAACCACAATGGTGCCTATGATAAGTGCTATGGAAATACTGAACTGTGCTACCACAAGGCTTTTTCTCAAAAAATTACCTTTGGTACCGCTTGAGAACCTGCCTTTAAGCACCATTACCGGCCTGAAAGATGATAATACCAGCGCCGGATAAATGCCAGCTAATAAGCCAATAATTACTGATAGCAAAAATAACTCCAATACATTTAATGGGTTGCTGAATACACCGGGGCTTACTACTTTACCTGCTAACTGGTTAAATACAGGCAGTAGTAAAGATGATAGCGCAAGCGTTATAAAAAAAGCGATAATACACAACACTACCGATTCGCCTATGAATTGGGCTGCCAGTTCGCCTTTAGCAGCGCCGACTACTTTACGTATACCTACTTCTTTAGCACGCTCAACTGAACGGGCTGTGGTAAGATTAATAAAGTTGATGCAAGCAATGAGCAATATGAATACGGCTACAATACTAAATATGTATACGTTGCTGATACTGCCAACTTCCTGTCCACCCCTTGTTGAGTGCAGGTAAACATCTTTTAACGGCTCCAGCAAAAGGGTGGCAAACATTTTACTTTCGCGTGCTTGCTTACCATTCCGTTTTTCTATAAAAGGCACAAATTTGGCCTCCAGTTGCTTAGGGTTGGTACCCGGCTTCAACAGCAAATAGGTATTGGCGCCGTAATTACCCCATTGATTGTCAATATCGGGGCGAAATTTTTGGGTGAGCGAAGTCATCGAGATCAATAAGTCGGCATGTATCTGCGAGTTACCGGGCATATCTTTCATCACGCCGGTTACTATAGCCGGCACCCCATCGCCTGACATCAGGACTGTTTTACCCATAGGATCCGCATCACCAAAGTATTTTTTGGCTGTAGTTTCACTAAAAATTATGCTTGCCGGTTTAATCAGTGCAGTATTTATATCTCCTTTTACGAGCTTGAAATCAAACACCTTAAAGAAGTTAGAATCGGCCAGCATAGCGTTCTCTTCCTGAAACTTAATATTATCTTTTCTGATCAAATAGCCACTTCTTTGCACCCGTACAAATGCCTCAACTTCCGGAAACTCCGGTTTGATGTTTGGCCCAAACGCCCATGAGGTAGCATCGGTGTTAATAGTTTCAGATGGTGTTTTAATATCCGTTACCAAACGGTAAATACGATCTGCCTTGGTATTAAACCTGTCGTAGCTTAGTTCAAAAGCTACGTACATGAATATAAAGAAGCAGGCGGTAATGCCAATTGATAGGCCGGTAACATTGATGAATGAAAATGCCTTGTGCTTCCACAGGTTACGCAAGGCTATTTTAAAATGATTCTTTAACATAGATATAAATTTTTAAAATTTTTTATTCAGCACGCAAGCTCTCGGCCGGATTTGTAAAGGCCGCTCGTACTGATTTGAAACTTATAGTGATCAATGCAAGCGCAACAATGCTTATACCAGCCAAGCCAAACGCCCCAATAGGAATATTAACATGGTAGGCATAATTCTGCAACCAAATATTCATAGCATACCAGGCTATCGGCGATGCAACAATGAATGCAACCAGTATCAGCTTTATGAAATCAACAGATATTAGTGTAACAATATCTTGCACGCTTGCCCCCAATACTTTTCTTATTCCGATCTCCTTTATCCGCTGCTCGGTGGCAAAAGCGACAACACCAAACAAACCAATGCATGCCAAAAAGATAATAAGTAAGCTAAAGCATGTAAATAGTTGCTGTAGTTTAAAATCGGTGCGATATTGCCGGTCAATTAAATCACTTACCCAGTTGTATTTGAAAGGCCTTGCCGGGTAGTAGCTTTTGTACAGTTTGTTTACTGCTTCAAGCACATGCTTGCCACTTCCTGGAAGTGTTTTGATAAGAATCGCGCCATAACGCTGATCCTTTATGGCTTGTATTACTGTTGGTTTTATTTTGTTATGCAATGATTCGCTGTAAAAATCAGATACAACACCTATAGGTATCCCCTCGAACTTTCCGGCAGGGGAATTGAGCTTAAGCCCAATTAGTTTAGCCGTGTATTCTGTTGCCAAAATTGGTTGATTATTTATGAGCCTTTTTGTTTCAAGATCGGTAACACCACCCATCAAAGAGTCCTGACTAATTGCATCGGCATTTGAAGTTTGATTGAAAAGGCGCCCTTTTTGTAATTTGAAGCCCATAATATATGAAAGATCAGCATCGCCTTGTATGAAATAAAGTGTTACCTTATTTTTTCCAAGATTTACTCCTCTGGACATTGAGCCGGAACCAGATGACGGATACCAATTGGTGATGCTGGCACCCGTAACGCCGGGTATCTGTTTCACGGCATTTTTGAAGTCGCCTCCGGTTTTTCCCCAATCTGTAAAGTCAATATTAACGAGATTGCTCTTATCAAAGCCTAAGTCACGCTTAGTCATAAAATTGACCTGATAGCGTACAACAAGCGTTGCAATGATAATGGTAGCAGATATAGCAAACTGCCCAACTATTAATCCTTGTTTAAGCAGGTTTGAAACCCCGCTTGTTGGTATTTTATCTTTTAGTATAACAGTAGGTTTGGGTTTGGATAAATACCAGGCCGGATATAGCCCGGTAAGTAAACTAACGATAGCAATAACAGCAACAGCTACGGTAAGAAAGATGCCATTGAAAAGATTGATGACCAATGAGTGACCGAGGTAAGTCTCCACATATCTAATGAGTATTGGGTACAACACCATAGCAATACCAAACGATATGGTAAAAAACAAAACCGACTCTGCCAAGAAACGGATAATGATTTGCGCTGTACCTGCGCCAAGTACTTTTCGTACTCCTGTTTCACGGGCACGGGTAAATATCCTTGAGACGGTTAGATTAATAAAGTTAATGCAGGCTATAATCAATAACAAAGCAGCTATTACCCCAAATATGTAAACGTTTCGGATACTGCCGTGAACCTCCTGTACCGCAGGGAAATCAGATTTTAAATAAACATCTTTTAAAGGCTGAAATTTAAACAGATAGTCTATTACCTTACCCTTGTAATTAGCTGAGTACCACTGGTTGGTTTTTTTTGTAAAAGCTTTAATGTTTGTACCTGGTTTAACCAGCACATACTGTGGCTCAAAAGTATAGCCTTCGTTTATGCCAGGTATTCGATTATCTTGAGCCCGGTGTTCACTAAGTGAAACAACGTCAGCCTGTAAATGCGAGTTTTGCGGCAGGTTGCCAATTACTCCGGTAACCAGGTATTTTTCCGGGTCTCCAAATTCGGGAACGTCTACAATCACTTTACCAACAGCTGCCTTACCCTTAAAATATTGTTTACTTACCCTTTCGCTGATGATGATATTGGTATATCCTTTTATAAATTTATGAGGATTTCCTTCCAGTACCTTTGCATCAAACATGTTCCAAAAAGTAGGTTCAGCGCGCAGCACTTTCATGCTTATGCCTTCTTCCTCGCCCGTAAGTTTTAGTCGACTATTGATAACTGATATTCTGCAATATTCTTCTATTTCAGGCAGGTCGCGTTTCAGCGACGGCCCAAGGCCGGAAAAGGTTAGCGGTTGCGGAGCATCTCCTTTAATGACATTACTTACAGATAGCACGCGGTAGATGCGATCAGCTTTTGACCATTGTCTATCGTAAGATAGCTCATCAATCACAACGGTAGACACTATCAAACAGGCCAACAAGCCAATACTTAAACCTGTTATGTTAATAAGCGAATAAGCTTTTTGCTTAACCAGGCTTCGCCAGGCTATCTTAAAATAATTATTTACCATAGTAGGAAATGTTATAAACCAGCAGACCAGTGTAATCTCAAAACTGACCTGTGGTATAATTATTCGCTTCTTAAACTTTTAACAGGGTTTACTAATGCCGCTTTAGTTGCTTTATAGCCAACTGTCAACCAAGCGATAATGATAGAGGTTGCCATTGCCAAAATAAATACACCCGCGGTTAGTGGTATGCGGTAGACGAAGTTCTGGAGCCATTGGTTCATCATGTACCAGGCTATAGGTATGGCCAGTAAGAATGATATACCTATCAAGATCATGAATTCTTTGGAGAACAGCAACACGATATTCAATACCGATGCGCCAAGAACCTTACGTACGCCCACCTCTTTTGTACGCTGTACCGCCATGTACGATACTAAACCATATAAACCGAGGCATGAAATAAACACGGCTATAAAGGCAAATAGCTTATAAACCAGTGCCAGTTGATTTTCTTGTTTGTAAAATTGGGCAATGGTTTCATCAAGGAAATAGCCGTTGTAGGCATATTCAGGATAGGTTTTTTCCCATAGGCTTTGTACAGCTTTAGCGGTGTTGCTCAGGCCTTTGGTCTCTATTTTGACAGCTGTTTGCGATAATAATGCTTTTCTTGATGAGATAGCAATGGGCTTCACTTCATCACGTAACGAGTTAGTCTTAAAGTCTTTAACTACGCCAACAATTGGAGAGAACGTTTTGGCGCTACCCAGTTTCATGGTTTTGCCTATAGCATCCTCTGCCCTTTTAATGCCAAGTTTATGTATAAAAGTTTCGTTAACCACAAACTGATTAACGGTGTCGCTTTTAGCGAAACCTTTGCCTGCCACAAACTTTAACCCAAATGTTTTAAAATAATCATTATCCCCAAACTTCAGGAAAGTATTGAAGTCAGGATCTTTCATAGAATTATTGAAGTAGAAATTTGAGCCCGAGTTATTATCTGATGATGGCGCATCAGATGCAAAACTTACCGATTTTACATTCGGGTTTTGAAGCAGAGTAGCTTTAAATGATTCCATTTTACTCAGGCTGATACTATCTGTATAGCCGGGCAGTATCATTACTGCTTCTTTGTTAAAACCGAGGTCGGCCTCGTTAACAAAATTCATTTGGTTAACGGCTACTATAGTGCCGATGATGAGCAATTGGGCAATAGCAAACTGTGCTACCACCAATGCCCTGCGTAGCGGAATACCACCGATAGACGCTGCTGTAATTTTATTTTTTAAAGCCAGCACCGGTTTAAAGCCCGAAACCACCAATGCGGGATAAATACCCGATAGCAGAACAACTACAACAAAAGTAGTCACAAGGAATAAAACTGTGCCCATACTTAGCAAGGCAATATCATCCGGCACACTGGCGATATTCTTCAAATGGGGCAATGCTATCTTGGCCAGGGCCAATGCAAGGAATATTGAGAACAAGATCACTAACATGGTTTCACCTAAAACTTGGGCAACAAGTTGTGAGCGCGTACTACCCAAAACTTTACGTATGCCTACCTCTTTAGACCGACCAACAGATTGAGCTGTAGACAAATTGATAAAGTTGATAGATGCCATTAAAATGATAAGAATGGCAATAAACCCCAATGTTTTAAGTGTGGCTTTGCTGGTTAGGTGATCGCCCAGGGTGTTGCCTATCCTGGTGTCAAAATGCAGTTCGCCCAATGGTTGTGCTATATGGATACGGGTGCTGTTTGTTTTATTTTCAGTGGCTTTCTTGGTAAAAATGTCTATCTGCTTTTGAAAAGCATCTTTTGACATATTAGCAGGCAGCAACGCAAAAATCTGGTGGTTACTGCTTAATGAGCCCCATTCGTTTGTGTAACCATAAAGATCGCCGGCATTTTTCCAGGTGATGTATGATATCAGCACTTTAAGCGGAATATCTGTGTTGCTTGGCATATCTTTGATAACACCTGCTACACGCAAAGTTATTGCGTTATCAATTTTGATAGATTTTCCGTTTGCCTGCTTCCAGTCGCCAAAGTATTTATCGGCGGTAGCTTTTGATAATACCACCATGTTGGGTTGTGCCAAAACATTCTTATCGCCGCTAAGCCATTTGGTAGTAAAAATATCGAAGAACTGTGGTTCGGTAAACATCACGCCCAGCGGCTCAATAAATTTTTTGTCGCTGGCAGAAACGCTCTCTCCGTTATTTAAAATAGTGAACTGGCTTCCATAGCTTGAGTTTACTGCGGCAAACTTCACTTGTGGCATATCCAACCGAAAACCTTCTAAAGCAGGTACCGATACACCGGGGTTGTAATCAATACTACCGTCCCTCTTTTGCTCGGATATGATATGGTAGATGTTTTTATAATTGGCGTTGAACTTATTGTAGCTGGTCTCAAATTGTAAAATTACAAATATGAGCAGACAGGCAGCAATGCCCACCGTTAAACCAGAAATATTAATTAAAGAATAAGCTTTATGGCGAAGAATATTTCTCCACGCGATCTTGATGTAATTTTTCAGCATTGTGACGGTATTTACCTAACAAGGTTAAAAGCTATACCAAAATAACAAATTACTGATTTATAGATATTTATAGTAATTGTGAAAAGTGTAAGCTGTTCGTAAGTGTGACAGCATGTGTACGTTTATGATACATATTAGTGAGCGGCGAACAGTCAGTAGGAAATGGTGAGTGGGATATAAGTTTGGTGAATGATGGACTTTTGATAAATACGTAAAGTTCACAATCACTCACCATTTTTCTCTCACCATTCACCACGGTATCCTCGCCACCTAATATCCAAAATGCTTAATATAGGTACTCAGATCTTTATCGCCACGGCCGGAGATGCAGATCACCACATTATCATTCTTTTTGAAAGTCATCTTTTCGAGGTAAGCCAAGGCATGAGCGGTTTCTATTGCCGGTATAATGCCTTCTAACTGGCAGCAAAGCAAACCAGCATTTAACGATTCTTCATCGGTAATACTCACGTATTGCGCGCGGTTAACTTTATACAAGTGTGCGTGCTGCGGACCTATGCCCGGATAATCTAATCCGGCTGATATAGAATAAGGTTCAACAACCTGGCCATCGTCACTTTGCATTAAAATAGTGCGGCTCCCGTGCAATACGCCCTCTTTCCCCAATGCAGTTGTAGCGGCAGAATGGCCACTGTTTACGCCTTTGCCTGCAGCTTCAACGGCAACTAATTTAACTTCTTCATCATCAAGGAAATTGTAGAACATACCCATTGCATTGCTGCCACCACCAACACATGCCAATATATATTGCGGTAATTCGCTGCCGGTTTGTTCTTTGAGCTGTACCTTGGTTTCGGCAGATATGATGGATTGAAACTTTGCCACCATCTCCGGGTACGGATATGGCCCTACGACGGAGCCGATGATATAATGCGTATCCACCGGGTTGGCTATCCAATCGCGCAGCGCCTCGTTGGTAGCGTCCTTCAGCGTTTTACTACCCGATGTTGCAGGGATCACGGTTGCACCTAACATCTTCATGCGGGCTACGTTAGGCGCCTGGCGCTCCATATCTATTTCGCCCATGTAAACAATACACTCAATACCCATTAAGGCGCAAACTGTTGCTGTGGCAACGCCATGCTGCCCGGCACCTGTTTCAGCAATAATGCGCTTTTTACCAAGGCGTTTAGCCAGCAATATCTGTCCAATGGCATTGTTTATCTTATGTGAACCGGTATGGTTAAGGTCTTCCCGCTTAAAGAAAATATTGGCGCCGTATTTTTCAGAATAACGCTTAGCGTAATACAAAGGTGAAGGCCGGCCAACGTAATCTTTCATTAACTGGTCAAACTCCTGTTTAAAATCCGGGTCGTCTAAAATTTTTACGTATTCGCGGCGTAATTCCTCTACATTAGGGTAAAGCATTTCAGGAATGTATGCTCCGCCAAAATCACCGTAATATCCTTGTTCATTTACTCCGTATTTCATCCGAATGATATATTATATTTCTTAATTATTGTTCACTACTCGTTAATTAACAACACGAAAGCTTCCTTTAACTTGCTAATGTCTTTAAGCCCGGGTTCTATCTCAAATTTGCTGTTCAGGTCAACACCGTAAAAGGCGGGATGTTTAATTTTTGCTACTTCGCTGATATTATCAGGGCTTAACCCTCCTGAAAGAAAAAAGGGAACATTCATTTTGTAACGATCAAGTATCTCCCAGTCAAATGTTTTACCTGAGCCACCATGCGCCGGTGTCTTTGTGTCAAACAAAAAGAAATCCACGGTATTTTTGTAAGCTTCCAGCTGCTCAAAATTAAAACCTTCATCTATTCCAAAAGCTTTAATTACCGTAACCTTGCCTTTAAACTGTGAGCAATATGCGGGTGTTTCGGTACCGTGCAACTGTATTGCCTTAAAACCATAACGCTCTATCATCTCAAATACCTTATCGGCATCTGCGTTTACAAAAACGCCTGTGGTTACCACGCCATTGGGTATAGTAGTAACATTGGGCGACAGATCAGCTATGTAGCGGGGCGATTGATCATAGCAGATAAAACCCACATAATGAGGGCCAAGTGCAGTCACCGCCGAAACATTATCCACATATTTTAAACCGCAAACTTTAATGTGCATGTCAATTAGCTAAAAGAGTTTTAAAACTTTTAAGCGCTTTCTTACTCATTAATGATTCTTCGGCTTCATAAAAGCAATCAGCAAAGCTGTTTTCCGGCTTAATGGTTTTTATAGCCATTGCCGCATTGCTTAATACCACGCTGGTTTGGGCGCTTGTAGCCTCATCATTAAGTACTTTCATGAATATGTCTGCTGATTCGGCAACTGTATGCCCGCCGGCAATCTGATCTTCTTTTAGTTTCTCGAAACCCAATGATTCCACACTGGTAACGCGCTCTCCTTCTGATGAAAAAGTTTTAAAATCGCAGGTCAAAGAAATTTCATCGTAACCATCAAGCGCATTTATTATGGTGTATTTTACCCCAGATTTTTGGTATAGGTAAGCGTATATACGGGCAAGTTCCAGGTTAAACACACCTACCATCTGGTTTTTCGGCCTTGCCGGATTTGCCAGCGGGCCAAGCATATTAAAGAATGTTTTTACGCCTAATTCGCGGCGTATTGGCGCAACGGTTTTCATAGCCGGGTGAAATAAAGGAGCATGCAAAAAACAAATGTTGGCTTTTTCTGCACTACGCTTTATAGCATCTATATTGTTAGTAAAAGTATAGCCTAAATGCTCCATCACGTTTGATGAACCACAGCCGGAAGATACCCCATAATTACCATGTTTGGCCACTTTGTACCCAGCACCTGCTACCACAAATGAAGCAAGTGTTGAAATATTGAATGTATCCTTACCATCGCCTCCTGTTCCGCATAGGTCAATAAATTCATCACCACCCAGGTCAACGGGTAGGCAAAGCTCCAGCATGGCATCTCTAAACCCTTCAAGTTCCTGAACTGTAATGCTGCGCATACAGTAAGCCGTCATGAAAGCTGCCATTTGAGAATTGTTAAATTTCCCAAGAGCGATATCTTTTAGAATTCCCCTTGATTGCTCACGGGTAAACGTTTTGTGTTCAAATAAATGATTAAGTATCTCTTTCATAATCTACAAACCAGCCGCATGCGTATCAGCCGGACAAATTTTACTTAAATAAAAAAAGGGCTGCCATATGGCAACCCTTCCGTGTATCTATTTTATTATAAAAACAAAAATGAGGTTACCTTACGATATATCGTTAAGCCACCACCAGTTATTGTTCAATTGTATTTTCATTACTTGTTGGCAAATATGTAAATTGTTTTAACCATTTGCAAATGATAAATGGGTACATGATTATATTTATGCCTTAAAGCTATTGTTTTATAATGTCCATAACTGAGCAAAAAGTAAATCCTGAAAATGATCTGGGGTTTGGCCCGCAACCCGTCATCAAAAGTCAGCCGTTATTAAATAAGGATGGCTCCGTTAATGTTAAACGAAAGGGTCTTTCACGCCTTAACACTGCCGATACTTACCATATGCTTATTACCATGAGCTGGACAAAGTTTTGGATAGTGGTAATGAGTGGGTACCTGGTTACTAACCTGATTTTCGCTGTTATTTATGTACTCATAGGAAAAGAAAGTTTAGATGGAACTGCTGCCCAAAATGGTATGAGCCATTTTTTAGACGCTTTTTTCTTTTCTGCACAAACCATATCCACAGTTGGGTACGGTCACATTAGCCCTAAAGGTGTTGTTGCCAATACCGTTGCGGCTTTTGAATCTATGCTGGGGCTTTTAGCCTTCGCACTGGCAACCGGGTTACTTTACGGGCGGTTTTCTAAACCTTCTGCCAAGATCATTTACAGCGAAAATCTGCTGGTTGCGCCCTATAAAGACGGCCAGCAAGGTATTATGTTCAGGCTTTGCAACATACGCCGCAACGTACTTATTGATATTGGTATAGAAGTGATATTTTCTTATAACAAAGTTATTAACGGTAAACCTATAAGGCAATTCTTCCCCTTGGAATTGGAACGGCGTAATGTAAGCATGTTAACTCTTAACTGGACCGTGGTACACCCTTTAAATGATAGTAGCCCGCTGGCGAAGATGAGTCGTAAAGAATTGGAGGAAACAGATGCCAGTTTTGCTGTTTTGCTTAGCGCTTTTGATGATACTTTTTCACAAACGGTACACTCCCGTACGGCTTACCAAACTTTTGACATGGTTTGGGATGCCAAATTTTTGCCGATGTTTGATCGGGACGATACTGGAAGAATTATACTGGACATTACAAAAATAAATTCGCATGTGCCGGTTTAATAGCTTATAGGCATGTTGTAAGTTTTGTTTAGGTGTAAATGTTACAGTAGGTAATTACTTACGCCAATAGATTAAATGTACATTAGCATACTTAGCCCTATATCAACAATAAACATGAAGAACTTTAACAAACTTTTTTTTGTAGCGGGTATATGCATGAGTAGCGTAAGCTACGCGCAAACCAGCAACACCGTGGTCAGCCATATTGTAAAAGAAGCAACCGAAAACTCACAACTACCAACACTTGCCCATGAATTGCTGGATGGCATAGGCCCCCGCCTGGTAGGTACACCTCAATTTGACAAAGCCGGTAAATGGGCTACAGACAAGTATAAAAGCTGGGGTATTACCGCACGACAGGAAAAATGGGGCGACTGGCGCGGTTGGGAACGCGGTATATCGCACATCGATATGGTGTACCCACGTATACATAGTATTGAAGGTACGCAGCTTGCCTGGAGCCCGGGTATGAAAAAACCGGTAACCGCCGAAACTATTATACTGGCCGATGTTGCCGATTCAACCGCTTTTGCAAAGTGGTTACCGGCTGTAAAAGGAAAATTTGTGATGATATCCATGAATCCTGTTAGCGGCCGCCCGGATGATAACTGGAAAGAATTTGCTTTACAAGGATCATTCGACAAAATGAAGGAAGAACGTACCGCAGGTACCGAAGCGTGGAGAAACCGTATTAAAAAGACTGGTTACACTACAAAAACACTTGCGGTAGCACTGGAAAAAGCGGGCGCAGCAGGTATTATTACCAATTATTGGTCGCAGGGCTTTGGGGTTGATAAGATATTTGCCGCCTATACCAAAACCATCCCTACCGTAGACATTGCCCTCGAAGATTATGGTTTATTGTATCGTCTAACCGAAAATAACGAAAAGCCCCGCATCACCATTCAAACAGAATCTAAAGAGCTTGGAGCGGTGCCTACGTTTAACGTGATCGGCGAAATTAAAGGAACCGAAAAGCCAAATGAATATGTAATGCTATCAGCACACTTTGACTCATGGGACGGTGCTACAGGCGCTACAGATAACGGTACAGGCACATTAACTATGATGGAGGCTATGCGTATACTAAAAAAGGTTTACCCTAAACCTAAACGTACTATTCTTGTTGGCCATTGGTCAAGCGAAGAACAGGGTTTAAACGGTTCGCGTGCTTTCGTAGAAGATCACCCCGAAATTGTAGCAAACCTGCAGGCCTTATTCAACCAGGATAATGGTACTGGCCGTGTGGTTAACATCAGCGGACAGGGCTTTGCTAAAGCCGGTGATTTTATCAGCAAATGGCTTGAAGCGGTTCCTGACACCATACGACATCAGATAAAAACTAACTTTCCGGGTTCACCAGGTGGAGGCGGCTCTGACTTTGCATCATTTGTAGCCGCTGATGCTCCTGGTTTTTCGTTAGGCTCAAACAGTTGGTCGTACGGTAATTACACCTGGCACACCAACCGCGATACGTATGACAAAATTGTTTTTGATGACCTACGCAGCAATGCTATCCTAACCGCGATATTGGTTTATATGGCATCAGAAGACCCCAATAAGTTTCCAAGAGATAAGGCAGAACTACCGGGTAACAGTAATACCGGGCAACCTGGAAAATGGCCGCAGCCGGTTAAGGCTAATCGCCATGGTGGTTTTGAATAACGATACACAAACAAAACAGAGAAGCCCGCTTTTTATAGGCGGGCTTCTCTGTTTTTTATATGTTAATCAATTACTTTGACTGCCCCATAGCGTATTTGATACCGCCTAAAAGATGTTTCAGGAATAAAGGTTCACTATACGAGGCGTCGGTATGGCCCAATGCGGTATAAAATGCGCGTCCTCCGTCATAATTATGATACCAGCTCATAGGGTGATTACTTCCGTTTTCGCCTCCGGTATAACTTTTTTCATCTATAGTGATCAATATATGCAGGCCCTTAGCTATCCATTTGTAATTATACCACTCATCTAACCTGCGCCAAACTACCGGCAGGCGTTTGGTTGCAATAAATTTACGGTCAACCACGTGCAGATCTGCCTCCTGCTGTTTACTTGGGTGGCTTTTAAAATATGCACCAACCAGGTTACCATACCAAGGCCAGTCGTATTCGGTATCAGTTGCAGAATGCACGCCAACAAAACCGCCGCCCTGCTTTATATACTGCTCAAAAGCGGCTTGTTGCTCATCGTTTAAAACATCACCAGTAGTACTTAAAAAAATAACAGCCTTGTATCGTTTTAAGTTTTGAAGGGTAAATAATGCTGCGTTCGTGGTAGTGTCTACATCAAAATTGTTATCCTTCCCTATTTTAATAACGGCGGGTATACCCACCGCTATTGATTCATGGTGAAAGCCGGCTGTTTTACTAAATACCAACACGCGTGGTTTAGCAAAGCCAAATACGGTGGTGCTTAACAATATCAGCAACGCCATTACAATATTCTTTTTCATAAGTATCAATTTATCACTGTAAGCAGCCTTGTTACGGGCCTATTATATTAAAATTATATGTTACCCTTTTTCAATTCATCAACAGCGAAATTTGCCGCGCGGGCAGTAAGCGCCATGTAAGTTAACGATGGATTTTGGCATGCCGATGAAGTCATGCAGGCACCATCAGTAACAAATACATTTTTGGCATCCCACACCTGGTTGTGTTTATTAAGGACAGATGTTTTGGGATCAAGCCCCATACGCGCCGTACCCATTTCGTGGATACCATCGCCAACATTATGGCCCCAGTCGTGCGTTTCCACTTGTTTTACGCCTGCCTCTTCAAGCATTGCTTTAGCTTCGTTTACAATGTCAATACGCATTTTACGCTCGTTGTCTTTTATCTCCGCATCCATAGAGAGTACGGGCAAGCCCCACTTATCTTTAACTTTTGAGTCGAGGGTAATTTTATTTTCATGATAAGGCAATAGTTCACCAAAGCCACCTATGCCCATTGTCCACGGGCCGGGTTCGCTCAGTGCATCCTTATATTTGGTGCCCAAACCATATTCGGCTATTTCGCGGCTCCAACCCTCTCTGCCTGCTGCTCCCTGGTAACCAAACCCCCTGAGATAGTCGCGCTTGTCTTTACCTATATTCGCAAAACGGGCTACATAAACCCCATTGGCCCTGCGACCGAAATAATATTTATCCTCATACCCCTCTACCAAACCACTTGCGCCTAAGTTATAATGGTGATCCATAATGTTATGCCCAAGTTCGCCGCTGCTGCTGCCAAGGCCCTGCGGCCATATGTCAGTAGCCGAGTTCATCAGCACCCACGCACTGTTTAACGCCGATGCATTAAGGAAAACCACTTTAGCATAAAACTCATATGTTTTATGAGTTTCAGTATCCAGCACCTCTACCCCCTTGGCTTTTTGGGTGTTTTTATCATACAATACCTTAGTAACAATAGATTGCGGCCTTACTGTTAAATTACCGGTTTTAACCGCGGCAGGTAACGTTGATGCCTGCGTACTGAAATACCCTCCGAAGGGACAACCTTCCCAGCAACGGTTACGATACTGGCAATTGGTGCGGTTGTTATAAGGGATAGTAATGTTAGCAGAACGCCCTATGATCATGTGCCGGCCAAATTTTTTTTTGATGCTTGCCGCTACGTCTTTCTCTACCACATTTAGTTCCATAGGGGGCAAAAAATGGCCATCCGGCAAATTAGGAATACCTTCCAGAGAACCGCTTACACCAATAAATTTTTCGACGTGATCATACCAGGGTGAAATGTCTTTGTACCTAATAGGCCAGTCAATGGCCCAACCGTCTTTCGCGTTCGCTTCAAAATCCAGGTCGCTCCAGCGATAGCTTTGCCTGCCCCACAGAATGGATCTGCCACCCATGCGGTATGATCGCCACCAGTTAAAAGGCTTTACTTCTGTGTAGGGCGCCTCCTTTTCATCAACCCAGGCATCCATAATAGCTTCAGTAGCACCCCAGCCACGTGATATAACCGGTCTTTCCTTGCGTTGTGCCAGGGTTACATTACCGCGGTGCTCGAACTCCCAGGGCGCTTTTTGCGCGGTTTTATAATCTTTAATATGTTCATAATTATGCCCCCGTTCAAGCATTAATGTTTTAAGCCCAAGCTCGGTAAGTTCCTTGGCGGCCCAGCCACCACTTATACCGGAGCCTATTACGATAGCGTCGTAGGTGTTACCGGCAACGGCCTTTAAGTTTAAGTTAGCAGATAAGTTTTCCATTTTTAAAGTTTAAACCGGTATGGGGCGCCCGGGTGGGTTAATTGGTATAAACAATATTATTGATTAAAAGCCAATAAATCAATTGTATCATCAGCAATTAATTACTGAGTAAAAGATTTTTAGTAGATGTAATGAAATATAAACCTCGCTATCTCTTATGCCCGGAAACAAAGTAGTTAAACCTGCTTATCCCATACTAACAACAAATTGGTTTATTACCCTACGATTTTTCATATATAAATACAGCGTACAAATATTTTGGCCGGATATCTTTAACTTAAAATTTACTTGTTAAAATTGCGTTGTTAACTTTTAGCTGCGCTCAGCTATGATTTGGGCGTATAATTTTTCATCTTTACCCAATGTTCAGAGAAATAAAGAACCGGTACTTAAGATACTTTATCATCTTCATATATTCTATTATCATTTTCTTTTGCGCTATAGAGCTCAATTTTCTGTGGTTATTTGGCTATTCGCCTGATATGAAAGACATCAAGCAACCTTCTATGTCATTGGCATCAGAGGTTTACACTGCCGATGGGAAATTGATTGGCCGTTTTTACAAAGAGAACCGCTCACCTGTTGAATATAAAGCCATATCGCCCTACATTATACACGCGCTGGTAGCTACAGAAGACGCACGCTTTTACAAACATAATGGTGTTGATTTTATTGGCTTTACCGGCAGCTTGCTTTCTACCGCAAAAGGCGACAGACGTGGCGGCAGTACCATTACGCAACAGTTGGCTAAAAACCTTTTCAGTACACGTAAGCGCAAATCACAGGGCTTTATTCGCCATATACCGGTGTTACGCACCATTGTTTTTAAGTGCAAAGAATGGCTTACTGCCTTTAAAATTGAACGCCAATACAGTAAGGAAGAAATTTTAACCCTGTATTTAAATACAGTACCTTTTGGTAATAATACTTTTGGTATAAAAACGGCTACTTTAAGGTATTTCAATAAAATGCCTAACGCCGTAAGCCCGGCAGAAGCAGCTACATTAATAGGTATGCTTAAAGCTACCTCAACTTACAATCCGCGCACCAATCCCCAGCGTTCGCTTGAGCGCCGTAATGTGGTTTTGGGGCAGATGGAAAAATATGGATACCTGAAACCTGCCGAATTTAAAGCTGAAACACAAAAGCCTTTAGCGCTCGACTTAAGTTATATTGACAATACCGGGTCGGGCGATTCGTATTTGCGCCATGCGGTTGAAAAATGGCTGGACAAGTGGTGTAAGGAAAATAACTATGACCTTTACGAGGATGGCCTGAAAATTTACACGACTATCGACTCCCATTTGCAGCAATACGCTGAGGAAGCTGTAGCTCAAAAAATGAAGATGCTGCAAAAACGCTTTAACAATCTTTGGGGAAACAAAAACCCTTGGCGCGACAGTAAGGGCGTAGAGATAAAGGATTTTATACTTAAGAACGAACAACGCTTGCCCATATACAAACTACTAAGCAAAAAGTACAACGGCGATACAACCAAAATTAACGGGTATTTTAACCAAAAAAAGCGCATGACTGTATTTACATGGAAAGGCGATCAGGATACGACCTTTTCCAGTGTCGACTCGATAAAATACTACGCCAAAATACTCAATACCGGCATGATGACCATGGAGCCGTCAACCGGAAAAATTAAAGTTTGGGTGGGCGGTATCAATCATAAATACTTTAATTATGACCACGTAAACCAGGCCAAACGCCAGGCGGGCTCAACCTTTAAACCGTTTGCATATGTTACGGCAATAGATAATGGTTTTACCCCATGCGATAAGTTCACTGATAAGCCGGTTACCATTAAATTTAAAGATCAGGGAAAGGATGATGTATGGGAACCCAAAAACGCCGATTTCCATTTCTCCTACAGAGAAATGTCGTTACGATGGGCAATGGGTAAATCGGTTAACTCTATAACCGCACAAGTTACAGAGCGTGTTGGGTGGGATAAAATTGTGGAATATGCCCACAAGATCGGTATAGAGAGCTATTTAAAATCTGTGCCTTCGGTATCACTGGGGTCAAACGATGTATCCGTATATGAAATGGTACGTGCATACAGTACTTTCTTAAATAAAGGCGAAAAAGTTGATCCGATACTGGTTGAACGTATCACCGACCAGGACGGCGATCTTATAAAGGAATTCAAGCTGAAAACAGAACGTGTTTTGAGCGAAGAAACCGCATGGCTGATGCTTTATATGTTCCGCGGGGGAATGGAAGAACCCGGAGGCACATCTCAAGCGCTTTGGGAATATCCTGAACTTTGGAAAAAGAACAATCAGATAGGCGGTAAAACAGGTACGTCGTCCGACTATGTTGACGGATGGTACATGGGAATTACTAAAGATCTCGTTACAGGTATATGGGTTGGTGCCGACGACCGCAGCGTACACTTTACCTCATCAGAAACCGGTGAAGGGTCACATACCGCACTTCCGATATTTGGCGCCTTTATGGAAAAGGTATATACAGATCCAAAATCGGGCTATACTTACGGGCCTTTCCCGAAACCTTGGGTGAAAATCACCAAGGAATACATGTGTCCGTCACCGGTGATCAGGGAAGATACTACATCGTCAGACACTTCTGAGATGCCAATGGATACTACCGCTGCACCAGTGCCTGTGCCACAACCCGAAGAAAAGCCTGAAGGTACATCAGCCGGGAATTAGCCGGGAATAATTTGAAAAAGGAGCAATTTTTCATTAAATAAAGCTACTACATCACAATTATATGAATAAACGTTTCCCTTTTAATTTAAACCTTAAAACGGTTATAGCGGTTTTATGCATTTTTGTTGCGGTATCATTCTCACAACAGGCACGCGCTCAGTATTTCGGGCAAAACAAGGTTAGATATAAAAAGCTCAATTTTAAGGTATACAAAACTCCGCATTTTGAAATTTACTATTACCTCAGGAATGACAGCCTGATCAAGCGCTTTGCGCAGGAAAGCGAACTATGGTATACTTTGCATCAGCAAGTTTTCAGAGATACATTTAACAAGCCTAATCCTATTATCCTGTATGCCAACCACCCCGATTTTCAACAAACTACCGCTATTGATGGCGAGATTGGCGTAGGTACCGGCGGTGTTACCGAAGGGTTAAAAAACCGGGTTGTAATGCCCATAATGGAAACCAACCAAACCACCCGCCATGTTTTGGGGCATGAGCTGGTGCATGCTTTTCAATATCACACTTTGTTGGGACGCGATTCGGCAAATTTTGAGAATATCAACAATCTGCCATTGTGGATGATAGAAGGGATGGCCGAATACCTTTCTATAGGAAAAAAAGATGCTTACACCGCTATGTGGATGCGCGATGCGTATCTGAACAAGGATATACCTACCGTTAAGGATCTTACCGAGAGCAATAAATATTTCCCATACCGTTATGGCGAAGCCTTCTGGTCGTTCTTAGGGTCAACCTATGGTGATACCATCATTGTACCTTTCTTTAAAAATGTTGCCCGGTACGGCCTGCAATATGGCATACGTCGCACTTTTGGATACGATGATAAAACCTTATCGCGATTATGGCAAAACTCTATTATCAATACCTACAAGCCATTTCTTAAAGACACCGTACAAAAACCAATCGGCTTACGGGTAATTGACGCTAAAGCAGGTGGCGACTTAACCGTAGCTCCTTCAGTGAGCCCTGATGGACGTTACCTTGCTTTTCTGTCTTCAAAAAATTTATTCAGTATTGATCTTTACCTGGCCGATGCTAAAACAGGCCGTATTATTAAACAGCTTACCAGCAAAACATCAAACACACACATTGATGAATTTAACTTCATCGAATCGGCTGGTACCTGGTCGCCTGATGGGCGTAAGTTCGCGTTCAGCGTGTTTGCCAAAGGGCGAAACAGGATGCTGGTGGTAAGCGTGCCGGATGGTAAAATACTGGAAGACATATCAATGGGTAAAGCTGAGCAATTCAGCAACCTTTCCTGGTCGCCGGATGGTAAAAGTGTAGTGTTCCAGGGGATGTCAGAAGGACAAAGCGACCTATACTTATATAACTTCGACACAAAGCAGGTTAAGCAGCTCACTAACGATAAATATTCAGATTATCAGCCCGATTTTTCGAGGGATGGCAAACGCATCATATTCAGCAGCGACCGTGCTACTTATGATAAATCACTTTCGCAAGATATTACTTTTAACCTTGCCGAACTGGACCTTGCAACAGGTAAAATAACCAATATTGATGTATTTAACGGCGCTAATAACCTCAACCCGCAATACTCGGCAGATAATTCGCAGGTATACTTCCTTTCAAACAGGGATGGTTTCCGCAATCTTTACCGCTACACCTTCTCCACGGGTAAGGTAGAGCAGCTTACCGAGTTATTTACCGGGATATGCGGTATTACAGAGTTTTCGCCTGCATTAAGTGTTTCTGATCATGATGATGTGGTTTACTCTTACTACCGTTCGCAAAAATACTCGGTGTATAATGCCAAAGCGTCCGACTTTAAGGCGATAACGGTTGAACCCGGTAAAACCGATTTTACTGCGGCTATGCTCCCTCCTACCAAGGCTGTCGGAGTAGACCTGATTAATAGTAATCTGAACAATTACCTGGCTTATAGAAAGATACCGACCGACTCTATCCGAAGCATACCCTATCGCCCCAAGTTTAAGCTGGATGCCCTTGCCAGCAGCGGCGTAGGTGTAGGCGTTAACAGCGTATATGGTGCAGGTTTATCAAGTGGGATCATGGGGGTTTTTAGCGATATATTGGGCCGTAACCAAATATACGCCGGCGCTGCAGTGAACGGTGCTATATATGATTTTGGCGCCTCTGTACTTTACCTTAATCAACAGGGGCGCTGGACTTTAGGCGCAGGTGCTTCACATATTCCCTACCAGTCGGGTATGTACAGCGCTGCTTTCACCACACGTAGTATAAACGGCACCAATACACCTGTTTATGAAGAACGAACAGATATTATCCGCACTTTTGAGGACGCCTTGCAAGGTGTAGCTTCCTATCCGTTCTCCCGTACATTACGAGCCGAATTTGGCGCAACAGCGTCACGCTACTCATACCGTGTAGACAGATATAGTAACTACTACAACTACCAAACAGTTGACGATGGCAAAGGAAACCAGATTAACAATATTGGTTATCAGGTAGATTTCCAAAAACATAAAATCTCAAGAGAAGAATTTCTTTCAGAAACCGGCATCGACCTACGTGCTTTCCAGGTGTATGGTACCAGCGCGGCCCTTGTTGGAGACGATTCTTATTTTGGTATCGCGGCTCCCCTCGGCGGCCATCGTTTCAGGCTCGAAGCAGAGTATAATGTAGGAAGTTATCAGTTCTTCTCTCCTACTATCGATCTGCGCAAATACGTGCGGATGGCCCCGCTAACATTCGCGGCGAGGCTGTATGGTTATGGGCGTTTTGGAAACAGCAATAACAACCTTTATCCGTTATATCTTGGGTATCCGTTTCTTATTCGCGGTTATGAGTCACAGACTTTTTATAACGCTAATAAAACCAGCACCAACAACTTTACCATTGACCAATTATCCGGCAACCGCATAGCGGTAGCTAATTTTGAAATACGCCTGCCATTTACCGGCCCCGAAAAGCTGGCGGCTATTAAGTCGAAATTCCTGTTTACAGACCTAAACCTGTTTTTTGACGCCGGCTTGGCATGGAACTCCGGAGACAAAATTACCCTTGGTACAACCAACCCGGAGTTTGTGCGTAATGATGTGCTGCGTAACCGCAATGGCGACCCCATACTGGATGCTAATGGTAACCAGCAGCCCACCACCATTTATAGCCGTGTGCCAGCATTAAGCGCCGGTATATCCATAAGGATTAACCTATTTGGCGCGATTATTCTTGAACCTTATTATGCCATACCATTTAACCGCACAGATATAAAAACCGGTGTTTTCGGCCTTAACTTTACACCTGGTTGGTAACAGACAATATTCCTGATTATACAAAAAGCGGCATATGCCGCTTTTTTAGTTTAACCACTAATACGGCAAACACAAACCATTAACATGTTGTTATTTTAATAAACATTGCATATGGCACAACAATTTGAAGCGACATTAACCGGCTCTGACTCTACAGTTGACGGCTGGGTTACAGAAAACGGCAACGGAGTATATACTTTTAAATCAGTAGATGATAGTTTAGAATTAACTATAGCCAAAAATGAACATGGCCATTGGGAACGCGTAGGTGGTTCGGAACCTTATTTTTCTGCCTGGGTTGAAGAACTGGCCGAACAAATTAGCATAAACAAGACAACTATATAATGGAAAGACGTGAATTAGGAAGATCGGGTATACAGGTTGCACCACTATGTTTTGGTGGTAATGTTTTTGGTTGGACTATCGATGAAAAAACCTCATTTGCTGTATTGGATGCTTTTGTAGATAATGGGTTTGACTTTATTGACACCGCCGACGTATACTCACGATGGGCGAACAACGGCGTTGGCGGCCAGTCTGAAACAATTATTGGTAACTGGCTTAAACAAGGCGGTAAGCGCGACAAGGTAATTATAGCTACCAAATTGGGTAAGCCTATGGCTGATGATAAAAAAGGACTATCAAAAACTTACATCAGACAGGCTATAGATGCCTCTCTCAAAAGGTTGAATACCGACTATATAGACCTTTACCAAGCGCATGAGGATGACGTGAACACACCTCTTGAGGAAACATTAGAAACCTTTACAGAGCTGATAACGGAAGGAAAAGTGAGGGCAATAGGCGCATCAAACTATGGAGCCGACAGGTTACGGGAGGCTTTGAAAGTAAGTTCAGAAAACGGTTTCGCCCGTTATGAAACCCTGCAGCCCGAATACAATTTATATGACCGCCAGGATTATGAGCGCCAGTACGAAGCCTTATGCCATGAAAATAATTTAGGTGTTATAAGTTACTTTTCGTTAGCAAGCGGGTTTTTAACAGGAAAGTATCGTTCCGAAAATGATCTCAATAAAAGTAAAAGAGGCGCAGGTATTAAAAAATATCTTGATAAAAGAGGCTTTTTAATACTCCGCGCGCTTGATGAAGTAGCCGCTAATTACAATACTACCCCGGCAAGCGTAGCTTTGGCCTGGTTAATGGCAAGGCCGGGCATTACAGCCCCCATTGCCAGCGCTACCAGCATCAACCAGTTAACCGAGCTGTTAAAATCAACAGCGTTAAACCTGAACCCGGAAGATGTAGAGAAGCTAACTACAGCAAGCATCTATTAAACAAAAGAGCCCTGCACATTGACATACAGGGCTCTTTGCTTTGGAATCTACATTAGAATCTTGCGCCGCGAGCGGTAGGAACATTTCCGTTACCGGCAAGCTGGTTAGCAAAGCCCGGGTTATCTCTTCGTCCCCAACCTCTTACACCTCTGTCATCATTGCCGTTTCTTCTGTCGGGTTGTGGTTGTTGCCAGTTATTGTTGCGTGGCTGAGCGTTCCAGTTATTATTGCCATCCCGATAACCGTCGTTCTGTCTGTTCCAGTTACCACGGTTATCATTATCCGGTCTGTTCCACCCATTACGGTTACCATTCCACCTGTCATAACCCTGGTTGTTCCATCGGTTGTCATTGTCACGTCTGGCGTAGCCATCATTTCTACGGCTCCAGTCCCATCCTCTGTAATAATTGCCACCCCATTTATTCCGGTAATAATCGTGGTTAAAGAACGGCCTGCTGGCTCTTACTTCAAAACGGCGGGCACTGCGCCAGTCATAGTTGCGGTAAGCACCGGGTAAATAGGCGGAAGATACCCATCTTCCGTCGTTTTGATAGTAGTAGCAATGGCGTGGCACGCTGTAATATGCTTCTACCTCCGGCAGGTAATAATAATCATCGTCGTTATCATAATAATCGTCGTCATCATCAACTATCACGGGTTGTGGTGGCGGAGCGGGTGCATAAACTGGCCTGGCAGGTATGTTAAAACCAAAATGTATAGATACCTGGGCTTTTGCCGGTAAATAAAATAAGCTGCCGAAGAATATAGCTGAGAGTATTACTGACCTTTTCATAACTTTAAATTTTATAAACTTATGACGGCTCAGAATACATAGAGTTTAATCGCTCATAAAAATATATCACTATGGCTTCATAAGTCAATATTTAATTTTATTAAATAAGCTAAAATTAAAATATAATTACAAAAAGATAGTCTTAAAAATGTTACCTAATTCATTAGCAAACAGATTTTAAGAACAACTGTATTTATTAACTTGGTACACTATTTCTAATCTATTCCTATAAACAACTTTAGCTAACATCTCATATCATGAATAAAACACTTAAAATTGTTTTGCCGGCCTTTGCCCTATCAGCATCGGTACTGTTTAATGCCTGTAAGAGCAACGACAGTAAAACAGCTGTTGACGATACCCTAAAAAGCTCGGCAGATACTACAAAAACTGCAGCTGGTATAGCTGTTCCGGATGGTTTTACGGCAACGGTTATTGCAAAAGATCTGGGTGGTACACGCCATATCGTGGTATCGCCAAAGGGAGTTATTTACGTTAAACTTGGCCAGCCTAAGGATGGCAAGGGCATTTTAATGTTGGTTGAAAACAATGGCACAGCTGAAGTAAAAGCCAGTTTTGGCGATTACGGCGGTACGGGTATCACCATTAAAAATGGCTATTTATACGCTTCATCTAACCAGGATATTTACCGCTATAAGTTAAACGATAAAGATGAAGTAATAGACCCATCAAAACCTGAAAAGATTGTAACGGGGTTGATTGACCGCCACCAGCACGAATCAAAATCAATAGTATTGGATGATGCAGGTAACTTATATACTAATATTGGTGCTTACTCTAATTCATGCCAGATAAAAGACAGGGAAAAAGGTTCACTCGGGCAAAAAGACTGCCCTATATTAGATTCTGCAGGCGGCATATGGCAGTTTAAGGCCGATAAGCCTAACCAGACTTATAAGGATGGTGTGCGCTATGCCACCGGCCTACGCAACGTGGTAGGGCTCGACTGGAATAAGCAGGATAACCAATTGTTTGTAATGCAGCATGGCCGTGATGGGCTGCATGATTTATTCCCTGACCTGTACACAGTGCAACAACAAGCCGAATTACCTGCAGAATGTATGTATGCGCTAAAAAAAGGTGATAATGCGGGGTGGCCATATATTTATTATGACCAGTTACAGAAAAAGAAAATGCTTGCCCCTGAGTATGGTGGCGATGGCAAAAAAGAAGGTGATAGCAAGTTTATTGATCCGGTAGCGGCTTACCCTGGCCACCTTGCTCCCAATGGCTTGCTATTTTATACAGCTAACCAGTTCCCGGAGCAGTATAAAAACGGTGCTTTTATAGCTTTCCACGGCTCGTGGAACAGGGCACCTGAACCACAGGCAGGTTATTACGTAGTATTCCAGCCATTTAAAGACGGCAAGCCAAGCGGCGACGGAGTAGTTTTTGCTGATAATTTTTCGGGATCTCCTCAAAATACCGCGAAAGGTGCTGCAATGCACCGGCCTTGTGGTTTGGCCCAAGGGCCGGATGGTTCGCTGTATGTAACCGATGATTCCAAAGGATACATCTACAAAATATCCTACAAGAAATAAGACATAAACAAAAAAGGTAAGCAAGCGCTTACCTTTTTTGTTTAATATAAATAAGCGCCATTACATTTGTATACCTGAGGGATAAGGTATTACCTGCACGTACAAATGCACTCAGGTTTATGGTAACGGCGCCATACAGGAAGCTTACGCTGCCTGGTTTACTTTAATTCTTTCTATTTGGTAATTATTCATTAATTCCTTTTCAGAGATAATCACACTGAAATCATCAAACCTTACGCCGTTCTCAAAAGCGTAGAGTGTATAACCTCGTTTATTACCATCATAAGCGCCAAGCTCGAATATCTCATCGTAGTTCTTTGCTTTTATTTTAGCGCCGCTTACTAACTGGTAAGCGTCAAATATATTTTCAAATGTTGTGTTTTTCATAGTACTGGCTTTAACACAATTTCTTTGCCAGTTTTTATCCAAACCATTCAAACACATCAGTTTGTTTTAAAGTGCTTTTTTCTGTACCTGTAATGTCTTTTAAAATATTCCCTTCATCCATTTGAATCATACGAGAGCCATAATTAACAGCATCTTTCAAATTATGCGTTACCATCACCGCTGTGAGTTTAAATTGCTTAATAATATCATCGGCTATGCGCAAAATGTTTGCTGCCGAACGAGGATCTAAGGCAGCCGTAGGCTCATCTAACAAAAGTATTTTACAATTGTCCATCACACTCATCAATAAGGTAAGCGCCTGCCTTTGTCCGCCGGATAAAGTACCAATAGGCTGCTCCAGTTTGTTTTCAAGGCCCATGTTCAAGGTAGCTATACGGTCACGCACCTTGTTTTTAAATTCGGTGGTTTTACCGATAGTGAGCGATTTAGTTTGGGTACGTAATGCTGCAAGACGAAAATTATCAATAATGCTTAGGTCGGCGGCAGTACCCAACAAAGGGTTCTGGAATATACGGGCAATCCATTTGCTGCGTTGGTGCTCAGGTAATTTGGTAACGTCATTACTATCAATTATAACGGTCCCCTCGCTGGGAAGTATACTACCTGATATAACATTAAGCAGTGTTGACTTGCCCGAGCCGTTAGCACCAACAATAATCACATATTCACCTTCGGCTATTTGCAGGTTTACAGAGCCAAGTGCGTTTACCTCGTTCGCTTTCCCCGGGTTAAACGTTTTGCTGATATCGTTAAGCGCTATCATATTTCCCTCCGAATTAAGCGTGGTATACCTACAATAATTAGCACAAACAAAGCAGTTACCAATTTTAACAAATTGGCATCAACACCAATGCTTAATGTAAAGGCCAATACGAGTTGAAATACAATTGCTCCGGTCAAAACGAGGAGTAAATTAAGCCATACTGAAGTTATTTGCAGCCAGTTAATGATGGTTTCAGCAATGATAACCGATCCCAGCCCGATAATTACGCTGCCGATACCCATATTTATATCCGCATAACCCTGCTGTTGTGCCATCAGGTAACCACTTAAAGCGGTAAGCGCATTAGCCATAGCAAGGCCTGTGATCTTCATTCTATCGGTATTTACACCAAGTGCCCTTATCATGGGTTCACTGTTACCGGTTGCCCGCATGGCAATGCCAAAATCTGTTTTGAGTATGTAACCAATAATCAGCATGATCATAGCGATAAATACAACTACAATGAGTAATGATTTTGAAACGCCGTCAGGTATACTGCTTAGTGCAAAAAACAAATTGGCCACGCTCAATAGAGGCACGTTTGAACGCCCAAGGATAGTAAGATTAACAGAGTATAGTGCAGTCATCACTAATATACCCGCTAATAAGGCATTTATCTTAAGTTTAGTATGTATCAAACCTGTAAGCGCACCTGCTACTGCACCGGCTAAAAGAACGCTTAGAAATATCAAATAACCAGGCTGATGATGCGTGAGCATTACGCCGGTAACCGCGCCACCTAAAGTATAACTACCATCTGTGGTGATATCCGGAATATTGAATATTTTCATGGATATATATATCCCGAAGGCTATGCCGGCAAAACAAAAGCCTTGCAATATGGCGGTCAGATAAAACTCCATTATTTTACGGCTTCAAAATCGGCAGGTATATGAATATTGAAGTGTTTAGCTACCGCAGGATTATAAACACGTTTACGCAATTTTACCATTTCCAGTTTAAGCCCGTCGGTTTTATGCGTTTTCAGGTATTGGGTAGCCTGCAAACCCGATTGATAACCCCATTGATAAATATCGGCGCCAAAAGCGGCTACTGCCCCCCTTTGCACCAGGCCTGCTTCGCTGGTAAAAATAGGTACATTTTTATTATTACAATTTTTCAATATGGTTTCAAATGCTGCGAAAACAGTGTTATCAGGGTTGGCAAAAAAAGCGTCGATACCTTTACCCAACAAACCTTGTGTAACCAGTTGCGCATCAGCAGATGAGTTAAGCGGTAGCGCTATTATCTTAACGCCAAGCTTAGCTGCAAGCCCCTGAATGCGTTGCAATGCATCGGCCGATTGTGGTTCAGATTGGTTGTAGATCATACCTACAACCAACTGTGATCCCTTAGGCTTAACCAGTTTTGGAATAATAGCGAAAGAAGTATCAATATAATTCAGATCTTCCATCGTACCGAACAGGTTGGCGGGTCCTTTACCGTTGGCACCGGCTACCTTCATGCGTTCCGGTGTAGGCGACACCATTTGGAAAATAGGTATAGTTTTGGTTTTTTGTATAGCGGCCACTGTAGCCAATGTAGTGGAAGTTGCCAAGAGGTCAACCCGTTCAGCAACCAGTTGATTAATAATTTGAGAAAGTGTAGGAATACTTCCCTGCGCGTTGTTATATTTTATTTTGATATTTCCCTTCTCTTCACTGTATCCGTTGGCTTTTAAAGCCTCAATAAAACCATTTTTGGCTTGTGATATAGTAGCATCTTCAAATGCGTCAACAAAGCCAACTACCGGTATGTTGTTCTTTTTTGATGAGCAGGCAGAGATGGTTAAAATTATAGCCGCGGCTAAGAAATAATAACGTTTTAATTTCATGCTACTAAGGTAAATATTCAACTTAATACAAAATATACGTAACGTTTAATTGTTTTGTTGCGTCATGCATATTAGATCGTTAAAACGTCATTTTTTATATATGAAGGTTAAACTAATACTATCTGCAATCTCGCTTTTCGTTGCAAGCTATATATCTGCTCAGGCACAAGACCCAACTCAAAATCCATTTAATGAGTTTGCCAAAAAGCAAAGCGTACTTATACAAGAATCTTATAATAAACGCGACGCGCAGGAAGGTCTTAAACTAATGACCTTCCTGATGGACAAATACAATCAGCTGAATGGCGATAATAAAAGTATTTTCAGAGGATACGTAACCAACAACTGGTATAATTTAAGCTGCCTTTATGCCCTTATTAATAGAAAAAAAGAAGGCTATGCGGCATTAGATAGCGCAATAAAATATGGGTATGCTAACTACAACAATTTAAAAGCCGATAGTGATTTTGAAAATTTTAAGAATGATGAAGAATTCAAACGCCTTGTAACCAAGGTACGCTCCGTTGGCGATTATAAGTACATACTGCAAAGAGCAGAAAAATATAATGCTAACGATAAACGCAAATTGCCCGATTTTACCTATAAAAATACCAACGATGCTCACTTGGATATTTTACGTAAAACTTTTAAGCTTGACTCTGTTGCCGGAACAGGTGATGATGCTTCAAAAGCTATCAATATTTTGAAATGGGTGCATAATACATTTAAGCATGACGGACAGCATGAGAGCGGCATCAATAAAATAAATGCCGCTAACATCATCAGCAGTGCTACGGAAAAGCACATTGGCGTATCTTGCGGCGAACTGGCCACTACCTTAAATGAGTGTTATCTGGCAATGGGGTGGAAATCCCGAAAAGTGTATTGTTTACCCAAAGATAGCCTTAAGATCGATTATGATTCACACGTAATTAATGCTGTTTTTTTGCCGGATTTAAAAAAGTGGGTATGGATGGATCCTACCAACAACGCCTATATAAAAGATGAAAACAATACGCTTTTAAGTATAGCAGAAGTACGGGAACGCATTATTAAAAGTAAGCCATTATTTATTAATGACGATGCTAACTGGAACAACAAAGTAAAAGTTACCAAGCAAGATTATCTTGACCGCTATATGGCAAAAAATCTTTACAGAATGTACAGTCCTTTAAGTAGCGAGTACGATTATGAAACACGCGATAATAATAAAACCATAACCTATATAAGTCTTTTGCCGCTTGACTATTACAGCCAAAGCCCGGATAAAAGTGAAGATAAAAACGCTACTACCAATGTAATGGTGGTACGTTATAAAACCAATAATGACAGTGTATTTTGGAGTGTGGGGCATTAAATTATTTAATATATCAGGCGGTTTTTATTGCGTAATGGTTATTTTAGCCGCCGATGATACCAGTTATTTCAAAGCTACCACAAACCGGTACAACCATCTTTACTACCATGTCTGCCCTGGCGGCAAAGCACAATGCTATTAATTTATCACAGGGGTTTCCTGATTATGATTGCTCACCAGAGTTAATTGAACTTGTAACCAAAGCCATGCATGCGGGTCATAATCAGTATGCGCCAATGGCCGGATTGCCCGCACTGCGCGAGCAGATAGCCGTAAAAACAGAACGGCTTTACGGCGCGGTATATGACCCGGAAACAGAGATAACTGTCACAGCAGGTGCAACGCAAGCTGTGTTTACTGCTATCAGTGCGGTGATAAATCCCAATGATGAGGTAATTATGTTTGAACCTGCCTATGACTGTTACGCCCCGGCAGTAAAACTTATGGGTGGTGTGGTGAAGTCGCTGGAATTGGAACCGCCTGATTACCGCATTCCCTGGGAGATGGTAAAACGGCTGATTACCAACAAAACCAGGATGATCATCCTTAACTCACCGCACAACCCAACTGCTACCGTTTTGAGCGAGGACGATATAGAACAGTTAAGCGCTTTGGTAAAGAACCAGGATATACTGATATTGAGCGATGAGGTTTACGAGCACCTGGTGTTTGACGGAGATGTGCACCGCAGCATGGCCCGTTATCCGCTGCTCAGGGATCGAAGTTTAATAGTGGCATCCTTCGGTAAAACATTCCATGCAACCGGTTGGAAAGTGGGTTATTGCATTGCTCCTGCCCATCTTATGCAGGAGTTCAGGAAGATACATCAGTTCCTGGTCTTCAGCGTAAATACACCTATGCAGCACGCCATAGCCGAATATTTAAAGAATGTGAACCATTATGAAAGCTTACCCCAATTTTTTAGCGAAAAACGGGATAGCTTCCGGAATGGATTAGCGCATAGCAGGTTCAAATTATTACCTTGTGCTGGTACATACTTTCAATCAGTGAGTTATGAAAGCATTACAGACGAGAAAGACACTGATTTTGCCCTTCGCCTTACCAGTGAAATTGGCGTAGCAGCCATACCGGTTTCGGCTTTTTACCGCAAGGGCACAGACAGGCATATCTTACGATTTTGTTTTGCCAAAAAACAAGAAACTTTGGATAAAGCCGTTGAAAGATTACAAAGGGTTTAACCTTACGGAAATATTTACGTAAAAATTATTCGTCGCCTTAGGAACAAAGCTTATGGATAACTTAAAGATCACCGTTTATCAGGGATACCTGTTTTGGGAAAACACTGATAAAAACCTGCAGAATATATCCCTGCGGTTGTCCAATATTCGGGAGAAAACCAACCTCATTATATTGCCGGAGATGTTCAATACCGGTTTTACTATGAATGCCGCGGAACTGGGCGAGCCAATGAACGGTAAAACCATGCAATGGATGCAAAAAACAGCCGAAAAGTTTGACGCTGTAGTAACAGGCAGCCTGATAATAACCGAAGACGGCAAATACTACAACCGCCTGATATGGATGCGACCTGACGGCACTTATGAGCACTACGACAAGCGCCACCTTTTTGCATTAGGCAAAGAGCACAATACTTACGTCGCGGGTACAAAAAAACTAATAGTTGAGTTGAACGGCTGGCGCATATGCCCTGTAATATGCTATGACCTGCGATTCCCGGTATGGCTAAGGAATATACCCGAGCAGGAATATGACCTGTTGATCATTGTTGCTAACTGGCCGGAGAAAAGAGCCCTGCACTGGCGTACCCTTATACCCGCACGTGCAGTAGAGAACCAGGCCTATGTGATTGGTGTTAACCGTGTTGGGCACGATGGTAATGAGATATACCATTCCGGCGATTCTACCTGTATTGATCCTAATGGTAACGTGGTATATTACAAACGCGATGAGGAGGATGTTTACACCTTTTCTATCATCGGCGATGAAGTAAAAAAAGCCAGGCGCGCCTTACCTTTCTTAAAAGACGCGGACGATTTTGATATACGTTAGCTGGTTTTATTAGTGCGTTTTTTTAATGAGAAATTTGAGTACCAAACTTGTAATTTGCGTATTTAAAATCCATTAAATGAAACTTGCTTTTCGCATCGCTTTATTGTCATATTTTCTTTTCGCTTCAGCAATATCTTTCGCTCAAAAGAAAAAAAAGGATCTCGCCCAGTATGTAGATCCCTTTATAGGAACCGGCGGTCACGGCCACACCTACCCCGGCGCGGTATTACCGTTTGGTATGGTACAGCTAAGCCCCGATACGCGTTTAGAAGGTTGGGACGGTTGTTCCGGCTACCATTACACCGACACCGTAGTTTACGGATTTTCACACACGCATCTCAGCGGTACAGGTATACCTGATCTTTGCGATGTACTGTTTATGCCAACCACCGGCGAACCGAAATTAAAGAACGCCGAATACCGGTCCGGCTTTAAGAAAAAAAATGAAAATGCCAGCCCGGGCTATTACCACACGTTACTGGATAAATACAACATTAATGTGGAGCTTACTGCTACCCTGCGTGCCGGTATACATAGGTATGACTACAAGGACGCTAAGGAAGGCAATATCATTATTGATCTGCTGCATCGCGATGAAGTGCTTGACTCGTGGATAGAAGTAGTAAGCGATCATGAAATAAGAGGATATCGCAAGTCGCGGTCATGGGCTACCGAACAGCCTGTTTATTTTTACGCTAAATTTTCAAAACCTTTTACTTCTTATGGTATAGCTTTAAACGATGCCGTACAGGATAGTAAAAAGCGCGTTGAAGGTAAAAACGTGAAAATGTATATCCGGTTCAATAATCCGGGAATTGTCAGCGCAAGGGTTGGTATTTCCGCCGTAAGTGCAGAAGGGGCTTTAAAAAACCTGGAAGCGGAAATGCCAGATTTTGATTTCAAGAAAATAGTGAAGTCTGCCCGCCAGGCCTGGAATGATGAATTAAACAAAATACAAGTTGAAGGAGGTGCCCCGTCAAAATCATCCCAGTCACAACCATATAGCCCTTACCTGTACAACCGGCCGCAACCAAAACAAAAGAAAGTTGAGGACCCCGATTACGGAAAAGTAAAACAAACCATTTTTTATACAGCACTTTACCATTGTTTCTCCGCGCCAAGTATTTATAGCGATGTGGATGGGCAATACCGGGGGCTCGATCAAAAAGTACACACCGCTAATGGATTTACCTATTACACGGCCCTCTCCCTGTGGGACACTTACCGTGCAGAGAACCCATTGCTCAACATTATCGACAAAAAGCGCACGCTTGATTTTATTAAGACATTTTTAGCCATCTACGAGCAGGGCGGTTTATTACCTATATGGCCATTAGCTACAACAGAAACGTATTGTATGGTAGGCAACCACTCCATACCGGTAATAGTGGATGCTTATGCTAAAGGTATACGTAATTTTAATGCCGAAGAAGCTTTTACCGCCATGAAAGCGGCTGTTAACCGTAACCAGTTCGGTTTAGATAATTACAGGGCTACCGGAGCTGTGCAGGCAGATGTAGAGCACGAATCGGTAGCCAAAACGCTGGATTATGCCATTGACGACTGGTGCATAGCCCAAATGGCTAAAATGCTAAATAAGCCGCAGGATTATGCAGAATATATCAAGCGCGCTCAATACTGGAAAAACGTAAATAACAACCAAAATGGTTTTATGCAAGCCCGCGAAAATGGCGGCTGGTATACACCTTTCGAGCCTACCGAGATAAATAACAATTATACCGAAGGTAATGCCTGGCAATATAGCTTCCTGGTACCGCAGGATATAGAAGAGCTGGCCAATAGCCTGGGCGGCACCAATAAACTGGAAGTTAAACTGGATGAGCTTTTTACCACCACGTCCAAACTAAGCGGCAGGCAGCAGGATGATGTTACCGGCCTGGTTGGCCAGTACGCGCATGGCAACGAGCCCAGCCACCATATTGCGTATTTATATAATTTCACCAATGCTCCATATAAAACGCAATACTACGTAAACAAGCTTTTACGCGAGCAATACAGCGCCAATCCGGATGGCTTGTCCGGCAACGAGGATTGCGGCCAGATGTCTGCATGGTATGTGATGAGTTCATTAGGACTTTACAATGTAATGCCGGGGCAAAACCAGTATCAGTTAACCACACCGCAATTTGAGCATATTACCCTGAACCTGGAGAACGGCAAACAATTCGTTGTCAGTAATCCCGGCGCTACTATTAGTCGTGCAAATACTTACATACAAGGGTTAAGCCTCGATAAAAAGCCTTACAATAAAATTTATTTAAACTACGACGACCTCGCAAATGGTGGTGAACTAGAGGTGTTTAGCGGCAGCCTGGAAAACAAGTTGTTTATGCAGGAACTGGAGCGGCCATCTTCGAAAATCAGTGATCATCTCATCGTGCCAAATCCATACATAAATGCCGCGAACCGAACTTTTAAACAAGACCTTACAGTAACCATTGGTTGCGCGGATAGCGCTGCTAAAATATATTATACGCTTGATGGTAGTTTACCTACTGCGCTATCAACTTTGTATACCAAGCCTATATCTGTTAATACAACCACAACTGTAAAAGCAATTGCTGTTAACTCGGGTAAAAGCAGCTTTGTTGATGAAGCCGTCTTCACCAAGATACGCGCAGATATTAAATTGACGTTGGTAAATAAATATCTGCCAAACTATGCTGCCCAGGGCGATGAAACTTTAATAAACGGCATACACGGTACCGCTAACTGGCGTTTAGGTAATTGGCAGGGTTACCAGGGCAAAGATTTGGTAGCAATAATTGATATGGGTAAAATAAAGCCCATAAAACAGGTGAGTATAGGTACACTGCAGGATACCCGTTCCTGGATAATATTTCCTAAAACTGTTGAATACTGGGTATCTGCCGACGGCACAACTTATAAACTGGCCGCAACAACAAGCTCTAAAGTAGATATAACAAACCTGCAGCCACAAACGCAGGAATTTACAGGCCTGTTAAATAGTACAGCACGGTATATTAAGATAGTAGCGAAACAATATGGCGCCCTACCCGATTGGCATGAAAGCAAAGGCAGCCCATCCTATATTTTCGCTGATGAAATAACGATAGAATAATTACTACAAATAGACTTAAACAAAATTCTTGAGGTACACTAACTATAGTTAGTAAAAGGGATG
Organism: Mucilaginibacter sp. 44-25; assembly: GCA_001898335.1. GTDB lineage: Bacteria > Bacteroidota > Bacteroidia > Sphingobacteriales > Sphingobacteriaceae > Mucilaginibacter. Next base: position 343,690 of record MKTS01000001.1, on the reverse strand, counting down.
GCAAATGTAATTTACCATCCCTTTTTAGATTACTTGATATTTGTGCCTTCTTTTAATTCATCTCCGGCGTGTAATACCACCTTCTCCCCTGCTTTCAAATTTCCGAAAACCTCAGTTGAATCGTTGGTGCTAATGCCTTCTTTTATATCCGCGAAAACAGCTTTTCCATCAACTATACGAACTACATATTGGCGTTCGGTAGACTGTATGATGGCACTGTTGGGTACCAATAAGGATTTGGCACCAGACAGCAATGGTATTTTTACCTCGCCATACATACCAGGCTTCAAAATTCCTTTAGCGTTATGTACATCTATTTCTATCGCTTCAGAACGCATAGTACCTAATGCATCGGCCGAGCGACTAATATAAGCCTGGTATTTTTGACCAGGCATAGCATTAAATACAAAGCTTACCTTCTGTTTAAGATCAACCTTATCTACATAGTTTTCAGGTATCATTACCTCTAAACGTAGTTTTTTATTATCCTGTAGTACCAGCATGGGCTGGTCGGTTGATTTTCCAGGCCCTACTAAAGCACCTGCGGAAACATTACGCTGTACAATAACACCATCAAACGGGGCGCGTATATTTAAATAATCTTGAACGTCTTTTACAGAATTAACATTTGATTTTTCAGATAAAGCTACGGCCTCATCAGCTTTCATTTTGGCCATAGCGTTGTCCAGGTCGAGTGGTGAAACCGCACCTGCTTCTTTGGCAGCTTCCTTCAGTCTGCGATATTTTTCGCGGCTGGCGCTGGCCGTTTCCTGCGCTTGCAGGTAGCGTGCGTTAGCTGCCTGTAACTGCGACATCATTTCCGGTGCTTCTAAAACAGCCAGCAACTCTCCTTTGTGTACAACAGACCCACGGTCGACATTGATACGCTTTACAAAGCTGTTTATCTTGGCAAATAAATTCACATCGTTAAAAGGCTTCAACTGCCCCGGCAAACGCACATAACTTGACAATGCTTTTTCGACAACAGTACCGGTTTCAAACTTGCTTAAAGTAGATTTATTTTCTGTTTTGCTGATATCAACAGGCTTTTGAGCGCCACCGCAGCCTGCCGCCAATGCTGCTACAGCCATTATGGTTATTATTTTGTATTTCATGGTATTACAATTCTTGAGTTTGAAGATGATTTTCGGGTAATAGTGAAGGTGATTGATAGGTGGTTTTATTCTGAACCCAGGCGAAAACCAGTGGCAGGATAAATAAAGCGGCAATAGTAGATGCTATAAGCCCGCCAATAACCGCACGGCCAAGAGGCGCGGATTGTTCACCCGCTTCACCCAGGCCTGATGCCATAGGGATCATACCGGCGATCATCGCCAGGCTTGTCATTAATATTGGCCTTAAACGGATAGAAGCGCTGGTTACTGAAGCGCGTGTCGCATCCTGATAATCTAATCTTAGCTTCTCAGCATTGGTTACAATCAAAATAGCGTTAGCCACAGAAACGCCGGTAGACATGATCATGCCCATATAGGATTGCAGGTTAAGCGTTGAACCTGTACACAGCAGCATCAGCAGCGAGCCCAGTATTACCGCAGGTACGGTAGAAAGTACAGTGAGCGATAATTTTAATGACTGGTAATTGGCTGCCAGCAGCAGGAAGATAACCAACACGGCAAATAGCAAACCGTTTTGCAAACTGCTCATGGTTTCCGTCAACAGGTTTGACATGCCCTCCATTCGCACTACTACACCCTTGGGTGGTGTACCCATTTCATCAATTGCTTTTTGTACAGCTGTTGTAGCGGTTCCAAGGTCTTTATGATTGATGTTGGCACTCACCGTAAGGTAGCGGCGTGGGCCTCGGCGATCATATTCTCCGGGCACGTATTGCGTAGTAAATTCGGCTACATCGCCCAATACAGGGCTGCTCTGGCCTTTTACCAGCGGTATCTCGCGCAGTTCATCCATCGTGTTCATTACAAACTCGGGCACTTGCACCTGAACCTGATAGGTGTAAGCTGATTTTTCATCAAGCCAAAGGTTTTTTTCAGTGAAACGGCTCGATGATGTACTTGCCGTTACTGAGCGGGCTATCTCTGATACACTTAACCCCATTTGCGCTATCTTCAAACGGTCAAGCTTGATAGCGATGATCGGAAAATGCATAGGCTGGTTGTTCTGCACATCACGCAAGTAATTTACCTTTTGCAACTTGCTTATCAACCTGTTACTATAGTCTTGTAATTGAGTCATGTCCCGCCCTGCTACAGTTACCTCAATTGGTGTGGATGCTCCCTGGCTCATGATCTTCTCGGTCATGTCAATAGGTTCAAATGTCACTCGCATTTCGGGCAGGGCGTATGCAATATTTTTACGTAATGCCTCCTTAAAATCATCCATGTTCACATGATAGCCTTCATCAAGGTTCACCTGCAAAACTGCTTCATGTGTGCCGGTATTAAATACATACAGGTTACTTACTCCATAACTGCTGGGTATAAGCCCAACAAAGCCAGATGTAATAGCTACATGATGGTTAGAGGTACTATCAATAATTTTTAATACCTCCTTAAGCTTAGCTTCCGTACGCTCCAGCCTGGTACCATCCGGTTCTTTAATACGTATCTGGAACTGGCCGTTGTTCAACTTAGGCATCATGTCTTTCCCAATCACCACAAAGCAGATTCCTGCTAACAAGAAAACACCCCCTATATAAGCCGGAACAATAGCTTTTTTACGCGGCATCCACTTATTGATGATTTTCATAAAGCGCATCTTTATACGCTCAAATAGATCATTTTGCTCCGGATGTTTTTTTTCTTCCTTTAAATGTGCGTCAACCTGGTTGCGTTCGGCAGCATCGAGCCCCTCTCCGGCATGTGCATGTACCTGGTCATGGTGATAATGCTGATATTGCTCAGCTTTTATCATCCAGTTGCTTAATATAGGTACAAGGGTTTGCGCTATGATATAAGAAACGATCATGGTTAAACCAATGGATAGTGAAAGCGGCAAAAACATAGCTTTAGGTACGCCGCTCATCATGAATGATGGCGCGAAAACAGCGAGTATACACAACAGGATAAGCAAAAGCGGAAACGAGATCTCCTCACAAGCGTCATAGATGGCTAAACGTTTTGATTTACCCATCTCCAGATGCTGGTGTATATTCTCTATGGTTACCGTTGCCTGGTCAACCAGGATACCGATAGCCAAAGCAAGCCCGCTCAGGGTCATGATGTTGATGGTTTGATGAAAGATCCCCAACAGCATTAAACCTATCAGAATAGATACCGGTATGGTAATCACTACGATCAAACTACTACGCCAGTCCCGGAGGAACAATAATACCATTAAGCCCGTTAATAAGGCACCGAGTCCCCCCTCGGTCATTAAACTTTTTACCGCATTGATAACAAAGACAGATTGGTCAAACTCGTAAGATATTTTAACATCATTAGGTAGCAAGCTTTGTATATCCGGCAGTTTTGCTTTTAGTGCCTGCACAACAGACCAGGTAGAAGCGTCGGCCGTTTTTACCACCGGTATGTAAACAGAACGCTTGCCATTGATAAGGGCGTAACTTACTGTAACGTCGGCCCCGTCAGATACACGTGCTACATCTTTTATAAATACAGGCGTACCCCCTTTAGTAACTACCGGGATGTTGCCAAAATTGTCTACACTCTTGATGAGCGTGTTCATAGTGGTAACAAACATGGTATTGTTCATGCGCAGGTTACCGGATGGCGACATAACATTGTATTTAGCCATTGCTTCTACCACCTCATCGGGAGTTAAACTGTAACTCCTGAGTTTATTGGGATCCACGTTAATGATCACCGAGCGGGAGTTGGCGCCGAAGGGAGGTGGAGCAGAGAGTCCGGAAATAGAAGAGAACGTAGGCCTTACGCGTGTTGAGGCCAGATCATATATCTCTTTTAAACTACGTGTTTTTGAGGCCAGCACTAATTGGCCAACCGGTAACGAAGAAGCATCAAACCTTACTACCTGTGGCGGTAATGCTCCCGGCGGGAAAGCTTTCATCACCCGGTTTACCTGTAGCGCCACTTGAGCGGATGCTTCAGCCATATCCGTACCTTCGTAAAAGCTCAATTTAAGCAGGGTTAAGCCCTGAATATTTTTACTGGTAATGCTTTTGATACCGTTTACATACAGGAACTGATCCTGCATACTTGTGGAGAAGAAACCTTCCATCTGCTGCGGCGACATACCTCCGTAAGATTCAATTACATATATGGTAGGCATATTAAGCTGAGGAAAGATATCTATGGGGATTTTTATTGCACTTAGCACCGAGAATATGAGCAGGCTCACTACGATGATTACCGTAGTCACGGGTCGCTTTAGTCCGGATGTTACCATTGACATAGTGTAGATTATTTTAAAAGTTTTAGGATCGCGTTAACTTGATTTTCAACAACCGCCTTTTGGAATAAGGCACGGCAATAGCTGTACTTGGCAGTGGTAAAATCGGTCTCGGCACGATACAACAGGTTTAATGCGGCATTCAGTTCTATGATATCAGTAAGGCCGTTTTTATACAGCGCAAATTTTTGCCTGTAAGCGGCATTAGCGGCTTTAAGCTGTTTGGGTATTTCGCCCAGCCTGTCAATTGCCGAAGCCACATTAGCATCAGCCTGGTTGCTGCCTGCCGCTATGAGAGCTTTTTGTTCACTAAGCTTTTTTTGCGCGTATTCGGTTTCCGCCTTTTGCGTGCTAAGTTTCAGGTGCCGTCGCCTTATATCAAACAGGTTATAACTAACACCTACGCCAACCAGGTAGTTACCCCTGTCAAAACCCCAGCCTGTATCTAACGGGCCAAAATGATCTTCGGCATTTATGCTTGAGCCCCTGCCCCATGCCGCCGCTTCTAATAATATTTTGGGCGAATAGCTTTTTTTAACCAGGTTTTCCTGTTGCAAGCTGCTGTTGTAAAGTGATTTGTAATAATTAATAACCGGGTGATTTAAAGTGTCGGCGTTAAACAGGCTAAATTCGGCGGTGTTGGCAGCCAGGTTTTGCTGAGTGGTAGTATCGGCTACAATTTGAGCAGCGGGTATGCCGCTAAGTGCCGATAAATTGATCTGTATTTGCCTGGCCTGGTTAACCAGGTCTATGTATACCAACCGGGCTTTTGATATTTCGGCTTCGGCAATACTGGTATCCACCCCGGCACGTATACCACTTCTGGCGAGGGCCTGTATAGAACGCCGGATCTCCTTATTCCGTTCTATGTTACGGTTTTGTATGGTAATAAGGTCTTGCAGCAGGCCAAGCTGCAAATAGTTATCAATAGTAGCCGCAGTAAGCGTGTATTTAGATTGCTCGAACCTTTTACGCTCAACATCCACATTAGCCTCCGCCGCTTTGTTAGCGGCGCCGTATGCGCCGAAGTTATAAACCTCCCAATCGAGTGCTGCGATACCCAAGTTGGTTAATGTGGCAGATGTGTTGCTTTCATCACGCACACCACGTGAATTTGATGGTATAATACCAAAGCCAAAGTAAGGGCCGGCAGTGTTATTATTAGTTCCTACATCTGCCTGGTAGTTTAGTTTTAGCGATGGCAGCCAGTTATTTCTAACCTCGGTAGTTTGGGCTTGGCGTATTTTTATAGCGGCGGCATCTGCATTTAAAGATGGTGCATAAGCCGTAACCTTCTCCAGCATGGAATTTAAGCTGATACTTGGCGTATTTTGAGAACGGGCAATGTTTGGCAGCAGTAATAAAACCAGCGGCCAGTATTTATTTATACTGAACATTTTACAATATTGAAATTAATGAAACTTATAAATCGACTTGTTAAACAAGGCCTTGCACGAAGCGTGCTGTTTCAGTAAAATCAGATAGTAAGTTGGTGGAGTTTAATATAAGTCGGCTGTACACCCAAAGCAGCCATGTTGAATATTAATAATTGCGACTGCTTAGCGATAGTTATACCTCTAAACGCAGAATATAACAATGACAACAAACCGGCTATGGTAATTGCTAAAGGCAAAAATGGGTCGGGATAAATATCCTTTGATTGGTCTTTACAGAATTCCGAGTCGCCAAGGCTATCTAAACGCAGCTTATTAAAGCTCTTTAGTAAAATAGTGGGATGGTCTGTGTGTGTAAAAACATTAGCATGAATACCAAAACCAATAAACGGCTTCGCAATAAACAAACAGGCTGCAAAGAACAGCACAATCCTTATTTGTTTATGAATTTCCATGTGTACAAAAATGCTAAGAGTTCAGATGTGTTTGCATACGTAACGAAAATATTGCAATAAATATTATTGTGGTATTTAATCTAATGGATGACTTGGATAGAATTAAAACAAAAAAACCCATAAATCATATGATTTATGGGTTTTGATACTTGGTATCACTTGTTGTCGGGATGGCAGGATGATGATCCTACCCCTTAAAAAATTGATTATAATGTAGTTATCAAGCTTTCTTATGATAATGGTAACCGAATGGGTCTCATTTTATTAGACTTCATTTGATTGCATTTGCATCATTAAAGCACTCGTAACAGATAGTCAATGAACTTGTTATTCAAATATAATGAATGTTTTTGAATAAAAAAAGTCGTTTTTAGGGTTTTAGTTAGGCATTTTACCTGCCCTGCAAGCAAAGTTTTCCTGTCCGGTAATACCCACTCTATGCCCATTTATTAATTAATCTACGGTATATATTTTTCCGCATCACTCTAAAGCGGCATACATAACATGGCATTACACCACTTAAACAACCGGCAGCAGTAAGCAGAAAACTGTCAAGGGTGGTGCTGCCAAAAAAACAAACACCCCGCACCATTTACATGCCCTTTACTGTTTTCTGCGGTGCTAATTTTGTGACGGCGGTGTGTTGCCTTTATTTTAAGAAAGGCGGCTATGTTATGAGATACGAATTTCATTGCTGCCGAGTGCATGGAGGCTGGCGGGGAATGAAATATAGCGTGATAACCCGAGATGTAATGAACCGCATGCCGCAACTGCCCTGCTACGCCTTGCCGTCGTGCTTTTGTTTTACGGTTTCGTAAAGTATTCTTAAAGCCTGGTTGTCTTGTGCCAGTTTTTAAATCCTTAAATTTATCCAAAATTATTTCACTTGAAAATACTTATTGCAGAAGACGACGAACGGATAGCCATGCTGGTAAAACAGGGTCTTGAAGAACAAGGCCACTTGGTTACGGCAACCTTTGACGGCATGAGTGCCAAAAATATGGCTGTACGAAATGACTATGACCTGCTTATTTCAGATATAATTTTACCTCAGCTCAACGGCCTTGATCTGTGCAGAGAAATTCGTTTAGTAAAGCCAGAACTTCCAATAATTCTACTTACTGCATTAGGTACTACAGATGATAAAGTAGAAGGTTTCGATGCCGGTGCTGATGACTACCTTGTAAAGCCGTTTGATTTCAGGGAGTTATTAGCAAGGGTACGTGCGGTAATGAATCGCAAAAATAGTAACATAATTGCAGGCAATTCTTTTATTACCTATGCAGATCTTGTCATCAACAATCAAACTAAGTCCGTTACACGCTCCAGCAAAGTAATCAACCTTACTCCTAAAGAATTGAAACTTTTAGAATATATGGTTCAAAACAACGAAAGAATCTTATCAAGAGCAGAAATTGCAGATCGGGTCTGGGACACACACTTTGATACCGGGACAAACTTTATTGACGTATACATTAATTATCTAAGAAAAAAGATAGATAAAGATTTTACGAACAAATTAATCCATACCAAACAGGGACTTGGGTTTATCTTTACAGAAGAAAAAAATGACCATAAGGAATAAACTAACCTTTATTTTTACAGGCAGTATTGCGGTATTACTATTGGCGTTTGCTTTAGTGGTTTATTTGTCATTTTCCGAAAACAGGGAAAGAGAATATTACAGTTCACTGCGCCACACGGCAATCATTAAAGCAAATCTTTTATTGGATGCAAAAATTCAACCAAGGGTGCTGCAACTGATCTATAAAAATTCACCTAATTCCTTTTTCCAGGAAGAAGTAGCCATTTATGATACTTCTTTCCATTTGCTTTACCATGATGCGGTTGAAATCGATAAAGTAAAAGAAACCAGGCAAATGATCGATGAGATCGTGGCCAAAAAGCAAATCAAATTCTACCAGGGTGAAATGCAGGCGGTCGGAATTCTCTACCATCACAATGATAAGGATTATGTGATTACCTCTGCTGCAAATGACCAGAGTGGCTATGCCAAACTAAGAAACCTGAAATATACCCTGATCATTGCATTTTTTGTTGCGATCATCCTGATTTATATATCCGGTCATATCTTTGCAAGTAAAGCCTTAAAACCTGTTTCTGACCTGATTGACGAGGTGGAAGAAATAACGGCGACCAATCTGGATTTGCGCGTCAAAGAAGGAAATGGTAAAGATGAAATTGCAGAATTAGCGGTCACTTTCAACGCTATGCTGAACCGGCTGGAAAACTCATTCGACGCGCAGAAAGAATTTGTCTCCAATATTTCACATGAGTTAAGGACGCCGATCACCGCCATGCTTACCGAATTTCAGGTAACAGTTGAAAAGGAAAGAAGCAATGAATTTTATAAGGATGCTATCCATCATGCCATTAGTGATACCCAAAAGTTAGTGCGCTTATCTAATAGTCTGCTTGACCTGGCAAAGGCAAATTATGACCATACAGAGATTTCCTTTAAAGAAATCCGCTTGGATGAAATTTTATTGGATGCCCGTAATGATGCTATACATGACCATCCTGAATTTAAGATCAGCATCATTTTTGAACAGGAAATTGAAGATGATGATTTCATATCCGTTTTAGGCAATGAATATTTGCTAAAAGTCGCCTTTATGAACCTGATCGAAAATGGGTGTAAATTTTCAGAACAAAAAATGGCTTCCGTAGCTATTACCTATTTTAAAGACAAAACCATCTTGCGCTTCCAGGATCAGGGAATCGGTATAAAGGAAGATGAAGTACCGAAAATCTTCCATGCATTTTACCGGGGTGGAGACAAAAAATTTGCCGGGGGAAACGGGATCGGTTTGTCGCTCACTAAAAAGATCATCGAGTTGCACAAGGGAACTATTGCCGTACATTCCCAGCCAGGCATAGGAACCACCTTCACAGTTGAAATCCCCCACGTCTGAAATTTATTATAATTCAGCAAATTCCATTGGTTTTCTAATGAATTTATAATGATATTCTAAAGGTTCTCTAATAACCAAAGCGATTAAAACGAGTTACATTTGCATCATTCCAAACAGGTTCAATAGCCTGTTTATTTAATCGTAAAAACATGGATACTGGTCCGAGTATAAATTATCAAGATTCAAGAACTTCCCGCTAATCGGACCGCTCATTTTATGCAGTCCCGTTAACGGGGCAACATTTTTTGTTATGCATAAAAGAAAAAACACCAACAGCATTTTTCACAACAACGGCAAATTTTCTCCTGCAACTTCATTTGATTTTATTACGCCTGTTAAAAAGAAAAAACACGCTAATCTGAATAATCCAGCTCCTGCAGGGGTGCTCACTTTTGCTTTCCAACCTTTTTCAATTATTGAACTTTTGGGTTCTTTAGATGGGGGCTTAATATGAGTATTTTCGTTTTTGCCCTACGTTTGGTATTAGCCTTGTGTTCAGGTGCGGCTATCGGTATAGAACGGCAATGGCGGCAAAAAAGCGCCGGTTTAAGAACAAACACACTGGTTTCCCTGGGTTCGGCGGCCTACGTTTTGCTATCCATCCACATCAGTGGCGATGCCCCGGGTCGGGTCGCCTCTTATATCATTAGCGGCATCGGATTTTTAGGTGCCGGTGTAATCATGAAGGATGGATTAAATGTGCAGGGCCTAAATACGGCTGCGACAATTTGGTGTTCTGCGGCTGTTGGTTCCTTAATCGGTTTCGGGCTTATCGGGGAGGCGGTCATAACCGCATCATTAGTAGTGCTAACCCATTTAATTTTGCGTCCACTTGGTATAAAATTAAGCAAGATCACCTTTTTTGAAAAAAGTGAAACGGTGCAGTCGGAATATCTGATCAACATTCAATGCCGCGAAAAAATAGAGAATCATCTCCGGATTTTGCTGATGCAGTATTTGGGAAACGATGATAAACTGATGCTCCGCGCATTAACCAGCAGCGAGGCAGAAAATCCGTCTGTTGCTCTTATCGTTGCCGAAATTATCACTGTCGGCAAACAGGACTACCTGATTGAGAAAATGGTTAGCCGATTAACTATAGAGCAGGATGTATTGAAAGTAAGCTGGGAAGTAATAGGCCATCAAACAGAATTATAATAAAGAATTGACAATGATAATAGTTTACAACCTGGCATTAATTGGTATCTCAGCAGGGCTGGCGGCTGATAATTTGATGTTGGCTTTTCATAATGGAAACTATACGAAAATCAACAGGCAATTACCTGAATTAAAAAGAAACCAGAGATATGTATCGCCAAATTGGATAATCGTACTGGTCTTACTGTTTTTAATGGAAAACATGGTATTGATCTACGGAATAGAATTCGGCGAATTCACCTGTTTTCTCCTAAAAAATAATGAAGAGATTATAGCTATCGGCATTTTATTCGGAATGGGGATCAGGATGTTCCATGAAGCTAAAATCAAAAATCGGGTTTCTGTCCTCAGTGCTTTAAATACCAGACGCTGCATAGAAATCATATTAGGAACATCCATCTATATTTTCGCTTTTGGCTGTGCAATGGCCTGGTTGAAAATAGACTACCATAAAATTAACCTCATCGTATCACCCCTTTTAATTGTTACTTATTTGTCGGGAATAGTCTTAGGCAGATATCAATTTAACAAAACATTCCGGTATTTGAACACGATATCCGCCTTAATGATCATTGCAGGAAGTCTTCTGTTAACCCTTCAACACTTGAAAAATATCCTATGAAAACACAAACAATAAACAATAACGGGACAAAAACGATGAATAAATCCGTTTCGGGTTTTGATGATGTAGCCGTTACCAAGCTTCGGAATATATCCAGGGGGGATGAAACCAGCCTGTTTTACGCCATGCTGGAAAGCAGTGAAGAAGGGTTAAGCCGGGCAAATGTTGATGAAAAGAAACGAAAATTCGGCCTTAATGAAATTGCTCATGAGAAAGCCCCTGCCTGGTTTGTGCAGCTATTCCAGGCATTTTTAAATCCCTTTATAGCGGTACTGATTATACTGGCCAGTGTATCTTTTGTGTTAGATGTACTGATGGCTGCTCCGGGTGAGCAGGACTATAAAACCGTGATAGTAGTTGGGGTGATGGTTATCTTAAGCTCGTTGTTACGTTTTTGGCAGGAATACAGTAGTAACCGCGCCGCGGAAGAACTGAAAAGTATGGTAAAAACAACTGCTACCGTTTTACGGCAGAAAAAAGGCAGGATAGAGCTTAATATTATCGACCTGGTACCGGGAGATATTGTTTATTTAAGTGCGGGAGATATGATCCCGGCGGATTGCCGGATCATTCATTCAAAAGACTTGTTTATAAGCCAGGCCATGTTGACCGGCGAATCCCTGCCTATTGAAAAAAGAGAACACGGCATACCAGATGCCGATGATAAATCTCCCCTGGATTTGGAAAACATATGTTTTATGGGCACCAATGTGGTAAGCGGGACGGCCACAGCCATTGTGGTAACTACAGGTAACCTCACTTACTTTGGCACCATTGGTAAAGCCATAACGGGTAAACGTGCCGAAACCAGTTTTGATAAAGGGGTGAATAAAGTAAGCTGGCTTTTAATCCGCTTTATGATGGTGATGGTGCCCTTGGTTTTTTTAGTAAACGGACTAACTAAAGGCAACTGGTTTGAAGCATTGCTTTTTGCCATATCGGTTGCAGTAGGTTTAACACCCGAGATGCTGCCGATGATCGTTACTGCTAACCTTGCTAAGGGCGCCTTGAATATGAGTAAGCGCAAAGTGATCGTAAAGCGTCTTAACGCCATCCAGAACATAGGCGCGATGGATATTTTGTGTACGGATAAAACAGGAACGCTGACAATGGACAAGATTGTGCTGGAAAGGCACCTGAATGTTTTTGGCGACGAAGACGATGAAGTGATGAAATGGGCCTATCTAAACAGTTTCCACCAAACAGGTTTAAAAAACTTACTTGATGTAGCCGTATTGGAACACGCAGAAATTCATAGCTGCGTGAATGCGGAAGACCATTTTAATAAGATCGATGAAATTCCATTCGATTTCCAGCGCAGAAGGATGAGCGTGATCCTGGAGGAAAAAAATGGCAAGCACTTGCTGATCTGCAAAGGAGCGGTTGAGGAAATGCTGGAGCAATGTTCTTTTGCTTTTGATCCTGGCGAGGATAAGCAGCTTCATATAGAGAACGATAAAATTGTTCCGATGGATACCGCTATGCGTGATGTTATTTTAAGCACATCAAAAAAATTAAATGAAGAAGGCTTGCGTGTTTTGCTTGTAGCTATTAAGGAATACGATGAACGTCCGCTCACCTATTCTGTCGCGGATGAAACCAATATGGTACTGACCGGATTTATCGGCTTTTTAGACCCTGCTAAACCATCTGCCAAGCCCGCTATAGAAGGTTTGCAAAAATTAGGGGTAAGCATTAAAGTGTTAACGGGCGACAACGACATCGTAACCAAAAAAATCTGCCGCGACGTGGGTATCCCGGTAAAGCACGTTTTGCTTGGAAAGGAAATGGAATTGTTGAGCGATGAAGAATTGACTGGCAAACTCGATGAAACCAGTATCATGGCTAAACTAAGCCCTATTCAGAAGGCGAGGGTGATCAAGCTATTGCAGGCTAAGGGCCATACTGTTGGTTTTATGGGTGACGGCATCAACGATGCTGCCGCACTCCGCGACGCGGATGTAGGTATATCAGTGGATACGGCTGTGGATATTGCTAAAGAGAGTGCTGACATCATTTTATTGGAAAAAGACCTGATGGTATTGCGAAAGGGTGTGATTTACGGCAGGCGCACCTTTGGTAATATCATTAAATATATCAAAATGACTGCCAGTAGCAATTATGGCAATATGTTCAGCATGTTAGGAGCAAGCGCATTTCTGCCCTTCCTGCCCATGCTTCCTATCCAGTTACTCGTTCAAAACCTGTTGTATGATATTTCGCAGACTTCCATTCCATGGGATAGCATGGACGAGGATTTTATTGAGAAACCACAAAAATGGGATGCAAGGGGAATCAGCAAGTTTATGCTGTACATAGGCCCGATTAGCTCTATATTCGATTACGCCACCTTTGCGGTGATGTGGTTCGTGTTTAAAGCCAATTCACCGGCCCACCAAACCTTGTTTCAAAGTGGCTGGTTCATTGAAGGGCTACTCTCGCAAACACTGATCGTGCATATGATCCGTACCCGTAAAATACCCTTTATCCAAAGCTGGGCGGCTGCACCGGTGGTTGCATTAACCTCGATTATTATGCTGATCGGTATCGCTATTCCTTTTTCCCCGCTGGCGCATATTTTGAATTTACAAGCCTTGCCGTTGAGTTATTTTCCATGGCTTTTTGGGATTTTAATTTCTTATTGCCTGCTTACACAATTTATTAAGAACTGGTTTATTAACAGATTTCAGCAATGGCTATAAATAAATCAAATAAACAATGGATATGGGCCATCATTTTGATGTCCATCGCAGTTACATTGGTCGACCTATTGGTGAACCATTGGAAAAAGGTATAAATTATTTATTAGCGCAGAAAGTGCTTTTAACCCAGTAGTAAAATGAATATACTAATTGTGGAAGATGATGAACGCATAGCCTCTTTGGTTCGCGGCGGCCTTGAAGAGCATGGATATAACGTAATGGTTGCCTACGATGGGGAAACCGGGAAAAAACTGGTGCTTCAAAATGATTACGACCTGATTATTTCTGACATCATATTACCCAAAATTAACGGGGTTGATTTATGTAAACAAATAAGGGCAGCAAAACCAAATACCCCTGTTATCTTATTAACGGCATTAAATACAACAGATGATATCATCGAAGGGTTCGATGCCGGAGCAGATGATTACCTGACCAAGCCTTTCGATTTCAGGATTTTATTGGCCCGCGTCAAGGCATTGTTAAACAGGAATGATAGAAAGCCAGAACCCCAAAACATCTTCCTTAAATATGCCGACCTGGAATTAAATAACCAAACAAAGACCGTAGTAAGAGGTGGTACTGAAATTACCTTGACGCGAAGGGAATTCAACCTGTTGGAATATTTGTTATTAAATAAAGAACGCGTTTTATCCAAAACAGAACTTGCTGAAAATGTATGGCATACCCATTTTGACAATACTTCTAACTTCATTGATGTGTACATTAATTACCTCCGAAAAAAAATAGATAAGGATTATGAAGTAAAACTTATCCATACCAAACCCGGTATGGGTTTCATTTTCAAAATGGACTTATAGGGTTTGCAAATCCGGAAATTATAATGAATTTCTAACGAAAATATAACGCATATCTAATTGAACTATAATTAATCTCTAACAACGACGAATTACGGATCGATATAGCTTTGCAGAACAATACAAACAATATTAAAAATTGAATTAACGACAAAAATGGACGCAGGCCCGAGTTATAGTTACCAGAGCAAGAATGCTCTTCCAACCAGCTATATGGCCCCAGGGAAGTGTAAAGAGGTTAATGCTAAACAACAGCATACTTTCCCGCTTTGCCTTTCAACCAGCAGAAACTAAAAAGACTGCTTCGGGAATTGTTTGTCGCCTCCATTTTATTATTCTTCCTTTAAAACATTGTACATCACACTTCGGCTATGAGGTTAGTGAGAATCCTGTTTTAAGTCGTAGTTATTTCTCCTCTTTCTCATCATTGCCGCCTATATACTCATTTTCAGAAACTTGAGTCAGCATTTGATCAGTTTGTTTTACACCGTATTAAATCTTAATAATATTTATCAATAATAAAAGGAGGCCTGCCATGAAAGCGCTCAAAAACAAAAAGAAAGCTATAGCTAAAAACCACTTCGTAAGCGACAAAAAACTAAATGCTAAAAAAGCTGCTATTCAAACCCAGCAGGAAAGTCAATTTCCCGGACAGTATCAAAACGGATCATTCAGCCTATCATTCACAGATGTGTACTACCAAATATTTGGCGATTTGATTATTGATTAATAAAAATTGATAAACGATGAAGATTGGTAAAATCGCCCAGAAACCTATTACATAAAGGTATCATCCAGGTTTATTAAACGCTGCATTTGCATTCTCACAATTTAATTAACTTATGAAAACAAAATTATTAACGCTGATTTGGCGCAGGAGCCTTCCGCCATCAACCGGATTTAACTACGAAAACCCAAATGAATATGTCCGTTACCGGCATAAATTTTACTTATACACCCATTTAAATATTTGAAATCATGAAACAGACGTTATACACAATTCTAATAATTTTATTTGCTTACAATTCTACGTTTGCACAGGATCTGCCTAAAAAAGATACTACTTCATCCAACAATTGGACAACGCATTTCCAGCTAACTGCTATTGAACAGTTTCATGGTAATCATTATTTTCCTTATTCCGGCCCTTCAAGCTTAGACAGCAACAGTGAGCGGCCAGTCTCCTTAACTTCTACCTTATTTTTGGGCAGGAGGCTCTGGAAAAATGCTGCGGTCTTCTTTAACCCCGAATTGATTGCGGGCAACGGATTTTCAGGCTCGAAAGGTTTCGCCGGGTTTCCAAACGGGGAAATTTACAGGATTGGCAATCCGATTCCAACGCCATTCATCGCTCGGTTATATTTTCAGCAAGTATTTGCACTTGGAGGCACTACCTATGAACAACAGCCCGATGACATCAATCAAATCCAGGGGAAAATTGCCACTTCAAGGCTGGTCTTCAATATCGGCAAATTTTGTTTAGCCGACTTTTTTGATGATAATAATTATGATCATGATGCAAGAAGCCAGTTTTTGAACTGGTCGTTGATGGCCAATGGAGCATGGGATTTTGCGGCTGACACCAGGGGATATACTTCAGGCATTGAAGCTGAATTAGTTAAACCTACATACACCATCAAGTTTGCTTTCACCGAAATGCCAAAACAAGCTAATGGGGCTATTATGGAAACTGACCTGTTAAAATCGAATGCTGTTGCTCTTGAGTTTGGTACGACTTATAAAATATTTTCATTACCCGGAAAAATCAAAATAACCGGCTTTAGAAACATCAGTAAAGCACCTAAATATACCGATGCTACACAGGCACTTTTAAAAGGGGATAGCTCTTATGTCCCTATTTTAGCAGGCACAGCACCGGGAAAGATGTTTGGCGGTGTAAAATATGGATACGGTATAAATATCGAGCAACCTATAACTCAAGCCATTGGCGCGTTTGCACGCTATGGATGGAATGATGGTAAAACAGCTTCATGGGCTTTCACCGATATTGACCAGAATATACAATTAGGGGCCAGTTTTAATGGAAAAATATGGAAGCGGCCTTTCGATGAATTAGGGATTGCAATAGCTTCTAACGGTATCAGCAAAGAGCACCAGGGCTATTTAGAAGCAGGTGGTTATACTTTTATTATTGGGGATGGCCACTTAAATTACGGCAGGGAACAAGTATTCGAGGCCTATTACAGGGCAAAACTGAACCAGTTTATTTATCTATCCGGCGATTATCAGTTAATACTGAATCCGGGTTATAACAAAGATCGTAAGGGCCCTATCGGTATTCCGGCAATTCGGTTACACATCGAAATATAAGCTCAATTATTCATCATCATAATATTAAGAATATGAACAACATAATTGAAGTGGTAGATGCTACCAATCATCTCGAAAAACCTGATTTCCTGGCTAAAACAAGGAAAGTTAAAAGCATACGTTCACAGAAATTGTGGCATTTTCTAATGGTATTCGGCCCGGGATTAATCGTAATGGAAGCCGATAATGATGCTGGTGCGGTATCCACCTATACCCAGGCCGGCGCACAATACGGATTGCATATGTTGTGGGTATTGATGTTACTGTTGCCGGTAACTTATTTTTGCCAGGAAATGGTGGTACGCCTGGGTATCGCAACAGGGGAAGGTCATGCATCCATGATCTATAAACGCTTCGGCAAATGGTGGGGCAGGTTCTCCTTATTTGATCTGCAACTGGTTAATTTTTTAACACTGGTATCTGAATTCGCAGCCATTTCACTCGCCTTTAGCAAGATGGGAATCAGCCCCTATATTTCTGTTACCATTTTCGCAATCGTGCTCATTATACTGGTAACCTCGGGAGGATATTTAAGGTGGGAACGAATCGTGGTCTTTTTATGTTTGCTGGATCTGATCTGGCTGGGGTTGGCATTCCTGCCTAAAACAGGCTTTTTAGCGGTACTACAAAATACCGTTGTGCCTACCTCACCGCCGGGCGGATATAACTCCGCAGCCATTTATCTGATCATTGCTATTGTTGGTACCACGGTAGCCCCATGGCAATTGTTTTTTCAGCAAAGTATAGTAGCTGATAAAAAATTGCGGTTTCTTGATTTGAAGTCGGCGCGTGTAGACACCTTTATCGGGGCCGTTTTTACCGTAGTGGTGGCAGGTTGCATGATGCTGATCGGCAACGTACTTTTTAAAAGGCATATCACTTACGAAGACCCTTCTCAAATGGCGGTGGTATTAGGGCCGATATTGGGGCATACAGCCAAATATCTTATCCTGATGCTTATGGTTAACGCTGCGGTATTGGGTACGGTTGCTATTTCACTTTCCAGTGCTTATGCATGGTCGGAGGTTGCAGGATGGAAACATAGCCTGCAAACTAAATTTAAAGAGGCACCTGGATTTTATTTGTTCTATGCAGCGGCAGTATTGCTGGCAGCTGGCATAGTGCTCATACCGCAAGCCCCTTTACAGGTGATTATTGTCGGGGTACAGGTATTGGCGGGAGTAATATTACCATCGGCAATTATTTTCCTTCAAATATTGCTCAACGATAAAGTATTATTAGGCGATCGATTTGTCAATAAACCATGGAACAACGCGATCAACTGGGTCATCATTGCCGTTTTGTTCGTGCTCTCTTTTGTACTTGCGGCGCAAATTATGTTACCGAATGTTTTTAAATAATTCAACACACTAATCAAAATATTATGGAAGCTCTGATAAATAAAAAACAGGAATTACCTCATCAAAAGGATAAATATAAAACTGAATTTACGGTTGTGCATCCTTTGTTCGATAAGCCCGAGCAAAAGGTTGACATCGAAAATGCTGGGCCGATGCATGTAACAAGAGCAACTTGGTTTGCTTTGTTTGCGCTGCGTGCGTACTTATTGATCATGATCCTGCTTGCTGTTTACCGGTTTATGGTGTTGGCGGGCATACTTAAGTCTTAAATAAAAACAGCTGCCTGAGTTTTGTTTCAGGCAGCTGTATTCATCAACAAATAATTAAACTTTATTAAAAAATCATGAAAATTATACCTTATCTAATTGTCGTAATCGTACTCATTTCCGTAATGGCGAATTGCTTTTTATTGATCCATAAAGAATACCAAAGCAAGTATGTCGGCATGGTTAACATCATAACCGGTATTTGCTTATGGTCGAACGTCGTATTACTGGTTATTAGTAAAAGAAACTTAAAAAAAAGACAAACTAATGCTGTGCATAAAATATTTAGTAAGAACTGATGGAAACTTGGTTTTCTTGGTTTAAGGTTTTGTTGGCCTTTTGTGACAAAAGATATAAAATATTGATGATTAATAGGTTTGAGCAGGTATGTTATAAGCGACAGCGAATTTCATTCCTGCATGTGCGACAGCGAGGCTGGCGGCGGAATGAAACCCGCCGCGATAGCGTGCGTGTTATAATGCAGCCGCTTGCCGCAGCTGCATGGATTTGACTTTAAATAGATTTGGTAAATTCAATTATCACATTCAGGAATTAACTGATTTCAAAAACAATAATTACTTAGCCCGCTTCTTTGTAACTGTTGCTTTACCCTTTAATTTTTTAAGCTTATCATTCGCCAACTTACTTTCCTCTGCGGCCTGTTTCGCTTCAAATGCTGCTTCTGACATAGTTTGTTGTTCATCTATATTAGCCTTTGCCTTTTTAATACAAAAGTCGGCATTAGCCGTATATGCGCTGTCAAGATATTTCGCCACATCAGGATAAAAACCCCGTAGGATAAGGAATTTATTTGTTTCATCAACCCTGCGGCTATTTTCAATCCATAAGCTTATCGAGATGGCGAGCATAACGGCAACTGCAAGCCCTAAACCTAAAATTGTCCTGATAACAAACTTTGATTTGGTGTCAAACTGAACATTATACTTGACTGGTATCTCTTTAGGTATGGCATTGATCTTTTCATCAAACCCGTTCAATTGTTTATCAAAACGCTCTAACTGCTTGGTGTTTTCCAATGTCCGCATTTCGGCTGTTTCGGTTACCTTAGTTTCCAATTCGTTTACTTTAGACTGTAGGGCAGCTAAATCAAGTTCCTCAATTTTCGACTGCCTTTTTTCGAGGGTGGTAACTTTTTTAGCCATACTGTCTATAATCTCCTGCTGTACATTATTTTCTTCGTTGGTTTCCATGTCTTTAATATTTTTTTTGTTCATTAATTTGTTAATTACTACCTGCCAATACCATGACTTTGATCCTGCTCCTGGCCTTTTCGTTTTTTGCGCCTGTGAGCATCATCGGGTTCGGGGGTAATGCCCGCTGGCAACTGTTCAAATAGGTTTAAAGCTTCCCGAAAAAAATTTGTCTGCGGCTCATTGTGAATTATGGTAGGCTGTTTGCCCTGTCGTTCATCAATAGCCTGCCTCAACTGGTCTGCTAAACTCATTGGCTTTGCCTGGGCTTGTTGCTGTTGTATCTGCTCTTGTATCGCCTTGCTTAATTTGCCATAGCTTAAACTGCGGTCGATTTCTGAACCTTTAAACTTATACTTGCCTTTACTGAAACTGATACCCTGTATTTCCAACGTGCCGCTTTTGTATTTAAACTGCATACCGATGCCCTGCTTAGCCAACTCGTGTTTAAGCTGAACCATGTTACTCACTTTTTTACTGGTTGCTTTTATGGTATCGTGCAATTCGTATTTCAACTTGTCTATGCCTTTCAATTGCGGACGGTTAACCTTTTGCTTACCCTGTCCGATGTGCATTCCGTGCTTTAAGGTTAGCTCTTTGCTAATCTTAATATTTTTTAGATGCTGGAAATTGTCGGCTATTGTCTTGCCATTGTTATTGACCCGGTTATAAACGATATGTATGTGGGGATGCTCCCTGTCTTTGTGTTTAACAATCAATACCTGCGTGTCCTGTATTTTCATCCTTTGCAGGTACTCTTTGGCAATGCTGACCATTTTTTCATCGTTTAGTCTCTCTTTGTCCTCCGGGCTCCAGCTTAACGCAATGTGCCCAACCGCCTGACCTAAACCGGGGTTCATTTTTCGCTGCGCGTTAAAATCGTAGATGGTGTAGGCAATCTTGTCGATGCGCACCCCATCTGCATAAAGTATGGTAGCATCTTTTTTAAGGACGTTATACTCTATACAGCCGCCGAAGCTTTTGCCGGGTTTAGGTATCTTTCCGATCATCGCTGTTGAAATATTTTAATGCCTGGTCAATTTCAATCATCAGGCTATCGCATTTGCGGGCAACCGTTAAAAGGCCGTCCCGGTGCGCCAGCTTGGTTAACTGGTTTAAGTTGTTAGCCATCCCCGTAAGCATCCGCATGATCTGTAAATCTTCCGGCTTTAGCCGGGCGATCACCCTTGCGGCTTTAGCTGCCGCCCTGAACCAATCGCTGATTTTCATATTAGCGTCTTTAGCTCTTCCGGCTATCATAAAATGCTCTGTGGCGGTTAACCTGACTTTGACTTGCACCTCCCGCCTGACATTAATTTTCGGCCTGCCACCCTTATGTTTCGGCTTACCTGTTAGTGGCATTGCCGTTGTTTTTACTCCTGATTCCATACGCTATTAGCTGTCATTTTCAAGCCTGTTGTCTTCTTTCCCTTTTTGCAACCAGCGGGCGCAAAAAGCAAGTTTGCCGTCCAGCCGAAGGCTCGGGCGGAGTTTTTGGGTACCAAAAACACAAACTTGCTTCCTATCGGCAAATGCCTTTGGTTAACGGCCTCCGGCCGGTATAGACAACTATACAGCTATACCGCAAGCGGTATGCTGTGCCGCCTTTTTACAAAAGCTTCGCTTTGGTTTTACCTGTTATTTTTCCGATGCTTCGCATCGGAGCTGCCTTGTCTTATCTCACTTGCTGTTGCCCTCCAAAAGCTTTTCAATGTCTTCTAACTTGTAATAAAGCAAGCCGCCAATCTTCGTATAACGGAGCGTTCCGTTAACCCTTAAATTCTGTAATGTACCGGGTGAAATATTTAGCAGTTTCCTGACTTCGTAGCTTTTCAGCCATTGTTTACTTTGTGCCTGACCGGGCTTTATAAGACCCTTGATCTCGCCTAACAAGTTCTCTATCCTCCTTAAATCATCTTTGGTTATAATTTCGATGTTCATCTTTCCCCCCTTGTTAATTTTTAGTTTTTTGTTGCATAATTTTGAGCACTTCGCTCATTTTGAAATAGACCCGTTTTTGCATTCGCAAAAAGGGTAATCCCTTTTTCATCCAATCCGTGACAGTCACCAATGACACGCCTAACTCATCGGCCAGTTCCTTTTTGGATAAAAGCCGTTCATTGTCCTGCGGGGGCGGGCTACTGCCTTTCTTAAAATGTTCTTGTAATTCTGCCCTGACTGCATCCCTGATGCAGTGGCTTAGGGCTTCGTAATTGATTATTTCCATGCCGCAAATGAAAGCAGAAAAGCAGCGCAGGCGTGACCTTCAAAAATTTGAAGGTCAAATTGGAGTAGTTATTAGAAAGATAAATTAACAACTAATGGATTATAATACAATTAGTTATTAAATAGTGGGGGTTATTATAAAGATGGGAAAGTGCTCTTTTTACAAACTTCTTTTTTTCGCCGGAACGATGGTAAAAAGCTGGTCTTTTTTGGGTACGTCTTTGTACTTGGTATTATCGGTGTTATTATCAGGTGGGAAATAACGCTTTACGCTCTCAATGCTGATTTCCTTACCTCCGGCTCTAAAGTACTTGGCAATCATCTTACTCCAAATGTTAAGCGTGGTAGCGTTGGCCAGTTCCTTATTGTCGTCCAGTTTGAGTTCCCTAATCTGTAAAATGAGGTGATAAAGTGTTCTGTGCCTGCCCTCACGAATGTCGATATAGTCTTTGGTTTCCAATTCCCGGAGTTTTTTATTTTCCTCTTTAAGCTTTTTGTTTTCAGCGTTCAACTTTGCAATTTCTTCCAGTTGGCGTTTGATGGTTTCCTGATCGGTGGATTGAATAAACCATTGATCTATAGTATTCAGGTAGTCCAAAAACTCCTGTAACTGTAAGCGGTTTTGACGCTCCCGAACATGTTTTGGGGTATAACGGTCTTTGTTAATAAGCTCGCTGATCGAATCAGTAATGATCTGCTTAACGTGAACAAAAAACTCCTGTTCAGTTGCATCTTCATAACGGCCCAAAAAGAAATTAAGCTGGTACTGGTAGAAAGTTTCGTATTGCTCGTTGTTCTTTTTATACAGACGGAAAAGAAAGTGATTGTCTTCGTTGCCTTTCGTCCATGGCAATGGGAAACCTACATCATTGGTTTGCTTATCAAAGTCGAACAAAGCTCTATGCTTAAAATACTGTGGCCTCATAGCGCTTGGGTAGATTATAATCAAATTAAGCTAATAGCCTATTGGCCTTAAACAAGGCTTCTGTTTCCTGTGCTCTCGTATTGATGGTAAAGCCAGTCAATATGCTTAGCTAATGCTTGTTTAACAGTATGTTCATCCTCTTGTTTTTTCATAATTAAGCCGTCACGGGTCAATACAAGACTGTCGTCTGCACCTAAATTAATAAGCGTAGTTAAATAACGCTCGTATAGGTCTTCCCGGCTGAATAAGCCATCGGGTAGGTTCTTAACATCGTAGCTCGTGAGGGCTTTAAAGGCTTGCAGTCTTTTTAATTGTTGTTCCTCGTCATCTTTTGGAAAGCCGATAATATCTAAAACGATTTCATAATTATGGATGTGCAGATTGTCCATTTCAACGCCAAGATCGCTTAGCTTGCATACAAATGAGGTTAATTTGTACTGCTCAAATAATAGGTTTACAAGGTGCTTTTTCATAGTGACTGTTTTATAATTAAAGTTACCAAAAGCATTGTGAAAAACAAAGCCCTGCACTTTTTAGTACAGGGCTTTGTTAAGAGTTAACCCTTATCAAGCCTGTAATCTTTTACTTAGCAGTGCCATATCGTCGCTAATTTTGCTTTCTACCACCTTAGCATATATCTGTGTAGTGGAAAGTTTGGAGTGCCCTAACAGCTTGCTAACGGTTTCAATAGGTACACCATTAGTTAGGGTTACAGTAGTCGCAAATGTATGCCGAGCAATATGAAAGGTTAGCGGTTTGGTGATGTCGCACATATCGGCTATTTCCTTTAAATAGCTGTTCAATTTCTGATTGCTTAGTGTCGGCAATACTTTTCCCTCTGCTAATGACTGCGGGTGACCTTTGTATTTTTCCACGATGGCTAAAGCTTTCGGCAACAATGGCACCCTTACAGGCTCATTTGTTTTTTGCCTGTTAGTCATTATCCAAAGCTTACCGGATTTTTCAATCAGGTTGGCGGGGGTCAAGTTGAACACATCTATATAAGCCAACCCTGTATAACAGCTAAACACAAACAAGTCCTTTACCACTTGTAAGCGAACAATATGAAAATGCTTATCTTCAATCCTTGCCAATTCTTCTTTAGTAAGATAATCCCGTTCAACTTTCTCAAATTTTAATTGGTAGGCATGAAATGGGTTGCGTTCAATCCATTCCAGTCGTACAGCAAGATTTACCATTTTGCAAAACCTTTCCAAATGCTTCATTGCGCCATTCGTCTGCAATGCCTTTTGACCTTTTTCCGGCTTCCTGCTACGAAGGTAGTACTCGAAGTCGGTAATAAACTTATAAGTCAATTCTGATAAATACTTATCACTCGTTTTAAACCGCTCCTTTAAAAACTCTTTGACATACTTTTGGGTGGTATAATAGTTCTTCATTGTCCCCGGTTCCAATACCTGGGCTTGGTCGGTGTTATGATAGTGCATCAATTTGCAAAGCGTAAAATCTGCCTGATCGCCACCCGTAACTTTTTCTTTTAAGAGTTCTGCGGTGATAAATTTCTTCTGCAATGAAAGTTGTTGGTAACTGTCGATAATACCGGCCTTAAATTGGTCAAGATATTTATTCAGTCTGATGGTATCTTCCCGGCTTCCCTTTGCCATTCCCTTAGTAGCGTTCCAGTTATTTTCTTCAATGGAACGTTTCACGGATATTTCAATACGTTTGCCATTTACGGTAATGCGGGCATAAATCGGTGATTTGCCCGCTTGGGTGGTCTTTTGCTTTTTAAGGTAAAAAGCAACGCCGAAGGTGTTGTTTGTCGTACTCATAGCTATTCAATTAATAATTTACAAAAGCATGGATTTGACTGGTTTTGATGTGTCCTTTGAAAAGGGGCACCGGTCTGAATAGAAAACAGCTATCAAACCGCATCAAAATATATCAAAATAAACTAATCAATTAATTGACTATCAATACATTACAATGCTTTTGGTGACCCAAACCTAAGAATTTAAAATGGGTAACCGAATAGGTCTCATTTTCTTTGGTTTTACTTGAATAACTTGGGTTGAAATAAAATAAAAAACCCCTTAAATCATACGATTTAAGGGGTTTTACCGACTTTTAGCGGGCTAATCGTCGGGATGGCAGGATTCGAACCTGCGGCCTCCACATCCCAAATGTGGCGCGATACCGGGCTACGCTACATCCCGTTTGGTTTTGTTTGGGACTGCAAAGGTAGCTTTTTTGAGTACCTGTGCAAACTTTTTTTTTAAATAATATTGGATAAATAGTCTAATCAATTCATTTGCAAAAACTTAAATTTTATTCAATTCTATATACTTTAATAATGTACTACATAATATACAGCAAATGAGTTATTGATAAGCTATATATACACGGTTACATTTGCTCAAGCAATTATGAATAATAATTGTAATATGCTTTACAGTTTTGAACTGGGAAATTGTGAGGCCTTATTTGAAAACCAGGGCGATCATACTATTAATTTAGGGGGGATATGGTCTCCCGGCAGAGCCGTATAGCAATGATATACGGCTTTTTTTATGCACAGTTACTGTGATAACAGGCATAATAAAACAATTAGGTGTAAAAACAGGTATCATAAATTAAAAGACACCTACTTATACTTGAAGATAAAAAAGCATATAGCTATACTTGGCGGAGGGCCGAGCAGCTTATTTATATTTAAACGGTTTGTCGAATCAGGTGAACATAATTTCACCATTTCCATATTTGAAAAGAGCGATCGGCTGGGTGCAGGCATGCCCTATTCTCGTGATGGCGCGAATGATGAGCACGTTACCAATGTTTCGGGGAATGAAATACCAGATTTAGTTACTTCGCTAAATAAATGGATTAAATCGGTACCACGCGATACCCTTGATAAATATCATATTGATCCAGAAAAATTTAACGATTACAAAGTATTGCCCCGACTACTCTTTGGCCAGTATCTTACCGAACAGTTTAAGCTATTACAGCGAAAGGCCAATGAGAAAGGAATTGAATATGAAATATTTTATAACAGTTGCGTCACAGATATCGTCGATCACCCTAATGAGGAAAGGGTAAAAGTTACCATTAACCATGAGCAGGTTTTAGAATTTGATATTGTAATTATTTCTACCGGGCATAACTGGCCTAAGAAAAATGAAGATAAAATAAAAGGATATTACGATTCACCCTACCCCCCTGCAAAACTGGCGCAGAAGATCAATCACCCGGTGGCAATTAAAGGCTCATCATTAACTGCCATTGATGCTATCCGCACACTATCCAGGCACAATGGTCATTATCATAGAAATGAAGATGGCCATATCATTTACCAACTGCATGATGACAGCCCGGATTTCAAAATGATCATGCATTCTCGTAATGGTTTGTTACCCGCTGTAAGGTTCCATCTCGAAGACCCACATCTTTCTAAAAATAAAACCCTTACACCACAACAAATAAAGGATCACAGGGCACAAAATAACGGCTTCCTGTCCCTTGATTATATTTTTGAACAGGATTTTAAATTGCCTCTCAAAACTATGCGGCCTGCGTTTTACGAAGAGATAAAGGGCATGAACATGGAGGAGTTTGTTGGTGCAATGATGGCACTACGCGAAAGTATCCCTCCTTCTGAATTGTTAAAAATAGAATATGACGAAGCCGAGGCATCCATAGCTCAACGAAAGTCGGTTTATTGGAAAGAGATGCTCGCCATATTAAGCTTTGCCATGAACTACCCGGCAAAATATTTTTCGGCCGAAGATATGTTGCGCATCCAAAAAACGCTTATGCCGCTAATTTCTGTAGTAATTGCCTTTGTTCCGCAAAGCTCGGCAGAAGAAATGATGGCACTTTACAATGCCGGAGTACTGGAAATAATAACAGTAGGTGATGACAGTTATGTTGAACCTGCTGATGAGGCAACTGTTTATCATTACAATGATGCGCAAGGTAAGCCAATTAAAATTTCCTATAAAACCTTTATCGACAGCACAGGCCAACAGCATTTCGTTTATGACGATTTCCCTTTTAAAGGCCTTGTAAAAAACAGGACGCTTGCCCCGGCCGGATTAAGATTTAAAGACCTGGAAAAGGGTCTAATAGAAAAAGACAAAGGGAATAAAAATGTTTATACAGACCATGAGGAAAATTATTACCTGCAGGTACCGGGCATTGCCATTAATGATAATTTTGAAGCTGTAGATAGTTATGGTGCGCTGAATGAGCGGATATATATCATGGCTGTTCCGTATATTGGCGGCTACAATCCGGATTACTCCGGCCTCGACTTTGGTGAGGCGGCTTCGGACATTATTGTAAAAAGCATTTTAAACCATGAACCAGCAGCCCGGTACTAACTATAAATTATTTATGGTGCTTTTAGGATCAAAAGCCCCCGGAAGACATATTGAACAGCATGATTTTTTCTTTGGTATAGGCACATCAATCAAAGAACTCGTTCCGGAAATGAAAGCTTTTTGGCCTGAAGCAGGATCAAGCCTGCATATTGATGGCTGGCGAGAGGTAAATACTGTTGATGGGTACAGCATTATAGTTAGCCCTAAAGGAGAACAAAAGGTTGCCGACGAAAAAAAATTATTCTTTATTAACCTTGGTGGTTATAAAGTGGGTGACCTGGCCGAGCAGCATTACACCATGTTATCCGTTCAAACAGATCAGGCATTAGCCGTACAGGAATCTAAAAAAACCGTGTTCTTTAAAACCAACACCATAACCCCAACACATACAACAAAGGGCGCAAACGCGCATGTTGATGATAAATATGGCATAGATGTGGATGATATCTATCGTATTGAAGATATTTTGTTACCCCATCAAAAAGCTAATTTCAATATCAGCATAATACCAAATTCCTCTTTACCGGATGACGAAATTTACTTGGGCTATTTTAAATTAGATAAGCTGTAATTACAGCTTATCTTTCAATAATACTTTTCAGATCAGCGGGAGAATAGTTCACTGATTTCAATGTTTTGTTGTCGTGACTACGGTAAACCAAGAATCGTTCATCCTCCTGGTGCATGTAGGCTTCACAGCCTTCTTTTGCTTTATAATGTGCTATGGTTTGGCTTGCTTCATCTGCTGAGTTACATGCCTTACTCATATTGGAGCGATGCACCTCGTCAAACAGTTCCTTAAATTTATCGGCCAGACCAAACTCCAATATTGCGCCGGCCAATACGTACTGTATATCACAAAGTGCGTCGGCTATTTCTACAATATTGTTATCAGCTACAGCATCCTGTAATTCTTTTACCTCTTCTGCAAGCAAAGCAACCCGCAGATCGCAACGCTTTTTATCGGGTATGGTTGGGTTATTTAAAATAGGATGTTTAAATGTACGATGAAATTCTGCTACTTTGTTTAGTGATTCTGCTTCATGCATATTCTAGTGCAACTGGTTAAGTAAGTTTTAATTTTTTAATACCGCCTTTGTCTGACCGGGGCTTAACACCGTTACCTTCATCCAGACTGTATTATCAGGGTTACCGTTTTTATCTACATTAACGGCGGTGATTTTATCAATAAGGGCCATACCTTTTACGATTTCACCAAATACGGTATAATGGCCATCTAAAAATGGGGTGCCCCCAACAGTACGGTAAACGTTTCTTTGTTCGGGCGTAAGGCGGTAATGGTATTTCTGTTCTACCATATCCAACTGTTCATCTGTCCACGTTTTCCCATCTACGATATAAAACTGGGTGCTAAATGATGATTGTGACGGATTATCATCGCGCCCCATAGCTACAGCACCACGATGATGAAACAAGGCCGGAACTAATTCGGCGGGTAACCATTTTTGCTCTGGATTGAGTTTTTTACCCTTTTCGTACAACGAATCTTGGTCGCCCCCCTGTACCACGAAATTCTTTAATATGCGGTTAAAGGTGGTTTTATTAAAATACCCCGCTTTAGTTAATTTGATAAAATTATCGCGATGCACCGGGGTTTCGTTATACAACTTTACCACACACCAACCCTGTGGTGTTTCAACTTTAATATACCGATTTTTTTGTTGCGAAAAAGCAACAACGTTTAGTGTAATGAACGATAGTAATAAAATGATACGCTTTGCCATTCTAATTATGTGTGGCATTAAATAAGCAAAAATTATCCGTGCCTGCAAATTGTGAGGATGTTGCGATGCTAATCTCTTAGCAGCGCCCTATCCAGATGTACGTATCCTCCGTCCACGTGTACCAGTTGCCCTGTAGTATGGCTGGAACATTTCGAAAGCAGGAAAGCTGTAGTGTTAGCAATTTCCTCGGCAGTAGTCATTCGGTGCTGTAAAGGAATACGCGCGTTTATTTCTCTCAGTGTTTCTTCAGAGTTCGGCAAGGTGTTTATCCAGTTCTCGTATTGCGGCGTCCAGCACTCGGCAACTACTACAGCATTAACGCGTATGTTATATTTAAGCAATTCAACGGCCCATTCACGGGTAAGTGCATTACGGCCGCCATTCGCAGCCGCGTAGGCTGATGTTTCGCCCTGCCCTGTTTCGGCAGTCTTAGAACTGATATTTACGATAGCGCCCTGCGTTTTTTTAAGTTCGGGTAAAGCGAAGTGTGCCAACAGATAATAATGCACCAGGTTACGATGCAGAGAATCCATAAAGCCCTTGTAACTACCTTTTTCTAAACCTATCCCGTCGTTTAAACCTGCATTGTTTACCAAACCATCAATGCGGCCAAATTGCTTTACCACATTTTGAATAACTTTTTCGCAATTTTCTGGAACGGAGAGCTCTGCAACTACCTGAAAAGCAGCCCCACCATTAGTTTCAATTTCTTTAACAGCAGAGAGGTTATCCTCCTCGTTCCTGCCAATAATTACAGGTATAGCCCCCTCGTTAGCCAGCACCATGCTGATCCCCTTGCCTATACCTTTAGCACCACCACTAACGATGATAACTTTATCCTTTAAAAATAAATCCATGTTATCTGATTTAGTGCCGCAATTATTGTTTGTAAGCCCTTAATGTTTGCTTTTGTGTCCCCAATCCATCAATACCTAATTCAACCACATCCCCGGGGTTAAGGTAAACAGGCGGCTTAAATCCCAGGCCAACTCCTGCTGGCGTACCTGTTGAGATAATATCGCCCGGCAACAAGGTCATGAACTGGCTGATATAAGCTATTAAATATGGTATATTGAATATGAGGTTAGCAGTTGTGCCATCCTGCATCATTTTCCCGTTCACACTCAGCCACAAACGTAAATTGTTCACATCTTCAATTTCATCGGGTGTTACCAGGTAGGGCCCCAGCGGTGCAAACGTGTCGCAACCTTTACCTTTATCCCAGGTACCGTTACGCTCCAATTGGAATTCTCTTTCAGACACATCGTTGTGCAGTAAATACCCACCAATGTAGTGATGCGCTTCAGCTTCAGTAACATAAGAGGCTTTTTTACCAATGAGTACGGCAAGTTCAACCTCCCAGTCTGTTTTTTGTGAACCTTTAGGAATAATCACATCATCATTAGGGCCGGTAATAGCTGTTGTACTTTTAAAAAATATGATCGGCTCCGAAGGTGTAGGTGCGTTAGTTTCGCGGGCATGGTCTGCATAGTTTAAACCTATGCAGACAATTTTAGAAGGACGACCTACCGGGCAACCCAGGCGCTCATCTTCACTTACAACTGGTAGCTGACCATGACCGGTAGCAACATACTCTTTTAGCTGAGCCAAGCCGTCGCTTTCAAAGAAAGCTTCATCAAAGTTTGAAGCAAAACCAGATACGTCCAGTCGCTTTCCATTATATATAACACCGGTTTTTTCGGCACCAGCTTTTCCGTATCTGATCAATTTCATTAGTTCTTAATTGTTTAGTTTAATAAATCCGCCATCAATAGGGTAATCGCATCCTGTAATAAATGAGGCTTCGTCTGAACATAGATACAAAGCCAACGCGGCAATTTCAGCAGGTTGGGCCATACGGCCGATCGGCTGGCTTTGAGAAAGCTTCTGAAACATTTCCTCTTCCCTGCCCGGATAATTTTTGCTGATAAAGCCATCAACAAACGGAGTATGTACCCGAGCAGGTGAAATGGTATTGCTACGGATATTGTATTGCATATAATCACGCGCTACAGACAAACTCATTGCGTAAATAGCCCCCTTGCTCGTAGAATAGGCAAACCGATCTGTTATACCCACCAATGCCGCTATAGACGCCATACTTAAAATAACGCCGCCCTTGCGTGACTTCATCAAAGGAATAGCTGCATAAAAGCAATTATAAGCCCCCTTAACATTAACGCTGTAAATACGGTCAAAATCTGATGCGCTGGTATTCTCCAGATTACCCACATGCGCTATACCGGCATTATTAACCAGTATATCTACTTCGGTTATCCTGTGAAATACATCCACCATCTGATCCTGGTTGGTCACATCGCCACCGTAGGCAAATGCCTTACCGCCCGTCTCCTGTATTTCTTTTACGGTATCAGAAGCTGCGGTTTCATTTAATTCTATAATATGTACTGTGGCGCCTTGCCTGGCAAATAGTTGGCTTATAGCCTTGCCTATGCCACTCCCTCCTCCGGTTATTACCGCTTGTTTTCCTCCTAAGCTAAACATGTTTAATAAAAATTAGAGTGATACGCCCCTTTTCCAAGGTATAAAATCGTCCTGGCCTAACTGCACCGCCTTAGGTTTTATGTTGCCGCTGGCTACGTCAATTACATATTTGAGTATACGTTTTGCTGCTTCAGCAATACTTTCTGTACCTTCTATAATAGTACCGCAGTCAATATCAATAATATCGGGCATACGCTTATAAAGTGCCGTATTGGTAGATAGCTTAATCACCGGTGCTACAGGGTTACCAGTTGGTGTACCCAAGCCTGTTGTAAACAATACTACATTAGCGCCTGCAGCTACCTCGGCGGTAGTGCTTTCCACATCACTCCCGGGGGTGCATAACAAGTTTAAGCCCGGTTTTGAAACCTTTCCAGGATAATCCAGCACATCCACTACCGGCGAAGTCCCGCCTTTTTTTGCCGCACCGGCAGATTTAATGGCGTCTGTAATTAATCCGTCCCTTATATTACCAGGTGAGGGATTAGCGTAAAAGCCTGACCCCGCTGCCTCGGCCTGAGCATTGTAATTACGCATCAGCTCCATAAAACGCAAAGCCGAACGTTCGTCTACGCACCTGTCGCTCAGTTCCTGCTCTACGCCGCACAGTTCCGGAAATTCTGCCAGGATCACACTGCCCCCTAAAGCTACCAGCATATCTGAAAAATATCCCAGCGCCGGGTTAGCTGAAATTCCCGAAAAGCCGTCGGATCCGCCACACTCAAGGCCTACGCATAATTTTGATAACGGCGCCGGCATCCTTTGCTGCTTGTTAGCATGTATAAGACCAGTAAATGTTTGTTTAAGCGCCTCCTGCATCAACCTGCTTTCTGTACCTATTTGCTGCTGCTCAAGTATTATGAGCGGCTTATCAAAACGCGGGTCTCTTTTGTTGATCTCAGCTCTTAATATATCGGCCTGCGCGTGCTGGCATCCTAAACTCAGCACGGTAGCACCAGCAACGTTTGGATGCGTAATATAACCCGCCAGCAGCCCGCAAAGAGCGTCAGAATCAGACTTAGTTCCGCCGCATCCAAGTTCGTGATTCAAAAATTTGATACCATCAATATTGGCAAATACCTTGCGTGTTTGGTTTCCGCTCACAGATTGGTGAGTTATATCCGCCGATAATATTTCCTCAACAGACTTTCCCGCCCTATACATGTCAATCAGGCTGTCTACCTCCTGTTCATAACCTTTAGGCTGGTCAAAACCGAGTTTGGCATACATAGCATCTTTTAGCACATTAACATTTCTGTTTTCGCAGAATACCAAAGGTATTACCAGCCAATAGTTACTGGTACCCACACTGCCATCGCTGCGATGATATCCCATAAATGTCAGCGATTCAAAATCACTTACCTGTGGCTTATCCCACTGCAGTTTACGCTCGCCCAATTCAAAGCCGGTTGATGCGTGATGTATGTTTCCGGTGGTTATGGCGGCTCCTTTATCAATGCTTTCATTAGCTACGCCTACCAAAACACCATACATGTAAATCTCATCACCTTTGTTCAATAAATGAATAGTGAACTTATGCTTGGCCGACACATCTGTAGTAAGATTAAATGTTTCGCCATTGTGCTGTATCAATTTACCAGCTTTTAAATCTTTTAACGCAACCAGAACATTATCATGCGGATGTATCTGTAGATAGTCAGTAGACATGTTAGAACTTATCATATATTAATAAAGGCTTATCATAAGATTAATGAAGCCTTTTTAGGTTTTATTTTATTAATACAAATAAAGCCGTTTGCATTAACTGATATTCAACTTTATTACCATAAAATTATATGATATTGGCATATCATCAATTTTACAGTTTCTAAGTTGATATTCCTCGTTAAAAGCATTTAACTTTTTTAAAGTCGGTCCGGATAATCAGAGATCATACCGTCAACGTCCAACGCCTTAACAGCTTGAATGTCTTTAGGATCATTTACTGTCCAAGGAATCACTTTTATGCCGAGCAAATGGCAATCGTCAACCATTTGTTTATTCAGCATTTTATAATCAGGGCTGTATATGGTTGGTTTGAAAGTTAAGGCAGACAGATTGGTTTTAAGATCTTTCTGATTAGATACCAGCCAGGCTGTAGCAACCGTCGGATATTGCCTGTGTACAATTTCAAGCGTACGCGGATCAAATGATTGGATGATCACTCTTTTTAGTATTCCTTTCGCAGACAATACAGCCATAAGCCGGTCAACGAACTCTTGAGGGGCGGGGTGTTTAATATCATCACCATCGGGGCTTGTTTTGGTTTCGATATTATAATGCGGTGCAGGCAGATGTTTTGCCCAGGCGTAAGCCTCTACCGAATCTATTAGTACCGACAAAAGCGGTATATGTTCTTTTATTTTCTGCTGATGCGGAAATTGCTTATAAAATTTACTTCCTACGTCAAAGCTTTTTATTTCTGTATAACTAAGGTTGTATAACCGTAATGCCGAAGCCTCCTGCCTGGTAAGGCTATCGCCATTAGCTTTTAATGTAAATGCCGGGTTAATATATTGATCATGTGATACAATAGGCAACTTTTCTTTAGTGAATGAAATATCCATTTCAAGCGTCACACCAAGTTCCACAGCTTTTTTCATAGACGAAATGGTATTTTCTGGCATAAGCCCCCGCCCTCCTCTATGGCCTTCTTTATCAAAAGCTGCCTGCGCGTGTAATGATGATACTGTTGAAGCTGATAAGATAAATAGGATAATGATAACCAGTTGTTTCATAAGATGTATAAACGGAAAATGTTTACAAAATTAACGTAGAGGCATTAGCAAGGACGCATGGCCATGTTATTTTTATATTAACAGCATGAGGTTATTGTTTCCCGGTTACCCTTTGCTGAAACATAAGCGGGGTGGTTCCTTTAAGTTTACGGAAAGATTTGTGAAAACTGGTGAGGTTACGGAAACCTGATTCATGTGCAATTTGCTTCATGCTCATTTCTTCTCGGGCAATAAGTTTACAGGCATTACCTATGCGCATTTTTTCGATGTAAGATGATAAACTTTCGTTCGCTTTAGCTTTGAAATAACGGCATAGCGAAGTAGGGTTCATGGCAGCAACTTCCGACAGGTCTTTTAGGGATATATGATTTTGGAGATTTTTTGAAAGGTATTCCACGATCAGATCAATCCGCTTATCGTTATGAATACTTAAATTACCAAAACCGTTGGTAACTACAGGATAAGCGCTATCATCTTCGGAAATGATCCCTAAAGCCCGGATAAGGAGTGTTAGCCGTTCGTAACCACGTGCAGCATTCATTTGCACTAAACATTCGGCTACCTTTTGGGCAGAGTCAACCACTTTTATGCCACGTTTGGCGCGTTCCAATAACTTTAAAACATCCGCGCATTCCGGCAAATTAAAAAAAGCGTTTCCGCAAAAATTCTTGTCGAAGTGTACTACGTAGGCCTCTACGTTAGCGTCATGACCCTCCGAAAAGTACTGATCTTCAAATTGCCAGTAATGCTCCAATTGAGGGCCTATCAGCATAACATTACCTTCATAAAAACCGGTAATACTATCTCCTATGAACTGTGTACCGCTTCCCTTTTGAAAATAGATTAGTTCAAACTCCTGGTGATAATGCCAGCGATTATTGATGCATGGTAAATGATCTACCCGAAAGCTAAATGATGCTTCGTTCTCACTGCCGGATTTGATGAAATTAGGTTTCATGGCGCTCGGCTTTAAATTTACGTTAATATATCATAAATTATCAAAAAAAACCGAAAGGGAATATTCAGCAGCAATTTCAAGAAGCGACTGTCCGGCATCTTGAAAAAGATGCCGGATAACTGCTTATCATTAAAAAGTTACAGACCGTGGGCGATCTGTAGGCGCGGTACCAAATTTACCAGGCTTATCTGTCATGGTAATTACCAGGGTGCCGCCTGCAACTAAATCTGTATGTTTCAGGTAATTTTTTGAATAAGGCTTACCATCCAGCACCATGCTGCTGATGTACCTGTTATTTGCGCTGTTATTTTTTACAGTAATGGTAAAAGACTTACCGGAGGGCAATTGAATAACCGCGCTGTTAATATTAGGGCTGCCAAAAACATAATTACCGTTTGCCGGATTAACTGGATAAAATCCAAGTGATGAAAGTACGTACCATGCCGACATTTGCCCCACATCCTCATTACCAATAATACCATCGGCTTTAGTGGTATAAAAGTTATTGAGGATGTAACGTACCTTATCAGCCGTTTTCCAGGGCTGGCCTACATAGGCATATAGATACGTGATGTGATGGCTCGGCTCGTTACCATGTGCGTATTGGCCTATCAGGCCTGATATATCTGGCGAATGCTCCGCACCAAGGTCGCCGTTTACCACAAACAACGAATCGAGCTTTTTAATGAAAGGCTTTTCACCGCCCAACAATGTTATCAAACCTTCAACATCCTGTGGTACCAGCCAGGTATACTGCCAGGCATTACCCTCTGTATAATCATCTTTCTCATGCCTTGATTCAAACGGGCTAAAAGGCGTACGCCAGGTATCGGCACTTACCTTGCCGCGCATAAAACGGCTTTGCGGGTCAAAATATTTCTGGTAGTTTTTGGCCCGGCCGCTGAAGTATTGATAGTCGTTCATTTTGCCCAGCTTTTTTGCCATCTGGGCAATGCACCAATCATTGATGGAATATTCAAGGCCCATAGCAACAGATTCGCGGGAACTATCCGCAGGTATAAAACCGAGCTCCTTTACATATTTAAGCCCTCGTAGATCCTGCATTTGTGTTTTTTTCACCGCTTCATATGCAAGGTTAGCGTCAAAACCTTTAAAACCTTTTAGATATGCATCCACAATAATTGGCACAGCGCTGTTGCCTACCATGGTATTGGTTTCATTAGCCATCAGGTGCCATACAGGCAATCGCCCCTGCTGTTTATAAATATTCAGCATGGTATTAATCATGTCGGGTACCCTATCAGGCTGCATGATGGTGTATAATGGGTTAGCAGACCGGTAAGTATCCCAAAGCGAAAATGTGGTTAAATTTTTAAATGACCCATCTTTGTGTACCTTTTTATCCGTACCCCAATATTCGCCATTAACATCATTAAAGGTTGATGGCGCTATCATGGTATGATAAAGTGCGGTATAAAACTTCTTTAATTGTGATAATGAATCGGCTTTGATAGTAATCCGCCCCAGTTCCTTGTTCCAGGCCAGATCGGCATTAGTGGCCGTTAGGTTGAAATTCCAACCAGATATTTCGGCCTTAATGTTTTGCAGCGCGTTAGCACAACTAACAGGCGATATACCCACCTTTATCTCTACCTTTTCAGGAACATTGCTTTTAGCAAATGTTAAGGCACATCGTGCATTTTTACTGTTTATTTCTACGCCTTGCTTAAGTGCTGTGCTGTCATACACCGCGAACTTTTCTATGGGTTTTGAAAATACCGCTGTAAAGTAAATACGTTGATCAGCAGCCCAACCTCTTGAAAAGCGGTAGCCTTCAATAGTGTATTTATCTTTTTGTT
The DNA here is from genome assembly GCA_001898335.1 of Mucilaginibacter sp. 44-25. Lineage (GTDB taxonomy): Bacteria > Bacteroidota > Bacteroidia > Sphingobacteriales > Sphingobacteriaceae > Mucilaginibacter. Next base: position 306,826 of record MKTS01000001.1, on the reverse strand, counting down.
TAATGTAGGCATCGGTAGTTCTGTCGGCAACACCTTCGGTAAGATCTATAATTATGTTCGCTTGTTCACCTGCAGGATAAGTATACCGGTGATAACCTACCCTTGTTGAAGCGGTTAATTCTGCTCTAATATTGTATTTCTTTAACTTAACCGCATAGTAACCGGGCTTAACAATTTCATCTTTATGGCTGAATAGTGAGAAATAACCACTTGACGGATTTGCAAGCGTACCCTTGTTTACTATTACTGATCCGGTGGTAGGCATAAAAGATATATCACCCAAATCGCCAATGCCCGTACCGCTTAGATGTGTATGTTGAAAGCCGATAATGGTAGAATCTGATATATGATAGCCAGAACACCAGTCCCAACCTTTTGAAATATTTGTAGGTCCTAATTGTACCGCTCCAAAAGGCACATTCGCCCCCACAAAAACGTGGCCGTGAAAACCTGTACCAATATACTGATCAACATATCGTGTTAACCTGGGCGATGCCTGTTTTTGGGCGAGAGCGCCAAAGCCACTCGCTATAATCGATATAAATAAGATGAATTTTTGTTTCATTAAATCTCGAAGTAATAAGTACGCACTAATTTTTGAACCACGATGAAGGCACTTCTGCCGGAGCACTGCCGTTAAAACTGTATTTAAGTTTAAGCGCAAAGCCGCCGCCACCCTCAATAAACTTAAGCAAAAATGGCTGTAAACCTTTAGCTAAAGCTACCTGCCCATTACGTTCCTGTGCTGAATGTAAGCCGTCATTATCTACCACCATTCGGTCTGCGATTTTAAGTATGCCGCCATCATCGCAGGTAAGATAAAAAGTATAAATACCTGTTTGGGGAACATCGATATATCCTTTATAAATCAGGGCGAATGAAGGGGCGTTAACAGAAGCAGGGACGATAATGTTGTTTGCAATGAAAGAACTATCCGGCTTCTTTGCCTCTATCATTGACGTTTGTTTAAAGAACGCTTTATAGTAATCGCATTTTAAACCTGTAGTAGTCTGAGCGCTAACGGCTGCTGCTAACGATTGTTGGCGATAATTAATGGTGTAGATATCACCTCTTGAGCCATTTGGCGTAAATGCTGCCAGCTTAATATTTACGGGTTTATTGATAGTAAGCGATGTCGGTAAAACATTTGAGGTATTTTGCGGCAGGCTGCCATCAGTCGTGTACCTGATGGTCATGTCGGCCAATGGTTTGGTTATCGTTAAAACAGCCTTATCAGTAAATACATTCTCATTTACGATGTTTGGAATATCGGGTAGCCTATAATGCACGTTTAAAGCATCAAGTCTTTTGTATTGCCCTGTAAGGCGTTTAAGATAGCTATCGTAATTATCAGCGTTACCGTTCCATAACCTTTCGGCTAAGGCAGTCATACGGGGCATCATCATGTAGTCGGCTCTGCGCTCAGAGGGTATCATCTCCGTCCAGATATTTGCCTGAGCGCCAATAATAGTCTTGGCTTCCTCCTTGTTCAGTTTAGCAGGGATTGGATTAAAGTGATACACCTTGTATAGCGAATATTGGTCGGCAGGATTATCAAAGTATAATGGCTCCCCTGGGGTCATGATCACCTTGTTACCATTTTTAGCTGCCTTTACAGGCGCATCTGGTACCCAGGTACGCCAATACATAATAGTTGCTGTAGGGCTGATACCACCTTCAATTACTTCATCCCATCCAATAAGCTTTTTACCTTTCGAGTTGAAATACTTTTCCATGCGGTTAATGAAATAGCTATGCAAGCCTGCCAGGTCTTTAATGCCTTCGCGCTCCATCATTGCTTTGCATTCGGCAGATTTTGCCCAATCTGTGCGGTCTACCTCATCGCCTCCTATATGGATATACTGTGACGGGAATATCTGCATGATCTCGTCAAACACATTTTGAGCAAACTGGTAAGTACTTTCGTTACAAGGGCATATGGGCTTTGAAAAAAGCTCTCCAAACTTGTTTTCGCCATTGCAGGTGAGGTATGGGTAAGCTGTAATAGCGGCCATCATGTGGCCCGGCATATCAATTTCAGGAATAATTTCAATATGTTTTGTAGCAGCATAGGCCACCAGTTCTTTCAGTTGCTCCTGGGTGTAATAGCCGCCATATAAGGTTTTACCATCTTTTTGGATGATATGCGATTTGTCAATCTCAAAATCAGGATTGTCTTTGGCTTTCTTCATACAGGCAGAATCCTGGTTGTTGAAAGTCCGCCAGGCGCCCTGCTGCGTTAACAAAGGATATTTTTTTATTTCCACACGCCAGCCCTGGTCATCAGTAAGGTGCAAATGAAACTTATTCATTTTGTACAATGCCATCAAATCAATGAATTTGTGCAGGTAGCTGATTGAGAAAAAGTGCCGTGATACATCTAAATGCATCCCACGCCAGGCATATTCCGGTTGGTCGGTTATATTTAGGGCAGGCAGGGTAAGCGCCTTTAAGTGTCCCGTTTTGTTCTCCAGGCTCACGGGTAGTAATTGCCTTATGGTTTCTACCGCCCTAAACATACCGGCAGGCGTAGCGGCGCTTATTGCAACATTACCGGGCGTAATGGTAAGTTTATATCCTTCCGCTACTAAACTGGCATCAAGGATCAGTTTTATGGTTTTAGCACCTTTACCTAACTTGAGTTTTGTGCCTAAACCTCGTTGTATAAGCTCATTTAATTGTACAACTTCATTAGCGAACTTACCTGCCGGTACATCAATCTTAGTAGCATCTGTTATGGTAAATACACCCTGCCCGGCTGTTAACGCCGATGGGTACGGAATAATATCATAGCTGTTGTTTTGCGCAGCTGATCTGTTTGTAAGAACACACCCAAGCCCTATTACCAGCGCTACTCCTATATTTTTTAATATTTTCATTAGTTGAGTATATTAATTTGTTTTGCGCCGTCGGCACTGTTCCATCCATCAATTTCTACTGCCATACTCTTGGTAGCGGCCGATTTACTTTCGACAATGATCTTCCTGGTTTGGCCGGGCATCACTGTAATATAGTTATCGCTGTAAAAAGTTGGCAAAACGCGGTTACCTGTTTGTTTGTCATTCAGCGATATCCGATTAAAAAATGATGGTACCGAGCCAGGCTTATTGGTTAACGTTACTTCTATGCGATCGTTATCCAACTTACGGGCGGCTACATCCAATTTATCTTTTTGCATGTGCTGCAAACCCGAATATTCGCCTTTACTATCAGGCAGCCAATAGATATTTTCAGAAAGTATGCGCTTGTCTGTATCTAATAACTGCAGCGTAAGGAATGCGCCTTCTTTAGCAGCCAGTTTATCCATCATCTCTTTTACAGACAGTATGTTTTTTGTTGACGATGGTACTATATCCACAAAAACCTGTGTGATCAGGCTATCCTTTCCTCCCATATCAGTGGCCTTTACTACTAACATGATGCTCCTGCGGGCTGTAAAAGTGTTGTTTACTAACGATACCATACCAGTAACCGGGTTGCACATTACATGCAGCGGCTCGCTACCGTTATGCAATCCATAAAGGCAGGCATTAGGATCAAGATAGTAATCATACATCTGGCCACGCATAGCCGTCCAGGGATTTTGAGTTTTCCAGATAATAAAACCGGTATACCAGTCCCACATATGCGAACTAAATCCTTCTGCCAGCCCCCTGTATTGGTCGTAATTGACCAGTTGCGCCTTACGGGCAAAGTCTTGCGCATCCTTAGCTTTACCGTATTTGTTAATGCTGGTATCATAGCCTATGTATTTATGGTAATCCCAAACGCTGTCCACCTTATTGCTGCGGGTACTTTCGTTATAAACCGGTGGCACCATATTTTTCGCAGGTATAAACCTTTTTAGCGACTCATAATCGCCGACGCCTACAGAGCCTACCTCTGAGTTGAACGGGAAAGTACGGTGCTGCCAGAAAACCGAAAGCGGCTGTATACCATATGGCCCGTCGCCATTGCCGCCAAGTGTATTGCGCGACATGCTCTCTGAGTTAGAATAATCAACAAACCAACGGGTGTTGTCTAATTTTGGTAAAAGGTTATCGCGTAAACCGGTCAATATATCCTCGGGTGGTGTAATTTCATTACCACCGCACCATATAGCCAGTGAAGCATAATTCCTGATCATTTTGATCTGATCAGCAGCTGATTTTAGATAGAGCGTGTGATCGTCAGGGTATTTGCGTCTTGTCCACTGGTCATCCGCTTTCATTGGGTCGAGCCAGCGGCCATTACAATCGCCAGACCCCCAAAAATCCTGGAAAACCAATAGTCCGTATTTGTCGCAGGCGGCATAAAACTCCGGCCGCTCTATCATAGCACCGCCCCAAACCCTTATGAGGTTAAGGTTCATGTCTCTGTGAAACCGAACTTCTGCATCATAACGCATATCCGACAGGCGCAGCATCGCATCAGAAATTACCCAGTTGCCGCCTTTTATAAATATCTTTTGTCCATTAACAGCTATTTGCCTGCTACCTGTATGTTCATTCCAGGTGGTCTGTATTTCTCTAACACCTATTTTAAAGTGTTGCACGTCTGATAGCCGACCATTGATCTCAAAACTCATGGACGCATCGTACATATCCTGCTTGCCATAACCGTTAGGCCACCATAGTTTTGGATTTTGCAAAACTATATCCATAAGGGATATCGAAATAGTTTGCCCCGCTCCGATGGTAACCAGCTTAGTAACCGTTTTACCTGCCATGGTAAAGGATAGCTTACCGCTTGTAGACAAAGTATTGGCATTAGTTAATTGCGCATCCGTTTTAATAATGGCATTGGCTTGCGGCCCTTCGCTGGTACGAACTCCGGGAACCAATGTAACAATATGAGGATCGGTTATATGTACAGCTCCTGTACGCTCAATGGTTACTTTGTCCCATATGCCGGTGTTGCGGTCTCTCATGGGTTGTATCCAGTCCCATCCGGCAGTGTATTGGAGCCCTACACCTTTTGCTATGGTGCCATCACCACCCTGGCCGCCATTAGGATTCCCAACTACATCCGGCGGATGTACAATAACTGCCAGGCGGTTTTTCCCTGTTTTAGACAAATAAGCGGTAATGTTGTAGCTGAAACGCATAAACATGCCCTTTGCGTGCTCTTTGTTTATTTTTTTGCCATTGAGGTAAGCATCGAAACTATAGTTTACGCCCCTGAAATTTAAATAGACCTGTTCACCACCAGCCAGCTTATTTTGTTGGAAATCTTTAACGAACCAATAGGTATAGTAATCGCGCCCTGCTTTATAAATATCCGGGATGCGCTCATTATTCATTCCGTAGAATGGATCCGGTACTTTTTTATTATTCAGTAAAGTGGTTAACACGGTACCCGGTACAGTAGCCGGTAGCCAATCATCAGTATGATAAGTTACTGATGATAACTGCTCCCCACTAACCTTTACGCTGTTTACCGGAGCACAGCGCCAGCCAGTGTTTAATTCATTAATGTTCTGCGCTTTAACAACAGAAACATTAAGTACTAAAGCACTATAAATGATAATGGAACGGAAAATTGAGTTGAACCTAACGTTTCTCAATAGCATAATAGATAATTATATGATTTGTAGATGCCTAATATTGTATTTTAAATACCGCCGCCTGTTTTAAACCATTGGTATTCTGTAGCTTAACAGGGATATTTAATGTTATAGCATCACTTTGTTTGCTAAATTTAATTTTACCAGCAACGCCCAAAAGCTTAACAGACTTCACCTGCTTAGCATTTTGTAAATGAAGGGTTAAAGTATCCGGTATGGTAACATTTTCTGTAGCAGAGGTAACGAAAGCGTAAACAGACTTCCCGTTTTCAGACTGGGTATAGTAAACATTGTTTTCAGAATAAGGAGCTACCGGTATCGAGTTGTAAATACCTTCCTGGTTAATAGCCATCCATTTACCAATATCTGCCAGGCGATTATAAGCTGTAGGGTCCCAATCACCATCCGGACCTGGGCCAATGTTCATCAACAGGTTTCCGCCTCTCGATACGATCTTTACTAATAGATTAACGATCTCATTTGCCGATTTGTATTTATCGCCGGGTACATAACTCCATGAGTTGCCCATAGTGATGCAGCTTTCCCAGGGGTGACTAAGTGGCTGGTTCGGCACTGTTTGCTCTGGAGTAGTGTAGTTCTCATACTCACCTGCTACGGTACGGTCTACTACGATGAGGCCGGGTTGTTTAGATCTCGCCATTTTAGCGATACGCGGCATATCAATATCCTGATTAAAGGTAATAGCCTTTTGCCAGTCTACCGTAGTATCAATGGTATTTTTTGGCCTAACCCATCCACCGTCTAACCATAATATATCTACTTTGCCATAATCACTCATCAGCTCACTGATCTGGTTATAGGTAAAGTCTTTAAACTTCTGCCAATGATCCGGGTGTTTGGCGGGGTCGTAATTCACGTTCCTGTCCTTCGGTGGGAAGTATGGCCACCAGTAATCTTCAGAATGCCAATCGGGCTTTGAGAAATAAGCGCCTATCATAAAATTCTCTTTAGAAAAAGCATTGAATATCTCTTTGGTAACATTTGCCCTCGGATTGGATGAAAAAGGTGTTTTGCTCGATGTGATCTTGTAGTCGGTTTGCTTGGTATCAAACATGCTGAAACCATCATGGTGTTTTGTAGTGAAAACCACGTATTTCATCCCCGCTGCCTTGGCGGCTTTTACCCATTTTTCGGGGGCGAATTTTGTTGGATTAAACGTAGTTTGCAGGTTTTCATACGCCGCTTTGTAACCGTTATATGTAGCGCCGTAAGGGCCTTTACGTTGTGTCCAGCCTTCATCTTCGGGGCAAATGCTCCAGCTTTCTACTACTCCCCACTGGCTGTAAGTTCCCCAGTGCATGAATAAACCGAACTTTAATTTCTGCCATTTTTTTAGGTTTGCCTGTACCCCCGGGTCTGATGGTGCAATATAATTGGCAGACATGTTATGCTCCTGCGCACGCAATAAAAACGGACAAATTAAAAGGAAAAGTAAAACACGAATTGTTCTCATATTTTTAATTATCTATCGACAATATGGTAAATGCAGGGTCTAAACAAGGCCCCATTAATGCTATTTAGAAAAAGGCTTTAAGCCAGCCGCTTTCAATTTGCTAATGATGATGCCTCCTACTTCTTTTCCCTGAGTGTTACCCTGGGTAATACTTTCCATGTAGTGTATACCACCGTAGAAACGCGACATGGACGCTTCAGCAGCCGCTTGCCTGAATGATTTAAAAGAGCGTTCGCTACTCCCAAATGGCACCTCGGTATTATCGGTAAAATTAAAGTTATCTCCCAACAAATAAGTAAGTAGTTCAGCAGAGGCATTTGATATAACGGCATGCCCACTGGTGTACTCGGGAAAAGGTGGCGTTTGTAGTAAAGGCTGCCACTTTACATCCATATATCTATTGATATAAGTTTCAGGACGGATACGGTCGCTGTTGTATTTTTCGTCCCAACAGCTGATAAAAGCATCCATTAACGTAGCGCCTTCAAGTGTAAGCGCAGCTACGGTCTGGTCAAAACTTAATCCGGCTTTTTTGGCGACCATACCGGTGACGTGCATCCAATGCCCCCCAGGACTGATTTTTTTGAAGCCTATAGCCATATGGCCGGATGTAGTGATGGCAAAAGGGTTACAATCCCAAAATAATGCCTGGTTAATTTGCTCTGCATTGAGGTGTTTGGATTGATCATAAACTTCTTTAACCTGTTTATAAAAAGCCGAAGTGGTGTCTTTACTAAACGGTGTAAGGTTGGCTGCTTTACATTGCTTTGCAGAATCAAGCAGTAGTACTCTTATAGTGCGCCAGTTAGGCTCAACTGCCTCAAAATATCCCGGCGGCGTTGGGTACCATTTGCCATCAGCTTTTGAGGGCGTGTATCTTTTTAACGCGCTTAACTTATTGTAGTTATCTGTTTTAGAAAAAGCTAAAACTTCCTTTGAAGCTGCCAAAGCCGCTTTGATGGAATTATCAATTACATCCTGCTTAACTCCTGTTTTCTTAAGTAAGGTTACAAACTGGTTTTGATCATCTTCTAAAAGCACGCCTGACGGCAACAACTGCTTTCCTAACTCCAGTATGGAATAGTAAGAAGCGATTTTATAATCGTACTTACCTTTAAGCGTATCTAAAACACCGGTAGGCTTGTATGCTTTAATGATGTTTTTTAATGCCGGAATACTTTTAGTGTTCGTTTCTACCAGGTTGTAAGCGCCCATCATGCTGTAAGCATAATAGCGCGCCGCTACCGGCGGGCTAACCACATCATGTATCATCACCATAGTTAAGGCGTTTATGGCATGATCGGGTTGCAAATAATCGGGGTATGCCTTATTACTTTGCGCCGATACAGCACCCGAAATAAAAGCAGTTATTATAAATAAGTATTGCTTAATACTTTTCATCGTTTAAAAAATTGAAGCGGGTTACCTGATGTCCCGATGATCAAATAATCGGCATTACCTGCCTTTGTTTCCAAAGCTGATTTTACGTCGCCGGTTACAGACAAGCCGGAAGATGGCTGGGGAATATAAGTAAACTTACCTGCGCCATCGCCTTTTAACAATACACCGTAATTGGCATCTATGCTGCCTATTTTCAGGCGATTATCAGATTTATTACCTAAGAGCAAAATATCCTGCTTGCCATCTTTATTAAAATCGTTCACTAATATCTGCGTAACCGGGGCAAATTGCGCCTCAATAGGTAGGGCTACATAATTAAATTTACCGCCTTTGTTGATGAACAAAGTTGTAATTACCGTATTTGCGGTTAGCTTTTGTGCTTTAGCCATTTGCTCAGGCGACAGAATGTCTTTTATGGTAGCATCAGCATAAGCTTTGTACGAACCGAATTTTCGGCGCATCGGGTATATCTGCTCATTTAACTCATCGCGGCTCACAAAGGGATAGCTGGTACCATCATTATAGAAATTAAAGAAAGGATCAATTGAGCCATTATCATCGAAATCGGCGTAGTAAAGCTCAGCAGGTTCCTTTTCGGATGCATGTATCTGAGAGTTCTCACCTAAGTTGCCCGCAATAATATCTGGTAGACCATCGCCGTTTACATCTGCAACAGCCAATTTAAACCAAAAGCCACTCTGCGGAGTACTGAAGTAATCAGCGGTACGATCTTCAAAGCCTTTAGCAGTGTTAATGAAAACTTTTATCGGCATCATTTCGCCGCAAATGATAAGGTCTTTGCGCTTATCGTTATTGAGGTCAACCCATTGCGCATCAGTCACCATACCTAACTTAGCAAACGGGGCATCTGCAACAGTAAAATGGCCTTTACCATCGTTAACCAGCATATAGCTTTGCGGTGTAAGCGGATATTTTCCCGGTATTACCCTGCCACCCACAAAAACATCCATGTCGCCATCGCCATCAAAATCGCAGGGTGCAATGCAGCTTTTGCTGTCGGCATTTAAAATCGGCAATGAGGTCTTGGTAAGCACAAACCGGCCATTACCTTCATTTAGGTATAACTCATCCTGCAGATCGGATGTATTAGGCTCATAACTACCATAGCCCCCTTTAGCCAGGTACAGATCAGGCTTTCCATCGCCATTTGCATCAAAGAAGGTGGCTGCAGATATGGTTCCGATGTTTTCAGTATAACCGCGGATAAGATCAACCGGTTGGTAAGCACCCCCCTGCTGTTGAATAAACAATTTTCCCGGACTATTCTTTTCACCGCTTACAAAAATATCTTCCAGTTTATCACCATTAACATCGGCCTTGACCATTACAGGTGTAGTTTTGGAGTACATGAAGGCCATCAATAACTGTCGTTTAAAATCGTTATCAGTCACCTCGTCGGCTTTGTAATCAATCAGCGGTTTAACCTCATTCATCAGCTTAGGTGTAGCTAGCTCCAAAGCAGCCATAGCCGTTGGTTTGGGGCTAACGGTTACTTGCTGATCAGCTTTTAAATCCCGCAGGTATTGTACGGTTTGATCGGGCCAGATGATCTTCACCGAGTCGATCCTTGTTTGGTTTCCCAAACCAAAATTTAAGATTGTTGATACCGATGAAAGGTATCCCCTACCGGGTATTAACTCCTGATATTGTTGACCGAGCGGACTATAAACATAAACTTTGGCACCTATGGCAGCAGTATTTTTCCCCGAACCTTTTAATTTAAAGGCGATGTAATGTGTTTTATGATCATCCGCAGCAGTATTCTGATAAATTGCTGCTGACTGATTAATAGCATTAACCACCAGATCAAGGTCGCCATCATTGTCCAGATCAGCATATACGGCCCCTCCTGAAATATTTTGTTGGTTTAGCCCCCACTCTACCTGTTTATTGCTAAAGGTGAGATCGTGGTTATTACGAAAAATGTAATCGGGCACCGGGGTTGAGGGCATTGCCTTTACCAGGTCCATCAAAAGGAATGGTTCCTGAGCCATGGCTTTTTTTATTTTATAGTCGCCCCAGTAGCGTAGAAAGTCCTTGTTGGTGTAATCCCTTAAATAACCATTAGATACAAACAGGTCTTTATAACCATCATTATCAAAGTCGGCAAATAAAGGGCTCCAGCTCCAATCTGTATTGGAAACGCCAGCCAACTGGCCTATTTCACTAAATGTACCATCGCCATTATTCAGTTGCAGCATGTTGCGCATGTACTGGTTGTATAACCCCTGGCTCTGCATCAACGCGAAAGCTTCGTAATTCTCCTCTAACTGAAGCGATTTTTGCCTATGATTATCAGCAGGCAACATATCAAGCGTTAAGATGTCTGAAAAGCCATCATTATTATAGTCGGCTATATCAACCCCCATAGAGAAGTGCGACATATGCCTTACCATCTCTTTTGAACGCTCAGCAAATTTGCCATCATGTGTGTTGATATAGATGTAATCGGGCTCGTTATAGTCATTCGTTACATAGATATCCAGCCAGCCATCCTTGTTGATGTCTGACACGGCTACACCTAAACCAAATGTTAGCGGGTTTTGGATGATACCGGCATTTTTTGATACTTCTACAAATTTTCCGTTATCGTTACGATAAAGCTTGTTGCTTGCCAAGAGGTCTGTTTGCTCCTTGAAACGCGCAAGCTCCATGTTATCTATCTTTTTTATGTTGTGATTCAGCAGGAACATGTCCAGGTTGCCATCGTTATCGTAATCAAAAAATACGGCCTGAGTACTGTAGCCTATATCGGCAAGGCCGTAAGCTGCAGCCTGTTCCTCGAATTTGTTGTTTCCTTTATTAATGAATAGTTGGTTTGCGCGGGTATCATCATCTTTTTTGCCCGAGTAGCAAACGTAAATATCCAGCAGCCCATCGCCGTTAACATCGGCCATGGTAACACCGGTTTTCCAGCCGTTACTGCGGCCTGCCAGGTCTTTCCCGGCTTCACTGGTTATATCTTTAAATTTCAAGCCACCAAGATTCAGGTAAAGCTTGTTGGGTTTCATGTTCCCTGTAAAGAACAGGTCAGGTAATCCATCATTGTTAATGTCGCCCACGGCTACGCCGGCACCATTGTAAAAGTATTCGTATGACAGTACGTTCAGTGATTCAGTTTCCTCAATATCATTACTGAATTTAACGCCTGTTTGAGTTGGAGGTAATAATTTAAAAAGCGTTTGCGCAAAAGAAACAGTGGGCAAACAAATAATCAGCAGTATAAATAAACAGGGGGTATTCTTAAAATCCTTCACACCGGCACAGTTAAGTTGAAAAAGTAAGGAGGCTTGCGCCCCCTTACTTTTAACTAAATCAAATTATTATTTATCCCACCAAACACGGGTAGCAAAATTATCTGCACCCTGGCTCGCAACAGCGGCGTTGTAATTAGCACCATTTGTTTGCGGAAGTGTAATAGGATAAGGCATTCTACGCGGTAGTTGACCGGTGATGTATTGACCTGAGTAAGAAACAGGAGTCAATACAGGGAAACCAGATCTTCTCCAGTTTGCAAAGGCTTCGTTAAAATCAAAAGTTGTTGATGTGGCAACCCAATACTCAGTATTGATCTGTTGCAAAGCCGTACCAGGCAACAACGGATGTGCAGCAACATAAGTTGCGATATCAGCATCACTTACTACTGCAGTAGGAGTAGCGTTGTAACCAGCCAATGATTTCATATCAGCTGCTAAAGCATTAGCGAAGTGAGTAGCTGCAACACCTGTGTTCCATCCTCTTGAAGCAGCTTCTGCCAGCAATAGTTCAGATTCGCCGTAAGTATAGATGAAGTTTGCACTTCCTTTATCAGCATATACTCTTAAACGCGGGCGAGAATACCTGCCATCCGGTGCTGGTGCATCTTTATCATCAACCGCAGGTGTTGCGCCGGGATAGCCAGGGGCTTTAGAGATATCTGTTGCTCCACCAAGCAGATCGTAACCATTAGGCATACCAAGTTGTAATGAAGCAGTGTTGATACCCGGAGTTGTTCTATCTTCGTTAGCTCTTTTTCCATTACCATTAGTAATTTCAGCTATAGCGCTTACTCGTGGATCATTATTGGCTTGTAGATAATCTATCAAAGTTTTAGCCCAACGTACCTCACGGAAATCGTCAGGTACAAGCAGCGCATCAGAGTTGCTGCTTGTATTGTTGTTTGGATCAGTCATCACTTTAACATCATCAGCCACACTGCTCATGGTACCACCAGCATATGCCTTTTCCGCATAGGTCTTTGCCATGTCTGGAGCTACTTTAGTCATACGCATAGCCAGTCTTAACATCAAAGAGTAACCCATACGTTTCCACTGAGGAATATTTCCTTTGTAGAAAAGGTCTGTCGTTGGAGCTGGTTTTGATGCATCCAGGGCATTAATTGCTGCATCTAATTGAGAAAGCATTGCAGCATAAATATCCTGTTGTTTATCAAACTTTGGTGTAAAGTTTCCGGCTTTTGCCATACCTTCTTCGCTAAATGGAGCATCGCCGTAAAGGTCTGTAATGCGCTGCATAAACAAAACACGTAAGATACTGCCACACGCGTCAAGGTTGGTATACTCAGGCTTACCTTTGATCAGATTTTTCATCTCATCTACCAAAGTAAGCGCGCTATAACCACGGTTCCAGGTCCTGTTATAATAACCCGTTCCACTTCCTCCTAAAACATATTTATCACCATTACTATAGTAGCTAAATGTTGATGCTAATGATTGCACCCACATGCTTTGAAATAGCAGCTGGTCATAACCGGTTTGTGAAAAAGTTAGTTGGGCCTGCGACATGAAATAATTAGGATTAATTAGTTCTGCAGTGGTTTTGTTCGGGTTGGTGTTAACCTCATCGAAATTTTTGGTACAACTGGACATAAACGTAGCGCCAGCTACCAGACAACTAAAAATATATCTTTTTTTCATCTGTTTTAGTTTTTGAATTTAAAGTTTAGGTTTAAACCATAAGTTCTTGTGAAAGGCAAGCTGGTACCTTCGATACCTGTATATCTAACATCATTTGAGAAGCCAGATTCAGGGTCTATATTCTTGGTATGCTTCATGATAGTCCATAAGTTACGAGCTACGGCAGAAACACCTATACTGCTAAATGGAGTACCTCTTAAAGCCGCAGCATTAAAGGTATATCCTAATGTTACCTGACGAAGTTTAATGAAATCGCCATTTAACACGTTTGAAGCAGAAATATTACGAGCTAAGCCCTGGTAATATGTTTGTGCAGGTACATTTAGTGTATTAGGCTGACCGTTAGCCAAAACACCCTGAGCAACTACCCCAGTTTCGCGACCAGGTAATGTAGATTTGTTTAAACCTCTGAAAATACTGTAGTACTCTGTAGCTGATAAAACTTTGGCTCCAAAACGGTAATCAATAAGGAAGCCAAGGTTAAATTGCTTGTAGTTGAAAGAGTTGTTTAAACCACCATACATTTTAGGAATTGTAGATCCCATTGGTTTAAGGGCACCCTGTACAGGAATACCATTATCACCTATAATGATATTACCCTTAGCATCGCGCTGATAATCGTAAGCAAGTATCTGCGGGCCTGGTAAACCTGCCACAAGAGCAAGGTTGGCGTTCAATGGGCGATAAGTACCTAAAGAAACGTTATCGTTTGTTATGCCATCCGTTTGGATGATCTTGTTTTTAACATAGGTAAAGTTAAGCGATGGGGTCCAGCTGAAAGATGAGTTTCTAACAGGAGTACCATGTATCTCAACCTCTATACCACGGTTTTGTGTAGAACCAGTACCGATGTAACGATTTGTATAACCAGTAGACCAGTCAATGTTAGCATTGATGATCTCGTTTTTAGTGCGGCGAGAGAAGAATGCAAGGTCAAAACCTAACCGATCACCCCAGAATTTCATTTCCAAACCAGCCTCAAGCTCTTTCAATCTGAAAGGTGCTAAGAACAAGTTAGGAAGCTGGCTGCTAAAGCCTGCGGTTGGAACTCCGTTAACTGAGTTGTTTAGGTTGTAGTATACTGTATTTGCAAATGCTGTAGCATCGTTACTGGTTTGTGCAAATGATAAACGAACTTTACCTAAATCAACACCATCCATTTTATGAAGCTCTGAGAATATGAAGCTACCAGAAACTGATGGAGAGAAAATACCACGACCAACAGAATTAGAAATAGTACTATACACATCGTAACGGCCTGTTGTGCTCAAAACCAAGTAATCTTTGATAGAGAAATCCGCTGAATAATAAGCAGAATTTACTTGCTTTTTGCTGAATGGATCATCAGTAAGCGGGCCGGAGCTGCGAGAAGTGAAGTTTGTTAAGCTGTAGAAGTAAGGGATAATAAAACCGTTTTGGCCATTAATGAATGTACCTGTGTAGCTTGATTTGCGGATGTTACCACCAATACTTAAATCAAGGTTCAGGAAGTCTTTTACCAGATCGTGCTTAGCATTGATCAATGCATCTGCGTTAAACTCAGTGATCTGGTTGTTTGACTGGTTCATGGTACCATTATCATTACGATAAGCTGTTCCTGTAGGCTCAATATCTACACGCTGGTCGTTACTTTTATCGTAACCAATACGTGCTTGCGCATAAATCCATTTAGTAAGGTCGTATTTTGCAGATAATGATGAAATAAAACGATCTCTTTGAATGTTCTTCTGGAAATAATTAGCGGCAAAGTAAGGATTAGTAACATAACTATCATCCGTAAATGTTAATTCTTTACCATCAGGTTTTACTCCCGGGGCTAAAGTAGCCTGATCCTGGTTTGGCGCCAAAAACTGAACGTTGTTTGGGTTACCCGGGCCGTCACTTAAGCCTGATCTGTTTTTAGAGTTTTCCAGCACATAGTTAGCAACAACATTGATAGTTAATTTAGGTGTAACTTGTTGGCTACCGTTAAAATTGAAAGTTTTTCTATCAAGATAACTGTTAGGAACAATTGAATTTGCGCGTAGGTCTGATAATGACAAGCGGAAAGCACCGTTAGGGCCGCCGTTTGTAAACGCAACAGTGTTTGTAAATGAAGGCGCAGTACGGTAAAAATCAATATAATTGTTAACCGGAGAATATTTATGCATTTTACCATCAATCTGCATAACATCAGAGCCATCCATTTTAGAACCCCAGGCAAGGTTACCAGAAGCCTGAGCAGCGTCAAGCGTTGTTGGTTTATTACCTTGGATACCCTGGCCGTAAACTTGTTGGAAATCTGTGTTGTCTACAGGTTTATCAAATTGAATGTTTGAATTTAACTCAATTCCAAAACCTGAATTTTTCTTGCCTGATTTGGTAGTGATCAAAATTACACCGTTTACCGCACGTGATCCGTACAGTGCAGATGCAGACTGGCCTTTCAATACAGTCATTGATTCGATATCATCAGGGTTGATGTTTGAGATACCATCACCATAATCAGCGCCACCCCACTCACCAGAAGCGCCTCTCTGTGTATTATCCATCGGCACGCCGTTGATAACGTATAAAGGGCTACCTGCCGTAAAGCTGGTTAAACCACGTAATAAAACGC
This sequence comes from Mucilaginibacter sp. 44-25, assembly GCA_001898335.1. Classification (GTDB taxonomy): domain Bacteria; phylum Bacteroidota; class Bacteroidia; order Sphingobacteriales; family Sphingobacteriaceae; genus Mucilaginibacter. The sequence continues at coordinate 290,870 of MKTS01000001.1, read as the reverse complement.
GGGCAGAAGAACCAGGACCACCATTTGACGCGCCAACACTTAAACCAGCCACGCGGCCTTGAAGTGATAGGGCAACGTTGGTTTCTTTTGCTTTGTTAAGTGCATCACCATTTACGGTTGATACAGAGTAACCTAATTTTTTTCTGATCCTTAGTGATACCAAGCGCTGTTACCACAACCTCATTTAAACCTTTTGCTGCTGGCAGCAATTTTATGTTAATGGTGGTTTTGCCGGCAACAGCTACTTCCTGGCTTTGATAGCCAATGAACGAGAATACCAATGTGGCGTTGTCTGGAGCGTTTACACTGTAATTACCATTAGCATCTGTTACGCCACCGCCTGAGGTGCCTTTTACACTAACGGAAACACCAGGAAGCGGTGCACCATTCTCATCTACTACTTTACCTTTTACTACGGCAAAGTTTACCAGTTTATTAATATTAACGGTTGCTTTTGTAAGCGGGAACGCACTCGCTACTGATTGCAGCGTTACAGGCACGGTTAAAGCAAGTGTCAAATTCATTACCAATACCGACTTTCTGGTTGAAAGCCCGTATTTGTTTACTACACCCTTTGGGTGTTTAATAAATTTCATACTGTGAGTTATTTTAATTGATTAATTTATTGCAATACATGTTCACCAATAGCAGTATCTGCTAAATATAAATTGGTGTAAACTAATTGTTATTGGCTATTAGCGATTCGAGATTGATCGCAACCGGGATATTGTAAGGGTATATTACATAGGCAATTAATTTAGGTTACGAAATGTTATTATTGGTTAAGCTCTTTAAACAATATATAAATATAAGGTATAACTAATATTAAAAATAGAATTATCTAAATTATACATTGCATCACCCTTATTATTACGTGTAATTTGCAATAGATTAATTTTTTTTTGCAAAACCAGCAATACCTCTTATTTAGCTTAAAATACACTTTAAACTTTATAAAAATTCAGCTTTAAGATATGTAAAATTCGCCTGGAAAGTAATACCATAGTGTAACGAGATTTCCCAAAAGCAGGCCTCGGTTAAATATTGAGCGCCTTTCTGATATGATATTTGCGTTTGAGTAAATTCAATTCACGACGCCTTGAATCAAGTTATATATTGAATAATAAACTCCTGGCATCTACCGGTAGCATTTTAATGGATATGTGCTACAATATTTATTGTGCTTGCTCTATCTGTATCACCACACTGCTTCGCCTTGCGTCTACATTGGGGTTAATACCTATTTTCATTAAAAAATCTCCGGTATATACGGCTTCGAAATTTAAATTGCTTTTAGCACCCGGATAAAGGTTTATTTCTTTTACAGTATATTTCCTCGCAGGATCAAGCCCTTTTAGCAATATAGGCGCCTTACTTCCGGCATCAAAACGATTATTAACTAAATAATTGAACATCACGGTGCTGTTTTTTAAATTATCCACATACATCACTGAGGCCACGTTATCTATTTGTGGGTCCGAAAGCCGGTACTGATCTCCATGCCATATAATTGGTTTAATTGTATTGTAAGTGTTTACCGCGTCTTTACAAAACTGCAAATCACGTGGGTTAAGTTTACTGATAACAATATCAAAACCCAGTTTTCCCATCATGGCTACATCAACACGATATTTCAATGGCTGCCGACCCCAATCTGTAACGTGGTTTGAACTGGTAATAGCCGGATAGAAATAGGAATATTCCCATTGGATAAATATCCTTTCTAAAGGGTCTGTGTTATCGCTCGGCCAAAACTCGGTAAAATATTGCAGTGCTGCATAGTCAACACGTCCACCACCACCAGAGCACAGCATCATGGGTATGTTGGGGTATTTTTGGCGTACACGCTGCAGTACTTTATACAACCCGCGTACATAATCAACATAAAGCTGAGATTGGTTGTGCTTTAAATGTGCCGAGTAGGCATTGAATATTACTGAATTACAATCCCATTTTATGTAAGCTAACTTGGGGTCTTTAATAAAAAGCGAATCAACTACTCCAAACACAAAGTCCTGTACAGCCGGGTTACTCAAGTCGAGCACTAACTGATTTCTGAAGTAATACTCGTCTCGTTTAGGTTGCTTAATAACCCAATCGGGATGCTTGTTATATAGTATGCTCTTAGGATTAACCATTTCCGGCTCTATCCAAATACCAAATTTCACCCCATCTTTATCTGCCTCACGGGCTATAGAAGCTATACCATTCGGTAGCTTATTATGGTTCTCCTGCCAATCGCCCAGGCCTGCTCTATCATCATCACGGGGGTATTTATTGCCAAACCAACCATCATCGAGTAAAAACAGATCAACACCAAGTTCTTTAGTATCTTTTAAAATATTAAAAAGCTTTTGCTCATTAAAATCAAAATAGGTTGATTCCCAGTTATTCAACAACGTTAGCCTATCCCCTTTCCCATCCATTATCTTGTAATCGCGGGTCCAGTTATGTAAATGCCTGCTGGCATCACCTTTACCATGAGTTGAGTAGGTGTAAACAAAAGCAGGCGTTACAAAATCAATACCGGGCTTTAAGCGATAAGCAGAAGCGTAATTATTGATACCTGAAATAATACGCAAATGATCCTCAGGGTCTAATTCAAGATCGGTTCGGAAATTACCACTCCATTCCAGAGCAGCCATTAACACACTACCTTCATCTTCTGTAGAAGTCCTGTCTAACGATACCATAAAAACTGATGGCATAAAAAGATTTGCCCTGGTACCGAGCTTACTGTCCAAAGTTTTTATGCCATGGGTTATTTGCGTTTCCTCCGGCCGCATTTCTTTAGCCCACTCTCCATGATATTGGCGCAACCAGTATGATTTTGCGCTAAGATTAAGATCGGCTGATGCATATTTTTGTAAAATGATATCGCCTTTTTCGCGGTGGTTTATTACACTCCATTGTTCTATCACATCATCTTTGATATAAGCTTTGTAAAAGAGTGTTACTTCGACGTTATAAACAGGGTCTTTAAGCTTTACAGAAGTAAGAAAAATATCTGCCGAGAGTTTTTCTTGCTTATAACTCACATATCGCAGATCAAGCGACTGGTTACCATCCGCATGTTGTATACTAATCGCCGGCTCTAATAAATTCCTTGATCCTGACGATGTATATGCAGACCGGTAAACGCCACTGTAATCATTATTGTCTCCCAGACTAATAGCTTTATATTCTGAAGGATTATTTAATTTTTCTCCAAAATAAACCTGGGTAAGATCATTATTATTGCTTACTTGTAAAACTAAGGCATTGTGTGCAGTTTCTACCGGCAAGGTTAGTTTTTGGGCAAAAGCACAATTTGTAAGCAAGCCCCCTATCAATAACAGCCGTAAATTTTTAGTCAAGGTAAAATATTATAATGGTTTACTAATTGCGCTACTGAGCTAATTAAGATTGAAGATCATCCATCAGGATAATCTCCACCCTAACACGTAGCAATATACGTCTATGTGACATAAATCCATTATTTTTTTGAAGGTATTACGGAAAATAAGCGAGAAATCTTGTCAGTAGAAATACTACCTTTTAAAATCAACTATTTGTTCATCTGTAGGTAATTCTCTCGTACGCAGTTCAGTCAGTTCGCCGTTCGGTTTATGTAACCAGAATTGTTCAATTAAATAAGGCAATCCCTCCCCTAACAGTAAATTTAATGAAGTAGTAATTTCAAAATGAAGATGTGGCTCTCGTGCGTCGCCGGAAGCGCCTATTTTAGCCAAAAAATCACCCTTATGCACTATATCTCCTTTTTTCACAAGTAAACTTCCGGGTTGCAAATGCATGTAGTGCGCATAATGACCATTTCCCAAATCAATAACTATGGTATTACCTGCCAGCCGCTCAAATGTTAACGGAATAGCGGGATGAAACTGAGCACCATGACCGGGTATATTATTCGGCAAACCATCAACCGCTTTTACAACCCTGCCATTAGCAACTGCATAAACCGGTTGCCCGTAACATAAATAAGCTTGCACATCTCTGGAGTTGCCGGAAAACGAAACACCATTCCTTGCCTTTTTCCAGTCAATAGCAAAGCGTCTCGAATTTATAGCCGTCCCATTGAGTATAACAACGCCCCGTCTGTGATGGTTATCGGCATCATTACTGGGGGCGTCTGCGGCTAACCAATTAGTGCCCTTAACTGGTGGAACAAGCGTCTGCAAAGTTGTGTTATGCGTATTTATTACAGCGCCATCTAATGAGTCGTTCTGTGTTATTAATCTGTGAAGTAATTTATCGGATAATGCATTTTTACGATCTATAGCAATTTCCATGAACACAATAACGCACTGCCCGCCCTTTATAATCAGCTTGTTTGCAAAAGCAGAGGATTCTCCAAACGTTTGCACCATATTTACCAGTTGCGCGCTGTCAAATAAAGCTACCTCTTTTGCTGTAACCATTTTCTCATTCAACAACTTAATAGCTTGTAAATGAATGTCTGAATTGCTAAAATTAGTTAGATACAATTCATACAAAAGATATGATTTTGAGCCGTTTTGAAAAGCAGTTGGCGTAAACGGTACACGCATTTCCATTTGTACTGGAAAAGAAAAAGGCTTCTCCTTAATATTTTTATCGATAGCTAATTTACTTTGAGCGAATAATGATAATGTATGAGTAACCAAACAGAAGGTTATTAATTGCAGGGGTATGATTTTTTTTGTAGTGTACATTATACTATAGTTTGCTGGTTAGACACATCCGCCAAAAATTAGGTTACAGATTTACTAATGAGTATATTATTGGTACTGAGTTTGTAAAACAAATCTTGTGAACCAAGCAAGTAAATCGTTATTGGCTGGCTTAACCGGCACCGCAACCATGACTATGGGAAGCACTCTGATGTCTAAAATATTTTCAGAGAACTTTTCAGAACCTGATCATTTAGAAACCATGATAGCCAGGCTGGCACCGCAGCTATCCTCAAGGGCAAAAACAATTGCCGGCTGGGGGGCTCACTGTGCAATGGGGATTGTTTTTGCAACGGTATTTGTTGAATTATGGCAGAGCGGAAAATTAAAGGCCAATTGGCGTAATGCCATATACTTAGGTACAGTAAGCGGTGTGATAGGTTTACTGATATGGAAAACTACATTTAAACTACACCCTCTGCCTCCATGGATCAACTATAAAAAATACTATTTACAGCGGATACCAGCCCATATTATATTTGCTGTAGGAGCAACACTTGCCTACCGGTTGGCACAACCAAATAACGAGTAACGATAAATAATTACCATATCCTCACACGTTCACTTTCTGGTTTAAAATTTTTATCACCGGGCTGTATATTAAATGCACGATAAAATGGTGCAAAATTCATTAATGGGCCATTTACCCGCCACATAGCAGGTGAATGCGGATTAGTATTTACGTATGTGCGAAGAAATGCGTCTCTTGTTTTTACCCGCCAAATACGTGCTATAGACAGGAAAAAACGCTGGTCTGGAGTAAACCCATCAATTTTTTCATTGCCTTTACCCTGCTGGGTCATTTTAAAGGCATCATAAGCAATAGCAACACCGCCGTTGTCGGCTGTATTTTCCCCAAGCGTAAGTAAGCCCTTAACGTGTACCGTATCTAAAACCGTGAATGTGCTGTATAATTTGGCCAGCTGCGCTGTCTTCTCTTTAAATTTTTTATAGTCGTCTTTTGTCCACCAGTTTTTTACGTTGCCATCTTTATCATATTGTGCGCCCTGGTCGTCAAAAGCGTGTGTCATTTCATGGCCAATTACCATGCCTATGCCTCCGTAGTTAATGGCATCATCTGCTGCAAAATCAAAATATGGGTATTGTAAAATACCTGCAGGAAACACAATTTCATTTACAGGTGGGTTATAATAGGCTGTAACCGTTGCGGGGGTAGTTTGCCATTCCGTTTTATCAACCGGCTTATTCAGCTTAGCCAATTCGTACTGAAAATCATTCCTGCTTAGCGACAATATATTTTCGAAGTACTCTCCCCTTCTAATATTTACCTTATCATAACTCCGCCATTTATCCGGATAACCAATCTTTTTGGTAATGCTATAAAGCTTTTCTATTGCCTTTTTCTTTGTGCTGTCACTCATCCAGTCTAATTGGTTAATTCGGTTCTCAAAAGACTTTTGAAGATTGTTTACCAGTTCAAGTACACGTTTCTTAGCATCTTCATTAAAATATCGCTTAACATACAACTGCCCTAAGGCCATGCCCAGGTAATTATCCACGTTAGCGGTCATGATCTGTTTGCGTGGCTTTTGTTCGTCTTCGCCTGATAACACTTTATTAAAATCAAAAGCGGCATTAACAAACGGCTGACTAAGCTTGTCGGCATAATTCTGTAGCGTAGTCGATTTCAAATACACTTTCCAATCATGAATACTTACCGACTTTAACATCCTATTTAATGCCTGGTAATAAGCAGGCTGTGCCATATCTATCGAATCAGCTTTGGCGCCTATGTTAGTGAGGAATATTTTCCATTCGATCGCCGGCTGTGTTTTATCGATCTCCGCGACCGCGAGCTTATGAAAGTTAGCATTAACATCCCTCAATTCTATGTTGCTTTTGCTTGCATTGGCCAGTTGCTTTTCAATAGCGTAAGCAGTTTGAGCATCTTTTAAAGCGGTAACATTAATACTACCTGTTAAACGAAACAATTCCGCCAGGTACTTCTTATAGGCCTGTTGCACATGCAAAGTGGCAGAATCGGTTTTAAAATAATAGCCTTTCTCCGGTAAACCTATGCCAGCCTGGTAAACATGAGCGATATTAATAGCACTATTTTTATTATCAGGGGATATACCAAAACTTATAATGGAACGGTTCCCCGCTTTCATTTCATCTGTAATAAATTGAAGAAGAGACGCCTTGCTATTGATTGCATTGATCCTTGCAAGTATTGGTTTAACCGGCGTATATCCACGGCGATTGATCGTGACCATATCCATGCCTGAAACATAAAAATCACCAACTTTTTGCTCAAGACTGCCGGCTACGTTTCGCGATTGAGAAACACTATCCAGGATGCGTTGCAACAGGTGTTTTTGCGGTATGTTCAAAAAAGAGTAGGAACCCACACCAGCCTGGTCGTTAGCTATCTTTACAGTATCATACCACCGCCCGTTCACGTATCTGAAAAAATTATCTCCGGGCTTTACAGCAGGGTCAAGGCCTGCTACATCAACAAATTTTCTTGTTTGGGCTTGAGCAATATGGCCTAAACTGAACAATACGTAAGCAGAACAGAGGGTAATGATTTTTTTCATGATGTAAGTTTCGCTTTAAAGATAGTGATTCCCGGGTAAACCTAAAGGTTTGGTTTGCCTGTCAAGGTTATCAAAAAAAGAAATCCCTGAACGCTCGCCGTCAGGGATTCCAACCTAAACCTTATCACAATTTACCGGTAAGAGTACCGGTATTGAGCTGCAAATATATGCAGCTTTGTGTGTTATTTAAACACTAACTTTAATTTCTAATGAATATTTAATATTCTTTAAATTACAGAAGGCGTCAAAAATCACTTGCCTTTGTTTCGCGCTTATAAGCCCGCGGACTCACCCCTGTAGCCTTTTTGAATACCTTAGAGAAATAAAAAACGCTTTTAAAGCCGGTTTCCACAGCTATTTGCGCCAATGTCATTTGGGTTGTAATCATCAGGTATTGCGCCCGTTCTATTCTTCTGGCAACTATATAGGCTACAGGCCGTTCTCCGGTAAGCTTATGAAATAACCTGGAAAAATAATCAGTATTATGGTTTGCTCTTTTTGCGAGAAGGCTCGCATTAAGTTCCTCCTGCAAATTAACCTGTATATAATTCATGGCATCCTGTATCTTAGCTGAAATATTGCGCGGTTCTTTGTTTATAAAAAATTCCTTATTCAGGAAACGGGAAACCAGTTGAAGGATGATACCCTGTGTTTCGAAAAAAGTGGAAATATTCTGTTGGTTGTTCAGCTCCTTGTATTCCTTATAAAAAATATCTTTTTCGTAAAAGCTTGGATTATCAGACCGGTTGATACCCCTACCGGGGTTGATATCCAGCAATCTAAGAATGTTTAATACATCCATTTCATTTGCCTTAACTTTCATTATTGAGCGTTTAGCCGCAAATAATGATACCCCATCGCACGATTCTTCAAAGAACTGAATAAAATACTGGCTTAAATAGTTGGTACAAGTTAGGTTACAAAGTGTAAAACTTGGTATCAGAAAAAGATAGCCTGGTTCTAAAATGAATGTACTTGCCAGATCTGATATCTCCCCCTCTCCGGCGTCAATATAATACAACCTGTAATAAGGGCTTATCACATTCCTGTAATTCCATCTATTGTCCAATTCAACATGGTCAATATTTAGCAAAGAAAAATTATGTTTTAATATTCTTTTCAAGATGTAAGCGACTTTTATCTAAAAACCATAAAAAATTTATCGAATATACATCGGTTTTAGATAAAAAAAAGTCTTAAAAAGCCAAATATTTAGCAGCTGAGTAAATTAATTTTGAAGGTAACAACTATCTTGGTTGTTCACCAATTATAGCATCCGTACTGATAAATATTTAATAAAGGTTGCAGATAAACTCTTAAAATGACGATTTCAATACGAAAAATCACATCCGTAATTACGCTTACAGCATTAGCCGTAATCTTTGCAAATTACAATGCCCAAGCTCAAAATGGGCTTAACTTATGGTATAACCAACCTGCCAAAACATGGACCGAAGCCCTGCCTGTTGGAAACGGTAGAATAGGCGCTATGATATTTGGCGACCCTACAAAAGAGCTGATACAGCTTAATGAAGCCACCTTTTGGAGCGGCGGGCCGGTTAAACGCAATGTTAACCCCAATGCGGCAAACGCGCTGGCTAAAACCCGCGAAGCCCTGCTTAAGGAAGATTATGAAAACGCCAATAAAATGGTTACAGGTATGCAGGGCGTGTATACACAATCATATCTACCGCTGGCAGACCTCAACCTGAAGCAAGACATAGGGTCAAATGCATTTGAGTCATATAAACGTACATTATCCATTGAAAAAAGTATAGCAACCGTAAACTTTAGGGCGGCGGGTGTTAATTACACCAGGGAGATCATTGCTACATTTCCGGATAAGGCCATTATTATTCATTTGACTGCTGATAAGCCCGGAAAAATTAATATCGAAGCTGGCTTGAGCAGCTTAGTAAACTATACCGTTGAACCTAAAAACCGGGATGAACTTTTATTAAAAGCAAAGGCCCCAGCCCAGGTTGACCCCAATTATATTAATTACAACGAGGAGCCGGTAAAATACACCGGCAGCGCCAATTGCCGTGGCATGCGTGCCGCGTTACAGATAAAAGCCATAGCTGTGCACGGAATGGTAATCAACAGCAAAGAGGCATTAACAGTAAAAAATGCCGATGAAGTTACGCTTTACATATGCGCTGCAACAAGTTTTAACGGGTTTGATAAATGCCCCGATAGCGACGGTAAAAATGAATTAGCGATTTGCGACCAGCTCACCCAAGCGGTAGCTAAAAAAAATTGGCAGCAGTTGTATAAAGCCCATTTGGCCGATTACCGATCTTTATTTAACAGGGTACAAATTAACCTTGGCAAAACGAGTGCAGCCCAGGAACAATTACCTACAGACAAAAGGCTTTTAGCCTTCAGTAAAGGGGCTGTCGACCCTCAGTTTGAAGCCTTGTTTTATCAATATGGCCGTTACCTGCTTATCAGTTCATCAAGGCCGGGTGGGCCGCCGGCTAATTTGCAGGGTATTTGGAATAATTTATTAAGGGCACCATGGAGTTCCAACTATACTATTAATATCAACACTCAAATGAACTACTGGCCTGCAGCTACCACCAATTTGCAGGAGTTGGAATACCCTCTTTTTGATTTTATAAAGAATTTATCTGTTACAGGGTATAACACCGCGCATGATTTTTACCATATGCACGGTTGGGTAGCTCACCACAATACAGATATATGGGCAATTAGTAACCCCGTTGGCGATTTAGGTAAAGGCGACCCAAAATGGGCCAACTGGTATATGGGCGCACCCTGGTTATGTCGCCATTTATTTGAGCATTACTTATTTAGTAAGGACGAAGCATTTCTGAAACAGGCATACCCTGTGATGAAAGGTGCGGCGGAGTTTTTAGTTGACTTCCTGGTACAAGATAAGAATGGGTACCTGGTAACATCGCCGTCATTTTCGCCTGAGAATGATTTTATTGACGATCATGGTAAAGAAGGCAACACATCTATAGCTACCACTATGGATATGTCTATCATTCGCGATCATTTCCGCAATTGTATTGAAGCCTCGGAGGCATTACATACTGATGTTGCCTTTCGCAACCTGTTAAAAACTAAACTGGCTAAACTTTATCCATTACATGTGGGCCACAAAGGTAATTTGCAGGAATGGTATAAGGACTGGGAAGATGTTGATCCGCATCACAGGCATGTGAGTCAGCTGTTTGGGCTGCATCCGGGCAGGGAAATATCGCCGCTTATCACGCCCGAGTATGCGGCTGCAAGCCGTAAAACACTTGAACTGCGTGGAGATGCGGGTACCGGATGGAGTTTAGCATGGAAAATTAACTTTTGGGCGCGCTTGCTCGACGGCGACCATGCCTATAAACTCCTGCGCGATTTAATGCGCGATCTCAGTATTTCTAATGGCGGCGGCCTCTACCCTAACCTGTTTGACGCGCATCCTCCGTTTCAGATAGATGGTAATTTTGGCGCTACATCTGGCATAACAGAGATGCTTCTCCAAAGCCATTTAGGTGAATTACATATGTTACCTGCTTTACCCAAGGCATGGCAAAACGGATCGGTATCAGGTTTAAAAGCCAGAGGTGCCTACACCGTGGCGATAAACTGGGAAAAAGGACGGCTAAAAACGGGAAACATATATGCTGAAAAAGGCGGCAAATGCATTATCCGTACACAGAACCCAATACTGGTTAAGGGAATATCAGCATCATCGGTGGCATCTAAAGGTGGTTATCTCACAAGCTTTACAGCCAGGCAGGGAAGCACATATCAAATAAATGCATTATAACTTTCAAATTACAGGGCTTTAGCCATAAAATATTAAATAATGGAAAGAAGAACATTACTCAAAGGTATGGCATTGGGCTTATCCACAATATACCTGTCTAAAAGCTACGCTGGCGCTTTGTTAAACGCCCCTTACGCCCCCGGCCCTTTTAAGCCTAATTGGAATTCGTTAGCAAATTATCAGGTTCCGGAGTGGTTTCGTGATGCTAAATTTGGTATGTGGGCGCACTGGGGTCCGCAGTGCCAGCCTGAGTATGGCGACTGGTATGCACGTGAAATGTATATGGAAGGTGGCCATAAGTATAAATACCATCTTCAAAAATATGGGCACCCTTCTAAATTCGGTTTTAAAGACGTGATCAACGAATGGAAAGCTGAAAAATGGGATCCCGAAGAATTAGTAGGTTTATACAAAAAAGCCGGCGCTAAATATTTTATGGCACTGGCCAACCACCATGATAACTTTGACCTGTATGATAGTACCCATCAAAAGTGGAACTCTACTCGGATAGGCCCCAAGAAAGACATTATCGGCGGCTGGGCTAAGGCAGCCAAAAACAACAATCTTCGTTTTGGCGTAAGCGTACATGCCGCACATGCATGGAGCTGGATGGAAACCGCGCAACGGGCAGATAAGACCGGGCCTTACGCTGATATTCCTTATGATGGCAAGTTAACTAAGGCCGATGGTGCCGGTAAATGGTGGAATGGTGAAGACCCGCAGGAATTATACGCCCAAAACCATCCATTGAGTAAAAATAGCCAGGACAATGGTATGATCCACAGGCAATGGGCTTGGGGAAACGAGGTTTCTGTACCTTCAAAAGCATATTGCGAGAAATTCTATAAAAGGACTATCGAACTTTTAGATAAGTACGAACCAGACGCTATTTATTTTGATGATACAATTTTACCATTATGGCCAATAAGTGATGCGGGTTTACGCATAGCGGCGCACATGTATAATTCAAGTATAAAAAGGCACGGCAAACTGGAAGCTGTGTTATTTGGTAAAGTTTTGGACGAAAACCAACGCAAGTGCCTGGTATGGGATATTGAAAGAGGGCAAAGCAATACAATAGAACCCATACCTTTTCAAACAGACACCTGCATAGGCGACTGGCACTATGACCGACAGATTTACGACCGAAACGGCTATAAAGATGCTAAAACGGTTATTCATATGCTGGTAGATATTGTTAGCAAGAACGGAAACTTGATGCTTAATATACCGGTACGAGGTAATGGTACAATTGATGAAAAAGAACGCGCGGTAGTTGAAGACATTGCTTCATGGATGCAGGTGAACAGCGAAAGCATTTATGGTACCCGCCCATGGACAGTTCACGGCGAAGGCCCTGCCCTGGAATCTGCCGCTCCTTTAAACACCCAGGGATTTAACGAAGGAACGGGAAAACCTTTCGGCCCGGCTGATATACGTTTCAATAAAAAAGGTAACATCTTGTATGCCACTATGCTGGCATGGCCGGACAACAATACCGCACTTATTAAAAAACTGGCACCTAAACAAGTACGTAAAGTTGAGAAGGTAAGCTTACTTGGCTATCCCGGCGAAGTAAGGTTTGATCAGACTACCGATGGACTAAAAATACAGCTGCCCGGCAAGCCTCCCGGCAGGTTTGCATATGTATTTAAAATCTATGGGGCTATTGTATAGCTTATTATAGCTTGAGTGATTAAGATTGAAATTTTTGATCACTCAAGCAATTTAAAATGCAGTAACCTTATTAGAATTAGATATCGCATTTTAATTCGGATGTGATTGGCGGTTATGTAAATGTTGATTTTCCTCTATAAAATGAGAGCTCTAAACCCTGAGAATTAAACGAATGATTTCATTAATAACAGGTTGCTATTATTTAATAATGTACGCAATACTACGCTGCAAACTGGATAGGAACTTAGATAGGTAAAATTATCACGATGTTATTCGATATAGTCTAACACCATGCGGAGGTATATTACATACAATTCTTTTGGTATTTTTACTAATATTCTTTTGTTGCCAAACATCTCGTACTATTGATGCTTTGTTGATTTTTACTTTTTCCAGATCAAGGTTGTATCCTGAGTAATCATCTGCAAGGTTAAAAATGCCTATAGCCTTGCTGCCATCTGATAATGGTTTAACCCAAACTTGTATGTTTTTTTCATTAATCAATCGTTCGGCTTGTTTCCCAAGTTCATCCTGATCTAAAGCGATCACCTCGCGATTCTTCAACAAGTTTAATGTAAAATCATCAAGTTTATCCATGTCACAGCCAATAAGAAGCGGGGCCGATAACATACACCACAAACTCATGTGTGTATACTGTTCATAAGGCGTAAGATGTGTTTGGTGCAAATTTTCGCCCCAGCCAACCTGCCCCACTATAAGCATATCGGGGTCGTTCCATCCGCTTGGCCCGGCATAAGCAGCGTTGTTAATTTGGCTAAAACCTATACCTCTGAGGCTTTGCCATGTATCGGTTATATCTTCAGTTGTGCGCCAAAGGTTGCCGTTCATTTGCCTGCCCCATTTCCAAACATCTTTTATACCATACTGGCAAAGACTATAAATAATATCGCGCGGTTGTTGCGCAAGCTTATCGCGCATTAGCATGTAAGGCTTTTGCTGCGCTAACAAAGAAGTATCACCTGCAATTTGGTTACTGTAACTGCAGAGATCGTATTTCAGATAATCAACTCCCCAATAATTATAAGTGGTGGCATCCTGCGCCTCGTGATTAAGTGAACCCATGTAGCCACCACAGGTTGTAGTACCGGGCGACGAATAAATACCAAACTTTAATCCTTGTTGATGTAAAAATGAGCCCAGCCCTTTCATATCCGGGAATTTCTCGTTTGCAACAATGTCGCCGTTTTTTTCCCGAACGGGAGCCTGCCATCCATCATCTATGTTGATGTAAGTCCATCCATAATCAACCAGGCCTTTATTTATCATGGCATTTGCAGAGCTTCTCACTTTAGCATCACTAACGGTTAATCCCCAGCAATTCCAGCTGTTCCAGCCCATAGGAGGCGTTAGGGCCAGTTGCTTTCCTGATTTTATTTTTAAAATGGCTTTAGCCGTGCCAAGCTTATTACTAATAACAATATTTACATGGTATTCTCCCTGTTGAGGTGCCACACCTGTTATGAGACCTTTTTCCTGGTCAAAAGCTAATCCCTTTGGTAAATTTTGCAAACGATACTTAAACGGCTTTTTTCCGCTTGCTGCAATCTTGTAGATCACCGGCGAGCCCGGATGTACTCCTAATACCGATGCCCCGTTAAACTCAGGTTTTTGGGATGGAGCAGGGGTTAACAAGTAAGGTGCAATTTCCGTGATGGTTTTAGTTTTACCGGTTTCATTTTCAGTAAATTCATAGATGAGCCTTATCCCCTCAAGTTGCGGGAATTGTAGTGCGTAAGTTTTGTGGCTTAGCGGAGTTAGTGTTATGTTGGTGTTTTTTTCGAGAACTGTCTTTTTATTCAATTCGTTTATCACCTTGAAATGAAGTTTTCCTGAAACCGTTGTGTTGAACTTATTTTCGAGATTAAGGCTACGCTCTGCTTGTTGTTTGGGTAAAAATTTAACAGCGGTTTGTTCAAAGCTGATTCCGTCAAATTTCTCCAGCATATCAATATAAGGCTGCCCCATGAATATACCGCCTGAACCACCTCCGTCATAAACTTTTACTGCAATTACGTTATCCTGATCCCATTTTATAGCTTGGTCATTAGCGGCTACGTTGTAACTGCGTATTGCCGGCCATTTCGAAACATAGCCGCCGGCATCCTGCGGGTAACTACCTGTTTTGCCGATCTTTTTACCGTTAAGGTAAGTTTCGTCAACATCGTTTACATGAGCCAAAAAAATACGTAAGCTATCGCCCCATACAGATTGTTTTTTCAGGGAAGATGGAATTATCACGTGAATACGGTACCATGCAAAACCATGATAATCAGGATAACCCTGTTCCTGCCAAACATCACCAACCTTTATATTTTTCCAGTTCAGATCGTTAAAAGCACTATCAGCCCATGCGTTGTCATTTCCTATTGAAAACTTTGCCTCTTTCAAATAAACAGCATTTCCGTTTTGGGCAACTGCTTTAAAGGAAGCCTGGCCGATGAGGAATAAGAAAAATAGCGCTTTTACAATTTTAAAAGGTTTCATATTAAAGCTTAATGACTAATATTTAACAAGTTACAAATTGTTAATTTAAAAAGAACAGATTCAAAAACTAAGTTACATGAACCTATTTTTTGAATCTATCCAGTTATACATTAGGTTGCTATATCAAAGTAATATTAAAAGTGAAAGTAGCTTTTACAGTTGTATTGTTTGATGTGGTATAAACTAAAGCTTGTTTTACTGTGTACTTGTCCCCTACCTTGTTATGGCCGGGGTACTGACCAAGCGTGAACGTGTAGTTTTTCTCGTTGTATTCGCTGTAAACCACCGCAGTTGGCCCCCATGTAACCACATTTCCGGCGGCGCTAAACCAATGTCCGTAGCCGTTAGCGGTTGTGGTAGCATTTAATGTTCCGTTACTTTCAATAGCATAAAACTTAATAGCTGTACCCATTTTTGCGGTTAATTCATCAGGCTGCAGTGCAAACGCGTTGGTGAGTTTAGACAGTTCTATAGATACAGGCGTACTGGTGTAATTGGCGTTATCCTGTTTAACAGATACATCATAGCTAAAATCAACGTTAGTAGGTTGAGCACCCGGGTTGTTATTCAGATAACCATATACATTGGTATTCTGGAATGTTACATTATAAGGCCATTGCTCATCATTGGTATTATCCTCATCCCAAGGGTGTTGGTTATATATTTTTGGTGCGCCGGTTACCACCATCCATAACTTATCGCAATTTGCAGGAATAGTAAATTTGGCTACATCATTAGCGTTCTTATACACATTACTGTAAACCCTTTTGCCATCTTTTAAAAGTGCTACATAACCGTATCTCCAACCAGCTATAGAAGCGTCTACCTTGTTATACCCGCTGGCATTGGCCATACCCTTAAAAGTAGCCGAAACCTCTGTACCAGCTGCAGGTACGTTAAGCGGGATAACGTTATAGCCAGTTGTTTGCGGGCAAAAATTGTAATCAGGCTGGAATGACCCGTCTGATTGGCGGTTCATTTTTGAAATATGCTTTCCGATATAATTAGCGCCCATATCTCGCAAGGCGTCTAAATCCCAAGTAACCAATTTGGCTGAGGCATCATATATCTCATCGTTGAACTGATCCTGCGAAATGTTGGTAATTCTTTGATAGGCTTGAATGGCATCTTCCGGTTGTTGCGATTGCCGCCACAGCTTTCCAATAAAGTCAATACCATGCTTTTGAGTCCAGTAATAATGAATAAAGTAACTGCTATAGCGATAATCTTCGTGAAGGATATGCTTATAATAGTTATCAGTATAGCCGTTTAACCATCCGCCAAAAGCCTCGGAAGGATAACTTTGATAGGCTTGCCATTGTGCACATTGCTCCCAAAAGGTATTTCCGCCCTTGCCTCCGTATCCATATCTAAAGCCATGAGTAAGGCCAAGGTCAACTGATACCATGTACTGAAACGTGTGGCCAACCTCGTGTGCAATGGTGGCGCCAACCGGCTGGCAAGCCGCCGGACTTACCCAAAGAGAACCTATAACATCATCATAGCCTGAACCTGTTGCCAGCCAATCATCCTGGTGATACAGGAAGATCATCATTTTATATTTATGAAGATTCGACGTACTTAAACTCAAGTCGGCAAACTTTAGCTGGTTTACGTTCATCTGGTAAAAGCCCTCCGCCTTGCTCAGCATGGCATCAATATCCACCCTGTATTTATCAGGCACGCTGGCGTCAGATGGGTTAACTTTTCCGTACTCTTTAGACCAAAAAATGATGTAGTGATCGGACTGCTTGGAACGGGCATAACAGAACTGGCTTTCTTCAGAATTCCAGTCCATGTTCGCCATATCTTTTGGCTTGTAAATTTTTAACCCAGTTTCGGTGGTTACCGGTTTAGGGTCTTCCTTAGGGATGTCTTTATTCTTTTTACAACTAATTAATGAAGCTGAGCCAAGCGCCAGACAAAAGAGCAGACATTTGTAAACGGACAGGTAGTGGTTTTTATTTATCATTAAATTAAGGTTTGATTTCATCTGAAATGCCGGTATTACCTGGCGGCTTATTCCAGCCTACACAAAATACCCGGCTGTTATATAAGTATCGTTCAACACAACTTTACATAGCTCCTAAAAAGCTAATTGCCAGTTACTTATTCAACATATTCAAACTTAAAGAAAACCTTAACTTATATTTTTAATAAATTAACTTATAGTACACACATATTAACAGAGTATTTGATAATCAAATACTTTAATTTAACTCATAAAAATAAAGCTTATTTAAGCCTTACGTCCAGGTAAACAGAATGGCGGCCATAAGAATCATAAAATGGCTTAAATGGTACACCATCAATAGTAAATTTAAGTTCACGAGGATCGCCTTTAATTCCTTTGCCAATATTATCAGCATCAAGTGTTACTTTACGCCAATCTTTTCTTGCTTGTGGTTCTTGTGCTGCAAGTAGTATTGGGCCATAAAATAAACTGGCAATATTTTGCTGATCCATCACCGGATCCAGATGAAACTGGAAAGGCATTTTAAGATCTATCGTATCGCCGCTTTTCCAGTTACGGCTTATTTTTAAATAGCTGCCGGGTGTTGCCTGCAGCTTTTGCTCACGGCCGTTGATTTTTACATAAAAACCTTTGGTTGCCCATCCCGGCACACGCACATACAAATCAAACCGGCCATCTCCTTTAATGGTAAGACGGGTATGGTCTTCATTAGGAAAGGCTGTTGTTTGCTGTATAACCATGTTTCTTTCTGTCCATTGCAAAGTAGATGGGATATACAGGTTTACATACAGGGACTGGTTATCTGTACTTTTAAAATAAATGGTATTTTGTAGTTTAGTGCTGCTTTCCAAAGCGGTACCATTACAGCAGGTAAAGCCTGTCATATCAGCATTGCTGAACTGCTTTACAGAGCCGGGCCTTAAAGGTACGTGATAAGTGTTACCCGCGTTGTCCTCAGCTACTGATGCCAGAATATGGTTATACAATGCTCTTTCATAGTAATCCATCAGTTCTGCCTTCGGGGTGTACATAAACAGGTCATCGGTAAGTTTTAACATGTTGTAGGTTGCACAGGTTTCGTTTTGTCCGCCGGCCGAAAAGCCGTTTTGGTACAACGTTGCAGGCTGGCTTACAAAGCATTCTGCGTTAGCAGGATTACGAGCCCCAGCAACGCCGCCTATGCTGTACATGTAATCACTCACGGCTTTGTGCCAAAAATTATCGGCCACCTCAAAGTATTCGGGGTTATTTGATGCCTTATAGGTTTCTATGCTGCCTATTATTTGTGGTATATGTTGGTTTGCATGCAGGCCCCTGAAATTATCCACGTTTTTAACTAAGCCGCTTGAGTGTTCCTTATCACCAAAAAACACCCGGATATTATCAAAACGCTGAGCTGTTTTTAAGTACTTATCGTTATTAGTGATGAGGTACATGCGAGACATTACCTCGTTCATACCGCCATACTCCCCTGCTATATAAGTATTCCACATTTTAATAAGCGTATCCTGCGGAAGCTTGCTTAGTCGGGCGTACACCCAGTCGCCCATTCCGGTAGCGATAGCGAGGGCTTTTTTATTGCCAGTTACTTCATATATATCCAGCAAACCGGCTAATATTTTATGTAAGGTATAATAAGGCGCCCATATCTGAGTATTTTGTCCGCCATATTTGGCACCGTGCTCCAGCATAATAAACTGGTCGGGCGGATAAGCGCTAATATACCCTTCGCCCCAGTTCCAATAATCTGTACGCAATCCCTGATCGGTAAGGTCAGAATCATAGGCAGATTTCCCAGGCCCGAAAGGAACAGCATTAGGATCAGATACATGCGGACCTCCTTCATTTTTTGCTTTACCCGATAGTTGCGAAAGATTATACAGAGTATTTACCATGTATTTCATTTTAGCCTCGAAATTGGCCTGAAGTGCCTTATCATATCCGGTACTTGCATATGCCTGAGCAAGTGCTGTTAAGTAATGCCCTGTGGCGTGCCCGCGCAGTTTGGTGTCCTGGCTATCCCATACGCCAAGAGGCTGAGTACCGGCGGGTTGCTTTTGACCAAAGGTTTCGCGAAACATGTACAAAAACGAATTCGGGTCGGTTTTTGCCAAAGTCCTCAGGAATTTATCCCGGTTTTCAATAAACTTTGTTTGATGACCGCGTATATCACTATTGAGCGAAACCTGATCGAGCCTGAATGGTTCAAGCTTTGCCTGCAATGCTACTGGCTTAGCAGGCGCCTTTACTATTACAATGGCTTTGGGCTGTAAAGAAGAACCCGGTATGCTTCCCTTCACTACGTAGCTTCCTGTTTGTTGAACGGAATCTGTGTTAGTTGGATTAGGCCACAATACCCGAACTTTAGGGCCTTTAAACCCATTTTTGTAGGTTCCCCGCAAGTAATCAGGCAACCGGGGTAGGCTGCCTTGTTCAGTTTCCACAGTGGCATCTGCTACCTTTAGCAGATGTGCATTATATAACTGAGGGTTTGCCGATGAAAAACGAGGAAGATCGTCTTCTGATTTAGCTGTTACATTTACTACCGGCTGGCTGCCATTTAGGATATGACCATATATATTTTTAACCTGGTTGCTGTTAAGTGGTACCCGGTATATACGGAAATCATGTATCAATGCATTTAAATAACCAGCTCCCGCCACTAACGATCTGCCAATGTATAACTGCTTTTTCTCAGTTTGGCGACCAAAAATTTCAGTTAATTCTTTTGGGGCACCTTTAACATCACCTGTAACCTTACCATTGACATAAGTAATAATTCTTCCGGACGGGATATCGGCTACTAAAGCAATGTGAACCCATTTATTAGTGGCTAAGGCAGAGGCAGATACAATTGCTTTTCCACCTGGTTTGGTGGTAAGCATTCCGGCTTTAAAAAATTTCGCATCCTTTGTTCCTTCAGGGGCTGAAAAAAAATGGTGGTAGGCGTCCTTACCAAAATCAAACAGGTATTGTCCCTGCTCATTTGATCGCAAATTGATCCATGCTGTTATACTGATAGATTCCAGATCCGTTAAAGCTTCACTGGGAAGAGCTATAAAAGCGTTTGTGCCGCTTAAGGATAATACACTACCAAAACGGCCGTCGCGAACAAATTTAACATCGCCCTGTGGTGTACCATGCAAAGTATTGCGCGACCAGTCTTTGGCGTTGCCATCAAACACATAACGCGCAACCATATCAGTCTCACCAATTCCGTCCAATATCTGATCTCCACTTTGTGCTTTCACACCATATGCGGAGGTTATTAACATAATTAAAGAAAAAAGAAACTTCAAAAAAGTAGTATTTGCTTTCATATTGTTGTTGTACACAAAAAACATTTCTATTCCGGTAAGAATAAGGCCTTGTAATACTATACAGTTAACAGACTGTACCTTTTCAAATAAATGACTAATTCTTTAATTAAAAGTCATAAAATTTATCAGCAACTAACCTTATTTTAACAAATTGGCTTTGCTGCAATCATACTTATAACTTCTAAAAAACTCCATGTATTGTGCATATGGTTTTTAGTTGTGGATTATATAACCATAATTGGGGTGCTTGGGTGAGTTTGGCTTTCACCAAGTACCAAAATAGCTTGTCGTTGACAAGCTATTTTGAGTATCATTATTATTTAATTGGTATGCAAATAACAACTTGCTTAGCTCTACATATTAACACGTTCCAGATGTATGTTAGTCAGTGGATTTACGATCAGCGGGATCTTTTCAATCCTTGTTTCGCTCGTATCTAATCCAAAAGCTTTGGCATCACTCAGGGCCAGATCACTTATGGTAAAATAGCTGCTGAGAATAAAACTCTCAACTTTGCTGAGAATGTTATTGTATGATAAGAAGCGTTCTATCAATACAAATTGAAAGTCTGCAGGCAAATTAAAGTTACCCAGGGATTCATACTTACTGGTAATATCAATTTCTTTGCGGTCTATCATTTCCTCAACAGCTTTCCTGAACAACACATTTACCTTCGGCGGGATCCTAAACCCGATCCGGAATTCCAGGCGTATCACCTTGCCATCTTCTAACTTCTCTACAGCATATTCCATAGTGTAAGGCGCATCGGTACGCTCGATATGTATAAACCAATACACGTCGGCACGCTTAGGCTTACGGCTCAAAATGGAATGAATTATCCGTTCTTCTATTTGCTTGCTATTATTTGCTTTGGTAAGGTATATCAGGTGAGTTGCAAACTTAGGTATGCCCTGGTCAGAACTAACAGCCTTAAGCATAGGCATGTAGTCCTGGATATTTACAAAATTAAGGTAGCGATTAGTGATCTTGCGTGCACGGTACCAGATATACATGGTAAAGATCAATCCCACTTCAAATACCAAAAAGAATAAACGTTTTAACAACTTCACAGCATTGGTAACAAAGAAAGATCCCTCAACGGTAACAAATACGCAAATAATAATTACTACTATCCATAAAGGCCAGTGCTTTTTATACCGCATAAAATAATACATTAGATAAGTAGTCATTAGCATAGCTACCGTAATAGAAAACCCGTAAGCGGCAGTCATGGCTTCTGATGTTTTGAAATATAACGTTACTGCAATACACCCCAAACACAGCAGCCAATTGATGCTTGGTATATAGATCTGACCGCGAATGTTTGATGGAAACTTAACGGTTACCCTGGGCCAAAAACTCATGCTGATGGCTTCGCTGATCAACGTAAATGACCCACTTATCAAAGCCTGGCTTGCAATAATTGTTGCCAGTGTAGCAATACCAATAGCCGGTAACAACATGGCATGCGGCACAATAGCAAAAAACGGATTAACAGCATTAAAATCATATCCGTTAGGGCGCGTAAGTACCCATGCACCCTGGCCAAGGTAATTTAAGATCAATGTAAGCTTAACCAGTATCCAGCTGGCTTGGATGTTCTTACGACCGCAATGGCCAAGGTCACTATACAAAGCTTCGGCACCTGTGGTACACAAAAATACCGCCCCTAATAACCAAAAACCTTTTGGATGTTCGCTTAACAGATGCCATGCGTAAGCAGGGTTAAGCGCTTTAATGATCATAGGATAATGCGCCACCTGTATAAAACCTAATATGCCCAGCATAAGAAACCAGATTAGCATAACAGGCCCGAATGCGGCACCTACCACATTAGTACCAAATTGCTGGAAGAAAAACAGGAGCAATATGATTCCTATGACGATACCAATGATCAGGTCGTGACCGGGAACAAATTCTTTAGAAAGTGCAGGTACCAACCCCAAACCTTCAATAGCAGATGTTACAGAAATAGGCGGTGTGATAATCCCGTCGGCCAATAGTGTACCCGCGCCAATTATTGCGGGTATGGCAAGGCGCTTGCCATATCTGCGCACCAGCGCATAAAGGGAAAAAATCCCTCCTTCGCCCCTGTTATCGGCTTGCAATGTTATCAGGATATACTTGAACGTGGTTTGTAAAGTAAGCGTCCAAAATACGCATGATATGGCACCAAGTACAAGAAAAGCGTCGGCACGCCCCCCCTCTTTGATGATGGTTTGAAAAGTATAAAGTGGTGATGTACCTATATCGCCGAATACGATGCCTAACGTGATTAATACACCCGCGGCGGATAGTTTGGTGAAATGTGGGGTTTGCATTGAGTATCTGAACGTAAATTTTTTGCGAATTTATTTAAAATGATGTGTTTACAAGTGTATTAGTCATTTTTAATTGTAAATACCAAATGCATATTGATCCTAAGTATAAGTCGCATTAGGCAACAAATAGTCAACCGTCATACAATCAGATATATGTTTTATGCGCTTTAGCTAAGCGTTGCTACCACATGTAAATGAATAATCATAGCTAACCTTCAATTAAAAGTCGAGTCGTCTGTAAATTTTATCTCCATCACTTTTTGCTCAAAAATTTCGGGGGCAACCAAAGCTTTCCCCTTGATGCGGGCCTTATAGGTATATACCGTGCTTACAGTATAATCCAGAATCTTGGCTATGGTTTCAACATCTGTAACACCAAGGCGCATTAATGCAAAAATGCGTAATGTTGGGGTCAGCATTTCTCCTTTCTTAAGCCATATCTGGTCTTCCTTTCTCAATAGTGAATTAAAAGAGGCAACGAAGTTTGGAAACAAGGTTAGTAGTACACTATCAAGTGTGGCGTACAACTGCGTTTTTTCCTGTTGTATCTGCACATTTCCTAATACGGTTGTAGCGTCCTGGTATTTGCCTAACTTAATATTGTGCTGGGTTTTACGCTTCACTTTTTCCAGCGTTTCAATATATGATGAACAGGTTTTAAAAAACAATCCTATCAATTCTTCCTTAATTTTTGATGACTCCCACAACATGCCGTTCACATCCTGCAATTCTGCGTTTTTTTCTTTGATCACCTCCTCATTGGTCTTTATGCGGATAACCTGTTTGCGGAATAAGACCAATTGAAAAAACAGCACTACAGCAACAAGCAAAAATAATACAAGCCCTATCCAGACCATGTCCTTTTCATGCTGCTTTTCCTCCAATAACCTGCTGGCTATCAGAGGCAGTACAGATTCTATTTGAGCAGCCCGGTTACGCGTACCGTAAAATGCAGCATTGCCCAATGCCTCCCGGATGCAAATGTAAGCGTCATTATTGCGGTCGAGTTTAAAAAACTCCTGGCCTAACAGGAATATGGCAAACGTTTCTTTAGTGGCCGAGCGAACATCGCTTATAGCGGCAAGCATTAAAAGTAAAAGCTTATCATCTCCCTCATAGGCATGGCTAACTAAGGTAGCGGCCATTGCTATCTCATGCGCGGAGAGGCCATTAGTTAAAAAGTATCGATAATAAAAGGCGGCTGTTGGCTTACGCTGTTTATCCGTTTCCGGAGCAAAGGCCAGGCTAATGGTTCGTTCCAGTTTATCCGGCGTGGTGATATTGGCAGCACTTGCGTAATCTCGTTGCGAAGCCTGTTTGTAGCGGCCTGCAAAATAAGCGTCGTTTTCATAAGCCGATATTTCTGCGTACAACATAGCCCTTAAGTTCAAAAATTCATGCATGGCTTGTTTGGGCAGAGCTGCCGTATCTATTAAAGCAACAGACTCAAAAGCCTCTTTATAAAAACCGGATTTAAGCAACACCGTAACCATTGCCATGCGGCTCTTTATCAGTTCTTCTTTTTTATTGGACTTTATGCACAAGTCTATCATACGGTTAACGCTTGTGACTGCCGAATCAAATTTGAATGAACTATACTCTTCAAATAATTGTGATAGAAGCACAAACTGGGGCTTAAAACTTTTGCCTTTTGTGGCGGCTAAGCGCTGACTTAAAAATTGAATCCTTTGCTGTTTCTGATGTATATATTCCGGTTCTTTGCTTAACTCTGTTTTTAACACCTTCCAAAGACTATCCGTCCGGGTGTTAAACGCATATACTGAAGATGCAGCGAGCAAAAGGGTGACTAGCAAAAGAACTCTTTTCATTGGTGATTAAAGGCTTGCTCTATTAATTTCATTACAGTTATCATTATTTAAAAGCGATTGCTTAAAAATAAAACAATAATATCAATTGAGTTTAATAGGGGTTATCGACTGCAACTAAACAATCATGTATATTAAACTTATTTAAGATTTAAAGCTTGATTTTAATCAAAAATATAACATTTAAAAATTTGATTATTAGTTAATTATGAATTATGTGGTTTTGATTTTTGGCTTGACTAATCCTTTAGAGGCATTACAGGCAGTTTTCGTCCATACATTTGGAATAACCAATTATAAGTGTTGAACAGACATCTTTGGATTCAATTATGCCGTGTTGTTTCAAACACTAAGTTTTTCTGAAATCATTCTACAAACCATGAGAAGAAGATTACTCTTATTGTTAGCTGCCTGTATGCCTGTGTTTGCTCAGGCATGTCAAAAAAGTACATATGTTGCCGATTCTACCAAAACTAATATTACAGGCAGTAAAGTAAAATACTTTAAAAATCCGGTTATCGATGGCGACCATGCGGACCCATTTGTGGCACAAAAAGATGGTAATTATTATTTCCTGTCAACCAAAGGCAACCGAATTACTATCGCAAAAACGCGTACCATGTCGCAGTTGGGAGCAGCCAATGAAGCTACGGTATGGACACCACCCCAAAACACCGATCACTCGGCTGACCTTTGGGCGCCAGAACTGCATTTCCTTGCCGGTAAATGGTATATCTATTTCGCAGCAGCGCAAAGCGGTGTTAACGACAGCAACCGCATGTTTGTACTGGAGAATGATAATCCAGACCCCACCCAAGGCACCTGGAACTTTAAAGGTAAAATATTTGACCAGGCAAACGATCAATGGGCTATTGATGGTTCTGTAGTTACCATACGTGATAAAAAATATTTTACTTGGTCAGGATGGGAAAATGCTGACGAAAAATACAAGCAATACATTTACATCGCCCCGATGGCAAACCCGTGGACACTGAGTGGGCCGCGCGTTAAAATATCATCACCAACAAATGATTGGGAAAGATGGGAGCCTACCTTTTTAGGCGCAGGCGTAAACGAGGGCCCTATTGCCCTGCAAAGAGATGCTAAAAGCCCATTGTTTATCATCTTCTCGGCCAGCCGATACAGCAGCGATAACTACTGCCTTGCCCAAATACAATTAAAACCCGGCAGCGACCCTTTGGTTGCTGGTAACTGGATAAACAAAAAGCAAGTTTTTGAAAAAAACGACAAAGCCATGGTGTACGGGCCTGGTCATAATGGCTTTTTTACCAGCAGCCGTACCAATGACAAAGGCATTACCGAAACCGAGAACTGGTTTATTTACCATGCACGCCCCACACCAAACAAACCAGACCAGCCACGAACGGCACGTATGCAAAAACTCACCTGGAATAGTGATGGTTCACCAAACTTTGGTATCCCGATCAGTACCTCGGTTGATATTGCATGCCCTATAGGCGACTAACTTATCACGATCTCATAGCTGGCCAATACCCCTCGGCTTAACCAGATCAATATATTTTAAAATAACTACTGTGCTCTGAAAAGAGTGAGACGGCTATTTCCATACCTTATTTAGGCATTTGAATTTAAAAGACAGATATGACTGATACAATTCATAAATATTCTTACAGCATGATATAAAGCATTTTACACCCCCTCGGTCGGATAACAGATAGTCTGCTGCCGTATCTCACAATACTCAGAAAAGTATTTCCATCCCAAAAACCTTAAAACCAATTATGAGAAAACTTTTATTCAAAAACAGAGCAGGCACATTTTATCCTGCAGCGGGTTTGCTTGCCCTGCTCATCAGTATCCTTACTGCTGTTTGTTCGCCGGCACTGGCAGCAAAAAACAATAGCAGCCCAACCGCATCAAATAACAGCTTGTTTAAAGACATTGAAGTACGCGGCACCGTTACCGATACCAGCGGCGTAGGTTTACCGGGCGTTGCTGTAAGCGTTAAGGGGCGTAGTGGCTATGGCACTATAACCGATGTTAACGGTGGTTACATGATCAAAGTACCAGAAGATGCCATACTTGTTTACAGTATGATGGGCTTTCTCAAACAGGAGATCCCGGTGCGCTCGCGCGAATTTATAGCTGTAAGGCTTAAGCAAAACGTAGCAATGTTAGAAGATGTGGTTGTAGTGGGTTACGGCACACAGCAAAAGAATAACGTTACAGGTGCGCTAACATCGGTAACATCTAAAGACCTCTTAAGAACCCCAACGGCCAGTCTAACCAATAGCCTTGCCGGCCGTTTGCCTGGGTTAGTAACCATACAAAACAGCGGCGAGCCCGGCGCCGATGGGTCTGCTATCTACATCCGTGGTTTTGGTACTTACCAGGGCAAAAGTCCGTTGATACTGGTAGATGGTATTGAGAACAGCATTGATGGCATCGATGCCAACGACGTGGAAACAGTTAGCATACTTAAAGATGCAGCAGCTACTGCCGTTTATGGTATGAAAGGCGCCAACGGCGTTGTGCTGGTGACCACTAAAAGAGGAAAAACAGGTAAGCCGGTTATATCGCTTACCACACAAACTGCCGCACAGCAGCCGTTTAATATGCCCAAGTACCTTGACTCTTACGACGCGCTAAGCTTATTCCGCGAAGCATTGAATAATGACGGACTGAATGCCAACTTGTACACGGATGAGTATCTAAACAAATTCCGCGACAGAAGTAACCCTACCTACCAGTACCTATATCCAAATGTAGACTGGACAAAGGAACTGATTAAGCCCTATTCTATGATGACGCAGGGCAACCTGAACGTGAGCGGTGGTTCATCAACAGCAAGGTACTTTGTCTCTTTGGGTTATCTTAATCAGGGTGGTTTGTATAAATACGACGACCTTAATGCCTACAACATTAACGCTGCGATGAATAAATACAATTTCCGCAGTAACATTGATGTGGACATCACGCCATTGCTTAAACTGGAGTTGAACCTGTCTGACATCGTACGCGACCGAAACTATCCTAACGAAACAGCCGGCGGCATATGGAACCAGTTACGCACAACCCCTTCTTATTTATATCCATTAACTAACCCTAACGGATCAGTACCCGGCCAAAAAGACTCCCCGCCAAGCCCTTACGGCAGATTAACGCAATATGGTTACGGCCGTTTCTTTGAAAACACCTTAAGCTCTATTGTGGGCTTTACGCTTAAATTACCTTTTGTTACCGAAGGATTAAGCTTTAGAACACGATTTGCTTATGACGCGCAGAACTATCGTAACATATTCCGCCAGCGTAATTACTCTACTTACCGTTTTATTATTGATGAGAACGAAACCGACCTAAGCAAAGGCCGGTACCAAGAGTTAACTACAGGCGATGGCCTTCTTGGTTTCAGGGTAGATGCTAACGGCAGCCGTAAATCAACGCTGGAGGCTTATTTGAACTACGACAGAACTTTTGCCCAAAAACACGCCATATCAGCTGTGGTGCGCTATAACCAGTCTGAAAGCTTCCAGGCAACCAATACAGACGATGGTGCCATTGCAGCATTGCCATACAAACAACTTGGGTTGGTTGGCCGTGCCAACTACGCTTATGACAGACGATATGTAGCTGAGTTCGACGCCGGCTACAACGGTTCGGAAAACTTTATGAAAGGCCGCCGGATGGGTTTCTTCCCTGCAGCATCATTAGGCTGGATAGCATCTAACGAGCATTTCCTGAAAAACTCTAAAATTATCACTCTGTTAAAGTTCAGGGGCTCTTACGGTATAGTTGGTGTTGATAACAGCGTAGGCCGCTTTGCTTATTTAAGTACCTGGCAAACCGGTAACGGGAGCGGCTACCAGTTTGGGTCTGCAGCCGACGGAAATGGCTATCCGGGTGCACAGGAAAGCGCTACCGGTAACTCTTTCCTTACCTGGGAGAAATCAAAGAAAGCCAACATTGGTGCCGACCTGGAACTATTTCAGGGAGAGATCGCTTTCACCGGTGATATTTTTAAAGAAAGGCGCTCTCAGATCTTAACTACCGCTACCATTATCCCGGATGTAAGCGGCGTGCAAAACCTGCCGGCCATTAACGCAGGTATTGTAGATAATAAGGGTTTTGAAGGTGAGATCACCTGGCGCAAACGCTTTGGCAACCATAACCTGATGGTAAGAGGTTCTTATTCTTATGCCACCAACCGTATACAATACGCGGCCGAACCTATTTATGCTTTGGCATACCGCGGTTTAAAAGGAACCCAGATAAACGAAGCTTATGGCCTTACCGCACTCGGCCTGTTTAAAGATGATGCCGATATAGCCGCCAGCCCAACCCAGCAGTTTGGCACAGTACGCCCGGGCGATATTAAATATCTTGACCGTAATGGCGATGGTGTGATCAACAGCCAGGACGAAGGCTACCTTGGCCAGGTAACTACCCCAAAATCTATTATGGGTTTAACCCTGTCATACACTTACAAAAACTTTGATATAAATGTCTTGTTCCAGGGCGCAACCGGTGGCAAGCTATGGTTAACCGGCACGTCGGCCTGGGCTTTCTCAAGCAACAGCTCGGTGCTGGCAGATTATCTTACCGGCCGCTGGACAACTGATAATCCCGATCCTAACGCAAAATGGCCAAGGCTATCATCATCAAATAACGTTAACAATAACCAGAATTCAACCTTTTGGCTAAGGTCATCAAACTACCTGCGCTTGAAGAATGCGGAGTTAGGCTACACCTTCCCTAAAGCATGGGTTAAACGCATTGGCCTGTCAAACATCCGCATGTTTGCAAGCGGTACCAATATTTACACCTGGTCTAAGATGAACATCTTTGATCCGGAACGGACAAACGGTTTTGGCGACTACCCGCAAATGCGTGTGATAAATTTAGGATTAAACGCTTCAATGTAACAACCATGAAAAAAATATGCACGCTGCTGCTGGCAGCATTATTAATAAGCAGCACATCCTGCAGAAAATACCTGGATGTAGTACCTGCTGAATACTCGAGCGAAAATGATGTTTACAGCAACATTAATCTGGCAGAGCAGGCACTTGCCCGCCTTTACAACGCTTTGCCCAATGAACTAACGGCCTACTACACCGCCGCCACCGATGAAACCTACCACCACTGGTTTGATAACGGCGAGGCCGTAAATGCCTATAAATATAACCTTGGTAGCTGGAGCACCAATGATAACCCCTTAGGTAATTGGTCTGGCAAATATCAGGATATAAGACGGGCCAACATTTTTATAGAACGCATAGACGGTGTACCCGTTCCGCTTGATCGTGAAAGTTATTATGCCACCTGGAAACCACGCTACAAAGCGGAAGCCCGTTTCCTGCGTGCACAGTTTTATTTTGAACTATTTAAACGGTATGGAGCGGTGCCTTTGCTAACCAGTGCCAAAGATGTAGATCCTGGTAATCTGGAAGATACCCAGGTGGCGCGTAACTCTGTAGATGAAGTGGTAAGCTTTATAAGCAATGAATGTGATGCCATTGCAGCCGTGCTTCCACCCAGCCAGGATGCGGCACAAACCGGCCGTATAACAAAAGGTGCCGCTTTGGCTTTAAAAGCGCGCACACTTTTATATGCGGCAAGCCCTTTATTTAATGGCAACCAATTGTATGCAGGTATCAAAAACAAAGATGGAAAGGCGCTTTTTAATACCTCTTATGACAGAGAAAAATGGAAAAAGGCTGCCGATGCGGCAAAGGCTGTGATAGATCTTAATCTCTACAGCTTGTATAGCCCTTTCCCGGGCAACCCGGTACAAAATTATGCTGCGCAGTTTTACACACGCGATTATAATGAAACGATCCTGCCAAGAATAATGGGTAATTCAACAGACATAGATGGTAATTACCTCCCTAACGGATCGCCGTTTAAAGGCAATGGTAAACTAACACCATTGCAGCAGCTGATAGATGCCTATGAAATGAAGAACGGCTACCCTATTACCGCAGCAGGATCTGGTTATACAACAGATGGTTTTTGGAGCGGACAGCTTTGGGATGGTTTGAAATTTCAGAATGTAAGCAATATTTCAAATATGTACAAAGACCGCGATCCGCGCTTTTACGCCAGCATATTCTTCCAGTATGATGTTTGGCGCTTTGATGACACACAACGCCCTGTAAGGCTGGCCTGGTTTGGCTCTGGTAATGGCGTAACTGACGGCTGGGCCACCGGAAAGCCCGGTACTAACCCATGGGGGGTACAACGTAAGAAAGTTCTTATCACCTACCTATGACCGCAATGCAAACAGCGGTACAGGAACACGCAATTTCCCTATATTCCGCCTGGCAGAGATCTACCTGAATTACGCCGAAGCCATGAATGAATATTTGGATGCACCAGACCAGTCGGTTTATCAATACATTAACATGGTACGTGCCCGTGTGTCTATGCCGGGGCTGCCTATCCTGCCCGATGACAATACAAAGGCAGGCATGCGTAAACGTATCCAGAACGAGCGCCGGGTAGAGCTTGCTTTTGAAAGTCATCGTTTTTGGGATGTAAGGCGCTGGCTAATAGCTAAAACAGTAGACAATGCGCCTGCATTGGGTTTAAATGCCCGTCCGTCGGCAGCAGAATTACAAGCTACCGGCTTAAACGTAGGCAGTGAAGCTGCCGGAGTAGCCGTATTTTATAAGACCGTAACCTTGCAGAACCGGGTATTTACTGATAAACACTACCTGATGCCAATACCACAAACAGAAATAGACAAGGATCCGAACTTAATCCAGAATTATGGATGGTAGGTGCTTGTAAACTTTTTAATTCCTAACCTAATCACAAAAATCGGGACGCCATTTCAAGGGCGTTCCGATTTTGTTGATTTATGTAAGTGTGTATTCGCAGCGATTACCCGTGTAATAGGATTACATCAAATACAAACCGCTCTAAGCCAATCCTAATCACTTGATATCGTGTCGGGGATCATTTTTAAGTTCAGCTTTCTCAGGTAACTTCGGCTATCAAACGGTATAATATGGTTGCGTTGCGTTTCAATTTCCGGCATCCTTTTGAGGGCAGAGTATTCCTGCGAAAGGTAAACTGCACGGCACCCTGGTGCCGTACTATGGTTTATAACAGCAAAGGTGAACATGACTTTAACATACCCTTGCAGGTTATCGGCGACGGCACATATCAGGTTACTTTAAATTGGGAATTCGAAGGCCGTACATTTTCGCATGAATCCACCATCACCGTAAAAGACGGGCATATGCTCTCAGAAACAACCGATTGATATTTAAACTTAAAAATATATGGTTTTACCGTTAACTGACAGCGAGCTGGAAACAGAACTCCAGGAGGTATATATCCAGGCCACTCATTGGCTTCAGGACATCGGTTTCCTCGAAACAGAAACACATTTTTTCCGGGATATCATTGACCGTTATAAGATACCTGATGACCTTAACGGTAGCAAAACAGAATTAAAGGCCAAGATCGAGGCGCAGTACCAAAGGCTGGAGTCGCTAAAAGCAAAGGTCCCCGGTTTCCTGGCTTTTGTTGAGCCCTTTGTCTGCGATCTCAACAAAACACCGGATCTGGATTTTCTTGGCCGATATAACGTACTTTATCTGGAATTAACTAATCTTTTTGACAACTACCGGCTAACCAGGAACCAACTGTTTCACAATACAGAAGCTCATGCCCGACAAAAGGCGCCCAACGCCTGATCCCGATGTCGCTAACCCAATGACCTGCCTTTCCGGGTAGGAGCGCATGATTTGCATCAATACTGAAGCTGCGTATGGTCACTTTTCACTGCATGGCAAACCATTACACTTGCGGTATGAAAAAGACAAGTATCAAACATCTAACGTTCGCGCACCAGGCCTGTCTGCGCGGACTGGAC
Organism: Mucilaginibacter sp. 44-25; assembly: GCA_001898335.1. Lineage (GTDB taxonomy): Bacteria > Bacteroidota > Bacteroidia > Sphingobacteriales > Sphingobacteriaceae > Mucilaginibacter. The sequence goes on along the minus strand of MKTS01000001.1, from coordinate 258,316 downwards.
TTCTATCTATTGGAGATACGTTTCCTCCAGGAAAGGCTCGAGGAAATCGCCGGTGACAATACAGGACATGAAGTGTCCGGGCAGGTGGAACATTTTCAGAATCAACTGATCATCCATCGTGAACAGATCGATCAGCTTAAACACCGTATCAATATCAATTTAGACCAGGTTACGGCAGAATTAAAGCGTTCCAGTAATTTCATCCAGGAGGCGACAGTCGACGCAGCCAATCAGATTGGTGCCGACTACGAACAGGAGGAACAATTGTTCAAGACGCTACGGCAGGAATTTAACCGCTTTGCCGCTAAATGGATGTAAACATGCAAAAACCAACCTACATATCGGCAGCAGAAGCCGTAAAACTGGTACGATCCGGAAACCGGGTATTCATTCATGGTAGTGCCGCCACTCCTATTTTTCTGGTGTCGGCCTTACAGGACCGGTGGAAGGATCTACAAGACGTTGAACTGGTCAGCATCACGACTCTGGGGCAAGTTAATTTCGACCGGCCGGAACACCGGGGCAGCTTCTTTTTCAATTCGTTGTTCGTATCTGCCACCACCCGTAACGTTGCCAACAGCGAACATGGGGATTATGTGCCCATCTTCCTGAGTCAGATTCCGGCGCTGTTTCGTAAAAGGGTGTTACCGATCGATGTAGCGCTGATCCAGGTTTCCCCGCCGGATAGCCATGGTTACTGCTCACTGGGCACATCGGTTGATATTGCACTGGCGGCGGTAGAAACCGCTACATACGTGATAGCGCAAGTCAATCCTTTGATGCCGAGAACACATGGTGAAGGATTTGTGCATACCAGCCGGCTCAACGCCATGGTTTGGCAGCAGGCGGAACTACCGGAGATGGATTATGCCAGCGGTGCTGACCCCATCATGGAAAAGATCGGCAAAAATATCGCCGGACTCATTGAGGATGGCGCGACCCTGCAACTCGGTATCGGCGGTATTCCTGACCAGGTGCTTAAAAACCTCACCGGGCACAAGAACCTTGGATTACATACAGAGATGTTCTCTGACGGCGTTATTCCACTGATCGAAAAAGGAGTGATCAACAACCGATTGAAAAAAATACACGCCGGCTTATCAGTTACCGCTTTCCTGGTGGGTACGCGCAGGCTTTATGATTTTGTTCACGACAATCCTTCGATCGGCGTGATGGATATCAGCTACGTAAATGATACCAGTATCATCCGGCAAAACCCCAAAGTTACAGCGATCAACAGTGCCATTGAGATAGACCTGACAGGTCAGGTCTGTGCCGATTCCATCGGTTCGTTTCAATATTCCGGTATCGGCGGACAGATGGATTTTATCCAGGGTGCCGCCTTGTCAAACGGCGGTAAGCCGATCATCGCATTGCCGTCGCAAACCAATAAAGGCATCAGTCGCATTGTTCCTTATTTAAAGCAAGGCGCCGGTGTGGTAACTACGCGGGGGCATATTCACTGGGTAGTGACGGAATACGGCGCGGTAGATCTTTTTGGGAAAAGCCTTAAGCAGCGAGCAAAAGCCCTGATAGACCTGGCCCACCCCAACCACAGGGAAGCCTTGGACCGTGCTTACTTTGATCGCTTTGCTAAAGCCTGACCCTTTATTTAACAAACGGTTTTTCAGCTAAGTAAAATTATCCGTCTATTAGGGGATTAAGCGCCGATCTGCATCTTCAATATATGAAGAACAAATTTATACGCTACCAGGCGTTGCCGGCACTTGTTGCCCTGTTCTGCTCTGCCCATTGTATGGCTCAGCAAAAGGGAGGCAAAACACAATACGTGAACACGTTTATCGGCACTGCACCTCTTAATGACCCTAAGATACTTGGTTATCGACTACCCGATGGCTGGCGTTCGTGGGCCGGCCTAACCTTTCCCGGAAGCTCGCTGCCAAATGCCATGGTACAACTAAGCCCCATGACCGCTTACGGATCGGGCGCAGGCTATCAGTACGAAGATTCGGTGATCTTAGGATTTACGCATACCAATAAAGGCCACTGGAACCTTTGTAATATCCCCATCCTGCCCATGTCCAACCAGGGCTCGAAATTGGGGTCAAGGTTCAGCCATAAGCGTGAGGATGCTACTCCCGGTTATTACCATGTTTTCCTGGATGACTATGGCATTGATGTACGCCTCACCTCTACCCTACGGTGCGGTTATCACCAATACGCTTTCAAAAACAATACTGCAAGGCAGATCCTGTTCGACATGGGTAAAGCTAATAGCCGTGTAACCACCTGGAACCTGGAGCAAGTGGGTGGCAATGCGATAAAGGGCTTTCAGGGCGGTGAGAACATCTATTTCTACGCCGTGTTGAACACCCCGATAAAAAGCATCGACAAAAAGGATGAAGGCAAGCGTACCGGCAACGCGATAGTGCACCTTGCTGATGGTGGCACAGGGCCTGTAGAGTTAAAGATAGGCCTGTCATTCGTAAGCGCCGAGAATGCCCGGCAAAACCTGGAAACCGAGATCGGCAACAAGGACTTTGAAACACTCCGCGCGGAAGCTAACCGTACATGGGAGAAACTTTTATCCACCATTGACATCAGCGGCGGCACGCCAAAGCAAAGGCAGATGTTTTACTCCTGCCTGTATCGCTCCTTCTTATGGCCTGCTTTGCGTAGCGATGTTAACGGTGAGTACCGCGATGCCAAAATGGAAGTTGCAAAGGGCGACCTTACTTATTACACTGAGCCATCCTTGTGGGACACCTACCGCAACAAAGATGTACTGCTTGGGTTGATCACGCCTAAAGTGACCTTGAATGTAATCAAGTCGCTGAAAGATGTTGGCGACAAGACCGGTTTTATTCCCACGTTTTTCCACGGCGATCACGGTGCATCGTCTATAGCAGGAGCCTATCTCAGGGGAATAACCGACTTTGATATAAAGGGCACTTATAAATTATTACTACACAACGCCAACGTTGAAGGTAGGGCCAGGCCTTACCTTAACGAGTACATTAGCAAAGGATTTATTTCAGACCCTAAAATAGAACACCCCGAAGTAGAAACCAAGGCCAAAGCAGGCGTTTCTAAAACGCTGGAGTATGCGTATGACGATTACTCGGTAGCACAGATCGCTAAAAAGTTAGGCGATACAACTAACTACCGTATCCTAATGAAGCGGTCGCAAAACTACCGCAATATGTTTGATCCCTCTACCCGGTTCATGCGCGGCCGCCTGGAGAATGGCGACTGGATAAGCCCGTTTGATCCGCAGCAGCCCTATTACGAATATATGTATCGCGAGGCCAATGCCTGGCAGGTATCTTTTTATGCTCCGCATGATATGCCCGGCCTGATCAGCCTTTATGGCGGGCCTAAGAATTTTGAGGCCAAACTTGATTCGCTTTTTACCTTGCCATGGAACCCAAATCACATCGCGCGCAATGTGGAGACCATGATAGGCCAGTATTGCCAGGGTAATCAGCCCGACCACGAGGCTCCTTTCGCTTACATCTTTATCAACAAACCCGGGAAGTCACAAAAGATCATCGACCGTATCCTGACCACCCTTTACGGTATTGGTGACGAGGGGCTTGAACTGAGCGGTATGGACGATGCGGGTGAAATGTCATCATGGTACGTATTCAGCTCTTTAGGGCTTTATCCGTTCTCGGCAACCGATCCAAAGTATATTGTTACCGTACCGTTGTTTGATAAAGTAACCTGGAAAACCAGCACAGGTAAAACGCTTACTATCCTGAAACCCGGTAAGGGCAGGAATCTGACCGCCATAAAGGTGAATGGAAAAAAGATCCGTGGATATTTCGTTCCGCATGATGTGTTTACAAACGGCGGAACGGTAGAGATGGTGACCAGATAAATCGCACAAAAAAGCCTTCCGGAAAATTGATCCGGAAGGCTATCTCATGTTAAAACTTGCCGGCTGCTTTTAATGTGGCTGCGGCTTCCACGGTGGTAACCCCGCTTATCTGCGTGGTAAGATCCGTACTTCCGGATGGAGCGCTCTTCCAGTCCGGGCTAACCATAAAGTCAGGTCTGCTGATACCTTTAGCGAATAATGTTTCGGCATTAAATTTCAGAAAATTAACGTAAGCATCACGTTTGGCCTGTGGTACATCATTCTTAAGGGTAAGCAATGTAAGGTACCTCACCAGGATACCCTTGAACAAACCACCGTCGCCCTGGCCTTCGTTCCTGAGCAAACCGCCCGGGGCAATGTCAAGGTCCTTTATAGTAGCATCAGCAGTTTTGATGGCATCATTCAGATAGGTCGCGTCTCCGGTTGCATTATACAATTCCAGACCTGCCCCTATAAACACGCCCTGGTTATAGGTAAACTTGTTCTTATCCAACTGGCCGTCGCCTTTGGAGTTGATACCGTCCCAAATAATGCCACTGCCATCCAGCAGTGTCCCCTTTAACCAGGTATAAAGTTCTTTAGCAAGGTCAAGGTCTGCAGCGTTTTTCTCTAACTGATATAACCTTGCCGCGAAAATGATGGCCGGTGCATTTGCAGGCGTATTTTTATACGTTGGTTGCGATTTGCGCCAGGCTATTCCCCCACCCTGATTGCTGTTTTTGCCTGTTTTAATATCAGCCCATAATGTTTTAGCGGCTGCCAGGTAGTCTGCGTCCTTGGTTGCATCATAAGCGCGCAGGCTTGCCAGGGCCAGCCATTCCATGTCATCATAATACTCATTCTCATACTTGTTGCCGTTGGTTTTATAAGTACCATTAAGCAACGATTTCATGCGCTGTTTATATATCTCGTTCTTAGTACGCAGGTATCCGTCAGTGAATACGTCAAGCGTATGCGCCTGCGGCCAATAGTTGTAATTGGTGTTACCGCTATTGTTCTGCACAAAGTAATTGCCGTTGGCAGATAAAAAAGTGGTATATGTTTTTTCCTGCAAGGTATCTGCAGTAGCGGCGAAAGTGTAGTTTACCTTGGCGCTCTCCTGGTTAGGAAACAGCGGGAAGGGTTTATCCTTTAAACAGGATGTAAGCGCTACGGCTGTTGCACACGCCAGCGCGAACCTTTTTATATGATAGATCTGTATGGTCATAAACTGGTTTATAAAGTAAGGCAGGCAGTACCTGCCTTACATTGATCAACTTATTGTTTTAGCGTAACTGTATGAGTGTAGGCAGCTACATCCGCGTTCATCATTACTTTAATGTCTGCCGATTTGTTATCCAGATCATGATTGAACTTGAAGGTATAATCATAAACCGAGTTATCTACCGGTACCATGTAGTAATAGCTTGGAGCAGTAGCGGCGGTAGCTGCGCTGTTGTCGCGGTTGGTGCTGCCAAAATATTGTTCGGTGGTAGTACCGTCAGCGTTCTTGAACGTGAAGCGGAACTTGTAACGTTCGTCGCGCCCCCATGACTCCTGATGGAAAACAATTGGTTTGTTATCGGCTGTCCAGGTGCCGTTTCCAGCGTAGTTAAGGTCGAACCATATCTTGCTATCGGCAGAGAACCACAGGCCAAGCTTAACCACTTCGGTAGACTTAAAGAGCGCATCGTTGAAACTTACCTCCAATTTAACCACTTTGGTATCGCCGGTCACGTTTGTCTCACCGTCTTCCACCAGCCTTGTGCCATTGAATGAGTACTTTTTGATGATACCTGTCTTGGCATCTACAAACTGGTAGGTACCGGCTTTTAACGAAGTGTATACTTCAAACTTGCCATCGCCTACCTTTTTCATTTTTACAGCTTTTGAGATGTCGGCACCGCCCTCTGTAGCCGATCCGGTAACAAATACCGCGTCAGGGCTTTCAAAACCCACAGGGCGTTGAACAGAGATGACTCGTTTAGCTGCCGACGCTGAAAGTTTCACACCTCTTGATGAGCGCACGGTCCATATCAGCTTGGCAATTTCTTCAGGCTTTGCACCTGCAATGGTGGCCACCTTGTTAAGGTCGCTGTATGATAAGGTTAGTTTGTTGTACAGGCCGTTACCATCTGACGGAATGGAATACAGCGGCTTAGAGAAGTCGCCGCCTTCTTTATCAAATGCTACTTCGTATAGCACCAGCCCATTATCTGAGGCGTGTGCCTGTTCCCATTCAAAGGATACCGAGCCAGATGCGCCTGAAGGTATCTTTACCGCTTTTGCATCTTCTGGCGCGTATAAGTTGGTGACCGGTGTCACATCTGCATTGCTTAGTGTTTTGTCCTTTTTGCAGCTTGTGATAAAAAGTAGTGCTGCCAAACCTGCGAGCAGGCCATATAGTGTATTTTTCATGATCTTGAGTGATTTTAAAATTCCTGTTGAACAATGTTGTTAATTACCATCCCGGGTTTTGAGTAAGGTTTGGATCAACCGCTCTTTCGTCTCTCGGTATAGGCCATAAATAAGCTTTAGTGGCATCAAACGTGCGCTGGTTAGCCCGGATGTAGCCATTATCTACCCCGGCAGGACCAAATTTTGCGCCATGTGCCCAGCCGTTCAGCACAACCTCGGCTATCTTCCAACGGCGGATGTCAAATATGCGCAGGCCTTCCATGGCAAATTCAACACGGCGTTCGTTACGTACGATCTGGCGCATCTCATCCTGGCTAACAGCGGGGAAAGTAAGCGCGGCCGCATCGGTGAAGCCGGCGCGGGCCCGTATGGCGCGTACCGTCTGGTCCCAAACTGTAGAGTTCATTTGGCCAAGCTCTGTTTTAGCTTCCGCGTACATTAAAAGCACATCCGCATACCGTATCAGGATCAGGTTAAGGCCGGAGCCGAAGTCGGCCGGTGTAGATGTAGGGTCGTAATACTTGCGGGTGTAATAGCCAGTAGGCGAAGCTATAGAGCCTGGTGAATACTCATCGGGATGGCTCGGATCGGGATCTGATCCCGGCTTGGTGTATATGGTCTTAACTGTATTATCGGCTTTTTTCCACTGGTAGCCATTGTAAACAACGGTATAGGTAAGGCGCGGGTCACGGCCAACGTAAGGGTTGCTCTCGTTGTAACCTGAGCCTGCATCGCTGATCCTTTTGCCGTTCAGCATCAGGTAGCTGTCCACCAGCTCCTGGGTTGGCGCAATGGCGTTGAGCCTGCCGTTCACAGATAGCGGGGCCATGTCCCTAAAGTCGGTATAGTACCTGGTGCCAACTGCTGGTGGCAAATACTCCAGATCAAACATCACCTCGGAGTTATACTCGTTTTGCGGAAGGAATAAGCCCTCATAAGAGTTGAATAATGCGTAGGTACCATTGGCGTTGCTGTTCATTAGCTTCTCACATTCGGTAACTACCTCTGCCCAGCGGTTCTCATAAAGTAAAACTCTTGCCTTAAGGCCTATAGCGGCGCCTTTGGTCACACGGCCACGGTCGGCAGCGGCCAAAGCGGTGTTCACCGGCAAGTCGGCAGCAGCGAGGTCAAGCTCTTTCAAAATAAAGTCTACCACCTGCGCTTTAGGCGTGCGGGCTATGGTCTTTGACTCCTCAATGGTGAGGTCTTTATCTATCAGCGGGACATCGCCCCACCAGGTCTCAAGCATGTAATAATGCCAGGCACGTATAAATCTGGCCTCGGCCTTCATGCGTGCTTTTAGTGTAGCATCCATAGCGGTTACCTTGTCCACATTCTCTAAAAAGATGTTGCAGGTTTTAATGCCGCGGTAATGATCGCCCCACTCGCCCTTCAAGCGGCCTAACGAAGCATCATATGTACCCGCTGCAAGCGATGCAACGCCGTTGTTATCGCCACGCCCATTGTACGCGTTGTCAGACATCGCCTCGTTAGTAAAAAAGTAGCCGCTGTTTGATATCTGCTCGTATGCCGTGTTAAGCACAACACTTGCCTTATCGGTTGTGGTCCAGTAGTTGGCGTCGGTAAATTTATTTTCCGGTGCGAGATCAAGCTTCTTGCACCCCGTTGTTGCCGCTGTAAGCAGCACCAAAAAACTGATTTTATAAATGATATTTTTTTTCATGTTGATGTAGATCAAAGGGTGATATCAAGACCGAAACCATAGTAAACCGGCAATGGATATGACCTGGCGCTGTTAGCTCCTCCGGCGGTCACGTTACCGCCTAACTCGGTCGATTCCGGATCGATGAACTTCATTGGCGAAAAAGTCAGGATGTTTTGACCGGTAAGGTAAGCCCTTACTTTACGCATACCCACTTTTTTTGCCATGCTTGCCGGTAGCGTGTAACCGATCTGGACGTTCTTTACCCGCAGGTACTTGCCATCAAAGAGGTACATATCCGATCCGCGACGAAAGTTATTGGTGTTAGACTGGCTGCCGCTCGCAGCAAGGCGCGGGAAGCGGGCATTAGGGTTGTCAGGCGTCCAGTAATCCAGCTGATGCTCATACATCACCTGTGAGTAATTTACGTGGAAAGGCTCAACCTGCTCACCGCGTACAAACATGCTGCGTTTGCCCACGCCTTGTAAAAACAGGTTCAGATCAAACTGTTTTACCGAAAGACTGTAGTTGAACCCGAAGGTTAAGCGCGGGAAACCGTTACCCAGAACAAAGCGGTCGTTATCATCAATAATGCCATCGCCGTTCACGTCCACATAGCGGTTATCGCCTGGGAGTACGGTGATGCCCGCCGGTTTTGCGCCTTTCTGTATATCGTCCAGGTTTTGGAAATAGCCGTCGCGTTTAAGGCCAACGTATGAACCAATGGGCAAGCCTACCTTATTGATGATCTGCATCTCGTCATAAGTGCGGATCTGGTCGCCGCCTTCCAGTTTCAATACCTTGTTCTTGGTATCTGCCACGTTGAACGCGAAGGTGTGGTTGAAAGCCCCGGTCTTTAAGCGATAGTTTACGCTAATTTCCCAGCCGCGGTTTTGTACCTCGCCTGCATTATAATCAGGTAAACCTGCACCGAAGGTGCCGGGTACTACAGGCGGCAAAAGAATGTCGCGGGTGATCTTGTTAAAGTAGTCTGCCGTTAAGGTAAGCGAGTTCCTGAAGAACGTTGCATCAAAGCCAATGTTGAAGGTAGCTGCGCGTTCCCAGCGAATATCCGGGTTGGCGAAGTTGATAATAGATGTACTTACCGGCTGGTTATTGAATGAATAAAAGGTACCAGGCGATACACTAAAGGTGTTCAGATACTGGTAATCTCCCACATTTTGGTTACCCAGAATACCATATGAACCGCGGATCTTCAGATCACCGAACTTATCGCGATAGCTTTCCATAAAATCTTCTGAGCTAAGGCGATAGCCAAGTGTACCTGACGGGAAGAACGCGTTCCGGTTCTGTTTAGCAAATTTTGAAGAAGCGTCGATCCTGAAATCAAACTCACCGTAGTACTTGTTCTTGTAGTTGTAAGATGCACGGCCAAAAAGCGAGTTGAGGCTGGTCTCTACCTTGTTGTTATTGGTAGCGGTAGATGAAGTTTCGATAACGGTACCGGTAACAGGCGTACCCAACTCAGGGTCGGTATATTTAAGCCTCAGATAGTTGGACTCGTTATTGGTCGACTCGTTGGCCACACCGATCAGGACATCGATGTTGTGGTCTTTATTGATGGTTTTGGTGTATTGCGCCAGGAATTGTGAGTTGATAAACAGGTTCTTATTGTTATCATCGGTGGTGTTCCTGTCAGACCCATAGCTGCCTTTCGGCAAAAAGTTCACCTGCATCACACGGCCAAACATGTGATTTGACAGTAAAGTACCGCCGATAACACCCTTCAGTTTCAGATCTTTGGTAACAGACAGTTCTGCTGTAAGGTTACCGAATATGTTGTCGTTATCGCGCTTGCGGTAACCACCTTTTTCGAGGATACCAAGCGGGTTAAACTCGGCCAGTACATCATTGGTAAGATAGTTACCCTGGGCGTCCTGAATAGGATAGTAAGTAGGTGTACGACCCGCGTCGACAATAAGCGTACCTGTGTTAAAGGAGTGCTCCTTGATCTCGGTACGGGTGTATGCAAGTATGCTGGTAACTTTTAGTTTACCAAATTCAGTGCTCAAATTCATGCGGTAATTGTAGCGCCTAAGCCCATAATCGGGGCCTACCAGGTTGCTGCGCTGATCCAGCACGCCGGCCGATACCAGGTATGACGACGTAGCGTTACCGCCCGTAAGGCTAAGATTGTGGCTTTGCTGAGGAGCATTTTTGAGGATAGCATCCAGGAACCATTGTTCATCGCCGTGCTCCTGTATCTGGCGGATCTGTGCAGGCGAGTAGATGGGGGTCAAACCGGCGTTCACTACCGCTTCGTTACGCAGAATAGCATTTTGATAAGCAGGTACTGGTTTGTAACCTACGCGCGGCTCCTGTATACCATACTGCCCGCTGTATGAAAGCGCTGCACCGGAATTTTTACTTCCCTTTTTGGTGGTCACCAATATCACACCGTTTGCCGAACGCGAACCGTAGATAGCTGCGCTGCCTGCATCTTTTAATACTGATATGGTTTCAATATCATTTGGGTTGAGCAGGTTAAGGTCTCCGCCTGTTATACCGTCTATAACAACCAGTGGGCTATTATTGCCGAATGTGCTCACTCCGCGAATATTTACGGTTTGATATGCGCCCGGTTCATTATTGGTTTGCTGAATGATGAGGTTAGGAAGCGTACCCTGCAATGCCTGTGTAAGGTTCACAGCGGGCTTGCCTTCAATGGCCTTTGATGTTACCTGATCAACAGCACCTATAACGTTTCCCCTGCGCTGCGTGCCGTAGCCTACCACCACCACCTCGTTAAGTGAGGTTGCGGCGGGTAAAAGCTGTAGGTTAATTACCGTTTGGCTACCAATAGCAACCTCCTTTGAGGTGAAACCTACAAAGCTGAAAACAAGCGTGCCTCTACTATCGGGCACGGTGAGGGTGTAATTACCTCCTATATCAGTAACCGTAGCCACGTTGCTGTTCTTAAGCCTTACGCTTACGCCGGGCAGGGGCTGGTTGGTGTCGTCAGTCACCTTACCCTGTATCCGGATGACCTGTTTACTATCGTCGCTTACGCCGGCTGTGGTGATTGCAGCGGGTTGCTCACTGATAACGATCACATCATCAATGATCTTGTACGAAAGTTGGAACTGTCCAAGCAGATCGTCCAGTACTAACCTGATAGGGCGTTGTTTAACGTCAATGTTCACCTTGAACGATGGCTTAACAACGTTGTTGGCATAAGCAAACTTCACCTGGTTATCTTCAGATAATTTTTCGATAACGTCTGTAAGCCTTTTGTTTTTAAGCTTGAGCGTTACCGTTTGCTCCAGGAACTTCTGTCCGTAAGAGTTGTTTGCGATAGCGGAAAAGCACATCAGGCAAACCAGAAATACGGCAAGTGAGGTATATTTCATTAATATCAGTGCATAACGAACTACTCCATTAGAAAATAGAGATATATTCATAGATTTGAATGAGTTAAAGTGTTTGCATTAAAGTGCGCCGCTCTGAATTGGACCTCTGAAACGGTACACTAATTAATAACCCGGCATTTTAATTTACCCTGGTCAAACCCGTTTGAGCAGGGTTTTTTGTTTCTTATGTGATCATGTCTTCTCTTTTGTTAGGTTCTGTTAAATTGGTTAGGTTGGAATCGATCGGTTTTATCAGCAGCCTTTTCCTCTTAGCCGGTAGCCCTTACCCTCGGGCGTAGCTTTTCCCTTGACCAACCGGGATATGATATCCAGGATATGGGGAAAGGTAACGTTTGTAAAGTTTGCTGATATAGCGCAGCCGGCGAGGTTGGCGTCGGCGTTGATCTCGATATTGAACCGGCGCTGCAGTGATGTAAGCACGTCTTTTAACGCGGTTTGCTTGAACACAAGTTCGCCATCTTTCCAGCCAGCCGCAAGCCTGATGTCTGCATTAGTACTTTTCAGGGAAGTAAGTGTGCGTGTGTCAACCCGCAATTCTTCACGCGGTGTTAACATAACGGCAGGGTTGGTAGGCGCTGTTATTCTTGTGGTTAACACCCCTACTTTACCCGTTACTACACTTACTTTTACAAAGGCGTCTTCCGGGTATGCCTTTACGTTAAAGCTTGTTCCCAATACCTGCGTGTTTACTTTGCCGGTATGCACAATAAATGGTTGGCCGGTGCGATGCGCAACATCCAGGAAAGCCTCGCCTACTAAAGTTATCTCTCTTGTAGCACCTCTAAAACGTTCAGGATACATGAGCTTACTGCCGCTGTTAAGCCAAAGCCTGGTACCATCGGCAAGGGTGTAATTGATCACCTGGCCGTTTTGAGCGGTGAGCGTTTTTGTGGCAATAGGATCAACAACATCTAAAATACGGTTGCGGTATGGATAAATAAGGCCTGCTAAACCCACCATGATGAATAGCGAGGAAGCAATAGCCCATTTTTTGCGGCTGCCCGTTTTTCTTCGCTCAATTTCTCCAATAGCTAAGGTGATGCGCGACAGCACCTTGTCGCTATCGAACGGTTCTATACCGTTAACGGGCTGCTGCTTATTAAGCTCCAGCTCATCAAAATAACGCGCGGCATGTTCTTGCTGTTGCAGGCTATCGCCAGCAGGTTTACGTTTTTTCAGGAAGTTGAATTTACTCATCGGTTTATGGTTGTAAGATGCAGCAAAATAGCGCACCCCCTAAAGCGGTAATATTTTTTTTAAAGGGCAGATTATTTTAATAGCTCTACCAGCAGTGCAACAGCTATGGAGGGTAAGTGATCGCTAAGGCCGGCACGCAGGTGGCGCAAGGCGATAGTGATCTGGTTCTCGACCGTTTTAACGGAGATCTTAAGCAACGCGGCGATTTCTTTATTGCTTAGGTATTCGGTCCTGCTGAGACGGAATATCTGGCGGCATCTTTCAGGCAGGGACGCCACGTTCTCGTCGAGCGCACGATGAATATCCTTGCGAAGTAACTGGCTGTCGGCGCCGTATTTGTCTGCCAGCATCTCAATGGCAGATATGTCCAGCTGGGCCCGCTGCGTGCGCAGGTACATCAGTACCCTGTTCTTGATGGCCACTTTGAGGTACCATTGCAGTGAGTTGATCTTTAGCTGGTGCCGTTTCACCCAAAGGTCGATGAATAGTTCCTGCACCAGGTCTTCACAAACCGCTTGGTCTTTAAAGATCTGGTAAGCTGCGTAATAAAGTTTTGAGGAATATTTATGGTACAGTATGTTGAATGCCTTCTGGTCATCGGCACGCAGCATTTCCAACAGCGTTGCGTCGGGCCACATTTGATAGTCCTGTCCTGAGAGCATAAAACGGATTGTAGGTAATAAATTGGTAGCACATAGTTACAATTTTTTAACAAAAAATGAAAATTGTAATTCAAGGTAGGTCAACCACAGAGAGATAAAGTTAATCATGCTGCCGTTATACTGGATGCCATTGATAGCGATTACCGGGACGGGAGCGTTACCCTATCGGCCTCAAGTTATGGCTTGCTTTATTTTAGGACGCAGTTACAAACTACGACAGGTGACGGAACTTCATTAAATAAACGACCTGCTGAATTGGGCTTTTTCGGTGTAAATAATAATCTGGCCCAGTTTGCAACTATTGAATATTTTACATAAAACAGAAACTTATGTTAATTTTGGTGGGTTAAATCAAAGTATGGCTAAACTAACAGCTTCCAGGCAGAAGGCGTTGCTGCGTAAATACGCGCTCAATGTTAAATTTTTGATGATGTTGGCAAGTATCATACTCATTGTATATACTTTACCTAAGCAGGCAAAATTTGGCTATGAGTTTGAAAAAGGCCGTATCTGGAACCAGCGTGATCTTGTTTCGCCCTATAGCTTTGCCATTTTAAAAACACCTGCTGAAATTGAGGTTGATACCAAGGCCGCCCTGGCTACCGTAACACCCATATATCAAAAAGATAATGAGATGGGCTTGCGCCAATTAGAAGGTTTCCGTAATGATCTGGAAATAAAATGGCATAACGCGGGCCTACCCGAGCGGCTCAAAAACACCTATCTGCAAACAGGCATTAATATCGTTACTAACGCCTACGAAAAGGGGATTATCAAGTTAAATGCTAAGTATCAGCAGGCAGGTAAAAATTACCCGGTTACTATTCTTAATAATAACATAGCAACCGATAAAAATACGGCAGACCTGTTTACACGCGAAACAGCAACTACTTATGCCGATGCGGAAATCACTAAGATACCTGCGCTTGATAAGGCATTTATTTTAAACCTTGTACAAGACCGGTTGCAAAATAATTTGAATTATGATGCCAAGCTTACTGCCCGTTTAGAAAAAGAAGTAACGGATAACCTTTCCATAACAAGGGGAATGGTGCAAAAGGGCGAAACCATAATTGCTAAGGGCTCAGTAATTAATGATGAAGCATACCAGAAACTCTCGTCATACAAAAAGGCTTTTGAAGACAATGCCCGGAATAATGGAAACCGTGGCTTAGTATTGTTGGGGCAGTTTTTACTGGCTGGCATCACCATCTCGTTACTAATGATATTTCTTTATCTTTTCCGTAAAGATATTTATGACGATAACCGGTTGGTGAGCCTCATTTTACTGGTAATTACCGCCATGCTGGCCACGTTATCACTGGCTATTAAGTTACAGCTTCCGAATTTTTACTATATACCTTACTGTATTGTACCTATTATTATCCGCATACTGTTTGATACACGCTTAGCGCTTAACATTCACTTACTGGTAGTGCTTATTGCAGGCTTTTTTGTCCCCAACAGTTTTGAGTTTGCGTTTTACGAGATAACAGCAGGTATGGTATCTATTTATAGTATTAAAAACCTTATTCGCCGCGAACAATTCCTGATCTCCGCTTTACTCATTACGTTTACCTATTTTGTTTCATTTATAGGAATATCCTTAATAAGAGAAGGTTCGTTTACTACCATAGATTGGACAGAGTTTATACCTTTTGCCGTTAGCGTATTACTTACGCTGCTTGCATATCCGCTAATTTACTTGTTTGAGCGGGTGTTTGCCATCACATCAGAACTTACACTGATAGAATTGACCAATACAAATGCGCCGCTTCTGCGCGAAATGGCCTTCGGCGCGCCTGGAACGTTCCAACACTCCCTACAGGTTGCCAACCTTGCAGAGAATGCTATATATGCTATTGGGGGTAATGCCCTGCTGGTTAGAGCGGGGGCTTTATATCATGACATAGGCAAAATGGAGAACCCGCTTTTTTTTATCGAGAACCAGATCTCAGCTTTTAACCCTCATGATAAGTTGCCGTATGAAGAGAGTGCGCAAATTATTATTCGCCACGTGAGTAAAGGAATTGAAATGGCAAGGAAGGCTAATCTGCCCGAAATAGTGATAGACTTTATACGCACCCATCATGGTAATACCCGCGTCGATTATTTTTATCAGTCGTTCTTGAAAAACTTTCCTGAAAAATTCATTAACGAGAACATTTTTCGCTATCCGGGGCCCATTCCTTTTACCAAAGAAACCGGTGTTTTAATGCTTGCCGACTCTATTGAGGCTGCTTCGCGATCTTTAAAAGAGCCTGATGAAGAATCGATCAGTATACTGGTTGACCGTATTGTAAAGTACAAGTTGGATCAGAATCAATTGAACGACAGTAACATAACTTTAAAAGATCTGGAAACCATAAAACAGATATTTAAGCGTATGCTGATGAGTATTTATCACGTGCGAATTGATTATTAAAAATCTTATTTATTTTTTTGACAGCATTACTGAATTACTATATTTGCAGTCCCTGAAAAAAGGGATGTTTCTTTAAAAAACACGGTGAGGTGCCTGAGAGGCCGAAAGGATCAGTTTGCTAAACTGACGTACGGGAAACTGTACCGAGGGTTCGAATCCCTCCCTCACCGCTGAGAAACATGCTAACGCACAAAAAGCCGCTAAATCTTACGAATTAGCGGCTTTTTTATTACAGGAGCATTTGGACCTGTTATCGTATGTGCCAATCGCAAAATGGCACCAATCAGTCTACAATATTATCCGATATTCCTGCCCAACGACGAAACCGATGGTTAACGGGCGCTAATAGCAAGCCCGACACTGGCTTTATGGTAATTGTTCTTGCTTTTATCAAATGAATATTGATATCTTTATGATATCAATTTAAATATAAAATCATGAATACCGAACGAGTTATCACAGCCCCATCAGGTTACCTTGCCTTTGTTTTAGTATTAGTTTTAACCGGCGCCGCGGCATTTTGCTTCTGGGCGGAGCAGCACGTTATTGGAACCATTATCTGTATTATTAACTATTTTTTGATATTGCCTGGTCTTACCATTGTAAACCCCAACGAATCTAAAGTGCTTACCCTGTTTGGTAAATATACCGGCACGGTAAAGCAGGATGGCTTTTTTTGGGTAAACCCTTTTACCGTAAAAAAGAAAGTATCGTTAAAGGCATTTAACCTTAACGGACAGCAGTTAAAAGTAAATGATAGCGCTGGTAACCCTATAGAGATCGCGGCTGTAATTGTATGGCAAATAAAAGATACTGCCAAGGCTATTTTCTCTGTTGAAAATTATCTTCAGTATGTAAACATACAAAGTGAGGCTGCCGTACGCCACCTGGCTAATACCTTCCCTTATGACCATCTTAATGAAGATGATACCACCAGCATCACCCTTCGTGGCGGAGCAGAACAGGTAAGCGCTATGTTGGAAACTGAACTGAACGAACGACTGGAACGCGCCGGTATAGAGGTTTTAGAAGCACGTATCTCTCATTTGGCATATGCGCCTGAAATTGCCCACGCCATGTTGCAGCGCCAGCAAGCTGCGGCCATTATATCGGCTCGCAAACTAATTGTTGAGGGTGCTGTGGGCATGGTTGAAATGGCGCTGAACAAGATGGAAGAAAAGAACCTGGTTGAATTAGACGAGGAACGCAAAGCTGCTATGGTTAGCAACCTTTTAGTAGTGCTTTGTGGTGATAAAAGCGTTAATCCTATTGTAAATACTGGTACCTTATATCATTAAGATAATGGAGCCAGTAACCAACTTTAGGAGCATAGACCAAATGCACACTAATGACTTTTTCATCAATCGCATTGGTTGGTGGCGACCTTATTATGAGTTAAGCGACGAACAATTTACCTATGCCCGTTTAAGCTACAAAAGCATTTTGAACCGGTATGCCATTGTTGAATGTGCAGCGGGCTTGTTTACCATTAAGCGCAGATCTTTAATAGGCCGAACCTTACTACTCAACCATGGCGAGGATGAACTCATCGGTGAAATAGAACCCGCTGTGTGGAAACGAAATGTGAAACTATGCATGAATAATGGCTTTGAAGCTACTTACAAATTTAAAAAGCTATTTAGCAGATCGTTTACGCTATTCAACGAAAGCTACGGCGACATCCTGGAGATTAAACAGCTTATATGGGGTTTTAAAAGGCCTTTTTCGGTCACCCTGGCTCCAAACAATCAGCAGCCTGGCAAACCCGATGTAGCGCTTTTGGCCATGATAGGTGTACATTTCATTTTAGTTAAACAAGCGCAAGCAGCGGCAGCAGGTTAATTACTATGGCAGAGAAAAAAGCATTTGTTTTACGTATCAATCCGGATATGCTTAAGGAAGTTGAGCTATGGGCAGCTGATGAATTCAGGAGCACTAACGGGCAAATAGAGTTCTTGCTACAGGAAGCTTTAAAAGCCCGTAAAAGGTCGGAAAAGAAAAAAGCGAGCAAAGAATAATTATTATGCATGCATAGTAATTTTAAAATCCTAAATTTGCTTTTCATCAATTACAAAACGCAAATTCTATCATGAAGGAAGTATATATTGTTTCGGCTACACGCACCCCTATCGGCAGTTTCGGTGGCTCGCTTGCATCTTTATCGGCAACGCAACTGGGCGCAGTTGTAATTAAATCGGCTGTTGAAAAAGCCGGCTTACAGCCTGCTGATGTTCAGGAGGTATTTATGGGTAATGTGCTGTCGGCTAATATTGGTCAGGCTCCGGCCACCCAGGCAGCCATATTTGCAGGCTTGCCCTATATACCCGCTACTACCATTAATAAAGTTTGCGCATCGGGCATGAAGGCGATAATGCTGGGCGCTCAGAGTATTGCCAATGGCGATAATGATATTATTGTTGCCGGCGGTTTCGAGAGCATGAGTAACGTGCCGTACTACCTGGATAAGGCACGTAATGGGTATCGCTTAGGCAATGGGCAAATAACTGATGGTTTGGTAAAGGACGGCCTTTGGGACGTATATAATGATTTCCATATGGGATCTGCCGCCGAGCTTTGTGCCGTTGATTGCAATGTAACACGCGAAGAGCAGGATGCCTTTGCCATTGAATCATATAAACGCGCCCAACAGGCACAAGCTGATGGCAAATTCAAAAATGAGATCACTCCTGTTGAGCTGAAAGATAAAAAAGGCGAAGTAACCTTGTTTAGCGATGACGAGGAACCGCGCACTGTAAAGTTTGATAAGATACCTTCGCTTAAACCAGTGTTCAAAAAAGATGGTACAGTTACAGCCGCAAATGCCTCTACCCTTAATGATGGTGCAGCCGCGGTGGTGTTAATGAGTAAAGAAAGAGCCGAAGCGATGGGTATAAAGCCAATTGCTAAAATAATTTCCTTTGCCGATGCTCAGCAAGCACCTGAGCAGTTTACTACCGCACCTTCAAAAGCTATTCCTTTGGCATTGCATAAAGCGGGTTTATCAGGCGAACAAATAGATTTTTACGAAATTAACGAAGCTTTTTCGGTTGTGTCATTAGCCAATAATAAAATATTAGGGCTTGATGCTGCAAAGGTAAACGTGAATGGTGGCGCCGTAGCTATCGGTCATCCGCTGGGTGCTTCTGGCGCGCGTATTGTAGTAACCTTGCTTCATGTTCTGCAACAAAATAAAGGCAAGTATGGTGCGGCGGGCATTTGTAACGGTGGTGGTGGTGCCAGTGCAATAGTGGTTGAAAACCTGGCATAATACATTTTGATTTTTTACTATTTTGCCACACGTTTTTAATTTAACTATCCGGTAAAAATTGATGAGGTCTTTTTGTATATTCATCCTGTTGATTTGCGTTGGTGGTCGTGCGTTTTCGCAACATTCGGACGAACTGGCCAATCTTAAAAAGCTGCGCGTATATCAGGATAGCCTTATTATACTCGGCAAAAAGTTTGTGAACGACACGGATGATCTGGAGCGTAAAAACGCCAACTACCGCTTTATACGCACTTTAGTATCAGCACTCAAAGTTCCGCATTCATTTAATTACCCATTTGATTCACTTAAAACGGTAAGCATTCTTAACTCGCCCGATAGCCGGTTTAGGGTATTTACCTGGCATGTTATGAACCAGGATGGCAGTTACCGGTATTTTGGCACCGTACAAATGAATACCGGAGATAAATTATTGATGTATCCGCTGGAAGATTATACGCCGTTCTTTAAAAACTCGCGTGATACGGTTACAGACAACCGCCATTGGTATGGTGCGCAGTATTACAAGATCATACGTGTTGCGGCATCTAAACCTTATTACGCCCTATTGGGCTGGAAAGGCAACAACATCCGTTCAACAAAAAAAGTAATAGAGATACTCTCTTTTGATAGGGATGATCATCCTGTACTCGGCATGCCTGTATTTAATAATAAGAAAGATGCTAAGAGGATTATTTTTGAATATACCAGGCAGGCATCTATGTTATTACGGTATGTGCCTGAGCAAAATCTCATTGTTTTTGATCACTTATCACCGCCGGACGATAAGATGAAGGACAGGCCCGAAACTTATGGGCCAGATCTTACATATGACGGTTACCGTTTACAAAACGGAAGTTGGTTTTTTGTTGAAAATATGGATATGCGCAATATACCGCAGCAAGTAGATGACGGTTTTGTTGACCCTAAAATACAATCGCGCAGCGACAGAAAATTACTTCCTCAACGCAAAAGAAATTAAACCTTTTAAATCATATTATTTCCAAACTATACTGTAACGGGCTGTAATAATTTCGGTATAAAATTTCGGTTAACATATTTTATGCTATTTTAGCCCACTATCATTTAATAAGTAATGCAAGAAACTTCACCTTCCCTGACGTCAGAAAAGCCTAAATCCAGATTTCCTAAAAGCGTCCCTTATATTATTGGCAACGAAGCTGCAGAGCGTTTTAGCTTTTATGGCATGCGCTCGGTACTTACCTTATTTTTAGTAAATCAGTTTTTTAACCCTACAAACAATCCGGCTTTAACAGATCAGGCTAATGCGCATGCTAATAAGTTACACCACTTGTTTGTAATGGTGGCCTATGCCCTGCCCTTTGTAGGCGGTATGATAGCCGATTGGTTTACCGGGAAGTACAGGCTTATTTTATATGTATCTATTATTTATTGCATAGGGCATTTGATGCTGGCAACATTTGATGGCGGCCTTACCGGTTTTGAATTAGGTTTATTGGTAGTAGCCATAGGCGCAGGAGGTATTAAATCATGTGTGTCTGCCAACGTAGGCGACCAGTTTGATGCTACCAATCAGGACTTGCTTTCAAAAGTTTACGGCTGGTTTTATTTCAGCATTAATGCAGGTTCTATGTTGTCGACAGTTGCTATTCCATGGATTTACAAATACTACGGTCCGAAATGGGCTTTCGGTATTCCCGGAATTTTGATGGCTTTGGCAACCATTATCTTCTTTGCAGGTCGCAAAAAATACGTTAAAGTACCACCGCAGGGTGTAAACCGCAACAATCTTGTTTTTATCACCTGGTACGCAATTACGCATCAGAGCCAAAGGAAAAAGGGAGAATCATTCCTGGATGTTGCTAAAAATAATTTCGATCCTGAACGTGTTGAAGGTATTAAAGCGGTATACAGGGTGATGATGGTGTTCTTCTTTGCTCTGGCATTTTGGGCTGTTTGGGATCAGTGCTTGTCGGAGTGGACACTTTATGCCGAAAAAATGGACCGGGTTATTAATCTCGGGTTTACTAAATTCACTATATATCCCGGCCAGCTATCAACCTTTAACACGGTATTCCTGCTCATGTTTATCCCATTATTCAACTATGTGATATATCCTTGGCTTGATAAGCATGGCATTAAAACAACGCCATTACGCCGTTTAGGCACAGGTTTGGTAATAACTATTTTATCATTTTTGGTTATTGGTGTTATCCATACCAGTTTAGATAATGGTGGTTCACCATCTATCTGGTGGCAAGTGTTCGCGTTCTTATTGCTTTCAGCGGCTGAGGTTTTGGTTTCAATCACCGGTTTAGAATATGCGTATACACATTCACCAAAATCAATGAAAAGTACCATGACGGGTATCTGGTTCCTGGTAGTATCATTCGGCAACCTGATCACTGCAGTAGTTAATGGCTTGATCGAAGATGGAGGCTGGTGGGCCAAAAACCTTAAAGGGGCTAATTACGAGTGGTTCTTTGTAGGCTTTATCGCGATATTCCTTGTTATCTTCCTTATTGTATCACCACGCATGAAAGAGCGTAATTATATTACAGATCCGGTGGTTGACGGTAAATAACAGCCACGTAAATAATTTGTAAACATAATATTACTAACTAAAAGCAGGAAATTAGTCGATTTCCTGCTTTTATGTTTTAAAGCCGTCGCAAAATCAACTAATTTAGCGCACAATTTATTCATAAAGCAACCTCTGAGCTGTGCCCGATAGTATCGTTATAATCCCTACCTATAACGAGAAGGAAAATATTGAACGGATGATCCGTAAAGTATTCAGCCTTCCGCATGATTTTCACCTGCTTATAATTGACGATGGGTCGCCTGATGGTACAGCGAATATTGTAAAAAGCTTACAAACTGAATTTTCCGAACGTTTACACATGGAGCAACGTAGCGGGAAACAAGGCTTAGGAACTGCCTACATCCATGGTTTTAAATGGGCGATAAAGCATCATTACGATTATATTTTTGAGATGGATGCCGACTTTTCGCACAACCCGGACGATCTGCTGCGCTTGCGCGACGCCTGTATAGAAGGTGCTGACGCGGCAATCGGTTCAAGGTATATCAAAGGGGTAAACGTAGTGAATTGGCCCATGAGCCGTGTATTGATGAGTTTTTTTGCATCCGTATATGTAAGATTTATTACAGGCATCGATATACAGGATGCCACAGCCGGTTTTATGTGTTATAAACGCCGCGTACTGGAAACCCTTAACCTCGACAAGATAAAGTTTGTAGGATATGCTTTCCAGATAGAAATGAAATATACGGCCATAAAGCATAACTTTAAAGTAGTAGAAATTCCGATAATCTTTACTGATCGTACAGCTGGTGCCTCAAAAATGTCGAAAGGAATATTTAAAGAGGCTTTCTTTGGCGTTATACAAATGAAGATCAACAGTATTTTCAGGAAGTATCCGGAAGGATAGCGATTAAAAATTAATTGATGGAGAGTAGGCTTATTTCTACTTCCATTAATCTATCATCTTTAAATAACAGATCTCTCTTACAAAATCATTACTAAAATTTGTAGTATTTTATATAGCTTTGGTGAACAGTGGAGCTAATCACTAATCTTTGGTTAACTTAATCTCTAATGAACTAATCACCAATTTCTGCTACAGCAAATGAACGAGCATCTTGATCCTGATAGTGAACGCCTCTCGCCTGCCGAACGTGATATTGAAAAAGTATTACGCCCTGCGGCTTTTGAAGATTTCACCGGTCAGCATAACATCTTAGCCAACCTTAGGATATTTGTACAGGCAGCGCGTTTACGCGGCGAGTCGCTTGATCATGTTTTGCTGCATGGCCCTCCCGGACTTGGTAAAACTACCCTATCGCATATCATCGCGAATGAAATGGGCGTGGGAATTAAAATAACATCCGGCCCTGTGCTGGATAAGCCTGGCGATCTGGCCGGCTTACTTACCAATCTGGAAACAGGTGATATTCTATTTATCGATGAGATACACCGCCTAAGCCCCCTGGTCGAAGAATATCTTTATTCGGCCATGGAGGATTTTAAGATAGATATTATGCTCGAGAGCGGCCCTAATGCCCGTTCAGTACAAATATCGCTTAATCCCTTTACGCTGGTTGGCGCCACTACACGCTCAGGGTTACTTACAGCACCACTGCGTGCAAGGTTTGGCATCAACAGCCGCTTGGAATATTACGATGCCAAACTACTAACTACCATCGTTTTACGTTCGGCATCTATCCTGCGTACACCCATAAGCGACGAAGGTGCTTATGAAATAGCCCGGCGGAGCCGTGGCACCCCGCGTATCGCTAACGCGTTACTACGCCGTACCCGCGATTTCGCCCAGATAAAGGGTAATGGTAAAATTGATACGGAGATTGCCAAATATGCACTCAATGCACTCAATGTAGATGAGCATGGACTGGATGAAATGGACAATAAGATACTATCTACCATTATCAACAAGTTTAAAGGTGGCCCTGTAGGTTTAAAAACCATAGCTACCGCGGTTGGTGAAGACGAGGGTACTATTGAAGAGGTATATGAACCATTCCTGATACAGGAAGGCTTTTTAATGCGCACTACAAGAGGGCGTGAGGTTACCGAAAGCGCTTACAGGCACCTTGGAAAAATCAAACCTGGTGGCACGCCATCGCTGTTTTAGTTATTCTCCTAAAGCATAGTTAAATAACCCAAACTGCCATTGTGTAGCATTTACGCAATGCGATATATTTTTTATAATTAAGCATAATTAAATTGCTTTTTTGATTTTTATTTAATTATTTGCCTTACCAATAATTAATTCTACCTCTTTTAAATGATGCTATCTGACGAAAAGGAACTTCTTTTTGAAGTATCTCGTGGCAACGAGCATGCTTTTAAAGAGCTTTTTAGCGCCTACTACCAGTTGTTAGGTACTCATATCCATCGTATAACGGAAAGCATTGAACTAACAGAAGAAGTTGTGCAGGACAGCTTTTTAAAAATATGGCTCAACAGAGACGCACTTGCAGGTGTTAATAATTTCAAAGCATATCTGTTAATTATTGCCAAAAACCACGCTTTAAATTGCCTGCGTAAGCTGGCACGCGAACATCAGCAACACAAACCTATAAGTATTGAGCTTGTAGAGGATGCTTTAGCTGACACTGATACTTCAAATAACGAATACTACAGTTTGTTGGATATGGCCATAGATCATCTCCCGCCGCAACAGCAAAGGGTATATTTACTTAGCCGCCATAAACGGCTAAAATATGATGAGATCGCCACGCAAATGGGTTTATCGCGCGAAACGGTAAAAAAATATTTGCAGGGCGCAACCCATTCTATTACCAGCTTTTTACAGTCAAACATGGATGTTTCCATTTTCATCATCCTGTCCTGGATAGTTTTTTAAAATTTTCGGGAAACCCATACCCCCTTTTTTCGGCTCCCCGGTGTCTTAATAATTGAGTACCCCTCTTTTATAACCTATAATAAGCATTTAATGAACACCTCAAAATTAAGGTTACAATACCTTTTTCATCGCTATTACTATAAAACGGCTACTGAGCAGGAGCGCGATGAGTTATTTGCCTTAATTAGCGAGGGTAAACATGACCCTGATCTGCAAGTGCTTATTGAGCAAACATGGGACGATCTTCATATTGAACAAAAAATTTTTGACGAACAGCAAAAGCATCAAATGCTTTTGCATATACTAACAGCTACTCCCGTAAACCAACCGAAAAAAGGTTTCATCAAGTGGATTGGCTTTGCTGCCATGCTAACGGTGGTAGCTGTAGCTGTGTGGACAAATACCAAGCTAAAACCAGATAAGCACCTTGCTATTCATAAAAAACAACAGGCGCCACTAAACGACGCGCTTCCGGGAAGCAACAAAGCTATTCTAAAATTGGCTGACGGGAACACCATTACATTGGATGATGCAACCGTAGGAACGGTAGCAACAGAAGGTAAAACATTAATTAAAAAAACAGCCGACGGGCAAATTATCTATAATACCGCCGCCCTTACATCATCGGCAGATATGACACCAGTATTAAATACCATATCTACCCCGAAAGGCGGCCAGTACCAGGTTGCCCTACCTGATGGCACGCATGTGTGGCTAAACTCAGCTTCCTCATTAACCTTTCCAACCCGTTTTACAGGCCATATAAGGCAGGTTTCCATTACCGGCGAAGCTTATTTCGAGGTAGCCAAAATGCCGGATATGCCTTTTAAAGTAAAAGCACCGCATGCAGAGATACAAGTGTTAGGCACTCATTTTAATGTAATGGCCTATGATGATGAACAGGTGATGAAAACAACGCTTTTAGAAGGTTCGGTAAATATATATAGCGGTGGCTTTAGCGCTAAGCTCGTACCGGGACAGCAGGCACAGATCAACTCTGATGGCAAAAACAAAGTGTTGAATAATGTTGACGTGGATGATGAGCTGGCGTGGAAAAACGGCCTATTTCAATTTAGGGACGCCAAAATAGACGCTATACTGCGCCAGGCCTCAAGATGGTATAATGTAAATGTGGTTTACAAAGGCCATGTACCGGATAAGGAATTTACCGGGCGCATCTCAAAAAATGTTAAAGCATCCGAATTGCTTAATATGCTTAAGTATGCGGGGGTAAACGTTGAAATTGAAGCTAATAATATTGTAGTTAATTAACCGAATAAACCAAAACTTAATATAAACAAAAACAATTATGATGAAAGAAATACAACTTACCAGCTAAACACCTAAGGGAACTTTTAACCTGTAAGGTTGGGGTATAAAAAAACCGGAAAGTGTTTCGACCCACTTCCCGGCAAACATGCCTGGGTTCCCACTCCATTGCAATCGACGAATTGAACTTTATGTTTAACCCAAACACACAAACTTATGAATTTTAATTCTAAGGCTATGCCTTTGGCATGGTCTAAACTCTCCAAAGTTTTATTGGTCATGAAACTTACTGCCATTTTAATAATTGCAGCATTAATGAATGTTAGCGCCAAAACGTTTAGCCAAACGGTTTCCATTCACCAAAAAAATGCCTCAGTTGAAAGAGTGCTCCGTTTAATTGAAAAACAAACAGGGTATCATTTCATGTATAACAAACAAGATGTGGCCGCATCCGGCAATATCAGTGTTAATGTAGAACAGGCTACTGTAAGCCAGGCGCTTGATCAGGCCTTCAAAGATCAGCCCCTCACCTACAAAATATTTCAGGAAACCATAGTGGTTAAAAGAAAAGATGCCGACGCCGCTACACAGGTAAATGCTATTGAGGTTACCGGTACCGTTAGCGATGTTAAAGGACCTATACCCGGCGTAAACGTGAAATTGAAGGGCACAACCATTGGTACAACAACAGATGCCACAGGAAAATACCGGCTAAATGTACCGGATGCCAACGGTACGCTGATATTCAGTTTTTTAGGCTACACCACCCAGGAAATAGCGATAGCCAACCGGACAGTTATCAATGTAACTTTAGCCGAAGAGCAAAAATCACTTAATGAGGTAGTGGTTGTAGGTTATGGTACACAAAGGCGTGTAGATGTGACCGGATCGGTAGGAAGCGTTAATGCTAAAACCTTGCAGGAGCGCCCTCAAACCAACCTGGAGCAGGAATTAGCCGGCCGCATTGCAGGTGTAAACGTTTCAACCAACTCGGGCGAACCTGGCGGTAATACCCGTGTACGTATACGTGGTTACAGCTCTATCAATACCAGTACCGATCCTTTGTATGTTGTTGACGGTATCATCTGGACAGAGGGCGGTAACGCCATTAACCCAAATGATGTGGCCACTATTGACGTGCTAAAAGATGCGTCGTCTACCGCTATTTATGGTACACGTGGCGCCAATGGTGTTATCCTTATTACCACCAAGCGCGGTGCTAAGAACCGCCCGAGTACAGTAAGTTATGATGGTTATGTAAGCGTAAGTAACATGGCTAAAAAGCTGGATGTGTTAAACGCTAAAGAATTTTTGGCTATAGAGGATAAAGGCTATGCCAACATACAGAAATATGATCCGCAGGGTTGGGCTAAGGGCAACTATGCAGACAAAGACCCGAAAAAAATACGCACCGCTTTAATAGGTAAGTTATTTGATGCTAATTTAAACCCATTATATGATGTAGACTGGCAGGATGCAACTACCCGCACGGCCGTAAGTCAAAATCACAATGTATCTGTAACCGGTGGTTCAGAAAATATCAATTATGGTTTGTTTTTAAATTATGCCGATGATCAGGGTATAATACTTAATAGCTATTTAAAACGCTACAATGCCCGCCTAACAGTTGATAACCAGGTAAAACCATGGTTAAAAATTGGAGCCACTTTAAACTATAACGCGCAGGATCAACGTTCGGCAAGCTACGGGCAGGGCGGCAACAATATCCCGCGAATGCTGGTAGAAATGATACCCATTATCCCTATCCGCTACCCTGACGGTAGCTACGGTAAACGTACTGATTACCCTAATATGGAGGGCGGTGACAACCCGGTAGCGCAAGCGAATGAGATACAGGAATTGGCACGTATCCGCGTATTTAGTGGTAACGGGTATGCCAACATCAACCTGTTTAAAGGTTTGGAGTTCCGTTCTGTTTTGGGTGTAACCACAGCTGGTAATTATATTCCCCGCTTTGCAAGCGGACTGGTAGGCGGCGCTACTGCCGACCAGAAATACAGCTCTGCTTCTATTGATGAGTACAACCGTACTTTTTGGCAATGGCAAAACTATTTCACCTATAATACCACCATAAATAAAATACATACCATTAACGCTGTGCTGGGTACAGAGCGCCAAAATTTCCAACAGTTACAGGTATACGGTTCAACCCGTGGACTTGCCGATAATTATTACCAGTATTATAATCTGGGAAGTGGTGCTACACCTGGTATTCCTTCGTCCAACTTCACCGCATGGCAAATGCAATCATATTATGGCAGGTTAAATTATACCCTGTCAGACAAATATCTGTTTACGGTAACCGGCCGTGTTGACGGTTCGTCTCGCTTTGGGCAGAACTCCAAATACGGCTTTTTCCCATCTGCAGCTTTCGCATGGAGAATGTCGCAGGAAGATTTCCTGAAAGACAACAAAACCATTTCCGATCTTAAACTTCGTTTAAGCTACGGCTTAACAGGTAACTCAGAGATCGGGCAATATCGTTCGTTAGCTAACATCAATACCACCAATTATGTATTTGGCGGCACACAAGCCATTGGTACAACGCTTACCAGCATTGGTAACCCAAGCCTCCAGTGGGAAAAAACAGCTGAATACAATCTTGGTGTATCATTCGGTTTATTCAACAACCGTGTCACCATTGATGCTGACGCTTATTTGAAAAAGACCCAGGCATTGTTGCTTAACGCCCCGCTTCCTGAAACCAGCGGCTTTACCAGTGTATTTAAAAACATAGGTAAGTTACAAAACAAGGGTATCGAGCTATCGATCAATACACAGAACATTAAATCTAACGATTTTACCTGGAACACCACCTTCAATATTTCTTTCCTGAAAAACAAGGTGCTTGCCTTGGGCGAGTCTAATGATGACATCTTCCTCGATCCGGTATTTCTATCACAATTTAACCTGATGCGTGTGGGTTTACCGGCCGGTAGTTTCTATGGTTACAAGGTATTAGGTACTTGGGGAACCAGCGAAGCTGCTAAAGCGGCCTCATACGGTTTGCTTCCCGGCGACCTGAAGATACAGGATACCAATAACGACGGCAAAGTTACTTCTGCAGATAAAGTGGTATTAGGAAAATCAATACCTGATGGCTATGGCTCTTTAATAAACAACTTCAGTTATAAGAATATTGACCTGGGTATTGATCTGCAATTTAACTACGGTAACCAGATCATGAACCTTACCAAACACTCCGGCGAAGACCGTACCGGCCAAGCCAACAGTTACGCCACTGTTTTAAATGCCTGGACACCTGAAAACCAAAATACCAACATTGCCGAAACGCGCCCGGCTTATGTACGCTATCAAACCGAGATCTATTCGACCAAGGTAGAGAGCGGTAACTTTATCCGCGGCCGCGCGGTAACGTTGGGCTATACATTTGGAAAATCGGTTTTAGATAAAATTAAACTTACCCGTTTAAGGGTGTATGCTCAGGCACAAAACCTGTTTGTTATTACCAAATACAGCGGTTACGATCCTGAAGTATCTACCTATAACGGTAATGCCAACTTTAACCAGGGGCCATCAAGCAACTTCACTCAAAACATCCAGTTTTATGATTATCCGAAACCAAGGACATTCTTATTGGGTGTAAACGCAAGCTTTTAATTAATTCAAATCTATATCAATCATGAAATTCAACATCAAAAAATATAGTATAGGTTTGTTAGTGATACTAACGATATCCGCCACCAGCTGTAAAAAATATCTCGACGAGAAGAATTACAGCAATTTCGATAAATCGAATTATTTCCAGAACGCGGGGCAAGCACAATCATTCGTTAATGGTATATATACTTCGTTGTACATGTTTCAGAATGGTGATGCTTATGGTGAAAGCCCGTTTATCACTATCGAGCTTTTCGCGGGTCATGCTACCTCATTAGGCCAGAGTGTAAACAATGGCAACGTCATAAACCAACGTACAGATGCTGTTAATCCTGGCTTTGAAACGGTATGGAGAAGTAGCTACAATGCTATCGCCAACGCTAACCTGGCATTAGACCGTATCCCCAAAATGGCTATCGACCAAACTACTAAGGATAACCTGCTGGGCCAGGTTTATTTCCTGCGGGCTTTCTTTTATTACCACCTGGTAAGGTTATACGGCGATGTACCGTTGGTAACCGCGCCTGTAGAAGTGAACAGTCCGGATCTGTACGCTTCACGCGCTCCTCAAGAGGATGTTTATAATTTGATCATCAGCGACCTTGAAGCCGCTAAAAAAACAAACCTGCCCAATACCGACCAAACAGGTAAAGTATCACTTGGCGCTGTTAAAACGCTGCTTGGTAGTGTATACCTAACTACAGCCGGTTACCCGCTAAAGAAAACCGAAAACTATGCTAAAGCAGCGGCTGAAGTGAAAGATGTGTTAGGATGGTATACACTATTTACCGATTATGCTTATTTGCATGATAATGCTCATAAAAATCAGGGTGAGTTGATCTTCCAAAGCAATTATCTTGTTGGGGTACGTGATAATGCCATACCGCAACTAACGCTTCCATTTAACTTGCAGGTAGGCTCATACGGCGACCACCTGGGTGCAATGATACCTACTGATGATTTCGTTAACAGCTACGAAACAGGCGACTTGCGCGCGCAGGAGCGCCAGTTTTATTTCTCAAGCTATCCGAAAGATAAAGAGCCACAAACTATTATACAGTTTGGTGTACATGCTTTATACAAGTACTTCCATGTGGAAAGCGCCCTTGGTAATGGCATAAGTGATGAGAACTGGACGTTTTTACGCCTGCCGGAAGCACAATTGATCTATGCCGAGGCCAGCAACGAAGTGAACGGCCCCACACAGGATGCCTATGATGCTGTTAACGCTATTCGCAGACGCGCTAAATTACCGGATCTGAGCGGCTTATCTAAAGATCAGTTCCGCATAGCTATCTGGAAAGAGCGTTACCATGAACTCGCCTACGAGAACAAAGCTTACTTTGATGTACAGCGCACACATCAAACCTACAACCCTACAACAAACATATTTGGTGATGCTACTACAACGCCAACAGAACAGGGTGTTAAGTTTAAAGAACAATACTATTTGTGGCCTATACCACAAAGAGAGATCAATACCAACAAAAATCTGAAACAAAATCCTGGTTGGTAAGTAAAATTTATAGGATAAAAGACCGGCCTTAGCTGCCGGTCTTTTATATTTACAGTCGCTTTATAAAACAACTAACTACACATTAATGAAAAAAAGACTACTCTTTTTAAGTTCGTTATTTTTTGTTGCTCAATCTTTTGCACAACAGGTAAGTAAGGTTACGGAACCGGCCGAGTGGATCAATCCGCTGATGGGGACGCAATCAAAACATGACCTGAGTAATGGCAACACCTACCCTGCCGTTGCTGTGCCATGGGGTATGAACTTCTGGACCCCTCAAACCGGCAAAATGGGCGACGGATGGCAATACACTTACGATGCCTACAAAATTAACGGCTTTAAGCAAACCCACCAGCCATCACCCTGGATGAATGATTATGGGCAGTTTGCCATAATGCCGGTAACAGGCGCGCTGAATGTTTCTCAAAATGGCCGTGCAAGCTGGTTCTCACATAAAACCGAAATAGCCAAACCATATTATTACAGCGTTTACCTGGCCGACCATGATGTAACTACAGAAATTACAACAACTGAGCGCGCCGCGCAATTCAGGTTTACCTACCCTCAAAACGATAATTCTTTTATAGTTATTGACGCTTTTGACAGAGGCTCATACGTAAAGGTTATACCCGGCGAGAGAAAGATAGTGGGTTATTCAACCAAATATGCTCGTGGACCGCTTAAAAACTTTAAGAACTATTTTGTGATCTACGTTGATAAGCCGATCACTACCGCGCAGGTGTACAGCGATACTACTTTATCAGCAGGGGAAACATCTATTAAAGACAAACACGCAATGGCTGTTGTAGGCTTTAAAACGGCCAAAGGAGAAAAGGTAAATCTGCGTGTGGCTTCGTCATTTATTAGTGAAGAACAGGCCGAACTCAATTTAAAGCGCGAAATAGGAAATGATGGCTTTGATGCCACTAAACAAAAAGCCCGTGATATATGGAATAAAACCTTAAGCCGTGTGGCTGTTGAAGGTGGCTCTGTTGATCAGGTACGCACCTTTTACTCGTGCCTATATCGCATGCTGTTCTTCCCCAACAAAATGTATGAATTAGACGCAAAAGGAGCGCCGATACACTACAGCGCCCAAAACGGAAAAGTACTACCGGGTTATAAATTCGCTGGAACAGGTTTTTGGGATACGTTCCGCGCGCTGTATCCATTTCTTAACCTGATGTATCCGTCTATCAACAAAGAAATGCAGCAGGGCCTGATAAATGACTATAAAGAAGGCGGCTGGCTGCCAGAGTGGAGCAGCCCGGGTTATGCCAACGTGATGATCGGTAATAACTCGGCATCAGTTGTTGCTGATGCTTATTTAAAAGGTGGCCGTGGTTATGATATTAACACACTGTACGAGGCTTTGGTACACGGCGCTAATAATGATGGCCCGGAAGCTACCGGCCGCGATGGTATTGATTATTATAAATCATTAGGTTACGTACCCTATGATGTAAAAATAAATGAGAATGCTGCCCGTACGCTTGAATATGCATATGACGACTTTACCATTTATAAATTAGGCAAAGCATTGGGTAAGCCGGTAACCGAAACAGAAACATACCGTAAACGCGCCATGAACTACCGTAACCTGTTTGATAAGCAAACCGGTTTAATGCGTGGTAAAAACAAGGACGGCAGCTTCCAGTCGCCGTTTAATCCTTTTAAATGGGGCGATGCCTTTACTGAAGGTAATAGCTGGCACTACACATGGAGCGTTTTCCATGATATACAGGGCCTGATCGACCTGATGGGCGGTAAACAAAAATTCACCGCAAAGCTGGATTCTGTATTTAGCCTGCCACCTGTATTTGATGATAGCTACTATGGTGAGGTGATACACGAGATACGCGAAATGCAGATTGCCGGTATGGGCCAGTACGCGCATGGCAACCAGCCTATCCAGCATATGATCTATCTGTACAATTATTCTGGTGAGCCATGGAAAACCCAATTGCACGTGCGC
This sequence comes from Mucilaginibacter sp. 44-25, assembly GCA_001898335.1. Classification (GTDB taxonomy): domain Bacteria; phylum Bacteroidota; class Bacteroidia; order Sphingobacteriales; family Sphingobacteriaceae; genus Mucilaginibacter. The sequence continues at coordinate 225,676 of MKTS01000001.1, read as the reverse complement.
GACGTGATGAACAAGTTATATAAAGCAACACCCGATGGTTATTGCGGTGATGAGGATAACGGCCAAACATCTGCCTGGTATGTATTTTCTGCCATGGGCTTCTACCCGGTTTGCCCGGCTACCGACCAGTATGTATTAGGTGCACCACTCTTCAAGAAAATTACCTTAAAACTCGAGAACGGTAAAACAGTTAACATTAACGCGGCAAATAACAGCGCTACTAACAGATATGTTAGTTCATTGACTGTAAATGGTAAACCTTACAGCAATAACTGGCTAAGCCACGAGGCATTGTTAAAAGGCGAAACACTTAACTTTAACATGTCGGCTACACCAAACAAAGCCCGTGGTACCAAAGCTGTAGATGTGCCTTATTCTTTATCAACCGCCAAAAACTAAAGCCATTGTAATGAAGATTGCAAAAACACTATTATGCTTTGCCACTGTAATAAGTGCGTTTGTAAATATTGCTAAAGCGCAGGTATTAAAACCCGCACCCGTTGCTGGTAATAAACCCATATTACCGGCAACGGCTAATGCTGTTACAACGCCCAAGCCCCCGGTTCTGCTGAGTACTATGAAGTTTGGTATCGCCGGCCTTTCGCACGATCATGTTAATCTGATATTAAGCGATTATAGGGCTGGCAAGGTTAATATTGTAGGTATTGCTGAAGCTAACAAAGACCTGCGTACGCGTATGCAGCAAACCTACAATCTGCCAGACTCGATCCTGTTCGACGATCTGAAAAAGATGGTAACCACCAAAAAGCCTGATGTGGTTTTGGGTTATAACCCGGTTGCTAAACATATTGATATAGTTGAGGTTTGCGCGCCATTGGGCATATCTGTAATGGTAGAAAAACCCTTGGCAGCAACGCTGGCACAAGCCAGCCGCATGGAATTCCTGGCACTGAAAAACTATATTAAGCTGCTTACCAATTACGAAACCACCTGGTACCCTTCTTTTCAGCAGGTTTACAAAATTGCCGATAAAGACAGCCTGGGCCAAATACGTAAAATGATCGTACATGACGGGCACCAGGGTCCAAAGGAAATTGGTTGCAGCAAGGACTTCACCAGCTGGCTTACCGATCCGGATATGAATGGCGGCGGCGCGCTTACAGATTTTGGCTGCTACGGAGCCAACATTATGACATGGTTGATGCGTGGTCAAAAACCTGTTGCCGTAACAGCCATCGCCCGCCACTACAAACCAAAAACATACCCGAAGGTTGAAGATGACGCGACGATAATTGTTGAATATCCATCGGCCACAGGTATTATTGAGGCATCATGGAATTGGCCTTTTTCTATCAAAGACCTGGAAGTTTTTGGGGATGAAGGGTATATACATGCTATTGATAAGGATAATGTATTTACCCATATCGATAAGATGCCACCGGTAACCTCTGTAACACCTCCTTTAGCACCTACATATGATAACCCGATAGCCTATCTGCAAATGGTGATACAGGACCGCCTAAAGGGTATCACAGACCGCTCATCGTTAAAAAATAACATGATAGTAATGCAGATATTGGATGCAGCCAAACGCTCCATTGCCGAGGGTAAACGGATAGTTCTGTAAAGCTTAGTTGCAAAAAAGGAAAGCCCTGCATTTATGGCGGGGCTTTCCTTTTTTACATACGTTTAAGATGATATTTTATTTGCAAATGGTTAACATTGCCATATAAAATATTATAATTTAGCGGGTGCTAATTTACACTTATACGCTATGATAAAACAACTTTCCGCACTATTACCACTATGCGTTTTCGGCATGGTGGCTTGCCAGTCGAAACCGGCAAATTCTGATAAAAAAACCCTTGCAGACAGCACTTCAAAAGCTTCTACAACTACCGAAGCCCCAGCGGCTAATGTAGCAAAGGGGCCTATTGACAAGGCCGCTATCATGGCGCGTAAACAAGTACCAGTGTTATGCTACCACCAGATACGTGATTGGAAAGCAACAGATTCAAAAGGTGCCAAAGATTATATTGTACAAATAGCCGCGTTTAAAGAACATATGAAAATGCTGGCAGATAGCGGTTACCACACCATACTGCCCGATCAGTTATATAATTACCTGGTGAATGGCGCATCGTTACCGTCTAAACCCATCATGCTTACTTTTGACGATACGGACCTTGACCAGTTCACCATAGCCGCTCCTGAAATGAAAAAGTATGGCTTCAAAGGCGTATTTTTTGTGATGACGGTATCCATCGGCCGCCCACATTACATGACCAAGGAAATGATTAAACAACTGAGTGATGCCGGGCATGTAATAGGCTCACATACTTGGGATCATCATAATTTTAAAAAATTCCAGGGTAAGGATTGGGAAACCCAGATAGACAAACCCACTAAGAAACTGGAAGAAATTACCGGCAAAAAAATCACCTGGTTTGCTTATCCTTTCGGGTTATGGAATGAGCAAGGTATTCCTGAGTTAAAAAAACGTGGTTTCATCGGTGCTTTTCAGCTTGCTGAAAAACGCGACCCGAATGAGCCTCTGTTTACTATACGCCGAATATTAGATAGCGGCTACTGGAGCACAAAAACGTTAAGCAATAGCATTAAACACAGTTTCTAAATCATTCAAGCCTTCCTAAATAAGGAAGGCTTTTTCTTTACGTATAACCATGAGTCGTATCAGTTTATTTTTATTCTTATCTATACTTATTATTGGCTGCAACCATCAACCCGAAAAACCGGCTGTAATACCCGGCGAGCAGTCCAGGCAATTGATTGATGAGCATTTCAGGTATTTAAATGATCACGACCTCAAAGCTATTGTATCACAATACGCCGATAAAGCCAAAATAACTACCAGCGACTGGGACGGAGAAAGTTATGGCCCCCAGGGTGCCGACCAGATGTTTCATCAATTGTTTTACACCTCTCCTGATGCGAAATACCTTGTTGATAACATCATTAACAATGATAGTACCGTTGTTGTAGAGTATGATATTGTTGGTTTAAGAGATAAGCCAGGCAGCCAGTTACGTCACGATCAGCGTAATTGCAGTATATTCAGGATAAAGAATAACAAAATTATAAGCGAAGCAACTTATTCAAATCAAAGGCTTTATCATACCAATTAAAAAGAACGCCCTTAGCATTTAAGGGCGTTCTTTTTTACTATAGGTTTTCTCCTGAGGGGCCTTGTCCTTTATTTGATGAATCTTCAGAGGACGGAGGCCCCGGTTCGCCGTTATCATTACCCGGAACAACTGTTTTCACCCTGGTATCATCAGGCTTATCTTGCACAGATGTAACCTCGCTTTTATCCAGCTCGTTGTCATCGGTATTTGTTGCAATCTGTTCGTTGTTTAAATTTTCGATGTTACCTTTTGTATCATGGTTTTGCCCCTGATCGTTTGCCCTGTCAAAACCTCCATTTGTATTTTCCATAGTATATAATTTGTTTGTGTTAATCATTTGCCGATACCCATTTTACGGCTTCATCCAACTCGTTCAAAGAAAAGCCCTTTGATTTACCCGGAACAAAATAGTGGAAAGCATCTGTAAACCACTGTACCCCTTTTTGATCGCTTAATACAGCTATTTTATTCCATTTGGTAAAGTTCTTTATACCCATTTTAATATCATCAAGCCATGCACCAGAACTCCAGTTTTGTACATCAGTCTCTAATACTAATAAATAATTAATCTCGTCCTGACGTTTAACCAGTTCATCAATTTTAGGTATCAGCACCCTGTCTACATCTTCCTTTGTTACTTCACCTATAGCATGTATACCTACTACATGCGCCGGCAGGTCTTTAATAAATTGCAGCATATTGTTATAATACGCAAAGGCTACAATTTGTTTAAAAAGAAAAATTATTTACCCAAAATTTAACTTAGGCCATAATTTGCCAATAACGCGGTTTATCTATCTTTGCATAGTGCAACAAAGGTTACAGGGATATTCGCAACTTATAAAAAAAGCAGCTGCAGAGCTGGGCTTTTTATTTTGTGGTATATCGCCCGCGGGCTTTTTGGAAGAAGAAGCACCCAGGCTGGAAAACTGGCTAAAAAAAGGGATGCATGGCGAAATGAAGTACATGGAAAATTACTTTGATAAACGCCTTGACCCGCGGTTACTGGTTGATGGCGCGAAGTCGGTTATTTCGCTTGGTTTAAATTATTATACCAATCAAAAGGCTGAAGACCCACTTGCACCAAAAATATCCAAGTATGCCTATGGCGCTGACTACCATGGTGTTATTAAAGATAAGCTAAAGGTTTTATTGCAAACAATAAATGAACAGATAGGCGAAGTTGGGGGTCGCGCTTTTGTTGATTCGGCACCGGTGCTGGATAAAGCATGGGCTAAAAAAGCTGGGTTAGGGTGGATAGGAAAGAACACCAACCTCATCAGCAAGAAAAGGGGGTCGTTCTTTTTTTTAGCGGAACTAATAGTTGATATAGAACTTGCCTATGATGTTGCCCCTACCGCCGACCATTGCGGTGATTGTACCCGCTGTATTGATGCTTGCCCCACACAGGCCATAGTTGGCCCTTATATAGTTGATGGCAGCCGCTGTATCTCCTACCTTACTATTGAATTAAAAAACGAAATACCCCAGGAATTTAAAGGTAAAATGGACAACTGGATGTTCGGTTGCGACGTTTGCCAGGATGTATGCCCATGGAATAGGTTTTCGGTGTTACATCAGGAGCCTGCCTTTAAACCAAATGCCGATTTGCTGGGTTTAAAACAGCAGGAATGGGAAGAACTGACTACTGATGTTTTTCAGAAAGTTTTTAAAAACTCGGCCGTAAAACGCACCAAGTATGATGGTCTTAAAAGGAACATCAACTTTCTGAAAAACAATAGTTAAAGGCTGCTAACCTAAACGCAGGCTTTGCAGTCATAAAATAATTTATTACCCTTTCCTGAACTTGTTGGCTAATTGTGCCAGCATATCCTCATCTACCGGTTTAGCAGGATCTTCTTTCTTTTTAAATGGTTTTGGGTACTGCTGTTGCCCCTGATGAATTGATGGGCTGCTTTTAGGGCCATTATTTTGAAAACCATTATTAGATGATGGTGAAGCTCCGCTCTGGTTAGGTTGCTGGGCACGGTTTTGCTGCCGCGAAGCCGCTTTTTTAGCATTCCAGCGCTTGTATATCTCTTCCAGTTTACGTTTAGTATACAGCGGAAAATCGCCCTGCATCATCCATGAATAATAGCTTGGCTCCACGTCAAACACATCCTCAACGCGTTTGCCTTTGTGTTTACCAAAATTGATCAGTTCTTCGCCTTGCTCGTTATACACCATACGGCCTGCAAAATCAACCGGCCGGCTTAAATTGGTAAATTTATGCAAAGCCTCAACATCTCCTACCACAGGCTTGCTCCTGTTTCCTTTTTTGTCTTCCCATTCGGTATCGGCGTAGCGCTCAATTTGCGCCAGGAGTACTTCCATGGTAGCTCTTGTATCAGCCTCTGCCGAATGCGCGTTAAGGATCTCCTTGTTACAGTAAAACTGGTAAGCAGCTTTCAGGGTACGCTGCTCCATTTGGTGAAAAATGTTTTGTACATCAACAAAATGGCGGCTTTCCAGATCAAAGTTTACACCGGCGCGTAAAAACTCCTCCATCAGCATAGGGATATCGAATTTATTGGAGTTATAGCCCGCCAAATCACTTTCGTGGATAAAGTCAGCTATTTCCTGCCCCAATTCCTTAAACTGCTTTTCGTTTTGTATATGCTCATCATAAATACCGTGTACCAATGATGATTCAAGCGGGATAGGTATACCCGGATGCACGCGCCAGGTCTTAACCTCGTCTGTACCATCGGGATGGAGTTTTATTACGGATATTTCAACGATACGGTCGGCACCGATATTTGTACCTGTAGTTTCAAGATCAAAAAATGCCAGCGGCCGTTTTAATTGTAGTTTCATTTACTGTATATGATTGTTACAAAGGTGGCAAAAACAGCCTTATTTTTCACATTTAATATTCGCCAAAAAAGTGATATTTTTCGGAGACTTAATTAATACCAAACTAATGCGCAAATTTTTACCTAACCTGCTGGCAATAATGCTGTTTGCCTGCGTATCACAAGCACAGGACTTTCAATTCGGCAAATTCACTCTTGATGAACTACAACAAAAGACCTATAAAAACGATACTTCGGCACATGCGTATGTGATTGACGAATTTGGATCCACAAAAATAGATGTGAGCGCAAGTGACCATATTTCAATGACCTATAAATACCATGTTAAAATAAAAATACTGGATAGTAAGGCCTTTAACAAAGGTACTGTAGAAATACCCTTATATGATAACGACAATACAACAGATGAAATAGACGATATAAAAGCGGTAACTAACTATATTGATGATAACGGTGGTGCGCAAACAGCTGAGCTTTCACCATCAAAAATTTATAGGGTAACCGAAAATAAATATTGGAAACAGGTAAAATTTGCCTTGCCTAACCTTCGCAACGGTTGTATCATAGAATATAGTTATACCAAGACCATTCCAGGCTTTTATCGCTTCCCTTCCTGGGAATTTCAAAGCGATATACCGAAAATACATTCGCAGTATGAAGTACACATACCGGCATACTGGAATTATAGCGCCAGCATACGCGGTATACTTAAATTAACTACAAATACTGCTGAAGTAGAACGCGAATGCTTTAGCAGCCATGGCGCAAAGTGCGATTGCTCTTACCTTAGATATGGAATAAATGATATCCCCGCGTTTATTGAAGAGGACTACATGACTGCTTCCAAGAACTTTATTTCGGCTGTATATTTTGATCTGCAGGAATGGATAAACCCATACACCAATGTAAAGCAAAGAGAAACCAAGGAATGGAAAGACATTGACTATAACCTTAAACATTCGGATTATTTTGGCTCGCAAATAAAAAAGAACCTGCTTACCCCATACATCGCACCGGTAATTGCCGGCAAAACTACAGAAATGGAAAAGGCCGAAGCAGTTTACAGCTATATTAAAAAGAATATTAAGTGGAACGAAATTTACGCTAAATACAGTGATAACGTCCGCAAGGCACTCGATACGCATACTGGCGATGTAGCAGATATTAACCTGGCTTTAGTTGCGGCGTTAAACTCGGCAGGGATAAAAACAGAGGCCGTACTACTTTCAACCCGATCAAACGGGTTAGTTAACCGTTTATATCCTGTAGAGCGCGAATTTAATTATGTGATTGCCAAAGCAAATATTGGCAATGATTATTACCTGCTTGACGCGACCGACCCACTGCTGCCTTTCGGTATGTTACCACTTAAATGTATAAACGACCAGGGAAGAGTAATGAGCTTTGATAAGCCTTCCTACTGGATAGATCTGGTAAACCGGCAGAAAAAAGTCAGCACAAATTCTCTCAGTGTTACGCTTGAACCTAATGGGAAGTTAAAAGGCACGATGGTGGTTTACTCTATGGGATATGAGGGGTACCAAAAACGTAAAGCTATTAAAAAGTTCAATACCGTTGATGAGTACGTAGAAAACCTGGACGAAAAGCTGGGAAAGGTTAAAATTTTAAAATACAGCTTTGACAACCTCGACAGCCTCGAAAAACCATTAGGTGAAACATACGAAGTAGAGATTGACGCTTACGACAACCTCAACCATGATCGTTTAAGTTTTAACCCTATTTTGTTTGATCGTATAGTAAACAATCCTTTTAAACTGCAGGAACGTAACTATCCGGTAGATTGGGGTATGCCATCTATTGAGCGCTATACAATTACCATGCGCTTACCAGATAATTATACAGTAGAAAGCGCGCCCGAATCTGCTTCAATAGGCTTACCAAATAACGGTGGTAAATTTTTAACACAGTTTAGTAATACTGATAATGTATTTACCTATTCGAACATCATACAATTTGATAAATCTGTTTACGAGCCGGAAGAATATCCTTACGTAAAAGAACTATTCAACAAGATCATCGCCTCAGAAAAAGCTAAGATCGTATTTAAAAAGAAATCATGAGGAGTTTGTTTTGCTGCCTGTTATTAGCTTTTTGTAGCCTGCTTGCCAAAGCGCAGGACAATTACGCTGTTGATTTAATCCCAAAGGAACTATTACCTTATGCCAGTGCCGTGGTACGTAACCAAACCACTACGGTTGAGGTGAAGGATGCCGGCAACACGTTTTATCATATACAGAAAGCCATTACAGTATTAAACAGCAATGGTGATGATATGGCGCGCATTGTTTTGTTTTACGATAAAGCTAACGCCATTAAAAACATAAAAGGAATTGTTTATAATGAATTTGGCAAACAAACAGGTAAGTTCTCTGAAAGGGAATTTAGTGACGAAAGCGCGATAAATGGTTTCTCGCTTTACGAAGATTCAAGAGTTAAGGTATACAGTCCGGCTAACGGGGCCTATCCATATACGATAGCTTACGAATATGATATAAAATCAAAGCAAACACTTATCGTTAATGATTGGGAGCCAAACAGCCAACCGGGCATGGCTGTAGAAAAAAGTAGTTACACCTTTATATGCAAACCCGATTTTACGATTAGGTATAAAGAGATCAACATGCCTGCGAAAATGGTAACTGGCATAACAAAAGAAGGATTAAAAACTTACACATGGCAGGCAAATAATATTAAAGCATTAAGAAACGAACCGTTTAGCCCTCCTGCTGAAACCTCTTTAAGCAGAGTTAAGATTGCCCCAAAAGATTTCACCTATGCCGGTATAAAGGGCTCTTATAGCAACTGGAACGATCTTGGGCGCTGGATATACGACAATTTATTAAACGGCAGGCAGCAGTTATTGCCTGAAACTGTAGAGCAGGTTAAACAGCTTACCAAAGGCATTACCGACGATAAAGAGAAGGCCCGTATCCTATATGAATATATGCAAAAGAAAACACGGTACATAAGTGTTCAGGTGGGCATTGGTGGATTTCAACCCTATTCGGCTACCGAGGTTGACCGCCTTAACTACGGAGATTGCAAGGGTTTGGTTAACTACACACAAGCGCTTTTTAACGCGGCCGGTATAACATCTTGGTATTGTGTGGTTGAGGCCGGGTCAAGTAAAAAGATAAGCATGCTTAATGATTTCGCTTCTATGGATCAGGGAAATCATATAATACTTTGCCTTCCGTTCAAAAATGACACTACGTTTTTAGAGTGTACCAGCCAAAAAATCCCTTTCGGTTTTTTAAGCGGTTTTACCGACGATCGTACCGTTTTGGCTTGTACTCCACAAGGTGGAAAGTTGATGCATACGCCCAAATATACTGCAACACAAAATACACAATCACGCAAAGCCGAATTTACTTTGGATGCCACAGGTAACCTAACCGGCGATATGCAAACCGTTTACTCCGGTACCCAGTATGACAATGTTGAGGAACTTGTTGACGAGCCATTTACCGAAGAGGTAAAAACGCTTCAAAAAATGTATAGCAACATCAGCAATATGGAGATCAATAAAATTGATTTGAAACAGAGCAAGAAACCGATGCCGGTTAGTATTGAAAATATAAAATTTAAAGCAGCAGAATTTGCATCTGCAGACAACGGTAAATTATATTTCTCGCTTAATCCACTTAATCGTTTACGTCCGGTTAAAGATGTTCGTAATCGCATTAATCCGGTTTACATCAACCGGGGTTTTACTGATGAGGATGAGATCACCTACATCTTGCCTGCTGGTTACCGCTTAGATACTGAACCTGTAAGAAGAAACCTGAGCACACCATTTGGCAACTTTAAAGCTTATATGACGTTTGCCGACGGCAAGATCACCTACAAACGCCACATTGAGATTAAAGACGGCACTTACACTAAAGATAGTTATGCCGAACTGGTTGATTTTTACCAGAAAGTGGCCGACAGTGATAATTATACCGTATCGCTAATAAAAAATTAAATGTAGCTGAATATAATGATACCCAATATGATTCCTATGATCATAACAAGGTAAAGCAGTATCTCGTTACCTGCAAAACGTTTGTATTTAGTCCAGAAAGAGTATTCGTTCTTGTTCTTTGCCACGCCCCGGGAATATTATAAAGGTCAAAATTAATAAAATTACGCCTATCATCGCAATAACTACTTGTATTGTAAAATTGCTTTACAACATGGCAATCTATACCCTACGAGTTTGATAGTATGCGTAATTTTGTGTTAACTAAATATTAATTAAAATGACCCATACATATGATATAACCGGCATGACCTGCAACGGATGCCTTTCTAAAGTTCATCAATTACTCTCACAGGTACCCGGAGTTACCAATGTGGATATCAACCTGGAAAAGGGTACCGGTGAAATTACCATGTCGCACCATGTGGATACCGCTAAGCTGAAAGATGCCCTTTCGGCTTATCCTAAATATACTATTGCCGAACAGCATTTAACTCAACAGCCCACAGCCACGCCATTTGTCGCTGAGGAAACTGAAACCCTGTCTTTTGTGGAAACCTATAAGCCGGTGCTATTGATTTTCGCTTATGTTACAGGCCTTTCTGTGCTTATTAGTTTAACTTATAGCGGAGGCTGGATGATGGGCATGCGCGTTTTTATGAGCGGCTTTTTTCTCATCTTCTCGCTCTTTAAAATGCTGAATTTATCGGCCTTTGCAGATAGTTATGCTATGTATGATGTTATAGCTAAAAAGATACGTGCATGGGGTTATATATACGCGTTTATAGAGCTGGCTTTAGGTATAGCTTTCGCAATTAATTTTCAACCAGTATTAACTAATGCAATTACCCTGTTAGTGATGTTTGTGAGCATTATTGGCGTACTGCAAAGCGTATTCAATAAAAGAGCTATACAATGTGCTTGTTTGGGAACTGTTTTTAACTTACCCATGAGCACCATCACCATTATTGAAGATGGCCTCATGATTGCCATGAGCGCTGTTATGCTGTTGGTGATGTAAGCTTAATTAATCCCAGTCAAACGTTACTACCTGCCCGTTAAGTTTCCATTTAGCGGGCGTTTTATTATCCAGCCAGTCGAGCGGCTCAGCGGTTGGCTGTACTTTTGCCGCATGCGTAAACGCTGCTTTAACAGCATTTTTCTGCTCCTGGCCAAGCGCGGCAGGGTCGGCAGAGATAAATAATGGTGAGCCGCTTTGAGCAAGCAGGGTTAACCATTTTTGGGTATTTTCCCATTTTACATATTTGGTAATGCCTACACAATCTCCGTCGGCGGCATAAAAAGTATTGTTTTGCACCAATCGGAAGCCCAGCGTATTTACACCCATTTTCTTAGTCCGATCCCATTCCTTTCCGCTGGTATCATCTCCAATACGGTTAAGCTCAAACAGACCTGCCGAAAGGTGACTTAAGGTGTTGCAGCCAATAAGATACATATTATCTGCCGCCTGCCTTATGGCTGTATACATGTTTAGGATAATTTCGGCATTAGTTTTTGTCTGGTCGTTAAAATGCCATCCGGGCTGCGTAAGCTCGTCCGTCATTTGCGATCCCCATCGGCCAAATATATCCCAGCTGCTAAAATCATGCTTAACCATCTCGTAACCCCAGCTCCGGTATAACGAAATATTGTGTTTTATCTGTTCAATATTTTCGGGTATAGATGGGTCGAGTATACGCTCATTGGAGTTATCCCTGTTTTTAATAGATGGCGCCAATCTGCTTTTAGCCGTATCCAGCCGGGCAATTAACGGCCTGGTCCATAAGCCCGGCCGCATACCCAAAGCCTTTACTTCATCAGCCATTTTAGCCATGTCGGCAAATTTTTCATTATGCTTTGAAAAATCATCAGCCTGTTCCCAGCCGTCATCAATAACAGAGAATGGCTTGTTACCGCTTACCGCGTACTCGGCCATTATTTTGGTGGTATCGTGTATCAGTTGTTGTGAATTGTTTCCATAAGCAAAGTACCAATCATTAATACCGTAAACCGGCTGTTTAGGCAAACGCGGCTTTTCGCACATCATCTTACAAAAGCGCGTGGTGGTTGCATAAGCATTTTCATTTACTCCACTTAATGTAGTTACCATATCAGCGGCATGCAAAACACGTGTACCCAGCTTAACTCCATCTCCACCTGATTTGGTATCGAGCGTTAATTCCATGCTGCCGGGTTTTACTGCCCACCAGCAAATGGTACTGCAACCGGTTTTTACGCCGAAGCCAGCGGTTTGCTTACCATCATGCAACATCACATACCAGGGATTAGGCGTGTGTTCATCAGGACTTTTCCAGCCCAGATCACCGTAAGAACGTTCCCAATGGTCGCCCAGTATTTTGCTATATTTTTGCGTCTGATATTTCCAGGATAATCTTACACCTTTAATGTCCGTTTCAGGCGATTGTATATACACCGCCTGAGCGTTACCTTTATTTTTGAGTTCAACCGTTACACCCTTGCCCTTAAAAAGGTTTCCGTTACCGGTTAGCTTTATCCAACCTTCCGCTGTATGCGCCCAAGCCTCGTCCGGATGGTTGATCAATTGACCGCCTAATGCGTTCGCGAAAGTTATGCGACTGCAAACAGCAGTAAGAAAAGCAGCGGAGGTTGTTTTAATAAAGGTTCGACGTAACATAATTTTAGTTAATAATTAATGTTTCAATATAGAAAAATTTATCTTAATGCTGTAACATTACTTTATGTATGTTGTCTAACAAGATAACCCCGGCTGCTGCCGAACCATATAATTTATGAATTGGAAGTTTTTTTCTCGCAACAAAGGCCCCAAAAAGCGTAAAAGTATATTCCGCGAATGGGTGGACGCGATAGTTTTCGCGGTAATTGCATCAACTATTATCAGAGGGCTCCTATTTTCAGCCTATGCAATACCATCAGCTTCAATGGAGGGCAGCTTGCTCACCGGTGATTACCTTTTTGTAAGTAAAATGTCTTACGGGGCACGGATGCCTATGACCCCAATTTCAATCCCTTTTTTAGAGTCTACCATATTTAATGGCACCGTAAAAACTTACTGGGACGGCTGGCAGCTGCCCTATTACCGCCTGCCCGGCTTTGGAAAGGTACAAAAGGGCGATCCTGTGGTATTTAATTATCCAGCAGAAACCGTTGAGCGGCCTGTAGATATGCGGACGCACTTTATAAAAAGATGTGTTGGCACTCCCGGTGATATCATAGAAATAAAAGACGCAAGGGTATATGCCAACGGGAAATATTACCCCAACGCGCCAGAAGGGCAAACTTCATATATGGTTACCACTGATGGCACCGATCTGAACCCGGATATGATACGTGATCTAAAAATAGATGTCAGGTTGCAATATAGCCCTACTGTATATGAAATGATCATTCCGCCGGCAAGCCTTAACCAGTTTAAAAGTTACTCCAACATTAAATCCGTTAAGGAAGTAATTGACCCGGCGGGTGAGTACAACGCGCAGATATTTCCGCACAATGAGAAGTTTAAATGGAGCGAAGATAACTTTGGCCCATTATTGATACCCGCACGCGGTACTCATATTCAACTTAATGATTCTACCGTTGCCCTTTACGGACGCGCGATAACCGCTTACGAGCACAATACCCTCGAGCACAAATCTGACGGTTACTATGTTAACGGGAAGCATGTTAATGATTACACTTTTAAAATGAATTACTACTGGATGATGGGCGACAATCGCCATAATTCAGAAGATTCACGTTACTGGGGATTGGTGCCCGAAGACCACATAGTGGGTAAAGCCGTAATTACCTGGATGAGTGTAGATAGCACACAAAGCGGCTTAAAGCACATCCGTTGGGATCGGATTCTGAAGATGATTCATTAATTCCTGATGCTGGCATTGTACTGTTCGTATATGAACATAGCTGTATCACAAACGCCCCAAAGTGATACAGTCGTATCATTTAAACCATTGTATTACAAATAATTAAAGCAATGGCATTGAGTTTGTTGCCTACATGATATTAAGTTATGATGAAAGACAGTAAATATATCATCAGGCGCACACTTTCTCAGGAAAGGTTTGAAGTTTTATGGACTAAAAATAAGAACGGCCATGCCACTCTTAAAGATCTTGCTGAAATGGACGAAATCATTAACCGCGACGAGGGTGTAAGACGATTTGTACTTGAAGAGATGGCGGGTAGTTTCACTGAGCGTAATACGCCTGATAAAACCTCTACAAGCAGGCAAGAGAAAACCGCTAAAACTTTCTTTGAAAAACTAAAAGCATTTTTCAGGGCTATGAGTGCAGCTAAAGAAAAACAAACGACTATAAATTTCCCTCTATCTTACTGATCTATCGGTAAAGTAAACCAAAACTTACTTCCCTCGCCCCATTGGCTTTCTACGCCAATATCACCATCATGCCTTTTTATAATATCGGAGCTGATGTATAATCCAAGTCCCAAACCCGAAAATTGATGCCCAAGCGCGTCTACACGGTAATACCTGTCAAACAAATGAGGCAACTTATCAGGGTTTATACCAATGCCATAATCACTCACGGTTACTTTAGCATCAGGGCCTTGCTGCTCAACCGTTATGTCTATCTTTTTAGATTGGGGCGAATACTTAATAGCGTTACTGATAAAATTAACCAACACCTGGTCAATACGCCTATAATCGGCATAAACCATTAATTCCTTTTCGCCGGTAATTGTAATGTCATGATCGGTACCCTGGCTAATATGATCGCAGCTATCCTTAACCAGTTCTGCAAGGTTAAAACGGTTTTTACTTAAAGCCAATTGCCCCTGCTGTATTTTGGTAACGTTCAGCAAATCGTCAAGCAAATGCACCAATTTATTGATGTTGTTTGCCGCCTTGTTCGTAAACAATTTAAATTTATCACTAACTGGCTCTAATTTCACCAGTTTTTCCAGTATTTGTAATGACGCATTTAATGAAGTAATGGGCGTTTTAAGTTCATGGCTGGCAACGCTTATAAATTCATCTTTACGTTTTTCTACCTCTACATCATCTGTAACATCAAGCAGAATACCGCTAAAGCGGGTAGCAATATTTTCATTATTAAAAACCACCTTACCCTTAGCACGCAAAACACGTTTTTGTCCGCTTACTTTGTTCTGTATACCATAAACAATATCATAATTATTATCACTTCCATATTGCATAGTTGCTGTAATGGCGTTAGCCACCCTATCCCTATCTTCAGGTAAAATAGCTTCAATGGCATCCGGTAAGGCAATATCGCTATCTTGAGTTAGTCCAAACCATTCTTTTATCCGGTTATTTCCTATGAAACGGTTGGTTGCGGGGTCAAGGTCCCATGTACCTAAATCAGCAGACTCTATTGCAAACTGTAACTGATTTTTACTTTCTTCGGCAGTATTAAAGGCGTGTACTGCTTTAGTGGTTTCGTAACAAATTACCAGCGCACCGCCTGGAGTACCACATTCCTTAATAACGGGAGAATAACTATAGGTCCAGTAAACATTTTCTATGCTGCCGTTTCTATACATGGGTACCAGCTCATTCTCGCTGTAAGTAGATTCCCCGTAGTGCATGGCTTTTTCTATCTGGGGCAGTATGAGCGGCCATATCTCCTGCCAGCTGTCAGCGCCTTTACGGCCCAAAGCGTACGGGTGCTTACCAGTTGTACCCAAACTGGGCCGGTATGCGTCATTATAAAATTGGATACAATCAGGCCCCCAAAATAAAAACATCGGAAACCTTGATCGCAGCATGGTGCTTATCGTAATTAACAGGCTTTGAGGCCAGGTATCAGGCGTACCCAAAACAGTTTCAGACCAATTGAAAGAACGTATAAGCGACCCCATTTCGCCTCCACCTTCCAGGTATTTTTGATGATGGTTAAGCGATACAGTATTTTCAGGCATGTAAAATCGGAGTTAATTAGAGTTTAAGTATCAGATTGGTCTTATTGTTTTATTTACAATATTAAAAATGAAAATGTAACTTTTTCATTTCATATACAGGCCTGTAAATTTAAAATATTGATATTTAAACAGCAACACAGCCTGCATGAATAAATTTTTACCCGTCCTGTTCATATTAATTACCAGCGCCGCATTTGCGCAGAAAAAACCTTTGGACCATCAGGTATTTGATGGGTGGCAAAATGTATCCGGCCAGCGTATCAGTAACAACGGCAAATGGATAGCCTATGTGGTTAAACCGCAAGAGGGTGATGCTGCTTTATATATCACTACCACCAACGGGAAAAGCAAAATAAGCATCCCAAGGGCTGATACCGTTCGTTTTACTGCCGACTCAAAATACGCGGTATGCATGATAAGGCCTTTCTATAAGGACCTGAGACAGGCAAAGATCAAAAAGAAAAAACTCGCCGATTTCCCTAAAGACACACTCGGAATAATTAACCTGGATAACCTGCATTTGGATAAAGAACCAGCTATCCGAACGTTTAAAATCGCCGAAAAAGCGCCGGTAATTGCCTATGTCAGTGTAACCGACAGTACCAAAAAGCCTGTAGCCGATACATCAAAAAAAGCAATTGCCAACGCCATTGCACCGCCGGTAAAAGAAGGCGCGGAATTAACTATATATCAACCATCAGCAGGTAAAAAGCGTGTATTTAATTATACAAACGAATTTCAACTAAGTAAAAACGGTAAATGG
Organism: Mucilaginibacter sp. 44-25; assembly: GCA_001898335.1. Taxonomy (GTDB): domain Bacteria; phylum Bacteroidota; class Bacteroidia; order Sphingobacteriales; family Sphingobacteriaceae; genus Mucilaginibacter. Next base: position 209,101 of record MKTS01000001.1, on the reverse strand, counting down.
CTGGCATTCGCGGTTACCGCTCCCAAGAAAAACAATAAAGTAATATCCGGACTGTTTTTATATGATATTGCTAATGACACTCTAAAAAAGATAAGTACAGGCAAGGGTACTTACAAAAACATCGCTTTTGATGAAAGTGGTAAACAACTGGCTTTTACCGCGGAAAAAAACCCTGAAAAAGCATTAGTTAAGCCATTTAAGCTTTACTATTACAATGCATCGAAAGATAGCGCGTTGGTAATGGCCCAGGAAAACTCAAACGGTATGCCTGCAAAATGGGCGACAAGTGGCGACGGGCGCGTATATTTTAGTAAAAGCGGCGAAAAACTTTTTTTTGGAACTTCTCCTATCCCCAAACCGATTGATACAACGCTGGTTGATTTTGAACACGCTCGGTTGGATATTTGGAATTACAAAGACGACTATTTACAGCCGCAACAATTAAAAAACCTGCAACGCGAACTTAAACGTAGTTACCTCGCCGTGATAAGGCCTGCAGATGGTACCAAAAAGCTGATACAACTGGGCGACGAAAACATAAGGGAAATATTAGTTGCTGATGAAAATACTGACGCGCAATTTGTTTTAGGCTTGGCCGATACAGGCGCCAGAATAGCATCACAATGGGAAGGCGGCAGCTTGCAACAGGCTTATTTGATTAACACTCTTACTGGTGAGCGTATGCTTATTAACGACAGGCTAAAGGCGCGTTACAGTATTTCCCCAGGCGGCAACTTTATTATTTGGTTTAACGCTAAAAACCAGAACTGGTACAGCTACCATATTGCTACCGGTAAAAAAAAGTTACTCACTCAATCATTGGGCGTAAAAATGGGTGATGAAGAAAACGACGTACCTGACGATGCCCAACCATATGGTATTGCCGGTTGGGAAGAAAATGATAAGCATGTACTTATTTACGACAGGTACGACATCTGGAAAATAGACCCTGTTACCGGCCGTGCTACCAATTTTACTGGTGCCATTGGCCGCCGTAATAAACTACGTTTCAGATATGAGCCTGTTGCTGCTGATGAAAAATTTATACCTACTAAAAATGTTCTTTGGCTAATTACCCAAAATGAAGAAAATAAACAATGGGGTTACTACAAAAAACCAATGAGTGGCGATGATGATCCTGACGAGATAGTTTCAGCTCCATTTAAATACAGCGCTTTACAAAAAGCAAAAAACGTGGGCGTATTCATTTATACCAAAGAAAATTACACCCAATCGCCGGATCTGTATTATTCTACTGACCTTGTTAAAGAGGTAAAGCTAAGCGCTATTAATCCCCAGCAAGAACAGTATAATTGGGGCACCGCGTCTTTAGTTTCGTGGTTTACACCCAAGGGGCACAAATCAAAAGGGATTTTATATAAACCTGAAGATTTTAATCCGGCCAAAAAATACCCGATGATCGTTTATTTTTATGAAAAGCTATCAGACGGATTGTATAATTATATCCCACCGGCCCCTACCCCCTCCCGCCTGCCTATATCCTGGTTTGTAAGCAATGGATACCTTGTTTTTACACCCGATATTAGTTACGAAATCGGGTACCCTGGCGCATCAGCTGTAGAATACATCAACTCGGGGGTTGAAGAGTTGAAGAAAAACCCCTGGGTTGATGGTGAGCATATTGGTATACAGGGGCAAAGTTGGGGCGGCTATCAGGTAGCTTATCTTATAACCCAAACCAATATGTATGCTGCTGCCTGGTCGGGCGCACCCGTAGCCAACATGACATCCGCCTACGGTGGTATACGCTGGGAAAGTGGCGTAAACAGGCAGTTCCAATATGAAAAAACGCAAAGCCGCATTGGGGCCACGCTGTGGGAAAAGCCCGACTTATATATTGATAATTCACCATTATTTCAATTACCCAAGGTACAAACACCTGTAGTAATTATGAGTAACGACGCTGATGGAGCCGTGCCCTGGTACCAGGGCATTGAAATGTTTACAGCTTTGCGCAGGTTGGGTAAGCCTGTTTGGTTGTTACAATATAACGATGAAGCCCATAATTTGGTTAAAAGGCAGAACCGGAAAGATATCACTATCAGGGAAGCACAATTTTTTGACCATTACCTAAAAGGCGCAACTATGCCTGTATGGATGGATAAGGGCGTACCTGCAATTAACAAGGGCCGCGACTGGGGATTGGAAATAAACAACTAATAGCTGTAAATAAATTACAGATAGTAATGTCTGATGCAGTTTAAATGGTCGTCCAGTTCATATACCCAGGGTGTTGCCGTTGGAATATCGAGTTTGGTTACCTCTTCGTCGCTTAAATTTTCAATATATTGGATGAGCGCACGCAGGCTGTTTCCATGCGCGCAAATAATTACCTTTTTGTTTGATCTTATTGCGGGTACTATACACTCATGCCAAAAAGGTAAAGCGCGCACCATCGTTTCACTCAGGTTTTCGGTAACAGGCAATTCGCGATATGTGAGGTCATCATAACGCAGGTAATGTCCGGGAAAACGCTCGTCATCTTTTGTAATAGCTGGTGGGTGCTCATGGGGATCTCGTCGCCATTTATATACCTGTTCTTCGCCATACTTTTTGATGGTTTCTTCTTTATTCAATCCTTGTAAGGCCCCGTAAAAGCGCTCATTAAGCCTCCAGGATTTATGTACCGGTATCCATAAATGATCGAGTTGCTCCAACACATGGTGCATGGTTTTAATACTACGTTTTAACACAGATGTAAAACCGACATCAAAAGTATAGCCTTTAGCAGCAAGAAGCTTACCTGCATCTACAGCCTGTTGTAAACCGTTTTCAGACAGATCTACGTCAGTCCATCCGGTAAAACGATTTTCTTTGTTCCAGACACTCTCACCATGCCTTAATAAAACCAGTTTTTGCATATTCGTAAGCAATAATACACGTTTTAAACATCATTAAGCAACGATGGTTTTGAGCCGATAATTATTAGCCGCTTGTAAAAATAAAGTCTGATACCCGCCTTAAAATTTTCTTGCTAACTTGCGGAGTGAAAGATTACAAAAAATATTACCTCATACCAGCCACGCCCGAAGAAATATACATAGCTTTGACTAACCCAGTAACCATCCAGTTATGGACGGGTGAACCTGCGGAAATGTCAACGGAAACGGGCTCGGAGTTTTCCATGTGGGAAGGTGCAATTGTAGGCCGTAACATAGATTTTGAGCCAAATAAAAAAATTGTACAACAATGGTACTTTGACGGGCAACCTGAAGAATCTATTGTGACCATAAAACTACACCCCGATAAACACGGAACATCTGTAGAGCTAAGGCATACTAACATACCAGACGAGGATTATGATGAAATAACTGAAGGATGGAATGACACCTATTTTGGTAACCTGGAAGATTTTTTCGCTCTGTAATTGCTATAAAAACAAAAAGCCGCCCCTTCAATAGGAGCGGCTTTTGCTATATATAGTATCGGCTATTAATAAAGCGTAAACTCTACGCGACGGTTTTTCTGACGACCAGCAGCTGTCTTATTAGATGCGATCGGCTGAGTTTTACCGTAACCCACAGCTTCTATACGTGATGGGTTTGCGCCCTGGCTAACCAGGTATGATTTAATTGATTCGGCACGGTCTTTAGATAATCTAAGGTTTGCAGCGTCAGAACCAACGTTATCAGTGTGACCGGCAAGTTTCAGGCTGAAGTTTTTATCAACCAATAGTTTGGCTACACGCTGTAAGCTTGGGTATGATTTTTCGCGGATGGTAGCTTTACCAAAGTCAAACTCAAGGTTAGCAATAGCATCGTTAACCACACGGCGGTCTTCTTCAGTTACCACGATTACCGGTTTAGCTAACGGACAGCCAGAACCATCTACCTTAGTACCGGCAGGCGTGTTAGGACATTTGTCGTTTACATCAAGCACACCGTCACCATCGCTATCGATAGTTAATTTAGCCAGATTAGCGTTTGTGGCGTCAAGGTCGCTTCTTAACTGAGCGTTTTTAGCTTTCTCAGCATCGATTTGAGCCTGCAGCATTTGTTGAGTTTGCTGATTTTTCCATAGGTACTCGGTACGCATTGAGTTAACCGGGTTGTAAGTAGCTAACTGTGGTTTTTTGCTGCTACCCAAAGCAAACTCTAAACCGATGTGTGCATAAGAGAACCTGTCGTTAGTTGAACCAACGTTTACGCCATCAAAGTTATCAGCCTGTACAAAGTTCACCTGGTAACCTAAATCAAGGTTAACACCTGAACCCATGTTAATTTTAAAGCCTAAACCTACTGGTACAAACCATTCTTTAATGGTACCATTGCTGGTGGTAGTTGTTGTACCGGTAGCGTCAACTACTGATGTTTTATAGCCCATGTAACCGGCACCCGCGCTGATGTATGGTTGTATAGCGCTTTTTTTGTTAAACCAGTTAATGTTAGCTAAAGTAAAGTTGGCTTTTAATGCAGCGCTCCAGTCTAATTTTGTATTGAAACTGCTTGCACCCGCAACACCATTAACAGGTTGGCCGTTTTGGCCGCTTACCTGCCCTCTTAAGAAGTCGGCTTGCATACCAAAGCTTGGTAAAAATTGTTTTGCGATATAACCGCCGTAACCTATCTCTGATTTAGGCGTTACAAAATCTTGTCTTCCGCTTGTACCAAAAATTGTGTAGGGGGTTAATAATCCACCGTGTACACCTATAGACCAGGTACGGAACGAACCGCCGCCTGAAAAAGGTTGTACATAGTTGTTTGTGCTTAAGGTTGTGTCAGGGGTTTGAGCAAACAGTTTACCACCAACCAGTAAACCGGTCATTAGTAATGATGCTTTTTTTAAATGTGTTTTCATATTGTTTCTATTATATGCCCCGGGTGGTTGTTCAGCCGGATTGAATTACAACTGTCAACAACAATGCCATCAAAGCAAATAATTACAAATACAGTGATTATTGCACATCCTTAATCCCATATCCTTAAAACGGCCAAAACACATTAGTTTAAGCCTTTATCAACGCTAAAAAGTGTACAGAAACCGCCTTCACCAACTACTTACAACCAAAATGTTTGAAGCTATTTTATGTACAGTAAAATATACAATTACAAAACTTTAACGATGAGATGTGTATTTAAGCAGCAACGGTAACATTGAATAAATATAGCTCAGCCAGATAGGCATTACATGTAGTTTCGATAACCGGATATAGTTAAGCCGGTAGAATTGACTTAGAAAAAGTGCCGGGATATATCAGGTTTGGGCTCACGCTTTGAGTAGGCTGGCGTTGCCAATCTTCAAATGAAAGGAGCAGCGACATCAGCATTTCGGATCCTTCGCCGAAAACCAACAGATTTGTTTAATATAGAAATATTAAGTGTGCTGCTCCTTTATGTATTATTCGGCAGGATGTATGATTACCGTCCATTTTATATCGGCATTCGCCTTATAAAGCGTAGCTGCAACCGAGCAATATTTGTTAAGTGATAATTCTACAGCTTTCCTGGCTTTGTCTTCATCCACATTGCCATACAGATGAAATTCAATGTTGATGGTTTCCCAAAGTGATGGTTCTTTACCAGCTTCGCGGTCGCCGCTTATTACCATCTTATAATCAACCACATCCTGGCGTTGTTTCTTTAAAATACTGATCACATCTATAGCGCTGCAACCACCCAAGCCCATCAATAACATTTGCATAGGGCGCACACCAAAGTTCTGCCCGCCGCTTTCCGCGCTGGTATCCATTTTTACGATGTGACCATATTCGTCCGCGGCTTCAAAACCGAAGTCACCACTTACTCTTGAAAGTTTTATAGTAGGCATATTATAATTTATTTTTGCTAAAATACTGTTTTAAACATAACGGATAGTAATCAACCTGTCAAACAATACAGTCATGAAATCCTGGTATCTCTAACAACAATTTTTGTTTCGGCAGGTGCATAACCGTAATTTATTTTACAAAATGAACTATCTTCACAGTCGAAATTCTAAACATGGCTTTAAATTACATCTGGATAGCCTTTTTTATCATAGCGTTTGTTATCGCATCAGTTAAAATGGTATTTCTTGGCGATACCAATGCCTTTAAGGTATTGGTTGACGGGATGTTTGATAGTTCAAAAGCCTCGGTAATGGACATTGCACTTCCCCTGGCCGGTAATATGGTATTATGGCTGGGTATCCTTAACATTGGCGAACGGGCCGGTGCCATGAATTTTCTTTCACGCATTGTTGGGCCCTTTCTAAGCCGTTTATTCCCCGAAGTACCCAGGAACCACCCTGCCACCGGGCAAATGATGATGAATTTTTCGGCCAACCTGCTTGGGCTTGATAATGCCGCTACTCCTTTAGGTTTAAAAGCTATGGGCAGTTTGCAGGAACTCAACCCTAATAAGGAAACCGCCTCCAACGCGCAGATCATGTTCCTGGTGCTGCACACTTCCGGCTTGCAACTGCTGCCCGTTACCATCATAGCACAGCGTTTTATATTACATGCCAAAGACCCGGCGGATGTTTTGTTACCGTGTATTATAGCTACTTATGTAGCCACCGTTACCGGGATGATAGCCGTAGCCATCAAACAAAAAATTAACCTGTTTGACAGGGTTATATTAAGCTGGTTAGGCGGCCTTACCATGTTTATCGCAGCGCTGGTGTGGTATTTTACCACCCAGTTAAGCAAGGATCAGATTGCTACGGTATCAAAAGTATCCAGCAATTTTTTATTGTTTGCTATTCCGGTAATATTTATCCTGGGTGCATTACGTAAAAGAGTAAACGTTTTTGAAAGCTTTATTGATGGCGCCAAAAGCGGTTTTGAGGTATCGGTAAAAATTATACCATACCTGGTAGCTATGTTAGTAGCCATAAGCGTATTGCGTAACAGCGGCGCGCTTGACTATCTTAACAGTGGCGTAAAATGGGCGGCTACAAAAGCGCATTTAGATACCCGCTTTGTTGATGCCCTGCCTGTAGCCTATATGAAGCCGTTAAGCGGTTCGGGCTCAAAGGCCATGATGATCAGCACCATGCAAACCTACGGGCCTGATAGTTTCGCGGGCAGGCTGGGATCGGTTTTTAACGGATCAGCCGATACTACTTTCTATATTGTAGCATTATATTTTGGTTCTGTAGGTATCAAACGTTCGCGATATGCTATACCGGCGGGTCTTTTGGCCGATTTTGCCGGTGTTATCGCGGCCATTTTTATTTCGTACCTGTTTTTTGGTTGATCTCCCCCGATCAATAATTAATTATTAAAAGCGTGCATACCACGCAACCGGTTCTGTTTATTTACGTATAAAGCCATATACTGTAACGTAAATGTTATATACCCGGTTTAAATTTGATTTTTGATTGGCGCATTTGATGGGCAAAACTTTTACAAAGGGTTTATTTCTAATAATTTCCTTCCTGCTAATGAGGCAGGTTGCTTTCTCGCAAACTATTAATATCGGCACGGTTGACCCGGGGCCGTACGGACAAGGCTCAACTATTGCTGTACCCATAACGGTTACAGGCTGTATTAGCGACCCCGCAAATGTTTTCAACTTATATCTTTCTGACGCGAATGGTAACTTTGGTTCGCCAACATTAATAGGCAGCGCCAAAGGCTTTTATGTACCTTTTATTAACGGCATTATTCCTAACAACGCGGCAGCGGGCACCAATTACCGGGTGAGAGTTGCGTCAAGCATTCCTTCAACTCCCGGTACCTCCGCGGTTTTTAGTATAAATGCGATAGCAGGGATAAAAGCAGGTGCCGCATCCTTCCCTATAAAGCCCAGCCTGGACCCGGAAGTGTACGGCTCATGTAATGGCGGCGCTAATAATTTTCCGTTTACCAATACATCTGAAGGAGGTAACCCGGCAACGGCTAACTTCTATAATGAGCTTACCAAAACTGATGAGGGTACATTTCCCTTAAATACCACTTTTGCAGCTAACGCAGCCAACTACACAGTTACCGTTAAAACTCAGCGAAATGGTGTTTGGGGTATAAAAGCTTACCAATTAATTAATAACATAGTAAATAACAGTTTTACCATTACCGGTAACGGTACAGTTTGCCAGGGTAGCGGTAACACGCTACAATATAACGTTGATATTACCACCAATAACGGCATACAAAAGAATTATCCGGGTCTCACCTATAAAGTAACCTGGGGCGATGGTACCTCAAGCACTTATACCTTTTGCGATATTGTTGCAGCGAATGGAAAGGTAAGCCATCCGTACACTGCTTCATCATGCGGAAGTAACCCGAACGGTAAAAAAAATGTATTCCAAATTGATATACAACCCCTTAGCATATACTGCGATAATATTACGCAACCTGTAACCACTTATGCCAAGGTAATTGCTCCGCCGCAAAATAAATTTGATTTCCCCGAATATGCCTGTACCAATAGCGCTGTAACATTTGTAAACCGCTCTGCCCCTGGTGATGACCCCAGCAGCCCCTCGGCGAATTGCCAAAACGTAAATGCCAAATGGTCATGGTATGTGGATGGCGTATTGGTCAAAAGCGGCTATACCTTGTCGCAACCATTTGTTTACACCTTTAACACCAATGGTGAGCATTCCATATTGCTGCATTATGAAAATACTAATGGCTTGTGCGATGCCGCAGACGTTACGCACAACGTTTGCGTACAAAACGCTCCAAAAATAGACTTTACCTTACCACCACAGGCTTGCCTTGCATCGGGGCCTGTGCCTGTAGTAAACACATCTACAATAGATAATGCCTGTAATACCACAACCACTTACAAATGGGTACAAACCGCCGGCCCAACCAATGGCGTTACTTTTAATGCCGGTTTAAAAGACCCCGTATTAAACTTTACGCAAATAGGTGTTTATTCATTCAGGCAGGATATTATTACGCCCGGTTGCGGCCCCATAAGCGGGCCGGTTAAAACCATTGTTGTTAACAGCCAGCCAACAGCAAAACTGCCATCAAACACTATCTGTAGTGTAAACACTCCGGTGAGCTTTGACCCTAACTCTGCCGATACTCCAACCAACTTAGATGGCACCGCCCAACCCGAAGCAGACACGTATACCTGGGTGCTTGGCAATGGCGCTACTTTTGCACCAGGCAGCGATCTGCATACTCAATACCCCAAGATCATCTTTCCTACGACCGGTACGTATACCATCACCGTAACGCATAAGAACAACTGCGGTGTAGCTACAGATAGTAAGCAAATTACTGTTGCCGACGGCCCTGTTGTAGATCCAACGGCCACCCCCAATGTAGTTTGTGAAGGCAATGCTGTTAACTTATCGGCAACACCAGGGCCAGGTGGCATTGTCAATTCTGTTAAATGGTCAGCAACCGCAGGCGGCACTTTTGCTGATGCAAATAATCCGGTTACTACCTACACACCTTCCGCTGCTGATATAGCAGCCGGTAGCGTAGTGCTTACCTATACCGTTAATACCACCCTTGCGGGCGCTTGTAAAACTGTAGCCAAAACAGTTACCGTAACTATTATACCCAAAGCCAATGTGAATAGTTCTCCTACAAGCTCAATTTGCAGTGGTAAGAATTTTACTTATACCATCACCTCTTCCACCGCTACCGATTTTAACTGGACGGCTACTTTAACAAGCGGTACAGCAACCGGTTTTGGTGCTACCGGAAGCGGCAATACTATTAATGACCTTATTAACAACACTGGTACTACAGACGCCATCGTTACCTATACCATTACACCTTCGGTAAACGGATGCGTGGGTAACCCGTTTACTTTAACCTTAACGGTATTGCCCCAGGCTATCGCGGGAACGGCTACTCCCGACCAAACAACGGTTTGTGCCAATAGCAATCAGGGTATTGTTACGCTAACCGGATACGTGGGTACCATCACATGGCAGACACTAAACTCGGGAGGTACTTGGACCGACATCAATGGCGAAAATAACGCCACTTACACTTTTAAAAATCTTTCTCAAACAGCACAGTTTAGAGCTATGGTTAGTACCGGCTCCTGCGAGGCTGTGTACAGCAACCCGGTCACCATTACTGTTAATCCTGAAACACCTGTTGCCAATGCAGGTGGTGGCGGCACGCCGGTTTCCATCTGCAACCAAAACTCTTTTACACTTCATGGAAACGACCCGGGCACGTTTGTTGGTAAATGGACCGTTGTACCGGCCGATCCCCAGGTGAACTTTGTAAATCCTAACGACCCTAATACACTGGTTACCGGCCTGGTTCCTGGTAAAACCTATACGTTTAGATGGACCATATCCGGCATACCACCTTGTGCGGATAGCCAAAACGATATTGTGGTGATAGATAAACCTGACGTGCGCGCTTCTTTTACCAGTGATACACAAATATGCGGCCCGGGCCCGGTAACTTTTACCAATACTTCAACTCCCGACGTATCCACAACCCAATATCTGTGGGATTTCGGTGATGGCTCTCTCCCATCAACTGAAAAGAATCCGCCTCCGCATTATTTCCCTGTAGCGGCTGATAAAAACGATGTAAAGTATACCGTTAAACTAACGATTATTAATAATTGTAATCCAAGTGAATACCTTAAAGATATCATTGTAAGTCCTGAATTACCAGCTCCGAGCTTCAATATTTTAGATGGCATTGGCGGCTGTGGAATTTTAACACTATCTGCCAAGAACACATCGCCGGGTAATAACCAGTCTTATACGTTTGTGCTCAAAGACGAAAATGGAAATATTATAGAAAGCATCACTAAAACCGATGTTTCCAATGCCATATTTCAACCACATACAATTGATCATCAGGCCACATGGACCTTATCTTTAAAAGCTGTAAATAATTGCGGCAAAGAAGCCACTACCGCGCCAAGAAATATCCAGGTTTCACCCTCAGGTATCACATCCGGACTACAGGCCAAAGATGGAATAACATCTTTTTGTATAGGCGACCCGGTAACATTTGAAAATACCTCCACTGGCGGTACTTTCTATTATTACAACATTTATACTTCGTCAAGCCCAACACCCAAGGTTATCCCGGCAAGTACCACGGCTGATTTTACAACATCATTTGATACTCCCGGAACCTACTTTATTTCGGTAAAGGCTTCAAACCCGGGTTGCGGCACGCAACAGGAATCAGCCAAAGTAGCTATAACCGTTTATCCGAAGCCTAAACCATCGTTCACTTACGTGGTTAACCGCGATAATACGGTAACTTTTGCTAATACTACGCAGAGTGTGGATGGTACCCCGCCGGAATCATTTATTTACACCTGGGATTTTGGCGATGGCACTGCAAAATCGCCATTTTATACACCTCCTGCGCATCAGTATGATTATGTGAACTCGCCTTACACGGTTACTTTAACAGCCAAATCACCAACCGGTTGTTTCGATGTTTCACAACAAAAAATAGAGATCAAGTTTTTAGGCGAGCTCTTTTTACCTAATGCTTTTCAGCCATCATCAAGCGTGAGGGAGTTACAAACATTTAAAGCCAAAGGGCAAAAGTTAAAAGAATGGCGCCTGCAAATATTTAATAATTGGGGGCAACTGATGTGGCAAACCACGGCGCTTGATGGCGATGGTTCCCCTACCGAAGGTTGGGACGGCACCTACAAGGGAGTACCTGTACCCCAAGGGACTTACATATGGCAGGCTACCGCCCGTTTCACAAACGGATCAGAATGGAAGGGCAACTCTTTGAAAGGCGAATTACCAAAACGCACAGGTGTGATACATTTAATAAGATAAGTGAGATGAAGGAAAAACTAAAATTTCGCCTGTTGATAATATTCGCCCTGCAATTGATAGCCGGAGCTGTTTTTGCGCAGGATCATATGTATTCGCAATTCTTTAACTCACCGGTTTACCTTAACCCGGCACTTAACGGTCAGTTTGATGGTGACCTGCGGATGAACCTCATTTACCGCAACCAATACACTTCCATACCTGGTAACCTCACCTATTTAACCGCCTCAATTGATTACAATGTACCGCAATTTGGCGGCGGCCTGGGATTATTATTTACCCGCAGCAGTGAAGGCTCCGCCTATTTAAATAAGAATAACATAGCCGGTATATACTCTTATAGTGTTGGCTCGCAGGATTATGTGTTGTCCTTTGGATTACAGGCCGGGGTAACCAACCGATCGGTAGATTACAGTAAACTGGTTTTTGGCGACCAGATAGACCCCAGCACGGGTTTTATTCCGGGTTCAACAACAGGTGCCGATAACCCGCAGTTTAACAACAAATTCTTTTTTGACGCCGGTGCCGGTGTTAACCTCACCCTTAAAAATTTTAATATTGGTGGCGCGGCGCAGCATATTAACCGGCCCAATCAATCATTTACCGGTACGCCATCAAAACTACCCATACGCAGTACTTTACACGCTTCCTACAGGTATAACCTGACGCAGGATGATAATTTGGATGACGAAGATAAATCTTACATTATCCCCTCAGTAATATTTTACAAGCAGGGTAATATGCAATCGCTTAATGCGGGCATGCAATACAAACGTAAGAGTATAAATGTAGGTGCCTGGTATCGCACAGGTGGCGCGGGAGGCCCAAGCGCTGTGGTAATTTCTCTTATATTTGATCTGTTTATTAACCGTGACGGAGGCGAAAAGCTACGTTTTGGTGTAAGCCATGATGTGCCTGCCGGCGGTATTAACTACGGCAATACCAGCGGTACCACTGAGGGTAGCATCGGTTACGAAACCACCCTACCCTCTCGTGACCGCGGCGAACAGAAGTTTTATGGCGCCAGCAGATGTTACCATTTCTATTAATTTAAACTATTATATTGTGTGATGAGAAGAGAAGCACCGCCTTCAAGAGATTATTTAAAAGACAAATCTGTAAAAAACAAAACCGCTAAACGAGCCGGCCTGGCTATTGTAGCGCTGCTTATTTTATTCGGACTTTTCATAGGTAAATGGGCGTTATCCAATCCCGGGGGAAACCTGCTGGATGGATTGCCTGATAGCGATACTGCTTACGGAGTTGCTAAACAATTTATACTACCTACGGTAAGGGGATCGAACCCGGTGTTTAATGATGATAATTACCAGTTTGCAAAAAAGTCTGATTCGGTTTATGTGATCAAATCATCATACAGCACCAAATTTGATGATGGCGAAAATCAGGAAACCCGTTTTACCATCAGCTTAAAATATAATGGTGGTATGAGCAGTAAAACATCCAACTGGACGTTAATAAACTTAGACCAGGATAATTAAAGATTTAATGCAGCAGCAAACCGAACCTGACGTAACCGCGAAGGCGCATATAGCACATATAAAATATCAGGCCGTTGTAACCAGCGGCGGCCATAGTATATTGGTTGATGAACCTGTCGATCTTGGTGGAGGTGACACTGCTATGGCGCCCTACAGCCTGCTATTGGCAAGCCTCGCCAGTTGTACTATTATTACTTTGCGCATGTACATTGATCGCAAAATGTGGATTGTTGATGAAATAGCCATAGCCCTTGAGTTGTTTAAAACAGATAGCGGAACAGATATTAAAACGCAGCTTACTTTTAACGGCGAACTGACTGACGAACAAAAGAAACGCCTGATGAATATTGCTGAAGTGTGCCCTGTACATAAAATGTTAACCGGCAATATCGCTATCAGCACAATCTGCGCTTAAAGATGTTACCATTATAAACTAATCAATTAAAATAAAATGAGAGCAATAAACCCGTGGATCAACTTCAATGGCAATGCCGAGGAAGCATTTAATTTTTACCGGTCTGTTTTTGGTGGGGAGTTCACCAAAATTATCCGTTTCAAAGATTTAGCTAATGAGCAATTTCAAGTTTCTGACGAAGATGCCCACAAAATAATGCGCATAGGTTTACCTATTGGTAAAAACAATGTGCTATTGGCTAATGATGTCCCATCATTTATGGGAACGGTGAGCGAAAACGAAAACCGGTCAAAAATAGTAGTGAACGCTGAAAGCCGCGAAGAAGCAGAACTACTGTTTAAAGGTTTATCTGCAGATGGTGAGATTGAGGGCCCTATTGATGATAGCCCGTGGGGAACTTACGCGGGAATGTTCAGAGACAAATACGGTATTGAGTGGATCATTGAATTTGATCCCAATATTTAATTAAGGTCGTTTACCTTTATTGCTTAAAATATCGCGTAATATAATCCAGCATTTCGGTGGTGATGAGTTGATTGGTGGCTAACAATTCGCGTTTGTTAAACACTTCGGCGCCTCCATCAAAATTAACTACCTCACCACCAGCTTGCTGCACTATAACAATGCCTGCCGCTATATCCCAGGGGTTAAGATTGTATTCGTAAAAAGCTTCAAAACGCCCGCAAGCGGTATATGCCAGATCAACCGCGGCCGATCCGATCCTGCGCAGACCATGGCAATTGCGCATCAGTTCGGTAAACAGTTTAATATATCTTTCCTGGTAGGTAAAATCGTAATAAGGGAAACCAGTGGCAATTAAACTATCAGCAATTTTCGGCTTATTACTTACCTTTATCTCATTATTATTCAGGTAAGCCGGCGATTCCTTGTGCGCGTAAAAACATTCGTCCTGGTTTACTTCATATACCACGCCCAATACTGGTGTATCATATTCTTGTAAGGCAATGCTCACTGAAAAGGTGGGTAGCCCATGGATAAAGTTGGTAGTGCCATCAAGCGGATCTATTACCCAATTGTAGCGCTCCCCTACTTTGTTTGTTGTTTTTTCTTCGGTGATAAAACCGGCTTCGGGCAAAATAAGCTCGAGGCCTTTTACAATTTTTTGCTCGGCATTTTTATCTACATAAGATACCAGGTCATTTAATCCCTTGTACTCAACTTTATCGGCATCAAAGTTCTTACGCTCATGGCGTATAAACTGTCCTGCCTCTTTAGAAACATCTATAACCCTATCAATAATTTGATTGAAGTTCATGATCGTTAACACTAAAAGTGAGAAATATAATTAAGCGTTGGCAGCACCCGTTTTTGCAAAGCGTTTATTACCGATGTAAATAAGCGATAACCCACCCAATACCATAATTACCGAGATCATTTCTGCCTGGGTAAAAGATATACCGGCCACAACGTATTTGGTATTTACGCGTATAAGTTCAATAAAAAAGCGCTCAACACCAGCCATGATCATATAGATACCAAAAAACACTCCGGGTGCTTTTATTTTATGTCTTATCCTCCAAAGGATGAAGAAAAGTATTAAACAAACTACCGTTTCGTAAAATGGAGTGGGATAAACAGGCAGCCTTAATTCATAGCAATATTTACCAATGCAGCCGGGTATGCGGTTACCATAGTCAGACATATCCACATTGTGCGGATACTTAAAACTCCACATCCAATCGGGCGCCCAACTTAACCAGTTAGGTTTAGCTTTAAGATTAGGAATACCCCAATCGCCATCGCCAGCCATTTGGCAGCCAATACGGCCTAAAGCGTATGAAAGCATCATACCGGCAGCGCCGATATCCAGCATAGTAAAAGGCTTTATCCCATGCTTGTTGGCTATATATAGAACCGCAGCACCTCCGCATATTAAACCACCATAGAAAGTTAGCCCGCTAAAGCCTACAAGCATATCAACCGGGTCTTTCATAAACGCGTCCCAGTTCTCGAGCGCGTTAAATAACTTGGCACCTGCAAAACCGAATATAGCTGCCCAAAGCAATATACTCCCCATCAACTCATGCGGATGCACTTTAACAACACGCCTTTCTGGCTGTGGAAGTACCTGCTTTTTATTTTCATAATACGCCCAGTAAGCAAACACCAACGCGCCTAATATACCACCCGGCCAGTTGCCTCTTAGCGATAACAAAAACGCCTGAGGATTATCAGTAACGGCTGCAAAATTTAAGGCTACATCAAATATCTTGTAAAAGATAACGAAACCGAAAAGCGCATTGCTTACCAGCTCCAAAGTGGTGATCCTGGCACCTACCGTAACCGTTTTTTCAAAAGGGTGTATATATCCCAGTTTTTCTTTACGTTTAAACTCCTCTGTAAAGGCCCAGTAAGCAGCCATAAAAGCGATGGCCACAAAAAAGCCAAACGTTTGGATGATCTGCAAAAAATTAATATGTGCACCGGTTAAATATTCAACCAGGTAATAAAGATTTGGAAACATAGGAGTATGACTTTGGGAGCGAATATAACAGTTAATGCGATAATATCTCTTCGCTTTCCATTATTTCAACATCACCATCCGGTGAAATTGCTGTTAACTGAACGGTTTTTATCTCATTTACCAGTACAGGGTCGTACTTGGCGCAAACCTTAACGTAATTGCGGGTAAAGCCATGCATAAGGCCGTCTTTGATATCGCCCTCAAATAAAACCTTATCTGTTTTCCCTAACTGGCTTTCATAAAAAGCGCGGCGTTTTTTGTCAGACAGGATATGCAGCATTTTGCTCCGCTCAGCACGGGTTGAGCCCGGCACTGTGCCGGCCATCTCAGCAGCAGGTGTATTCTCGCGTTCCGAATAAGTAAAAACGTGCAGGTAAGAGATATCAAGATCGTTAAGAAACTGGTAAGTATCCAGGAAGTCCTCACGTGTTTCGCCGGGGAACCCTACAATAACATCCACTCCTATACAGCAGTCGGGCATCAGCTCCTTAATTTTAGCAACCCTTTCCGCATATAATTCACGGCGATAACGGCGACGCATTAAACCTAATATTTTGTTATTGCCCGATTGTAGTGGTATGTGAAAATGCGGCACAAATCGTTTGGAGGCAGCTACAAACTCAATAATATCAT
The DNA here is from genome assembly GCA_001898335.1 of Mucilaginibacter sp. 44-25. Classification (GTDB taxonomy): domain Bacteria; phylum Bacteroidota; class Bacteroidia; order Sphingobacteriales; family Sphingobacteriaceae; genus Mucilaginibacter. Next base: position 192,372 of record MKTS01000001.1, on the reverse strand, counting down.
CGCTAAGCAGGTTGGGTTCGATAGATGATATCCGGATGCGCTCGATACCCTCCACTTCATCTAAAGCTTTAACCAGATCAAAGAACCTGTCTTCGCGTTTACCGTTACGGATACCAAAATCGCCAAGATTAACCCCTGTCAGCACGATTTCTTTAACGCCCGAAGCGGCAATTTCCCGTGCCTGTTGAACAGCGCTTTCAATAGTATCGCTGCGACTGGCGCCACGCGCCAGGGGAATGGTACAAAATGTACAGGAGTAATCGCATCCATCCTGAACTTTTAAAAATGTCCGGGTACGGTCGCCTATGGAAAACGACGGCACAAAAGTATTAGCCTCAGTAACCGGCTGGTTATAAACCACCGCTTTAGGCTTTTTAGTAAGATCTGTAATATGGTCAACCAGTTGAAACTTTTCCGCAGCGCCCAATACCATATCAACGCCGGGTATTTCGGCAATTTCCTGAGGCTTCAATTGTGCGTAGCAGCCAACAATGGTCACAAAAGCCGAAGGCGATATTTTGAGCGCCTCTTTTACTATTTTTTTACACTTTTTATCGGCATTCTCGGTTACCGAGCAGGTATTGATCACAAACACGTCGGGCGTATCGGTAAACTCCACGGTATCGTAACCGGCATTGGTAAACATCCTGCCGATTGACGAAGTCTCAGAGTAATTGAGCTTACAGCCAAGTGTATAAAAAGCGACTTTCTTGTTCATTTTCAAGCCGCAAAGATAAGATTTTTGTAAATTACTTACTTGGTGATTAGTAATTGGTTGTTAATGTGAGTGTAAAATGATAACTCTTGTTAGCATTAATCTGAAAAACTGATTGCCTTACTTAACTTTCTTCTTCATCACCTTCATGGCCTGTACCAGCACCGCATCAGTACCGTTAATTACATCCCCGGGCGTACGCTTCACCTCCACATCTGGTATAATGCCTATGCCAACAAAGTCCCGGCCATCTGGATACATATCTCGTTTGGTACAAATGCGTGATGCCGATAAACCCGGCAGCGAAACAGGCAACGGCTGCCCGGTGCTACCGTAGGTGCGCTCACCTATTACTGTTGCGCGGCCTTTTAAACTGCTTAACATCACCAGGAAATCTTCTGCCGCCGATGCGGTATTGTTGCCGGTAAGCACTATCAATGGAGCTTTAATTTTTGCCACTTTAATATTGTTCTCAAATGTCATGGTGTCGCCCTGGTACCAGTAATCGCCTTTGGCCGATGCGATTACCTTTTTTTGCCAGGCACTTTTAGGCGCTTTAGAAGTATCCTGCAACTGATAGGTACCCCACGCCTTGTAAGCGGCAATATTATCACGCGTTTTCCAGGCTGAGCCTATTAATACCTTTTCATCAGTGAAATATTTTAATATCTCAGCCCCTATACCGGTATCACCGCCACCATTACCCCGCAGATCAATAATTACGCCTTTAGCAGAATAGAGTTGAGGCAGTATGGCTTTAAACTCATCAATTATTTTTTCGTCGCCAAAGGTGTTGAGTTTAACCTGCGCTACACCATCTACCATTTTAAAATCGAGCATTTTCCAGGGTGTGCTGTTATTACGCCTTACCCATTGGGTACCATAGGTATGAAACTGGTAATCGTATTTTATCTGTTTACCGTTGGGTGCGCGCAGCGTTAAATGAAAAAGCTTCGTTGAATCGGTACCGTAGAACATCATGGCGGCGGCAGTATTCCAAAGCACATGTTCTGTTGAAGAGCTGATGTAAGGTATCAGCTCTTTTTCGGCATATTCCCTGGCAGGGATACCATTTACAGCAATCACTTCAGAACCAAGCGGCACCATATCCTTGTACTGTACAGGTATATCGGTCACAAAGAAGCGTTTATCAAAATTCTCAATATATATCCATTTGTAGCGCGACTTATGAGTAAGCAACTGTTCCGGGAAACCTACACCTGTATGCCCGTCTTTAAGCAAGGCACAAAAACGCTGCATCAGCATATAATATTCCCAGGTGTTTTTGGTAGCCAGCATTTGTGGTATGTAGGCTTGATAAGCGCTATCCCAGTTAATCTTAGCATGATCAAAATAGGCGAAGTTCTGGCTCGCCTCCGACCAGAATTTACCTAGCCCGTAAAGTTTATCCTTCATAGAGATATTATTTACGGTATCTATTTGTGCGAAAAGGTTGTTACTGCAAGCGGTAACAATAAAGATGAGAGTAAAAAGATATCGTTTCACTGTGATTGTAATGGTTTATACCAAAGCTAATCATTAGTGTAAATAAATGCTAAAATCCAACAGGGTAATATTACGGTTACATACCGTCCCAGCGGTAGCTTTGATTTTCTAACCCTATCAGGTCAATTATCCTGTCAACTACCGTCAGGGCCAGTTCTTCTATGGTTTTAGGCTTACTGTAGTACGATGGCGTAGCCGGGCATATAATGCCACCTGCCTCGGTTACGGTAGCCATATTACGGATGTGGATAAGATTTAAAGGTGTGTCACGGGCTACCAGTATCAGTTTCCGGCGCTCCTTTAAAACTACGTCGGCGGCGCGGGTAATGAGGTCATCAGATACACCGGCGGCTATACGGCCAAGCGTACCCATTGAACAGGGTACTACCACCACGGTATCAAACTTAGCTGAGCCGGATGCGAAGGGTGCCATAAAATCATTCTTGGCATAGTATTTAAAAGGGTAATTGCCATGGCCGTTATCATCCAATTCAAACTGCCACACTTGTTTGGCATTATCGCTCATTACAATGGCAACTTCTGCGATCTGATTTTGCAACTGCTGCAATTTATCAAGTAATAATTTGGCATAAACAGAGCCGCTTGCACCGGTAATAGCTACTACGATTTTATTTTTCATGATGTATATAGCTACAAATAAACGGAAGAAAAGTTACAGGCACAAAAAAGGGTCGAATAACTCGTACTCGACCCTACATCTACCTATGAAAAACATGCCCTTTAAGCGGGCAATACAAATGTAATAACTGTTTTAATTATTTAAAAATAATTTGTTAAAAATTTTTTAACTGTGCGTAGAAAAATTTTTCTCTATAAGCGTTTGTATAATTCCGTCAACCATACCCACTGTTGGCACATAGATAGTTTTGATGTTAGCGCACTTAAGTACAGTAAGATAAATCTCGCAGGCTGGTATAATTACATCGGCCCTGTCCTGGTTTAAACCAAGCACATTTATGCGGTCTTTCAGCGAGAATGAGTTTAAATAATTGTAAAGCGCGCGGAGTTTTACATAGCTCATAGGTACACCGTCTTTCTCTTGCGAAAGGCGGTAAAGTTTATTGATATTGCCACCTGTACCAATACCGTAAACGTTTTTGTAGTGGCGTGTATGCTCCCTGATAAATTCTTTCATTTCGTTCCAGGTCTCCTCTTTATCCTGGTTGTCCAAAATGCGGATAGTACCCAGGTTAAACGATTGAGAAGCAATGAGTTCGCCGTTACTGAATAACGACAACTCTGTGCTACCACCACCCACATCAATATACAGGTAGTTTTTAGCCTTGTCTATAGTTACTTCGGCATGGCTGGCATAAATAATTTTAGCCTCTGTTTCGCCATGGATGATCTGCAGGTCGATATTGGCATCTTCCTTTATTTTTGCCACCACCTCGCTGCCGTTTTGTGCTTCGCGTAAAGCGGATGTGGCGCAGGCCATATAATCGGTCACCCTGTAAACATCCATCAGGTTACGGAAAGCCTGCATAGATTTTACAAGATCGGTAATCTTTTTTTCAGACAATTCCTGGTTCAGGAACGCGTCATCGCCTAAACGTACAGGCACTCGGATCAGGGTATTTTTCTTGAAGGATATGGATCCGTTGTTCTCAATAATCTCGGCTATCAGTAACCTTACTGCGTTAGAGCCTACGTCTATAGCTGCGTACCTCACTTTTTATAAATTTTTATTTTTTAGATATGTATAAGTATCTATTTGCGCACGCGTGAGTAATTCAGCCTGCGTTTTATGGTAACGATTGACATTTTTGCCGGTAATATCCCGCGCTTTTGTATTATCACTTAACTGGATATCAATAATATCACGTATTTCCCGTTGTACATCTTTATCCAGTATCGGGAACCCTACCTCTACCCGGTTATCAATATTACGTGTCATGAAATCGGCACTGGTGAGGTACATTAATTCCTTACCGCCATTACCGTAAATATGTACCCGGGCATGCTCCAAATATTTATCAACTATACTTATCACTTCAATATTTTCACTGAAGTTTTTTACCCCGGGCACCAAACAGCACATCCCCCTAACGATCAGCCTGATATGCACGCCTGCATTACTGGCCTGGTAAAGCTTATTGATGATCTGCTCATCGGCAAGGCTGTTCATTTTAAATATCATGTATGCCCGTTTACCGCTTTTAGCGATCTTGATTTCGTTATCAATAAGCTTATAGATGGCCGGACGCGAATCAACCGGTGATACGATCAGGCTTTTTAAACCTTTAGGCAGCACACCTCGTGTTAAGGCCTTAAACACAGCCACCAGGTCTGTTGTGATCTTTTTGTCGGCTGTAAGTATGCTATGATCGGCATATATACTGGCTGTTTTTTCGTTGAAATTACCGGTTGAAAGGCAGGCATAATGCATGGGCTTTCCTTTTTCCATGCGGGTTACCAGGCATATTTTTGAGTGCACTTTATAACCGTCGATCCCGTAAAGTACGGTTACTCCCTCCTCTTCCAGACGGTTGCTCCAGTAAATATTGTTTTGCTCATCAAACCGGGCACGTAACTCTACCAGGCAGGTTACTTTTTTACCATTTTTCGCGGCGTTTATCAACGCGTGTATTATCTTGGAATTTTCAGCAAGACGATATACCGTAATGCTGATCTCACGCACCTTAGGATCGATAGCCGCTTCCCGCAAAAAGTGAATGATATAATCAAACGACTGATACGGGGTACTGATGAGATAATCCTTTTTAGCTATAAGATCCATCAGGCTTTTGCCGAATGACAAACCGTTTACCGGTAATGCCGGGTTTTTATTATACTCCAGATCGGGGCGGCCTACGTTGGGGAACGATATGAAGTTTTTGAAATTATGGTAGCGGTTGCCAGGTATTAAACTGGATTTATCCAGCTTCATTTTTTTTACCAGGTAGCCAACCATATCCGGCGGCATTTCGCTATCATACAGTAAACGCATAGGCTTACCTTTTTTGCGTTTTTGAAGGCTTTTAGAAAGTGCGTCAACAAATTTTACGCTCACCGCTTTATCCAGGTCAAGCTCGGCATCGCGTGTGAGCTGTAACGAATAAGCTTCAATAGAATCATGCTCGAAAATAAAAAAGATGTCTTCGAGGCTGTAACGGATAATGTCGTCGAGCAGAATGATAAATTTGAGCTTATTGGTTTCGGGCAGCACCAAAAACCTCGATAGGTTATCAGGAAACTCAATGAGCGCAAACCTTGATTTTTTGTTTTTGGTAAGCCTTACGAAAAAGTAGATAGCCCTGTCGCGTAATTCGGGCATGGGCAGGTCATCATCCAGCATGATGGGTACCAGGGTTGATAAAAGTTTATCCCTAAAGAAATTCTTTACAAACTCGCCCCTTGTAACGTTAAGCTGCTTATCATTCAATATAAATATTTTTTCCTCGGCCAACTGCTTAACAATAATGTTCTCGTACAGGTTATTAAATTTCTTTTCCTGTTTTACTACGATACTTTTTATCTGTCCGAGGATCTTTTTAGGGTTATAACCTAAAATTTCTTTAGCGCGCTCGTTTAAATTAGCAAGCCGCGTTAAAGTAGCTACGCGTACACGATAAAATTCATCAAGGTTTGATGAAAATATGGCCAAAAACTTAATACGCTCAATAAGCGGAACCGTTGGGTCTGCAGCTTCCTGCAATACCCTGTCGTTGAAGTATAACCAACTTATTTCCCGGTTTATTAGGGGGCCGTTCTTAGTATCCATAAGGCTGTAGCTGCAAAGCTGTATATTTATTTGTTAAGTTAATATTAACTAATTAGCATGTGTTGTGTTTATAAACAAGCTATGGCACAAAATAGTGATACAGTTTGTAAAAAATGTACCTTAGCTTTGTAATTAAAAAACTACCTGTATATGCCTTCATTTGATATTGTAAGCAAGATAGATGGCCAAACATTAGATAACGCCATTAATACCGCTAAAAAAGAGATACTTAACCGTTATGATTTTAACGACTCAAAAAGCACGGTTGAATTGGATAAAAAAACAAACGTTGTTACCATAGTTACCGAGAATGATATGCGCCTTAAAGCCATTCAGGATAGTATTATTAGCCGTATGGTAAAACAAAACCTGGACCCCAAAGCATTAGACTTTGGCGACGAACAGGCTGCTTCGGGCAATATGATCCGTAAGGAAATTAAAATTAAGGAAGGCGTTGATAAAGAAGCCGCCAAAAAAATCGTAAAGAAAATTAAAGACAGCGGCATCAAAGTGCAGGCTTCCATTATGGACGACCAGGTACGTGTGCAAGGTAAAAAAATTGACGACCTACAGGCGGTAATCAGCCTTTGCCGTGGGGAAGATTTTGGGCAACCCTTGCAATATATTAACATGAGGAACTAAATCGATGTCAGCGAGTAGCCTGTAAATAACAAAGACCGCCCTGTTATTGGGCGGCCTTTTTATTAAACCAACTTCTATGAAAACAAATTCTTTAAAACTTTGCCTGTGATATTATTTCACAGCAATTTCTCTCGACTGGTATTTAGCGTCTTCTCTTTTAGCAACGGTAAGTTTCAATATACCGTCGGTGTAATCGGCCTCTATCTTAGAGTAATCTACAGTTTCTGGTAAGGTAAATGACCTTACAAATGAACTATAGCTGTATTCGCGTTTGCTGTATTTTTTATTATCTTCAGCATCTTCTGATTTTTTCTCTGCTGATATAGAAAGCACGTTTTTGTCAAGGTTGATCTTGAAATCTTCCTTCTTCAAACCGGGAACAGCCAATTCAATATGGAATTCTGCATCATTTTCTGCAATGTTTACAGCAGGTACCCTACTTACTAATCTGTCAGCGATAAATGAATCGTTAAATAATGTTTCAAAAGCATCGCTGAAATTGTTTTTTAATCCGTTGTTGAATTTTACTAAAGTCATGGCTATATATCTCCTTTAAAATTTTGTTTTATTAACTTCGTTTACCAATTAATCAACTGTTATACCAACAGGTATTTCGGAAATTTTAAAAGACAAAAAGTCCGAAATAATATTTTATTACAGACAAAATGTCTTTTTATGGCTGAAAAACTAACAGATTACAGGTATAAATCCCCAATCACCATCCGCTTCTCAGATATTGACGCGGTAGGACATGTAAACAATGCCGTTTACCTCACCTTTTTTGAACTTACCCGGATCAATTACTGGAAAGACGTAGCCGGATGGAATATCCGCAATCATGGTATTATTATAGGGCGCTCGGAGATCAACTACTTAAAACCGGTAACTATTGACGACAAAATAGCTTGTTATGTGCGCGTGGTACGTATTGGCAACAGCAGTTTTGATGTAATGCATGTACTGGTAAAAGAAACAGATAAGGGGGAAGAGATATGCACCACCTGCAAAACAGCATGTATTAGCTATGACTATTCCGCGGGTAAATCCATACCGATACCTGCCGAGGGCCGGCAACGCATGATAGATTATGACGAACCCAGGCTGATCTTGAACACAAACTAATTGGGCATAAAAAAATCCCCTCGAAAGGGGATTTTTACAGCAGCAAATCTGTAAGCCGGGTTCTGTATCTCCTAACGGAGATTTCTATCATTAATCTGATCATGCTGTTACCAGCATGCTTTATCAACCTACCCATTCTGACGGCCCTTACGGGCACGGGAGCGAGCAACTCCGCTTTCAGAACCTATTTGGTTTTTCAACTCCTGAGGTTTACCGCGATCCCGGTCGCCCGGGAAAGCCGTGAGCTCTTACCTCACGTTTTCACCCTTACCCTTGCGGGCGGTATATTCTCTGTGGCACTTGCTGTCGCCGGCTGCCGGCGCCTTCCCGTTAGGAAGCAGGATGCTCTGCGTTGCCCGGACTTTCCTCCCCGGTACAAGCCCGAAGCGATAGAACGTTTTGCAGTTACAAATATAAATTAAATGTTAACAGGAAAATGGAATATCTGCTAACGGCATGCCGCCAGGTCTTTTTCCACTACATCCACCGTAATAGTACCCTGCCGGTTTCCAAAGGAATTAGTTACGAAGGTAAGCACCTTGGCTATATCCATAGGCGCCAGATCGCCATTGGGCGGCATAGAGCCTTCATAAGCCTTGCTATTTATAGTGAGCACTGTTTCTTTTACGCCATTGCGCACCAAACAAGGCAGGTAATCTCTGTTCTTTTTCAGGAACACACTATCGGTAAGCGGAGGGATCAGGCTACTCAGCCCTTCGCCGTTATTACCATGGCAGTTCTGGCATTTTTGCTTGTATATGGCAGCGCCACCGGTGTAATATCTTTTAAATTCCAGCTCACCATCGTTCTGGCAAGCGCTAATTAAAGCAACAACCAACAGTAATATACCGGCAATCAGCTTAAATTTCATTGAGCTATTTCTGTATTAACTTCGGCACGCAATGTTTTTATATCCCCTATCAGCTTGTTTACCTCATCTTCCCTGGTGCCATCATAATAACCCCTTATCCGGTGTTGCTTGTCTATCAGCACAAACCAACCCTGGTGTACATAACCACCCGGCGTACCATCGTCCTGCGACATAGCTACCAGGTAATGCTTTTGCCCCAGCGTGTAGGTTGCTTCTTTATTGCCCTGCAGCAACCACCAGCTATTACCTGCAATACCCAATTTGTCGGCGTACTTTTTCAATACAGCAACACTATCATGTTTAGGATCAATCGTGTGCGATATGATCTTAAAATCAGGCACGTTTTTAAACTCCTTATATACCTTTAGCATGTTGCGGTGCATAATAGGGCAAATAGATGGGCAGGTTGTAAAAAAGAAGTCCGCCACATAAATATCACCTTTCAGACTATTTTGAGTGATGCTATCCCCATACTGGTTCACAAACTTAAAATCGGGTATAGTTTGGTAAACGGTATCTGTTACGTGTTTACCATTTACGGTTTTAGTTACCGGTTCCCGGGTACCTAATATGGGCAGTTTACTTTTATTCTCTTTAAGATTACATGCCGCTACCGCAAGTAGTAAAAAAATTGCGCCTGCTATTTTTTTCATTTGATGTTGTTTTGCTTTACAAAGGTATCAGCCGCTTTTACTACAATATTGAAATTACTGTCAATAGCATTGATCTGCTTTTTTTGATCAGTAAGATAGCTGATAATTTCTTCATGGCTTTTACCTTTGTTTTCAGCATCAAAATTATGCATCCAGGTTTCCATTCGGCTGTCAACGCTATCCAGGCCGGCCCTTAAGGTTGTAGCTTTCGCGCTTATATCCGGCGATTTATTTTCCTTGATAATGGTATCCAATTTCATTTTATTGATCATGATCAACTCGTCTTTAGCCATTACACGGTCATGCACCTTTATAACCTCGTTCAAGAGGTCTTTTTCCTGTTTTTGCTTATCGGCGCAGCCAAAAAGCGCGGTACTTAAAATTACAGCGGCAAATATTTTTTTCATTGTGTATTAGTTATAGATGTTTTTAATGTTCGTATGTAATGCACGTAATCAGTTGCGGGCAATTCTGCTCCGGCTGCTTTAAGCAACTGGCCTACCTGCGCACGATGATGCGTACCATGGTTAACAACATGTGAAACAATATCAATCAGTTGGTCGTTGAAAGATAATCCCGAAAAATTTATATAATTGATCACACGCTCAAAATCAGACAATTGCAGGCCATTTATGTAATCGCACCATTGGCTAAAATTCTTATCGTTTGTGTCTGTTAAATTATTAGCCTCAATCCTATCCCATGGTTTAAGATCATTCATGGGTTTTTGAGTGCATCGGTTTAGCCATATCTGCTGGGCGTTAAAGATATGGGCCATCAGGTCTGCTGCTTTGCCTTGTATACCTGCGTTCAGCAAAATTTCTATCATTTGCTTATTGCAATAATGGTCATAATTAAACAAACAAATAAAGTGATCTTTCATCAGCAGCAAATGTAATCAACGTTGGTAACAATAGTAAAAAGCACCTGTCATATTGTGGTATTATTTACCAAAAAGCAATTGATAGTACTAAGGCTATTTACAATTAGATAATGTAAACTATATAATAACTCAATATGAGGGCATTACATTTGGATAGTATATAATAATTGTACCATGAAATTAATTAACAGAATAAGTGCTATGATAAGCGATTTGCGCCAATGGTTATTTATGCGCAGTATCCGGTCATCTTTTATGCATTAATTTTCTTTATTGCTTCATTAATTAATTTATAATGCACATTTTGGGCTTTATTGGCTCAATAGATGGATACCGACAAAAGCTTCACCTCTCTCGATAAAAATCTTTTCGGCGATAACTTTGCCTGGGGAGTTTCTACAGCAGCGCTACAAACCGAGGGCTCATGCGACGCTGACGGCAAAGGACCTTCCATATGGGATACTTTTAGTAACAAGCGTGGTAAAATATTAAATGGCCATAAACCAACTCACGCGTGCGAGTTTTATAACGATTACCGCAGGGATATCGACCTGATTAAACAACTAAACATTCCCAACTTCAGGTTCTCTATCGCTTGGACAAGGATATTACCTTCCGGAGAAGGAGAAATAAACCAGGCAGGGATTGATCATTACAATAAGATAATAGACTATTGCATCCAACAAGGGATAACTCCATGGGTGACTTTATACCATTGGGACCTGCCACAAGTACTTGAGGATAAAGGTGGATGGACAAACAGGCAAATTGTTGAGTGGTTTAGCAATTTTACCACTATATGCGCCAAAAACTTTGGCGACCGAGTTAAACACTGGATGGTGATGAATGAGCCAGCTGTGTTTACCGGAGCGGGTTATTTTTTAGGTATACACGCTCCCGGCCGAACCGGGTTGAGAAATTTTCTTCCAGCTATACATTATGTGGTATTAAGCATTGTTGCAGGTGCGCGGATACTCCGCCATATTTGCCCCGATGCACAGATAGGCAACACTTTTTCATGTTCATACATTGAGCCCTATGCCGATAAACCCCGCCACATTGCAGCCGCTAAACGTGCTGATGCACTCATTAACCGCCTTTACATTGAACCACTGCTGGGCCTCGGTTACCCTACCCAGGAAGTAAAAGCGCTAAAAGGCATATATAAATATGTACAACCCGGCGACGAGGCCAATATGAGTTTTGATTTTGACTTTATTGGCATCCAGAATTACACCAGGGAAATTGTAAAGTATTCGTTTTTTACGCCCTACATTGGCGCCAGCCTCGTAAAAGCCCAGGACAGGGGTGTTGAACTCACCGAAATGAAGTGGGAAGTACATCCACCTTCTATCTATGAGATGATTAAAAAATATAACAACTATCCTCAAATAAAGAAACTCATCATTACAGAGAACGGCGCAGCTTTCCCCGACGTGGTTTTTGATGGTAAGGTACATGACCAGCGGCGTTTAACCTATTTACAAACGCATCTGCAACAGGTTTTAAGAGCCAAACAGGAAGGTTATAATGTAGAAGGATATTTTGTATGGACGCTGACCGATAATTTTGAATGGGCAGAAGGCTATCATCCAAGATTTGGATTAGTGTATGTTGACTTTGAAAATCAGCAACGCATTATCAAAGCATCAGGCCATTGGTTCGCTCAACTGCTGGGCTGAATTTCGCATTGACTCTGCTGTTATCAATGGCAAACTGATAAAGAACGTGGTACCTTTATCCACATCACTTTCAAACCATATTTTACCGTGATGCTTTTCCATTATTTGCCGGCAGATAGAAAGGCCCAGGCCAAATGACTTTTCACCTGCGGTACCCGGTCGCTGGGCACTGGTAAACATGTTAAATATCTTGTCCTTCAAATGATCGGGGATGCCTATGCCATGGTCTTTTACAGCAATAACTATCTTGTGTTCAAACTCAGCTACCTTAACATGGATTTTGCCTGCTGTAGGGCTAAATTTAATGGCGTTACTGATGAGGTTACTGATAACCCTCCATATTTTTTCGCGGCTAATAAAAAGTCCCTTTTGATGGTCAAGCGTTTCAAGAGAAATTTCCTGCTGCTTTTCCGCGGCTTTAAAACGTAGCAGCTCTACACTATTGCTTACCAGGGAATTGATCTCAACCGGTTCAATATTAAGTTCAACAGAATTAATGTTTGCCGCTTCCAGTATTTCATTGATCAACTCAAGCGAATTAAGCGATGTTTCCTTCACCAGATTGATCATTTCTTTCTGCTCGTCTGAATAGTTATCTTCTGCCATTAAGCTGGTGAGCGAGGCAATCCCTCCTATCGGGTTGCGCAGGTCATGGGCAACGGCACGTAATATGCGATCTTTCTCCTGGCTATTGGTATTTAACTCCTGAAGCGCCTTTTCCAGATGGTAGTTTTGCTCATTAATTTGTTTATTAAGAGCACTAACCGTATTAACTTCCTTGCGGCTTTGCTTAAAGTTACGATACACCAGCAAAATAATAACAAGCGCCATTAGCCCAATAAATATACTAACATACAGGTATATTTTTTGAATTTTTCCTTTGGTGTTGAGTTTATCTATTTCGTGTTGTTTCTCATAGTTGGCCAACTGCTGGTTTACATCGCTCTCCATTAACAAGCTTGAGCGCTTGGCAATAGAATCCTTCATCAGGTTATATCGTTGTATATGGTCAATCGCTTGTCGCAGGTTGTTTTTTTGCAGATAATAATTACCTAATAAACGATGATAATCCGCTTCTACATCGGCATTTGCCACAGTATCCAGTTGCGAGTGGATATCCTGCAGCAGAGCAATAAGCGAATCAGGCTGCTGCATATCCAGGTAGATCTGGCCCAGTTTAATTTCAGAAAGCTCGGCATCGCGGTTATCAAAACCCGGTTGTAGGTTAATGGCAATACTTTTCTTTAGTAACTCAACAGCGTTATTGTACTGCCCGGTTTGCATATAAAGCTCGGCTTTATTACCATACACAACACCACTCGCCCTGTCAAGATCACGCCTTCTGTCAGGGAAGTTTTTAACATTGGCATCTATTAAAGCCAAAGTAGCATTAAAATAATTCAGGGCGCTATCTGGCTCGTTATTATGCTTGTAGCTTAAAGCAATGTTATCAAGTAATTCCTGTCGACGATAAAATCCCGGAAAACCCCTATCTATTGTTCGGCTTTCTGTAACAGCATGGTGGTAGCTATCCTTAAAATAATTAGCAGCTAATTTATAACGCCCCTTTTTATACATGATCATACCCATGCGATAGGTATAGTCGGCAAGCGCGGCAATATTGAGATAATTTTTTCCTGTTAAATAGCCCTGATAGTAAGACTGATAAGCTTCGCTAAATTGCTTTAATTCAAAAAACGAATCGCCACGGGCAAAATTAGCCTCGGCATAATTCATAGAATACTGCCGGGGAGTAACGCTTTTATTTGCCATAGCCAGCATACTATCAGCATAAAGCAAAGCCTTGTCATAGTCCTTTATTACCTGCTGGTTATAAACGTATTTAAAAGAGTAGTACCTAAAACGATCATTAACTGTAGGGTATTTTAACGTAGCGAAGGCCGAATCAATGTACTCATAACCCTGTTTTATTTGGTTATGGCCAAGCTTGTATTCGGTTTCCTTTTGTATACTTAAAAACTCTTTGGAGTATTCACCGGTATCTTTCTTCTTCGAGTTTTCACGGCACGAAGCAAACAGGATTACTAATAAAAGCATCCAATAGAATACAATAGTTTTTTTTACGCGGTTGACGAATATCGGCGTCAAATCTTAAACAGTTAGAGGTACCAAACAAATATAAAACTATAATGGCGCATTTACCACTTGCAGCTATATTTATTTTGATACATAGCTACTTAAAGGCATTTTCGCCGGTAATATCCATCCCGGTGATCAGGAGATGAATATCATGTGTACCTTCATACGTAATTACCGATTCAAGGTTAGCCATGTGGCGCATTATTGGGTATTCTCCGGTGATACCCATACCCCCCAGCATTTGCCGGGCCTCGCGGGCAATGTTAATAGCTATTTCAACACTATTGCGCTTTGCCATAGATATTTGAGCGGCTGTAGCCCGGTTCGCATTCTTGAGTGTTGCCAGGCGCCAAACCAGTAATTGCCCTTTGGTTATCTCGGTGATCATTTCAGCCAGTTTTTTTTGCTGCAACTGGAAGCCCGCTATAGGCCTGTCAAACTGTACACGTTCCTTTGAATAACGCAATGCAGTATCATAACAATCCATGGCAGCGCCCAAAGCACCCCACGCAATTCCATAGCGCGCCTGGTTTAAACATCCCAGTGGACCTTTAAGGCCTGATACATTGGGTAGCAGGTTTTCTTTCGGAACCTTAACATTGTCAAAAACCAACTCACCTGTTGCAGATGCCCGTAACGACCATTTATTATGCGTTTCCGGCGTGCTGAAACCTTCCATCCCACGCTCCACTATTAGTCCGCGTATTTTTCCATCCTCGTCTTTAGCCCAAACAATGGCAATATCGGCAAAAGGTGCGTTTGATATCCACATTTTGGCGCCATTCAAAATATAGTGGTCGCCTGCATCTTTAATATTGGTAACCATTCCGCCCGGGTTTGATCCATGGTCGGGTTCTGTCAGGCCGAAGCAGCCCATCAATTCGCCGGTTGCCAGTTTAGGAAGGTATTTGTGTTTTTGCTCCTCGCTGCCGTAGGCATAAATAGGATACATCACCAGCGAGCCCTGTACCGAAGCGGTAGAACGTATGCCCGAGTCGCCCCGCTCAATTTCCTGCATTATGATGCCATAAGCCATATAATCTAAACCCGCACCGCCATATTCAACCGGTATGGTTGGGCCAAAGGCACCAATTTCGGCAAGGCCTTTCAGCAGGTGTTTAGGGAACTCTGCACGCTGCGCGTAATCTTCAATTACGGGGCTCACTTCCTTTTTCACCCAATCGCGTACGCTGGCACGGATAAGCTTATGCTCATCACTAAGCAGTTCATCTAATAAATAGTAATCGGGCGCTTCATATAAATCGGTCTTGGCCATGGCAGTAGATAATTGGTTATCCAAATATAGGAAATTTGGACTCACCCCGCGGCACTTCGTGAACACCCCTCTCTTCGCTGCGGTAAAATAGGGTATAAGAAAACAGTTTTAACGCTCTTTTCAAAGCATAGCGGAGTGAGTAAGTAAACTTCAACATAATCCATTATTTTTGAAGCCATGATTAAAGTAGCTTTAGAGGGTATTGAGATTTTTGCTTACCACGGTTTTTATCCTGAGGAACAAAAAACAGGCACCAAATTTTTGTTAGATGTTTATGTGAGTTTTGAGCAAAATGGCTCCTTTAAAGACGATACTTTAAACCATACCGTTAATTACGAAGAGCTTTACACCATCATTAAAGAAGAAATGGCCAATACGCGCAAGGTAATTGAAACTGTTGCCGAAGCCATTTTAGAGCGGGTGAAGGCAGCATTCAGTTTTATAGATGCGGCAGAGGTCGTTATTAAAAAACAAAATCCGCCGTTCAATGGGCCGATAAAACAGTCGGTCATCAGCTTGAGTTACAAAAAATAAACACCAATGGATTTTAACAAGATCACCGAAGATATACTTTCCCGAATTGAGGCTGTTGTAGGCGATAGCGCTGTTGTAACCACCAAAGAGGAAGTTGCAGATTATAGCCATGATGAAACGGAGGACCTTATTTACTACCCTGAAGTGGTAGCAAAGCCGCAAAAAGTTGAACATATCTCTGCACTGCTAAAAATTTGTAATGAGGCTTTAATACCGGTAACCGTTCGTGGCGCGGGTACCGGTTTGGCCGGGGGCGCTTTGCCTGTTAAAGGAGGCTTATTAATTTCAATGGAACGCTTTAATAACATCATTGAGATTGACGAGCAAAACCTGCAGGCAACCGTGGAGCCTGGTGTTATCACCGAAGTGTTTATGAACGCGGTTGCCGAAAAAGGCTTGCTTTACCCGGTTGACCCTGCAAGTAAGGGCAGTTGCTTTATTGGTGGCAATGTGGCTAACTGTAGTGGTGGGCCGCGCGTGGTAAAATACGGCACCATACGCGAGTATGTGCTTAATCTGGAGGTGGTTTTACCGAACGGCGATGTGATCTGGACGGGTGCCAACACACTTAAATATGCATCGGGGTATAACCTTACACAACTCATGATCGGCTCGGAAGGTACATTGGGTGTGGTCACCAAAATAGTTACCAAATTGATTCCGCGCCCAACCCAAGACGTACTTATGCTGGCTTCATTCCCTACAAACGAGGATGCTTGTGCGGCGGTATCTGCTATATTCAGGGCCGGCGTTATACCGTCTGCGTTGGAATTTATGGAACGCCGCGGTATGGAATGGGTAATTGAGCACGATGGCATTGCCTTCGATTTAAAGGATGGCATTGGTGCTTTTTTGCTGATTGAAGTTGATGGCAGTAACCAGGATGTGATATTTGGTGATTGCGAAGTGATAAACGGCGTACTGGAAGCCCATAATTGTGCTGATGTGTTATTCGCTGATTCGGCAGCCCAGAAAGAGGAACTGTGGCGCATTCGCAGAACAATGGCCGTATCCGTTAAATCAAACTCGGTTTACAAAGAAGAAGATACCGTGGTGCCACGCGCGGCATTACCGCAGCTGATAAAAGGTATAAAAGAGATAGGCGCAAAATATGGCTTCGAGTCTGTTTGCTATGGCCATGCCGGCGATGGTAACCTGCACGTAAATATTGTAAAGGCAGGCATGAGCGATGCCGACTGGAACAATAAACTGAAAGACGGCATTACCGAAATATTCAAGCTTACCATTTCATTAGGCGGCACGCTCTCCGGCGAGCACGGCATTGGCCTGGTACAAAAAGATTATATGCCCTTGAAATACACCAATACCCATTTCCTTATCTGGAAAGGTATTAAACAAGTATTTGACCCTAATGGTATATTAAACCCCGGTAAGATATTTAATTGATAAACTTACTTTCTTGTACCCTCCCGTTTGCGTGATTAAAAATCCGAAGTAAAAAATTTTCAATTAATTTCTACTAATTCCATATACTATATATATATTTGACACCATAAGATGACAACAATATTCGTAACAACTCACAACAACCTGATTTTCTGCTGTATGCGGATAAATACATCGCGGCTGTAAATGTGTAAATAAAGAATATTCGCCTCTTCAGCCATTGCAGAAGGGGCTTTTTTATATGAGAAAACTAAACACGTACCGATATGCAAAGCTTCAGGACAGAACTGGAGAACCCTATAGTTGAGCAGGATATTATTGACCTGGAGCGTAAGATCCGCGCGTTTCGCGAAGGCAAGATCCATGATGAGAAATTTCGCAGTCTGCGTTTGGCCCGTGGCGTTTACGGCCAGCGTCAGCCCGGCGTACAAATGGTGCGCATTAAGCTGCCGTTTGGGAAGGTAACCTTTAAGCAACTACTTAAGATCGCCAACATAGCCGACGAGTACGGCAGCGGTAACCTGCACCTGACCACCCGCCAGGATATCCAGATCCATTATGTAAGCCTCGACCGTACCCCTCAACTATGGGCCGAACTGGAAAAGGATGATATTACCCTACGCGAAGCCTGCGGCAATACCGTCCGTAACGTTACTTCATCGCCTAATGCGGGTATTGATCCGCAGGAGCCGTTTGATGTTTCGCCTTATGCACAGGCTACCTTTGAATATTTTTTGCGCAACCCCATCTGCCAGGAAATGGGCCGCAAGTTCAAGATCTCATTCTCATCAAGTGATGCCGATACGGCTTTCTCTTACATTCATGATTTGGGTTTTATACCCAAACTGAATGAAAAAGGAGAGCGCGGGTTCAAGGTAAACCTTGGCGGCGGCCTTGGCGCGCAGCCTTTGCTGGCCAGCATTGTTGAGGAGTTTTTACCTGAAGATCAGCTGATACCTTATATAGAAGCCATCATCCGCGTTTTTGACCGTTATGGCGAGCGCAACAACCGTAACAAAGCGCGTTTAAAATACCTTGTTCAAAAACTGGGATTGGACGAAGTGCTTCGTCTGGCTAAAGAAGAACACCTGGCTTTAAAGGTTAAAAGCTACCCTATCAATCGTGGTGCAGTGCCTCAACCTGCCATTCCGGACGCCATTTCTACTCAGCCGGTTCAGATCGATAACCCGTTGCGTTATGAACAATGGCTGGCAACCAACGTATTTGAGCAAAAGCAAAAAGGCTTTTACAGCGTGTACGTAAAAGTACCTGTGGGCGATATTCATACACCCGAAGCGCGCAAGTTTGTCGAAGCAGTAAAAGCTTATGTAGCGGATGAGATACGTATTACCCAAAATCAGGGATTGCTGTTGAAGTTCGTCCGCAAGGAAAATTTGGAAGCTTTGTATGCAGGCTTGCACGCTTTAGATATGGCTGCCCCCGGCTTTGATAGCGTTGCTGACGTAACCACCTGCCCCGGTACCGACACCTGCAATTTGGGCATTAGCAATAGCATGACCATGGCCAAAGTGCTGGAGGATGTGATTTTTAACGAGTACGAAGATTTTATCTACAATCGTGAGATCAAGATCAAAATAAGCGGCTGTATGAACAGCTGCGGCCAGCACGGTTTGGCGCACATCGGTTTCCACGGCAGTTCTTTAAAGGCGGGCGCGCGTGTATTACCATCAGTACAGGTAATGCTGGGAGGCGGAACGGTTGGCGACGGTTTGGGTCGTGCTGCCGAGCGTGTAATAAAAGTACCATCAAAACGTGCTACCGATGTTTTACGGACTTTGTTAGATGACTACAAAGCACAATCAATAGAAGGCGAAACATATCACGCTTATTACGATAGACAAGGCAAAGACTACTTCTATCGACTGCTGAAACCACTGGCCGACCTTACTACACTCACCGATGATGAATTTGTTGACTGGGGACACCAGGAAACTTTTGCAACAGCCATAGGCGTAGGCGAATGTGCCGGAGTGATCATCGATCTGGTTGCAACTTTACTGTACGAAGCGGATGAAAAATTAGGCTGGGCAAACGGTGCTTACGCAAAAGGTTTATGGGCCGATGCCATTTATCACTCATATAACACTTTCATCAGCTCGGCAAAAGCATTATTGCTCGATAAAGGCATTAACACCAGCACACAGGCTGGTATTATCAAAGAGTTTGATGCCAACTATGTAGAAACAGGCGAACTGCCATTAGCTACAACTTTTAATGAGTTGGTGCTGCAGATCAACAAAAATGAACCTTCTGAAGCATTTGCCACCACTTATAAAGCACAGGCAACCGAATTTTTAGAAGCAGTTAAAACCAAAAGAGAGGCTTTATTACCATCATGATATCAAATAATAACCATATAAAAGAACCACGTATTACGCTTGTTGGCGCAGGCCCCGGCGATGCCGAACTGATAACGCTTAAGGGCATCAAAGCGCTGCAAACAGCGGATGTGGTTTTGTACGATGCATTGGTGAACGAAGAAATGTTGGAGCTTGCGCCAACTACTTCTGTAAAGGTTTACGTGGGTAAACGCTCGGGCGATCATACTTTTTCTCAGGACAACATCAACCGGTTAATGGTTGATTATGCCATAAACTACGGCCACGTGGTACGCCTTAAAGGCGGCGATCCTTTCGTGTTCGGTCGTGGGCATGAGGAATTGGAATTTGCCACTGAGCATAATATACCAACGCAGGTGGTGCCTGGTATTTCAAGTTCTATTGGCGTACCGGGCTTGCAAGGCATACCGGTTACTCATCGCGGCTTAAGCGAAAGTTTCTGGGTGATAACAGGCACTACAACCGCAGGACAAATTTCTGCTGGTCTGTACCAGGCGGCAAAAAACAATGCAACGGTAGTTGTACTGATGGGCTTGCATAAATTAAGAGAGATAGCAGAATTATTTAAAGCGGAAGGTAAAGCAAACCTGCCAGCAGCCGTCATACAAAGCGGCACCACAGCTGATGAAAAGGTTGCTGTAGGTACAGTAGATACAATCGCCGCTTTGGTAGCCGAAAAAGGTATTGCCTCGCCTGCGCTTATCATATTTGGCGAAGTAGTGGCTTTGCATCCTCAATATAAATTGGTTAAAGAAGTTCATGACGTTGTTACCGCAGGATAATCAATTAGCAGCGCGCCCGCATCAAAAGCCGCAGGGAAACCAGTTGTTCCCGGTGTTTTTGAAGTTGGAGCACTTGCATACCGTGCTGGTCGGCGCCGGAAAGGTGGGCCTTGAAAAGCTTACCGCCCTGCTGCTTAACTGCCCGGTTGCTGCTGTTACTATAGTTGCTAAAGAAGTGCTGCCGCAGGTGATAGACCTGGTGGCGCAGCACCCCAATGTCAAAATAATTAAAAAAGCTTTTGAGGAAGCCGATCTGGACACTGCCGATATAGTGATAGCCGCTACCGATGACAGCGACCTGAACAGGTACGTTCGCCAATCGGCACATGATCGTAAATTGCTTATCAACGTTGCCGATAAGCCCGAACTGTGCGATTTCTATTTAGGCTCCATCGTTCAAAAAGGTGATTTAAAACTGGCCATATCAACCAACGGAAAATCGCCAACTATTGCCAAGCGCCTGCGCGAAGTTTTAACCGAGGCCTTGCCTGATGAACTGGATACTACCTTGCAACAAATGCAGGATATTCGAAATAACCTTAGCGGCGATTTTACTCACAAGGTTAAAGAGCTTAACCGAGTTACTGCGGTGCTACTCGGCCCAAAAAAAGCCCCGAGTAATGCGAGGCTAAAATTGATCGTATGGGCCACGTTTGTATTATTCCTCCTGATCACCATAGCAGCGGTTTGGTTTAAAGACCCGGAATTTAAGGCCTATGTGGAGAATATCTCTCCCATGTTTTACTACTTTTTGGGTGCCGGTTTCGTTTTCGCGCTGATAGACGGCGCCATCGGCATGTCGTACGGTGTTACCTCAACCACATTTTCATTATCAATGGGTGTCCCTCCCGCTTCGGCAAGTATGGGTGTTCACTTATCCGAGATCATGAGCAATGGCATTGCCGGCTGGATGCACTACCGTATGGGAAATGTAAACTGGAAGTTGTTTAAGCTCTTATTGCTTCCGGGCATTATTGGCGCGGTAACCGGCGCTTACCTGCTATCGTCATTAGAGCATTACGCTATGTATACCAAACCTGCAGTATCAGTTTATACACTGGTATTAGGCATCGTCATATTTAAAAAAGCTTTGAGCCTTAAAAAGAAGCGTACTGAGGGAAAGATCAAACGTATATCGCTTTTGGGTTTGGGTGGTGGCTTTATTGATGCTGTTGGCGGCGGCGGCTGGGGCTCCATCGTGTTATCCACCTTAATAGCCGGAGGTCGTCACCCGCGTTTCTCTTTAGGTACGGTAAAGTTGTCGCGTTTTTTTATAGCGTTGATGGGTTCTTTAACGTTTATCACCATGCTTAAAAGCACGCATTGGGATGCCGTTGCGGGGCTCGTTATTGGCAGCGCGTTAGCCTCACCGGTAGCGGCCAAGATCTCAAACAAAATATCGGCAAAAGCTATAATGATGGCCGTTGCTGTTATAGTGGTTGCAATCAGCATCCGCAGTATTGTTAATTTTTTATTGAAGACATTTTAAAGTGGCAGATACTTCTTACATATCGCAACTGGTAAAAGATAAAGCCCCTGTGGCGGCGTTGCAGGCTTTGGCCGCACTGTTTCCGGGAGAGATCGTTTTCTCAACCAGTTTTGGCTGGGAAGATCAGGTGATATCGCACATGATATTCACCAATAACATCCCCATTAAGGTTTTCACACTGGAAACCGGCCGTTTATTTCCGGAAACCTACTATGTGTGGAACCGTACCATGCAAATGTACAACCAGCCCATTTATGCCTATTACCCCGATAACAATAGACTGGAAGCGATGGTAAATGCCAAAGGCCCAAGCAGTTTTTATGAATCTGTAGCTAACCGTAAGGAATGCTGTGGTATCAGGAAGATACAGCCGCTTCATCGCGCCTTAAAAGGGAATCAGTGCTGGATAACCGGCATACGTGCCGAGCAATCACCCAACCGTGAAGAAATGAGCAATGTGGAATGGGACGAGGGTAACCAGCTCATCAAGTTCCACCCTATTTTCTCATGGACATTAGATGATGTGAAAGCTTACATCAAACAATACAATATACCATACAATACATTGCATGATAGGGGTTTCCCAAGCATAGGCTGTCAGCCCTGCACCCGCGCGGTTCAACCCGGAGAGGATTTCAGGGCCGGCCGCTGGTGGTGGGAAGACCAAAGCAAGAAAGAATGTGGCCTGCATGCAGCTACTTTAAATGATTTAAAAGAATGAGCAGAAACCGTTTAGATTACCTGGACGAATTAGAGGCCGAGGCTATATATATTTTGCGCGAAGTTGCCGGGCAGTTTGAAAAACCTGCGCTACTTTTTTCCGGTGGTAAAGATTCCATCACACTGATGCATTTGGCTATTAAGGCCTTTAGGCCGGGTAAGTTCCCTTTTCCGCTGGTACATATTGATACCGGCCACAACTTTGAAGAAACCATCCAATACCGTGATGAAATGATCGAGCGTATCGGCGAAAAACTGATCATCGGTCATGTGCAGGATAGTATTAATGAAGGTAAGGTGATAGAACAAAAAGGTAAAAATGCCAGTCGGAATGCATTACAAACCGTAACCCTGCTGGACACTATTGCCAAGCATGGCTTTGACGCCTGTATAGGTGGTGCCCGCCGCGATGAGGAAAAAGCCCGTGCCAAGGAACGCATATTTTCGGTACGTGATGAGTTCGGGCAGTGGGACCCCAAACGCCAGCGCCCCGAGCTTTGGAATATCTACAACGGTAAGATCCACAAAGGCGAGAACGTACGCGTGTTCCCCATAAGTAACTGGACGGAACTGGATGTGTGGAATTACATCCGCAGGGAAAACATTCCCTTGCCTACCATTTACTTTGCGCATCAGCGCGATTGTATCACCCGTAACGGCCAGCTAATGGCGGCATCGCCATTCCTGAATATGGATGAAGAAGATGTGATAACACGCAAAAACGTACGCTTCCGCACCGTAGGTGATATGACCTGTACCGCAGCGGTTGAATCATATGCTTTTGAGATAGATGATATTATCAACGAAATAGCTGAATCAAAAATAAGCGAACGCGGCGCCCGTATGGACGATAAGGTGAGCGAGGCGGCCATGGAGGAAAGAAAAAAAGGCGGATACTTTTGATTTTAGATGTACGATTTCGGATTTAGTCTTGGTGTTAAACTGAATTCAAAAATTTAATCAAGCAAAAAAATCTAAAATCGTAAATCTAAAAATCTAACATCCAGTAATATAGACTGTGATAAAGTTTTCATCAATCTAAAATCGTAAATCTAAAAATCTAACATCCACTAATGTAGACTGTGATAAAGTTTTCATCAATCTAAAATCGTAAATCTAAAAATCTAAAATCCAATAATGGATATACTAAAATTTATAACGGCAGGTAGTGTTGATGACGGTAAGAGCACGCTTATCGGCAGGTTACTATATGATAGCGATGCCATACTGGCCGACCAGTTAGAAGCCCTGCATGCATCGAACCGTAAAAATGATGATGGTACTATTGACCTGGCTATTTTAACCGACGGCCTCAAAGCCGAGCGTGAGCAGGGCATCACCATTGATGTGGCCTATAAATACTTCGAGACCGATAAGCGCAAATTTATTATTGCCGATGCCCCCGGTCATATCCAGTATACCCGTAACATGGTTACCGGTGCCAGCAATGCCGACCTGGCCATTATCCTGATTGACGCGCGTAAGGGCGTGGTTGAGCAAACTACGCGTCACTCTTTTTTGGTGTCGCTGCTGCAGATCCAGAAAGTAGTGATCGCCATCAATAAAATGGATATGGTTGATTACAGCGAAGATACATTCAACAGTATCGTTGCTGATTATCAAAAGATAGCTGCGAAGCTTAAATTAACCGATGTAACGTTTATCCCGGTAAGTGCGCTTAAGGGCGATAATATTGTTTACCCATCCACTACAATGGATTGGTATAAAGGCGATAGCCTATTGCAACATTTAGAAACCGTTGAGGTAAACCGCGATAACACAGCTGCTCATGCGCGCCTGCCGGTACAATGGGTAGTACGTCCGCAAACTGATGAGTTGCACGATTACCGGGGCTATGCCGGCCGTGTAGCGAGTGGTGCTTTTAAAGTGAACGATAAAGTAACCATCCTGCCATCGGGCTTTACTTCTACCATATCTAAAATTGAGATGTATGATAAAGAGCCGGCAGAAGCTTTGGCGGGCATGTCGGTAACGGTTCATTTAAAGGATAACATCGATATCAGTCGTGGCGACCTGATCGTAAACAGCGCCGGAGAGCCGCAATTGAGCAGCGCCATTGAAGCCGACCTGTGCTGGATGGATACCCGAGGCTTAGACACTTCGTTAACTTACCTGGTACAACATAACACCAAAACGGTACGTTGCAAAATACGCGAGATACTTTACAAGGTGAATATCAACACGCTTGAAAAGGATTTTGACGAAGATTTTAAACTGAATGATATAGGCCGCGTGGTCATCAAAACTGCTGAACCCTTGGCTTTTGACCCTTACCAGGAAAACAAAGCGAATGGTGGCGCCATCATCATCGATAGCCGTACCAACGTTACGGTAGGCGCATTAATGCTCAGGCAATCAGCAGAGTAAAAACAATGTTTCAGTTAAACAGGTAAGACGTTTCGCCTGGTGATATTTTCCACCAGTTCGGTTACCCGTTTAATAACGTCAGGCGGAGATACTATTTCTGCCTGATCGCCGAACATTAAAAACCAGCGCGCAAAATATCCGGGCGATGTGGTTAAAAAAGTTATCTCCATTTGGTCGTCCGCGTCAATTTCAGATACAAAGCCG
The DNA here is from genome assembly GCA_001898335.1 of Mucilaginibacter sp. 44-25. Taxonomy (GTDB): domain Bacteria; phylum Bacteroidota; class Bacteroidia; order Sphingobacteriales; family Sphingobacteriaceae; genus Mucilaginibacter. The sequence continues at coordinate 167,293 of MKTS01000001.1, read as the reverse complement.
TTATAGTATTTCTGCTCATTAATATAGGGTAATATCTTTTTATCAACCCGTATAATGATGGTTTCCAGATGATGCTCGGAAGCAGTTTGCGCAATATAATCCTTCAATAAGGGGTGCTTGCCTTCAAATTTGCTATCAGTAATATTTAATTCTCTGATCCTGTCGAGCCTGAAATCACGGTAATCGCTGCGCAACCGGCAATAAGCGATAAGGTGCCAGTAACTATCCAGGTAAAAAATGCCAACGGGTTCTATCTCCCGCCTGCTGTAGGTTTGCATATACCCGGCCAGGTATTCTATACAAAGCACACTTTTGTTAATGATGCCGTTAAGTATCGTTTGTATGTGATCCTGATTGTCTACCACTCGCTGCGATCTGCTTTTTAATACCTCTATGCTACCTTCCATGGTATCCAGCAGGTCTTTTTCAGCAGTTTTCAATATCGCCCTTATTTTATACATGGCCGACCGGTGGTGGGCCGTGGTGGAAACGTCGGTTAATTTTTCTACAAACTTTTCAGCGGTTAAAAATGCTGTCGCCTCTTCACGGGTAAACATAATGGGCGGCAAACGATACCCTTCAACCAGCGAATAGCCAATACCGGCTTCGCCAATAATGGGTACCCCCGCTTCTTCGAGGGTGCGTATATCACGGTATACGGTTCTAAGGCTTATTCCAAAGCGCGAGGCAATATCCCCGGCCTTTACCACTCTGCGCGATTGCAATTGTATAAGGATAGCCGAGATACGATCAATACGGTTCATGGCTCAAATTAAGCAAAAAACTAACTACCTTAGTAAAAATCTTAAATACCTATGGCAAGCGATACCGACGATAAGATCATCACATTTGAGCGTTACTATGATCCTATGCTGGCGCATATTGTGCGCACCCGCCTGGAAGATAACGGCATACCCTGTTTTATTGCTGATGATAACGTGATTACCGCCAACCCACTTTTAAATACTGCCGTTGGCGGTATTAAGCTCAAGATATTTGAACGAGACCTGGAACGTTGCCGGGAAATACTTGCAGGTGAGCCTGACCTGCATGAACAAGACCATGTGGAAACAGATGAACACGACCAGGCCGTAGTTTGCCCCTATTGCGCCTCTACCAATGTAACTCATCTGCAACAGGACGGAGGCGGCTCTGGCTTGCTGTCTGCATTAACCAGTATGTTCACATTTAAAGGTCCGGAACAGTGGCATTGCAACAATTGCCAGCAGAATTTTGATTAAGCGTTTTAAACCCCATTATTCGTGTAGAGGAATTAGCTATAAACAATAATTGTATAAAAACTGATACATTAGCGCTACTCTATTGGCTATTGTTATATTTAACGTCATGTTTAACCGCCGTAAATTTTTAAAACTCTCTGCCGCAACTGCTTCTGTAGCTGCTATTTCAAGATCTGTTAAAGCAAAAAACACAGATGTACAGGTACCCAATAATTACCCCATAGTCATTTCTACCTGGGATTTTGGCGTAGCTGCCAATAAGGAAGCCTGGAAAGTTTTACAAAAAGGCGGCCGGGCGGTTGATGCCGTTGAGGCGGGTGTGCGCGTACCTGAAGCCGACATGCATAACCATACTGTAGGGCGTGCCGGTTACCCCGACAGAGATGGCCACGTGACGCTCGATGCGTGCATTATGGATGAGTATGGTAACTGCGGTTCTGTAGCAGCTATAGAAAACATCGCGCACCCTATTTCTGTAGCCCGTTTAGTGATGGATAAAACACCTCATGTAATGTTGGTTGGCGATGGCGCCCGACAGTTTGCCATTGAACAGGGTTTTAAAGCCGAAGAATTACTGACGGATGAATCACGCAAAGCCTGGAAAGAATGGCTTAAAACAGCCAAGTATTCGCCAATGATGAATATCGAAAACAAACAACGCACACAGGGAAGCAAATACAATCACGATACCATAGGTATGCTGGCGCTTGATGCCAAAGGGAATATCAGCGGTGCCTGTACTACCAGCGGCATGGCGTTTAAAATGCACGGCCGTGTAGGCGACAGCCCTATTATTGGTGCAGGCTTATATGTTGATAACGAAGTAGGTGGGGCTACTTCTACCGGCGTTGGTGAAGAGGTGATACGTAATGTGGGCAGTTTCCTGGTGGTTGAACTCATGCGCCAGGGCTATTCGCCCGAGAACGCCTGTAAAGAGGCGGTACAACGCATCATCAAAAAGAAACCAGAAATAGCCAAACAGATACAGGTAGGTTTTCTGGCCATCAATAAAAAAGGAGAATACGGCGCTTATGCGTTGCAGGACGGCTTTTCATATGCCGTGTGCGACCAAAACAAACAGGACCTGCTTGTTCCCGGTAAGTTTTTTTACAAGGACGCTAACCATAAATAAACAACAGCTACAAACAGCTCACTAAAACTTATTTGATACTAATGAGTTTTAAATGCTTGTTGCCTTATTTTTTCTATGACTACCGAACAATCTCAACATATCCAACTCGAAGTATGCGCTAACTCGGCAACGTCAGCCATAGCGGCACAGGAAGGTGGTGCTATTCGTGTAGAACTTTGCGAAAACCTTGCTGAAGGAGGTACCACTCCGTCCATCGGCCAAATAATATTGGCCCGTAAGCATTTGAAGATCCAGCTTTATGTACTGATACGCCCACGTCGCGGAGATTTTTTGTATAGCGACCTGGAGTTTGAGATCATGAAAGCAGACGTTATCAGCTGCGCTGATGCAGGCTGCGATGGTGTGGTAATTGGCATGCTTAATCCTGACGGTAGTATTGATAAAGAACGCTGTAAGCAACTGGTTGATTTGGCCACCCAGCGTGGCTTAGGCGTAACCTTCCACCGCGCGTTTGACATGTGTAATGATCAGTTGCAGGCATTAGAGGATATTATTGACATAGGCTGCGAGCGTATACTCACTTCGGGCGGAAAAACAACGGCTATGGAAGGCGCTACACACCTGGCCAGCCTGGTTGATAAAGCCGCCGGCCGTATCACTATTATGGCGGGTAGCGGCATTACTGAAAGTAACGTAGCCCACCTGGTTCATTTCACTAAAGTTACCGAAGTACATTCATCAGCCAGGAGCAGCAAAAAAAGTGGCATGCAATACAAGAATGATCATATTTTGATGAGCGTTGGTATGGCAGATGAATTTAGCCTCGATTTTACAGACGCCGATAAGGTGAGACGTATATTGGCTGAAGCTAATAAATAGCCTACACCAACAGTTTAAAATATCGTTACCGGCAAAACAACCTCAACCCTGTTACGCCCGGTGCCTCCAAAAATATCAGCATCAAGTAATCGGCTATAACGTATCCCGAAAGATACCGCGCCCTGGTTGAACCAGCGGGTATCAAAGAAAATAGCGCCACCGGCCGACCTAAAATCGCCTTTGAACTTAACACCGCTTACAAACAAGTTATCAGCCGTGGCATGGGTATAGTCGAAAAACACATTGACACGTAAACGCAACAAGTAAATCAAATTACCCAACCCTGCATCCGGATAAGCCAAAGGAAAGTGATAGTTGGCAGCTATGCGCTGCATGCGGTCGAGGCTCTCTGCCGTGTAACCGTATGAGAACGGAAAATCATTAGAGAAACCTATCGTGTTGTTTTTACCTTTTTGTTGATAGGCGCCGCTGATCACGAGGCTATGGTTCATAGACAGCCCGGGCAGGTAAAGCGCGCCTACCGCCAATAACTGCGATGCCTCCTTACCCCACAGAGCTGTTTTGTAGTTAACCGTTAAACTCTGCGCAAAGCGGGGATTAATTTGCTGGCGTGCCTGCTGTATCTGGTGGCTAAAATTAAACGTATTGCTCACGTAGGTATAATCGGCATCTTTAAACATGCTACGATAGGCTTGCTGAAAGGTGTTACGGCTATAATTGATACTGCTTCCTACAGAAAAACGTGTATAATCTTTCCCTGCACTTAAATTAAATGGCAATTGCAGGCCCGCCTGTAATGTGGTTTCATTATAGTAAATACTATTGCCTTTATAAAATCCACGACGGTCTATGATATAACTTCCCCCTGCAGAAATATAGGGAAATAAGCCTCCGTAAGTAGCCTCGTACCCTATTTGCTTGTAGCCCTCATCGCGGTTGTAGTTAAATAGCAGGCTGGATTGCAGCGTGTTCAATATATTCTGCCCGGCAAGTTCCAGTGAATAGTTGGGGTCGTTAATGGTTGGGAATATGCTATGAAAGTTGAACAAGCCATGGGCTTTGCTGTATTTTGTCTCTGCAAACTGCTGCGGTTTCGCATCATTAAGAAAATGGCTTGCGCTATCCTTTTCAAGTGCCGCAACGCCCATATCAGAGAGCTTAACGCTTAATGGTGTTGCAATTAGTTGAATACTATCTAAGGCTATTTGCTTTACCTGGTACCCATTTGCTGTGAATGTGGTAAAAGCCATCCTGGCATTAGATAAGTTCGGTTGATAATACCCTATCAAACCTTTTGGCGCTCCTGCAACGCTAAACACTTGCCGGGTTTTAACATTTATAGCAAAAAGCTCATCGTTTTTGCCATTGGTTTTACTGAAATATACCGTATCCCCTTTAACCTGCGGAAACGCGACCGGCTCGTAGCTGAATGGCAATAGATAGGTATTGCTGCCGGTTTTTGCATCTATCACAGCAACGCTCATTTCACCCTTGTTGTTTCGTACAGCGGCTATTATCTGGTCTGCACCGTAAAATTGGGGATAGGTATAAAACAGGTGATCAGGGTTTGGAATGGCGGTGAGCCGTTTGCCACTTTGTGCATCAAGCAAATGTACCCTGCTTAGTCCCGTTGCAGGTACATCTATAGCAACTATGGTTTTGTTATCGTCGCTGAATGACGGTGCAAAGTATTTGGTTTTCCGTGTAAGTAAACGTTCTTTACCGGTTACGATATCTAAAACGCGCAACTCCCCGTAATTGCGGTACCCCCAACGCAGATCGGGCCGGTAAGAACTGTATACTATTTCACCATCGTTGTAATTGAAATAGTTGTCATTAGTTACGCTTTGTACAGCGAGTGATCTTTCCTTACCGCCCTCACGTATCACAAACTTTGGCACGTGGTTATAAGCGGTACGCAGATAGACCAAAGTGCTATCGTTCACATAAGCCGGATATTCTTCATCAGCCACAAAGTGTTTACTTTTTAATTTTACCTGTGCGTCATCTTTATATTCTTCCTTAAAATAATCTAAGGCGCTGTTGCGGTACGTCGTATAATTTTGCCCCGAATACTTTTTGATTGCTCCCTGCAATGGATAAAAAATGCCTTTAAAAGCCGCTGCGTCATGTGTAACGTCTTTCCAAAATACATCACCATACTTTTCACGGCCGTAAGCTACCATCATGTAACCCAACGGATAATGATTGGGCGTAAAATCGAGGTATGAGCCGTTGCGAAGCTTCATCCAGCTATAATCCTTACCGGCCGCCCAAAGTGAACGATAGCCGTTAAAGAAATACGGCAGCCTGCCCCTGCCCTGGTTGCTTACCAGCGTTTCGTTAAATACGGCATCGCCCTCGAAGAACCAGTCGGGTACGGTCATGGCGTTACCCAGGGCCTGCCCGCCTTCGCCAAATACAACCCTCAGCACCCGCGAAAAACCTACATTAAAGTTATTGTATTGCTGCACGTGCCTAAACTCATGTATGGCCAGTTGCTGCCACCAGGGCAGGCTGCCTACATCAAAACTATTTTGCGATGGTGTTAAGTAAAACTCACTTCGGAAAGGCGCTAAGCCTACATAGGCATTTGATACCGTAGTTTGGTTTTGCAGCACAATGTTCACCTGCCTTTGCTTAAAACCTATAGTGGGTTCTATCAGGTTGTTCATCTGCAAAATGGTAGCCGCCACATGCTGCGCCACGCTATCCATCCCCTGCGAAAATATCACCCGCGTTTCCGGAGTTTTAATTTGCTTCCATTTGATGGATGGCGGGTTACCGCCAAATTGCTGCGCTTTGGCAATAGTTATGGTAAAAATCAACAGGGTTAACAGCAGGCGCTTCATTGCCCTGAAAGTATGAAAATTGTTGCAACAGAAATTGCCGGAAGTAAAAGAATTAATAGAAATCTAATAGCTGTAACATGAAGCCGTGTCTTTGCGAGCGATAGCGCGGCAATCTCATCAGTTTGTCCTCTAAGATTGCTTCGTTCCTCGCACATTCTTTAATTCTCGAAGTTTTTTCAATTCAAGTTTAGACATCTTCAGACATTTAAATCCAAATGACACTCCTTGCCTTAAAACTAAGTACATTTGCCCTGTAAAATTTTACCATGGCTAAAGTTTCTATCAACCTGGCAACAGGTTCTATACAAAAAGAAGATATTATTGTAGGCATTGATCTGGGTACTACCAATTCACTGGTCGCATTTATCGACCCGGATAAAAACCCTCGTGTGATAAACGACGCGGGCAAGGGCGTGTTGGTACCATCGGTAGTGCATTTTAGCCCTACGGGCGATATTACGGTTGGTAACGAAGCCAAAGAATTTTTGATCACCGACCCGCAGAACACCATATTTTCTGTTAAACGTTTACTGGGCCGTTCTTATGCCGATGTAAAAGATTATCAAAGTTTTTTCAGCTATAAAGTGATAGATGATGATACCGAAAGCCTGGTAAAAATCAAGGTAGGTGATAAGTTTTATACCCCTATCGAGCTATCCGGCCTGATATTAAAAGAACTAAAAGAGCGTGCCGAGCACGCGCTAAAAACAAACGTTACCCGTGCGGTGATAACCGTCCCGGCATATTTTAACGATTCGCAACGCCAAGCAACCCGCGACGCAGGTAAACTGGCCGGACTGGATGTGCTCCGTATTCTTAACGAACCTACCGCTGCAAGTTTGGCTTACGGCCTGGGCCTAAACCCCGAAGAAACTAAAACCATTGCCGTTTATGACCTGGGCGGTGGTACTTTTGACGTTTCCATACTACAGATACAGAACGGCATCTTCGAAGTATTATCTACCAATGGTGATACCTTCCTGGGTGGCGACGATTTTGACCGCGCCATTGCCGATTACTGGATCGAGAAAAACAACATCGATAAGAATGAACTGGCTAATAACCGTGAACTAACGCAGGCCCTCCGTTTAAAAGCTGAGGAAGCTAAAAAAGCGTTCTCGCATCAAAGTGTATTTAACGAGCAATTGGGCGATATTTGGTGTACTCTTGACCGCAATACTTTTGAAGAACTTATCCTTCCGAAAGTGAAACAAACCATTGCCAGTTGCCAAAACGCGCTTAAAGACGCTAAACTTACCGTTGCCGATATTGACGAAGTGGTAATGGTAGGTGGCAGCACGCGTACAGCTTTGGTAAAGAAGATGGTATCGGAGTTTTTCGGTCGTGATGTGCATGATGACCTGAACCCCGATGAAGTGGTTGCGCTTGGCGCGGCCATACAAGCCGATGTTTTAGCAGGTAACCGCAGCGATATTTTGCTGTTGGATGTTACGCCGCTTTCGTTAGGTATTGAAACCATGGGCGGATTGATGGATACCATTATCCCGCGCAACTCAAAGATCCCAACCAAAGCGGGCCGCCAATACACCACATCCAAAGATGGCCAGGTGAATATGAAAATTGCCGTTTACCAGGGCGAGCGCGACCTGATAAAAGAGAACCGCAAATTGGCAGAATTTGAGTTGAAGGGTATCCCCGCCATGCCTGCGGGTTTCCCCAAGGTAGATATTAACTTTATCCTAAACGCCGATGGCATCCTTAAAGTACAGGCTATTGAACTGCGCAGCGGTGTAAAACAGGAAGTAGAAGTTAAACCGGCTTACGGCATTACCGACGACCTGGTTGAGCAAATGCTAATGGACAGCATTACCAACGCCAAAGATGATGTTAGCGCCCGCATGCTGATCGAAGCCAAGACCGAAGCGGAACAGATGATCTACACTGTTGAGCGTTTCCTGGAAAAGAACGGCCAGCTATTATCTGAACAGGAAACTAACGACACCAAACAATACACCGAAGCCCTAAAAGCTGCATTATCATCAGGCGACAAAGACCTTATCCACGCTAAAATTGATGAGCTGAATAACCTTACCCGCCCATTTGCAGAACGGGTTATGGATGTGGCTATTGCTACCGCAATGAAGGGAAAGAGTATTGATGGTGCAGAAGAATAACATTAGTATACCGAAGTAATCCTTCAATATCAGTTCTTCGTTAGGAATGGTTATGCTTTATGATCGTCAGTGGATGTGACTTTCTTTTCTCTCAAAAGAAAGTCACCAAAGAAAAGTCGCGGCTGCTGCAAAATGCTTTAAAGCCTCTTCTTTGGCAATGCCTGTGTTTACCGCTTTTTGCGAAGGCCGTATTGGTTAGGTAACGCGTTCTGTCAGTGCTTTTTTTCTTATTTCTGGCAAGTGTTATCATGCTCCAGGTACCCAAAAGGCCGCCTTCGTTCTGCCCGCTTTCAACTAAAGCTTTTCTGCTGACAGAAAAGAAAGAACAAGAAAAACAAACTGCAACGATGAATCCAACGTTACCGAAAATTGCGACATAGCGTAACGTGCGGATAGCACAGGCACTGCAAAAGCACAACCATTGGAGCGCGTTACCAAGTCGCGAGTTTTTTCTTTGGTTACTTTCTTTTTTGCGGAAAAAAAGAAAGTGACATCCACTAACGCTTAATATTCCCTACTCCCATTCCTGATGAATGCTACAGAATAAGTATCAGATAGCATAACCTTTTTAAATCCTTCAAAACTCATCCAATTAAAATGCGTTATTTGTAGCAATATATAAACTAACATATTTGAAAAACATCGTAAAATTTGCCGCAACTATGTGCTGTGCGGCTTTATCATTTACCGCATCAGCACAAATAACCCAGCCGGATAGCACGCTTAAGGCGGCTAAACTCGATACCGCACGATACGACTCATTAATGGTTCATTTGGCAAACGGCGATAAAACAGGTAAATGGCCCGTGAAAAACGCGCCTTACCCCAAGCCCGGCGCTATTTTACCATTTTACAGGGTAGTAGCTTATTATGGCAACATGTATTCTAAAAATATGGGCGTGCTTGGCCAGTATGAACCATCTGTGATGAGGGATAAACTAAAAGCCGAACTCAAAAACTGGGAAGCCGCGGACCCCAAGATCCCGGCTAAACCGGCCCTGCACTACATATGTGTGACCGCCCAGGCCGATGCCGGAAGTAACGGCTTGCATAACCTGCGCATGCCCTTTAGCCAGATAGACAAAGTGATTGAGATGGCTAAGCCACTTAATGCCTTGGTTTTTCTGGATATACAGGTTGGCTATAGCACCGTACAAAAAGAACTGCCTTTGTTAGAGAAATATTTGAAAATGCCTAATGTACATTTCGGTATCGACCCTGAATTTTCTATGAAAGAAGGCAGCGTTCCCGGTAAACGTATAGGTACTTTTGACGCGGATGATATTAACTTTGTAACCAAATATTTAAGCAAACTTTGCGACAAGTACAACCTGCCGCCCAAAATATTTGTGGTGCACCGCTTTACTAAACGCATGGTTACCAATTACAAAAACATTAAGTTAGACAGCAATATACAATTTGTAATGGACATGGATGGCTGGGGTGGCCCTGATCTGAAAAAAGGAACCTACAAGTATTTTGTTGCTGCTGAACCCGTACAGTTTACAGGTTTTAAACTTTTTTATAAAAACGACATTAAAAAGGCGCCAAACAGAATGTTGACACCTAAAGAGGTATTGAGTCTGCAACCTGCTCCTATTTATATCCAGTACCAATAGCTACTTAATAAAAAATCCCCTTTCGGGGATTTTTTATTATTACTTAGTTACTTCATTAATAGCTTCCTGTTCCTTTAGGGCAGCGATGTTGTTTTTGTCGCTAAACTCTTCTGTTTGGCTGGCAAAGTCATCTAATATGCTGCTAATGGTATCCAGGTTGTCTGATACACGCTGGTGCATATCAGGCAGGTCTTTTTCTAATCGTTTGTTACCAAGGTCAAGGTTATCCACCTCTATCTTGGTGATCTTTTGTATCAACGCCTGATTACTGTTCTTAAGATCTTCCAACTCGTGAACGATCTTTTCCATCAATTCAAACTTTTTTAACTTATCCATACGTATCTGTCTTTAAATATACTTGGTATAGCCAATACAATGCCAATTGCGTATAAGTGGTAAATAAAAATGAAAAAGCAGACAGCTCGCCCGTCCGCTTTTTCTGAGAAAAACTAAATTATACCTAAAATCTTCATTGAATAAATTGCCTTAGCTATGGCTATCTCAACTATGTAAAAAGTACAATCATCTATGGTCTATCGGCTATGGACTATCGGCTCAACAAGCCATCCAGCGTAACAGACGCATAGTAGATACCACCGATAGTAGGCCCACCGGCGTATTGTATGTATCGTTTATTAAATACATTGCTTGCACCTAATTTAAACGTAGCATAGTAAACAGGTACGCGCAGTGTTACTTGTGCATCAACCGTGTGTATTGCCGGTACTGTGCCTGTTACCAGAGGGCTTTCCCATAAGTATGCCTGCTGCCATTTGTACACCACGTTGAAACCGAAATTTTTAACTACCTCACGGTTACCGAAAGAGAAATTACCACTCCACTCAGGTGTATTGAAACCGGTAACAAAAATGTCTGATGCCTGCTGTGCTTTCAGCTTATTAAAGCTTACATTGCCGGATACAGTGTAACGTTTATAAAAATTATAGGTCAATCCTGCCGATGAACCGTAATTGTGGTATACGTTTTTGGCATTCGTATACACACGGTACCGGCTTTGCCCCTGGCTGGCCGCGTTATTAGCGGTAGCAGTTGTTGGGTCGCGGTTAATATCCAACATGGCTAAAACCGCTGCATCAGTGCCTACTGTAGTGCCGTTAGGTACAAAAACCTGTACCTGGCCTAAAAAGCCATCATAACGGTTGGCATAGGCATCTATATCAAAAAACACCTTGTTGTCTAAGAAAATACCTTTATAACCTACTTCATAAGATGTTATTTGCTCAGGCCGGGCTTTTGGCAGGTCGGCCACCTGCAAAAGGCTTCTGTTCTTTAAGGCTGTAGCATCGTCGCCTGTCGCAGATTGCGCTTTAACCGCGGCATTAAACGCCGTAACAGATTGCTGGGTATAGCTGTTGTTTAGATAACCCAGGCCATCATTAATAAATTCAAGGCTACCCACGCGCTTAACACGACCATTATTTACATATGATAATGCCTCAAACAACGACGGGAAGCGATATCCATTCTGGAAGGTAAACCTGAAATTATGATTGGTATTTGGCGAATAAACTGCGGCCAGCCTCGGTGTAAATTTCGGATCGAAATAAGGGTTGTAATCCCATCGCACTGAACCGAATAACTTAAGCTTCTCTTCAAAAAAGGTTTTGGTTACTTGTGTAAATGCTCCGTACTTTTTATAGATCACATTATTACCAAAGCTGCCATTGGCAAGCGGCTTGTTACGGTCGGCAATAGAGCGGCTAAAATCTACAAAATTGTTTCCGTCAGGAATAATCGAGTATACACGTACATCTCCCCCAACAAGGAGGTCAACAAACCTCACTTTTTTACTAAGATCCCATTGTGCTTCGGCATTATACATGTGGCTTTTTTGCAATAAAGCCGCGCCGCCTGTTACCGGTGCATCAGGAATAAGGCTTGATTTAATATCCCAGTTATTAATGCCGATAATGGTTTTGCGTAGGGCATCAAAAGCCGGGGTGCCGGGCTCCACCCTCCCGGCATCCGCGGCGGTGCGCGCTGCCTGTGTGGCAGCGGCAAGGTTAGCAGAGGTCAGTCCGCCATTGGCATTAGCATAAGCCGTTAATGCGTTTTTGTAAGTTGTAGCCCATACGCTGTTGCTGGCATGGTTCAAATCAAGATTATCGGCAAGCGGCTTAACGTTAAAAGAATTGCCTGTATTTTCAATCGACTCATAAGCCCTCACCAAAAAATCAGTCCCTTTTAACTCCAGTTTATGGTTTTGTACTGTGGCGCCATTTAACGATATCTTATTACCCCGCTGAAAAACGCCGTCCATACGGCCATAACGGTAGGTATAAGATAACTGCAGGTCAGGCGTAAATTTATAGGCCAGCGTTCCGTCGAGTTTAAGGTTGGTTACCTTAGGGTCAACCAGGTCCACCTCGTTATACCCGGTACGGGCCACGGTAAGGTTAGGCCTTGCAACCCCATTTACAGTAATACCTTTAATAGATACGGTGTTGCTGCCGGCAAGCGCGTCGTCGCCGTATTTGTTCCAGCCATCATATGCCGCGTTGTTTGCACCTGTTAATTCCGGATAAGCAGGGTTGGCCGTTTTAAGGTTACCTGGGTTTTGGTCTATACGGGTATTCGATTGCCAGTCGGTACCGGTCAGGTAACTGGCATTAACCTTAAACGCAAACTTGTTGTTCCAGGCCTTTGCGTAACGTATAGCTGTTTCGTTGATGGTGCTGGGGTCCAAACCAATACCGTCAACATGGTTCACCCCCGTGCGGTGATAAAAGCTCAATCCCTGTGTTTTAAAAGGATCTTTGGTAAATAAGTTAGATAACCCGTTGATAGCGTTGGTACCATAAAGCGCGGCGGCGGCGCCCGGCGTTATCTCCAGGCTGGCAATATCCAACTCGGTTGGGCCTATAGCATTACCCAGCGGCACGCCCAGGGTTGCCGACTGCATATCCACACCATCAACCAGTTGCATAAACCTGAAATTGTTGGGGCTGTTAAAACCGCGTGTGTTAGGGACTTTAAGCGTGATACTGGTGGTAGTCATTTGTACGCCTTTTACATTCTCCAGCGCATCATAAAAGCTGGGGCCCGGCGATTGCTTTAAAGCGGTTATGCTCAGTTTCTCAATAGCTACGGGTGACCTCAATAGCTTTTCCTCCCGGCGCGAAGCGGTTACCACCACCTCGTTGATCAACAATGATTGCGTAGTTAGCTGAATGTTTACCGCGCTGCCTGCGTTACGGATAACAAACTCCTGCGCCTGATAGCCAACAGCGCTAAATTTTAATGTAAAAGGGAATTTGGCGTTAGTGGTTAAGGAAAAACGGCCGGCACTATCTGTTGAAGTACTGTATTGAGTACCTTTAACCGTTACTGTTGCAGCTACAAGAGGCTGGCCGTGATCGTCCTTTACGGCACCGCTAAGTACGTAGCTGCCATTAAGTTGCGCCAGTGCAATACCTGGCATAAACGATACAAGAAGTATAGTAAGTTTGAGTAAACTTTTAAAAGATTTCATGAATTGGGTTGGGGTATATGTGTATGAAAGTGATATGGTAATTGCCGTATGTAAAATCAACGACAGCAACAACAGGCAACCGGGAGCTGCATGGTTCTTTTAAAGTTCAATGAAAAGAAGTAAAATTTATACATTGTCTATAGAATTACTCGACAAAAATATAATTTGTTTTAATCCTGACAAAAAATTTATGAAAAATCAGGTTTTTAAAGTTTAAGACACAAGGATTTATGTGTTTAACAGCATAATTTGCTATAATTGTCTACTAAAATTATATACATTAATGTCCTTCCCCTACCGCCGTATCATTGTAAAAATTGGATCCAATGTAATTACACAGGCTGATGGCCTGCCTGATCATGCACGTTTGGCACACCTGGTTGACCAGATCGCCGAGATAAAAAAGCAAGGGATTGAAGTGATCCTCGTATCATCAGGCGCGGTGGCTTCGGGGCGAAGCATGATCAAAATAACTGAAAAGGCCGACGCGGTAGCAGCCAGGCAATTGCTGGCATCTGTTGGCCAGGTAAAGCTTATTAATACCTACTCTGCCTTATTTGAACGCCACCAGATAGTATGTTCGCAGGTACTGGTAACTAAAGAAGATTTCAGGGACAGGACGCATTATTTGAATATGCGCAACTGCATGGAGATCTTACTCCAACACCAGGTAATACCAATAATTAATGAGAACGATGTGGTATCGGTAACGGAGCTGATGTTCACAGATAATGACGAGTTAGCGGGCCTTATCGCTTCTATGCTGAACGCACAGGCATTAATTGTGCTCACCAACGTAAATGGTATTTACAACGGCGACCCTAAATTACCAGGTGCATCTGTTATTACAGAAGTAAATAATGGCAACCTCAATTTCGCCTCATTTGTAAGTGCCGGCAAATCGCAGTTTGGCCGTGGAGGCATGATCACTAAATCAACCATTGCACAAAAAGTAGCTAAGCTGGGTATCGCCGTTCACATAGCCAATGGTACTCACTATAATATCCTTACAGATGTGCTGCAGAACAAGGTGGAACATACGCGCTTTGTGCCCGCGAAACTCGCGTCGGGTAAAAAGAAATGGATAGCACATTCCGGAACGATGGCTAAGGGTATAGTGCAGATCAACGATGGTGCTAAACAAGCCCTTACAGCAACCAGGGCAACAAGTTTACTGCCCGTTGGCATCACCAGCGTTCTGGAAGATTTTAAGAAGGGCGACATCATCAAAATAATTGACCAGGATAAGCAACCGATAGGTTGGGGACTGGCAGAATATGGTGCTGAAAAAGCCCGTGAAATCGCGGGCCAAAAGAACCAGCGCCCTTTGGTACATTACAACTATTTATACTTACAGGTTTAACCATGAGCTATCAACTATATTTTGAAAAAGCGCTGGCAGCATCGCACGAAGCAATATTACCTGAACAGCTCATTGCCAGTGTTTTAAATGATGTTGCTGAAGCTGTAATTGAACAAACCGACTTTCTTTTACAGGAGAACCAGCGTGATCTGGAACGGATGGATAAGGCAGATCCGCGGTACGACCGGTTGAAACTCACTGCAGAGCGTATCAGCGGTATAGCTGCTGACGTCCGTAATGTGGCTTCGTTACCACACCCTTTGGATAAAGTTTTACTTGAAAAAAAGCTTCCCAACAAACTGGATATAAAAAAAATAAGCGTTCCACTTGGAGTAGTTGGTGTTATTTACGAGGCCAGGCCAAATGTTACACTGGATGTATTTGCTCTTTGCTTTAAAACCGGCAATATATGCATATTAAAAGGTGGCAGCGATGCCGATTATTCCAACCGGGCAATAATGAGCATTGTACACGCTGTTTTAAATAAGCATCATATAAATACCGATAAGGTTACCCTGCTCCCTGCTGACCGCCAGGCTACCGACGCGTTACTGAATGCGGTTGGTTATGTGGATGTATTGATACCCCGTGGCAGTCAATCGCTTATAGATCATGTACGAAGCAACAGTAAAGTACCGGTCATTGAAACCGGCGCAGGTATCGTACACACCTACCTGGATGAAACCGGCGACCTTCATAAGGCCATACCCATCATTGACAATGCCAAAACCCGCCGGGTGAGCGTTTGCAACGCGCTGGATTGCCTGCTCATCAACAGCAAGCGCCTGGGCGATCTGATACATATCGCCGAACCGCTGGCAAAAAAAGGCGTAGTATTATACGCCGACAAAAGGGCCTTTGAAACGCTTGATGGCCACTACCCTGCCGAACTGCTTAACGAAGCGCAGTCTTCACACTTTGGTACAGAGTTTTTATCCATGAAAATGGCAATAAAAACTGTCGATACACTTGAGGAGGCTTTGCAACACATTGCTCAGTATAGTTCAAAACACAGCGAGGCCATTATATCAGAAGATGAGTTGAATATCGAGACTTTTCTTAACCGTGTAGACGCGGCCGCCGTTTACGTAAATACTTCAACCGCCTTTACCGATGGCGCGCAATTTGGCTTAGGGGCCGAAATTGGCATCAGTACTCAAAAATTACATGCCCGCGGGCCAATGGGGTTAGAAGAACTTACCAGCTACAAATGGATAGTAAAAGGAACCGGGCAGATAAGGCAAAGTTAAAAGGAAGCGGGATTTTAGTCCCGCTCTTTTTAAATCATACTTCAACAGAGGCGATGCCTTTTTCAAGTGCTGTTTCCTGTACCCCCGGAATTTTTAAACCTTCCGCACGATGGAAACTGATATTCGTCATGCCCAAAAACCCAAATACCGTTTTGATGTAAGGCTCGATAAAATCTATCCCTTTAAGGTTGCCTTCCGAGTAAACACCGCCTGATGCGATTGCCACGTACACACGTTTGCCCTCAACCAAACCAATCGGCCCGTTCTCGCCATACCTGAAAGTTTTTTGCGCACGTACGATATGATCTATCCATGCTTTTAAACTTGAGGGGATACTAAAGTTATACATGGGCACGCCAATCACAATCACATCGGCATCGAATAACTCTTTTAAAGCCTCATCAGAATGCTTTATCGCCTCGGCAAGCTCCGGTGTATGTTGTTCTGCCGGCGTGAAGAAAGAGGTTAGGTGTGCCTCCTCCAGGTGCGGAAAGGGGTGTTTCACAAGATCGTGGGTTTTAACTGTGCTGCCTGGATTTGCTGCCAAAAGTTTTTCAACAATGGCATTACCCAATTTAATGCTAACGGATTCGTCGCCGCGCGGGCTTGATATTAAATGTAATATTTTCATTTTTCTGTGTTTTTGATACCATGCAAACCTACAGCGCTCTACTATTAAAAAGGTATCACTATCCCAAAGGATAGCACTATCCTTTGGGATAGTTGTTAGTTTTGTAAGTATGTCAACCAGGGTAAAACACATCAGCAACGAATGTAACGGCGCCCTTAGCGCCATAAGAGACACGCTTTACGTGCTGAGCGGTAAATGGAAAATACAGGTGATCGTTCTGTTGCGCGATGGGCCTATGCGGTTCAATGAATTACAGCGCTCTTTAGTAGATATCACGCCCAAAGTTCTATCAAAAGAATTACGCGAGCTGGAATTAAACGAATTTGTAGAGCGCAAGGTGTTTAACACCGTCCCTGTGACGGTGACTTACGAGATAACGCCCTACGCCGCAACGCTCGACCCGATAATTAACAGCTTAAAGGAATGGGGCACACAGCATCGCGCAAGGATAGTGGAGCACATGAAACAGGAGAGTAAACAGCCTGTAAGCAGTTAAGACTGTTTATTATGCACTTACCACTCACTTCTCACCTCTCACCATTTTACCCTATACTGACCTTACCCACAGCCATTATCCATAAGTAAAGCTTATCTTTGCAGCTATTATGAGTAAGCACGGTAGAATCCTGGTGGCCATGAGTGGCGGTGTTGATAGTTCTGTAGCGGCAGTAATGCTGCATGAGCAGGGCTACGAGGTAATAGGCCTTACCATGAAAACCTGGGACTACGCATCTGCTGGCGGTAGCTCAAAAGAAACCGGTTGCTGTAGCCTCGATAGTATTAACGATGCCCGTGCATTAGCCGTTGGTTATGGCTTCCCGCATTATATATTGGATATCCGCAACGAGTTTGGCGACTTTGTGATCGATAACTTTGTTGACGAATACCTGGCAGGCCGTACCCCTAACCCATGCGTGCTTTGCAATACCCACATTAAATGGGAAGCGCTTCTAAAACGTGCGGATAAACTCGACTGCGAATTTATCGCGACAGGGCATTATGCCAATATCCGCCAGCAGGATAACGGGCGCTACGTGATCTCAAAAGGGAAAGACGAAAATAAGGACCAATCCTATGTACTTTGGGGAGTATCCCAGGAGAATCTTGCTCGTACCAAATTCCCTTTAGGCAATTTTTCTAAACCGGAGATACGCCAGATGGCTTTAGATATGGGCCAGTTGGAACTTGCCGGCAAAAGCGAAAGTTACGAGATATGTTTTGTGCCTGATAATGATTACCGCGCCTTTCTGCGCCACAAGGTACAAGACTTGGATGAACGTATTGGTCAGGGTAATTTTGTATTAACCGATGGTACAGTTGTGGGTAAACATCAGGGATATCCATACTACACCATAGGGCAGCGTAAGGGTTTAGGCATCGCTTTAGGTCAGCCGATGTTTGTAACTCAGATACAGGCTGATACCAATACGGTGGTGTTGGGTACTGCCAAAGAATTGGAACGCAAGGAAGCCTGGGTGCGTAACCTTAACCTCATTAAATATGAAAGCATTACGGAACCACTTGCCGCTGTAACCAAGATCAGGTACAAAGATGGGGGTGCCGAAAGTAAAATTGTGCAGATAGGCGACCATATGAAGGTATCGTTTGATCACATGGTATCAGGCATAGCTCCGGGTCAGTCGGCAGTGTTCTATGAAGGTAATGACTTGCTTGGCGGAGGATTTTTATTATAAATATCTATTTGTTTTAAAGTTGGAAGGTTGAAAAGTTACAAGGTTGTTTATGCCTGATTTCATTTTCAAAAAAAACATTCCAACCTTCCAACATTAAAACTTTTCAACCCGCTAAAAAACAATCAAAACATTTCCCACAGAAAAACCTTTCAAAAGTAAAGCTTTGCAACTTTTCAACATTAAAACTTTGCAACCTTACAACTTCCAAACGCGATAAACAATTTGCGTTTCTATTACTTTATGTTTTCTTTGCAAAAAATAAGCGCTTAAATGGCTAAAAACTTACTCATAGTTGAATCACCGGCGAAAGCCAAAACCATCGAAGGTTACCTTGGAAAAGACTTTACCGTAAAATCAAGTTACGGCCATATCCGCGACCTGGTAAAGTCTGAGGATGCCATAGATATCAATAATAACTTTCAACAAAAATATGAGGTACCTGCTGATAAAAAGCAGATAGTTAGCGAATTAAAGAAATTAGCTAAAGAAGCCGACATGGTATGGCTCGCATCCGATGAGGACCGCGAGGGAGAAGCGATATCATGGCATTTATATGAAACACTGGGTTTAAAAGAGCCCGCTACACGCCGTATTGTTTTCCACGAGATCACCAAACCGGCAATTATGCGCGCTATTGAAAACCCGCGCAAAATTGATTACAACCTTGTTAACGCTCAACAGGCACGGCGCGTGCTGGACAGGTTGGTGGGTTTTGAGTTATCGCCGGTTTTATGGAAAAAGGTTAAACCATCATTGTCTGCCGGCCGTGTACAATCGGTTGCCGTGCGTTTGATCGTTGAACGTGAACGCGAGATAAACAAGTTTAAAAGCGAAGCCGCTTACAAGATTGTAGCCATTTTTGATAAAGGCCGAAATGCTTTTAAAGCCGAGCTTCCCGAAAGGTTTGCTAAGCAGGAAGACGCCGAAAAGTTTTTGCAGGATTGCGCTAACGCCGCGTTCAATGTAAACTCTTTAGATACAAGGCCAACCAAACGTTCACCGGCTGCGCCATTTACTACCTCTACCCTACAGCAGGAAGCCAGCCGCAAACTGGGTTTTTCGGTAGCACGCACCATGCAGGTTGCGCAGCGCCTGTACGAATCAGGTTATATCACTTACATGCGTACCGACTCAGTGAACCTGAGCGATACCGCTTTGAACGCGGCAGAAAAAGAGATCACCTCAGCTTACGGGGATAAGTACCATCAGCTGAGAAAATATAAAACCAAAAACGCCAGCGCGCAGGAAGCCCATGAGGCTATTCGCCCTACATACTTTAACAACCATACCATTGATGGTGAAAGTAGCGAGAAACGCCTGTATGAGCTGATCTGGAAACGTGCCATAGCATCGCAAATGAGTGAGGCACAGTTTGAAAAAACCGTTGCACGCATTGGCATTTCAACCCGCAAGGAGGAACTGGTTGCCAACGGCGAAGTGATGAAGTTTGACGGCTTCCTGAAAGTTTACCTGGAAAGTAACGACGACGACGATGATAACCAAAACGCCGAAGGCGATAACGCCATATTGCCTCCTTTGGCAAAAGGTCAGTCGCTGGAGTTGCAGGAATTAAGCGCCACCGAAAGGTTCTCGCGCCCACCGGCACGTTACACAGAGGCCAGCCTGGTGAAGAAGCTGGAAGAACTGGGCATTGGGCGTCCATCAACGTATGCACCAACCATTTCTACCATCCAAAACCGTGGTTATGTAGTAAAGGAAGAGCGGGAAGGACGCCAGCGTGAGTTTAAGGTACTGACGCTGAAGAACGGCACTATCAACAAAGAAACTAAAACCGAGAACACCGGCGCGGAAAAAGGGAAGCTCTTCCCTACCGATATCGGTGCAGTGGTGAACGATTTCCTGGTACAGCACTTTAACGGTATTGTTGATTTTAACTTTACCGCCAGCGTTGAAAAACAATTTGACGAAATAGCCCAGGGCCTTAAGGACTGGACCAAAATGATACGTACTTTCTATGATCCTTTTCATAAGGATGTAGAAAGCACGATAAAAACCGCCGATAAAGCTACCGGCGAGCGCGAATTAGGTGTACATCCCGAGAACGGCAAAAAGGTATCGGTACGTATCGGGCGTTTCGGTCCGTTTGTACAAGTTGGCGAAAACGCCACTGATGAGAAAGACGAGAAACCGCTTTATGCCAGCTTGCGCACAGGCCAGAGTATTGAAACCATTACCCTCGAAGACGCGCTGGAATTATTTAAACTTCCAAAAGCCGTAGGTGAATACGAAGGTAAAGTGATGAAGGTAGCCATTGGCAGGTTTGGGCCTTATATAAGCCATAACGGAGCTTTTGTTTCATTGCCCAAAGAAATTGATCCGCTGGATGTTACCGAGGAACAGGCCATACAGCTCATTGAGGACAAGCGTAAAAAAGACGCCGAAAAACTCATTAAAAGCTTTGATGAAGACCCGGATGTTAAAGTATTGAACGGCCGCTGGGGGCCTTACATCGAGTTTGGTAAATTAAACGTTAAGATACCGAAGGATAAAGACCCTAAATCACTTACATACGCAGAATGTAAAGCCCTTGCAGACGCTACTCCGGCAACGCCCAAAAAAGGACGTTTCGGCAAGGCTGCTCCTGCAAAGACTGCATCAAAAGCACCTGCGAAGAAAAAGAAGTAATATGTTGGAATGTTGTAAAGTTGGAACGTTAAAAGGTTAACATTCCAACTTTACAACCTTTTAACCTTACAACTAAAAAAATGATTAAAGACCTCCCTCCTAATATTGTTAAAGATATTGCCGTTGCGGTAGCCCTCGAAGGTGAAACTGCCGAAAGCAAAACCTGGTATGTGTATATCATCAATCTTAAAAACGAGCCGATTGAAAACGTACTGATCACTTCAAAAGGCTATGGGGAGAAAAACGGAGAGCTGGTTAAAACATCTGTGCTTCGGCACTCTATACCGCATATTGGCCCCAACCAATATAAATTGATTGAACCAATTGATGAGCAAACATTTGGTTTAAACAATGAGTACTGGATAAGCGATTACATTGGCCGCGATATATTCGATAAAAAGTTCATATTCCTGCCCGAAAGTATTGTAGACAACAACTTTATCAAATTACCGGTAGTAAACAAACCGGGAGTAATGATCTTATAGTTGGTTAAGATCATATAATTGGTGTACCGAGGCTTTGATGTTTTCATAAAGTTTACTGTAAACATCAAACAGTCTATCATAAAACCTGTGCAGCTCCATATCAGGTTCTACTATAACATTCCCGGTATTATTGGGTAACGCCGGCGTATCAAGGCCTAAAGCCTCCATGGCCAGGTAAATCGCCCCAATAGCCGAAGCATCATCAGTTTGGGATATTACCAATCTTTTTCCCGTTATATCTGCAAGCATCTTTACCCATATGGCAGAGGTGATAAAGCCACCACTAATAACTATATGCTCGATAGGTTGTTCGGGTTGCTCAACCGCTTTAAGTACATCATACAGCGCGAAACATATGCCTTCAAGCGCAGCCCGTAGAAAATGCTCCTTACGGTGCATAGCGCTTATATTGATAAACGATGCCGAACTTTTGGCATCCCAAACAGGGGCCCGTTCTGCAAACAGGTATGGGAGAAATATTAAACCATCACTTCCGGGTTTAACTTTTTCTATACTGGAAAACAGCTGCTTATATGCGTCCTTGTTAATTTCGGGCAGTTCTAAAAAGTTTTTAATTAGCCAGTCAACCGCTGCGCCGCCATTGTTCACCGCGCCCCCGCAAATAAAAACTTTTGATCTGAGCAGGTAATTAAAAGTCATGGCCTTGTAGTTGTATATCGGCCTGTTGCTGCTTATCCGTACCGCGCCGCTGGTACCTATGGTAAGGGCCGCTACACCCGGTTTAATGGCATCTCCGCCTAAATTGGCGCAACATCCATCGCTTGCGCCAATCACAAAGGTTGTATGAGTAAAAAGGCTTTTAATATCTTCATTTGTAACACCTGTACGATAATGCGTCGTGTAAACCGGTTCAGATAAGAATGAAGCGTTTATACCTGCTTTTTCAAGGGATTTAGCATACCACTGCAATTCCAGGATATCAAACATCCCGGTTGCCGAAGCGATAGAATAATCTATCTCATAAACCTTAAATAATTTAAACCATACGTACTCTTTAATAGAGATGAATTTATGGGTCGTGTTAAAAATTTGAGGCTGGTTCTCGCGTAACCAAATAAGCTTACACAACGGCGACATGGCGTAAACGGCAGTGCCGGTGTTCCGGTATATCTCCTCCCCTTCATCGCTCTCGCGTAATTTAGCCGCAATATCGCCGCTGCGCCCATCAGCCCATAATATGGCATTCATTAACGCTTCTCCATTTTGGTTAACCGGCACTAAACTGTGCATGGCGCTGCTAAAGCTGATGGCGTTTGGCGGGTAACCTACATCCGCAGTTATTTTTTTTAAGCAATAAACAAAAGCTTGCCATATCAGCTCTGGGTCCTGCTCACTATAGCCCTGTTGTGGGCTAATGGTTGGGTAGTGCTTATTCACTGATGCCAACGTATTACCCGTTTCATCTATAGCAATAGCCTTGGTGCTGCCGGTTCCTAAATCAATACCTACAAAATACATTCGCATACCATGTAACCTAATAAATAAAATGCCGTAAACTTAAAACAGTAAGGCCTGAAATAATTCACAATGGCACTATTTTTTAACAATTGATTTCCCGAATTGCGGAAATTAATTCACTATGAAAAAATTAATTTAATTTTAATTAGCTAATCAAAGGTTGAAATTTTATGTTGTTACCTGAAATATAGGCAATTGAAAGATGCTATTAAGTATTAAAGCTTTTTGGCACAATATTTTTAGATAAGTTTTAACGTAAAAATCTTCATATTTATAGCAGCAAACACCTATTTGAGTTGGCATGAAAAAAACCTTACTGATTGTTGATGATGACCTCAGCATACTAAAACTGCTAAATTTCATCCTCTCTAAGGACTATGAAATAGTTGTTAAAAACAACGGTATCGAGGCTTTTAGCTGGCTTGAGGATGGTAATTTACCTAAACTTATCATATCTGACCTGCAAATGCCCTATTTTGACGGACAATCATTCCTGAAGAACGTGAAGATAAGCGGTTTTTACCGCGATATACCGGTTATTATGCTTTCGGCCGCGCATGACCTGGACGAACAGGTGGCCAATATGCCTTTTAAGGTTGACGCGTACATGCACAAGCCCTTTAATCCCACCGAACTAAAGAACGCCATTAATCAAGCTTTAAAAGTTTATGACGCCGAGCACAGCAACTGATTGGAACCAGAGTTCAAATGGGCAGGTAAGGGTGGCGTATGCGGGCACGGAATTAAAAGACCTGATTGCCGCGGACCTAAGCAACTCCTTTAGCATCACCTTTAATGATACCGTACAGGAGCTGGAAACTTTTTTGGGCGAACAATCTATTATTACCGTGCCTGATATTATCCTGGTAGAGGTAGATAAAGATGAAGAGTGCTTTGCATTGGTAGAGCGCCTTAGAAAAAATATGCTGATGAACGGTTTGATCATCGTGATGTTATCAACCCAAAAGAATAAAGAGCAAGTACTAAAGGCTATGCGTATGAAACTGCATGACTTTTATACTTACCCTTTCGCTACATCAGACCTTAGGGAACGGCTCAATTTCCTGGTGCGGTTTAAATTGATCAAACCCCGCCTGCTTGAACTTTCAAAAGAGGTTGATACTACCTACAGAATGCCATGGGGCAAGCGCGCGCTTGATTTGTTTATTTCATGTACCATGCTTATTTGCCTTATGCCCATTATGCTCATTGTAGCCATATTGATCAAGCTGGATTCAAAGGGCCCTGTGTTTTATAAAAGTAAGCGTGTGGGCACCGGTTACAAAGTATTTGATTTTTACAAATTCCGTAGCATGCGCACCGATGCCGACCAGCTGCTGGCTAAAATGGCCGAGGAGCATAACCAGTACGCTGCCGAAGAAGAAGGTGCAAACAAGGCGGCATTTGTTAAGTTTAAGAACGACCCTCGCATTACCAAACTGGGCAGCTTTTTACGCAGCAGCAGCCTTGACGAGCTTCCGCAACTGTTTAACATTTTAAGGGGCGATATGTCTGTTGTGGGTAACAGGCCACTGCCGGTTTACGAAGCCGAAATGCTGACGTCTAATGAATGGTCTATGCGTTTTTTAGGGCCTGCAGGCTTAACCGGCTTGTGGCAGATAAGTAAACGCGGAAAAGAAGATATGAGTGAGCGTGAACGCAAAAAACTGGATAATTTTTACGCACAGAAATATTCATTGTGGCTCGATCTGAAGATTATAATCGGTACCGTGCCCGCCTTGTTCCAGAAAGAGAAAGTATAAATTTATGAAAGCAAAATTTACTCTACTAAGTATACTCCTGATCATATCACTATCAGCAACAAGGGTAAGCGCTCAGCAGGAATCATTTCTAAACGATGTTAATTACGCGTATCTGGATAAGCTTATCGCTACGGCTAAGAAGAACTATCCCGAAGTAAAAGCAAGGCAAGCCGCTATCAATGCGGCAAAAGCTACCTTAAATCAATCAAAAATAGCATGGCTGGACGCTTTTACAGCTTCATATATTTATAGCCCCCGAAACGCCCTTAACCTGGTAAACCCTACCATATTTAACGGCTACCAGTTAAGCATATCTATCAACTTAGGTACATTTTTGGCTAAACCCTTCGCTACCAGGGCGGCGAGGGAAAATGTAAATATTGCCATGTATCAGCAACAACAATACAACCTGAATATTGAAGCCGTTGTAAAACGCCTGTACTATGCTTACCTTGAGGCCCAAGCCGATCTTCGTAACCGGTCAAGAGCGGTTACTGATGGTGAAATAGCGGTAAAACAGTTAAAATACACCTTCCAGAAAGGTGAAACATCTTTTCATGATTACAACGAGGCCTTAACAAGCTTATACAACCAAAACTCGTTTAAGGTGGTAACAGAACTTAATGTATTAACCGCTAAGGCAAATTTGGAAGAATACCTGGGCGTTAAATTAGAAGATATTAAATAATGGAGTTAGGTAACTTTTTTAAATTGCTGTGGAAACGCCGCCTGCTGCTCATCGTAATACCATTGGTTACCATTGTTGTAGCCTTTTTTGCTGTTAAGAACCTGCCGGATAAATATATTTCAAGTTCACAGATCGCTACGGGTATTGTTGACCAATCACGCCAGTTGCTGGATACCGACCCCACCCGTTCTTCCAGGGAGCAGTCTATAGCGCATGAGTTCAGTAATCTCATAGAGATCATGAAGCTGAAAACGCTGCTTAACCAGGTTTCGTACCAGTTGATGTTGCATGATCTTACCAGCGGTTACCCCTTTAAGCCCGAAAGCAAGTTATATCAAACCATGAATGAGGCGGCCCGAAAGCATGCCATTATGGTTTTTAAGGAAAAGTTAAGTAAAAAAGAGCCCCTTTCTTACTACAACAAAGATGAAAATGGCCTTAATGGCTTACTTCGTTCTATGGGTTATGATGACCGTTCTCTCAGTAAAAATCTGTATGTTATCAGAGACGAGGACAGCGATTTTATAACCGTAGGCTACGAGTCTGAAAACCCCCAACTTTCAGCTTTTGTGGTGAACACGCTTTGCACTGAATTTATTGATTATTACACCAATACCGTTCATAAAAACGAAACAGACGCGGTGAACTATCTGGCAAAGTTACTTGACGAAAAACGCAAGATATTAAATACCAAAACGGCTGAGTTGCAGAATTACAAGATCCAGAACGGCATTCTGAACCTGGACGAACAATCGAAATCGATTTTCGACCAGATCATGGTGTTTAATGACCGCAAACAACAGGCAGAAAAAGATGTAGCCTCTTACACCGGTGCAATACGCGGCTTAAATAATAAATTCACCCCAAAAGAACGCGGTTACCTGGAATCGGCTGTTGCCAAATACAACCAGGCCATTACCAACACCCAGGATCAGTTACACATCCTGAATGACCGCTATGTACGTAGCGGATTCGACCCAAAATTAAAAGTAGCGCTTGATTCGCTGTCAAACAGGCTCACTACACAGATCAACCAAACCTCTGATAAATATATCAGCAGCCCATTGACCGGTAAAGACGAATTGGTAAGGCAAAAGATTGGCCTGGAAGTTAACCGCGACATGGCCCAGAACAGCATACGTGCCATTAACCGCAGTCTTGACGAATTAAACGCCAAATTCAAAAGCCTGGTACCCTTTGACGCACGGGTAAAAACTTATAACTATGATATTGACATAGCCAGCAAGGAATACCTGGATGTTTTAAATAAATACAACCAAACCAACCTGCAGTCGACGTTCTCTATTAAGCTGCGCCAGGTTGAGCCTGCTATGCCTGAAACAGCAGAACCATCTAAAAAGATGCTGCTAACAGTTGTAGCCGGCGTATTAGCTTTTGTAATATGCGTAGTTGTACTGTTTATAGGCTGGTTTTTTGATGATACCATTAAAGAGCCTAATGACCTGGTCAAACGTACCCACCTACCCCTGCTTAGCCACTTAAACCTGGTGGAGGGTTCGTTAGACCTGCGTAAACTATGGGACGTAGAAAACCGGGACAAGATGCGTTTATTTAAGGAGCTCACAAGATCATTACGATTTGAGATTGACCAGGAATTGCGCGGAGAAAAGATACTGGCTATTACGAGCTTAGTTAACCATGAGGGTAAATCTGTTGTAGGGATAAGCTTGGCTTACTCCTATGCCATGATCAACAAAAAAGTGTTATTGATTGACGGGAACTTTGACCACCCCACCATTACGGAAGTAGCACAACCCAAAACATATCTCGAAGATTATTTTAAGAACAACCCTGATAATTATGCTTCTTTAAACAACACTACCAACGTAATAGGTAACCATGGTGGTGATGTTACCCTGCTTGAACTAAGCGACGAAAACTACATCCGGTCGCGCTTTAACGAGCTGAAAATGAAGTATGATATGATCATTATTGAAACGCCCCCGCTTTCAACACTTAACAAATCAAAGGAATGGATATTGTTCGCGAACAAAGTGATCGCCATATTTGAGACCAACAAGGGCATAACCAAATCGCAAAAAGATAATATTGATTATTTACGCAACTTAAATAACAAATTTGCAGGGTGGGTTTTAAACAAGACCGATCCGGCTGCCGAGAAGTTTTAATAAGGCTATATTTGTTACAACCTGTTATTATATATGCCAATAAAACCTCAACATATTGCTGAAAGTGGCAGCGATGATTTTGCACACCTTACGCCATTACAGCAACGCACACGCAAAGCGGCCATTGTTTTGGCTTTTATTGGGGTGTTTGTTTGGGCGGTTAAAATTCTGTTCTTGTAAAGCGCAATGATGTTGAATAGGCAGGTACAAATAAGCAAAGTTATCAGCGGCTTTTACAGAAAGCTAATTATTGGAAAACTCTCCACACTCAACTTAATATTGCTTTTTTTGCCCATAGCCATAATTATTGCTATGGCTATTGCATTTGGCGGTTTTATTGCAGCAGGTGCTATACTGGCTATTGCCATAGGCATCCCGTTAGTATTAGCTATCATAGCCTACCCTATTTTTGGGATAGCTGTGTTCATGTTTTTATCATTCTTTCTCAACTACCTGTCAGAACCGCTGCCTCCTGCAACACCAACCGGCATTATACTGGATGTAATGACGTATCTGCTTATTTTTGGCTTCCTGCTTAAATTTAAGTTCGATAAGGATTGGAGCTACTTTAAAACCCCTATCAGTTACTGGATACTGGTATGGCTGGCATACAATTTTTTTGAAGCCATTAATCCCGCCTCGCCTTCTATATTAGCATGGGTATATACTGTACGTACTGTAGCTTTTATCATGCTCATGTACTTTATTTTTGTTTACCAGATACGTACCCGGGCAACTATAAAATTTTTATTTAAGCTTTGGTTATTATTAGCCTTATTATCAGCTATTTCAGGCTTTCAGCAGGAAAACTTTGGCTTGCTGCCTATGGAAAAGACCTGGTATTACCAGGATCCGGTACGTTTGAGCTTCCTTTACATTAACGGGCACCTCCGCAAGGTGGCCATATATCCCGATCCGGTTACTTTTGCCTATAATATGGTAGTGGCCGCCTTACTGTGCCTGTGCCTCATATTCACTAAAATTAAAACTTACAAAAAAGTATTGCTTGGTTTAGCTATAATGTTTTTCTTTTTAGTGATGCTATATTCAGGTACCAGAGGCGCGTTTGTGTTACCGCCCGCTGCACTGGCTTTGCTCGCGGTAATGAATTATAACAAAAAGGTACTCATCACAGTTGGTGCCGCCGGACTGGTGTTGGCCGGGCTGATATTTATGCCTACATCAAACCAATTCATTAAACGTTTCCAAACGGCTTTTCGCCCTTCGGATGACGCGTCCTTTAACGTTAGGGCCGAAAACCAGCGACGTATAAAACCTTACATCCTCGCGCACCCAATTGGGGGTGGTTTGGGCTCTGTTGGTATATGGGGAAGGCGTTTCGCGCCCAACTCCTTCCTGGCTAAATTCCCGCCGGATAGTGGCTATGTAAGGGTAGCCGTTGAGATGGGTTATGTGGGGCTTATCCTTTTTTGCACGCTGATGTTTGTTATCCTTAAAACGGGTATCAACAACTATTTTTTAATACAGGACCCCGAACTCAAAATGTATTGTTTGGCCATGGTGCTCATTATATTTGTGTTTAATATTGGTAATTATCCACAACAGGCCCTGGTGCAGTATCCGTCAAATATTTTATTTTATCTTGCTTGCGCGTTATTAAATGTAACCTTAAGGCTTGATAAACAGGAGAGGGAAAAAAATAGCAGCACGCAATCAATTATCCCGGCAAACGCAGGTTAATACAAACAGTATGTCGTTACTATCTATTGTAAAATCAAACCCTCGTTTAAAAAAACTCGTTCACTGGATGATCGTTACGCCCGGGCGTGCTACCCCTCGTTTGTGGGTACGCTGGTTTGTAACACCTTTTTACCATCACAGGGGCAGGCATTCAACGGTAAGTTTCAGCGCCCGGCTTGACGTATTTCCGTTTAATAAGTTCTCATTAGGCGAACATAGCGCCGTTGAAAGCTTTTCGGTGATCAACAACGGTGTAGGCGATATTATTATAGGCCACCACACCGGCATAGGTTTACGTAATACGCTTATAGGACCGGTTACATTGGGCAATTATGTTACCTTAGCGCAAAATATAACACTTTCGGGCCTTAACCATGGCTTTGAAGACATCCACACCCCTATACGCCTGCAAAAGGTAATTACCAAACAAATTACCGTTTGCGATGA
Source organism: Mucilaginibacter sp. 44-25 (assembly GCA_001898335.1). Lineage (GTDB taxonomy): Bacteria > Bacteroidota > Bacteroidia > Sphingobacteriales > Sphingobacteriaceae > Mucilaginibacter. The sequence continues at coordinate 137,723 of MKTS01000001.1, read as the reverse complement.
TGTATGGATAGGGTCAAATTGTGTAATAACAGCCGGTGTTACTATTGGTAAGCACTCGGTTATAGGTGCCGGCAGCGTAGTTACAAAAGATATCCCCGAATACTGCGTGGCGTTGGGTAACCCGGCCAGGGTAATAAAAAAATATAATTTTGAAACAGGTAACTGGGACAGAGTTTAAACGTATACATATAAATGCCCATTTTAAACAAGCTGATTAACAAGCATACGATATCGCTGGCTACCAACGCCGCGATGCCCGTTATTGGCATGCTGGTGCTATCGTTAATGGCGCATAACCTGTCGGCGGCAGAATTTGGTAATTATATTTTCCTGTTAATTAGCATCTTACTTGCCGATACTTTCAGAAATGGTTTCGTACAGACCTCTCTTATTAAGTTTTACGCCGGTACTAATAAAAAAACAGCCGCCGAAGTAGCAGGATCCGCATGGTATGTGGGCATTATACAAACGCTTGTATTTGTTGGTATTGATACTATTATTTACTTCGTTCATCGCAGTAAAACACCCGATGTTGAAATTACCATACAATGGTTCGGCATTATTTATTTTACCACGCTCCCTGGTGCCATAGCCTCTTACATACTACAGGCCGAAGAAAAATTTGGCCGCATGCTCATGCTCCAGCTTATTAACCAGGGCTTGTTTCTGATATTTATACTCGCCCTGATATTTGCTCATCATATCAATTTCCAAACAGCCGTATATGCCTATTTTGCCGGCAGCGCTATCACTTCGCTGTTTACCATTTTTAATGGGTGGTCAAAATTAAAGACCATCAGGTTCCGGAGTAAAGGAATGGTGTCAAAACTTGCTCATTTTGGTAAATACAGCGTGGGTACATCCATCAGTTCCTATTTGCTGCGCAGTTCGGACACCTTTATCATTAAGCTGATGTTTAACCCGGCCCTGCTGGCAGTTTATTACATCCCACAGCGTTTAATGGAAGTTTTTGAGATCCCGATGCGCGCGGGTGTGGCCACCGCCCTGCCCGAACTCTCTGCAGCTGTACACAAAGGCGATGAAGAAAACGTAGCCAGGATAATGAAGCGATATGCAGGTATGCTTACGGTAGTGCTAATCCCCATTGCTGTAGTAGCTTTTTTACTTGCCCAGTTTGTTATTGGGCTGTTGTTTGGCAAACAGTACCACGAAACAGAAGCGGTAAATATCTTCAGGCTATTTATGTGTTATGTAATGCTGATGCCGATAGATCGTTTTTTTGGCATAACGCTGGATATCATTAATAAGCCTCACCTTAACATGCTTAAGGTAATTATTATGCTGGTGGTAAACGTAGCCGGTGATTTTATAGGTATATGGCTTTTCCATAGCCTTTATGCTGTTGCAATTGCTTCGCTTTTCACATTCTTTTCAGGAGTGATATTTGGCTATATCGCTTTAAAAAAACATCTTAAATTTACTATCAGAGATATTTTTAGCCTGGGGTGGCAAGAAATTAAAACCGTGGTGAATCACCTGCTTGATAAATCGAACACCGAAAAACACGAGGTATAAATTATGGCTGTTATTACGCTTATTCTATCCATCATCTTCACGCTGATATTTATATACCTGGGTATATACAGCCTTTACCTGTTCGTTTTTTCGGTATTGGGTAAGTTAATTAAACTACGTGTCCCCCCTGCTGCTACCAGCTACAGCAAATTTGTTATTTACATCTGTGCGTATAAAGAGGATGAGATCATCCTGCACTCGGCCGCGGAGGCTTTAAAGATCGATTATCCGAAAGACAAATTTCATGTGTGCGTTATTGCCGACTCCATGCAGCCCGAAACTATTGTAAAGCTAAAAGCGATGCCTTTGCAGGTGGTTGAGGTAGTATTCGAAAGCAGTACAAAATCAAAAGCGTTACATGCCGCCATCGCAGCTACACATGAGGATTTCGATGCCGCCGTAGTATTTGATATAGATAACATAGCCGCGCCCGATTACCTGCACCAGATAAACAACTACCTGCATGATGGTAACCGCGTGGTACAGGGCCACCGCGTGGCTAAAAACACCGAAACACCGGTAGCCATACTTGACGCGATCAGCGAAGAGATCAACAATCATATTTTCCGTAAGGCGCAGCAGGTTTTTAAACTATCTGCTGCTATTATTGGCTCAGGCATGGTGTTGGAATACAAGCTGTTTAAAGAAACCATGGCCCAGATTGATGCTGTTGGAGGCTTTGATAAGGAAATGGGCCTGGTACTTACCCGCCAAAAGATCCATGTGAACTATGCCGATAAGGCGTATGTATTTGACGAAAAGGTAAGTAACCCCGAAGTTTTTAAAAAGCAGCGCAGGCGTTGGTTATCAGCGCAGTTTAACCTGCTTAAAACTTATGGGTTAACCGGTTTTAAAGAACTGTTTGTGCATGGAAATTTCGACTACTTCAACGAAATATATCAAACTGCCATACTTCCCCGCATACTCATGCTGGGCCTTATGCCCTTTATGTTGTTTGTATCAATTTTGCTACCTGGTATAGGGCCCGGTTGGCAATTATGGCTTGGTGCCACTGTTTGCTGTTATATTGGTATATTAGTTGCAATACCTTCGTCGTTCTTTAACAGCAAACTGCTTGGGGCTGTCATGCGTATCCCGCTGATATTCTTTACCATGTTTGCATTGTTGTTTAAATTAAAGGGCGCAAACAAAAAATTTATCCATACTCCGCACAGTACAGGCACCAAATAATCCTATTTATTGTTGCGTTTCGCGGTTGGGACAAATGTGAACGGGGAATTTAGTACCCAATAAGTTATTATACGGCATCAATACACAATGGAATACTTAGTGAATAATACTAACCTACTATACCCTAAGGAAAAAACGTTATTTGAGCTTTTTACTGAAAGCGTAACAAAATATCCTGATAACACCGCTTTAACATTTCACCATGTTAGCTATACCTATACCGAGCTTAACCAAATCGTTAACCGCCTAACCCGCGAGCTGCTTAAGCAAGGCGCCGGCAAAGGTGTGGTAATTGGCCTTGCGCTTGACAGGTGCGCAGAAATGGTAATATCTCTACTGGCTATTTTAAAATCGGGTAGTATTTACGTACCGCTTGATCCGGAATATCCAAAAGATCGTATCGAGTTTATGCTGGATGATTCAAGCGCCCGCATATTGCTCACCTCACAAAAATACAAAGGCCACTTTGCCTCCAATACCAGGGAAATTTTAATAGAGGATGCGCTGGTTGCTTCGAAAGATCATCCGGCTAATGAACCGGAGAAAACCGTTACAGGAGCTGATCTTGCTTACATTCTATATACTTCGGGCTCAACAGGCAAGCCAAAAGGCGTGCAGATAGCGCATCATAGTTTGGTAAATGTAATGCTGAGCCTGCAAAAGCAGCCGGGTATCAAGCCGGGCGAAAGGATGCTGGCCGTAGCAACCATTTCTTTTGATATAGCAGGGGTTGATCTGTACCTGCCGCTCAGCAGTGGGGCCGAAATTGTGCTTGCGGATTCAATAACCGCGAAAGACGGCCGGGCGCTTTTAGATATTGTACGCACCCAAAACATCAATATTTTACAGGCTACCCCCTACACCTGGCGCATGATGCTGGAAGTGGGTTGGGACGAATACCTGCCACTCACCGTATTTACCGGTGGCGAGGCGCTTGCTAAAGACCTGGCCGAACGGTTGATACCACGTAGTAAAGCGGTTTGGAACATGTACGGGCCTACCGAAACTACCATCTACTCCATTATTAAGCACATTACCGATGCCAATGATATTACCATTGGCTGGCCGGTTGCCAATACACAGGTATACATTCTTGACGAAGAAAAAAACAACCTGACCAATGGTGAAATAGGTGAAATATACATTGGTGGCGATGGCGTTGCACGCGGTTACCTCAACCGGCCCGAACTTAATGCCGAACGCTTTATTGATAACCCGTTTACACCAGGTGAAAAAATATACCGCACCGGCGACCTGGCCAAAATAAAACCCGATGGCGATATTGTTTACCTGGGGCGTATTGATCACCAGGTAAAAGTACGTGGCTACCGTATTGAACTGGGCGAGATTGAACATAACCTGGGTAAGCAGGAAGGCATTAAACAAGCCGTAGTGATAGCCCGTGAAGATACGCCGGGCATCCCCCGCCTGGTTGCCTATTTAGTACTGGAATCGGGTCAAATTGGTATACCAGACAAAACCGACTTAGATAAATGGGACAAAGCACTATTGGATGTTTTGCCTGAATACATGGTACCTGATGATTATGTGTTACTGGATGTTATACCCTCGACTCCCAATGGTAAAATTGACCGTAAGGCCTTACCTAAGCCCGATTACAGCCACATTAACCGTGATGGCGAATATGTAGCCCCCCGCACCAGTAACGAGCAACTGGTTGCCGGCATTTGGGAAGAGATGATGGGGCTGGAAAAGGTGAGCATATTTGATAACTTTTTCCAGTTAGGGGGCCGCTCTTTGGTAGCCGTGAAAATTATGGCGCGCCTGGAGCAGGAAACAGGCAAACGCCTACCGTTGGCCACTTTATTTGAATACTCAACCGTTGAGAAACTGGCCTCAAGGCTGGAAATTGATGCCGAGGCTATTACCTGGGAATCATTAGTACCCATTAAACCCAGGGGCAGTAAAATGCCTCTGTATATTGTGCATGGCGCAGGCTTAAACGTATTGCTTTTTAACGCCCTGGCTATGAATATGGACGACGAACAGCCTGTTTATGGTTTACAGGCAAAAGGCCTTAATGGTATTGATGAACCTCTTGATGTGATGGAAGAAATTGCTGCCAATTATGTGGATGAAATTATTAACCACGACCCGGTAGGCCCTTACGCCGTAGCAGGTTATTCGCTCGGCGGCTTAATTGCGTACGAAATGGCCAAGCAAATGCTGGCAATGGGAAAGGATGTAAAGATGCTGGCCATGTTTGATACCTATGCCGACCAAACCCAAAAGTTCGACTCTCCCCTCAAACGTTTTGTTGATAATGCCTGGTTGCTGGTTAAACAAATAGCTTACACGCCTGTACTGTTTGCTCAGGACCCTGCACGTACCATTGAGTACAAAAGCCGTGAAATAGGCCGCAGAATAAAAAAACTATTTAAAAACGTGTTGCCTGCTGATAAAAAAGAGGGCTTCTCGGCCTATACAGATGATATACATGAACGCAGCCTGGCTGCGCAGAAAAACTATCTGCTTACACCTGTAAATATTGCTATTGAACTTTTCCGTGCCAAAAAGAAAACGTTTTACATGAACGATTTTAAATACCTGGGCTGGAAACCTTTTGCGTTAAAAGGCGTGCATGTGCACGATATACCCGGCGAACATAACACCATCTTCGCGCCGCCTAATGATAAGGAATTTGCACAGGTATTGCAAAAATGCTTAGACGAGGCCGCCGGTAAAAGCTCAAAGGGCTAAAAAAGCGGCTTACCTATTTCCCAATGGTGCCCAAACGGGTCAATAAAACACCCAAGGCGGTAACCATAATCCTGGTCGGCCACAGGATAAACAGTTGTAATACCTGCCTCAACAGCACGGTTCGCAACGGCATCAGGGTCGGATACCATTAACCCGATCCTGATACTTACGCCGTTTTGTTTATCCGGCCCAACTGTTCCATTCGCCGGCGATTCATCTGCTACAACAAATTGTGCTTCCTCTATAGCTAACACGCCAACCGTGTGCCCGTCGGCTGTATTACTGGTTAGCAACTGAGCGCCAAACGCTTGCTGATAAAACGTTATGGCGGCTAAGGCATTGTTCACGGTGAGTGTGGGTAATATATGTGCTTTAAATCCGGCATCCATAATTATAAATTTATGTGATCGTCCAAAAAGATAAGGACTAAAATTGCTTTAAACTTCTAAAAGTTTTAAATTCATGGCAATTTACCTTACTCTATGAAAAACCTTATTAAACTTGTCAGCTATCGCAGAGGACAGGTTATTGTAGCTGTTTCCCTTATTTTGATCGCGCTGGTCATCTTCTTTGCCCGTCGCCACAAACACCAAAATCAAAAGGTTGATATTGCTTTCAGTAAATATATAGAATCATATACCACTGGTGTAATTTCTAAAAAAAGTCCTATCCGCATAAAACTTGCCGGCGAGTTGCAGGTAAGTCATGCCCAAAATGAAGAACTCAAAGACGATATCTTTGATTTTTCGCCATCGGTTAAAGGAAAAGCCTATTGGATTGATGATCGTACAATAGAATTCAGGCCCGCGGAGGCCATGGACGCTAATGAAGATTACGCCGTTGATTTTGCTTTAGGAAAGGTAGTAAAGGTTGAAAGTGACTTTGAGCACTTCAAATTCAATTTCCAAACCGTAAAGCCCGATTTTACCATTTCTTTCGCAGGTCTCCGTTCTGCCACCTCTACCTCTACAGACAGAATGAAGCTGACGGGTACCATACAGACCGCTGATGTGGAAGACCCGGCCAAAGTGGAGAAATTGATAAAAATAAACTATCCAACAGCGACCAAAATTAGCTGGCAGCACAATGGGTTGGCAAAATCACACCAGTTTACAGTTGACAATATTACACGTACAGAAAGCGCCACTCCCCTCGCTGTAGATTGGGACGGGGATGCTTTAGATATTGATAAGAAGGGCAAGCAGGATTATGAGGTTCCTGCAAAAGGCGATTTTAAAGTACTGGAAGTACGCGCCGTGCAGGATAACGACCAGTATGTATCCGTGCAGTTTTCCGATCCTATCCTGGTTGGGCAGGAATTGAGCGGACTTATCGGCATCACCAATGTTGCCGATGCCGCGTACACTATTGATGGCAGCATTGTTAAAGTTTATGCGCCGGAGCGTTTACAGGGTAACTACAATGTATTTGTTAATGAGGGCATTTACAGCATCAGTCACCAAAAGATAAAAAAGGCTTACACGGCTAACGTTTTCTTTGAGAACCGCTTACCGCAGGTGATCATCCCGGGCAAGGGTGTTATCCTGCCCGATTCGGGTAAATTAATGATGCCTTTTGAAGCCGTTAACCTGAACGCGGTTGATGTAAGCATTATTAAAATTTACGAGAACAATGTTCCGCAATACTTCCAGAGCAATGGCTTTGATGGTGGCGTGGAGTTAAGGCAGGTGGGTAAACCTGTTGTACAAAAAACCATCAGGCTTGATGTAGATAAAGGCATAAACCTCACCAAAAAGAACCGCTTTATGCTGGATGTTGATCAGCTGATGCGTGCCGAACCTGGTGCTATTTATCGCGTTATCATCGGTTTCCGTAAAGAATATTCGCTTTATAACTGCAGTGCCGGCAAACTGGTTGCCAAAAGCAACGATGATGATGGCGAGGACTATGAAGGAGGTGAATATGGTGGCAACAACACCGGCCGTGTAAATGATGAAGACGACGACTTTTGGCAGCGATACGATAATTATTACCCTGAAGGTTACAGTTGGCAGGACCGCAATGACCCCTGCACAGAATCGTACTTCACCAAAAACCGTTGGGCAACGCGTAATATCATCGCGTCAAACATCGGCCTAATTGCTAAACGCGGAAACGATAATACCATGACGGTTGCGGTAACCAACATTCTGAGTGCCGAGCCAATGGGCGGTGTTGAGCTCGAATTGCTGGATTACCAGAAACAAGTGATCCTTAAATCAAAGTCTGACGGCGATGGCATGGCCACTTTAACTTAAAACGTAAGCCATACCTGCTGGTAGCCAAAAAAGGCAACGAGCGCGGTTATCTAAAGCTTGACGATGGTAGTTCGCTCCCCCTCTCCCGCTTTAATGTTGGCGGCGAGCAGGTGCAAAACGGCCTTAAAGGTTTCCTGTACGGCGAACGTGGTGTGTGGCGCCCCGGCGATTCCATATTCGTTACCTTTATCCTGGAAGACAAACTTAAAACCCTGCCGGCAGACCATCCGGTGGAGTTTGAATTGTACAACCCAAGCGGCCAGCTCTATAAAAAGATAACACGTACCAGTTCTGTAGATGGTTTTTATAGTTTCCATACCGCTACTGAAACCAGCTCACCCACAGGAAACTGGAGCGCGGTGGTAAAAGTTGGTGGCGCGTCTTTCCAAAAGAACATCAAGGTGGAAACCATTATGCCAAACAGGTTGAAGATAAAACTCGACTTTGGCAACGTTAAAGAACTCACCAAAAACGACGGCATTAATAGTACCCTAAGCGCGCAATGGCTGTTTGGCGGTGCGGCGCAAAATTTAAAGGCGAAGGTTGATGCATTCCTGTCATCACAAAAAACAGACTTTAAAGGTTTTGAGGATTATAACTTTGATGATCCCACCCTGGCGTTCAACACCCAAACGCAAACTGTTTTTGATGGCAAACTGAACGAGAACGGCGTAGCACAGGTAAACCCTGATATCAATGTTGAAAAACAGGCTCCCGGCCAGTTACGCGCAAACTTCGTAGTTAAAGTGTTTGAGGCGGGCGGTAACTTCAGCATACAACAAGCCAGTATGCCTTATAACGTTTACAGTGGTTATGTAGGCATAAAAACGCCTAAAGGCAGTGACCTTAGTGGTATGCTGGTAACAGATAAAGACCACCAGATAGACATAGCCGATGTAGATGTAAATGGTTCGCCTTTAGCAGGCAGCCGCAATGTTGAGGTTGAACTTTACAAGATACAATGGCGCTGGTGGTGGGATGAAACCGGTAACGAACTAAGCAACTTTACGCAGGATCGTTACAACAAGCTTGTAAAAACAGACAATGTACAGCTAAGCAACGGCCGGGGAAAGTGGAACTTAAGGATAAACAAAGCCGACTGGGGCCGTTACCTCATTCGTATAAAAGACCCGCAAACCGGCCACTCTACCGGTAAGATCATTTATGTGGATTGGCCAAATTGGTCTGAGCGATTGCAAAACACCGACCCTACAGAGGCGGCCATGCTGTCGTTTACCTCAGATAAACCTAACTATAAAGTGGGCGAAGAGGCTACGCTGACCATCCCTACCGGTGGCGATGGCAGGGCTTTGATCAGTTTTGAGAATGGCAGCAAAGTGCTTAAAACCACCTGGATAGATACTAAGAAAGGAGAAACGCGTTACAGCTTTAAGATAGACGAAACAATGGCGCCAAACGTTTTTGTGAACGTTACCCTGCTGCAACGGCATGCGCAAACTGTTAATGACCTGCCTATCCGTATGTATGGTGCTATACCGTTAGTAGTAGATGACCCTGCCACCGTGCTGAAACCAGTGATCAGCATGCCGGATAAGATACGGCCGGAAACGCAATCCGCTATTACCGTTTCAGAAGCCTCCGGCAAGGAAATGACCTATACCATTGCTATTGTGGATGAAGGTTTGCTGGATATTACCAACTATAAGACCCCTGACCCGCATGAGGCATTTTACGCGCGTGAAGCATTAGGCGTTAAAACCTGGGACTTGTTCGATTATGTAATAGGTGCCTTTGGTGGCGGTTTGGAGCGTATATTGAGCATTGGAGGCGATGGCACCAACGGCGTTAAAAAGGATGTTACCGTAAACCGGTTTAAACCGGTAGTAAAATTTCTGGGGCCTTTTCACCTCGATGCAGGCGATAAACAAACCACCAAATTTACCCTGCCGCAATATGTGGGCTCGGTTAAGGCGATGGTTATTGCCGGCCATGGTGGCGCTTATGGCGCTGCTGAAAAAGCAGTAGCTGTTAAAAAACCACTGATGATATTGGCAACGCTCCCGCGTGTATTGGGTCCGTCAGAAAAGATCCAACTGCCGGTAACCGTATTTGCGATGGAGAACAATATTAAAGCGGTTACCGTACAGGTACAATCAAACGCGTTCAGCAATTTAGCCGGTAACAACACCAAGGTGATCAGATTTGCTAAACCGGGCGACCAACTGGTAACCTTTGACCTTGATGTGAAGGATTTTGTGGGCGTTGGTAAAGTGAAGATCATTGCCAAAGCGGGTAGCGAAATCTCGGCTTACGATGTTGAGCTGAACGTGCGTAACCCTAACCCGCCGGTAACGCGCATTTCTGAAAAAGAACTTACACCGGGTGCTGCTTATGGCGCTATTTATAATGCCATCGGCATTAATGGTACCAACAAGGCTACGCTGGAGGTATCGAGCATACCATCACTTAACCTGGCCAAACGCCTTAACTACCTCATTACCTACCCGCATGGTTGTGTTGAGCAAACCACTTCGTCGGGTTTCCCGCAGTTGTACCTGAATGACCTGCTTGATCTTACTCCTCGCCAAAAGGCGGAAACGGAGCGGAATATCAAATCGACCATTGCACGCTTGAATGGCTTCCGTGTTGCGGGTGGTGGTTTAAGCTACTGGCCCGATGGTGGCAATGCCGACGAGTGGGGAACCAATTATGCCGGCCACTTCCTGATATTGGCGCAAACCAAAGGCTACAGCCTGCCATCGGGCATGCTGGACGACTGGAAACGCTATCAAAAACAAAAAGCGGTTGACTGGTCGCCTAACCCTAACAGCAACATACACGGTGGTTATTATTATACCGATCTGGTGCAGGCTTACCGTTTATACCTGCTGGCCCTGGCTGGCTCTCCTGAATTGGGCGCCATGAACCGTTTAAGGGAGTATAACTACCTGAGCAACGAGGGCCGCTGGAGATTAGCCGCTGCTTACAAATTGGCCGGCCAGCCGGAAGTGGGCTTACGCCTGATAGCCAGGCTGCCAACAACTGTTAAACCTTACAATAGCATGTATGGCACTTACGGCAGCGACCTGCGCGATGAGGCAATGATATTGGAAACCCTAACTCTGCTTGGGCAACAGCAACGCGCAGCCGGTTTGGTAAGGACGGTAGCAGCTAAATTATCGCAGGATAGCTGGTACAGTACCCAAACCACTGCTTACTCGTTAATAGCCATAGCGCAGTATTGTGGCGTTAATAAAAATGGCGGTAAGGTGCAGTTCACTTATAATGCCGGTAATAGTAAAGGAAATATCAACGCTAAATCATACGTATGGCAGCAGGAACTCGCGCCTAATGGCGGTAAATTCTCCTTAAAGAATACTGGCAATAACCGGCTTTACGTAAGGCTGATACAGCAAGGACAGCCTTCATCCGGACAGGATGTAAAAACTTATGTAAACCCCGATGTACTGCAGATGAAGGTGGCTTACTTCTCCTTAGCGGGGAATCTTATCGACCCAACATCTCTAAAACAGGGTACTGACTTTGTTGCGCAGGTAACCATTAAAAATCCGGGTAAACGCGGCCGGTATGATAACCTGGCGCTTACGCAGATATTCCCGTCAGGCTGGGAGATACTGAACAGCCGTATGCTGAACAATGACGAGGCGTTTAAATCCTCACCATCAGACTACCGCGACATCCGTGACGACAGGGTGAACACCTATTTCAGCCTGCCGGAAGGTAAGGAAGTGGTTTACTATGTTATGCTAAACGCGGCCTACGCGGGCAAGTATTACCTGCCCGCAGCCTACACCGAAGCCATGTATGACCACAACATTAACGCGCTGATACAGGGCAAATGGGTTGAAGTGGTGAAGTAATTTATTAGAGATTGGAGGTTGGTTGATCAGAGATTAGGTTGTCGAAATAAATTGTTTCATTGCGAGCGATAGCGTGGCAATCTTATAGGACAAATACGTAACAATGCATATTCAACAGTGTACCACCAATGCTGATGGGTTGGTTTCTGAGTGCTGACTGGTATGATTAGCTTGTTATTTCCTTTCTATGAGATTGCCACGCTATCGCTCGCAACGACATCGTTTAATAAAAAACAAAGGCCTTGCTTTTAGCAAGGCCTTTGTTTTTTGGTTACGACTACTACTTAGCCGGTGTTATTACAATATTCCTGTAGTCGATAGGGCCATGGTCGCCTTGTAGCATTAGCGGGCCTGGTTCACCTTCGTTACTATCAAGGGCACCGCCGGTAATACCCGGGATCACCTGCTGGCAGATCACCTCTTTACCGTTGGCAACAATGGTCACTACCCGTCCAACTAAAGTAATGTCGTACGACTGCCATTCGCCGGCGTTTTTAGCCATCATGCGGTTAGGCTGCATAAAGCCATAGATAGAGCTAAACTGGTTCATCAGCGGTTCAGGATCTCCTGTTTTGGTATCAATGATCTGCGTTTCGTAACGGCCACGCAGGTAAACGCCGCTATTGCTGCCTCTCTGGTACCTGAACTCGATGTGCAGCTTAAAGTTTTTAAACTTTTGATCGGTAATGAGGTTAGCGCCTGATTGTTTGCTGCGCAATATACCATTCTCTACCACCCACTGGTTCTTGCCATCTGTATGCCAGCCCTTAGTATCTTTACCATTGAAAAGTTTTACGGGAGTACCCCAAACCGGTGCTTTTGTAGGCAGTAATTCAGGCGCGCGTACACCTGTAAAGCTGTATGTTTTGCCATCAGTATAAACCATGGTGCCTTTTATGGCATCGCCATTCGCTTCAAATTCGAAATCCATATTACGGGTACCCGGCTCCCATTGTGGTGGTATAGAAAACGTGTACTTCCCGTTTTCCGATTTTACTTCTGCAATAGGGCGTGCGCTACCAAAGGCATAGGTAAAACGGCCGATCATGGTATGAAAACCTGATTTTTGTACTTCCAGCCATGATGGTTGCATCTTACCGTCCTTCTCCATGGTAATATCCCAGCGGCCTATTACATCCGGTGCTTTCTTTACTTCCTGCGCATGTGCGGTAGTCCATGCTGATGCAGCAAATAGCACAGCCAGTGTACCTTTAAAAAATTTGTTAACGAGTGATTGTTTATTCATAATTGGTTATTGAGTAGTTAAAGCTACAAAACATTTGCAATTAAGAGGTATAACTAATAAATTAGTTATATGAAATATTACCTCCTATCCCTCTCACTTTTGTTCATTTCCATAGGCGTTAACGCACAGCAAGCTATTAAGATAAATGATGAATTACTACTCGAATATTATCAAACCCAACGCTTTGCCGAAGCAGCGGATTATTTGAAACAGAGTTATGCCGAGCCGATTCAAAACGTAAAAGCTCTGGGGCAATTGGCCTACACTACCAGCATGGCAGGTAAACTTAGCGAAGCCGAAAAATACTATCAGCGCGTTTATGATATCGATTCAACTAATAAAAGTGTATTGTTTAGCCTTGCAGGTATTAATATGAGGCGTGGAAATAACGCGAAAGCGGAGATATACTATAAACGGATAGTTGAACGGGATACCAGTAATTTTTTGGTATATAAACAATTAGCTAAGATAAGTACCGATAAGAATGATCTTCCGGCAGAAATCAATTATCTGCAAAAAGCTAATGCCCTTAACCCTACCGAACCAGATATAGCATCAGACCTGAGCAATCTGTATATCAATCTTAAGCTTACGCCAAAAGCGGAGCAGATCTTAAACAAAGCTATTGAAGCCGACCAGGAAAATATTATCCTGCTGAATAGCCTCATGCGATTGCAATACACACAAAAAAAGTGGAACGAAACCATTAACACCTGCACTAAGCTAATAGCCAATGGTGATAACTCGGGCCTGGTATTAAGTAAAATGGGCGTTGCTTATTACAATATTAAAAGTTACGAGTGCGCATTGGACGCGTTTTTATCTATACCTAAGTTAGCACAAAACGAGTCGTCATATTACTATACTGCGCTTACCTACAAAGCCATAAAAGATCAGCCTATGGCTATATTTTACTTAAAACAGGCGCTAACGGATGGCATTACCCCTAATGCGGGTGCTTACTACAGCGAAATTGCCGATAGTGATGAAAAACTTAAGAAGTTTAAAAATGCCTTGCAGAATTATCAAAAGAGCCTGCAATTTGCGGAAGATCCTTTAGTTTATTATTCTATAGCAAATATTTACGATACGAACTTAAAAGATAAGAAAAACGCCATCAAATATTATCGCAAATACCTGGCAGGCAAACCCGATGTAGCTAAGCAAAAAGCCTACATTAACTACAGTAAAAGCAGGATAGGCGCCCTCGGGCAGAGGATATACTGATATTATTTTTCATACAGCTCCAGCGGTAAGCCATCCGGGTCGGTAAAGAAAGTGAAGCGTTTACCGGTAGTTTCATCTACCCGGATAGGTTCTGTTATTACCGCATGGCCGTTTAGATGAACGACAGCCTTATCCAGATCATCAACCTCAAAAGCCAGATGGCGCAGGCCAACAGCCTCCGGACGCGAGGGGCGCGGAGGCGGCCCCGGAAAAGAAAAAAGCTCGATCTGGTAAAGTCCGTTGACTTCCAGATCAAGCTTGTATGATTGGCGTTCTTCGCGGTAAACTTCCTGAAGAACTGTAAAACCTAAAATTTCGGTATAAAACCGCTTAGAGCGTTCATAGTCTGAACAGATTATCGCAACGTGATGTATCCTGTTCAGCTTCAGCATCTTATTCGTCGCCTAAGATCACGTGCAGTACATTATCATGTACCATCTTAATATCGGTGATGTTGCCAAACAGCTCGCCGTCAACAGTAGCGTCGCCGCTGCCGTTTACGGTACCTAACAGGCTAAACTCTGTTTCGCTGGTGGCCATCATCTCAATAAAGCGCTCCTGCTCATCAGGGGCAACGGTAACCACTACCCTGCCCTGTGCTTCGCCAAACAGGAAGGCATCTTTACGTATGCTGCTATCACTCTCAATATCAAAACCTAAACGGTTAGGCATAGCCGCTTCCGTTAAGGCGATGTATAAACCACCATCTGCAACGTCATGTGCGGATTGGATAACCTTATGCTTGATCAATTGCTTAACCACCTGGTGCATAGCATATTCTTTCTCCAGGTCAAAATATGGAGCCGGAGCTGCCAATATTTTGTGGTACGAGGCCAGGTACTGTGACGACGCGATATCATTTTGCGATTCGCCGATCAGATAGATCAGGTCGCCGGGTTGTTTAAAGTCTAAGGTCATCAGGTTATCCACCTCATCCATTACGCCTAACATACCAATGGTTGGCGTAGGGAAAACAGGGCCTTCATCTGATGATTGATTGTAGAAACTTACATTACCACCGGTAACAGGGGTTTCAAATTTGGTACAAGCCTCGCCCATACCTTTAATAGCGCCAACAAACTGCCAGTAAACTTCAGGGATGTAAGGATTACCAAAGTTTAAGCAGTTGGTAATAGCTACCGGCTCACCACCTGCACAGGTGATGTTACGTGCCGCCTCGGCAACCGCAATGGCCGTACCTTTCTGCGGATCAGCATATACATAGCGCGAGTTACAGTCGCAGGTTAAAACAATAGCTTTATCAGTACCTTTTACCGCTACCACGGCTGCATCGCTCGGGCGATTGGTGGTCATGGTTGATGTACCGATCATGGAATCGTACTGGTCAGTAACCCAACGTTTTGATGCCAGGTTAGCATGGCCTATCAAATGTTCTGCTACCTCTACCAGGTTTTCCGGTTCGGCAACATCTTCAATTTTAAATTTCTGATTTTCGGCGTAGTAAGCCGGCTCGCGGTATTCGCGTTTGTAAACAGGAGCGCCGCCACCTAATACCAGGTCATCAGCAGGTACATCGGCAACTTTCTCGCCGTTCATGTAGTACTCCAAACGTTTGGTATCGGTTACTTCACCTATAATGGCGCAGTTAAGGTCCCATTTATCAAAAACAGCCTCAACAAGCGCTTCTTTACCTTTTTCAACCACAATAAGCATACGTTCCTGAGATTCAGATAGCAGGATCTCGTATGGTTTCATGTTTTCCTGGCGCATCGGTACGCGATCAAGGTGGATGATCATACCATGTTCACCTTTGGCGCTCATTTCTGAGTTGGAGCAGATAATACCTGCCGCACCCATATCCTGCATACCAATTACAGCACCGGTTTTAATCACTTCAAGCGTAGCTTCCAGTAACAATTTCTCCTGGAAAGGGTCGCCTACCTGTACAGCAGGAAGATCGTTAACAGAATCTTCAGTAATATCTTTTGACGCGAAGGCCGCGCCATGTATACCATCTTTACCGGTTGCTGATCCCACAATGTAAACCGGGTTGCCTACACCGTATGATGTGGCCGAAACCGTTTCGCCTGCCTTAACAATACCCGCAGAGAACGCGTTAACCAGCGGATTGATGTTGTAGCACTCATCAAAGAAAAGCTCGCCGCCAACTGTTGGTATACCAAAGGCATTACCATAATGGCTGATACCTTTTACCACACCTTTAACCAGCCACTTGGTTTTATCCAGGCTAAGGTCGCCAAAGCGTAACGAGTTCATTTGAGCAATGGGGCGTGCACCCATCGTAAATATATCGCGGTTGATACCGCCTACACCGGTTGCCGCGCCCTGGTAAGGCTCAAGCGCCGACGGGTGGTTGTGTGATTCTATTTTAAACGCGCAGCCAATGCCATCGCCCAGGTCAACCAAACCTGCGTTTTCCTCACCTGCTTTGGCCAGCATGCGCGGGCCATCTTTAGGAAGCGTTTTAAGCCATGTGATAGAGTTTTTGTAAGAGCAGTGTTCGCTCCACATTACCGCGAAGATAGAAAGCTCGGTAAAGTTGGGTACGCGGCCTAATATTTCTTTTATACGGTCAAATTCTTCAGGTAAAAGTCCCAGATCGCGGGCGGTTTCAACGGTTGTTAATTCCTGGTTCTCCAATGTAGTATCTTTTATGTTGAAAGGATGCGCGAAATTATGAAAAAACTCCGTAAGACCGAAGTCCGAAAGGCTAAAGATGTTGCTTTCTTCAGACTTTCGGACTTAGGGCATCCAAACCGCCTACTGCTGTTCGGTCAATTGGAAATTCATGGGTATACTATACCTTACCCTAACCGGTTGCCCGTTTTGCTTTCCGGGTTTCCACGGCTTGGCGAGTTTTAAAACACGTATGGCTTCTTCATCCATACCGTAACCTGCCTTACCGGTAACCACAATATCAGTTAAGCGGCCATCACGCTCCACCACAAAACTTACAATCACCCGGCCGCTTTTACCTTCTTCCTGCGCTTGCGATGGGTAGCGCAGGTTCTTATTCAGGAACTTCGCCCAACCTGCGGCGCCGCCTTCCGGCTCGGGCATTATCTCTACGCTTTTATATTCTTTATTAACATCCACTCCGGGGTCGGTGCCCGCGCCGCCCTGGGCTTGTCCCTGGGTGGGGTCGGCCATTTGCTCCTGCCCTCCTTTGCCTTCGCTGGTCACATTACTTACCTCTTTACCTGCCATATCGTCTATCTTCGGCGGGTTTTCATCTACTTCGCCTGGAACTATGTGTGGTATGGTATATTTTATGGATGGCGCTGCGGGTGATCTTGGCGCCGCAGTCGCGGCAGGCTCTACAGGTTTAGCCGGCTTAAC
Source organism: Mucilaginibacter sp. 44-25 (assembly GCA_001898335.1). Lineage (GTDB taxonomy): Bacteria > Bacteroidota > Bacteroidia > Sphingobacteriales > Sphingobacteriaceae > Mucilaginibacter. Next base: position 120,381 of record MKTS01000001.1, on the reverse strand, counting down.
TTCTTGCCTGTGCGGTTGTACAGGAGGAATTACAACAGTGATCATGCTATCTTTGGTGGAAGGCGGTTGTACGTTTTTAGTATGCCCGCCCGCGAAGGTAAATATGCACGAGGCAGATATAACAACAGTAAAAGCTATGCCCATAGCCTTTGCCATTGTACGGTTATAATTTTGCCTTAACTCATAAGCACCATACTGCTTATTTTTGCCGGAGAATACAAGCTCGAGCCACTCGGGATTGTATAGGTTTAATTTTTCGTTTAGCATAGCGTTTGAAATTTTATTTTACTAATTAACGCTTTTGCCAAATAAAATGTTAGTGTATAATTTATTTTTACAAAATTTTAATTTACTATTTATTATAAATAGAAATTTTATATTGAATTACACAATAATTGCAAAATATAATTTCAAATTTGCAATAATGTTACCATTTGCCCGTGTTCACTTTTATGGCTTTAGCAGGCACTTTCTTAATTTCGGTACCGTATATCGCTTGTTTTAGCAGTTTATCCAGATAAATACAGTTAGCGGCGATCTGGTCAAAGTAGGCATCGCGCTCTTTTTGGGTATAGGCATCGGCCAGTTTTTCGATCGGTGTACTGATTCCCGAAACCGGCACCATGTTCCCGTAACGATCACGCTTGTAGGGTATAAATTTAAAATTACCAAACTTAAACCTGTACCTCCCATCTGCAGCCTGGAAGTTAAACAGATAACTAACCGCCCCGCTTTCCTTTCGCATTAATGATGTACCGCTGTAAACTAAAAAGCTGCCGCTGATATTAAAGGCATGCTCAGCCTGCCCTTTTTCCGGGCGCGAATTACGATTTAAATTCCGGGCGAAGTCCCACGCACGGCGGTAAACTTCAGTTTCGGGCACGGTAACCTGGTTAACCACCTTATAATATACATAGGTGTTGTTCTCATCCATCTGTAACGAATCCTTTTGCGCCATTACATATCCGCTGCACAAAAGCAACACGAAGCAAATCATCAATTTTTTCATATCTGTAAAATAAAGATAAGCCATCCGCATAAATATACGGATGGCTTAACAGTTTATATGATAAGGTTTTTTTAGAAAGCGTAAACAGCCGCCACCACAAACTGCGATGCCTGCTTGGTTAAGCCACCTCCCTTGGTGGTAAAGCCATCGGTATTATTTTTATTATTATCTAACCTAAACTCTGGTATAAGGGTAAGTGGCCCTGCTTTTACATTAGCGGTAAGGGTAGCCGCGAATACTGAGCTGCCCGGCGGAGGGCCCAGCGGAACAAAAGATCCGGTTTTGGTTTTAAAATACTCGCCTCTTAAACCAAGGGTTACCGTTTTAGATACGCCTACCTGCGGGTACAACGCCACACCGGTGAAACCACCGGTACCGGCAACTGCTGCAGGTTTATAGTCGGCAGCGTTTAGGCCCAGTTTAAAAGCCTCCGTAATTTGGTATGATGTGGTAAGGTCAAATTCGGTACCGGACAATTTACCGGATAATACATTAAGGTAGGCTGTCCAACCGGTTACAGGCGATACCATCAGCTGGGCGCCAAAAGTATTTACCTTATCTACCGATTTGTACAGGTTCCATGAGTCGTTAAAGATGCCTGCCATTAAGCTCACCTTGCTGCTAAAAGCATAAGTGGCCTTAAAGCCCGCGTTCTGGAACGGCCCGTTGGTAAACAGGTAAGATGTTGAATAATTAAAGTTACCTACCGGGCTAATTACTTCATAACCAACAAATGTAGCCATGTAACCACCGGTAAGGTTAAACTTATCAGTTACATCGTATGATACATACAAGTTTTGGATATGAAAACTGTTATTGGCATTTGTGGTGTTGCCATCGCCATTAGGGACGGATTGATACTGCCCCCTTGGGCCAAAAGATAATTCGCCTACAAAAGCGGCCTTGCCCACCTTTTTCTTCAAAGCCAGGTCGATCATACCGATAGAAACCGAATTCTGATCGCTCGCGAAGCTGGTAGGGATGTTATTGTGCTGCGAAAAATCGTACTTATAATAAGTATCAACAGAACCCGATATCACCAAAGGAGGATCAGACTTGGTGGTATCCTGCGCAAATGCGCTTAAAGTGAAAGTAAATACAGACAATAAGAGTAAAAGTCTTTTTTTCATGATAAGAGATTAATTTTAAGTAGTTAGTTAGTTGTTTGATTTATTTAGTTGTCAGTAAAAACCCTAATAATTAAAAAAACAAGGCAACCGTATCAATTCAATTGATCACTCAATTAAAATTTTATCAATCAATCACAAAATCATTAAAATAAATTCACAAATACAGCTATTTTATTATGTTTTTACTAAAATGAGTAATAAATATGAATTAAACAATATGATTTTGCATATATTTTTAATTTTTATTAGAAAAAAATTAATATATGAGATTAAAATCAATAAAATATTCATTTTCATGATTAAATATTCACACTTTAAACAATTTTCAATCAAATTTTAAGATATTTATTAGATTAAAATCATCATATCGAAAATAATTCTTAATACAACTCTTTTTGTCTGTAAAAGATACAGCAGAACTTTACTGATAAGAATTTGGGTGCTTTAAAAATGATTTTTATAATTTTGGAGTCAACCAATTCGTACAAACCATGTCTAATACCCGCTTCCAGGCTCTACAGGCTGTATTAAACCGCGAAATTCCGGATATAAAACTCCCTTCGTCGAAAATCTCCGATTATTTTGGTGTGAATGTGTTCGACAAAAAGAAAATGAAGGAGTTTTTGTCAAGCGACGCCTACAGCGTTATTATCGATTCTATTGATAATGGTGTACCTATCCCGCGTGACATGGCCGAGCAAGTAGCCTCATCCATGAAAGCATGGGCCATTAGCAAGGGAGCAACACACTATACCCACTGGTTTCAACCGCTTACCGGCACCACCGCCGAAAAGCACGACGCGTTTTTTGAACCCACTGCAGATGGTGGCGCTATAGAACGTTTCAGCGGCGACGCGCTTTCACAACAGGAGCCTGACGCGTCCAGTTTCCCGAGTGGCGGCATACGCAATACTTTTGAGGCCCGTGGCTACACTGCCTGGGACCCATCATCCCCGGCATTTATTATTGGCCGCACCCTTTGCATACCTACCGTTTTTGTATCATATACCGGCGAAGCGCTTGATTATAAGGTACCCTTATTAAAGGCGCTCAACGCGCTTGATAAAGCCGCCGTTGATGTTTGCCATTACTTTGATAAAAGCATTGAGAAAGTAAACGCCTCTTTGGGTATTGAACAGGAATACTTCCTGGTTGATACCGCTTTGTTTAATGCCCGGCCCGATCTATCGCTTACCGGCCGTACCTTATTTGGTCACATGTCTGCCAAGAACCAGCAACTGGAAGACCATTACTTTGGCTCTATCCCCAGCCGTGTTTACGCTTTTATGCAGGACATGGAAACAGAAGCGCTTCAACTCGGCATACCTTTAAAAACACGCCACAATGAGGTAGCGCCTTCGCAGTTTGAGTGCGCCCCTGTTTACGAAGAGATCAACCTGGCTATTGACCACAACCAGCTCCTTATGGATATTATGGACCGTGTAGCCCAACGCCATCATTTTAAAGTGCTGCTGCACGAAAAACCTTATGCAGGCATCAACGGCTCAGGCAAGCACAATAACTGGTCGCTCATTACCAATACCGGTAAAAACCTGCTATCGCCGGGCAAAACCCCAAAGAACAACCTCATGTTCCTGGCCTTTTTTGTGAATACTATTAAGGCTGTACATGACCATGCCGACCTGCTGCGCGCGTCAATAGCTTCGGTTAATAACGACCATCGCCTGGGCGCCAATGAAGCGCCGCCGGCTATTATATCTATATTCCTGGGTAGCCAGCTAACAGAAGTGTTGGATGAGATTGATACCTCGCGCCTGAGCAAAAAAATAAAAGAAGAAAATTCGCTTTGGCAGGGCATCCCTAAAATACCGCAGATATTAAAGGATAATACCGACCGTAACCGCACTTCGCCTTTTGCGTTTACCGGTAATAAATTTGAGTTAAGGGCAGTAGGCTCATCTGCCAACTCGGCCAGCCCCATGACTATCCTTAACCTCATCATGGCAGATCAGCTTAAGAAATTTAAGTATGATGTAGACAAGCTGATCAAAAAAGGCGAAAAGAAGGACGTGGCATTAATGACCATTATTAAGCGCTACATTAAAGAGTCGCGCGCCATCAGGTTTGAAGGCAATGGTTACAGTGATGAATGGGAAAAAGAGGCCGAAGCCCGCGGATTGGCCAATGTGAAAACCACTCCTAAGGCACTCGACGCGCTGATCACTGATAAAGCCGAACTTCTTTTTGAAGAAACCGGCGTATTCACCAAACGCGAGGCACATGCCCGCCACGAGATACTATTAGACAGCTTCTACAAAAAATTACAAATTGAAGCACGTGTAATAGGCGAACTGGTGATGAATATTATTATACCGGCGGCATTAAGCTATCAGTCAAAACTGGTAGAAAATGTAAAAGGCCTTAAAGAGATAGGGCTCGACAAAAACAGCTACGAAGCGCAACTGGATATCATCAACAAAATTTCGGGCCATGTTAATTTCCTGAAACAGAATGTTGATGAAATGATAGAAGAGCGCAAAAAGGCTAACAAAATTGATGATCTGCGCGACAGGGCCATAAGCTATGATGAAAAGGTAAAAACCTATTTTGCCCCCATACGCTACCATGCTGATAAACTGGAAACCCTGGTGGATGATAGGTTATGGCCCTTACCAAAATTCAGGGAGCTGCTGTTTATTAAATAACAACTATCTCGTTCATAAAAAAAGGTATGGCACACTGAAAGTGCCATACCTTTTTTGTTTACCCAACTCCTGGTATAATTACCGGGCAAAAAGATCAGCCTGCTGGTGTTTATCAATAATTACTTCGCGGTATTTACTCAGTAATGCCGACTTTGAAACAAAGCCGACGAACTTCCCATCTTTGTTAACCGGCAACTGCCAAACATCAAGCCCATCAAATGTTTCCATTACGCTGCTCATGGGTTCATCATGATCTATCATGGCAGGAGGCGTTACCATAATATCTGCAACTGTTCGCCCTTCCTGTAAATCGTTAAACAGGTTTTTACGTATCTCATCCAGCCATATCACACCTTCGAGCATACCATCATTGTTTAAAACCGCGAATATGTTCGCCTTGCTGTTCGCTAATATTTTAAAAAAATCAGCTATTGGCATTAGTTTATCTACGGCTTTATAATCGCGGTTGATCATACTTTCCAGATTTATATCATTGAGTATGCCGGTGTCCTGTGCAGGGTCTATGTGGTTCTCATGGATAAGATGGTCCCAGTACATGTTATGCTTGTTGAACATGCGGGCTATAATGTATGACATAGCCGAAACAATCATTAAGGGTATAAACAATACATAACCGCCGGTTATTTCCGCGATGAGGAATATAGCGGTCAAAGGCGCATGCAGTACACCGCTTAGTGCCCCGGCCATGCCCACCGCAATAAAATTACTGGTATTTAGGTGTATAAGGCCGGTTTGGTTTACGCCGTAAGCTACAAATAAGCCAAGAAACGCACCCGTGAACATAGTGGGTGCAAAACTACCGCCATTACCCCCCGAACCAATGGTTATGCCGGCGGCAATTATTTTAGTGAGCACAAGCGCGGCAATAAACAGCAGCATTACCCAGGGGTTCTCTAACCAGTTGCTAAATAGCAGGTCCTCCTTTAGCACTTCAATGTTACCGTTAAGTATCTGCTGCAGGTAATGGTAACCTTCGCCAAATAACGTAGGGAAAACCAATAACATTAAGCCCAGTAACAGGCCACCCGCGATAGCTCGCACATAACGGTTTTGTTTAGTGAAGATCCCCTTCTCCAGTTTACCGCCCACTTTGGATATGTAAACAGCCGTCCACCCGCTTAGCGCGCCAAGGATAATATAAAATGGCAGCGCATTCATTTTCCAACCCTCGGCAACCAGGTGAAAAAGTTGCTGCGAATAAAGCACCTTAGCTACCACTACGCCCGTAGCGGAAGCGATAAGTAATGGTATAAAAGTTGGAATAGTGATCTCCCCTATCAATATTTCCAGAGAAAAAAGCACGCCTGCTATTGGGCTGTTAAACACCGCCGCGATACCCGCCGAAGTACCGGCAGCCAGCAATACCGTTTTTTCATATGGGCTTAGGTTAAAGAACTTGCCCACGTTTGAACCAATGGCCGCTCCCGTACAAACAATAGGCGCCTCCAAACCCGATGAACCACCAAACCCGACAGTTAATGAGCTTGTAATAAGGTGCGAATAGATATTATTGTAGCGCAGGTTAGAGCGGTTACGCTTGATATTCAGCAGGATGCTGCCAATGCCTTTTTGCATACGATCGCGGTTAACGAGATGCTGCCAGGCAACAGTTAAAAATATACCCAACGCCGGTAAAAACACATAAATAATATGAAATGGCAAGTGCGAGGCGATGTTGCGGCTAATATCTTCCATAAAACGCACCAGGAACTTTAACACTGTTGCCGCAAGGCCACCAATAAACCCAACAAAAACACTGCTGTACAATAAAAAGTTACGCTGTACATTACGCTTAAGGCGCCAGCGGTTAATTTTGTAATTAATAGTTCGTAGCATAATGGTAGTGTAGCGCAGTAATGTAACAATTTTACCGCTTATAAATAGTATTAAGCAGTATATTTGCCCATGACTTCTCCGCAAAGATACGATCAACGCGGCGTTTCTGCATCAAAAGATGATGTACATAATGCCATTAAAAACATTGATAAAGGGATATTTCCAAAAGCATTCTGCAAAATAATACCTGATATATTAACCAACGACCCGGCATACTGTAATATTATGCATGCCGATGGCGCGGGTACCAAATCGTCACTGGCTTATACTTACTGGAAAGAAACCAGCGACCTGTCTGTATGGCGGGGCATTGCCCAGGATGCCATTATCATGAATATTGACGACCTGCTTTGCGTAGGAGCAGTTGATAATATCCTGCTATCATCAACCATTGGCCGTAATAAAAACCTGATACCCGGAGAGGTTATTGCCGCTATTATTAATGGTACCGAAGAAGTATTGGCCGAACTGCGCGATGCCGGCATAGGCATTTATTCAACCGGCGGCGAAACCGCCGATGTAGGTGATCTGGTGCGCACCATTATTGTAGATTCTACCGTAACCTGCCGCATGAAACGTGAGGATGTGATCTCTAATGACCGTATTAAACCGGGAGATGTAATTGTTGGCCTGGCATCATATGGCAAGGCTACGTACGAACAGGAATATAATGGTGGCATGGGCTCTAACGGCTTAACCTCGGCACGCCATGATGTTTTCAATAAATCTATAGCCGAAAAATACAGTGAGAGCTATGACCCTGCCGTACCTTACGACCTGGTATTCAGCGGCAGCAAAAATCTCACGGACCTGGTTGATATCGGCAATGGCGAAACAGTTACAGCCGGTAAACTGGTATTATCCGCCACGCGTACCTATGCCCCCATCATTAAAACTGTTCTTGAAAAATTCCGCAGCCGTATCAACGGCATGGTACATTGCAGTGGAGGCGCGCAAACCAAAGTGCTGCACTTTGTGGAGAACCTACACATAATTAAAAATAACCTGTTCCCTATACCCCCATTATTTAAGCTGATACAGGAAGAATCAAATACCTCGTGGCAGGAAATGTACAAGGTGTTTAACATGGGGCACCGCATGGAGCTTTACGTACCGGAGGAAATAGCCGCTGAAATTATCGCTATATCAAAAAGCTTTAATGTTGAAGCGCAGATCATTGGCCGCGTGGAAGCCGCTGAAAAGAAAAAGGTAACGGTCAGTTCTGAATTCGGAGAATTTGTATATGAATAATTGCCTTTAGATGCTTCATTTTCTGTCAGAACAATCTTCAGTTACTCTTTGGATGATATTTCTGGCAGAAAATGTCGTCATTACTATCATTGCCATAGCCGCCGGATCTTATGTAATTAAGCGGCATCAGAAACATAAGCCTGTCGCCTCAAAACGGGAAATAGTATTTTGTATAGTTACTAACTTATTGAATACCGCTATCACTTATGCCGGGTTCAGGCTTTGGCAGCATGGCTATATTGAATTTTCATTTGACATAAACTGGTGTACCCTAACTGATTTTTTGCTGCTGTTTATGGCGATGGATCTGGCCATGTACCTGTTTCATTACGGCATACACCGCACCATTGCCTACCGGTATATCCATCAGCTGCATCACGCCTACACCAACCCTACCCCAATTGATCTTTTTGTATTACACCCCTTAGAAACCCTGGGCTTTGGCGCACTATGGTTGGCTATGCTTTATGTTTACAGTTTTAATTTCGCTGCTGTACTCATTTACCTTACAGTAAATGTGGTATACGGCATAACCGGGCACTTAGGTATTGAGCCTTTCCCAGCCCGCTGGAGAAACAAGCCTTTACTCAAGTATCTGGGAACATCAACTTTCCATCACCGGCATCATAGCGATATCCATTGTAACTTTGGCTTTTATACCAATATTTGGGATAAGCTTTTTAAAACTTACAAACCATAAGAAAGCCCCCAAAACAAGAAAGGCCTCCGGAAATCCGGAGGCCTTTCTAATGTATTATTGTTAAAGCGTGTTACTTTACTTTCAATATTACGTTACCTAAAGAACAAGCTACGTAAACGGTTGTACCGGTTGCATCAACTGCAACACCGGCAGGGGCGTTAAACGGAGTGATCAGGCTTAGGTAGCCACTACCAGCTAATGAAGTTACTGCACCGGCAGGGGTAATTTTACGTACCAGGTTGTTATCTGTATCAGCAACATATACGTTACCGTTTACATCAACTGCTACACCAGCGGGGTGATAGAATGACGCGGCAGTACCTGTACCATCAGCGTTGCCAATTGAACCGCTACCGGCAAGAGTAGTTACCACACCAGCGGCAGTTACTTTACGGATAGCATGGTTGTTTGCATCAGCAACGTATAAGTTACCGGCTGCATCAACAGCAATGCTGCGCGGGCCATTGAACTGAGCCGAAGTTCCAGTACCGTCAGCTTTACCGGCGCTGCTACCTGCTAAAGTGGTTACCACACCGGCAGCAGTAATTTTACGGATAAGGTTGTTGTTAAAGTCGGCTACGTAAACGTTACCGGCTGCGTCAACAGCTACACCTGAAGGGCCGTTAAACCTGGCAGCAGTACCTGTAGCATCGGTTTTACCTGAGCTGGTTGCACCGGCTAAAGTACTTACCGCGCCTGTAGATATAATTTTACGGATCTGGTTGTTACCATAATCAGCTACATAAACGTTACCTGTTGCATCAACTGCAACCCCCGCAGGGTTGTTGTAAGATGCTAAAGTACCAACAGCCGAAGTGTTTGAGCTACCTTGTGTTACCGAACCTGAGAAGGTAGTGGTAGCACCGGAAGTAGTTACAATTTTACGGATCTGGTTATTGGCCTGGTCGGCAACCAGAAGGTTACCTGATGCATCAACCGCTAAAGCGGTTGGGTAGCTAAATACCGCTGCACCAGCGGTACCGTTTGCAAAACCTGCAACACCTGAACCAGCAACGGCTGATACCGTACCTGTTGTTGAAACAGGAGTTGGTGCCGGAGCAGGACTGTCATTCTTTTTACAGGCCGTGAACATCATAACAGGCAATGCTGCTAACAATGTTGCTTTAGCTATATAATTAAACTTATTTTTTTTCATGTGAAATGTCTTACTAATGATCAGTTAGATTAATTGAAGATATATCTTAGACCAAATTGTGCCTGCCATCTTGATAATTGAGATACACCGTTACCGAATGAATTGGTAAGAGGTACCTGGTTGGTGTTATCAAAGTATGGGAATGAATAAGTAGGTCTGCCGGTTGCCGGGTCAATACCTTTGTAAGTTAACAATGTAGTACGGTTAACAAATTTGAAGTTACCCCATGCAGCATTAAGGAAGTTACCTAAGTTGATGATGTTGAACTCAAACTGTAAAGTATTTTTGATCTTACCGGTAGTTTGATACAGGTCCTGAGTAAAGTTAAAGTTAACCAGGTGGAAGTATGGCAACACCAAACCGTTACGCTCAGCGTATTTACCTCTGCGTTTGCTCAGGTATGGATCCTGGTTAATGTAAGCATCTAACTGTGCGTAAGTCTGTGAAACTGTACGTGGGTCTGATGCATTATCTTTTACCAACACAATGTCGTTAGCATCTTTAGGCACATAGATCAGGTCATTGCTGGTCTGTCCGTCGCCGTTAACGTCACCACTGTATACATAAGAAGCAACACCGTTGTTAGCAGCCTCGTAGGTTAAACCGATAGAAGTAGTTAAGTGGTTAAGGTATTGTTTACGGTATGATGCAGAAGCAATGATACGGTTAGGCTGATAGAAGTTTGAGTATGAAGTTACGTTAGCATTCGGATCGCCTGATACTGAACGGTCTCTCCAGGTTGATTGCGCAATAGAACCACCATCGTTAACTGTACGGCTATCAGAGTAAGTATAAGCAACGTTAAAGTAGAATTCTTTAAAAGTACGCTGTAACTGACCGGTGATGCTGTAAGTATAACCTTTGTTGGTGTTTTTAAGCAAAATAGCGTCGGTAATATTAGGGTTAGTAGCTGTGTTACCGTTAGCACCGTTTGGCAGTGTAATAGACGGGTAAACAGTAGTGCTACTATAACGTACGCGGTTATCGCTACCTACAAAAGTATAACCTGTTGATGGCAGGGCAACGTTTTGGTAGTATACACCATTGATATCTTTAGAGTAAATACCTTCTAAAGTACCAATAACACCGAACGGTAATTTCTGGTCAACCGCTACGTTAGCTCTGAAGTTTGACGGAAACTTGAAGTTCTTGTCAATAATAGCCAGGTTGTATTGTGCATTGGCAGCAGCAGCCTTTGGCCTGTTAGCATTAACGTCAGGGTTGAAAGCTAAACGAGAATCAGTTGCCAAAACACCTGCCTGTCCGGGAACAAGCGTGTATGAACCAAACTGCACACCGTTGTTACTTGCCTGGTTAGAGATATAAACGTATGGAACCGGACCGGTAAATATACCTACACCACCACGTAACTGAGTATTACCCTGTCCGTTAACATCCCAGTTGAAACCAACACGTGGCGATAACTGTATGCGGGTTTTAGGATATTGAGCAGTGTTTACCTGGTAACCATCTCTGAAACCGGTTAAGGCAGCAGCATTGGCGTTAAAGTCGCTCTTGGTGTTGTACACCGGCATATCGGCACGTAAACCGTAAGTCAACTTAAAGTTTTCGTTCACCTGCCATTTATCCTGAGCATACAGGCCAATGGTGTAAGCTTTAATATAAGCGAATGGGAAAGAACCATCAGGTAAAGCTGAATACTGGTAAGCATAACGCACAGCGTTTGTAGCGCCGGTGTTAGCAGAAGCATAAAAATCGGCTAAGCTATTAAAGCGGTATAAACCATTATAGTTAGGCGCGAAACCGTTTTTAAATTTGTTTAACTCGTTCTGGGTACCGATGTTGATCTCGTGTTTACCTGCAAATATGGTAAACTGATCACTGAACTGGTAAGTATCCGTATTTAATACGTTATTAGCAGTAAACGGCTCATAACCAAATGAGGTTAAAGTACCGGTACCTTGTGGGTTAAGAATATCAACCAATGGGAAAGCGCCACCGCCTGGTGATTGACGGAAATCGCGTAGCGCCTGGTAGCCAACAGTTAATTTGTTAGCATACTTGTCGCTGATGCGGGTATTCAACTCGGCTATACCAATGTTAAAGTTGTTGTTGATGGTATAGTAAGATGAGAAGAACGGTAAGCCAACTAAGCCCGGGCTACGCGTACCCTGCGCGCCTGAACTGCTTGGAGGCACATCACGGAAAGATTTTAAGTAAAAATATTTCAATGATAAGGTGTTGTTCTTGTCAATGTTCCAGTCAAGTTTCGCAGCGATCTTGTCTGATTGGGTGCGTAACTGATAGTTCTCAAATGCACCCGGATCATAGTTATACGTTTTTTTCAGGAAATTGCTCAGGGTAGTCAGGTCATTATAAGATGCCTGTGAAATGCTACCGCCTGCAGTTTGCCCATCGCGTAACGCGGTGTAAGAAGTTGCAGGGTCTTTTATCCTTTCCTGCTCACCAGAGATGAAGAAGAATAATTTGTTTTTGATGATCGGGCCACCTAAGCTGATACCACGCTGATTGTAGTCAATAGATGGTTTAGCAACTGTAGTGGTCAAAGTTTTTAAACCTACTAAGCCGGCAGTACGTTTGTACAGGTAAACGCTACCTTTAAATTCGTTGGTACCTGATTTAGTAACGGTGTTAATACCGGTACCTGCGAAACGGCCTTGGGTAACGTCAAAAGGAGATACAGAAACCTGGATCTGCTCAATAGCGTCAAGTGAGATAGGCTGTGAGTTAGCCTGGCCACCCAAAGTGTTTGACAAACCGAAAGAGTTGTTGAACAATGCACCGTCAACTGTTAAGTTGTTACCGTTACCGTTGCGGCCGCCAAAGCTGGTACCGTTAGCGGTAGGTGTTAACTTGGTATAATCGTAGATAGACCTGCTGATCGTTGGTAAACGATCGATCTGTGCGCGCGTAACAATCTCCTGAGAACCTGTCCTGGAGTTGTTGATCACTTTGTTTTGTTTACTGGTAACGGTGATCTCGCTAAGTTGTGTGCTGGTTGGCAGCATCTTAGTATCGATCTTAAAGTCCTGACCTAAGGAAAGCGTAATGTTTTCCTGGGTGCTTGGATTAAAACCGATAAATTTAAAAGTTACAGTGTAGGGGCCACCAATACGTAAGTTTGGTAAATTGTACCTACCATCGGCACGTGTAACAGTACCATAATTAGTACCTGTAGGTGCGTGAAAAGCCTGTACGGTAACGCCAGGCAGGGGTGCCCCCTTCTCGTCAACTACAGTTCCTGAGATGCTACTGGTTGTTACCTGTGCGAAGGTAAAAGCGGTAGTAAAACTCAGTAATAATAAGAGTAAAAACTTCCTCATACTTTGTTGTTTTGTTTAACCTTAATTTGAATTTAATCTTAAGTGAATTATGAGGCAAAGATAATCAACAAAGACCATCAGTATATTAAGTTTATGTTAAGAATATGGAGATACTTTTCAACACTTTACAGCTATTTTAATGGAATATGAATTTTAAATGAAAAAAATATGCTGTTTTATAATCAAATTTGAAATTTACAGCACTAATGCACTCATCCCTACTTGTTTGCAGCCGCATTTGCCAAAAGTTTCGCGATGTTTCATTTACACTGCTTTTTATTTAGCTTTGGCAATCCAAAATCATAAAAGATATATACTCATATGGATTACGATTTAATAGTTATTGGTTCGGGCCCGGGCGGTTATGTGGCCGCTATCCGCGCATCGCAACTGGGTTTAAAAACCGCCATTATAGAAAAAGAATCGCTTGGAGGCATTTGCCTTAACTGGGGGTGTATCCCTACAAAAGCGCTATTGAAAAGCGCCCAGGTGTTTGAATATTTAAACCACTCGGCCGAGTACGGTATAAAAACCAGCGGTGGCGAGGTTGACTTTGAAGCCGTTATCAAACGCAGCCGTGGTGTTGCCGATGGCATGAGCAAAGGTGTACAGTTCCTGATGAAGAAAAACAAAATAGATGTGATCATCGGTTTTGGTACCCTTAAAGCAAAAGACACCGTGTCTGTAAAAAGTAACGACGGTACCGTTAAAGACTTTAAAGCAAAGCATATTATCCTGGCTACAGGCGGCCGCTCACGCGAGTTGCCTAACCTTAAACAGGATGGTAAAAAAGTTATCGGTTACCGCCAGGCCATGATCCTTCCGCAGCAACCAAAATCAATGGTGGTAGTTGGCTCAGGCGCTATTGGTATCGAGTTCGCATACTTTTATAACGCCATAGGCACCAAGGTTACCGTGGTAGAATACCTGGACAATATTGTTCCGCTGGAAGATGAAGAGGTTTCAAAAGCACTGCTGCGTTCACTTAAAAAACAGGGCATCAATATCATGACGGGTTCTACCGTTGAATCGGTTGATACCAATGGCGAAGGATGCCGTGTAAATGTAAAAACAGCCAACGGTAACGAAGTACTGGAGGCCGACATCGTTTTATCAGCTATAGGTATCTCAACCAATATTGAAGGCATTGGCCTTGAACAAGTAGGTGTAAAAACCGACAAGGGAAAAGTGCTTGTTGATGATTTCTACAAAACCAATATTGACGGCGTTTACGCCATCGGCGATATTGTTAAAGGCCAGGCCCTGGCACACGTAGCCTCTGCAGAAGGTATTATTTGCGTAGAGAAAATTGCCGGCCAAAACCCCGAGCCGTTAAACTATAACAACATACCGGGCTGTACCTACTGCTCGCCTGAAGTAGCTTCTGTAGGCTACACCGAAAAAGCGGCTAAAGAAGCGGGTTACGAACTAAAGATCGGTAAGTTCCCTTTCTCTGCATCGGGTAAGGCAAGTGCCGCCGGCGCTAAAGATGGTTTTGTAAAAGTGATATTTGATGCTAAATACGGCGAGTTCCTGGGCGCGCATATGATCGGTTACAACGTAACCGAAATGATTGCCGAGGTGGTAACCGCCCGTAAACTGGAAACAACCGGTCATGAGATCATCAAATCGGTACACCCGCACCCAACCATGAGCGAGGCTGTTATGGAAGCTGCCGCTGATGCATACGGTGAAGTAATACACCTATAGTACAAACTTAATTACATATAACAAGAAAGCCGCTTACATAAAGCGGCTTTCTTGTTTAACTTACTTATTGTATTCCTTATCCAAAAAGAGGTACCTGCCTCGTAACTGGCTGCTCTCAACACGTGGCTTGGTTTGCACGTCAATATCTATATAATTAGCCGGTTTACCGGGAATAACCGGTAACCATTTGGGCAAAGCGCCACCGTTAGGGTTGCCTGTTTTAATAAAATTAGCAAAGTAGGTTTCCATCGTTTCAGATACCTTGTAATCTTCAAGCGTCCAGGCATAGGTGGTATTGGTAGCTAAATTCCCCATGGCATATTCAATTTCTGAGGCATGCGCCGCACCAGCGTATGGCGCTGGCTGTTTGGGTGCTTCGGGCTTTTTGCCATCATCTTTTATCACCCCTCCGGCAAGGCCGGCTTTCGCGTTGCCCATAGCCGCGGTCATTGGCGGGCGGGGTTTAGAGAACTGGTAACGATAAACCGACTTATTGCTTTTAGTGGCCTGCACATCGCTCCATTTCCAGGTACTGTATGATATGAAACGGTCGCTCGCCAGTTCTGTCGCCGATTTAATTACTTCCTCCTGGTTATTACCCGGGTAAAGCTTTAGTACTTCATCAGCTTTATCGCCATAAAGTCCCTTTACTTTTTTAGCGTAATTTTCCGGGGTGGGTGCCTCCCCCCACATTAAAGCCTGGTAAGGTATTTCCGCAGAATTCCATCCAACAAGCAATGGGACTTTTGCCTGTTCGCCGGCCATAAAAGTTTGCAGCGGGGTTTTGGTTAGGAAGTACCCGTCAAGCGTGGCTGATGATACAGGTGGCGTACCCTGTTTAGATGCCATTTCCAATAACTCGTTAGCAGGTATGGCCCGCAATTCGGCTAATGTTTTGGCGCCGGTCTGTTGCATAAATTTCATGCCGTTGGCTTCTGCTTCAACCAACGGAACAGCGGGCAGCGTAGGCGCTATCATGGCCCCGCTCTCTCCTATGGCCCCATTAATAAGATCTTTTGAAAGCGGTGACACCATTTGTGCCGAAACAGATATAGAGCCAGCAGATTCACCTGCAATGGTAACCTTTTTAGGGTCGCCGCCAAAAGCAGCAATATTTTCTTGTACCCAGCGAAGCGCGGCATTTTGGTCAAGCAGACCATAATTGCCCGAAGCATGATGTACTGATTCTTTTGTAAGCTCCGGATGCGCCATAAAGCCAAAAACACCTAAGCGATAATTTACCGTAAGCGCGATGATACCCCGCTTAGCCATGCTTTCGCCATCATAGCGTGCCTCAGAACCATCGCCGGCCACAAAGCCACCACCATAAAAGTAAACCAGTACAGGCAGCTTGGCTTTAGGTTTGCCTGCGGGCACCCAAACATTCAGGTACAGGCAGTCTTCGCTCATACCGGCCGACCGGAAACCCATGTCGCCAAATACTTTTTTCTGCATACCGTTGTACGCGAACGCGTCGCATTTGCGCACACCGGTCCAGTTGTTAACGGGTTGCGGTTCTTTCCAGCGCAGCTCTCCAATAGGAGGCTGTGCAAATGGCACTCCTTTAAAACTGGTTACACCCGACTTTTCCTGCACCCCCTCTACCGTACCGTTTACGGTTTTTACCTGCATTTGTGCAAATAAGCTGATACAGACACATTGCAGCGCCAGGTAGCTTGTTAGTTTTTTCATGGTTTATGGTTATAATTGGTTGTTGAACTTATGAAAGTAAATAAAATATATTCACGCTCAAAGTTTATTATGTCTTTTCGACACATTAGATATTTTGACAAATGAAACCAACCATCACTATAGAGTATTGCCCCAAGTGTAACTGGATGCTGCGAGCGGCCTACATGGCGCAGGAACTGCTATCTACCTTTACCGATAACCTGTATGGCGTAACGCTGCAGCCAAGCGACACAGCAGGCAGATATGCCATTAGAATAAATGACGATATAATTTTCGACCGTAAGCTACAGGGCCGGTTTCCTGAAATCAAGGAGCTGAAGCAGTTAGTAAGAGATGTGATAGCCCCAGAAAAAAACCTTGGCCACAGCGACCACAAAGCCTGATAATTACTATGTCTGCATATTATGCTTAACAACTTTGTTTGTTTAAATTTGTGCCTTATATTTATAAATGCTATCCAAAAAAACCAAATACGCCATAAAAGCCCTTGTAGTAATGGGCAAGAACATGGATAAACCACCCATGCAGATATCCAAGATAGCTGAAATGGAACGCATACCTAAAAAGTTTCTGGAGCAGATACTGCTTGACCTGCGTAACGCGGGTTATTTATACAGCAAAAAAGGCGCGGGTGGCGGATACAGCCTTAACAAAGACCCTAAAGAGATCTTCCTGGTTAGTATTATGCGTATTACCGACGGGCCTATAGCCATGGTACCCTGCGCCAGCTTAAACTTTTACCACAAATGCGACGAATGCCACCAGGAGCATACCTGCGGTATACGTGATGTTTTTATTGATGTAAGAGATGCTACGCTGAAAATACTTTCGGAAACCAGCATTGCCGATATTATTGAACGCGAGAACTCGCTGATCGTTAAAAACTAATTAATCGTTAAGTTTTTCGGAGATATTCCTGATCGCTTCATCCAGTTTAGCGGCCGACTCCTGCAGGTAAGGTTCAACCTGCTCGTATTCCTCGGGCTTGTTATTGCTGTTCTTCAGGATGTCAATTATCCCCAGGATATTGGTAAGATGTTTACGCACCTCATGCGAATTGATAAACGCCAGCTCTTCTTTCTTGGCTGCAAACAGCAGCATTTCATAATGCCGTTTTTGTTTCACGTTCCGGTAGATCAGCGCTATGGCAACAATTACCAACGCGGCTATTACTACTATAAATATGAGCCAAATGCGCTCCCGTTCATAGATCTCCGCCCGTTTGATGTATGAACTCTCTGTTTCGTCGAGCTTGATTTGAGAGGAAATGATACCGACCTGCGTAAGCTTGGCGTTATACTGCCGTGCCTCTGCAAGGGCTTTCTTAAAATTAAGTGCCGCGAAGTTTTCCCCATCCCTTTTCTCGGCTATTTGGCCCAGCAACTCATATAAATGCTGCTTTATTTCCGGATGGTTAGCGTCTTTATTGGCGAGAAGCAAACGGTTAACAATATGCTCGGCAGAATCGAGCTGGTTGTTGGCAAAATAGGCGTCGGCCAGGTGCTGGTCTTCCAGATCGCTTGGCGCATACTCTTTACTCGTTTTTAGCGCATTGATCTGGCCTATAGCCAGGCTGTATTTATGTTCCAATAAGGATATATAGTACTCCGTGCGTTTACGGTAAGTATACAGTTTATAATTTTTATTTTCGGGGCTATTTAGCCTGGCATGATAGGCAATAAGCGAATCAAGCTTGTTCATCCTGAAATAATTTTCAGAAATGTTATAAAATATCACGCTGGAGAGCAGGTGTTTACTTGCTGTATCGCCATCAAGTAAAGCCCAGGCCTTATTCAGATAATTAAGCGACTCGGCATACAAGCCTGATTTATAAAAAAGATCAGATATATTTATATTGAGCGAGGCTTCCCTCCTGTCATCTTTAAATGAGCTTCTTAGTTTCCGCACCTTCACTGTCGCTAACCGGTAATTGTATATCGCATCAATATAATCGCCCACATCGGTTTGTATAAAACCAAGGTGGCTCAAAAACTGAAATGACAGGTAATCCTGGTTACTTTTAGCGGCAATTTGAACGGCGCGGCTCATATATGCCTCAGCCTGCCGGTAATTACGTTGCTTACTAAAGCAAACAGCTTTCAGGAAATAAGAAAACTCTTCCTTTTCAGGGATATTATTTTTATCAAACAGTTGGTTTAAGGTATCCTACAGCGCGGTTAATTTATCACCAGGGAAAATTTGTACATAACCCTTAATGTACGCGATCAGTTTTTTCTGGCGCAGAAAAACGTCATTTTCTTTAAGTATACTGTTAAAGGCCTCCTTGTTTACAGGTGGTATACGGGGCAACGCCATAGCATTTTGCCCGTAACAGGCAGTTAATATGGCAAATAGGCAAAGGCAAATAGTTAATAAGGGAAATAGCTTTTTTAACATTCACTATTTTTTTATAAAGTTACAGTTGACCTTTTAAAAAACAAATTTTAGTATGGTTAAACATAACTTAAAAAAACTTTATTCGTAATAAGAATAAATATTAATATTTTTGCAGTAATAACACAACCCAAAGAAAAATGAAAAAAATTATTTATCTGATCATTGCAGTTCTTGCGGTTGGTTTGTATTCGTGCCAGAAAGAAAATACCGCCCCTAAAAATTTAAACGGTATTATGAAAGCTAAAAAGGATACAACCCCTCCGGATTTCCGCAGACTTAAAAGGGATACAACCCCTCCGGATCTTTACAGATCGAGTGCGCAAAGAGACACTACTCCACCGGATCTGACTCACTAAAAAATAAGCTCTGCCATTGCAGGGCTTATTTTTTTAACTATCAAATTTATTCAGCAGTTTTAAAAGCGTTTCAAAATCTTTTGGATAGGGCGCATGTATACACACATCCTCTCCCGAAGGCAGTTTAAAACTTACCTCATAAGCATGGAGCGCGAAACGTTTCATAATGGGTTGCTCCTCCTGATCCTTGCCCAGGGTATACTTTCGCTTTAATTTAGATAAATATACGGGCTGACCTTTGTACATTTCATCGCCCGCTATAGATGCCCGCTGTGTAGCCAGGTGTATACGTATCTGGTGCATGCGGCCGGTTACAGGCCGGCATTCTACCAGGGTATAATGCTTAAAATATTGTAATGATTTAAACCAGGTTTCGGCGGGTTTACCTTCCTGCCTGCTAATGGTAACACTACTTTTGCCTACGTTTAATATCGGAAGATCTACCTTCAGGTCATCAAATACATGGGTACCATCTATTACCGCATGGTAAACCTTTTTTACCTTACGGCGCTCAAACTGCATAGAAACGGCACGGTATGCTTCCGGGTTTTTAGCGATGATCAGCGCCCCGGATGTTTCCTTGTCTAAACGGTGGCATATCTGCGCGTCATCTATATATTGTTTTGCCAGCCGCAGCATGTTAATCTCGCCGCCCTCACGCTCATCAAGCGACGCGATAAAAGGTGGCTTATTCACCACGATCACATCATTATCCTCAAATAAAATAAGGTCTGTAAATTTTGGAAACTTCATTGCCGCAAATGTACGCTTTTATGCGGCAATCTGTTTAGGGCAGTTACCTTAACACCTGCTGTTGTGTAACAAAACAAAATTTATACACCTATGTTAATCAGGCATCTATCACCCTAAAAGAATAACATTATGAGCACATCAAAAACACAGCCTGAAGAAAAAGGCTTTTTCGAGAAAATCAAAGAAACCATTGAGGAGTTTTGGGACGGTACAAAAGATACGGCCGAGGATGTAAAAGAAGCCGCCGAAGAAAAGGTTGAAGACATAAAAGCGAAAATTGTGAAAGAAAAAAACACAAACCGCAAATCAACCCCGGCAAAAACTTTAGCTACCGCTACCAAAAACACCATAGCTAAAAAAGCCGCCGTAACCAAGGCCGCAGCAAAAAAAGAAGCCGGCGAAATTAAAGAAAAAGCTGCCGAAAAAGCAAAGTCGGTAACCGCAAAAGCTAAAACGACAACCGCAAAAGCCAAGAAAGCCGCTACTGAAACCAAGGAAAAAGCAGTAGCAAAAGCAAAAACCGTTACTGAAAAAGCTAAAAAAGAAGTAGCAAGCGCTAAAAAAACCGTAGCCGCTAAAGCTACCACCGCTAAAAAAGCCGTGGCTGCAAAAGCTACCGCCGCTAAACAGTCTGTTGCTGCAAAAGCTTAATAAGCCTTAAACAAAAATGCCCCGGTTTTAGCCGGGGCATTTTTGTTTATGCTTCAAATTTGTAGCCTACACCTTTTACGGTAGATACGCAATCGTCGCCAAGTTTTTCGCGCAATTTGCGTACGTGTACATCAATTGTACGGTTGGTTACCACTACGGAGTCTTCCCAGATGTTTTTTAGGATAACCTCACGTGTGTAAACTTTTCCGGGTTTAGATGCCAGCAGGTAAAGCAGTTCAAATTCCTTTTTAGCCAATACCACCTTTTCGCCTTTTTTATAAACCAGGTAAGCTTCGCGGTCTATCACCAGGTCGCCTATTTCCAGTTTATTATCGGTTACTTCCTCAGGTGGGGCATTGCGGCGCAATATGGCGTTTATACGGCTTACCAGCGCGCGGGGCTTTATAGGCTTGGCAATGTAATCATCGGCGCCTACGTTAAAACCAGCTATCTCCGAGTACTCCTCGCTGCGGGCGGTTAAAAACACCATAAAGGTATTCTTAAACTCGGGCATGGTACGCATGATGCGGCAGGCTTCAATGCCATCCATCTTAGGCATCATAATATCCAGTACAATAAGGTCCGGCTGGGTGCGTTTCGCTTCAGCTACTGCCTCTTGTCCGTTACGGGCCGAGTATACCTGGTAACCTTCCTTTTTAAGGTTATATTCAATTAATTCTAATATATCCGGTTCATCGTCAACAATTAAGATCTTCTGTTTGCTTGAACTACTCATGTATATTTAATTTTTGCTATAAAAGTATAACCTTAATTGTACAATATAATTAAGCAAATGTTAACAAATTGTTAATGGAAACGATTTGTTAATCTTGTGTTGAGATTATTTGAAGGTTTGCTTTAAAAAATCTTCAAGATCGGTACCGGTGATGTTTTTGGCTACTATAACACCTTGAGGATCAATAATAAAATTTGATGGTATAGCCTCTATATGATACAAGCGCTCGGTAGGGCCTTCGAAACGTTGCAGGTCTGAGGCATGCGCCCAGGTCAATTTATCGGCGTTAATGGCTTTTTGCCAGTCGGCCTTTTCGGTATCAAGCGATATACCCAGTATGTTAAAGCCCTTATCATGGTATTTGCCGTATTGCTTTACTACATTAGGGTTTTCCTGGCGGCAGGGTGCGCACCACGAGGCCCAAAAATCGAGCATCACGTACTTACCTTTGTAATCACTCAATTTAATATCCTTGCCATCAATACTTTTTATGGTAAGATCCGGCGCCTTATGGCCAATAGAAATTGGCTTTATTGATTCCATTTGTTTAACAAAGGCTTGTACAGCAGGGTTATCGGCAAACTTGCCTTTTATCTCATCGGCATAGCTAACCATTTCCTTCTCGTACTTGTACCTGTCAAGCGAGGCCACGGCATAAAAGCCCGCTAATGAACTCTTGTTGTTATTCACAAATTTGAGTACCTCGTTGCTGTAATCGGCAATGTTCTTTTGAAAAATAGGCCTGTAAATGTTAATCAGCGAGTCTGACTCCTTGCCCAGCGCAGCCGCTTTATTACTGTATTCATCAGCCAGTTTGCTGTTCTTTGCGCCATAAATATTGCTCAGGTTGTTGAAGTCGCGAATCTTTTCTGAAGCTTCTGAGCCTGATATTTCATAAGCATGGCTTGAATCTGAAAGATCTGTTTTAAACTTGATGTTATCGCCGTTTTGCACCACCAGGTCAAATACGGTACCCGCTACCCGCAGTTTATACAGGTTTTGGTACGGTGTATTGTATTTGATCTCGAATTTGCCATCATTAATACCTACAGAATCAACCACACCCATACCCGCAGTATCTGTTTTTAACAGGTAAACCCATTTTACTGTTCCCGGGTGCTCAATGGTACCGCTAATATTAAACGTTTTACTGTCTTTACAAGCCGCTAAAAACAGGGCAGCGGCAGCCATACAGGCCAATATATTTCTTTTCATAATGGTTATTCGGATTCTAATGCTTTTATTAATAACTGATTGGTTTTCTGCGGATCGATCTTGCCTTTTGAACTTTTCATGATCTCGCCCATAAATAAGCCTAAAACGCCTTTTTTCCCTTTTTGGTACTCTTTAACCTTGTCAGGAAATTTAGCAACAGCGGCTTTAATAAATTGTTCAACCTCGTTACTATCATTACTGATCATGAGGTTAAGGCGGGTAGCTATTTGTTCTGCCGTAGCATCGCCCCCTTTTAACAATTCCGGAAATATCTTTTGCGTAGCTACCGTATTGTTTACCTTGCCGCTATCTACCAGGTCAATTAAACCTGCCAAAGCTTTAGGTTGTAACTCCAGCTGCCCGGCCGTAAGGTTATTTTCATTAAGATGTGAGCGTACAGCCCCCATCATCCAGTTAGCTGCCGACTTATAGTTGCCGGTATGGCTTATCAGTTCTTCAAAATAATCGGCCAGATCTTTTTCAGCAATGATAACCCCCGCGTCGTAATCAGACAGGTTAAGTTCACCGGTATATTTTTCAAATAACTGGTTGGGTAAAGCCGGCATAGCCTGGCGTATACTTTCCAGTTGTTCCTCGGTGATCTGTATAGGTAACAGGTCGGGCTCAGGGAAATAACGATAATCGTTCGCCATTTCTTTAGAACGTAAAACCGAGGTTTCACCGGTGGCCGCGTCAAAATTCAAGGTATTCTGGTCGATGTGCCCGCCTTCTTCAATAATAGCTATCTGCCGGGTAAATTCGTGCTCAATGGCACGTTGTACATTGCGTATAGAGTTGAGATTTTTCACCTCGCAACGGTTGCCATAGGTGGTTTGCCCTTTTAAACGCACCGAAATATTAGCATCGCAGCGCATGCTGCCTTCTTCCATGTTTCCATCGCATATCTCCAGGTAACGCAGTAACCTGCGCACCTCTGTAAGGAACTGACCGGCTTCTTCGGCGCTACGAATATCCGGTTGGGAAACAATTTCCAGCAAAGGTACCCCTGCCCTGTTCAGGTCTATCAGCGAATACTCATCATGCTGGTCATGCGAGCTTTTACCGGCATCATCCTCCATGTGGATGTGGTGGATAGCGATGTTTTTGGTTACACCTGATGATAATTTTACGGGCACAAAACCACCCAGGCAAATAGGCTGCTGGTCCTGCGTGGTTTGGAACCCTTTGGGCAGGTCGGCGTAAAAGTAGTTTTTACGGGCGAAGGTATTATGCAGGTTAATACTGCAATTACAGGCCAGGCCCATTTTAACGGCATACTCTACCATGCGTTTATTGATACGGGGCAGGGTGCCCGGGTGGCCCAGCGAAATAGCGCTGATATGATGGTTGGGCTGGCCGCCAAAAGCGGCGGAATCCGGCGAAAAGGCCTTGCTTGAAGTGGATAATTGCGCGTGTACCTCTAAACCTACCACCAACTCGTACTTGTCTGTCACGCTGCTGTTAAGGATTGTCATAAAACTATATTTCAGCTGTGTTCAGCATTATCAAACCTCCCAAATATAAGGGAATTTATATATCCTCATGGCTTTTTTTAGGAAATGTGCAGGAGTAGGTAAACAATTTGGTTAAACCTTTTATTTAGTGTATTGTCCATTTATACAGCTAAACACTTTTTTTAGACGATACCATTTATACTATGAAAAAAACGATGTTAAGTTTGCTTACCTGCATTTGTTTGCTGGGGGCAATAACAACAGAAACAAAAGCGCAGGTAAGCGTTAATGTAAATATTGGCACCTGGAACCCGCCTGCTGAGTATGCCGATGCCAGCTATTACTACCTGCCCGATGTAAACAGTTATTATTACGTACCTACCCACCAGTACATTTACCTGAACGGCGGTAACTGGGTTTGGAGAAATACCTTGCCTCCGCAATACAGGTATTATAATATTAACGACGGCTATAAGGTTGCCATGTACCGCCCGCGCCCATACCGCTACTATGCCGACGACCGCGTGCGTTACGCCCGTTATAAAGGTGTTAAAAATGTAATTGTTAGGGATAATTATTACACTACGGTAGTTAAACCGGGCCGTGGCCCTAAAGACAAATGGCGTGGCGGCCCCGATTTTAAACCGGGGCACGGACCTAAAGGCGGTTTCGGCCCAGGCCGAGGCAATGGCCCCGGCGGCCCTCCGGGACACGATCGCGGTCATGGGCACGGCCACGGACATGGCCATGACGATTAATTGTGTTAATGTATAAAAAGAGAAAGGGGAAGCAATTGCTTCCCCTTTCTCTTTTTATATAAAGCTTTTGGCTTTTTGCAGAGCATTATCAATACCGCTGGCGTCACTGCCACCGGCTGTGGCATAAAACGGCTGGCCACCGCCGCCGCCTTTTACCTCTTTAGCTAATTCCTTTACGATATTACCCGCGTGCAGGCCTTTTTCCTTTACCAGGTTATCGGCAATCATCACGGTGATGTTGGGTTTACCGTTTATTTCGGCCGCCAGTACCAGGTAAAGGTTAGGCACAATATCCTTCAGGTTGTAAGCCAGTTTTTTTATAGCGTCGGCATTAGGCAGGTCAACCCGCTCGGCAATAAAGTTAACGCCATTGATTTCCTGCGCTTTTTTTGCCAGTTCATCCTTTAAGCCTAAGGATTTCTCCAGGATAGATCTCTCTATCTCTTTTTTAAGCTTCGAGTTCTCTTCCAGCAGGCTTTCGATGCTTTTGGCAACATCCTTAGGGTTCTTTAACAGGTCTTTTACCTGCTGCAGTAAGTGGCTCTGTTCGTTAATGTAGGTTTCGGCGGCTATACCAGTAATGGCTTCAATCCTGCGTACACCTGCTGCAACGGCACTTTCGGCAGTAATTTTAAAATAGCCTACCTGGCCCGTTGCCCTAACGTGCGTACCACCACAAAGCTCTTTACTAAAGCTATCGTCAAAGGTAATTACCCGCACATATTCGCCGTATTTTTCGCCAAACAGCGCTGTTACCCCACTTTGTATGGCCTCGGCATACAGCACGCTGCGTTCTTCCTTAAGCGCGATGTTCTCGCGTATCTTCTCATTTACAATGGCTTCAATCTTCGCCAGTTCCTCGTCGGTCACTTTGGCGAAATGCGAAAAATCGAAACGGAGGTAATCGGCATTTACCAGTGAGCCCTTTTGGTTCACGTGGCTGCCCAATACCTGTTTCATGGCCGCATGCAAAAGGTGCGTAGCACTGTGGTTAGCTTCGGTACTGTGCCTGCGCTGCGCGTCAACAATGGCAGTTAGCGCATCGGAAGGGTTGGCCGGTAATTTGTCTGTAAAGTGAACAATGAGGCCGTTCTCCTTTTTGGTATCGGTTACCTCGATGATCTCCCCATCCGGAAAAACCAGCTCGCCCCTGTCGCCTACCTGGCCGCCGCTTTCGGCATAGAAAGGCGTTTTATCCAAAACGATCTGGTACTGGTCTTTACCCTTAGCCGATACTTTACGGTATTTGATGATATGCGCTACGGTTTCAGTTTCATCATAACCGGTAAATTCTACGCTTTCATCATCTTTTATGGTTACCCAATCGCCGGTATCAATGGTGGTTGCGGCGCGTGAACGGTTCTTTTGTTCCTGCAAGAAAGTATTAAATCCATCTACGTCTACGTCAAGTCCATACTCTCGTGCCATGAGTTCTGTTAAGTCTAACGGGAATCCAAACGTGTCAGAAAGTTCAAAAGCAAAAGTTCCTGAAACTGTTTTCCCTTTGATACTTTGTAGTGACTCTTTTTTATATTTTTTAATATTAGATGAATTTTCAATAACATCTTTATTTAGCACATCATCAAGTTCATTTTCTTTAAGTAGTTCGCTCTTGATGTCTTGATCAACCAAAGTAAATAGATATTGATCAAATTTATTAATACCATTTCCTAAAGTCCTCAAGAAAGAAACCTCTTCCTCCAAAATCACCTTCTGCACAAAATCCTTCTGGTTCCAAAGTTCATCAAAAACGCCTTTGAACTGCTCTGCCAATAGCGGTACCAACTGGTTAAAGAAAGGCTCTTTAAAGCCCAGGGTTTGGTAGCTGTAACGTACCGCGCGGCGTAATATCCTGCGGATCACATAACCGGCTTTATTGCTTGCCGGCAATTGCCCATCGGCAATGGCGAAACTGATAGCGCGGATATGATCGGCCAGTACGCGCATGGCTACAGCATCGGCCCAATCAGCATCGCCGGGTTTGGCGGCGCTATTATAGGTTTTTCCGCTTTTTTCAGCAATGAAACTAATTATCGGCTGGAAAACATCGGTATCATAATTAGAGGTCTTGCCCTGTAAAACACGCACCAAACGCTCAAAGCCCATACCGGTATCCACATGTTTTGCCGGCAGCGGGTGCAGCGAACCATCTTTAACACGGTTAAACTGCATAAACACGTTGTTCCATATCTCAATCACCTGGTCGTGGTCGGCGTTGACTAATTCAGCTCCTGACTTTAATGCACGCTCGCTGTCCGGGCGACTGTCATAGTGGATCTCTGAGCAGGGGCCGCAAGGGCCGGTTTCGCCCATTTCCCAGAAGTTATCTTTTTTGTTGCCGGGTAGTATATGTGCTTCGTCTACATACTGTTTCCACAGGTCGTAGGTTTCGGTATCTTTTTCCAGGCCTTCCTTTTCATCACCTTCAAAGTAGGTAACATACAGGCGGTCTTTAGGCAGCTTGTACACTTCGGTAAGCAGTTCCCAGCTCCAGGCAATGGCTTCCTTTTTAAAGTAATCGCCAAAGCTCCAGTTGCCCAGCATCTCAAACATGGTATGGTGGTAAGTATCCACCCCCACCTCTTCCAGGTCGTTATGCTTACCGCTTACGCGCAGGCAACGCTGTGTATCGGCCACTCGAAGGGCCTTGGCAGGCGCTTCGCCTAAAAATATATCTTTAAACTGGTTCATCCCCGCGTTGGTGAACATCAGTGTGGGGTCGTTCTTCACAACAATAGGTGCGCTGGGCACAATGAGGTGGCCTTTAGAAGCAAAAAAATCAAGGAAAGCCTTACGTATTTCAGATGCGGTCATAGTGATGCAAATGTAGGAAAATGTGTCTTAATCAGAATTTTGATGCTTTGATATTTTAACAGCTTATAAAACGCAATCAGGGATGAACTTTTAATCCATCCCTGACAGCGGTTTACCCAAAAAGCGGATCAGGTTATAATTTTTCCAATAAGATCTTCTGGTTGTTAAAGGCAAAACCGGCATCAGTAACTTCAGTGATCAGCGGCCAGTCGGCAGCTTTCTCAAAATTATTAGTATAGCTGCGAGTTGCGACAATAGTTAATACGTTACCTTTTAAAACCGCGTTTGAGCTAAACGAACCTGTTTTATTTACTTTCTGCTTATTAAACTCCTCCATCCCCTTTACCGCGTAGCCTTGCGGTATGTTAATAGCTACAGTGTACTTAAATGTACGCGCCGCGGGCATGTAAACATCAACAGTGCGCTGCCTTTCATCGTCTTTTATCTGCACGAAACTACCGCACAATTTACCCGCGTCAATAATAAAGTTATTACCCGCCTTTTTTACCAGATTATTGAGCACCACAGTTGAAGTATACTCAAACACGGGCTTTGTGCTGTTGATAGCGGCATTAATTACCTTAAAGTCGCTTAATTGCGATGGTTCCTGGTCATACTGCCCCTTGGCTTCTTCCAGGAAATCATTACGCGTATCATTGGCAGATTTAGCCATCCCCGAAATTAGCGCGTCTTTATATTTTTTGACCTCGAACGTTTTAGATATTCTTTTTTCCAACGGATCGCCCTTTACATCATCCATTAAGGCTTTATCAATATCCATTGCACTTAACAATGCTCGTTGACTGCTGTGGCGGATGTAGCCGGTTTGCTTTACCAGGCGCTGCACTTTAAGCTTCTGCATATCAGTACTGAGTGAAACCTGGAGTTGTTCATCAACCATGTTCTCATTCGCTTTGGCTACGGGTATTGTGGCGCTGTTTTCTTCAAACACATAGTTTGAAGAATTTTTCTTGATGGTGGTTATGGACAAAGCCTGCTCTCCCTGGTATTTGGCCGGTATTTCATTAAAATGGGTAACGGCATCATAAAAGCTCATATAAAGCGGCTTGTTGCCATTCTCTATTTTAATAATGGAACCAAAATCATTAAAATTAAGTACGTTTTGCAGGCTATTGCTCTCCCGCGATGCCACCAATAGTATTTGATGCGGTATTTTCATTTCGGTTAGCAGGCGGCTCACATCAATAATGGCCATATTACTTTGGGCCGTGCGATAGTTAATGGCACTCATATCATCAACATCGCCTTTATTGTAACTGCCAAAAATGCGGTATTTAAAAATATTGTAAAACACCTGCATAGAGCTATCCAATGGCGCGGCCTTCAGGCCTTTTTTACCATCAAAATATTCCTTAAGCATTTTTTGAGGTTCGTTATCTAAAATGTAGTTATTAAAGTGAGTCCTCAAAAGCTCTTTATTGGCATCTAATCCTGCGGATCTTGATCCTTTGTCGACATACTCGGCATAAAACTTTGATTTACTTGAGTTGGTTATTTCCACGTAGGGGAACTGTCTGAATGGCGACGACCACATTTCGCCTTTGTATTTAGGCAGGTCCTTAACGGCAAGGCTATAGATTTCGTCACCATCCTTGTTAGTAGTACGCTGGAAATCGGGGGCGCCGTTGGCCGAAATGGTAAATACTGACGATTTTTTGTTAAACTGAAAATACAGCGAGTAACTCAATACCGGGTACTCATTGGCCAATACAAAAACCTGGTCGTTATCCTTAAACGAATCGAGGCCGCCGTTCTCAGAGGAATCTTCCGTACTGATATAATAATCCAATATATCGCCCACCTGCAAACCGGGGATAGCCAGTTTCCCCTGCTGATCTTTACTGGTGTTTTTTGTTAAAACGGCTTCGTTGGTATTCACTACTATTTCCTGCCCGTTTGCCTTTATGATCTTGGCACCTACGTAAGTTTCGTGTATGTTCCTGATCTTAGCGATGCCGAAATTAAGCGAGTTATCAAATTTTTTCTGATACTCAAGGGTTGAGTATTTCTCCAGGGCAACCTTGTCATTTATTTTAACGCGCTCATGATAGGTGGCTATTTTGTTTACGCGATTAGCCACACCGGCGGTAATAATTAAAAATTTAAACTTAAGGCTCGATGTGCGTTGCATAGAGTACGCTTTGGCCAGTATTACCGCGCTTTCGTTATTGTATTTAGCCGGAATATTTTTAGCACTAAACTCGGCGGAGGGGTTATCCCATACCAGCTTTTGTATGTCTGATGCTTTTTGATCGTAGGTTTGCGCGTGGGCAGAAACGTAAAAAGTTAAAATAAGCGTTAATAAGAGTAAAGGTTTTTTCATTCAGAACTGGGTTTGATAATTAAAGATTCGTTATAGGTTTTTGCAAGAAGTTCAATGTCTTTATTCCACTGCGTGAATTTACTTTTTGCAAGGCGGGTGTTTTTAATAAGTAAATTTTTGCTGTAGGTTACTTTTGCCGGCGCTGCAGTGTATTTAACATGAAACTCATAATTGGCATTTACGATATGCAGCGGGGCGGGCAACGAGCTTACTTTGTAGCCGGCAGGCAAAGCAAGTTCAACCTCCCGGCTAATATTTGTTTTGTGAGCAAACCAGTACTCATGCTGCCGGTCATCAGTTTTTATTGTCGCGTCAATTAGTTCACGGGTATGATCCATGTCTAAATAATAAGCCTTGCCGAATGATGATATACCGTTACGGGTTTTAACCGTGTATTTGGCTTCCAGGTCCTTATCGTAATTATCTATTCCTGATAATTTCATGCCGGTGATGGTGTAATCGTTGTTATTTCCGGATAAGTACTGCATCATTGCATCCTCGGCTTTCTCCTTTTTAACACTGTTAATACCGGATAATATTTCTTCCTTGTCCTCTCCTTTCCATAAATAATTTACTTCGCCGGTAATAATTCCATCGGTTATACGCAGAAATGCGGTTTGCCTGTCAATGTTCTGGCCAATGTCGGCAACAGGAACAGTTTTAAGCAAATAATTATCACCGTTCTCTATAAGTACCTGCCTGCCCTGTATGCGGCGCGCGTACTGGTTAAAACCTAAATAGGTTTCTGTAGCATCCAGGAAATAGGTTTTACCATCATAATTTAAAGCGCATATCATGTGGTTGTCCACATTTAAAGATGGAGTATCATAATTGTAAGCGATATGGTCTGTACCCAGCCAGCAAAGTTTAGCATCATATCCCAGGGAAGTAAGCAACGCTTTTGTGAGGTTTGCCATACCTTTACAGTCGCCATACTTTTTAGCCAGCACAACATCAGCCTGCTCGGGCCTGAAACCTGCCAGGCCGTCTTCAAAAGCTATATACCTAATGTTATCCTGCACATAGTAAAATATGGCTTTTATTTTATCCATATCGGTTTTGGCATCCGCGGTAAGTGACTTGGCCTTTGCAGCTATTACGGCTTCGTCAGTAACGGTATTTTTAATCAGGCTTTTATACCAGCTGTACTGGTCGGCAAGGGTATTAAAGTAAATGAGGTTTTGCCCGTTTACACTTGCCGATTTACACATCACCAGCAAGTGCGGGTACAGGTAACTTGGCCCCGGGCTATTCCTTTCATTTTTAACTGCAGGTAAGTTGTTAATGGTATAGGTAATCAGGTCCGCATCATCACCGGCTATGTAAGATGTTGCTTTAGTAATATTATACCCGTTAAAGTTGTACTCTTTCAACTCTACCTTCATCCATCTGGGTATTTTAATTTCAACTTGCTTTTGGCTGGTTGCATACCTGTCTGAAAAATAGATACTGGTAAAATATCTCGGGTCGTTAACTGTTTCTTCAAAAGTTACGGTAGCATTACCGCCTTTTTTGGGGATGATAAGCGGGAAGTAACAAACTTTACTGTCTGAATAGAAAATGTCATCGCCACCATAATAGGTATAAGTTGGTTTAAACCCGTAAGGAGGAGATTTACCATCAATACGATAAGTTACGTCATCAATGGAAACGTGGTTGTTAAAAACTTCGGCAACAGGTATAGACGCCTGAAAGTCATTTGCTATGTAGCTAACTACTTTCTTTTGCTTTATTTCAACACTTGAAGTTTTTTTATTGGAGAAAAACTGGTAGGTATATTTAGCGGAGCTGATGTAAACGGCAGAGTCAGTATCAAAGGCTAAGGTACTTTTTACACACAAAATGCCCAGCAAAAAGGCAAAAAAAGGTTTAGTCATAATTATTAGAGACCCAAATTTAATTAAATTTATGACGACCAATAATTTTTTTTCGCTGATAAATAATTATTTACAGATATCAGTTAGGTGATTTTAGTGCTTTGCTTCTTCCCTTCAACAATTAAAAAATATACATTTGCAACTATGCCTTACAAAGAACGCGAGATCAGTAAAATGTATTACACCATGGGCGAGGTGGCGTCCATGTTTGACGTTAACCAGTCGCTGATACGTTTTTACGAAAAGGAGTTTGATGTACTTACCCCAAAAAAGAACAAAAAAGGTAACCGCTATTTTACCCCCGAAGATATTGAGAACCTCAAGATCATCTTCCACCTCATTCGCGATAAAGGCTACACACTGCAAGGCGCCAAGGACCACTTAAAGAACGACTCCGGCAATACGCGTGATAACCAGCGGGTGATAGACTCGCTCGAAAGTCTGAAAAGGTTCCTGCTGGAAGTGCGCGACGAGTTGTAATCACTCAAATAAATCCTATTTTTAAACCAGCGTACAAACCTTATCCAAACGCCGGATAATTATGATAACCAGGCACCGGGGCGAAATACCTGTTGTTTTATTGCTTTTACCCTTTATAGCCGGCATTGCCTGCGCCATATGGAATACCGATGGTCAACCATATCCCTGGGCAGTTGCTTTACTGGTTTTACTGGCAACGGCTTTTATCCTACTTAACCTTGCTTATCAATCATTGCGGCTCTACCATTACCGTTGGATAGGCACCGTGCTAATATTACCTATCTTATTCCTTACCGGCTTGTTATTTACGCTGAGCAAGAATGAACTCAACCATGCCAACCATTTCAGCAAGCAGCCGGCGAAATATTTGTTGGTCAATATCAACTCCGAACCCGTAGTTAAGCATGATGTTACCCGCTTTACGGCTGATGTGGTTGGCGCGTATGATGGTAAAGCCTGTAGTTATACAACAGGAACCATATTGATAGCCGTTAAGGATAAGCTGGCTACCAACGTGTTTTACGGTGAACAATTACTGATACCTGCAAACTATTCGGCACCCGACCCTCCTTTTAATCCCGGAGAATTTAATTACAAGCAATATCTCGCCAATAAGCATATTCATCAACAGTCCTATTTATACCCCGGCCAATACCGGGTGTTGGGTTCCGGTAAAGGCAACAAGTTGATCAGCTACGCGCTGCAAACCCGACAGAAACTGGTAGATAAACTTCGCCATAATATGAAGGATACAACAGCGATAGCTGTAGCATCAACCCTGATATTGGGCTACAAGGCCGACCTGAGCGCCGATGTGATGCAAACTTACGCTAAAACGGGCACTATACATATCCTCTCCGTATCGGGCGGCCATGTGGCCATACTGCTTGGCCTGTTGGTGTATATACTGGGCTTTTTACCCAATAAACGAACACGCGTATTCGAAGCTGTTATTATCCTTGCGGTGATATGGGCCTACGCGGTTCTCACCGGCCTTTCGCCTGCCGTATGCCGCGCCGCTCTGATGATCACGCTCATTATTGCAGGCAAAACATACAGCCGCCAGTTAAACAGCCTAAATCTTTTAGCTGTATCGGCTTTCGTGCTACTGCTGTATGATCCCTATTTGCTCACCGATGTCGGCTTTCAACTATCCTACCTGGCCGTGGCCGGTATTTTAATTCTGCAACCTGTTATTTACAACCTTTTGAGCGTTAAAAATAAATGGCTGGATAAATTGTGGCTGGCCTGTTCCGTATCCATCGCCGCGCAAGCCTTTACTTTTCCGCTCAGTTTATATTACTTTCACCAGTTTCCGGCATATTTTATCATAAGCAACCTTCTTA
The DNA here is from genome assembly GCA_001898335.1 of Mucilaginibacter sp. 44-25. Classification (GTDB taxonomy): domain Bacteria; phylum Bacteroidota; class Bacteroidia; order Sphingobacteriales; family Sphingobacteriaceae; genus Mucilaginibacter. Next base: position 86,724 of record MKTS01000001.1, on the reverse strand, counting down.
TTGTGCTGCCGGTAGGCCTTATCATGTATGCCGGGCTATTGCTGCTTGTGCTGCCACAATGGCCCTTGGTGTCGCAATCGCTGGGATGGGTACTGGAAAAAAGCATTCTGATGATGAATAGAATGCTCACCTTTGTTGAGCAACTGCCTTTCGCGAGCATTAACAAATTGTGGATCAGCCGTATGGAGCTTTTATTACTGAGTTGCATCGTAATAATGGTTGCCTATTTTTTATACAGCAAAAGTAAAAGGGCTTTTATAGCTACAGCGGTTGGCTGCCTGGTATTATTTACCAGTTTTTCCGTCAGGAAGATAAGCGCGGACAATAAAAATATGGTAGTGTTTCTTAATGCCCGCAAGCAGCAAGCCATAGTATTTAAGCACGGCGAAAAAGGTATAGTGATCACCAATATGAAACCGACCGATAAAGCCTTTACCTATTCCGTACAACCCTGCCTGGATAGTATGCAGATAGAAGATTACCGGCTGCTGCCCTTTACCGCTGATGTGCGCAAACCCTATTTTCTAAAGAAAGATGCCCTGGTAGTTTTTGGCACTAAAAAGTTCTTGCTGTTAAACGATAGCAGCCGGTTTAAGTCTATCGGTAGCTATAAGGGCATTAATTATGCCTACTTCAGCGATAATGTTTTGGTGGATAGTTCAGTGTCGCATTTGCCGCTGATCATTTCTGCTAATAACAGCGAACGATATATTGAAAAGGTACAGACTTTAAGTAATAAAAATTATATCCTGAAACGTAACAAAGCATTACTATTAATATCTAATTAATGTTAAATAAGCATATTTGATAAAAAATTTTGCGCATATTTAATTACACACTAAATTGTAATCATTAAAATAAAAACATGAAGAGTAAATTATTCACAGCTGCATTGGGCGTAGTGCTTTCTGCAACAGCATTTAATGCAAGCGCTCAAAAAGCTTATAAAGAGGGCGTTATGACCATCTCATCAAACATGATGGGCCAGAACATTGAGATAAAAACGTATTTCCGTTCAGACTCAAGCGCTACCGCTTTTAATTCAGGCCCTGCTGCTATTAAAGTACTTACCGATAAAGATGCCAAATCAATGGCTATTTTGGTTGATGTACCCGTAGCGTCTATTAAAAAAGCGGCTATTGCTACCCCTGCCGAAATTGAAGAACAACAGGCTAAATTACCTGTATTCCAATTTACCCCGGGTACTGAGACTAAAGTGATCAATGGCTTTAACTGCAAAAAAGTTACCGCTAAAGACACTAAAACAGGTAAAACTTATGATATCTGGGTAACTAACGATGTTGTATTGCCACAAATTGGCGGCGCTAAAGTTTATGCGAACGCGGGCGGTGTACCTATCCAATACGCTACCTTCCAGAACGGACAATCTGCAGAGGTAACCGTAAAAAGCATTGTAGAACAAAAAGTCCCAGCGGGCACTTTTGGCATCCCTGCTGATTTTGATAAGATTTCGCTTGATGACCTTAAAGCTATGAGCGGCGGTAACTAATTAATAGTTTACGCAAAACAGAAAAAGCCACGCAAATGCATGGCTTTTTCTGTTTTTATCTTTGTGTCATTTCGAACGAGGAAAACCGAAACAAAGTGGAGCTTATCGAAGATAAATCTTCTGCAAGCAACTTAAGAAGATTTCTCCTCACTGTCGCTCGTTGGAATGACATATTATTTAATTCACTTCTTTACCCAGGCCGAGTACCCACTTATTAAATAAAGCGCTTTCCATTTCAACAGCCTTTTGCGCGTGGTGCTCCCAATCGGGAGAAAAGTGTTTCAACTGGTTGATCATTTCTTCCAGGTGGCCCTCTTCTTCAAGGATAATGGATTTTACATTTACCTTACTGCCCGCGTTATCCAGTGCCTGCTGGTAAACCGGGTATAACTCATCGGCACGTACCTCTATGGCATAGGTAACCAGCAAATAAGCCGCGAAGCGTAATTCTGCACCGCTCAGGTTCATCTCCTTTTTAAGATAGCGGCACACATCAATATCCAGCTGGTTCAAATAGTTTTTGCTATGAGCAGGCGCTATCAAAAATTGCGGCGCATAGGTTGGGCAATTTCCGGGCGCGGCTTTTTCTATTTGTTTTTTCAGATAAAAGGCGTGGCGATGCTCTTCCGCGGCATGTTTTAAAATGATGTAAGTAACATTAACAGTGTCTTCACTGGCCGATATTTTACGCGCGCCGGTATTCTCCATCAGCGAAAGCGTATTTAACCAGCGTGCATGTAATTGGTTATCGGCTATTATCTTAGGTAATATTGTAGCTAATTCCATAATTTAAATTGTATCAAGCGCCTCTTCAATGGCGCTGTAAATGTAATCCAGTTCGGTATCAGTAATGCAATACGGAGGTAAAATGTACACGATATTGCCCAGCGGACGAAGAATAATACCCTTATCCAGAAAGAAATGGTAAAGCTTATCGCGCAAACCACTGAAATAAGAGGTATTGCCGCCGGTCTGCCATTCCAGCGCCAATATGGTGCCTGTTTGGCGATAATTGGCAATGCGTTGGTGACCTTTTATTTTTTCGGTAAATGCCCGGTGCCTGGCTACTATCCTGTCAATGCTTTGTTGCGTAGCAGGATCAAGAAACAGGTCTAAACTTGCCAGCGATGCCGCGCAGGCCACCGGGTTAGCCGTGTAGGAGTGCCCGTGAAAAAGCGTCTTCATTTTATCGTCAGACAGGAAAGCATCATATATATACTGTGTACAGGTGGTGAGCCCGAAAGCCATAGTGCCGCCGGTAAGTCCTTTGGAGAAGCACATAATATCCGGCTGCGTTTGCACATGGTTGCAGGCAAATGGTTTACCCGTACGGCCAAAACCGGTAAATACCTCATCATCTATCAGCAATACCCCTTCCGACTTGCAATGGGCCATTAAAGCCTCCAGATGGCGGGCTTCATACATGATCATCCCGGCAGATCCCTGCACCAGCGGCTCGAATATAAAGCAAGCCAGTTGTGATTTTATATCGGAGATTTTAGATTTTAGATTTTCGATGTTATCATCATTCGGCAGGTCTATAAACTCTACCTCAAACAGTAAGCTGTCGAAAGCCGCGGTAAACGCGCTCCTCCCACTTACCGACATGGCCCCGAAGGTATCGCCATGATAAGCGTTTTTAAAGGCTAATATCTTGGTGCGCTGCTGGCCCTGGTTGTGCCAGTATTGCAGGCACATTTTAATCGCTACCTCAATAGCGGTTGAACCGTTATCGGAGTAAAAGGCTTTTTTCTGATCATCGGGCAATATGGCTAATAAACGCTCGGCAAGTTCTACCGCACCGGGATGGGTGAAACCGGCAAATATCACATGTTCGAGCTTTAATAACTGTTCGGCCACCTTTTGAGCGATATAAGGATGCGAATGGCCATGTATGTTTACCCACCAGGATGATACCGCATCAATATAACTTTTGCCGTCCTCATCAAATACACAGGTCCCCTCACCTCTTACTATACCTATGGGCGGTTGAGCGGTTTGCATTTGTGTATACGGGTGCCATATCACCCGCAGGTCGCGTTCTGATAAACTCATGCGCTTTTAATTAATAGTTCTGCTACGTGTTGGTCTATCGGGAAAGTAAAGTCTTCCACTTTCAGGTCACTCAGTTTTATCCAGCGGAAAGATTGTAACACGTCGCCTTCGCCATCAAAATCAAAAATATTGGTTTTAGTGGTAAAGCGGAAATCAGACACTGCCTTTACGGTATAATAAACGCTAATGATCTGCGAATCGTTAAAAGCCGATTTCACAAAGAAATCGGTCGTGTAAAAATGATCTGTTACTTCGATCTCGGTATTGCACTCTTCCATAAACTCGCGTTTAAGGCCTTCGATCAAACCTTCGCCGTACTCTAAACCACCGCCCGGCAGTTTGGTAAAACGCATGCCTTGCTCTTGTTCGTCGCTTATCAGCAACTCATTGTTATCATTAATAAGCAGGCCATAAACCCGCACATTAAAAAACCCTTTACTGCTCATAGTGCTTTTTGTTTCGCATTACGTTCTCTAATGTCCATGGTATTTCCTCCCGCTTGGCCTCACTGCGTATAGGGCAGTTGGGCATGCTGCAGTAGTGGCAGCAATCCGGCAGGCATGGGTCGGTATGGATAAAAAATTCGGTCCGGACGCCGGCTTTTTCGTTGATCATCTTATCCACCAGTTTCACCTCATCATGTACCCGGTTAAGGTCAAAATAATTAGGCAGGGTAAGGTGGCAATCAATATGTAGTTCGTGCCCGTATTTTTGCGCGCGCAGGTTATGTATATCGATCCATTCTTCATGGCGTTGCTCGCTCAATACTTTTACCAGATCGCTCACCACATCAAAATCGGTTTCATCCATTAAGCCCGCTACCGAACGGCGTATGAGTTTATATGCTGTAATTACAATATAAATGCCCACCACTATAGATAAGGCACTATCCAGCCAAAGTATTTTTGTAAAATAAATGAGCAGCAAGCCCACAACCAAACCGGCACTGGTAACTGTATCTGTTAATAAATGCCGGCCATCGGCCTCTATAGTGATGGATGGGATGGATTTGCCCCTTTGTACCATGTAATAACCCAGCAAACCGTTGATGAGGCCCGTGGTACCGATGATGACCGCGCCCAACAGCAGGTCGTGTATCTGCTCGGGGTTGAAAAAACTATAAGTTGACTTGAGGATGATAATGATCCCCGCAACACCAATTAATATACCTTCAATAAATACCGAAAAGAACTCTACCTTTCCATGCCCGTAAGGGTGGTTCTCATCACGCGGTACCGAGGCCAGGTAGATGCTGTAAAACGCGAAACCGCTGGCTACCACGTTTACTATACTCTCGGCGGCATCGGTTAAAACAAAGTTGGAATTGGTGAGAAGATAGGCGCTGAACTTTAGCACCATCAGAACGATGCCGGTAACCAACGATACAAGGATGATGCGCTTTTGCTGTTTCAAAACCTGCTTTTAAATTGAGGGGCAAACTTACATAAAATTGCGCCCCGCCCTTTCTATAATTTAAAAATCACCCCAAATGTTTTGTGTAGTTACAGGCAGGTATTAAATTATGAATTTGATAATAATAACCCCACTTTGATTGCAGGAAAATGATTTTTCTATATTTGTCGCACTAACATAAATAATATGAGCGCATTAAGTAACAGGATCAACAACCTGTCAGAATCTCAAACCATTAAAATGGCAAAAATGGGCCGCGAACTGGCCGCTAAAGGTGTAGATGTGATCAGCCTTAGCTTTGGTGAACCCGATTTTCATACCCCCGAGTATGTGAAGGATGCAGCCAAGACCGCCATGGATAAGAACTTTACTTACTACACCCCCGTTGCCGGTTACCCCGACCTGCGCAAGGCCGTTGTAAAGAAACTGAAGGATGAGAACAACCTGGATTATACTGATACGCAAATTGTAGTTTCAACCGGCGCTAAACAGGCTATTGCCAACGCGGTACTTTGTTTGGTTAACCCCGGCGAAGAAGTGATCATCCCGACACCGTACTGGGTATCTTACTCTGAGGTAGTTAAACTTGCCGAAGGCGTGAGCGTATTTATTGATACCACTGTTGAAACCAACTTTAAAATTACGCCAGAGCAGTTAGAAGCGGCCATTACGCCTAAAACTAAATTATTCATGTTCTCATCGCCATGTAACCCTACCGGTAGCGTGTACAGCAAAGATGAGTTGGAGGGTTTAGCGAAAGTTTTTGAAAAACACCCTCATGTTTATATCCTGAGCGATGAGATCTACGAGCATATCAACTTTATTGGTGGCCACGAATCAATTGCTCAGTTTGACAGTATAAAAGACCGCGTGGTGATCATCAACGGCTGGTCAAAAGCTTTTGCCATGACCGGCTGGAGAATTGGTTACACCGCGTCAAACAGTGAAATTGCAGCCGCTTGCGATAAAATGCAGGGCCAGATCACTTCGGGTACTTGCTCTATTACCCAAAAAGCCGGCGTAGCAGCATATGAAGGCGGCCTGGAAACCGTACATCAAATGCGCGATGAGTTCCAGAAACGGCGCGACCTGGTTTACGGGCTGCTAAAAGATATTCCCGGCGTTGAGGTGAACCTGCCCGATGGCGCTTTTTACTTCTTCCCTAACGTTACTTCATTCTTCGGTAAAAGCTATAATGGCAAAATCATTAAAGATGCCGATGAACTGTCTATATTCCTTTTAGAAGAAGCACACGTGGCTACCGTAGGTGGTGATTCATTCGGCGACAAAAAGTCTATCCGTATCTCTTATGCCGCTGCCGAAGACAAACTGGTAGAAGCTTTAAAAAGAATTAAAGCAGCTCTTGAAAAATTAGCTTAAACTTATGCATCGCAAACTTTGGATTGCTGCATAGTTTAAAATCTGATATAAACAAGAAAGCCTTTCCGTAATGGAAAGGCTTTCTTCTTATAGTTTATCGTATTTATTACAAACCGAAGCCGTAAGCAACACGTAAACCTACTGTACCGTAATTTCTGCTCTGTCCAGAGAAGTTTTCATAACGGGCGCCAATATCCCATGATTTGTTTGCCCAACCGATACCTGGAGAAGCAATTAATTTGGTTTGTTTAGGTATTTCACCTACACGGCCATCATAATCTCCATAGTGGCTGGTTTCAAAACCTGCACCCAGCTCACCAGCTAAATAAATGTTTTGTGATACAAAGGCTTTTAAACCTAATTTAACCGGTACTACGCCAAATGATTTTGATTCGTAACCTGAGTTAACACCACCTGCGGCATTGATGTTTTTACCGAAGAAGTTGTAGTAACCTGATGTTAAAGTTAAAGCAAGGTTATCAGAAAGGCCATACTGTAATCTTGGTGTGATACCTAAACCGAAGTTAGATACATCATGGAACCTGCCTACCGGTGCCATTCCGTCTACACCTATACCAAAGCGCCATACGCTTTTAGGGGTAGTTTGTGCATTTGCTGCGTTTGATCCGATAAATAAAGCGGCTGCTGTAAAGGCTGCGGCTATAACTTTAGTCATTTTTTTCATTGTCGTTGTTTTTACATTTAAACTAATTGCGATACACCCCCATAAACAAATATGTTGCCAACACTGCGCTATTGCACGTAATAGCATACAGTATTACACGCCTTCAAATGTTAATTTAAACACCCCCACGGATAGTTTATATACTGAAAATCAATTTAGTTTACCATTTTTTAACAATTAAAACATATAGTTTTCATACCAATTTCAAATGGCCTGTCAACCTCAGTTATCTGTATATTTAAATAGAATTGCTGTATAGTGCTATATATACTCGTAGGTTTTAGAACCTCGATTTTCATTTGTTTTTCATGCCATACCCATAGGTGCAAACAAAAAATGCCCTCCGTTTATAGAGGGCATTTTTTATTCTTATTAATTGATATTAAGCTTGCGGATCAGTTTCCGGGTCGGGCTTGTAGTTTTTCTCCAACTCGGCCAGCTTTTCTTTGCCGTAGGCCATTTTGGTAATGATGTAAAACAACACCGGTACAATAAATATGGCTAACGATGTTGCCGCGAGCATGCCGCCAAACACGGTCCAGCCGATGGTTTGCCTTGCCTGCGCACCCGCTCCCGAAGCAATTACCAATGGGAATACACCCAATATAAAGGCCAGCGACGTCATGATGATCGGGCGCAAACGCAGCCTTACGGCTTCAAGCGTAGCTTTTTCAAGTTCCATCCCCCTATCTACACGTTCTTTGGCAAACTCTACGATCAGGATAGCATTCTTAGCCGCGAGACCAATAAGAGTTATTAAACCGATCTGCGCGTAAACGTTGTTGGTGAGCCCCGGCTTAAACGTCAGGAATAAAATCGCGCCGAATGCGCCAAGCGGCACGGCAAGTAATACCGAGAACGGTACCGACCAGCTCTCATACAACGCCGCCAGGAACAGGAATACGAAACCAATTGATAACAGGAAGATGTAAACGGTTTTTGAGCCCGACAAGATCTCTTCTCGCGACAAGCCCGAAAACTCGTAACCATAACCTTGCGGTAAGGATTGTGCCGCTACTTCCTGCAAAGCTTTAATAGCGTCGCCGCTACTATACCCCGGGGCCGCGTTACCATTGATCTCCGCGCTACGGAACAGGTTGTAATGCGATATCAGTGGCGCGTTCTCGATCATCTTGTAACTGGTAAGCGTACTTAATGGTACCATTTCGCCAGCCTGGTTCTTCACAAAATACTGCCCAATATTCTGGATATTGGTACGGTAATTTGTATCTGCCTGCGCTACCACCCTAAAGTTACGGCCATATACCGTAAAATCGTTAATATACGTGCTACCCATATAAGTTTGCAGGGCGCTGTTTACATCAGATATTTTTACCCCGAGCTTTTTGGCCTTTTCTCTGTCAACAGTTAATTGATAGGCAGGTGTATGGGCGGTAAAGAAGGAGAACGGTCTCGATATTTCTTTACGTTTGCCCAATTCGGCCACAAAGTTTTGCAGCGTTTTCTCAAAGTTTTTAATATCGCCGCCCGCTTCACGTTCCTGTAAGATAAACGAGAAACCGCCAGTATTACCTAAACCGGGTATGGCCGGCGGAGAAATTACAATTACATTGGCTTCCTTAAATTTCGACAAGCGCTTTTGCAGTGTAGCAATTACCGAATCCTTCTGGTCTTTTACATCTGTACGCTCATCCCAGGGTTTCAACTGCACAAATATGGTAGCACTGTTTGATTTGGTGGCAAAGTTCACCGCGTTTAAGCCGCCCAATGCCGCGAAGTGGTTTATAGCAGGTACACCTTTCAATATCTTCATCATGGAATCAAGCACGGTAACAGTACGTTCCGTCGAAGAACCTTCGGGCAAATCATAAGTTACATATATACGCCCTTCATCTTCCAGCGGAAGGAATCCTGATGGCTTACCTTTAAAAAGTAATATGGTTACCCCGATGATCACAATGAGTATGGTGATCATGAACTTGGAATGCTTGATCCCCTTATCAACCGCGCCTTTATAGCGCCCGGTGATCTTATCAAACCATACGTTAAACTTATAGAAGAATTTGTTTAAACCTCCTGAGTGCTCATCAATCTTGTGCGGGCGTAACAACAGCGTACACAGCGCCGGGGTAAGCGATAGCGCGATGAAGGCCGATATCAATACCGATATAGCGATGGTAATAGCAAACTGCTGGTACAAACGGCCTACAATGCCCGGCACAAAACCTACCGGCACAAATACCGCGGCAAGGATCAACGCGATAGCGATAACCGGGGCCGATATATCACGCATGGCATGTTCGGTAGCCTCTTTAGGCGACATGCCTTTCTCATCCATGTAGTGCTGCACGGCCTCTACCACAACAATAGCATCATCCACCACAATACCAATAGCCAGTACGAAACCGAACAGCGTTAAAGTATTAATGGTGAAGCCCAGCGGGATAAAGAAAATAAACGTACCCACAATAGATACCGGGATAGCCAGTACCGGGATAAGGGTAGTACGCCAGTTTTGCAAGAACAGGAAAACCACTACCGTTACCAGCAACAAGGCAATTACCAGCGTTTCTATTACCTCATGTAAGGAAACCTTTACTACGGTTACAGATTCAAAGGGCACTACATAGTCAATATCAGCAGGGAAAGCCTTTTTAAGCTCGTTCATGGTGGCTACCACATTATCGGCAGTTTCCAGCGCGTTACTGCCCGGTGCCTGGTAAATGAGCAGGTATGATGCACGCTTACCATCAACAAAAGAGTTACCGGAGTAGTTGAACTTGCCTAACTCCACACGTGCAACATCTTTAAGGTGTACGATCTCACCTGTGGATGGTATAGTTTTAATTACGATATCCTCAAACTCCGATTTATCAACCAAACGGCCTTTCACCAGAACGGTATATTCAAACGTCTGGCCTTTCATCTGCGGTGTGGCACCTACTGTACCCGCCGCTACCTGCGCGTTCTGCTCCTGCAAGGCGCCGGTAACATCTGTAGCGGTAATACCCAGCGCGGCCAGTTTATCGGGCTTAAGCCAAATACGCATACTAAAATCATCGGCACGGGTAAACACGTCGCCCACACCTTTGGTACGCAAAAGGGCGTCCTTAATAAATACGTTGGTATAGTTATCAACAAAAGTTACGTTGTGGCTACCCTGAGGCGAATACATGGCTACCAGCATCAGGATACTGGGGTTACGCTTACGTACCACCAAACCCAGGCGTTGTACCTCCTGCGGCAAAGTAGGCTGGGCAATACCCACGCGGTTCTGCACATCAAGGGCGGCTATATTAATATCGGTACCTACTTCAAAGTTCACGGTCATGCTCATCTGGCCGTTACCTGTGCTGTTACTTTGCAGGTAGGTCATGCCCGGTGTACCGTTCACCTGTACCTCTACAGGTGTGGCTACCGTTTGCTCTACAGTGAGCGCGTCAGCGCCGGTGTAGTTACCTGTTATTTGTACCGTTGGCGGTGTAATATCCGGGTACTGCGCTATAGGGAGGTTGCTGATGGCCAGCGTACCCACAATCAATATCACTAATGATATTACTATAGCGGTAACCGGCCTTCGTATAAAAGTATCTGCGATCATTGCTCTTTCTTTTCGGTAGTGTTACGGATGTTCATCCGCTACATTACTTGTTTACTTTATTATCAAAATTATTTACCCTGCGCGCCCTGCTTGCCGCCCGCACCACCCTGGCCTGCGGCACCGGGTGCGCCTAAGGTTATACGGCCCTTGTCGCGCAAGCGCTGGAAACCTTCGGTAATTACCTGCTCACCGGGTTCAATACCGCTCATGATCACCACGTTGCTTTGCACCCGTGGGCCAAGCTTTACCTTGCGCTGCTCGGCTATGGTATCTTTAGCGATAAACACAAAAAACTCACCCATTTGCTCGGTAATAGATTTGTAAGGGATCTGTATCCTGTCTCCAGAGTCGTTATTTAAAACATGTAACACGCAGCTCATACCATCACGCAACTGGTCTGTTGGGTTAGGGAATTGTACCCTTACCTTAATAGTACCGGTTTGGTCGCTCACCCCGCGGTCAATAGCATAAATTTTGCCGGGCTGGTTGTAAACAGAACCATCAGGCAGTTGCAGCCTGAACGTGGTATCATTAGTGGTTTTTTGCAGTTTATAAAAGCGGTTAATATCCTGCTCGTTAATTACCACATCAACCCCCATAGGGCTATCTGCCGATATGGTATTTAACAGCGTGGTGCCGGGAGTAACCTGTGCGCCCAACTTAACCTGTGATATACCGATACGGCCCGTAAAAGGCGCCCTGATGGTGGCATAAGAAAGGTCGGTAGCGGCCGATGCCACCCCTGCCTGAGCTACTGCTACCTGGCTTTGTGCGGTTTGGTAGGCAGCCGCGGCCTGATCAACCGTTTGGCGGGCAACTGCGTCGTTTTTAAGCAGCATGTTATAGCGGTCAATATCTTTTTGCGCTTTTACCAGGTTAGCTTTAGCGCTTACCAGGTTGGCCTTGGCCTGCTGGTAAGCTGCCTCGTACTTACGCCTGTCAATCTCATATAAAGGCGCGCCTTTTTGCACAACTGTACCTTCTTTGAAAAATATGCCGGTGATAAAGCCCGCTACCTGGCTGCGCAGCTCAGTAGTGTTAAGGGCTACAACGGTACCCTGGTAATCATCGTAATAAAGCGCGTCGGCCTTTTTAGCTTCTATAACGTTTACGGATGTTGGCGGCGGCGCTGCATTTTGCTTGTCAGATTTACTCTTACAGGCGGCTACCGACAATATTGCCAGTGTTCCAATGCAGTATAAGTATCTATTTTTCATTATGATATATTGTCTCGTTATGCGTGTGAGTTATTATGTAATATTAATATTCTGTAGGGAGCGTACCCAATGCTCTTTGCACATCTATCTTACTTGATAGCAACTGGAACAGCGCGTTATAAAAGTTAAGTTCAGCAGTACGCAGATCGGCCTGCGCCACGATCACGTCCAGATAGGTTTTTATCCCCTCGCGGTACTGCAGGTTGACCACGTTATATACATCTGTTGCCAGTTGTACGTTCTCGTTAAGTGTTTTCCAGTTATAATAGGCGCTTTTATAATTGGCAAGCGCCTGGGTGTATTCGGTACTGATAGCGTTACGGCTGTTGATGAGATCAAGATCGGTACGCTCTACCTGTAAACGGGCTTTGGCCAAATTCTGTAAACGCTTCCCGCCCTGGAAAATAGGTATGGTTAACGATAAGCCGGCAAATGATGTTGGGAACGCATCGTTATATAATTTGGAAAAATTATCATTAAAGTAGGTAAGGTTGTAACCACCCACAGCAGAAAGCGATGGTAAAAAGCCCCACTTGTAATATGCCACATTAACGTTTTGCAGGTTTTTGGTGCTTTGCAACAGGCGATACTCCACACGGTTGGCATAATTAAGCGCCTGGTTGGTATCGATCATCGCTTCGGTTTGCAAACGGGCCGAATCATAAGCCAGTACCAGTTGGCGGTTAGGGTTAAAACCCATCACCTGCTTTAAATAGGCCGACTTACTCTTGATGGTTTCTTCGGTTTGCTTTTGAGAAGCCAGCGCGTTGTTGAGCGCTATGGTGGCTTGTTTATAGTCGGTTTTATCCACAACGCCGGCCTGGTAACGTGCGTAGGCATCTTTTAAACTCCGGCGAAGGCGAACTATATCCTCTTTGATAATATCTAATTGCCTTTGCGACAGCAAAACATCGTAAAACGCTTTACTTACGTCTGATACGAGGCTGATCTTAAAGCTTTCGGTGTTTTCTTTATAATATTGTCTTGAATATTTAGAGGCGCGTTTTGCCTGCAAAACATCGTTATTGTAGATCACCTGGCTTGCCGACAAGCCTAAGGTTGAGGTGTTGTGAGCTATGGCCAGGTTTTGTTGAGTAACACCCGTGCCTGTTCCTGTGCCCGTACCGCCGCCAACACCTGTTGAGGTGCCCGCGCCTACAGTTGAGGTGCCCGCGCCTACAAATGCAGGCCGTTGAAAGTAATGCTGGTACTGGCCATTGGTAGTTACCTGCGGCAACCAGGCAGATAGCGCTATGCCAATATCACGTTCGTTAATTTGTTCATCAATATTAGCCTGTTTAAGCTGGGGCTGGTTACGCAGCGCGAATTGTATGCTTTGCTGCAGGGTAACTACTGCCCTCCCGGTATCGGGATTAGCTTGTGCAAAAAGGCTTAATGGTAAAAATAATGCTATATTAACAATAAAAATGTATCTGATACTTTTCATAAGTGCTTAGATGCGAACTTTTAAAACGAAAATCGGCTGTAAAGGTTTACATGATTTTCGCGCATTTTTGTACAAGAGTCGGCGAATATGGCACTAATCAGATTTAATAAGGAACGGGCAACAGAAATTTTACGCTTTTAGGAGATTAAGATGATAATTGACACTATTTTTCAACTTTTTCAAACAAATTGCAAATTAGTGATAGTGAATAAACAAAAAATTTAATTAATTTGCCTGATAGAAGTGTGTTAAGCACATGTTAAGCATGTGTGTAAAAAAATTACATTCATAATGCCGTGGGTTCACATATTCATGGTATTTTTACAAAAAATTTAAGCAGTGTTTATAAATGGTTAAAAAGTTACACGAGAAGATTGCTCAGTTCCAGGATGCAAATATGATCAGGGCACAGGGCCTGTATCCTTTTTTCAGGCCTATCGAGTCTGGTCAGGATACTGAAGTGATGATTAATAATCAGCGTGTTTTAATGTTTGGTTCAAACTCTTATCTGGGTTTAACCAACCATCCTAAAATAAAAGAAGCAACAAAAAAAGCTATTGATAAATATGGCTCTGGTTGTGCCGGTTCGCGTTTTTTGAACGGTACGCTTGATATTCACATCGAGTTGGAGAACCGCCTTGCCAAGTATGTTAACAAGGAAGCGGCTGTGTTATTCAGTACCGGTTTCCAGGTTAACCTGGGCGTACTATCATGCATAACGGGCCGTAACGACTACCTGATACTTGACGAGTATGACCACGCCTCTATTATTGACGGCACGCGCCTCTCGTTCTCAAAAACCATAAAATATGGCCACAACGATATGGCCGACCTCGAGCGTAAACTGAGCATTTTGCCGGAAGAAGCCGTTAAGGTTATTGTGGTTGACGGTATCTTCAGCATGGAAGGCGACATTGTTAAACTGCCTGAAATTGTTGAACTGGCTGATAAATACGGCGCCAACATTATGGTTGACGACGCGCACAGCCTTGGCGTTATCGGTAAAAACGGCGCGGGTACCGCTTCGCACTTTGGCTTAACTGATAAGGTTGACCTCATCATGAGCACCTTTAGTAAATCATTAGCATCATTAGGTGGTTTTATTGCTGCTGACTATAATACTATTGATTATATCAAGCATCGCGCACGTTCCTTAATGTTCAGTGCAAGTATGACACCGGGCTCAGTAGCCAGCGTGCTTGCCGCCCTTGACATTATTGAATCGGAGCCTGAGCGTATACAGAAGCTGTGGGATAACACCAACTATGCCATGAAGCTCCTTACCGAAGAAGGTTTCGACATCGGCGCTACTGAAAGCCCGATATTGCCTATCTACATCCGCGATAATTCAAAAACCTTCCTGGTAACCAATTACCTGCAAAAAGCCGGTATATTTGTTAACCCGGTAGTATCGCCTGCTGTTCCGTCAGACTCATCACTGTTAAGATTCTCGCTCATGGCTACCCATACCTTTGAGCAAATTGATGAAGCGGTTGATAAACTGATACATGCTTGCAAAGCCGCCGGCGTTGATACCATCAAAGAAAAAATACAATAAAAAAATATTCACCATATTCACAGCGCCAGTTTAACACTGGCGCTGCTGTTTACCCCCCTAACTAACCCGCAATGAAAAAAATTATTCCGGTAGAGTCGAAAAAACAACTGGGCGCTTTTATTGACTTTCCGCACGAGCTTCACAAGAACGACCCGTATTACGTACCGGAATTATTTATTGCCCAACGCGATCTGCTCACCACGCACCCGTTTCATAAACATTCCTCGCTGCAAACCTTCCTGGCTTATGATGGCGATAAAATTGTTGGCCGTATAGCCGCTATTTATAACACCAACCATAACAGCTTTAATAAAGTTAACGAGGGTTTCTTTGGTTTCTTTGACGTAATTAATGATCAGGAAACCGCCAACCTGCTGCTGGATGAGGCTACCAAATGGGTAAAGGCCAAAGGCGCTACCAACATAGTGGGCCCGGTAAACCCATCAACTAATGAGGTCGCGGGTTTGCTGGTAAAAGGTTTTGATAGTTCGCCTATGGTGATGATGCCGTATAACCCCGAGTATTATATCACCCTTTTAGAAAATTACGGCTTTAGCAAGCAAACAGACCTGCTGGCCTGGCATTGGGATGGCAGCAATTACAACGATAAATCGTTACAGATGCTGGATAAATTGCAGGAGCGCCTTAAACGCAACAGCAATGTCACTATCCGCAAGATCGATATGAAGAACTTTAAGAAGGAGGCCGACACCCTGCGTGATGTATACAACAGCGCCTGGGATAAAAACCTGGGCTTCTTCCCCATGACCAACGACGAGTTTGACTATACGGCCAAAGACCTTAAAATGATCCTTGACCCTGACTTTGCTTTATTAGCCGAGCAGGATGGCAAGATTGTCGGCTTTGGCGTGGCCATACCGGATATTAACCCTATCCTTAAAACCATTAAAAAAGGCAGGTTGCTGCCAACCGGTATCTTTAAACTGCTGTTCAGCAAAAAGAAGATAAAAGGTATACGCATTATGCTGCTGGGGGTAATTGAGGGTTACCGTAAATTAGGTATCGAGGCATGCTTGTATGGTTCTATTATAAAAGCGTATAAAGCCAAAGGCCTGCAATACGCCGAAGCCAGCTGGACGCTCGAAAAGAACGACATGGTAAACCGTGCCATTGAGGCTATCGGCGGCGATCAGTACAAAACTTATCGCATCTACCAAAAAGCTATATAAATTATCCGTTCTTCATCCGCCTGTAATCTTTACCAATTGTGTAAATATTACCGTATGAATTTTGGTTATTTTGCCCGAGGTTTTGACCCAAACCCCTAATTGGGTCAAACTTTTGTAATAACAGATAGTAAACGCGAATGGCTATCCGCCAGTTGCGCAGCTATATAACTAATAGTGAAAAACTCATGTAAGTAACCGGAATTGTATTACGCAATACGGTAACGTTACATGGCCTTTTAAAAACAAACAATAAATAATGAAAATTAACATTAAACCTGCCGAAGGAAAATTAGGTATCCTGATACCTGGTTTAGGTGCAGTTGCTACTACTTTAATTGCCGGTGTTGAAGCCGTAAAAAAGGGTATTGCTCAACCCGTTGGTTCACTTACACAAATGGGAAGCATCCGCTTAGGTAAACGTACCGAAAACCGCAACCCGAAGATCAAAGATTTTGTACCATTAGCTAACCTTAATGATATTGTTTTTGGTGGCTGGGACGTATATGAAGATAACGTATACGAAGCAGCCGTTAACGCTGCGGTATTAGAGCGCAACCTGCTTGACCAGGTTAAAGATGGCTTAGAAAAAATTAAGCCGATGAAAGCGGCTTTTGACAAGAACTATGCTAAAAACCTTGATGGTACACACGTAAAAACCGGTACCCGCTACGAGCTTGCACAGCAAGTAATGGAAGATATCAAGAACTTCCAGAAAGATAACGGCCTTGACCGTGTAGTATTGGTATGGTGCGGTTCAACCGAAGTATACTTTGAAGCATCAGAAGTTCACCAGTCTTTGGCTGCTTTTGAACAAGCTTTAAAAGACGATGATAAGCGTATAGCGCCAAGCATGATCTATGCTTACGCTGCTTTAAAATTAGGCGTACCTTTCGCTAACGGCGCTCCTAACCTTACAGTTGATATCCCTGCTATGATAGAACTGGCTAAAGAAACCAGCACCCCTATCGCAGGTAAAGATTTTAAAACCGGCCAAACTTTAATGAAAACCATCCTGGCACCAGGCCTTGCTGCCCGTTCATTAGGTGTACACGGCTGGTTCTCAACCAACATCCTGGGTAACCGCGATGGTTTGGTACTGGACGATCCGGATAACTTCAAAACTAAAGAAGTATCTAAACTGGGCGTACTGGAAGATATCCTTAAACCGGAAGACAATCCCGAACTATACGGCGATATCTTCCACAAGATCCGTATCAACTACTACCCTCCGCATGGCGATAACAAAGAAAGCTGGGATAACATCGACATCTTTGGCTGGTTAGGTTACAAAATGCAGATCAAGATCAACTTCCTTTGCCGCGACTCTATCCTGGCTGCCCCTATCGCTTTAGATTTGGCTATTTTCTGCGATATGGCTAAACGCGCTAATATGAGCGGTATACAGGAGTGGTTATCATTCTACCTTAAATCGCCGCAAACCGCGCCGGGCTTGCACGCGGAGAATGACATATTTAAACAATTGATCAAATTAGAAAATACCCTGCGTTACCTGATGGGCGAAGACCTGATCACACACCTGGGTTTAGATTATTACGACGATATGTTTGCTGGCCACCAGGCTTAATTCAAAATACGTTTAATAAACTATAACAAAACGGGGCGTTCACCTTTGGTGAAACGCCCCGTTTTTATTTTGCCCTTATTTTCCGATATTCGCGCAGCCAAAAACAGCGCAGCTTTCCCGGGCTTTTTCATCCGGCCTGACAATAATCAGGCATATTTTACGTAAATTGTAACAGTTGTATTACAAATGCGTCTACGCTGAGGGAGTTGTTGCAGTAAAGGCCTTACAAGCGGCTAAGCTAAAATCAAAAATACTATGCAGCCGTTAAAAACATAATGGCAACATTTGTAAAAGCGCAGGCATCGTCATTCGTGGCCTCGGCAGTTGATTTTTTGGTAACCATACTTTGCAAAGAAGTATTGGGTATATGGTATGTAGCTGCCAGCTTTACAGGTACGGTAAGCGGTGGTATCACTAACTTTATCCTCGGGCGGGCATGGGTATTTAAAAAAAAGAAAGAAAAAGCCATCCCGGTACAGGCGGTTAAATACCTGCTGGTATGGTGCGGCAATCTCCTTTTAAATACAACGGGCGTATTTTTGGTAACACACTACCTAAAGTTAGATTACAAGATATCAAAGGTATTGGTATCGCTTTTTGTAGGTGTTTTTTATAATTATTTCCTGCAAAAGAAATTTGTTTTTGCTTAACTATATACTTATAAATGATTTTTAGCTACCCGTATAAGCATCTGTTACTTATACTTTTTTTACTTACCAGTTTTTACGCGGCAGCGCAAAGCACAGTGGTTACCGGCACGGTAACGGATGTGGGCAATAATCAGAAACTACCTTATGTTAGCGTTTCTTTTGAGGGTAGCACCATAGGCACCAACACCAATAATGATGGTAAGTACACCATCAGTACCACACAGCCATACAACCGCCTAAAAGTTAGCTACCTCGGTTATAAAGCAGTTATCGTCAACATTACCCCGGGTAAGCAGCAGGTGGTCAATATCAGGCTGGTACCTACCTCGCAAAACCTGGGCGAGGTTACCGTACAATCAAAAAAACGGGCTAAATATGATAATGAGAACCCTGCCGTGAAACTCATACGACAGGTTATTGCCAATAAAGCAAAAAACCGGCCCGAAGCTTATAATTTTGTTGAGTACAAGGAGTATGATAAGATGCAGTTCTCGCTCAGTAATATCTCCGAAAAAGTAAAAGAGAAAAAACTGTTCAGGAAATACAAGTTCATTTTTGAGAATAAGGACAGCACTTCATATCCCGGCAAATCCCTGTTGCCAATTTATCTTAAAGAACGCGTTACGCAGGTTTTCTACCGCAAAAACCCCGAGGCCACCCGCGAAAAGCGGCTGGGCGAAAAGTCTGTTGATTTTGGGCCGGGCTTTGATACCGAAGGTGTTGGTCAGTACTTTCAGCACCTGTATGTAAAGGTAGATATTTACGATAACGACGTTTTATTGCTGGGCCGCCAATTCCTGAGCCCTATAGCGGATAACGCCCCTACCTTCTATAAGTATTTCATTACCGATACTATTACGCTGCAAACAGGTAAAAAACTGGTGCAACTGAGTTTTACACCACGCAATACCAATAACATTTTATTTGAGGGTGATATTTTTATTACCCTTGATGGCAATTACGCTGTACAAAAAGCCGCGCTGATCATTAATAAAAACATCAACGTAAACTTTGTGCGCAGCATGAATATTGACCAAGACTTTGAGTTAAGCCCTGATGGCCGTTACCATCTTTCGCGAAGCAATACCTTCGCGGATTTTGGGTTGAGCCAGAAACGCAAAAGCGGGTTATTTGGCTCGCGTACTATTGTGAGGCGCGACTTTGTGATCAACAAACCCCACCCCGACAGTACTTACGCCACACCACCAGAGGTTGACGACGAAGAACTGCGCAACAAGCCCGACAGCTTCTGGGTAAAAAACCGTTTTGATACGCTAAGCACCGCCGAATCTAAAACCTATAAAAATATCGATAGCCTGGTACATATGCCATCATTCCGCCGCACGGCCGATATTATTAACCTGTTATTTGCCGGCTTTAAAAATTTCGGCAAGTTTGAGATAGGCCCGGCAAGTACCTTTTACAGCTTTAACCCGGTTGAAGGTTTTCGCCTGCGCCTAGGTGGCCGTACCACAGCAGATTTTAGCAAACGCATATTTTTTGAAGGTTATGGCGCCTACGGCTTTAAGGACGACCGGTGGAAGTACTTTTTTGCTACCACCTATTCGCTTAACGGCAAAAGTATTTACCGTTTCCCGCAACATTACATAAGGGCCAGCATACAGCGCGAAACCAAGATACCCGGCCAGGAACTGCAGTTTATACAGGAAGATAACGTACTGCTATCTTTTAAACGTGGCCGTAACGATAAGTATTATTACAACGACCAGTACCGTTTTGAATACGTGAGCGAGTATGCCAACCATTTCTCCTATAAACTGGGGCTACGCAAGCTGATACAAACACCGGCGGGTAGCTTAGTACCTTTTATAAACAGCGCCGGTACACAAACTTTTACTAACCTTACTACATCCGAGGCTACCATTGGCCTGCGTTACGCGCCTAAAGAGCAATATTACCAGGGTAAACTTTTCCGTACGCCTATTATTAACCAATACCCTAAACTATCGCTGGAGTATACCGCCGGCTTAAAGGTGCTTGACGGGCAATACCGCTACCATAAACTTGATTTCAGGGGCGAGAAACGCTTTTACGAAGCTCCGTTCGGTTTTTCGGACGTGATACTGGAAGCTTCACGTACCTTCGGGCAGGTGCCTTATCCGTTGCTGAACATATCACGTGGTAACCAGACCTTCGCTTATGTGATAGACCAGTATAACCTTATGAACTTCCTGGAGTTTGTGAGCGATAAATCGGCCAGTATCATCGTAGATCATCACTTTGGCGGTTTCTTCTTTAACAAGATCCCTTTGTTTAAAAAGCTTAAGTGGCGCGAAACCGCTTCAGTTAAAGCTTTGTGGGGAGGTTTAAGCAGGGAAAACACACCTGCATTTAATGGTAACCTTTACCAGTTCCCGGTAGATAACAAAGGTGTACCTATCACTTATGCTTTAGGTAACAAACCTTATACAGAAATTAGCTTTGGTGTCGAAAACATTTTTAAATTCATAAGGTTAGACTACGTTAAACGCTTAACATACCTGGATAACCCCGATGTTGCCAAATGGGGTGTCCGTGTGAAAATCAAATTTGACTTTTAAGCGATAATAGTTAATTTAGGTTTATCTACATTTACCTTTGAAATGGCACAACAAACAACATCACTACGCACTAATTTACAACTGGGTATATATAAAGTAATTGACCCATTCGTTAAAATACTTATCAAACTGGGTTTAACCCCCAATGCGGTTACCTCAATAGGTTTTGTTTTAAATGTAGGTGTGGCGGCAATTTTCATTGTTGGCTCTGAACACGGCAACCGCGGCGATTTTAGCTACATTGGCTGGGCAGGCGGCCTTATCCTGTTCGCGGGGCTGTTTGATATGCTTGATGGGCAGGTAGCCCGTTTAGGCAACATGAAATCGGTTTTCGGCGCCCTTTATGATTCTGTTTTAGACCGCTACAGCGAACTGATCATGTTTCTGGGGATATGTTACTACCTGGTTGCTCATCATTACTTCCTGAGCTCCATATTCGCTTTTATAGCCCTTATCGGCTCTATGATGGTGAGCTACGTACGTGCCCGTGCCGAAGGTTTAGGCGTGGAGTGCAAAGGAGGCCTCATGCAGCGCCCCGAGCGTGTAATAACCATAGGCCTTTTCGCTATTGCCTGCGGTATCAGTTCATCTTACATCGGTGGCGATTATAAATTGTTTATCCCTGGGATAAAGTACCATGTATTTGAAACCATGTCTATCTTTACCTTCCCAATAGCCATACTGGCCGTGTTAACTAACCTCACTGCTTTTGGCAGGTTAATGGATGCTAAAAAAGCTTTGTCTGATAACGAAGAATGAGTAAAGTGTTGCTAAGGTTTTTGTTAATTTTTTGCTTATTTACTACAGCAACAGCTTTCAAAGCCCATGCAAGCATATTGGTTACTTGTGATACGCTGAGTGCAGACACTGTTCCGCCAGTTTACAAAGCCCAGGATGGTAAGGTTTATCCTCCCGTACCGGATAACCCTAACAGGTTATTTTATCTGCAACGCTCCAAAAATATTAACGCTGTTTGTTACGATGTAAATATCAACGCTGAAACAGGCCTTGCAGATGAGAAATCTCCGGTAAACATTTACTGGTTAAGGTTTGCAGAGGCCAATGGTGAAAAAGAAGACCTAACTTATATACAGCGCAAATTTGCCTATGGCATTACCTCTAAACCGCTGGGTAATGGTAATTTCGATATCAGGTTAGTGTCATACGATAAAATTCCGTTTAAATTGATGCAGGGCAGCGACGGAAAATATCATATCTTCGCATTTATTTCAAAAAAGCGTATACTGCTAAAAAGTATTTTTATTAAGACAGACGGTGGCTCTATGTGGTCGCCAAATGTTATTTTTGTAGAAATGAAGGGTACCGATCCTGAAACCGGAAAAGAGGTGACCGAACGTTTTAAACCCTGATGATTATGGCTAAGAAAAATTTTGTTTCCAACTCTACCGAATCGGTGAGGATGTTTAAAAGCGATTTCCTGGAAAGTTTATCAAAAGTACACTACTTTGTACCAATTATAGTTTTTGTACCGGTTATACTGGCTTGCGGTTATTTTGCGTATGAGAAAAACATTGGTTTAGTTAATTTCATATGGCTTTTTGCAGCCGGTCTTTTTGTATGGACCTTTACCGAGTACGTATTACACCGCTTTGTATTCCATTTTGTACCCAAGGCCAAATGGGCTTTAAGGTTACACTTTATTTTCCACGGTGTACACCATGATTATCCGAGCGATGCCAAACGCCTGGTAATGCCCCCATCGGCAAGTATACCATTGGCAACCGGCTTTTACTTTTTGTTTAATGCGCTGCTGCCTGCAAACTATGTTCTTGGTTTTTTCCCTGGCTTTATATTAGGGTACCTGGTGTATGATATATCGCATTACGCTATCCACCACTTTAACTTTAAGGGCAGTTTCTGGAAAAAGATCAAACAGCACCATATGCTGCACCATTACCAGGACCCTACCAAAGGTTATGGCGTAAGCTCTCCAATGTGGGACAAGGTGTTTAACTCAGATTTCATTAAAAAACAGAATGACTAATGCGCATAGCAATGATATCCGTATCAATGCCAAAAGCGTCAGCATTGTTACCGGTGTATCTGTTGCATACCTGATACTCTCCTGCCTGCTGGTTGGTTTTAAAACGGACCAGCTGGTACTCATAGGTATTTTTAACGTACTCTTTTACGCCTCTGTAGTTACCCGGAAGTTTATCCTGGGCTTTACCATCTTTATTGTATACTGGATCATTTTTGATTACATGAAGGCTTTTCCCAATTACAACTACAATGATGTAGCTGTAGGTGGTCTTTACGGCGCCGAAAAAGATATTTTCGGCATCAGCGTTCAGGGTAAAACGGTTACCCCTAACGAGTACCTGCGCATGCAAAGCACCGACTTCCTGGATGCTATTACCGGCTTCTTTTATCTATGCTGGATACCGGTACCGCTTGCCTTCGCGGCTTATTTATTTTTTAAGAATAAAAGGCAGTTCCTTTATTTCTCGCTAACCTTTGTATTGGTGAACCTGCTGGGCTTTGTGGTATACTATGCTTACCCGGCTGCACCACCCTGGTATGTGCAATACCATGGCTTAAATTTTCATCCGTTAACACAAGGTAGTACAGCCGGCCTCTCGAGGTTTGACAGGCTCTTCCATATTTCCCTGTTCAAATCTATTTACGAGAAGGGCTCTAACGTGTTTGCCGCTATGCCTTCACTGCATTCGTCATACCCCATTGTGGTACTCTATTACGGTATCAAAAACCGCCTGGGTTGGGTTAACATTTTCTTTGGATTAGTAATGATAGGCATTTGGTTCACAGCAGTTTATGCAAGCCATCATTATGTATTAGATGTACTGGCAGGCATACTATGTGCCGGGTTGGGTATTCTGCTCTTCAACTTATTGTTATCGGCATCTAAGAAATTCAGGGATTTTTTGGGCAGGTACGAGGCCGTTATCCGCTAAACTGTACAGTAAAATATACTTGTCACCGCATTTTAACTTCCGTATTAATCTTCATTAATACTTCTACATTATCCTGTAAATACTTATTAATCAATACAATTAGGTATTTATGTTAGTTTATTGTAATTTGCGCCTCCCCTGCAACATCAATAACTAATCGGGGCACGCATTTTGAATAAGTTGAATAACATACTTATCCGGAATCAAATCACCAGATGAAGAAGATAATTACACTTATTTGTTTAGTAGCCGTTACATTTGTTTGTAAAGCCAATAACGATGCGTTAGACAGCTTGAAGCATAAGCTACAAAACACTACAAATGATACACTTAAGGGCCCTATCTATACCCAGATCGCAGCTGAATACCTTAAGTTCGACACGATAGTTAACCGCAACCTGCGCAACTATTATCAAACGGAAGCCATACACTGGTCATTACAGGCTTTGCATAATTATTCGTTTTACGAGGACACCTTAGGCATGAGGCGCTGCTTTGATGACCTGGCCAAGGTTTATACCGCGCAGCACCGTTACAGCCAGGCTAAATGGTTTCTACTGCAATCAAAAAACATTTCACGCAAACGGAATGATGTGGCATCTGTGGTAATGACCCTGGTGAAACTGGCCAACGTAAAAATGGACAATAAAGAAGCCAAACTGGCTATGCGCGACCTTAACGATGCGCTTAACCTATCGGTAAAAAACAACCTGCTACGGGAAGAAGCACTTGTACAACAGAGTTATGCTTTCTTATACAACCGGCTCAATCAGACGGATAAAGGTGATATCGCATCAAAGCGTGTAGCGGAGATCAACGAAAAGCTACAGCAGATACAGGCCGATAAACAATTGGCCGAAACCATGCCCAGGGATTCGGTGATCGTTAAGAAAACGGAGCCCATCAAGAAGAAGAGGACCACACCCGTAAAAAAGCTCGCTAAGCTCAACACCACTTCGGTACGCAAGCTGGCCGCAGTTTATCCTGTACAAGCTAAGCTGTAAGTTAAACCTACAAGCGGGTTAAGCGTCATACCGGTATGAAGCGATACATCAGCATATTTTGTGTAGTGGCCGCCGCGTTTACATTATCGTTATTGGCTTTCAGGCAGGACGACGAAGGCTATTCATCTTTCAAAGACAGATTTCTACAACTCATCAACCAAACCCGTACACGGGGTTGCAATTGTGGTGGTACCTGGTACCCGCCAGCCCCGCCCCTCGTGTGGAACAACCAACTGGAAGATGCCGCCCGTGGGCATGCCAAAGACATGGCCCGTAGAAATTACTTCAGCCACGATAGCAAAGATGGACGCAGCATGACCACCCGCATTGTACAGGCCGGTTACCAGTTCAAAGGCTGGAAAAGCTTTATGAGCGGCGAAAATATCGCTTTTGGGCAACAAACTATAGATGAAGTACAGGCCGGCTGGTTCAAAAGCGAAGGCCATTGTAAGAACCTCATGAACCCCGGCTTTAAAGAAGTGGGCGTAGCCGAGAAAGACCGCTTTTGGGTGCAGGATTTTGGAGGTCGCGTGCCCTTTAGTCCCGAACAGCAAAGGCTGATGAAAGAAGGCAAATTACGTTTGATACAACGCGATTAGTTTGAAGGTCAGACTATCCTATGAGATTGCCACGCTGGCGCTCGCAATGACATTTTATTCTGACTTTCTATTTTTGACTTTTTAATTTTGACTTTTGACTTCCGTTTTAGGCGGCATAGGGCCGCGTAAGTGGATCACCAAGCCATTCAGAAAATTACGCAATAACTGGTCCTTACATTTCACAAAGTTGGGGTGGTCTTCGGCACGAAAGATAGCGCTTAGCTCTGTTTTAGTAGTTCGGAAATTCACCAGGGCCAGGATATTGATGATATCCTCATCGCGCAGCTTTAGGGCCACGCGCAGCTTTTTCATGATCTCGTTATTGCTCATAGTGCAAATATACACTACCAACCATCATTGCTCCAACCCATTAATTGCATTGCGGCATTAAAATCAGGCTGTAACGCTGCGGAAATACGCGTTTCTACCCCGCTAACCGGATGGATGAAACTGATTTCAAGCGCGTGTAGCAACATGGTTTCCATCTCCCATTTATCTTTGAATAACTTGTTCTGCTTATTACAGCCGTGCGTGCGGTCGCCGATAATGGGATGAAAAACATGCGCGAAGTGTTTTCGTAACTGGTGCATGCGGCCTGTTTCGGGTTTAGCTAAAACCAGCGAATATCTGGATGTATCATGCTTACCCAAAGGCACATTGAGTTCGGCTCTTTTGAGTGTTTGGTAGCGGGTAAGCGCATCCTGTAAAGTACCATTCTCTTTTCGCAGGGGGTAGTCAATAGTTTCCTCATCAGGCGTAAAACCCCTTACAATAGCCAGATACTTTTTGTTGACCTGGTTATTCATAAACATTTGCTGCATAGCTACTTCTGCTTCCTTATCTAAAGCGAAAAGCAGTACACCTCCGGTCTTTCGGTCGATACGGTGGGCCGGATAAACCTTTTGGCCTATCTGGTCGCGCAGGATCTGGATGGCGAATTCGGAAACGTCAGCAGCTATGGATGAGCGGTGTACCAGTAAGCCATGCGGCTTGTTAATAGCGATCAGGTGTTCGTCGCGATAAATGATCTCCAGCATCAGCTTAAAGCAAATTGAAACTGGCCGGTTACCTGGTTAATCGAATGGCTTTCGCCCGGTGCCAGCGGTGGTGGGTCTATCACAAAAATCTCGCTCTCCTCATATCTCGATGCGACACTTACATGCGTAGCGCCTGCATGTTCGGCAAAGAGTTGTACGGCCAGTTCGGGGTTGTTATTATCTTTTGAGAGGTGCGCCAGCAGCACATGGCTCATGTACGGCGGCCTATGCGCTATAAACATCTCCAGGGCTTGCCTATTAGAGAGGTGGCCCTTACCGCCACGGATGCGCTTCTTTAAAAAATAGGGGTACCTGCCCTGTTCCAGCATTTGTTCATCGTAGTTGGCCTCCAGGAAAACCGCGTGGCATTGTGTAAAATGGCGGATAAGGTGTTCGCAGGGCGCGCCTATATCCGTGAAAACACCAATGCGGGTGTCGCCATTGGTGATCATAAAACTGTGCGGCTCAACCGCGTCATGATGCTTGGGGAAAGGCATTACCTGTAAATTCCCTATTTGTACCGATTCGTATGATCTCAAACTAAAGCACAGTTCGCGCGGTACATCGCCGCAATGATGAACGGTACCATCGGTAACGTAAACAGGCAAACTATATTTTTTTGCCAGCACTGCCAAACCACGAATATGGTCGCTATGCTCATGAGAAATAAAAATGGCTTTAATTTTTTTGATGGAAAGGCCAAGCCTGAGCATGCGCTTTTCTGTTTCGCGGCAGGAGATGCCAGCATCTATCAATACTGCTTCATGCTCATTACCAACATAATAACAGTTGCCGTTACTCCCCGAATTCAATGACGCTATATACACCGGCATAAGCTGCAAGTTAACGGTTTATCATCAAATACTAAAAGTTTTAGTTAAGAGATTTTTCAACACAGGATTAATCATCAAAACTGTATCACTTTAACCAGGCAGGCCTTGCAGCCGACAGATTATGAGTATAATTGTATAGAAAAACAATACCTATGCTCTCAGAACCTACGTATTTACCGGCCCGCATAGTGGCCCCAAAAATAGAAGCTCATTTTACGGCACACCAACAGGCATCAAAGGGTAAAAATGGCGATAATGTAGCCAGCCCACCCCAACTGGAGATCATAGAAGCGGTAATTGATGTAGCTTTTTGGGCAAGTATGCGCCGCGAAGAAGGCCGGTCGCCCAATATATCCTTGGCATTACTACAACCCTCACAATCGGATAAACCGCTGCTGTTTGGCGAAAAGCTGCGCCTTACGCCACAAAACCTCATTAAACTGGCGCCTGCTGTGGAACAACCCGGCATACATTTGGGTGTTTGGCCCGATGGCGACGACCTGTGCATATGGGGCACTACGCACAGTGTACCCGCGCTTTGCTTTGTGTTGGAAGTAGTTGAACCGGGTTTGCTGGTGGTTAAGCACCGCCGGGTGGGCGGCTTTGGTAAATATGTTAACGTTGCCGTATTACAGGGCGACCAGATAAAGGTACTGGACGAAAACACCATGGGCATTGCCGATTGCCCGCAACTGATAAAATCATTACAGGCCATGCCGCTGCCTGCTTACATGGGCGAATCGTTTAACATACTGGTGCAACTGGCCGCGTCTATGCGTTTGCATAAAAGGGGCGGATTGGTATTTATTGTGCCGACGGGGACGGATAGATGGCGCGACTCTATTGTGCAGCCGGTAAAATACCCGGTTGAGCCACCATACACTGCGATCAACGACCTGATGATGAGCAAGGCCAGTGCGGCGGATAAACTGGAATGGCGCGAATCGTTACTGGAAGCGATTGACCTGATAGGCGGGTTTACCGCTGTTGATGGCGCTACGGTTATTACCGATAAATATGATCTGCTGGCATTTGGCGCGAAAGCGGCAAGGGCCGCGAATAGCCAGCCGGTGGGCGAAATTATTATGACGGAACCTGTTGCTGATGGACGCGCACGCCGTGTACACCCTGCCCAAAGTGGCGGAAGCAGGCACCTGGCCGCCGCCCAGTTTGTAAGCGACCAACACGATGCCATTGCCCTCGTAGCCTCTCAGGACGGGCAATTTACGGTTTTCGCCTGGTCTGAACAGGTTGGGCGGGTACATGCCCATAGGATAGACGTGTTACTATTATAGTATTGTAAATTCTGTTAAGTCCATAAAAAAAGCCGTGAGGATCTACTCCCCGCGGCTTTTGATCATCATCAAACTCAACCTAAGCTACTATCCTGTTCCACTCAGGGTGTTTCTTTAAAAATATTTGTACGTAAGCGCAAAGCGGAACCACCTTCTGCCCTTTACTTTCTATATAAGTAAAAGCCTTTTCTACCAACGCCTCGGCTACACCACGGCCTTGCAATACTTCGGGGACTTCAGTATGGATCAAATAAATTTTCTCACCACGTACCTGGTAATCAATAAACGAGCGGTGCCCATCTACCATTAGTTCAAAATTGTGTATGGCTTCGTTATTCACCAGTTCAATATCTTCAAATTTCATATCGCCTTTATTTCTATTTAACTATCAGTTCGTTAGCCAGCTTAAGCTCATCATAGGTAATAGTGTGCGGCCTGCCGGGATATACTTTCAGGGTAACATCCGCGCCTAAGCCTTTCAAAACCTCCACGCTCTCCTCTACTCTGCTTAAGGGCACATGTGGATCCGGGTTACCGGTAGCAATTAAAACCGGCGTATTATTGAAATCGCCTTTGTAATGGCTTTTGTCCAGCTGCTCACCTATCAAGCCACCTGTAAAAGCAGCCACACCACCATATTGTTTGGCATTGCGGGCAACATACTCTAAACACAGGCACGCGCCCTGCGAGAAGCCGGTGAAATAGATATTTTCTGCTGCGATACCATCGGCAATTGCCTGCTTAACGGTTTCATCTACCAAAGCCAAAGCTGATGATAAAGCAGGCTCGTTTTGTTCAACAGGGGCCATAAAGCTATATGGATACCAGCTGTTATTGGTAGCCTGCGGGGCGTATATGGCAGCATTGGCTACTTTAAGCTCTTTTGCCAACCCCATAATATCATGCGCGCTTGCCCCTCTGCCATGCAGGGCTATAATGGCCGCAGTGGCACCGGCGACTGGTGCGCCGCCGGTGTATATCTGTTTGCTATGGTTGTACATATCAGTCTAATTTTGGTAAAACGGTTACCAGTTTATCACGGTACTGCTCGTATTGGGCAGGTAGCTTTAAATGGCTGCCTAATTCTTCCACGCTTTCGTCAACCGCGAAACCGGGGTTATCGGTAGCTATCTCAAACAACACGCCACCCGGTTCACGGAAGTACAATGAGTAGAAATAGTTACGGTCGATTTTTTCGGTGATATGTAAACCCAAAGCGGCTATCTTATCACGATACTGCATCAATACTTCTTCATTTTTAACCCTGAAGGCAACGTGGTGTACAGAGCCACCTGCTACGTGGCCGGCAACTTCACCGGCAACTTCTACCAGGTCAACAATGTTAGCGTTATCAACAGCGTTGGTTACAAAACGGTAACGGTTAACATGTTGTTCCAGCAATTTATAGCCAAACACATTGGTGAGTATATCTGCCGTAGGCTGCATTTTGTTGGTGGTGATGGTCACGTTATGAAAACCTTTGGTCGCGTTTTCCGCTTTTACCTCATCAGTTTCCCATGGCAGGCGGTTATCGGCTGTTTTTGAAACGATCAGTTCCAGCTTTAAACCGTCAGGGTCAAGAAAAGTAAGGTATTCCTCACCAAACTTCTCGGCCGGTTTGTTATAGATCACGTTATGTTTCTCAAAGCGGTTGATCCAGAAGTCCAAACTTCCCTGTGGTACAGAATAGCCTATCTCGGTAGCCTGCCTTGCCCCTCTGCGGCCGGCGCTAATGCCCTCCCATGGGAAAAATGTTAATATGCTGCCGGGTGTACCAACTTTATCGCCATAATAAAAGTGATAAGTTTCGGGGTCGTCAAAATTCACGGTTTTCTTCACCAGCCTTAAGCCGAGTGTTTTGGTATAAAAATCGTAGTTACGTTTAGCGTTGCCGGCTATCGCGGTAATGTGGTGGATGCCGTTTATGGTGTTATTTTCCATGATATTTACTGTATTAAAGTGTTATAGTTGATGTTTAAAATTCAAGTGTGCCGAACAAGCCATTCTTATGATCTTCAATGGCCTGGTTAGCTTCTTCTATCGTGTTCATTACAAAATTGTCCTTAGCTGCTACCGGCTCATTGATCGGTTCGGCAGAGAGGTAAAGCAGTTGTATATCTTCATTGGCGGTTATAATTATTTCTTCGTTGTCCTGTTCAAATACGATAAGGTTGTGGGCTGTCACCTCTTCCTGGTTCACGGTGAGGCTTCCTTTGGCAATGTATAACAGCGTCCAGTAACCCGCAGTGGCCATTAGCTGCACCTGCCTTCCCTTTTCTATTTCGCCGGATATAGCTACCAGCGGCGTAAAACTTCTTAGCGGCCCAACCTTGCCCTCATAATCACCGCTCGCCAACCTTAAGCTTACACCCGGCTGCTGCAATACCTCCGGCTGTTGCTGTTTGGTAGCCGATTGATAAAAAGGCTCATCCCATTTATTCGCTTTGGGTACATTTATCCAAAGCTGTATCAGTTCCTGCGTGCCGCCGGTCTTTAGCATTTCTTCAGAAGGGCCTTCGCTGTGCAGAATGCCTTTACCGGCAAACATCCACTGCACATCTCCCGCCTTAATGGTGCCTTTATGGCCGGCGCTATCCATATGATAACCCTCGCCCTGCAACTGAAAGGTAACCGGCGCGAAGCCCCTGTGGGGATGCGGGTGTATACGCAGCTTTTGCCCCGGCTCAATCTGTTTGGCTTGCAGGTGATGCAGCACGATGATGGGGTTGGCAAACCTGAAATCGATATGCGGAAGGGGCTGCAAAACGCTGTCCTCTTTCGTGATCTGCTTTTCGCGACCTTTAAGGATATGCCTGATCTTCTTTTTCATACTTCTTTTCCGTTTGGTATGATACAAAGGTAGCGGCAATGTGCAGGCGGCCCAATAATGTAGATTAAGGCAAAAACTTAATGTAGATTAATAAAACTGCGGGGGAAAGAAAAGGCGTTCCGGAAGCGTTCCGAAACAGTTTCCAAAAGCGTTCCGCATGGAACGCTCTCTTAATTCCAATTATCTGCTGAAAAACAGCGTTATACAGGCATTATATAAATGAATACACTACTCACATACACAAATCAAAATGCTGATTAACAGCGTGTTCCATTTGTTCCATTACAGTATATACTTATAGTGGAACGGTGGTTATTTAACCAGTGTGGTGTTTAACATTTTACTCAAAAATTCGGGGGTAACACCGATATACGACGCCACCTGTTTCTGGGGTAAACTAAGGATCAACGAGGGGTATAATTCGCAAAAATTACTGTAGCGCTCCATGGCGGCCAGTACGCTGTTATCTATTTGCCGGTGCTGGTAAG
Source organism: Mucilaginibacter sp. 44-25 (assembly GCA_001898335.1). Classification (GTDB taxonomy): domain Bacteria; phylum Bacteroidota; class Bacteroidia; order Sphingobacteriales; family Sphingobacteriaceae; genus Mucilaginibacter. Next base: position 54,889 of record MKTS01000001.1, on the reverse strand, counting down.
TGGCCAGTGCCTTTTGGGCCAGCACCCTATTAAAATGCTCAAATCTTGGGATGCGCACGTTGAGTTCCTCAAAGTCGGCTTTACTCACGTAGAGCACTTCCGTTTCTTCGATGGCGTCAATGCTTAGGCGGGCAGGCTCGCCGGTGAGGTAGCTGCGCATGTCGGTTATCCACCAGCCCGCAGGGGCAAATTGCAACACGTGTTCGGTACCGTTTTTGTCTACGGCATAGCTGCGCAAACACCCGGAGATCACAAAAATAGAGCGGTTGCTTACATCACCGGCCTCCAGTAAAAACTGCTTCTTTTTTATTTTTTTATAATGAAAGCGCGAGATGATCTCCTGCTGTTCATCGGCAGAAAGCGATACATATTTGGCGATGTTATCTAACAAAAGCTGGTGCTGCATGCACGAATATACGCATTTACGCCTTTTTGAAGACTGCTATACCATTATGACCGCCAAAACCAAAGGTATTGCTCAACGCAACATTCACCTGCTTATCTATGGCCTCTTTGGTAACAATATGCAAACCGGCAGGTACTTCAGGGTCAATGGTATGTGTGTTGATGGTTGGCGGTATAATGTTATCCTGTATAGCTTTAATGGCAACAATGGCCTCTATGGCACCCGCAGCACCTAACAAGTGACCGGTCATGGATTTAGTTGCGCTTATCGCGAAGTTTTTATTATTACCGAATACCGCGTTAATAGCTCTTGCCTCGCTCAGATCGCCTACAGGGGTTGAGGTAGCATGTGCGTTTACATAATTTACCTCATCGGCGTTAAGTCCGCCATCTTCAAGAGCCAGCTTCATGCCACGGATAGCCCCCTTGCCTTCGGGATGAGTGGCGGTGATATGGTAAGCATCAGACGTCATGGCGGAACCGGCGACTTCCGCGTATATTTTAGCGCCACGGGCTTTCGCGTGTTCGTACTCTTCAAGGATCAAAACGCCTGCACCCTCGCCCATCACAAAACCATCACGCTCTACATCAAAAGGGCGTGATGCAGTCTGTGGTGAATCGTTACGGGTTGATAAGGCCTTGAGCGCGTTATACCCACCAATAGAGCCTTCGCTGATAGGCGCATCGGCACCACCGGTTACAATGATCTTGGCCTTACCCCAGCGGATGTAATTGAACGCATCCATGATAGCGGTATTGGCCGAAGCACATGCCGACACTGCCGAAAAGTTTACGCCCATAAAACCAAACTTAATGGAGATAAGGCCAGAAGCCATATTCACCAGTGTTTTGGGTATAAAGAAAGGGTTGAAATGCGGGGTGTGGTCTGTGGCGGCATATTCTTTCAGCTGCTGCTCAAAGGTCTCGAAACCACCTTGTGCCGACCCCATGATAACACCTATATCAAACGGGTCAACCGTGTTGGTATCAAATCCCGAATCTTCTACCGCTTGTTTGGCGGCAGCCAGTGCGTATTGGCTGTAAAGGTCACTGCGTTTTATTTCGTTGCGATCCAGGAGATCAGCAGATTTAAATTCTTTGATCTCGCAAGCAAAATGTGTTTTAAAATGCTCTGCATTAAAATGTGTAATAGCGGCGGCATTACTACGGCCATTAACTATGTTAGTCCAAAAACTTTTAATATCGTTGCCGGCCGGGGATACAACACCCATGCCCGTAATAACCACTCTCTTCATATAAATTAGCGTTGCTAAAAGTCGGCCAAAATAAGGCAGCCGTATCAATTGCGGCGCAAAGGTAAATAAGTATGCAAATAAATTCACATTGTTGTGCCAAACTTTATTTACAAGTTAAACTGCTTAACGTAAAATGGTAAATTGCGCGCAAATACTATAACTATGCAAGAACCATTTGACGTACTGGTTGGCGGAATTGTTTACTCCGTTTTCCCGGAAGAAGATAATGTATATACCATTTTTAAGGCTGGCAGCGAATTTGGCAAAATCGAGAAAGACACGGATAATGTGTGGCTCATGCTGAACCCCGAAACAGAAACACCTATGTTCGGCGATATCCCGGAAGTAGACGCGATTGGACAGGCCATTATGAACTATGTGCCGGAAGAAGAAGAAGTCGAAGATGATGATGACAACGAAGAATAATCGTTTGTATATTTAACCAATAACCCAATTATGAAAAGACGTTCTTTTGTTAAACAATCCATCATTGGCGGCGCGGTTGCTGCTGTTACGCCGGCTGTAGCCATGTCGCAAGCTAAAACCACTGCGCTTGAATATTACGAATTGCGCGTTTATACCTTTAAGGATGAGCGCCAGCAGAAAATTACCGAAGATTTTTATCGCGATGTTTTCATCCCGACAATAAAAAAGCTCACCAAAGAGCCAGTTGGTGTATTTACTGAGTTAAGCCCTGCCGGCCAAAGCAAACTCTTTGTGCTGATACCCTATGTTAACTTTGCACAGATAGACCATCTTTTTGATCAGTTGGAGAACGATAAAAGCTATTGGACAAAAGGTTCGGCCTATCTTAATGCGCCAGCGAGCGACCCGGCGTTTGAGCAGTTGGATACATCCATTTTAAAAGCCTTTAAACATTCTCCGGTTAAAGAGTTGCCTGCAAAAGAAGAGAGGATATTTGAGCTTCGCCAATATAAAAGCGCCAGCGAAGCAGCGGGTAAAAAGAAAATAGAAATGTTTAATGATAAAGGCGAGGTAGACATTTTTAAACGCCTCGGTTTTAAACCTGTATTCTTTGGCGAAACAGTCATAGGAGATAATCGGCCTAACCTTACCTACATGGTTACTTTTAAGAATATAGACGATAAGGCTGCCCACTGGAAATCATTTGTAGATGACGCTGAATGGAAGAAAATAAGCGCACCTGCGGATTACGCCGATGCATTGCTGGTATCAAAGATCACTTCAACCATGCTTAAGCCAACCGCGTATTCGTTAATATAGATCTTTCCAAACACTTCCATCTGGCAAAGGTTATTTAATAAATAACTTGCTGATGAAAGAGATAAGATTAACAGGGAAAACCATAGTTATAACCGGTGCGTCAAGCGGTGCCGGGCGTGCTGCCGCCGTTGAATTTGCACAATATCGGCCTAATCTGGTATTGGCCTCGCGCAATATCGAAGCGTTGGAAGAAGTTGCCCATGAGTGCCGTGAGTTTGGGGCCGAAGTACTTACCGTAGAAACGGACGTAACCGACCCTAAAGCGATGATCGCCTTAGCTAATGCAGCTAACGATTGGGATAACCGTATTGACGTTTGGATTAATAATGCAGGGGTATTAGCCGCCGGTGATTTTGATATTACCCCTATGGAGGTGCACGAGCAGGTGATAAAAACTAATCTCCTGGGTTACATGAACGGAGCACATGCCGTAATGCCGTTTTTTAAATCGCAGCATTATGGTACGCTCATTAATAATATTTCTGTTGGCGGTTTTACCGCGGTGCCTTATGGTGCGGGTTACTCCGCCAGCAAGTTTGGATTAACCGGTTTTTCGGAAGCATTAAGGGGCGAACTTACTAATTGGCCTTATATTCATGTTTGTGACCTTTACCCTGCCTTTCTGGACACACCGGGCATACAACATGCGGGTAATTATACAGGCAAGCAGCTTAAACCCGCCCCACCCGTTTACGACCCCAAACGCCTTGCCGAGGCTATGGTTAAAGTTGCCAACGACCCGAAGACAAGCACCTATGTAGGCAGTACCTCGTTATTATTGAAGGTATCACATGCGTTACTCCCGGAACTGACAACAAGATTGACCGGTGCCATCATGCGCAGGTATTTTAAAAATGCCGCACCCATATCCTCCACAAGTGGCAATTTATTTAATACCGTAAATTATGGTATGGCGCCATACGGAGGCTTCGGCTTACCGGGTAAGCCGAAGGCGCATCGCAAATATATAGCAGGCGCGTTAGCCACCGGATTAATTGCCGGGGTTTGTTTAACGCTTTTCAGAAAGTGATAAAAAAAGGTTGGGAGCTTTCTCCCAACCTTTTTTATTTGCTTAGTACATAGCCTAATATAGGTATGCGTGTTTTAAAACCAACACGCTCGTAAACTTTTATTGCACCTGTATTTTCCTGTAATACATGCAGAAAAGGGGTTTTGCCTGCGGCAATGATACGCCTTGCCTGTTCCAGCAGCAATTTAGCGGCATGCCCTTTGCCGGTATGCTCAGGGTGTGTACAAACGGCGCTAATCTCCACGTAAGGCAAAGGCTGCATTCTATGCCCGGCCATAGCCACTAAAGTGCCATCGGCAAATACGCCCGTATAATTACTGAACTTGATAGTGCGCTGTAAAAACGGGCCGGGATTAGTCAGTTTGGTTAAAGCCAGCATTTCTTCAACATGCTGGTCATCAAGGCTGGTTAGCGAACTATCCATCTCAACTGTATGGCCATTTCCTTCATAAACCATCTGGAACATTTGAAAATGCCTTAACACTTTTAAATGATCAGGAATGTCAAGTTTCACCGGGGTAAAAAACACATATACCCTATCATCAGACATATGCTCAACAAACGCTTCAAGATCTGCTAATGAATTATCTTTCATGCCGGCGAATGGCGCTACGTCGTTCTCAAAATGAAAGGCACTTCCGGCCTCAACTGCTAAGTGTTTGTTACCGGTTGTTAAAGCATTATAGATAGGATTATCGAGTAAATGTGCCATGGTGTAAAGATGCGTAAACTCATTGAAATCACGCTAACAACAATATCACCTGAATGCCAATTTTACTTGAATATATTACAACGTTTAACTTTTTTAAATAAAACAATGTTTACAAATACTTTACATTTACTACCTTTATTTGCACAAAAAGAAACTATAGTTTAGTTAAACTAAACTATGTTATAAGTATTTTATGAGCAACATAGTTAAAATGGTGGTTTTTGACATGGCTGGTACCACCATTAATGAGGATAACCTGGTATACAAAACGCTTTTAACCGCAATTAATAACGCGGGATATATGCTTACACTTGAGCAGGTTTTGGCAGAAGGCGCGGGTAAAGAAAAAAAACAGGCTATCCGGTCTATACTGTCGATATATCTAAACATCGTGGACGAAAAACTGATTGATCAGATATATGATAATTTTGTTGAGCAATTAGGTGCTGCCTACAAACACTTTGAAGTTAAACCACAGCCCAATGCTACAGAACTCTTCAATAAATTAAAGGAACAAAACATTCTTACTGTGCTCAATACAGGGTATAACCGCGAAACAGCCGAATTATTGTTAGCCAAGCTGGAGTGGAAAGAAGGACAAACATTTGATACCCTGGTAACCGCTTCTGACGTGCCAAAGAACAGGCCAAATCCCGACATGATCTTTCATGCGATGCAAAAGTTTGGAATAAATGATGGTAGTTTAGTAGCCAAGGTAGGCGACTCCATTATTGATATTGAAGAAGGAAAAAATGCCGGGTGTGGCTTAACCATTGGCATTACTACCGGCGCACATACCAAAACCCAATTGCAGCAGGCTAACCCCGATGCCATAATTGATAACTTATCGCAGTTATCAGCTTTAGTTATTCATTAACATTTTTCTGAGGGTTTGATTTAAGCGCAGGCGGCGTTGTACTTTGAACGCCGCTTGCGCTTTATAATTATCTTACACCCAACTCAGCGATAGTAGGTTTGCTACCGCTGATGAGCGTATTGGCGATCAGCTTAAAATAACGTGCGGTAACAGGCTTTTCCAAAGCAACCACCTGCTGTACCGGGCTCGACCTGATATTTGAAAACTCGCCTTTAGCCGCGGTTTCCCAATGGGCGCCGTCAATACTCACCATATAGGTATAACTGCTGATGATGCCTTCTATACGCTTGTCTTGTCTTGGTAAATAAGTAAAAGCATGTACAGTATACTGCTGCCCCATATCTACCACCAACTCCGCACTTCCATTTGCCGGTTTCTGTGTGATAACAAAGGTTAACGGATTGTCATCTATCGCTTCCATCAACGCCGGATCAGCATTTTCACCATTAATAATTTTCCAGCCTTTTTTGCTAATATCGAATACAGCCGTGGTTACGGTACTTTGTTTACCCCCATCCTCGAATGCCAGAGCCTTTACAGTCCCACCAAGTGGCATTTTAAACGGACCGTTATACAATGTTGATTGGGTGCCTGGCTCGGTACCGTTGGTGGTGTATCGCAATGCTTTTACGGGAGCCTCGGTTATCACCTCAACCCTGCCCTGTTTATCCTTTTTTATAACCGGAGCCGTTAAATGAGCTGGTTCTTTAAATAAACCGAAATCACTCAACGCTATGCAAACAGGCGCGTATACTGTAAACCGAAGATGCATGGCGGTAATATTCCGCTCGAGCCTGATGAGCCTGTTAGCGCCTATAGATGTGGCATGCGCTATCATTTCCCACTTACCCCCTATCATGGCCTGCACTTTTATCGAGTCTATCCGTTGACCCAGTTTAATATTTTCCCGGAAACGGATAATGTTAAATGTTTGCGGCTTTGCCAGATCAACGGTCACATCCGCCTGCTTTACTTTATCATCAGTTGCCCAATAGCTGTACCGGTCGTTATCAATTAGTTTGGATGTACCGTATAAAAACTTGTTTTTGCCACGGATATTAGAAGGACTCAGTATTGCCCCCTTAGCCAGGTTTTTTGCGAATGTTGCCTTTAAAATATCTCCAAAGACTTTAAGGTTGCCTATATCTTCGCTGGTTAGCTGCCCATCGGCATTGGGTGATAGACCCAGATCCAGGCATGCTCCACGTCCTACACTTTCATAATAAAGCTTAAGCAGTTGATAAGGTGATTTAGATTGCCCATCCTGCGACTTGTGGTAAAACCATCCGGGCCTTAATGCCACATCGCACTCAGCAGGTATCCAGAACTTGCCATTACGCGTACCATTTATGCTTTCAATATAGTTAACGTTTCCGTTTGTGGGTATGCTACCTTCAGCGGCGTGTGGTGTAAAGGTTTCCCAGCATGGGTCGCCCGCGGTACCATCCTCGTTACCAACCCACCTTACGTCAGGGCCGGCGTCGCCAAATATAGCAGCGCCGGGTTGCATTGCGCGGGTTATTTTCCAGGTATCTTCCCAGCCGTAATAATTTTCCTTATTAATCTTTCTAAGCTCACGCTTGCCGCCGTAATACCCATCCCCTCCGTTAGCGCCATCGTGCCATGACATAAACAGCGGCCCGTAATTACTGTACAACTCGCGCAGCTGTTCGCGGTAAACATCTTTCACATACTTATCCGTTCCGTAATATTCGTTATTCCTGTCCCAGGGAGAGCAGTAAATACCCAGTTTTAACCCCAGTTTTTTACAGGCCAGCTCATATTCCTTTACAATATCGCCTTTACCATTTTTGTACGGACTATTAGCAATATTATGAGCGGTAGTTTTAGTTGGCCAAAGGCAAAAACCATCGTGGTGCTTAGCTACCACCACAATACCTTTTATACCGGCTGCTTTAGCGGCACTGAGCAACTGTACTGCGTTAAAATTAGATGGATTAAAAATGGCTGGCTTCTCGTCGCCATAGCCCCACTCTTTATCAGTAAAGGTGGCCATACTGAAGTGGATAATACTATACATTTCAGTTTCCTGCCAGCGTAATTGCCGTTCGGTGGGCAGCACGCCGTAAGGCTTGGGCGCAGGCTGGGCAAAAAGTGTATGAACTATCAATAACAAGCTTGCTAACAGGCTTAATCTCTTTCTCATTTATAGTTAATTTAGTTTACGCGTACATACTGTGGGGTATGATACTAATAAACACCAAATAACAGAGAATAAAAACCCCAGCTATTGCCTTTGCAAAGATGGCTTAATAGCCTGCAAACAAACTTTACTGGCTCTATAAAAAAATGCTGGCTCTTGTCCGGCATTTAAAGGTCAGTATGTTGGTTGAGGATTGTTTTTCTGGACAGATATCACACTGTCTACCACAAAAGCACTTACCCCTCTCCAGGGTAGGGTATGCAAGTACTCTTTATAATGCAACTCAAGGTATGCACCGGCATTCTCGTTTAGTTTCTGGGCTACTTTTTCATCGGTAACAGAAAACATAAACTCATTTGACTGCACTGTACCGCCTGTAGGCGTTTTTATACCGGCCTGTATCAGTCGGCCTTCATAAGTTTTAAATAAATAACCCTTTTTAACAAAATAGTTCATACTTCCGGCTTTTACGCCTTCGCCGAAAACGTAGTAATAGCGGTAATAAACTATTCCAATTATCGCAAATACGACAACCACTAAAGCGATAAGACCAATTTTTCTCTTCATGGGGTATGTGTTGTTCTATACTTTTGAACAGCATTATTACCGAATAAGTTTTAGTCAACATACAATTAAACAGAGTAAACATAAGTTTACAACCCATGCTGTTAATGCCGGACAATAAAAGTGAATAAACTGCAAGTTTAAGACAATATTGCCTAAAGATTTAATCTGAACTTGTATATGTCACTAAAGTTAATCAAGCTCTAAAACACCTATACCTATAATTAACCCCCAATAATATCCCGCACTTCTTGGGCAATAAACCTTTTGAAACCAAATTTAAACCACTAATACAGTAATTATGAGAAATCAATCCAAATTTACCCATTTGCTTATCGGCGGCATGGCATTGCTGAGTGTAGCCTGTAAAAAGGAGAACGCGTTAACCAGCCAAACCGCCAACAGTGCCGATGCTTTAAACGTGGCGAAAACTGCTAAGCTATCCATGGCGGCACTACCAGCCTCCGGCCAAAACAAAGTTGCTTATTATGCCTTTGACGTTACCCCGGCCAACCAGGGTGTACTGCCCCTAACCACCTTTACCGATAAAGCCAACATTGTGGTTATTTTTGAAGGCACGCTTTGGGAACTGGCCGATACCGTACATTATAATTCCGGCTGGATGCAAAACGCCTACTACAAAAACAAAAGGCAGATACTGGCTGATATACAAACTTTAAGAGCAAGGGGTGTTAAAGTATTAATGAATGTGGACGACGCCTCCTCATGGAGTACGGCTACCCCGTTTACTACCTACAATGGTACCGCTTATAACTATACCCAGTTTGCCTCATTTATTAACGATTGTGTAAATACCGTTGGCCTCGATGGTATTTCGCTCGATGTAGAGCATAACGCTACAGACAATACCAATTACCGTAACCTGATCACCGAACTGGGCAAATACTTTGGCCCGCTTTCATCCAACAGCACTTCCAAAATATATACCGGCGCCTTTTATGATGGTGGTGCCCCGGGGCCTATCTTTCGTGAAACCGCTTTAAGCCAGTACCTGAACTTTGTAATGGATATGGGATATTTTGAAGACAACACCACACGTTTTAATTACTGGGCAAACACACTCGGCAATGCCAAAGTAATGTTAGGCATGTCATACGATTACAACAGCCAGGCGAGTGCAATCACCCAGGCGCAGTGGCACCCTACGCCTGACAAAGCCGGCATTATGGTGTTTGCCGCAAATAAAAATAAAAGTTATACTGATGCCATCTTCGCGGCACTGGATAATGGCGGCACTACCACCACCCCTCCGAGCGGTGCGGATATTACCGATTATACAGGCGTACTTACCGCACAATACCAAACAGGGTCACCATCGGGCGAGGAATACACAAAGATTATTGATAACAATGCATCAACCAAGTACCTTACCCAGCACGCTTCGGGATGGGTACAATTTAAACCCAATACCGCAGCTACAGTAGTGAGCTACACTATTACTTCCGCTAATGACGTTCCTGCACGGGACCCAAAGAACTGGACCTTACAGGGCTCAAATAATGGCAGCACCTGGACAACGCTTGATATGCGTACCAACCAATCATTTGCGTCGCGCTTTTTAAAGAAAACCTATACGGTTAGCAATACAACAAGCTATGCGTACTACAGGCTAAATATTTCGGCAGTACAATCTGGCAGCATATTACAATTTGCCGAATGGGAACTTTTTCGCAACTAAAGCTTAACTAACAAAAAGAGCGCTTTTAGGAGCGCTCTTTTTGTTTAAGTATGTACCAAACTGGTAGGCCGGCCGCTTATTTTTTGCTGAAATACAAGCGGCGTAGTGCCTTTAAGTTTTTTAAACGACTTATGGAAACTGTTCAAATTACCGAAACCTGCTTCGTGGGCAATTTGCTTAATGCTCATCCCTCCCCGGCTAATTAGTTTACAGGCATGGCCTACACGCATTTTCTCGATGAAAGAGGATATACTCTCGTTCATCCGGGCTTTAAAATACCGGCATAACGAGGTAGGGTTCATGGCTGCAATGTCAGACAGATCATCTAAACATATGTTGTTTTGCAGGTTACGCGACACATAGTTAATAATTAGCTGTATACGTTTGTCGTCATGTGACGAGGCATCGGTAAAACCCTCGCTCACCAAATAGCGAGAACTGCTGTCACCGGCAATAATTCCCAGTACAGATATGAGTAAGGCCAGGCGTTCATAGTTGCCCGCAGTAACCATTGCGGTAAGGCAACGGGCAATTTGTGGAGCAGCAATACCCACCTGTACACCTCGTTTTGATGTTTCTAAAAGTTTCAATACATCATTACATTCCGGCAGGTTAAAAAATGTATTGCCACAGAAGTTACGTTCGAAATGGATAACACAAGCTTCTGCGCCATGCAAAATACCCGGTTGAAAGTAGTGCTCATCAAACTGCCAGTAATGCTCCAGATGCGGACCTATCAATATCACATCACCATCAGAAAACCTGGTAATGCTATCTCCAACGTACTGTGTTCCGCTTCCTTTTTTAAAATAAACAAGTTCATATTCCTGGTGGTAATGCCAGCGACTATTGATACCGGGGTTGTGATCAACCCGGAAACTGAACGATGCTTCGTTCTCGTTACCCGATTTTATAAAATTAGGCTTCACTTATAGGGGTATAATTTTACACTAATTAATAAATTATTTTAAATTTTATCAATACTTAATAAAAAAATTTAAGAATGACGGAATACAGAGATGGACACTGCCAGTTTTGGGAAAAGACTTGTAGTTTTGAAGAATTACATGAATGAAAACCTGAAGGCATTTCTTGATGATAAGGCCGCACAATATAATCGCCCTGAATTTATTGCAAAGGACCCCGTGTGCATTCCCCATCTGTTCAGCAAAAAACAAGACATTGAGATAATGGGCTTTTGGGCAGCTACCCTGGCATGGGGGCAGCGCGTAACCATTATTAACAAATGCAGGGAACTGATTGAATTAATGGACGGCGCTCCTTATGATTTTATCATGAACCATGAAGAACCCGATCTTAAAAAGCTATTGACTTTTAAGCACCGCACTTTTAATGATATTGATACGCTGTATTTTATATCATTTTTCAGATGGCATTATGAGCATCATGACAGCCTGGAGGATGCTTTTATACCACAACTCTCGCTTCAGGTGGCTGGCGGACTTGTTGAAGCGGCCTTAAATCATTTCCGCTCCTATTTTTTTTCACTGCCCGACTATCCTCATCGCACCAAAAAGCACGTATCGTCGCCAGAACAAAAATCAACCTGCAAAAGACTGAATATGTTTTTGCGATGGATGGTTCGTAAGGATAATAACAGCGTTGATTTTGGCATTTGGAACAAGCTATCGCCTGCCGATTTGATTTGCCCATGCGACTTACATGTGGACCGTGTAGCCCGGAAGTTAAAGCTCATCAACCGCAAACAAAATGACTGGCAAACCGCAGTTGAACTAACGGAACACTTGCGCCAGCTCGATCCGGCAGACCCTGTTAAATATGACTTTGCCTTATTTGGACTTGGCATAGAAGAAAGATGGGGCATTGAGGGAATCTTGCCCGAATTACAAGACTGATTTAAACGATATGGCATCAGAAGAGTATCAACTATCCAGTTTCACTAACGGGAAAAGCGAAATAACCCTGGCACTTTTTAATCATTTCATAGAAGAATTTGCAAAAGTTGGAGCAATAGAAGTAGTACCTTTAAAAAGCATGATAGCCATTGATAACGGCCAAAAGCGCATTGCCTGGATCACCCAATTAGGTAAAAGTTTTGTACACGTAATTTTCCCGTTCAAAAAAGAATATGCAGATAACATCTGCTTCCAGAAGATAGCGCAGGTACCCGGGCAGCAGCAATTTAACCATCACTTAAGATTAGTTAATATAGATGATGTGAATGAAGAAGTTAAAGCTTTTATGCAACTTGCCTACCGCCAGGAAAACTCTTAACAAGCAAGCTGCAGTTTACGGGTTAATACGTTCCGTTAACACGCTCAATGACAACATTTGGTTGAAGCTGTCCTTCATCAATACGTACCAGTTTTTCATTAACAAAATAGTAGTAAAGATAACTGTTGCCCGGAAGCGTCTTTTTATAAACGGTTCTTTGAGACGATTTTTCAGCCACTTCAATAAACATTTTGTTCTTTTTAGTAAACTCTGCCTCTGATGTTCCTAAGGGGTAATTATTTTGCAATGAACAGCCAAAAGCAAAAACAGAAACGAATAAAACAATGATAGACTTTCTCATAAAGTTGTAGGTATATGCAAATATGACCACACCTTAAAGAAATGGTTTAAACGCTAAATAGATTATATTCTGCTAAGCTTCCTGGTTAAAGTATACCTTGTAGTAATTCATGGCTTTACCATCATCAAAGCCCTTCTCTATCAGTTCTTTATTACCATGTATGTAGATATGGAAGTTTTTGTCAAGCTTTAAAACGCTTTTGTACACCCTTGCCTGCTTTTTAACGGCATTGTCTGATATTTCAAAAGTGTCGGCGATTTTGGTATCAAACTCCTCTTCATAATTGTTTTTAAAATTCTTGAATGATTCAATTGCCCCAGGGTTGCTGATTACCTCCTCCGCAAACTCATCCAGGTCGAAGGTTTCCTTCTCCTTAAAATACTTCATTGACCGGTTGAGCAGGTCTATCTTGTCGGCCTTGGTCATTTCAAACTCTTCATCAAGCTTATTGGTTACAAAATTTTTGTAAACACCTAAAGCATTGCTGGTTTGGTTGAAGCTATCGTTACGGATCTTTAATTGTAAAAAATCGTCCTTCCAGTAAACTGCAGCGTCCTGCCCTGCAGTAGTTTTATCCACCACAACCACTTTGTAACCGTTTTCTTTTTCCACGTTAAAAACCAGCACCCCTTTATCCAGTTTATTGATATTGATGGCATCCTGCTCGTAATCTACCGCGAAGCCGCCTGCATCCGGATATACCTTAAGGTAGGTTTCTTTATTTTCTGATTTGAATATCCCTATGGCGTCCAAAAGCTCCCCCTCTATCTGCACCTGGTTAAAATACACCACGTACAACTCGCCCGCTTTTATGTTAGGGTGTGTGCCCGAAGCATGCAGGTGTTTAGCTATCTGTTCAGATGTGGCATGAAACTTTGTTTTATCATCAAAAACTTCACTTACAAAATGATGGATCTCGTTTAGTGCGAGGTCTCCACTGCTATGCATCAGGTGGTAAACCTCGTTCACTTTTTCAAACGGTTTCAAAAAATACTGGAGCAGCAAAGCGGGTATTACATCGTCCTTTAGATTAAGAGGTTGTTGTGAAAGCGCGTACATTTCGCCCTGAGACTGGTTACCTACATGATGAACGGATATGGTATCGAGCGAAGCTTCAAAAAAAGTGATCATAACTGTACGAAGGTAAAACTTTTGATGAATGGTTTAAGATACTCTTTATGTTGAAATGGTTTATGGCACATCAACAACATAACATTCAACGGAAATACCGAAATTCGCACAGCCGAATATTATATTACCGGCCACGCTCATGACCAATAACGAAGATACCATTGTAGCCCTTGCAACCCCCAGCGGCGCTGGCGCCATAGGGGTTATACGCCTCTCCGGACCGGATGCCATACATATTGCCAACCGTGTTTTTAAGGGAAAAGACCTTACCAAACAGGCTACCCATACACTGCATTACGGCGCTATTACCGATGGTGAACTGATACTGGATGAGGTGGTGGTAGCGCTATTTGTAGGGCCTAAATCTTACACCCGAGAAAACGTGGTTGAGATATCCTGCCATGGTTCTAACTACATTATTGAATCTGTTATTAAATTGTTGATCAAAAAAGGCGCACGGGCAGCAAAAGCGGGTGAATTTACCCTACGCGCATTCCTAAACGGACAGCTGGATCTGTCACAGGCAGAAGCAGTGGCCGATCTGATCGCCTCTAACTCTAAGGCCTCTCAGCAAGTAGCCCTGCAACAATTACGTGGTGGCTTTAGTAACCAGTTAGCCCAGTTGCGCGAGCAATTGGTACAATTTGCCTCACTTATTGAACTGGAGTTAGACTTTGCTGAAGAAGATGTGGAGTTTGCCAATCGCGATCAACTAAAGCAACTCATCCATACCATCATCCGCATCATCAGCAGCCTTATACAATCGTTTGAATTGGGCAACGCCATTAAAAATGGCGTGAATACAGTAATAGCCGGCAGGCCCAACGCGGGTAAATCTACCCTGCTGAACGCCCTGCTGAACGAAGAACGTGCTATAGTAAGCCACATCGCCGGCACCACCCGGGATACCATTGAGGAGGTGCTGAACATACAGGGCATTAACTTCCGGCTGATTGACACCGCAGGTATCCGCGAAGCCACAGACACCATTGAGCAAATAGGCGTACAACGCACCATGGAAAAGATCAGGCAGTCGGCATTGTTGCTTTATGTGTTTGATGCCGCGCAAATTACCATGGAGGAATTAAACAATGACCTGGAAAGCCTGCAGCACCCCGGCGTAACCATGCTGGTAATAGCCAACAAAGCCGACCTGCTGAACCAGGAAGAATTATTAAACCTTCCTCACACCGATAAGGCGATCATTATATCCGCCAAAGAAAAACAGCATATTGATGAGCTAAAAGCCAGTATATACAGCGCGGCCATAAAAGACCAGCTAAGCGGGAACGAAACACTGGTAACCAATATACGCCACCTGGAAGCCCTGCAAAAAACGGAGGAAGCCCTCACCCGGGTACTCAACGGAATAAACGATGTCACGTCCGATTTCCTGGCGATGGACATTAAACAAGCGCTGCACTACTTAGGAGAAATAACCGGCGCTGTTACTACAGACGATCTGCTGGAGAATATATTTAGTAAGTTCTGTATCGGAAAGTGACCCCTTAAAACAACCCAAAACACCGACAATTAACGACAATTAAATAACTGATTGTTAATAACTTATGTGATTTTTACTTATCCATATTCTTGGATAATTGGCAATGTATTTCTTATTTTTGGTACTATCTTGTTACTCAAAACCAAAAAAATATGAGACGAGATTTTTAGGGAGAAATTAAGTCGCTTATATACCCTTATTTCCGCTTATTGCGCCTTATATACGCTTAATTACCCCTAAAACTGGGTGACATAACAACCGATGATTAATTTCCCCTTCATCAGTAGTTACGTCGCCGGTTATTTCTCCAAAGCGAGGTAATAATCTGATTATTAATGGTTTGAAAAAGGCGAAATTATCGCCCTGTGATTGGTATGCAAAAAAATTGGAGTACGCAAAAAGCTGAATTGTGATGAGTTCAAATTTTACAGTAAATAGGATATGTGAGCAGTGTGGCAATGTGTTTCAAGCAAGGACCACCGTCACGAGGTTTTGCAGTAAGCTCTGCAATAAGCGGAGTAACAAAGCAAAGGAACGTAACGAGAAAACGGCGGTATTGGACGAAGTCGTAAAAAAGGTCATGAATGCAAAAGACCAGGACGGGACGTCTGCTGAATTCCTAAACGTCAAAAAAGCTGCAAAACTTCTGAGAGCATCCGATAAAATGATCTATCATTTGATCAACATAGGCAAACTCAACGCAATTAACCTGTCAAAAAGAAAAACCCTTATATATCGGAAGGACATAGACAAGTTATTTGAACTACCTCCGGTAGTTCAACTGAAGGAGCTCAAACCTCCACCGATCTCGGAATGCTATCATATGGCGGAAGCGCAGAAAAAGTTTAATATTTCAGAGGGGGCGCTTTTCCGGATCATTAAACGGAATAACCTGTTCAAGTTTCAGGATGGCTGGTATACTTATGTAGCCAAAGCAGACCTGGACAGGATATTCACTGTAAAAACACGAAATGGCTAAAGTACACATTCGTAAAAAGGCCTTAACTAAAGGCCGTCAATCTATATATCTTGATTATTCTCCGCCGCTCCGAAATCCTAAGACCGGCAAGCCGCAACGCTATGAGTTTTTAGATCTATTCACATATGAAAAGCCCGCAAATATCCTTCAAAGGCGGCATAATGCTGAAACTATGGAATTGGTTGAGCATTTACGGGCATCCAGACTGCTGGATATTCAAAACAGAAAATATGGCTTTGTATCAGACAGGGATCGTTCAGCAAGCTTTGTGGATTATTTCAGGGAATTTATATGTAATAAAACTAATTCAGACTGCGACAATAACGCCATGTCTTTCCGTTATTTTATTGCCTTTGCCGGTCACGATCTGCTATTTAACGATCTGGACGAATTTTTGTGCGAAGATTATAAGAACTTTATGCTGGGTGGGCCAGGCATCAGCAGGCGCGGCAGATCCATATCCCGGAATACCGCCGCTAGTTATTTTGCAAAATTCAGGAATACGTTGAAACGTGCCTATAAAAAAGGGTTGCTAACTATCGATCTGCATAATCAGGTCGATCCGATAAAACTGAAAGAAACACACCGGGAACAGCTCGAACTGGAAGAATTTCAGCGGCTCGTGGACACTCCCTCAAAATCCGACCTGATCAAACGTGCTGCTATATGTTCGGGCTTGACCGGATTGCGTTTTTCAGACATCCAAACGATGTACTGGTCAGAAGTTCGCGGTACTCCCGGGAGGTATTATTTACAGTTTACCCAGGAAAAAACCGAGGGTGCCGAAATATTACCTATTTCTGACCAGGCTGTTGATGTAATGGGTAAACGTGGACAACCGGGAGATCGTGTATTTGCCGGCCTGGCCTATTCAAGTATGCGGTTATGTTTCAAAGACTGGCTGCTCAACGCAGGAATCACGAAGAACATAACATTTCATAGTTTCCGGCATACTTATGCGACTCTTCAGCTGGAGGCGGGTACCGAATTGCTTACTGTTTCAAAAATGCTCGGCCATAAGAGCATTAAAACAACGCTAATCTATACTAAAGTGAAAGATAAAATGAAAATCGAAGCGGCAGGTAGAATAAAGCTGAACTTAAAAAGTATGAAAAGAGACAATAAGCGAATAAATCAGCCTAAATAAATCTGTTACGATTCCTTGAATTTGATTTACTTAGCAGTGAACGTATTTCCGTCCCGGTTTTATGTTTACTGCTATTTACCCACTCCTGCAGATCTGAGCGACTAAAGTATAGCCTTTTTCCTGGCTTTGAAAAAGGGATTTCTTTCCGGCTAACTTTAGTATATAGTGATGCTGCTGAAATTTTCAGAAATGCTGCCGCCTCTTCTACGTTGAGCAGGTCGTCTTTCTCGGTCACTTCCGGTTTGAGATGAAGCATGGTCTGTTCGATCGATTCGACTTTTTCAAAAAGCTTTCGAATAACCTCCGGCAATTCATTGAAATTGAATGGTTCCATACCGCAAAGTTTATCTTTTCTCACCGCAGAGTTTCTTTAGTATCTCGGTACTACCGAAAATTATTAATTCACCTGATCACGCCGTGACTGATGATCAATCTTCAACAATCGCAGTGTAATCGCTTTCGATCAGGGGGATAGCCACTAATTCCTTTATTTGACTACCCAGATTTGCTTACTGGTTACTTGCATCGGCTTTTTCCATGATCGCAGCGCTCATCCTATCGATGAAGTGGGTAACAGGAAGCCGCTTCCTCGCAGAAATTTCGGTAAAACGGCGCTGCGCGATACCAATTTTGACATCAAGGTTTGATTCAAGCCAGGCAACGATCTGGTTGAGGCTTGCATTGCCGTCATTTAACTGACCGGTAAGCCATATACCGTAAGCCAGTTCAACCAGATTGACAACCTCGCCCGTCCAACGCAGGCCCTTATTGCGTTCAGCTATGTCTTGTCCCTTTAAAGGGCTGTTAGATTGATCTATTTCCTTCACTAACATGACCTGTATGACCTCATAAGCGATAAACTTGGCGAACAGACCACTCATTGGTGTTGACAAATCCTGCTCGCCCGGAATATATTCAATTATTGGCAATAGCATCGAATTCGATGAACGAGTGAAATAGGTGTAATCCATTTCCGTATCGCGGCGTTTATAATATTGATAGTAAAAAGAGTTCATAGCGATGAAATTTTGCAATCCTTGCAAAATCTCCTTCAAATAATCATTCTGCCCGTCTTTTGTTCCCAATGGTCTGTTCAAATACAAGTTGTAACGAATACAGGCCCCGATCCTTAGTGCCGCCATTGGTGGATACACAGTTTTAAAAAAAATCACTTCTTCCGTGGCATTTTTGAAGCCAGTGTTTCTAACTTGATCAATTAGCATTTTCAATCCGGAATCAATAATAACAAGAGATTTGCGGAATTTTTCTACCTCATCGAGGCCATCCAAAGCAGTCAGTTGATTTTCAACCTCTGCTTGCATGTTTAGCATTTTATCATCCATAGCGGTCAGTTTTAAATGAGTTTGATATGTATTTCTTCTTTCTATTAATTAAGAGGATATCCATTTCGTGTTCTAACTCTTCTCAACAGCCTGTTAAATCGCGACCTCAAAACGGATAATAAATTAAAAATTTTACTGTTAATTATTAAGCAACTTTTTATTAATCACAAAGTAAATTGCATAAGCAAGCGATTGCTTTGATTTTTGTCAAAATGTTTGATGCATAGATCATGAATGTAGATTTGCTGATACAAACGCTTAATTTTATCTCCCCGTTATCGGCCGCACTTGATCAGCGGTTCAGGGAAACACTGAGGGAAGAACATTGGCCGCGTAAACACCATTTACTCCGCGAAGGGCAAAAATCACAGAAAATCTATTTTATTAATAAGGGCTTCGCAAGGGCTTATTACTTTACCAGGGAAGGCAGGGAATGCACCTCATGGTTTATGGGCAAAGGCGAACTGATGATCTCAGTTTACAGCTTTTATACACAGCAATCCGCTGCGGAAAACATCGAATTATTGGAGGACAGTGAATTACTATCGATGACCTGGAACCAATTACAAGGCATCTACGCGGACTTCCCCGAATACAATTACACAGGGCGCATCGTCACTGAAAAATATTACCAATTATCGGAAGAGAGGTCGGTCCTGTTACGCACGCTTACAGCAAGGGAAAGGTATGAACGGCTATTGGAAACACATCCCGGCATCCTTCAAAAAGCTTCATTAGGCCAGATCGCATCTTACCTCGGAATCAGCCAGGAAACCTTGAGCAGGGTGCGCGGGAATCGGGGCGATTTGACAAATGTCAAAAAAACGATCAATAATCAGATCTGAAATATATTTATGAAGCACATAAAGACGTTGATAATTTTAGCTGTGATCAGTACGGCAGCCTGCAGGAAAGAAAATGATCATGCAGACGTGATTGGAACAACGAAACCGGATTTAACCATTGAAGAAGCAAAGTCATGGTATGAGAAACAATTGCTGGTTTTGCGTCCACAGGATCAAGCCGCCGTGAACACAAAAACTACTACAGTTTCCGGCCTATCTATTCCCTGGGAAAGATTTACATCCGTAACTAATGGAAAAATCACCTATGGTCTTGTTGGGTTAGATGGCACACCAACATTTGCAGGTTATTCGCTTGGTTACAGGAAGTTGCTGATCATCAAAACTGCGGCTGATACATTGTCTGGAAATATCCTTGAAGTAATTCCCGAGCCGATCTACCTGCAAAGTCATACGAAGGTAAATAGAGCTGATTTCTGCGGAAGGATCTTTTTTTATGACCTTTCTTATCGATTAGTAAAAGGATTTGTGTATGCGAACGGGCAGATCATCGGCCAAATCAGGCCGTCTGAAAAAAGTGTAACCAAAACTTCATCGATAGGGATCGATATTAAACCGATCATGGAATTGTGCAATTGGTATGACGACAATTATGTTAACGGCCAGGGTGAGGTAGTAGTTTACTCGCAGAAAATATGCACTTATGACAATGGTGATGACGGTTTTTATGGTGGAAGTGGGGTTCCTTCTGGTGGCGACTATGCAGGCGGAGGTGGTGGAAACGGAGGTTCTACTGATGCCGCTCCGCCCGTGGCCAATCTGCCTGGTGAAAATAGCGCCAGGATCGACCCGATGTCGTATATGAACTGCTTTAGCACGCTGCCGGATATCGGTGCTAAGATGACCATAACCGTTTATGTTGTGGAGGCGGCACCAGGCCTGCCATTCAATATTGGTACCAATTCTGTTGGACATACCGCGATCGGTTTGACCAAGACCTACCAGGGACAAACCATCACCCAGGTGGTCGGCTTTTACCCCGATGCCACGGGTAAGAGTAAGATGCATGCGCCATCAAAAATACTGGATAATAGCGACTTAGCCTACAACGTCAGCATCTCCTATCCCATCATCGCGTCTGAATTTGCGAAGATCGTCAATTTCATAAGCCATCCGCCGGATACGTATGACCTGACCCAATACAACTGCACGAGTTTTGTATACAATGCCTGCCTGGCCGGTGGCATCAAATTACCGGATCCGACGGGTAATATGGGTTTAGGGCTGACCGGTATGACGCCTTCGGCTCTAGGCAGTTCCATCAGGCAGGTAGGCAGTACGGGAGGAGCCAATCTTAACGGAGGTATTGTCGGAAAAAATCACGGACCATGTAATT
This sequence comes from Mucilaginibacter sp. 44-25, assembly GCA_001898335.1. Classification (GTDB taxonomy): domain Bacteria; phylum Bacteroidota; class Bacteroidia; order Sphingobacteriales; family Sphingobacteriaceae; genus Mucilaginibacter. The sequence continues at coordinate 34,077 of MKTS01000001.1, read as the reverse complement.
AGCCACTATGAAAAAAGTATTTATAGCAGTTCTTGTGATAGTTGTCATTATAAATATCACGCCGATTTCAGTATTATGGATTGAGGATTATCGTTATAGTAACTACAATCAAAGCTTTACGTTCAGAGAGGAATCTGGTGGTTATAATTTCGATATGGCAAAACGAAGATATCAAGGATTTCTTGCAAGCCATCCAAACGAAAAAAAAGTAGATAGCCAATTATACCGAAATTTCACTTTAAAACCCTGGAGATTTTGGGAGTGGCGTGAAATGTTGTTGAACTACGACCGCTATGAGCTTCCCTACAAACCGATCGGAGCTCAACGCTAAGGCTGAATAGGTATCTGCAAATAATCAGTTGATTCGTGAAGGTAAAAGGGATTACACTTCCGATAATCGGTTTACGCGGTAGGCGGATATGTCCGGGAGAAACGCGTTTGACCTACTGCTGATCAAACCCTTCTGCAAAAAAGTCTTTTAAGGAGATTTCCAACGCTTTGGTCACTTTGAGCAGATTGGCGTACTGTAAATTCTTTCCCTTTTCGTACTTGGCATACTGCGCCCTGGAAAGTCCCTTTTCATTGGCGAATCGCTCGCTGCTGCTATATCCCAGTGCTATTCTGATCGCACGTATACGCTCGCCAAGACGCTTATATTCTTGATTAAGCTTAGCTTCGTCATCATCTTTATAATCAGCACCCTTCGCCATACCGTAAAATAAATCAAAAGCAAACGCATAAATAACTCCACAAATAACGTCTCCACATATGGAGATTTATTTGTAAATTAGCTGAAAATGAGTTATGAAAGACGCTCGGGAATTTCTTGAAAGAGATGTACTGGACCTGAAAATCGGTCCAGCATTGCGATCAGGATGTAAAAGAATGGGGTTTAATAAGATAAGCGACATCTTGCTTTTATCGCCGGAAGAGTTGATCCGCAAAGAGGGATTTACGTTTCATTGGCTCTCGGAACTGACCGGATTCATGAAAGCGCAAGGAGCATTGCACTTACTGCAAAACCTGCCACAAGGGGAAAGAACCTCCGGTTGATATTGGCCACCATCCGGTGCAGGAGATCGCGCACCCTGGCAGCAGTATGCTGATCGGTGCCATAAAATTCCTTCGAAAGGCTGCCTTCCGATATGGCAGCCTGTTTCTTGGTACGGATACAGGACGAAACCTGGGTCAACAATTCGGTTAGTGTGCATGCGGTGGTTACGCCCTCCTCTTTAAGCAACCTGATCAGGAAGGCCAGATGGGCAACAGACATGTTGAGGTGTAGTTTGGTCATGGGGATCGTCCCCCCTTTGATCAAATCGTTTTTTTCGTTTAACCACCCGTACAATAGTGCTTTTAAAGAAGGCCACCGCGGGTCATAACTGCAATCCTCCCTCACAGGTAACGAATTAATTTCTGCCCGTTTAAGCTCGAGTGCAGCTTCACTTAAGCCGTCCCAGATATCGCACAGGTGATGATAATATCCGAGATAATTGAAATTCAAGCTGATCAATAAGTTAACCAGATTTTCTTCGTGACGGATATGCGGTTCCAGTAAGGTCGATACCTCTCCAAGATATCGGAGTTGCCGGAAATTGCAGGCATCATAAAACGATGGAGAGGAAGCCTTCAGCCACTTACCTGTGGTGCTGTTCAGTTTTCCCGGGGCACGCAGATAAGTAAATTGTTGCTCTTTTGCGCGCTCAACATAGACAGGCGGCGCCAGTTGTGAAAGGTCACAAAATAGGCCGTGAGCTAATAAAAAATGGTCGATCAGCGACAATAGGAGCTGTTGTCTTTGATCGTTTATGGGAAGCTCGGTGGACAGCTTCACCAGCTCATTGAGCTGCCAGCGATAATAACGACCTATGCTTTCGTTGGATAAAGGAGAAAAGCTGGCATCACGCCATTTCAGGATGATGCCGGCTATCAGTTCTTCGTCACTACAGGCGCAAGTTGCAGCATATCCGTGGATACGGCTCTTCAGTTCCTGCAACTCGTCGCCCATCATATCAGATGATATGGGTAGTGGATAAAGTGGTCAGGCTGGTCGGGTCAGTATCTGTCGGAAATTTCGCGGCTTTTACCGGCTCTGCCTGATGACGTATTACACTTTTCTTCTTGGGTAGTGTCAGTACTTTTTTCATGGTTATAACGGTTTTTTTGTGTTAAATTAAGCTTCACTTACTCATTATCCAAGAACTTTATATGAATCGACATACATCCTATATGAATGGTAATTCAGGCGATCGGCATCACACTTCCAGCAAACTTACCCCCTTTGTACACGCGTTATGCTGGACCGTCTTTATCGCTTACGAAATGTGGTTACTTTGGTACTCCGGCGCTCGATTGGAGCCGGCATGGCATTATGCTTTATTCTACTTGGTCAATATTGCTTTCTTTTATGCGCTTGTTGGTGTATTTCGTATGGCGGTTAAGGGGAAGAAACAAGCGTTCATAAAAACGGCGCTTGGCACCTTATCCGTGGTAGTGCTATACCTTTTGGCTAAGGCTGCTGTCAACCTTACGATAAATTACGACGCAGCTCAGTTCAAAGGCCCGTCGCTGCTAAAATTTATCGCGATCAGCCTGTTTAGGGGCGGTTATTTCTTCTTGATGGCGATCTTCTACTGGGCCGCGACCCGCATGGCGCGTTACCGTCAACAGGCGGCGGAAGCCAGAAACGCCTTCCTCCAACAGCAAATTAATCCCCACCTGATGCTGAATACCATAAATTTCGTATACAGCCGCGTGGAAACCGCTGATGATGAAGCAGCACATTGCCTGGTCTTGCTTTCCGACCTCATGCGCTATGGGATGGAATCACCCGGATCGGATGGTCTTGTCGACCTCGAGGCGGAGCTCGAGCAAATTGATCATCTGGTCGCCATCAACGGCTATCGTTTCGGTGAAAAATTAATGCTGCGTCACCGTGTGGAAGGCGATCCTGACGGCAAGCGGATCCTGCCGCTCGTTCTGCTGACACTGGTCGAAAATATCTTCAAACATGGAGACCTGAGACCGGACGCGCTTCCGGCATCCTTCATGATAGTCATCGGTGATGACCATGTTTCGTTCAGCAGTCACAACGTCAGAAAGAGAACTGGAAATGCACGACAACATGATTCGACCGGTCTGAAAAATATCAGGCTAAGGCTAAAGCACGCCTACCACGAAAAAGGCTATTACCTGCAAACCCGGATAAGCGCGAAGGAGTTTATGGTCGACCTTAAAATCCCCGTACACGGTAAATAAAGAAGATCTTCCAAAGGAACAATCACAACCGTGCATAGGGCTTTAAGTGCAATCAAACCTAATGAAACCCATAGACGACTATTGGTCAGGGACTTATTTAAACAGTGAACCTGAAATTCCACGCGATTGCGGCATGATCCGGATATTAACGACATGATTTTAAATTATAATTAAACAGCTAATCGACTCTATCAAGTAAGTCAAATTTGGCTAAATTAGCTTATGAACCTGCGTTGCCTGTTGATCGATGATGAGCGCCCAGCCCTTGACCTTTTGGAGTCTTTTATCCGTAGGACGCCGGGCTTGCGGATAGCCGCGAGCTTTACCGATCCTGAACGAGCGCTGTCCCATCTGAATGTACTTCAATTCGATGTGGCATTCCTTGATGTCGACATGCCCGGCATCAGCGGCCTGGAGCTGGCAGAAAAGCTGCCTAATGCCAAGAAGATCGTCTTTACGACAGCCTATCGTCAATATGCGGTGGATGCTTATGAAAAAGCTGCGGCTGACTATTTGCTGAAACCTTTTCTATATCAACGTTTCCTAAAGTGTATCGGGCGCCTGAACGAGCGGCAGCACCTACCAGCTGCTTACCTTTACTTCAAAGAAGCGGGTGACGGGCTGACCGTGCGTGTTGCCCTGCACGAATTGATGTATGTATCCGCTTCGCTGAATTATGTCGAACTCCACTTGAACGACCGGAAGATCAGGGTCTACTCGGGTCTTGAATATTTGCTCAAGGAGCTTCCCTCAAATTTCACTAAAATTCATCGTTCTTATATCGTTAACAGAAATTGTATCCGGATGCTCGCAGGTCAAACTATAGTTCTTGACAATGGAACGATGCTGCCCATAAGCCGAAGCCGTCTTGCACAACTCAAAGAAGAAATAAAACGGGGAACGGATTAATTAAAGACGACCCTTTTAGTCAGTTGATTAGTTTATCTTGACGAATTAGATAATCATCGAAAAACATCTCATCCATGTCTATAAACCGAATAGAGTTCCCAAGATAACTCTATGGGCTAAAACGTCTGGCTTTTCCCGCTAGCGGATCCATAGTTACCTTCTTTCCCTTACAAGGTCATAAATCTGGTGCAATAATTATATTAATTGAGATTGTCTTAGCAAAGTTCAGCTTAATCAGTTATTAGTTGCCTTTATTGTCGATTGGAAGTCCAACACCTCTTTTTTCTTATCTTTTTTGAAAATCTTTAACAAATATGAACCTTTGTTTTTTGATAATGAATCACCTACTTCAATTTTGATTCCCATGTTCCTTCAATTTCAAATTCTTCATGAGAACTCAAAATAGCAACCTTGACATTGTGATTATTTGTATTGTGGACCAGGCTGTCAACTACTCCGTGAGCCTGGATTAAGAAGGCTCTCCTAAGAATCACTTTTTGCGTCGATGGCACATTGATACCAGAATAAATAAAAAATATAATGAGGCTCAGGGGTATAGAAGAAACTACTGTAGAAAGCTATATTTTATCGATTTTCTCACATGTCAATGTATTTATAGCCATGTCTAAATATGACCTGCAGTTAGCCTTGTTTAGAAAATTGAGCCGGCTGCATTTGGGACTTTTCATCGACAGCTATAGTCATGCCAGGTGCCCTATACGAATAGAGCATTTCTACATTAAACGATCATCAATAAATCATGGAGGATTTTAAGATCATTGATATAATGCTTACAGAAAAAGTTTAAAGACTTTTTCAGAGTGATGTGGCCGTCCTGTAAACAACAAAAGCCCCATTAAGGACCTTTGTTGATCATTTTACGGCATCATTGCAAGTAATTAATTTCTTAATATTGTACTCAAAAAACGTATTACAGAAACTAACCATAATGATAAATAGAAATATCCAAGAAGTTTGTTTATAACAGTACCGGTTCCATATTTAAGACAAATGAATCCAATGATAGGTAACAATACAAATGTACCTAGTGCAATGTAAGTACTGTTTTTAATTTCTGATGATAGAGGAATATCGGTATTAGATAACCAATACACTCCTATTCCAAGAGCACAATATCCAAAGAACAACCCAATTAAATGGAGTACGATAAATAAGTAATTTTTCATTTGATTTAATCTACTATTTATACAGCTTTTTTATTTCCTTTTCAGTCAACTGCTTCTTTTCGCCTCCTTTTACACTTTTTAGCACATCAGTTAACGCTTTAATGCTAAGCTTTACTGTAGAGTCATCAATGCTCATGTGATCGATTTTTTACCATTGAAAGATTTTTTTGATTTGTTATGATTATTCACCTGGCCAGGGCGACTACCTATGTTAGCTCCCCATGGGACTTAATTGGATCATTGAAAAAATCCACGTTTTCTTCGTAAAAGTTCTCATTCTTCTTAACATTAGAACCTATTGTCCTGTCTACGTTATCACTTCGCCATCCATTAGCCGCATCAACAGTGATTAAAATGTCTACACCTACGCCAGCTTGTTATAGGCGTTTGGCCAGATGATTCACTAAAACACCCCCATAACTGTAACCATAAAGTAACACCTTTCCATTGGGGTCTAATTTACGATTACTCATAATTTCATCATATGCACGCTGTGTACCCTCATCTATATTTCTATAATAATAACTGGAATAAGTGATCGTTGTCCCCCCATTCATTTGCTGTCTTACGCCACTTGCGACCTGTAGTGTAGATGGTGTCATACCTTGACCAAAATTTGCTCCTGTAAATAATATTGCAATGTCTCCAGGATACTCGCCTTTTATATCTACAAACCTAAGGGGGTTATTAAAGGCATTATTAGATGCGTTTATCGATTCGTATTTTTCGCTATGAGGATCGATACTAGTCCATCTCCCAATTGCTGGGTCATAGAACCTTGCGCCATAATCATACCAGTCGGTGGTCTGGAGCTATGTAGACTTTTGGCCAAGTTCTGTCCTATTCCGTAAGCTGAAAGTCTATCCCATTTTAGGTCTTATTTACAAACATCGACAAGTGTGTCGAATATGTTAAATTTCGCAAGCTATAAGCTTATTCCATTTAATGTCAAAGTTATAAACTTCGACCAGTGTAGGGGCTTTATTGGATTAAGTAAGCTTAAAGCTTTGCCCATTTTAGGTTGCAGTTACAAACTGCGACCAGTGCGGCAATATTATAAATTAATTATATATGGCTCAGATAATCGGTTGGTAACGCTTTTAAGATTTCCCGATGTTCATTTTCACTTACTTTATATTCATTTTCAAAAACCAGCTTAAGATCTTCAACGAATCCAAAAATTATCAAAGGATAGTAATGATCATTTGCCACGTACATTCCCCAATTTCCGCTATCACCAAATACAAAATAATCTTTGAAAGGCATTTCAAATAAATGCTCACTTATACCATCCCCAGATAATAGTTCCTTCCAATCTACATGCGCTGGGAATTTAAATCTTAAAAATGGATGGGGTTTTAATCGCTCTCCTTTGTAGTAAATTTGCGGGGCATCACTATTATTTATATTTTGGATAATCACGAATTCTTTATCACCTGACTTATTCATACAAATCTTAAGGCTTTCAAAGTCGCTTTGAGGAAATATGCGCCCACCACCAGTTACGAAAATTTGAAGTTTTTTGTTGAAAACAAATTCTGGAAAAAAGGTGTTGTTTTTAAACAATGCTTTTTGAATAGGTTGCCATTTTTCTAAATAGTCTTTTTCAAACAACCAATATTTTTGTAAGTATTTTTTTGACACATCCAAATTTTCTGATGTGGAGAATACTTTTAATTGTTCATCAAACTCATCTCTCATTGTATCACTGTTATTTTATATGCCTGTTTTGCCGCTGTATTAATATAAATTGCATTATTACCAGTCGACGTTCTAACATATTTAATAATGGTAGTCCCATCTGATAATTTTACAGCTCCGCTTGGATGTTTTTTTCCGCCTTTGGCAAGATTTTCAAAAATTTTATTTATATCTCCTTTTACTGTGCCTTGCAAATCACCCGCCCTTGTTTCTACTAGTTCCCCGGCTTCTCTTATCAGTTCTTTGTACGCAGCCTCTTTGCTAAACATATTGGTGAGAGAAATTGCTGCTGAACTTCCCATTTTGGCTAAGCTCTCTAGCGCAAACAATTCAAAAATTGCACCTCCTCATTCAGAACCGCATTTATATAATCACCATTCTTAAGATCATTACCAGCTACGTAAGCTTTACCTAACACGGGTGTTGCTTCTAACCAACCTTCCCAATTCGTCCAAAAGGCTAGCTTTGTTATGTCATCTTTGCCACTTTTTGGAGTAGCACTTGGTTTTTTGGCATCTCCTTTTTTTTCTTTCTTTCCTTTTTTTTCGTCTCCATCGTCAGACAAATCAATCTCGGTGCCATCGGTGGGTATATCTTTTCCATCAATATGTTTACTTATATCACCACTGGTCAATCCATGCTCCTCGAGAAAATCTTCGGTCGACATGCCCGTAGGGTCGGTATTCCGTACGGGGTTATTATCTACGTAATTGTAGGGAGACAAACCAAAAGCTAATTCCCCCAAAGGATCGCTACCTGCCCATTTGCCTATGATGGGATCATAATATCTCGCACCGTAATCATACCAGTCGGTGGTCTAGATGCTATGTAGACTTTTGGCCAAGTTCTGTCCTATTCCGCAAGCTGAAAGTCTATACTATTTTAGGTCTTGCTAACAAACATCGACAAGTGCGTCGAATATGTTAAATTTCGCAAGCTATAAGCTTACCCCATTTTAGGTTGCAGTTACAAACTGCGATTAGTGGGGATTAGTTATATAGTTAATTTTATAATTTTTCGTGCCACATCTTTAACTTCAGCGTTTTGCAAAGAATTAGCGCTGTTATAATCCAATTCTAGTTCGTTCGTTAATAAAGCCTCCAAATACATGAGTAATTCTTTTTCATCATTCATTTTTGATCTGATTGATGGAATAAAAACAACGTACTCTGTTTCTGCAATATTAGGGGGGACATCAAGAGGATTCCAGTCTGCTAAGATTTGATTAATTGATTTTTCTATAGTTTTCATCTCACTTACTAAAAGGAATAAAAATTCCATTTTCCGCTGAACTAAAAACGGTGACTATTTTACCTTGAGCATTTAGTACGAGAGTGTTCCCACCTAATACATAACGAGTTTGCATTCCGTATCGCCCAACAGCAGAAGTCGCAGATCCCTCTCTCATTATTTTTAGAATATTCGCAGATGTAAATCCCCTTGTAATCACTTGATTTAAAACATATTGAGTAACACCTTCTATCGCATTTGCCCCAAAACTACCTATTCTACCAATAGGTAGTGCTGAAGCGATTTGAATTGTTGCTGTTATATTGTCTTGTTTAACACCATACGAATCTTCGCCAGTAAAATAGGTTTTTATACCATTATATAAATTTGCAATCGGATTAAATTTATTCAATTCATAGAGAAAATCACCTCCTGGATGGTGATCATTAAAATACTCATACCACTTCCCGCTAGCCTGATTGGCATTACTATTAGCTGCCGGCTGTTTGCTTGGTGCCTTTTTATCCTTACCTCCACCCCCTTGCGTAAAATCTACGTCTCCATTTTCTGTGAAATCCGCAAGAGTATCACCATCTTCAAGCTCGCTGTCGTCGTTTATGACTTTAAATCTTACTGAAATATTATCATCCGTCAAATTATTCTCTTTTAGGAAATTCTCGGTCGACATGCCCGGAGGGTCAATATTCCTCACCGGGTTATTATCTACGTAATTGTAGGGTGACAAATGATAGGTTAATTCTCCTAAAGGATCGCTCCCTACCCATTTCCCTATGATAGCATCATAATATCTCGCACCATAATCATACCAGTGGATGGTCTGGATGCTATGTAGACTTTTGGCCAAGTTCTGTCCTATTCCGCAAGCTGAAAGTCAATCCTATTTTAGGTCTTACTTACAAACATCGACAGGTGTGTCGAATATGTTAAATTTCGCAAACTATAAGCTTATTCCCCCTACTGATCGAAGTTTTAAACTTCGATCAGTAGGGGAGCGATCGATGTGCTTATCGTCGCCGGGAACAAGTTACCTTAACAAGTCTTCAAACACATTCTTATTTAAAGAATAAATCCTTATCAAAATCGGTACCGTCAATGCAGCAAAAAGAAAAAAAGGCATCACAAAATTGTTTGTATAAATACAAAATGCTGTGAACAATAGAAATAAAATAATAAGATCCGATATCGATGTATAATAGGTTAGTTCCAAATAGACGTTATTGTCTGGCAACAAACCAAATTCAGATTTACCTTTATCAACTCTCGTGTGAAAGTCAGAACGCTGACGCTTTCTGTCACTAAATTCTTCATCGGCAAAAATAATATGATTCGAACCCTTCTCAAGGATACGGTAGAAATTACGCTTCAAATAGAAATCAACCTTATTTTCTAATGAACCAAGATCCATATTCAAAGTCTTTCTTTCTTTTTTTTTATTTTCATTTAATACCCCCCATAAATTTCATAGTGTTTATGTATCTTTCGCTTGCCCCATTGTTAGGAATACGATAAGGCTGACCCAACCAGTTCGTCGACCCTACAGCTAAACCACCGCCTATCTTAGAATCTTTCATAAAATTCGCGGCTGCTGGTGCCCATCCCAGACCTAAAAATTTTACTGAATAATTTGAACCGAGTCCTCCACCGAAAGCAATGAAAGTATTGCCTTTTAATGTAGTTCCACCAAATGCGCCTTTTCCGAGACCTGCCCAATCAGAAAAAACAAGTAAATTTTTGCTATCAAATGCATTAATAGTAAAAAATGTATGTGATAACAAAAAAGATGCAAATCCTGGTGCGTAATACTTTGTCAAGTAGTCTCTTGCCCCACCTTTATCTGTAACAATTGTTCCCATTTCCCACGCCCCTCCTAATGGTCCAACTGACACGCCAGCACTAAAATTATATCCCCAGCTTATCTAACCATGCTTGCTAGTTCAGTCGAACGCGGATCGCCCCCTGATTTTCATCATTAAGAAGCCTGGATGCATTACCAGGTCCTCCACCTTCTCCACGCGAACCGTTTCCGTTCTTAGGTTCGGGCTTCTTGCCGTTTCCACCAATTTTAGTAAGATTTACATCTCCGTCTTCGGTAAAATCCGCGAGGATATCACCGTCTTGAAGCTCGCTGTCTTCATTTATGACTTTAAATCTTACTGAAATATTATCATCCGTCAAATTATTCTCTTTCAGGAAATCCTCGGTCGACATGCCCGTAGGGTCAATATTCCTTACGGGGTTATTATCTACGTAATTGTAGGGAGAAAAATGGTACGTTAGCTCTCCTAAAGGATCGCTACCTGCCCACTTCCCTATGATAGGATCATAATATCTCGCACCATAATCATCTGAATCAATGGCCTATATGCTATGTAGACTTTTAGCCAAGTTCTGTCCTATTCCTCAAGCTGAAAGTCTATCCTATTTTAGGTCTTATTTACAAACATCGACAAGTGTGTCGAATATGTTAAATTTCGCAAGCTATAAGCTTATTCCATTTAAGGTCGAAGTTTTAAACTTCGACCAGTAGGGGGTATCGCTACTGGCAATTAAATTGCCGGGGGTGCAACTGCACTATCGACCATGGCTTTATTGGATTCAGTTAGCTTAAAGCTTGTCCCATTTTAGGTCGCAGTTACAAACTGCGACCAGTGTTGGTGATTATTAAAATAAAAGCTGATCTAAAAACGGGCTTGCAATTAATCTCTTCTTTTTTTGAATCGTAACCCCAGGTATTGTAGACATAATTTTTTCCAAATCGTAAATCATCAAACAGGTTATTATATGTCGCTTCCCAGATTTCAATTCTATAGCTGCATAGCGATAATCTTCGAAAGGCAAGAACCTTATAGAGCCTTTTCTATGCCAAACTGGTGGCATATATAATACTATTTTTTCTATTTCAGAAAAATGAATTGATAGGGTTGTATTGTATGAAATAATCTTTTGATGTAGATCTATTATAAAAAGATCATTTTTGTTTCTTAGGTAATACTCAAAATGAATAAGGATTGTTGGAATTAACAGTATTATATAATAGACGGAAAAAAAACTTATCAAATCGCGACTCAATCCTTCCGTTCTATATAAAAAATAACCTAACCCGAAAAATAATATGCTCCCGTAAATTAAAAACTCTATGGCTTTAAATTGATTTTTAAATGTGATTTTATATTTCATATTATTATCTACCAGGATACCATCCATTTGAAAGTCCTCTATTGAAATCTGATACATATTTACCTGTTGCATTAAGCCAAATCATAAAACCATCATAGGACTTTTCAGTTGCCCAACCTAATCCACCAACAATTGCTCCTGGTATTGGGCCAAAATAATACCCTACACCAATTCCCAAAAAAGTACTAGTAGTACGATATGAAAAACGACCTAGTCCAATTTCTCCATTTTGCATTGATTTTAAGTCTATATATGTATTTAACGGCGCTCCAATGTAAGTTGCTGCTCCTCCCAATACTTTTCCAGTTATACCAAAAGCTTTATATGTTCCACTAAAATTAGAAAAAGTGCCTATTTTACTGGTTATTGATAACGTCTGCCTATACTCAAGCATACCAATCTGAGTCACCTTGAATGTTGCTTCTCCGTAACCAGCGTAACCCAACCAATTATTAGCTGTATTCAATTTTTCCGGATTGGCACTAAGGTCAGTAATTATCCCACCGCTGCGTTTGGACCCATCCCCCGGAAGAAGACTTCCAATTGTTATAACTTCTTTCTTAGGCTTGGGCTTCTCGCCTTTTCCACCAATTTTAGTAAGATTTACATCTCCGTCTTCGGTAAAATCCGCGAGGATATCGCCGTCTTGAAGCTCGCTGTCGTCGTTTATGACTTTGAATTTTACAGAAATATCACCTTGCGTCAATCCGTTCTCTTTCAGGAAATCCTCGGTCGACATGCCCATAGGGTCAATATTCCTTACCGGATTATTATCTACGTAATTGTAGGGTGACAAATGGTAGGTTAATTCTCCTAAAGGATCGCTCCCTGCCCATTTCCCTATGATCGCATCGTAATATCTCGCACCGTAATCATACCAGTCGGTTTCCTCCTGTAACTCTTTACCATTGTAAAGATATTCATTTTTAGGGCTGCTTGCACCGGTAAGGCTTGCAATAGCATACCCGAACGCGTAATAATCATTACGCTGGAGTATCTGCGGGGTCATTTGGTTGGCCGCATCGGCGGAATTCCAGGTGAAAGTTACCCTGGTATTACCCAGTTGGTCCTTCAAGTCATATTCGTATTTATAAACTGACCCGGATTTCCTTGCACGGCCTTCCTCTGTCTGTACAAAACTGATGGCAGGGGTGCTGCCCACATATTCATACTGAGTACCGTTAATGTATTCATCTACGGTAGTAGTTCCGCTGTTGGTATAAAGCTTCCTCAGTTTTCGCCCATCAGCATCATAGATGTAGGATATAGTGCTTCCGTTACTTTTGGTCACCAGTTGCGGCAGCTCCAGTACATTATAAGCCACGCTGGCCAATCCCTTATTCAGGTCCTTCAACTCATTGCCGTTTCCATCAAAAGCATATTCTCCCGCCTGCTTTACAGCATCGTTAAACCCGCCTGTTGTTGATGCTGCATCATCAATACGGTTATGTTGATAACCATTATAGCTATAGGTCAGGTCGTCAATGAGCGCAGCTGTACTGCCGCTTTTATCATACCGCTTCAGGCTAAGAATATTACCCATCGTGTTATAGGTTATATTTTCATTATAGAAGCCATCATTTGCGGCTACACTTGTCGATACCGATGAGGTAAGGCGGTTAAGCTTATCATAACCATAATTAAAGGTGAGCGCGTTATACGTGGTTCCCGAATAAGCGCCCGTCTTTAAAACTGCCGAACCAATGTTACCGTTATACTGGGCGTTGGCGGCATTTTGATATTTTAGCTCCAATCCAAACAGATCATTTCCGTCCGTGTCGGCATTGGTTAAGCCACCATCACCATTTAAGGATGGGTTGTTAACGTTAGTGAGCCACCCCCTCGCATTATAACGATAATCTACATTTTGTAAAAAGGAGCTTCCGTTTAGGGAATGCAAACCCTTTTTAATGACCTGCCCAATCTCATTATAAGCGAGGTTATTGATGGTTACCGGTGTTTGTGCAGGGTTATTGCCATCCCTAAGCGTGTCTACTGTGCTGAGTTTTCGCCCCATATGATCATAAGTATAAGCATCACTTACAGTGAGTTTAAGGCTTGCAGATGTTCCCCCATTTGAGACAAAGTGCTTTTTAATTGCTGAAACAGGTTGCTTAACAAAATTGTAGACAAGAGCAATATCATCGTAATTGAACGTACTCAAAGCAGAACTGCCGCCAAGGTAGTGCTGGGCAAGGGTTCGCGTTACCGCGCCTTCGTCGTCATAGTACTGTACCGTCCACAAATAATCGGAGGTATTTAATACTAGTGTTTTTGTTGCGGTAATTAAGCCGTTCGTTTGCTTTGAATACAGACCGCTACCCTGCATATCGTAGACGGATGGAAAACCAGGTATTCCCGAATATTTATCGTAATACATAACCTTCAGGGTGGTAGCCATAGAAGTTGGCCAGGCTACGTTGGTATAACCGTTACCCGTAGTTGAGGTACTTTCCCATAGTATGCCGGCAGCATTTGCCGCATTTTGTACATCATTGTAGTAATTGCTCCCGGCTGTGGTTCCATACTCATAAATGCCGGTTATCACAGGCCTGCCCGTCGCATCGTATTTCGTCACGGTCCACTGCTGGGGGGCTTTCATTCGCTGTACCGAATCCTGCGTCGCCACCGACTGGTTGAGCTTATTGTAAACTATATACTGCCAGCCTTTGCCCGGCACTTTCTTTTGCGTCAATCTCCCGCGGGCATCATACCGGTATTGATAGGCCATGGTTTGCAGGGAGGTATTGGGGATGGCCGTAGTATTGTCCGGATTTACGCCGGGGGGCAGTACAAAGGCCAGCTGATTGCGTTCGTCATATACATAATACGTACTGAGCATCTCCGCAGTTGTGCCATTGACATTATAGGTCCGCCGCAATACAACGTTCCCTTCCTTATCGCTGTATTCTTCGGTGGTGTTGAAGCAGCCGTCGCCGGTCTTCCAATTCTCATTTTTAAGTATGGTCACGGTGAGCATACCTGCTAGATAGGTAGCGGTATTGGCGGTTCTTACCAGGTTATAACTGCCGTCTGAATTGCTTAGGGCCTGATAATAGGCGGCCACCTTACTTCCCGGATTATTGCTGGTATTGGTAGTGCTAAAATTACTGCTCTGATCATTGGCGGTAAACGAAGCGCGTAAGGTGTGGTCGTTATCCGGATTGGAAGTGGTTTGCCAGGCTAAACCCGGACTGCCTTGTTCCACCATCCGGGCAAGCGGCGATGTTTCATATCCCGTTTGAGCGAATGCCGCCGGAGTTTGTATAACGCCACCTACACGGTTACCTTCCGCCGATCCTCCCGAACCCGCATAAAATGTAGCCTGATCTGCCAAAGCCGCTGTTTTGTAACTACCGTCGCTCGCGGATGGTGACACCGTATAAGGAAGATATTTCATGGACTCCCGACCCAAAGGGTCATAAGCTCTTGGTAAAACGATATCTCCCCCTGTAGGGCTGCCTTTCACCTGCACTGTTTGCAGGGGACGTCCCAACCCATCCAGGTACTGTACGGTTTGCATAAGCTCGCAGGCCGTACGGCCATTTAAACTATTAGCGTCATTTATAGCGATCCTGGGTACGCTTTTCAAAACATAATTCTGATTAGCAGAAGGCAGGGTGCCCAAAAACAAACAGTTACTGATAAATAACCGCAGGCTTTGCCCACTGGCAGCGGTAAAACTGAACCCGGGGCTAAGCGTGATACTGGTAGGACTGTAGTAGTCGCCTGCGGCGACGGGCGCGGTCAAAGGAGAAGTAACCAGTGTTTGCGCTGATAGTGTATAGTATGAGAACAGACAAAGCGTAAGTAGAACACTTCGAACTATTCGGTGGATATGTTTGCTCATGTGATATCTTAGGTGCTTAATAATTCATTTCCAAAGGTGGTTGCGATCAACCGTTCGCTCCGTCTACGTTATTCAACGGTCTCGCTGGCGGAGGCGTTTGCGGACATGTGTCGCTGCTCAAAGTAAAACTTAAGTTTTCGTTCCCGGTACTGCCGACGGTTACTACGCCCGATGGATTGCAATTCTGGAAAACATTGTTTCTGTAATAACGAATGCTGCCTATCGGCCCGGTAGTGGTTACCGTAATACTATACTGGCCTGGAGGTACACTGAACCCGCCGTTTGAACCCTTTGGAACGGCAGAAGATGAATAAGTTGCCCCTGAACTGGTATTGGTAAATTTGACCATGATGGAACTCGTGGTGTTTTGGGCGTTGGAAACACTGATGGAAACCGTAGGCAAATAACATCCACCTAAGGTGTTCACGCCAGCCCCCTGGCTGCTGATGTAGCTGGAAGCCTGCCCGTCAGCGTCTGCCTGTGAAATTTCTGAGCTGTATTTACCAGCGGGAACCGAAACGACGAAAGCTGAAGCGATCTGCGGGGAAACACATGTAGACCGATAGAAAGTGCTTTGCTGTGCCGTATTATAATACACACATTTACCTAATAAGTTCGCGTTTGCCTGTCCATTTGCAGTAAGTTCGTTTTGTGCCTGATTGTCTGCGTCAGCTTGCGAAACCGCGGAAACATAGCTTCCCGCGCTCACCGTGTACGGTATCGAGGTACCCGTGCCTGACGAGCAGCTATTCTTTTGGTAACTCGCTGTCTTTAAAGCATTATAGTAAAACACCTCGAGTGGACTACCAATTGGCGCGTAGTTGTAGGCGTATTGTTCAAGAATATTTTCTTTGTCATCACGGACGAGTTTAAGTCGTTGAAGGGCGTCATACTCATAACTTTTTGAACGGCTGGAGGCATCGCTTTCCGCCGCTACCTGACCACGGGAAGAAACATAGGAATTGGTGACCATCTTAGCGTCTTCGGGGTGTATACGGAGCTCATCTATGAGTTGATAACCACTGATAGAGGACGGCAGGGTGGTATAGACCGTTGAAGAAAAAGTCCAGTTGCCACCAGTATTTTTATACCAGAAACTCAACAGGTATTTTCTACCGCCGCTCAACGCCGGCATAGATGGTAGGTTATAAGCGCCTCCATTCAGTATTTTACTTTTAAACCCGGTTTTGCTGTCAGCGGAAACATTGGCAACCTCCTCTTCAAAACCATTGAAATAGATCTCCGTATATTTCGCGTTGATCACTTTAGCGATGGGCAGTTGGTTATTATAACCCCAGATCAGCGAACTTGAGATTCCATTGACAATATCGCTCTGCTGTAAAGTTCCAAAGGTTTGATTATACGTATAGTTCGCGATATTCTTGTAATTCGGATCCATACTGAAACCTGACTTACCTGTATTATAGGGTAATCCCCCCTGCACGCTGCCGGAGAATTTAAAATTGGATAAGTTCAATGCCGTGAGGGCTTCCAACTGGTAATCTGCATTTTTCAGCGTTGGATTAGTCGGATCGTAGGTCTGAAGTTTAGCCGATATAATCCGTGTACTACTCGTAGCGGGATCTGTGACATAGCGCACACTCTCAATTGGGCTTTCAACAATGTTGTTGGCTAGCAGTTGATCGATAAAGTTGGTTCCGGCCGCATAATCCTGCGGATACAAGGTCAAGTCCGTCGTCTTTTTGCCGTCCGTCTTGAGGACTTCCGTCCTCGTCAACAATTTATTCAACGGATTATCGTAATAATAATTCACCGTTTTCACCACGGGTGATGCTCCATCAAACAAACTGTCCACTGCGGTCACCGGCACGTATGGATAGGTGTAAAACTTGTAGGAGCCGCCTTCGTAAACGAATGGCCCGCTAAGTGACGCCCCTGCAACACCGTAATCACAGACCTGGTATTTCTTAGCATCGGTTTGCCTTACATAAGTGCGGTTATTCCTGAGCGCTTGATAAGAGAAAGTGCTAGATTTCAGCTTGATCCCGTTGGCATTAAATACTGCAGCATATTTTAACTTCCCTCTTTCCAGCGCTAAAGATGAAAAACTATTGGTTAAACTCTTTTGGTAAAACAGAGTACCCAACACATTCTCGTCCAAACGGCCGTCATCATAGTTTGTAAATTTACTGTTTATGTAACTGTTATCCGTGTATACCTCCGCGACTTCCGAGTAACCGATTGGGCTCCCCTCGGCATTTTCACTAATGGGAATGACAGAATTTTGGGATGTAACAGCACCCTCAAATATTTCACCGCTGGGGAGGGTATCCCTGAATGTCCTGTAATGTGCCGGCTCACTTTTTAAAACGCCGCTCGAAAGTTTGACCAATTGGTTGGGCGACGTGAAGTTTCTCAGGTAATAATATTTCAAGCCTTTTACTTTTTTAGCTACGGGGTCATAGTCAAATATCGATTTCACTCTTAGTCCGCCCCCGACTTTATTATTATTGCGGAGGGACTTTGAATCATCGTTAACTACATACGAATAATCGTTTGACTCAAAAAAAAACAGCTTGTATCCCCCCATCGGATAGACCATCTTTCTCAACGTCCCCGTAGTACAGTAGGCCGGGTCCACCAAACGCGGAAAGGTCAGATCATTGGAATAATTAGCTGGATTGGCACTGTATCCCCAGTCATCTACATATTTATTGAGATAACTGCCAAGCGGATGGGTTTCATCATAAAAGAATCGATAGGGCGGCAAGGTGTCTGCAGCAGTCGCGGAAGGGTTACTTTCCTTGAGCGAAAGTAAGGTCAGACGCCGGGTATTGTCATCGGAATAATTGAAATTAAATTGCTTAACGACCTGATTAAGGTATTTGTCCTTTAACGTAAATCTGTCCAGCTTTTTCCATTGCAGATTATTTAAGATCCCGGGATAGGCCGTTACTCCATTTTGCCGGAGATACGGCATAAACTTGTATAAAGTCGTATCGACACTCGCTTGCCTTTCAGCATCGGTCTGTAAGGTTTGTTGTTGCGATGCGGAACTAACAGACCTCACCTTGTCGTAAACCGCGTAGGAGGATCCGTAGATGGAATTGGGATACCTTAGTTCGTTGGTTGTAGACCGGTCAAATTGCAGATACTCGCTTGTTGTTTCTATAGCCCTCAGATAAACCGGCGCAATTAGATTACCACCAAGCGACGCAGAAGTACGGACAACCTCCGCAGCCGATGAACAAACCTGGTTATTTGGTAGTAGTATATTCGAGTAACTGATATATTTGTTCCAGTACAACACGTTTGTATACTGGTCCCTTTCGTAAGTAAGATTAATGGTATGCTTTCCGTCCGCTGAAACAACCTGCGTCAGGTACCAGGCAGTTGCTGTCCATTGGGTCGAATTCTGGCTGAAGAAGTCGATGCTGTAATCAATGGCATCATTGGTGCCCCCAAAAATATATTTCGTACCATCTCCGGTGATCAGGGTAAACTTTCCGAAGTTCCGGTGATAACTACTGATACCGCTGGTATTAGGTGGCGCGGTAGTAATAAAAGGCTGAATAAAATCAGCATTATTAAAAATAACTTTGACATCCCTGTCGCAACGAACCTGCCAGGTTCCCTGATGATCCATAAGGAAGGTACCCGATACTCCTCCCACACTAAACGAGAATTCATCAGGAGAGGCATCAAGATTAGCATCCGCGCGTGCTTTAAGTTTGGCTGCGGTATTCCAATCCGCATCACCCAGGGTCGAGTAGTTATCATAAAATCCCCCCATATCGGCAGGCAGTTCGTCTTCCAAACCTCTCACAATGCGGGAGATGTACCCGCCTGCACGCAAAGACCAACCCAAGCCCACCCAGCCGGGGTGATTATCCACTTTTACCCCACCGGCATGATAGCTTAATTCCACCGGAATTTTCAAACCGCCATCTGTGACGGTGTATAAGGGGATGGAGATCGATGGTATCCCGGTATATTTTGACACGGGTGTTTCCAGGTACATGCCCAAATTAGCGGCATTAGCACTCGGCATACTGATCGGAAATTGTGGCTGAATTTGGCCAAGGCTATGCTGCGTGATCAATAAAAACAAGAACAAGGCAAATAACGAGTTGGAACGCATGATGACGAGGTAGTTAGGGAATCGCATTAGAATTTTTTACTTTTTGATTTGTCTAAGTGACCTTTTAACTGCGGCAACACTTCGCTGGAGTTTCTTGATTTCCGCCTCTTTTTTGATCAAATGCAGCGTGAGTTCCTCTACTTTTTTGAGCAGCAGCAGGTTCATCTTGCCTACATCCATTCCCTTGCTTTCCATGTCCGCTGCTGAAGGTATTTCCGGCAAATGATGATTTTTGTTGATGTAAGCAGCCAAAGCCGAAAGATCCGTGAGCTTGTAGTCCCTTTGAAAGACGTAGTCAGGAACCGGTATATTGGTATCCACTTTTACACTGCTGGCGTGGATCATTCCATTCACCGTCAGTTTCTGATCAGGGTTTGTCGTACCAATACCGACATTATTATTGGTAATGCTCATCACCATGGTCGCACCGGTGGAACTATCATAGGGATTAGGATATCCCTGATTGTAAAACCGGATACCGCCGTAATAAGAATTCGCGGAAAAAGTGATCCCCGTGTGGTAGTTGATCATCATGGTTCCATTCGCATTGCCGGGATTGGGTCTGACATCGATTGTACTGCTGCTATTTTCACCCCAGCCGAATAAGCTATTAGCTCCAACTCCTCGTGGAACACTGGTACTGTAGGCGGTAGTGGAAAAGAAGCCTTGTGAATAGGCGTGTAAACCAGTAATGATCATGAGCAAGAAAAGAAGGGTACGTTTCATCTGTTTGATTGATTAGGGGTACGTTATGAATTAAAATGTTTGTTAATGACAGAAAAAGGTCTTATATAAAGTAGAGTACAGCAAAAAGCTACTTGACCAGAGAATACAATGAGGCTGATGGCCAGTGAAGAGGATGAACATAGTTCTGTCCGTGATAACAGGGCTTTCATCGATTGAAATTCGTTAGTATTGCTAATTAGTTTGGCTTTGATAAAGAAGTGCTGTAACCTGAATAGCTGAGGATAAGCAACATTCAGTTTTTAACAGTTAGCCAAGAATTACCATTATATTTCTGTGTTGAACGACAGGCAATATGAAAAGCGTGGTTTTGCCAATTATTTTTTGATATCCGCCTATAACTTTTGCTATTTGCAAAGTACGATTCAAACGGTTGCTATGTGAAAGAAGGCAAAATGGTAACGGCATAAAAGGCAGGGAGGTACTCATATAATTGTGATCGTTATTAATAGTAAAGGCATCGCTAATATACATATTATTATGAAGAAAAAATATTTTCATAATATTTATCACTACACCTAATCGCTATAGGTACGGTTTGTGGGTAAGCTTCATGATCAAAAAATAATACCCAACATTTTTATTTATGATTTGATCAAAATCATTTATATTTATGGCAGTATTTATGAAACCTCATCACAGATTTAAACGATTCAAGGTCAAAGCCTTTACCCTCACTGAAGTATTAGTTGTACTGGTGATCATCGGCATCCTCATTTTCCTGGCGCTGCCGTCCTTCATGCCGCTGATCACGCGTTCGAAAAGCACCGAAGCCAAAACCCAGCTCGCCTATCTGCAAACTTTGGAGGAAAGTTACTTTTTTGAACATTCCAGGTACTCATCTGATCTTACAGAGATCGGATTTCAACAGCGAAAACTCGTTTCCGACGACAAGACTGGTACCGCCAATTACCGGATAGAGATCACCCAAGCAGATAATGCCGGTTTCGTCGCACGGGCGACTTCCGTGACAGATTTTAATGGTGATGGCAAGTTCAACGTATGGGAAATCACCCAGGATAAAGCGATCAAAGAAGTTACCCCGGATTAATGTGCTAGTGCTTAAGTTCCTTATCGTCATTCTCCTGATCATCATGTTTATCCAGGATGTACAAAGCCGGTCCATATCATGGCCCCTGTTTCCCATGCTCGGATTGTGCGGCCTGGTCATTCAGCTTCGTCTCGCCTATCCTGCGGGAGAAATCATCCGGTTCACGTTACTGAACCTGGCGTTCCTGATCTTACAATATCTGTGCGTCAGGCTGTACTTCCGCTTGGCCCGCGGCCGGCAGACAAAAGTTATTGACGCGCTGATCGGCTGTGGAGATCTTTTGTTCCTCCTTTGTGTAGCTTTTATTTTGCCCACAGCGACCTTCATTATATTTTATGCAGCTTCCCTCTTCTTTATTTTGATTGGCTGGGCCTTATACCGTTGGTTACGATCAAATGGAAACAAGCATGTCCCTTTAGCCGGACTGCAGGCTTTGCTCTTGTTGATCTTTGCGAGTGGCGACTGGTTATTCGGCTGGTATCGCCTGTTTGATGATCCTTTCATTTTTTTATTCTCGAACTGATATGGACGATATTTTCATTCAGACAGACGCCCTTCACCAGTTAAAATCAGCGACCGCCTGGCATTACGGCGTGTTACCCAAAGAAAAAAAACAGGGGGTATTTCATCTGTATTGCAGCGATACCCAAACCATCAATGAATTTGAAGAGGAACTGCAATTATTACTGAATACGCCTATCTGCTTTCATCCGATCAGCGACACGGAGATCCGGCGCTTATTGAACAAATATTATCAGCAGGGCGAAAACCGCTCACCGGAAATTTCAGGCGCGTTATCCGATAATTTCCTGCAAAAGATCATCCAGGAGGCAAGATCACTACGTAGCAGCGATATCCATATTGAGATATATGAAGACAAGTGCCGGGTACGCATGCGTATCGACGGACAACTCGTGGAACGGCACCTCATCAACCATCAGGATTACCCGATGCTCGTCAATGTGATCAAAGTGGAAGCGCACCTCGACATTGCTGAAAAACGCTTACCCCAGGATGGCCGAATGAGTTTTGAACGCGGCGCTGAAAAATTTGACATCCGCGTTTCCGTTCTGCCGACCCTGCGAGGAGAAAAAATCGTCCTCCGCCTGCTGAACAATGACGCGGCTAACATCAGCCTGGACAAACTCGGTTTTTCGGATCATGACCGGCAAAACTATATGCAGGGTGTCAGGCGCCCCAACGGACTTTTGCTCATCAGCGGGCCCACCGGATCCGGAAAGACCACCACGCTTTACGCGACACTTAAATTACTCAACCAGGAAACACGAAATGTAATGACGATCGAGGACCCTGTGGAATATACGCTTGACGGCATTAACCAGGCACAACTGAAAGAATCTATCGGACTTACGTTCGGCGCCGCGCTCCGGTCTTTTCTGCGTCAGGATCCCGATGTGATCATGGTCGGCGAGATACGGGACCCGGACACCGCGGAAATGGCGATCCGGGCGGCCATCACGGGCCACCTGGTGCTTTCAACCATTCATACCAATTCGGCGTGGGGTACCGTTAACCGATTAACGGATATGGGCGTGGATCCCTTCCTGGTTTCCGACACGCTGACGACCACCGTCGCGCAGCGTCTCGTACGATTGCTCTGCCCGGAATGCAAAAAGAAAGTGGCTTTTGATGGGAGTTTTTTTCCGCCTCACTTCTCTCCGCCAACAGAAGTTGGGTATTGTTACGACCCGGTTGGCTGCAATGCCTGTTACCAAACCGGTTACAAAGGGCGGAAAGCCATCTATGAGGTTATTCCGATCGACAGGGAACTGGCCCAAGAGATCAAAAAGCGAACCCTGCATATCAGTGAATTATTAACAGCGCGTGGCATTAAAACACTTGCGATAAACGCTTTTGAACTTTTCCAAGAGGGTGCTACCTCAGCGGAAGAGATTTACCCCCTATTATTTAACTATTGAACTATGCCCAAATTTATCGCGAGGCTGTGTGGTCTGCTGATCGTGTTAGGTTCCGTCAAAGGACTGGCCCAAGTACCAAACGCTGATCGCATTAAAGTCATTGAAACGAACCTCTCCCTGCTTGCCGGCCAGTCGCCCGGACTCAAACAGAAGGTGCAACTGAATGTCAGCGGTTTACCGATGCGCGATTATCTGAACGCGCTGGCACGTGCCACCGGCGTTAATATCAGTACAGACCCTTCGCTGACAGGCCCCGTATTTGATACGTTCAACGGTGTTACTGCGGCGGAAGTGCTCGCCTTCCTGGCATACAAGTACAGCCTGGACGTTAATGTGACCGGTTCCATCATTTTGGTGACGCCCTACAATCCCCCCATATCCGTGCTGCCTTCCCTGCCGCGGAACATCAATGCTTCCTACGATAAGATCGCCGGAACCTTATCCCTGGAGTTGAATAACGACAGCCTGCGATCCGTAGCCAGGCGTATTACGGCTATCTCCGGAAAAAATGT
The DNA here is from genome assembly GCA_001898335.1 of Mucilaginibacter sp. 44-25. Lineage (GTDB taxonomy): Bacteria > Bacteroidota > Bacteroidia > Sphingobacteriales > Sphingobacteriaceae > Mucilaginibacter. Next base: position 10,395 of record MKTS01000001.1, on the reverse strand, counting down.
GGTCATTCCCGTGCCACTGCAGGAAAAAACGATAAGCGGCTTTATCGCCGCTGCGCCCTTTGATGCTGCTCTGGATAAGATCGCCTTTATCAATAATCTAAAAGTTTCCAGAACCGCTGACGGCTTCTATGTTTTCCAGGCACTGGAAGAGAACGAAGAAAACTATATCAACGGCGAAAAAAATACCGCCACCCGCAGGTTCGCCCGTTCACCCCAAGGCAAGACGCCAAACGCGGGCATTTTCGCGCGGATGAGCGGCGGCAAAAAACTACTGTCCGCAGAAGCTTTCAACGCCCCCATCGACGATCTGTTGCGCCAGGCATCTTCGGAAGCCGGAAAAAATTATGTCCTGTATACCGATCTGAAAGGTACCATCACACTGCACGTCAATGATGTCAGCTACGAAACCTTCTTGAGCATGCTGCTTAAAAACACAGAATACAGTTTCCGCCAGGATGATGGGGTATATTTTATTGGTGACCGTAAGGTTACCGGGGTCGCAACCTTTAAAACGGTCAAGCTCAAGCGTCGCGCCGTGGATTCCACGCTCATGAGAAGTTTACCATCCGAGATCACCAACGGTCTGCAGATCCAGCCTTTTCGCGAACTCAACGCCATTCTGTTGTCGGGATCTGCAATGAAGGTCAATGAAGCGGAAGCGGTGATCAGGCAACTGGACGAATTAGTTCCTGTTGTACTGATCGAGTTGACCATGATCGATGTACACAAAAATCGGGTAGTATCTACCGGTATTACCGCCGGCATCGCAGACAGCGTGAAAACCGGCGGCAGGATCTTACCAGGCATTAATTATACGTTCGGGTCTAAATCTATCAACGACTTTTTAGGAAGCGTAGGCAAGTTAACATCCTTAAACCTGGGTCATGTCACCCCCAATTTCTATGCCTCTGTCAACGCGCTGGAAAGCCAGGGCAATGTAGAAGTGCGTTCGGTACCCAAATTATCTTCCCTGAACGGTCACCCCGCGAGCTTTAGCATCGGCAAGCGGGCGTATTACAAAGATGTAACGCAAAGCATCTATCCCGGATTGAGCAACCCTACATCACAGTTCACCAACGTATACAAGGAGGTCAACGCCGATCTGTCTGTAAATATCAATCCTATAGTTTCCGATAATGAACAAGTCACGCTTAGCATCAAGATCAATATTTCCGACTTCCTGAATTTACCGACAGACGGCTCGCCACCACCACAGGCCATCAGTAAATACGAAACCAGTTTACGCGTCAAATCGGAAGATACGATCTTGTTAGGCGGAATTGAACGCACGGAAAGCAATGAGAGCGCTTCCGGGATTCCGCTATTATCCCGCATCCCCGTTCTGAAATGGATATTCAGCAGCCGGACGAAAAGCAATGACAAAGTAGTCACCCTTTTATTGATCAAATCCACTATTATCCGTTAACTATGCTGGAGGCACTCACCCGTATCAATCAATGTATTGGCGTATCGGTTCGGCGCCATGACGACGGATCGCGCATCTCCGCGCTGGGTCTGTCCAGAAAAGGCAATCAACTGGACCTGCTTAAACGGCTCAAAAATGCCACAAATCTGAAAGGTATCGGCGAGGAATTTGAAAAAGGGAGCTACGTGGCGCTGCATGTCGCCGGCAAAGGCGTGGTCACTAAAATCATTGACAAATCAGGAAGCCAGACTGGTTATGATTTCAGCAGCCTTATGCCCGGTGCCGACCCGGCCGATTTTTATATCCAGGAATATGATGCCGGCCCACGTCGCTTTGTATCCATGATCCGGAAATCGGAAGCTGACCTCTTCATCTCTTCCCTCACGGACCAGGGCTTTCGCGTCGTTATACTGACACTCGCCGCTTTTCCGGTCGCGAAGATCAGCGAACAACTGAACCAATATGACTCAATTATCCGCTTTGACGGACATGAAATTACCCGGGACGAACAAGGCTATTGGTTCGATTATAAGTTTAAAGGTGATATGTCTGAAGGTTATCCGATCAAGATTGGTATGGAAACCGTAGACGAACAACTGGTCCTGCCCTACGCAGCTGCCTTTCAAGCGATACTTTACGGCGACATCGACCCGGTAGAAACGACACATCCGGTAATCAATGAGCATATGCGGAATTTTATAAGCGGCGCCGCATTAAAGAAGAAAGGAATCGTATTGCTTGGGGTGTTCTTTCTTCTGCTCCTGGTCAATACCCTTTGCTTTTTAGAATTAAACCGATCTAATTCTTCTTTACAGGATCAACTGAGCAGGCAGTCAACACAGACCGCTGACCTCAACGCGATCGCTGAAAAAACGAACGCCGAGGAGAAGCTGGTGAGCCTGATGGGTTACGGGAAGGGCCAAAAAAAATCCATCATGGTCGATCAGTTGGCCGCTTTGATGCCTCAGGAGATCAGGTTGAGCAGGATTAGCATCAATCCGCCGACCGTCAATCACCCTGGAAGCGTAAAAGGGCCCAGCTTTCAGGACCTCACGATATTGATCAATGGCCATTGCCCATCGATCCTGCCAGTTAACGAGTGGCTTGCCCGTGTCCGGACACTGCCCTGGTTGAAGCAGGCTGAGCTGAAAGATTATGGCCTGGCCAGTTCAGATAAGGAAGGTGCTTTCACCATTACCATCCATTATTAAATATGCTGATTAAATTATTTTCAAAACGCTACGCCGTTCCGGTCGCTTCGATCCTTTTCCTGTTGCTGTGCTATCAGCTGGCTTTCAAAAAAACACTGGAGGCGTGGCAGCTCCACCGCCGGTTCCAGCAGGAACTGTCCACCGCGCAGGGCATCGGATCGACACCGGCATTGATGATCAGAAAACAGCGCAACCTGGATCGCATTGTTCAACATTTTCGTTGGGATACCACCAGCTACCGGTCCTCCATTATCGAACAGATCAGCAAGTTCTCGTCCGCACAAAAGGTAGGTTTTCATACCCTTCCACAAAGGGAACCCGGGTTACAGTCTGACCAGCTACAGGTGGAACGCGTTGTCCTCAACGGAACGTTTCCTGATCTGCTAAAGATGCTCCACACAATGGAACAGACCAGCAGCCTGGGCGTAGTCCGATCAATCAAAATTTCTTCACCGGATGAGCATGCGGAAAAAAAGGGAAATTCGCTCGAAATGAGTGTTTACCTGATGTCTGTACGAAAATAAGCTATTGAATAGTGTTACTGATCTCGAACATAGGCAGATAGATGGCGATCACAATAATACCGACAATAATGCCCAAAACGATGATGATCACATGCTGCATGACCCGGCTGAACGCCGTCATCTTTAATTCCGTTTCAGTAAGATATTGCTGGCCGATCCATTCAAAAAAGCTGTCCAGTTGATTCGTCCGCTCTCCCACTTTGATGATTTGTACTATCTTTGCCGGGAAAATAGTGAAAGCTGCCATAGATTGATGCAAAGGCACCCCTCGGAGAACATCCGCCTCCACCACGGCCAACGCTTTCTCCAGAGGATAATAACCGATCATCTGACGGCAAAGTGCCAGCGCCCTTAAAAGCGGTAGTTTCGCATTGATCAGCAGCCGCATGGCATTACTGAGCCTGGCCAGGTAAATGTGCTGGACAAGCGTTCCCGCCAGCGGCAACCGCAATACCACCCTCGACGCGTAATCCCGGAAAACGTCTGAACGCCGGAAGTACACCGCCGTCCCCATCAGCAAGGCCAGCAGCAATAACGCGGCACCACCATAGGTCCCAAAGCCATCGCTGACCGCAATCATTTGGCGCGTGATCCAGGGCAATTCGCTGCCTGAACGACGGAAAATATCACTGAACATCGGGATCACGAAGCGCATCAGGAAAAACATCGCGCCAAAAGAGGCGCAAAGGACGATCGCCGGATAGGTCAGGGCGGAGACCAGGGTCCGTCGTTGATTGATCTTTGTCTTGAAAAAATGCGCCAGGTCCATCAGAACCTCCTGCAGTTTCCCGGTCTCCTCGCCGATGGCGATACTGTAAACTTCATAGAGCGTAAATTTACCGGTACTCCGGAGTGCCTCAGAAAAGTTGGCGCCGTCGATCACCTTTTTTAGGATCGATTGGTACAACCTGCTGTCCTGCGGCTTTAACTGGCCTTCCGCCACCAGTTCAAAAGCACCCTTAAAGTCCACACCGGCCTTTAACAGCGCACCGAGTTCCAGATAAAGGTATTCTTTCTTTTCGTCCTGAAGTCCGCTGCCACGCCAAGAGATTTCCCGGGAAAAAAGTTCGCCGATTCCGCCGTTTTTTTCGCTTTTCACGTCGACGGAATTTCGTTTCTTCGTCTTGATATTACTGATGTCTATCGATGGCATCTGTTAATTCCATTAATTGTTCCGCACTGTACCATTTGATCACCGTCTCCGGTATCTCCTCATTGTCCAGCATTATACTAAAATAAAACCGATCAACAGGAGTCCGGATTAATGTATCCACGGCTCGATGTTGAAAATAAGCATGCAGATTTTGCTGCTTGATCCCAAACGTGTCTACCCGACCCTTATCCCGTAAAATTACACTGTCTCCAAATATATAACGAGTAGAGTCCCGCTGATTTTTCAGAATGAGCATGTGGTGATCCAGGTAAATGAAAGAGGCCTTGAGGCAGTCTCGCCGCAGCCACTCCTCCAACCGCTCCGCGTCATTGACACGTCCGTTTTTGCCATTGAAATTGCTGTAAGTTTTGGAAACCAGTTGAAAGACACTATAAGCCATACCCAAAACAACGACGGTGATGAGCATCACCACGATCATCTCCGTCAGGGTAAACGCTTTTAATGACTTAATTTTCATGTTTGATAAAGATCTGGTCCAATACCGCGACCGTGTCGGACCGTCTATCCAACGCCGCCAGATGCAGCCTGTAGGCATCCATACTATCGATCACATAACGCGCACGTATGACCCGAAAATCGCCTACCATCGTATCTTCCGTGTTCGCATAAGGAGTTTCCACCCATTCAGCGGATAGTCTTCGTAATACCGCCTCCGCTTTTAGTTTTTTTATGGGGCGTGAAGCCCGGTTTACATTGCTCAAAACCATCATCGCCACACCGAAGATCAATACCACCAAAACAGCAGCAATGATCACTTCCAGCAGACTGTCGGCCTTGATCCGTTTTGACCTGTAACCTATTCCAGCCATCGGATAATATTTTGTGTCCCGGAGCGCACAACCGGCACCAGACTGCTGCCCAGGTAAAATGGTGACAAAGCGTCCGCGTCGAGTCGCGCGTTCACCAGATAGTTTTCATATAAGCCAAAACCTGACCGCAGGTAAAAACGTCTGCACATCACCTGACCGATGACCGTTGTATTTTCCGGTATCCCGATCAGCGCGCCATAATACTGTCCAGAGTATATTCCAGCGGCACCCAGGTATATAGCGCTGGGTGATTGTACCCGCTCCTTATCCCATACCATGGCCAACCCGGTAAAATGGCATTTTGATCCAAAGCGGATGAACCCACCCGGCCCCTGCATAGCTCTCGCCTTACCGTTCAAAAGGGCTACAGAAGGATACCGCAATTCGCAGCGATCGCCGATGACAATAGAGTCCCGGGCAAACAACTGGCAGCGGCCTTTAAAACCCGGACGAATCACAATGGCCCTGGCAAAGACCGTTACGTCTTCCAGTGTCGTCGTGCTGTCGACGGTCAATACCGAATCGCATCGTACAATAATTCTGCCTTTGAAATATTTATGCATCAGTGTAGAGCGTTCCTTTGCCCGGAACTCCGCCGCTTTGCCGGAAAAGCTCACGAGCAGGGTGTCTGTCTCTGGTAAACGCCCACCTCTTTCTTCATCAGCCAGGTGATCCAGCGCGGTGATCCTGGACAGATCCGGGCCGGGTAGTTCTCGCTGGCTGTCTTTTCTGGTACCCTTGAAAAGGCCGGGGCTACCCTCATAGCCGGCATTATTAAAGTAGGCGGTCCTTATCCCTGACTTAGGCAAAAATACATTACCGTTGATCCTGGTGTTACCACTTACGGAAAGTGGGCGGTCTTCATCCACCAGATAAAGCGCTCCTGCTTTGGCGCTATCAATGGGCAGGCCCATCAAGATGGACATTACCGAGGAATCTTTACCCGACGACGCCTTGCTAACGCCGACATCAAACGCACCCCATAGATATTTACTTATGCGGATCGTATCCCGGTCATCGCTGGTCAGGGCGGCCGCTTTATCCTCATAGTCCACTTTGGATGGATCTGACCGGATAAGCTGCAGGCCGGAAAACGTATGATTATCCAGGCGGGATTTTCTCTCACGGTATTGATGAAACGTCCGGTAATAATAGGCAGTCGCGATCATAGCTTCACACAGCAAGGCAACGATCAGCGCAATGATGATCACGACATACAACGAAGCTGACCTTAAGCGTTTTATTTTAGGGCTTTTTTGTTTGGACTGTGCTGTCACGTTCCCGTTTTTTAAAAATATTGACCTTTTTCCATAGAGAGCGGTGATACACCGGCTTTCCTTCGTCATACCAAACGGCACGGCTCGAATCCGGCCCTGAATAACTCGTGATCTTTCCCTGTAACCGGTCACCGGTATAGTTACCGCTTTGCAGCAAAGACCCGTCCGGTTGATAAACGACGAAACGGCCTTGTCTAAAACCATTTCGATAGGTCAATAGCTGACTGATGGCCCCGTTACTGTTCCAGGAACGCCACACGCCGTCTTTCACGCCCCCTTTGAATGCCCCGCTTTCCTTCAGTGAACCGTCTTCATAAAAAGCCCGGTAAAGGCCATTGAGTAACTTCCCGCTGAAACCGCCCTGTGTCCGGCGGATATCGCTGTTACCAAACCAGTAATACCATCGTGCAGGATCAGGCTTAGCAGGAGGCTCTATCGGCAGGATCTCTGCTTCCAGGGTTTCTCCCGGCCGATCGATATGGACGCGATGGCGCCCGCCGTCAGGAATCTTCTGGCCAAAAGCGGTTAAAGTAGCTGCCAACAAAAAGCAGAAAAGAAAGGATAGGAATCTCATGACAATTTAGGGAGGGAACTGATATGTGAACGATATAAGATCTTGACCGATTCTTTGGTAATTTTGATCACCTTGACCCCTTCAGCGCTTTCACCTTCCTGCAAGGAAACCGTTTTGCCATTGATCATCAACAAAACTAGCGTCTTCCCTGTACCTGGATTAGTGATATAACCCGCGTATTTGATCAAACTGATATCCTGATTAACGGGTGCGATCGCGGTTGAAAGCACTTGCTGTTTCTTCATCGAAGGGCGGTGTTTTAGCGTGTCGATCACCGTTATTTTAGGTGAGACGCCAAAAGGATCGCCATAGTTGAGCTTAAGCGACGTGGTGTCCCGCTGTTCGGCAAAGTCATCAATAGAATGTATCCTCACAGGGGTAGCAACCGGCAATTCCTCATTCCCCCCCGTTAAAGCCGGAATCACCCGGTAACCGATACTACCATAGATGGCCAGGCTGGCCACAGCTAAGATGATGTTCAGGGTCTTCTTTTTCATTACCGGATGATAAAACTTCTAGCTGCGCTGGGCACTCCTATGTTACCCGCGGCATCTATCGCGGCAACTTTCCAATAAATCCGCTCGTTACTGTTACCTGACTGAAAATTGTAGTTATTATCGGTGGTGGTCACCGGAAATGTATCGTTATAATTCGTCACAGAATCCGCTTTCATGACATATAACCGGTAACGTATGGCGCCGCTTGCATTCTCCCATTGTAAGGTTACGGGTTTGGTTATTGAAGCATTATCCGCCGGCGAAAGTGCCTTGACGCGCTGTGGAGGTATCCGATCTACCGTAAATTGATTAACGGCAGACCAGCGTGCCTGCGCGGTGTCATTTTCGGCCCTTACCCTCCATTGATAAACCTGATCCCTGGCAGGCGTAAACGTGATCGTCGTGCCGGGAAAAGACTGGTTAAACACAAGGCTGGATTCACTCACAAAATTATTTGTATCGATCTGAACGCGATATTGTGTGGCGCCATAAAGCGTACCCCAGGAAAGGTTGATCCTGCTGTTATTGGTTAGCAGCCCATTCGCCGGCTGAATTAGCTCCACGGATTGACCCTTTATAGAGGATTGCAGCACCTCAAAACTTCTGGGAGTACTGTAATCCGTAGCCGAACTGCCGTTTTCCGCGCGCAAACGCCACTGATATTTTCCCGGATCGACGTTGGCACTGAATTTATTACCCGTCACCAGCGTATCCAGCACCAACCGGTCCGGCTGAGAAAAACCGGGACTGGTGATCTGCAGACGATATTTCAACGCGTCTTCCACCTCATCCCACCAGAAACTCACTTTGTAAAGCGGTGTTTTAAAACCATCCGATGGCGCCTCCACGGTTACCTGACGCTTGTTGATAGAAGGCTCTATAAGATCTTTGCAACCTGATATCCACAAACAGATCGTGCAAAATAAAAAAAGCGTAAGGTCCAGGCGTTTCATCGCCACTAATTTAAATAAATATCACTTATTCGTCTACAAATTCCGCTGACAATTCAACCTTTTTTTTTCTTGAACTTATCAGGTTAAATTACATCAAGACTAATATTATCTGATTCAATCCTAAATACTATTCCACCTTAGAAACTAGTGGATTAGGTTTTAGCAGAATAGGCAGACTTGAATATCGTATCGATCTTACTGTATTCCAGCGCTATTAGGTTTTCCGCCACGCTAGGATCCAACTCTAAAGCTATAAAAGGTAATAACGAGAGAAATTTCACGCGTCTTAATCATTACTTAAGGGCACATATACTGAACGCAATCTTAGTGCCGAGTTTATCCTTTATTCAGGCTCATTATTTAATGTTTGTTCATTAACCACGGCACAATCCGACGACATCCATAAAATGATAGAAATTGATATTTTATTAAATTAAAATCACACCCTATTTTAAATCTTTATAAGCTACGTTAATTTTATATAGCGTTTTTTCTCTCAAACTTTTAAAACCTACAGTCGGTGTCATTTGAGTTATAGACAAGTTTACACTATCTTCTGATGCGTTCGATTCAATGATCAAGCTTAGGGCTGCACTTTCATTATATAGATTGATTTTTTTTGGCATCTTTACTGACCATTTATAATGATTGAATTTCTTTTCAATGTATTCTGCAACAGCTAAAAATTTATCTTTACTTGTATTAAAATATACTTTAGGTTCTACATTACCATTTGTATTGACTCTAAAAAAATATTTATAAAAGAAAACAAAATTTTCTGACCTAGATTGGTCAATATCATTTCTCAGGCCTTTTAAATTTTTTAGGTCTTTAATAAATAACATAGTATCTCTCAGTTTCACATGTAGTCCTTCTTCATTGCTGTGCTGAACCCTAAAAGCAAAGCTTAAACTGAAAATTGCGACTATAAAAAATATTATTCTGGTCATATTTTATATATTATTATTTAACTTCTATTGGGATACCTGCTTTATTTATATGCACAGACTTTACCGCTCTTATTTCACCATTTGGGCTTGTCTGTAGCCAGCCAATTGGGCTATCATGAACAGGCAGCAAAATAAAACTACCCACAAGCCATGTCATGCCTTTGTCAATAAGGGGCTTGACCCATTGTCGTGGCGTATAAATATTTAGGCGATTTCCCGTTATCTTCGCTAAATTTTGGCTGAAGGAACGACCAATTTGACCATAACCTGAATCACAAACCGCTAACACCAAATTTCCACCATTTTCCACCATGTCTGTAATATCTGTTAGTTGCTTTACCTTTTCTCTTGTAGCCGCTGTTTTGGAATCATATACAGGATCCGCATAAGCAAATATTAACTCCAAGTCAGAGTTGTAGATCCAATTTTCGTAACTAGTGGCATCGGCTCCATCATCATTCAATTTCATTTGGAAATCTTTATTCATGCTATGTCCATGTGTTTCTATCACCATGTTTTTAAACTTTTTCCCGAAAGCCTGAAGCGCTTTCAACCCTCTCAGCGCCGTTCTAAAATTCCGGGCAGAAAACACGCCCCATACACCGTAAGGATTATTTGGACTCTGATACAGGTTATTCGTTTCGTTTCTTGCCTCGGGACGGCCTTCAATATCCAAATAGGCATTTTCGGCTTTCCCGAATAAATAATTGAACGCACCAATAGCATCTGCGCCACTAAAATTATATGCGTCTTTATTTTCAGTGATTTCTTTACCGTTTTTATCTACAAAGGAAATCGGATTGTTGGCAGCATAAACATACGGCGAAACCAACATATATTTTTCGGCAAGAGGATCGACAACTACCCACCTCGCAATTAACGGAGCATAGTGCCTCGCGCCATAATCGTAGTCACCAGTTTCTTCTTGTAACTCTTTCCCGTTATAAAGATACTTATTTGGCGATGAAGGTATAGGACTGATTGACTTTCTCAAACCGAA